>PBNZ01000021.1 GCA_002723275.1 Planctomycetaceae bacterium
TGAGACGCATACCGGACAGCTCGAGTGTAGCACGCGCGCCATAAGCATCGGCTGCGCTCCATTCCGGGCTGGGCTTAGGAGTGTGGTTGCCACCGGAAAAACGCAGCGCAATAAAACGGTGGTGTTTTGCATCGGTCAACGACATACGACTGCGATAAAGCTGAAACATGGGTTTATTGGCATTCACCAAGGCCATGTCGAGCCATCCATCGCGATCGTAATCGAACCAAGCGAAGGAACGACCATCAGCGATGCTATCGGCACCCGAGATAGCTGATTCGTCCGAGAATCCTTGGCCATCCTGATTACGAAAAAAACAATTCCGCTCGTGACCGCTAAAGGAATGCCATCGCATTTCTCCGGACTCAAACTTTTCCTTACCTCGACTGTATCGCGTAGCCATACCGACATCGACCTGCCCGAGTAGTGGATCAATTTGCCAAAGATCACTACGGCGAAATTCATCTTGGGCAAGTCCCGTGTCGGAGCGCACGACCGCGCGCCAGAAATTGCTTCACAAATCGACTGTCGTCTCAAATTCCTGCGGTGCCGTATAGTATCCGCTCGCGACATAGAGATCTAATAGGCCGTCATTGTCAAAGTCGACAAACTGGCCTCCCCAAGCCCAGCCGGCACGAGCAACCGGGAGCGCCGGAGCCTCCAATCCGGAAACAAGCTGAAAACGATCGGACTCCTGATGAAACAGATAGTTCCCAGTGGCTAATCGTGATATCCGCGGATCAATTCCATCGACAAGTCGCGTGATCCGTCGGCCCGCCTTACTGTACATGTTGCTTACATACAGATCATCTCGGCCGTCGTTATCGTAATCTCCCCAGGTAACACCCATCGCAAAGCCAAGTTGATCAATTCCAACCTCGCCAGCGATATCTCGCCAACCTTCGGCACCATCATTTCGAAAAAGATGATCGGGCGCGAAGTCATTTGCGACATAGAGATCGACATCGCCATCCTGATCGTAATCCGACCAACTTGCTTGGAACGAATTCCGCCATCCCATTAACGGCTCTGAATGAGGTGCCACATCGAATCGACCGTCACCAAGATTGATCAACAATAGATTCGGCGGTCCGATCTGATTAATAAACGACCGATTTTCACTTCGATGACGATCCTTAAGTTCTGCAGATTGGGCGTCCGTCAAATAGTTATGGATCCGATGATCGTCGTTTGAAAGATCAGCATCGATCCGGTTACTAACGTCATCTTGATGGTAGGTCGAAAAATAAACGTCAATGAGACCGTCGTTGTTGTAATCTGCGGCGCACACCGATGTGGCCTCAAACGGCAGCTCACAGATGACTAGAGATGATCGATCGACAAACGTGCCGTCTTCATTGACAAGATACATGCTACGATCAAGACTTCTCGCAATCATTACATCTTTGTCGCCATCGTTATCAAAGTCGACAAACACCGCTGCGTTGGATCGGCCTTCCACATCGAGTCCATAGTCTCGGGCTACCTCGACAAACGTGCCATCACCGGAATTCCGCAGCAGGAGATTCTTCCCCCAACGGACGGTGATATAGAGATCGTCAAATCCATCCTGATCAACATCAACAACAGCGACACCCGGATGGTGCGCCGTTGAGATCGGAAAAAATCGATCATCCGCAACTCCGCCTGGGAGTGAAGCGCGACGCTGAGGGTAATAGTGTCGCGTCGCGTATTCCCAGTGTTTTGATTCGCGTAGTCGACGAAGTGTATTTCGGTCGGGTATCGCGCTCGATATTTGATCCTCGAAATAAAGTTCTTCCCGTTGAGATAAGGACAGATCCTTGATGCGCCACCCGGCAATCCGCCATGACTCCTCGGCCGCGGCACGAGGGTCACGACGCCACTCGACCTGAATCTTTGCAGAGACCGCTGCCCACACGGAGTCCCGGAGCCGCGCGCGCCCGCGAAAAGAGAGATCCGTCTCGAACTTATCCAACTGATCGTCGACAAACCGACCGTCGACAATGGCGAACTTCGCCGTTTCAAAATACTGAATCTGTTCGAGTAACGAGCTCCACAAACTCAGCGAATCATTGGTCGATGTCGTCGCAGTCGAAACGGAAAAAGAAATCGGCTTGGTCTGTTGCAAACGCCCTTTCCAATCTTTCGATGGGAAAATCACATCCTGAAATTCAACCGAGTCAGCGAACAACTCTCTCGCCCGATAATCCGGTAATTCAAGATTCAATACACTCTGCTTAAGACCTGCGAGGGTTGGTGTTAATCGAAGAATCAACTCTTCACGGCCCACAATTTGTTCGATGGAACCAAGCTCTGTTTTGGTTCCAACGGGTCCGTCCTCGACAAACTCCGAACGGTTACGACCACATCCTGACAACGACAGCCAGAACATCACACCAACCACAAAAACCAATGCGATGCGAGTTGACGCATAGACCTTCATCATGCTCAGACTTTCAAACAGGTCGGCCAAGACAATACAACCTTTGCTTATCGCCTCAATATAACTTGCAGATTCGTTGTCAGCATGGCTACACAAACTCAATTTATGGAACGTCCCCAGGCAAAAAGCAATTTAACACCGTGGCCTTAAGGTACAGAACGACTCGCCCCCTGTCTGAGCAGACAGCGGCCAGGTTATTCAAGCGAGTTTATTCAAAATCCAATCCCCGCATCAATCATCGGTTCCAAATTCTCTTGATCCCCTTTGCGACAGCCCCTTTTTGATGTTGGCGAGTGCTATTATAGAGCCATCATCTCCAAGGCGAGTTTACCGATTTAACCAACGATATTTGATGTTTCAGGTATCCCAAGTGTTTGAGCAACGCCAACTCCTTTCGCGCTGTCTGTTCTCGATGGTCGCGATGGTGATCGTGTTGGGCTGTCGCCCGCAAGAGCCAGCACCCGAAGGATTCACGACGCAACCCAATTCAGACGCAAACAGCTTCACTCAATTGTCGCCAGAGCACTCTGGAATCGATATCTTAATCGAGTGGGATAAGCCAGCAAAATACGACCGCATCTTCTATTCGCAAAACACTGGGGGTGGCGTCTGTGTCGGAGACATTGACCAGGATGGACTGCCGAACATTTATTTGACGCGTCCCTCGATAGGCAATCGACTTTATCGCAATCTTGGCAACTGTCGCTTTGAGGACATTACGTCGCGAGCCGGCATCGAAGATGCAGAATTCTGGGGCACCGGCGCAAGTTTCGTAGATATCAACAATGATGGCTTACTGGACATCTACGCCTGTGGATACGGCATGCCGAATCGACTTTACATCAACCAGGGCAACACTCGTTTTCGCGAAATGGCCAAGCCCTACGGCTTGGACTACAACGGGGCGAATGTCATGATGGCCTTCAGCGACTACGACTGCGATGGAGACCTGGATGGATACCTCGTGACGGCAGGATTCCCCCAGGCCCTGACCAAAAATTTCGAGTCAAATTCGTTGGCAACAAACCCTACGTGCTCGATGAACTTCGTGAATTCTGGGAACTGCTTTACCTACCAGGTGATCGTGCGAAACAGATCGAGGCGGGACAGTACGACCATCTGTTTCGTAATGACGGTCCCGACGGGGCAGGGAATTATCGGTTCACGGACGTGAGTCGTGAGTCAGGCATCGACGGTACCGACCTGGGACAGGCTGCCACGTGGTGGGATTGCAACAACGACGGTCTTCCTGATCTGTATGTTGCGAATGACTATTGGGGTTCGGATAAGCTTTACCAAAACAATGGCGACGGCAGTTTCACAGACCTCGCCAAAACAGCTCTTCCACACACTCCCTGGTCTTCCATGAGAGTCGACATTGCTGATGTCAACAATGACGGGCTCATGGACTTGCTCGCGACAGACATGGCCGGTTCGAACCATTTCAAGCAAAAGGTGGGAATGGGCGACATGAATTCGGCAGGCTGGTTCCTGGAGTATGCCGAACCACGTCAGTACTCTCGGAATACATTATTCGTTAACTCGGGCACCGATCGATTCATGGAGGCAGCTTATCTTGCGGGAATCGCATCGAGTGATTGGACGTGGATACCACGATTTGACGATTTCGATAACGATGGCCGAGTCGACCTTTGCATCACCAATGGCATGACGCGTGAAATTCGGGCCGGCGAGGGTTATCTGAGTCAACATTCAGCTTCGGTAAGCTTTCCAATGATGCCGGCCAACCCTACCGCTCATCTCGAAATACGCTGGCCCGACGGAACCATGTCAGAGCATCCCATCAGTGGCTCATCAAACGTCGAGATTTTCCAGGCTCAATAAGGGGTCTGTGAGACAATCGATTCTCCTCAAAGAGACGTCCAGACTCTTACACACTATCTAGCCGCTGCAGATTTCAAAAGACATATTTTTTTATTGCGAAACACGTTAACTGGTGTTTAAACTGTGCCCCTCGATGGTTTCTGGATCTGAACGTTAATTTATCGATCGAATCCTAAATTCGAAACAGATGAAGATAAATTGTGCAAACCATCTCACCATAATCCCTATTCCCAGGCATCCCAACCAAAGAGGAATACAGGTTATGGGACACTCTGTCTTACGGCGATGGACCACATTCATGACCTTGGCCATTATGCTCGTCTATTCGACAACTCCTGCAAGCGCCATCGAGGTGGCTGGAGAGTTGTTCGTTGACTTGAATGCGTCAACCTTTAGCACGGGTGACGCGACGTGGACGAATGCAGGAAGTTACGCGGACTTCGAAGCGGTTAATGGACCGGCTCGAGTTGACTTTCTCGATGCAACTCCAGCAATCGTATTCAACGGCACCACACAGGCTTTTGTGGGCGGATCATTAGAAGATCCCGAACCGGCGCCTGAGGGCTTAACCGGGTTTGATCCAACCCGGAGTATCGAAGTGTGGGCGTTGAATCCGGGCATCGCCAGCGAAGAAACACTCGTGTCCTGGGGCAAACGTGGTGGACCGGATGGCACGAACATGGCTTTCAATTATGGCGACCATGGAAATTTCGGTGCCGTAGGCCACTGGGGTGGCGGTGGTCCTGACCTAGGTTGGATCGACGATGACTTCACGCCTGGCGCTCCGGTCGCAAACCAATGGCACCATCTGACCTACACCTACGGTGGTGAAGACGATCCCTTTGCACGTGTCTATTCCGATGGTGAACTCTGGTACGAAGAAGACATGGGAAATTGGGGATTCCTGAATACCCATGAAGATCCTGCGATCGCGATTGCGTCACAATGGGAATCTGACGGTTTCACATTGACCGGCAACCTGAAAGGTAGCTTGATGATCGGTCAGGTTCGCATCCACGATGGCGTGCTAAGCGATGCTCAGATTCTCTCGAATTACAACGCTGAAAAAGACAACTACGTCAGTCCGGAACCGCCGAAACCGCTGGAACCGGCAGCAATTCCTGCGGGTCCAATCCATCGTTACAGCTTTAGCAACGACGCAAGTGGAGACGCATCGGGTGCCGAGATCGTGGATTCGGTCGGCGGAGCCAATGGAATCGTCCTCGGTGAAGGATCTTCATTAAGTGGGAATCAGTTGATCCTCGACGGAGGTTCGTCTGATTTCGCGGCCTACGTGGATCTTCCGAATGGACTGATCTCACCACTCACGGATGTGACGATTGAGTCATGGGTCACGATTGAAGGGATTCAGAGTTGGTCACGAATCTTCGACTTCGGCAACAATTCTCCAGGAGGCGATGATGGAGAGCTGTTGGAGCCTGGCGATGATAACGGCGGTGAAACTCGGGGTCTCGATTACCTAATGCTTTCAGCATCTCGAGGTGACGATCAAAACGCTCACAGAGTGGATTATTACGATGAAGATCCACTGGGTGGAGGTACGGTCACGATCGATTTCAACGATCCCAAAGAGCTCGGAGACGAGCGACATTACGCCGTGGTCCTTGACTCCGATGGCGATGAGCTGACGGGTGGAGGCACGCTTTCTGTCTACAGTGACGGAGTTTTGATGGGTAGCGCCAATACTTCGATTGCTCTCTCAAATGTTGACGATGTCAACAATTGGCTGGGACGGTCGAACTGGACGAATGACGCCAACTTCCAAGGCGCTTTCGATGAATTCCGCATTTATGACTATGCACTCACCAACGACGAAATTCTTGGGAACTTCGAAGCTGGTCCAGACACGGTCAACACGGCTGCCAGCGTCCCTGGTGATTACAACGGCGACGGTGAAGTCAATGAAGCCGATATCAATCTCCAGGCACAGGAGATTAGTAACGCCGAAGTGAATCTCGGGATCTTTGATGAAAACGACGACGGTGTCGTCAACGAAGTCGACCGATTGATCTGGGTCCAAGACCATCGACAAACGTGGATGGGCGACGCCGATTTAGACGGTTTGTTCTCCAGTGGTGACCTCGTCAAGGTCTTCACGGCTGGCAAATACGACACCGGCGAGGCCGCCTCCTGGGGAGAAGGGGATTGGAACGGTGATCTTTCCTTCGGCAGTGGAGACCTCGTGACAGCCTTCACCGATGGCGGATATGACGCAGGATCTCGGGCACCCGCGGCCGCTGTGCCAGAACCCTCGACTCTGACCTTGCTGCTGATGGTGGCCCTATCAGCGTTTGGCGTCTACCGTCGCCGACGCGAATAAGGCAAGGTTTCCCGTCGACCTCGCCGGTCATCGGGAATCCATAACAACGATGAACACGAGCCGTCGGCCTTCAGGGGTCGGCGGCTTTTTCAGAGCGACCTCAGATCCACCAGTTGTCCTCTGGGCCCAGCATTCATCACGGTCGTATCCTGAAGGCGTTCTGTCTTTTCCCAGCTTTCGTGAATGTGACCGCAAACCACAAGTTGAGGAGACTTGGCCAGAATAGTTTCTCTGACCGCGACGCTCCCGAGACGATGGCCAGACGAGGAAACATCAACGACGTCCTTCGGGGGTGAGTGCGATACCAGCACTCCACCGACCGGACAATTCACCAATAATTCTCTCGCTTCCCGCTCCGAGAGATCATAACTCCAGGTACCAAAGGGGGTCTCGGGAACAGCAGCACCAAGACCATAGAAATCGACTCCGTCGATGTTCACCCCCGTTCCATGCAAGACAAGAACTGCGGACCAACCGTGGCAGGCCTGCTGTAGTTCTTCCAACGATTCGCTATTGCCCGGTACCAGAATCGTTGGCCTGGCAATCTCCATTAACACATCAATGGTTTGCTCGATACCTCGCCGTAATTGTGCAAAATCCCCGGCTCCAATGATGACATCGGCATCCTCTGCTCGTGAGACGATCGACTGCGCCATTTCCACATGGCAATGTAAATCACTAAAAATCAAAAGCTTCATGCTATCTGGCTTCCAATACGTCGTTGCGTGCATGCCACGGTACTCGTCAGCGACATAGTGGCCGATCGATTGCACAACATCTCGAACTAACTTCCGCTGGGCAAAGAACAATGTATCGTCAAGGCGATTACATCATGCCCCAACGTTTTCGCAACCACCATTCACAACCGAGCATCGCGACGAACACCATGAAAAAGGGCCACGCATCCAAGGCTGTATCACCAAATCGCCACTTGGATTCGACTTCGACTTCCAACTCCGGCGGACGTTTTTCGATTTCCTCAATCAGAGCGGTTAATTGTTCAGGCGCAACCGTGCGTCCTCCTGCGTCCCGAGTGACGCGAGCCATGCGTTCCAACTGCGCCGGATTCGCGGCAGGGTCACTTAATTCCAGATCTCGATCCAACACTTGAAAACGGGCTGCGGTCTCACCGACTTCAGCACCGTCCACACGAGCCTTGAGCTCGATTCGATATTCACCTACCGCAGCGGTATCGGTCAGCTCGGCGCGCCATTCCTCTCCATTGGGTGCGAGTCGAATCGGAGTGCGACTGTTATCGGGTGCAACAAGTTCGGCTGTGACTGCGGCATCCAACAACGGATCTCCAGTTTCGCTGCGTACTCCCGCAAACATTTCCACGGTCTCATTCGGTCGGAAACGTCGTCGAACAAGGCGTACCCAAACGTCCTGTCGCACAAGTTGATCTTTGTTTCCGAGCCACAACATCGCCTGCCGCCAAAAGCGACGATGTGCCTCCTGCTGTCCGTG
The DNA here is from genome assembly GCA_002723275.1 of Planctomycetaceae bacterium. Classification (GTDB taxonomy): domain Bacteria; phylum Planctomycetota; class Planctomycetia; order Pirellulales; family Pirellulaceae. Next base: position 8,079 of record PBNZ01000021.1, read on the forward strand.
GCTCCACCAAAGGTAGGTGGAATCGCCAGCAAACGCCAATACTCGACCGGCATCGTATTGCCAGGCGACCAGCATGGGTAAATCCTGATCGCTTTTGGCCAAGATCGTCGCTCGAGGTTTGACCTCCAATCGATTGGCACCTTTAAGCGGACGCAATTGTCGCCACAGATTTTCGTTGCCCAGGTAGGTCACAAAATGATTCCCGGAGGGAACGATATTCAACGGTCCGTCGACATGTTGGTCTTTGCGAACTTCGATATTGGGTCCAAATTCCTGTCGCTCGAATCGTCCCATCACAATCGGTAAGACGGGCTTCAGGGGTGTATCAAAATAGCCACCGGGGCCGAAGGTATTTAATCCTCCGGTCATCATGAGCCCTTTGCCTTGTTCTACTTGCTCGGCGATGAAGGAAAGATTCTCAGGACCGAGTGCTGCTGCGTCGACATCGCCAATCAGGAAGACGTCGTATGACTTCTCTTGCAGGACATCGCTGAGGTCGATGGGCCAACTGTCGCGTAACCGAGGATCAATCGGTCGAAAATCGAGTTGAATATCTGGAGACGCTGCCAGCGAGCGCCGAATCATCTTCTGCTCGAAGCCGAGCAAATTCCCTTCCAAGAAGAGCACCTGTAGTCCGCCGTCGAGTGCCGTTAGAAATGCGATCGTTTGATTATTGTCGACCACTAACTCACCATCCTGCGGATCCGCCTTTACGGTGAGCTTATAGTCTCCTGGCTCTTGAGGCGAAAATACAAACTCAAACGGGACCAATGAATCGTCTTCGACCGCCGTCACTTCGATCGGCCCGAGTGTTTCGATCTGGCCGTCCGGCTTAAGAACCTCGATGCGAACAGGAAGCGGACGATTGACGAAGCCCTGTACGCGCAGGGCGCCTTGAATCGCGAGTTCGTTTTTCACGAAGACCGCGTATTGGTCGCGCAGATTTTCGATCGCCACATCCCGCGACTGCGATTGTTCCCGAGGCTTTCCAAACCCAATGGTATACAACGGGCAATCCATACGAGCCAATGTACGAGCGACTTGCTGCATGTCGACCTTCGGCTCATAGACACGTTGTGCCCCATCACTCATTAGAATCACACCGGCTAAACGCTTGCCCGTCTCGCGTTGCAACATTTCTTCGAGTGCAGCGCCAATATCAGTTTCTTTTCCGATCGGCGTGGCCGGCATTTGGACCTGTCCGCTTTCGATGTCCACCGAATCGATTCCATTCGAAAAGCGATAGGCACGGACTTCCAGTTCATCCCCCAAACGGCTCAGGGGGTCGGCCGCCGAGTTCATCGTCGTCACCAATTCTTGCCAGCGCGAACGGCCTTGGGCACTGTCTTCGATATCCATGCTGCGACTCTCATCAAACAGGATCAAGAGCGTCGCCGACTGGGGTTCACTCGAAACACTGACTCGAGCGGGCCTTAGCATCGCAATCACTAACAGACCAATAAGGCAAGCTCGCAAGATAAGCAACAAGGTCTTACGACGAGCCACCAGGGATGTCGTGCTCGGACGAACGAAGATCAAGAGCAGAATCAGAATCGCGGCTAGAAAGGCCACTATCCAATAGCTCTCAAGAATCGGTTCGAAGGTCCAACGTGACATAGCAATCAATGGGAATAAAAACGATTGGCGAGAATAAATTCGAGTCCTAACACAAGCGCCAAAACGGGCAACAAGAACGGGTAGAATTCGCGTCCCATTCTGGCCTGGTCGATTTCGCGTACAACTTCCGAGCGTTCACGTGCGATGCGAAACGCATCTTCGCCGAAGATCTGTTCGAGCTGATCCGTTGTAATACGGTCCAACCGCGTTTCCTCTCCGGCCAAATTCACTGAAAAACCTCGGGGCGTTTCCGAGGCAAGGTCGATCTTGAGTCGATAGATCCCTGGCTCATCGGTAAAGGGCACGCGCAACTGGCCCTGCAGCGAGGCAACATCTTGCCAATCTCCTCGAGGAGTCAACAGCGGCCACCGTTGAGAATCAGTCGATGGCGACATTACCTGAGCCACCTGGCCCGTCAAATAATTCAACGGAGCATCCTGACTTTGCACCAGGTACAAGAAGAGCCGATCCAAAAGCATCAGATAAGGCCATGGATCGGTACTATTGAGCAACTGGTTCCATGGATCCCGTCCGGGACCATCGATTTCGGATACGGGTGTTGTCACCACAATGGCGCGACCCTTGCCCAAAAGTCGCTCGACAATCGCCGGCTTATTGTTGGAAAAGGGAAGAAGGACGGCTGTACTTTCGGCCAGATCACCCAGTACCCAATGTCTGAAGATCGGCATTGAGTCCCAGGGAATGGATGAACGAGCATCGCTAAAGATGCGCAGCATCGGATGCTCGAAATCCCGAATCGTCAAGAACAATCCTTCGTCGTCACGCCATTGCCGATCAATGGCACCAGGCATGACTTCCAGTGCAGCTTTGGAATTGAAACGAACGGCACTCTCGGCATTTCGCCCCAGAAAGATCGCCAGACCTCCGCCTGCCTGAACGTAATCCTTCAGCGTCTCCCACACGAACTCGTCCAGCGGTGGCGGATCGAGTAGGGCGACAGCGGCATAGTTGTCCAATTTTTCGTTCTTCAATTGATTCGTGTCGACGACCTTACAATCAAATTTGGCCCCCGCAAAGCCGGTCGGTGATAAAACAGCATTCAGCAAGTCACTCGTCACCCGATCATCGGATACGATCAAGACAGGCCAGGCGGAACGCACATGAACGGTGAAGAACTTGCGATTATCCAAGGGCAGGGCATCATCACCGACGATTTCGACATACCCATGGTGGGTTCCGAAGGGGAGGGCGGGTAGCTGAAAATTGGCTGATGCTGGAATCCCCGGCTCAAGCTCCAGTTCAACCCGTCTTCGCACGCTTGTCTCAGGCAGCTGCAACTCACCATCCACAAAGATCGGATCGCGATCTTCATCGGTCTCAAGCGACAGCTCGAGCGTACAGTGGCTGGGCGGTCCCTCTCGTTCGACACTGACGCGCAGATTCATCGCTCCTCCGGACGTCAACATTTCATCAGCGAGTTCGAGCGTGTTAAGAGAATCGTTGCGAGGCTCCGTCACACCGACGTCGATCAGTTGCACGGTCACATTACCGGCCTGCGATAACTTTTGAGCAAAACCGGCGGTGATTGAATCTCCCCAGGTCTGTCGAGTCAAATCGGAGACAATATAAAGCTCCTTCCGCGGCAGATCGCTCTGCTGTAACAACTCCAGAGATTGTTCTAAGAGCTGTGTCCACGGCTGACGTTGAAACGTGACTTGCGTCGAATCGACCGTTTTTAACGCAGCACCGGCATCGACAGCGAAGGCAACGACATTTGACTCAGCATCAATGACGGCCACATCACTATCCTGAGGAAATTGGAGGACCAGCCATCGTGCAGTTTCTTTTGCGGCTTCAAGCCGTGTCTGGTTCTGATAAAGATAGGACATCCGCGGGGAAGTATCGATCAGTACGACTGCGGCAATCGGCGCCTGGCTATCTCCCAAAAAGACGGGCGACTCCCCGCGAACAATTGCCACCGACGAGGCGATCAATGAGCCCGTCACCAGCAGAATCAAAACGAACAGTGGAACGATCAACAACCATCCACGTCGATAGACAAATGCGGTAATCGTGACGAATACCAAAACGAGCAGCAGTATTCCTTGGCCTCCGGTCACCAACCATTGGCTGAGCTGGGATGATGCCACGCTGGGCCTAGCCAGGGCAAGTGCCAACAACAACACCGCCGCACAACGCAGGAAAAGGAGGAGCCATTGTCGCAATTGCAGGCGACGCTTGTTCGTCGTCTGTCGCAACTGAAGAAATCGAAGGGCGGGAAAGATCTGATGCCGCGCCTTTTGTCGCATCGCCAGGTGCAGCGCAATCGGTACCGCCAAGAATAGACTACCAATGCTGATTAGCGACAAATGAATGAATGACATGTGCGAATTCGATTCCCCGAGAGGGTCTTCGTTGAAACCCTAGCGACCCCTTCGATTAACCAGGTATTCCATGAGTGCCTTGTCGAACTGCATGCTCGTATCAAGCGGCACATAGTCAACACCCATCTGGAAACATTCTTTACGAAAGGACTGCCGGAATTGCTCGAGTTCATTCAAATAATCATCCCGAATGCCCGTCGCATCAACCTTCAGTCGATCACTCGCCTCCGGCTCCTCGAATTCGACGACCCCTTCAAACGGAAACCGAACTTCTGCGTCGTCGAGAACGTGAAACAGGATCACATCGTGTCCGCCGTGCCGAATCCGCCTCAAAGCCTGCACAATCGGTTGCGGATCCGCTAACAGATCACTGAAGATCATCACCAAACTGCGATGTTTCATCATCGCCGCGATTTGGGAGAGACTGTTGGCAATATCGGTCTCACCTTCCGGTTTCAACTGCGAAAGATGGGAAAGGAGATGGCCTAGCTGAGTTCGTTTCGATCGCGGGGGAAGGCTATTGCGAATCTTTGTATCAAAGGTGATCAGCCCGACCGGATCATTTTGGTAGATCATCAGGTAACAAAGCGCCGCGGCGAGACAGATGCAATAGTCGAACTTATTGAGTTCCTGGCCATAGGAAAACGCCATCGAACGACTCAAATCCATCGCGAGATAACCGGTAATGTTGGTTTCTGCTTCGAATTTCTTGACGTAATACTTGTCGGTTTTCGCGTAGACCAACCAATCGATGTCCTTCGGGTCATCGCCAACGGTGTACTTGCGATGTTCGCTGAACTCAACAGAAAACCCGTGAAAGGGGCTGGCGTGAAGCCCCTGCAAGAATCCCTTCACAACGAACTGGGCGCGGAGATCGAGCCGAGAGATTTGTCGAGCCACCTCGGGCTTCAGGTATTTCTCAACCGTCGACATGGCTGCAACCAACTAACTTGTGGGCTGGTTAAACTTCGGAATCTCAGGTTCAGGAATGATTTCCATAAGTCGTTTGATCACGTCGTCATTGGTCATCCCTTCGGCCTGAGCCTGAAAATTCGTACTGATGCGATGACGCAAAACGGGAATTGCAATTTTGCGCACGTCATCAATGGCAACTGAAAATCGACCATCCATCGCAGCCAATGCCTTGCCGCCATTAATCAAGAACTGGCCAGCACGAGGGCCAGCTCCCCAATCCACCAATTCGCGAACAAACTCCGGTGCCGATTCGTCCTTGGGACGGGTCGCTCGAACCAAGGCAGCCGCGTATTTCACAATGTACTCACTGACGGCGACACTGCTGACCAGCTTCTGCAAATTGACAATCGACTTCGACGACAACACTTTCCGGACTTCCACTTTTTCGTTTCGCGTGGTAGTCGACAGAATTTGTTCTTCTTCTTCTGCGGAGGGATACCCGATCTTGATGTTGAACATGAAGCGGTCAAGTTGCGCCTCCGGGAGCGGATAGGTTCCCTCCTGCTCGATCGGATTCTGGGTAGCAATCGTGAAAAAGGGTTCCGGAAGCTGGTAGGTGGTTCTTCCGACGGTCACTTCCCGCTCCTGCATGGCCTGCAGTAGCGCAGCCTGGGTCTTGGGGGGTGTTCGGTTTATTTCGTCGGCAAGCAAAATATTGGTGAAAATCGGCCCTTCAACGAAACGAAATTGTCGATGACCGGACTCATCTTCGTCGATCACATTGGTGCCGGTGATGTCCGAAGGCATTAAATCCGGAGTAAACTGAATTCGTTTGAATCCCACATCGAGAATGGAGGCGAGCGTACTGACCATTAATGTCTTGGCCAGACCCGGCACCCCCTCCAGGAGACAATGCCCGCGAGTGAATATTGCCGCAAAAAGCTGCTCAATCACGTCGTTTTGACCGACGATGATTTTCTGCAGCTCCTGCTGCATCAGATGACGATGCTGGCTGAATTCTTGGAGAATTTCACCAAGACTGCGAGATTTTGTGGCCACCGAATTCGATTGCCTTTCTACATCAGGTTTGCATTGCGATCCCGGCAAGGACCGTCCTGACAGGGAAACAGGGATGCCATACAACAGGCCCGCGACAATTTTATCGGTCCGACCCAAGGACAGCAACGAGTCGATTCGATTCGTTGCTGTCGTAACGTCCGAGTTCTAAGATAATTATGACGATTCAAATTCTGTAAAAGAGGATCCGAGATGCCTGTCCGATCTGTCCAGGTTTTTGTTCTGCTTTTTGGGATGATTGGATCAATTGTGACGCCCGCTCGGTCCCAAATCTCTGCCGAACGGGTGCGCCAGGCCATGGAAAAAGGCGTGGTTTATCTGAGGGCTGAGCAAAACAAGCAGCAGGGTAACTGGAGCGAACAAAGCGGATATCCGGGTGGCGTCACCGCACTCTGTACCCTCGCGCTGCTGAATGCGGGCGTACCGGCAGACGATCCTTCGGTCCGTACAGCACTCGATTATCTGCGAAAACCGAAACAGCCATTGCGAACCTACAGTGTCGCCCTGCAGACGATGGCTTTATGTGAAGCCGATCCAAAGCGGGATCGGCTGCTAATCCGTGAAAATGTCAAATGGCTTCAGCAGACGCAGATCGTTCGGGGCCCTTTCAGCGGTGCCTGGGCCTATGGTGAAGATGGGCTCGGCGGAGATCCGTCCAATACTCAATTCGCCATGCTGGCCTTATATGCTGCGGAAAGCGTTGGCGTCGAGGTTGCGGAGCAAACCTGGCGAAACGCTCTCGGATATTGGGCCCGCACTCAGCGCCAGGACGGGTCCTGGGGATACAACCCGGAAATGCCTGCAACTGGAAGCATGACTTGTGCTGGAATCGCTTCCACAATCATCGCAGCTGGCCAAGTGTCCGAGTCGGATGCCAAGGTCACGGGGGACGAAGTCAATTGCTGTGCACGACAAACAAATAGCGACGTGACCGAAAAAGGATTGGATTGGTTGGGACGTAACTTTTCGGTGAACAGCAATCCAAACTCGCTTGCGAGTCGGCGTAACCGCAACTTCAGCCGCACCTGGTTGCTTTACTACATGTACGGTGTAGAGCGCGTCGGCCGTCTATCGGGACGTCGTTTTCTGGGGCGACACGACTGGTATCGAGAGGGAGCGGAAGCGTTACTGGAACAACAAGATCGGCTGCGTGGGTATTGGCGCGGCACAGGCATTGAGTCCAACACGCATATTGGAACCTCGTTGGCTTTGCTTTTCCTATCAAAGGGTCGCCGTCCCGTCATCATCGCTAAGCTAAAGCGAGAACCTGACGACGACTGGAATCGTCACCGCAGCGATCTTGCTCATTTGACGCGAGACATCGAGCAGCGTTGGGGTCGGATGCTCAGTTGGCAGATCATCCAGGGCAGTGCGGCCACGGTCGAAGATTTACTGGAAACCCCCGTGCTGTACATTACTGGCCGAGACAGCCTCCAGCTGACCCCTCAGCAAAAGGACACGCTGCGCAGCTATGTGGAACAGGGAGGCTTTATTTTTGCTGAAGCTTGTTGCGATGGCGATGGATTTGACAAGGACTTTCGCGCCATGGTAGCCGAGCTATTTCCAGAGAGTTCATTGCGGCTTTTACCTCCCGACCATCCCATTTGGTTTGCAGAAGAAAAAGTAAGCCCTAACCAATTACGTCCTCTTTACGGAGTGGATTCTTGCTGTCGCACAAGCATTGTCTACTGTCCAGGCGAGCTGTCTTGTTTCTGGGAGTTGGCCGACACGCGTAATCGGCAGAAATATTCTCCAGCCGTTCAGGAGCAGATCGATGCTGCCCTGGCCATTGGCGCGAATGTCATTACCTATGCGACGAATCGCGAGCTGAAAGAGAAGCTCGACACGCCCGACATACTCACCGCTGACGGGGATCAGGGCGAATACGATCGAGGGACCCTATACGTTGCCAAGATACGACACACAGGCGGCAGCGACGATGCGCCGGCCGCCCTAACCAATTTGAAGCGGATGCTGGGCACCAAATTAAATTCACGGGTCAGCGGTGAAAAGCGAATGATACCCTTCACCGACAGTTCGCTGGCGGAATATCCGATCGCTTTTCTCCATGGCCGTCGCAACTTTCGTTTAACCGCTCCTGAAAGAGCAGCTCTAGTCGAGTACATCAAAAACGGCGGATTCATTCTGGCCGATTCGATTTGTGCCAGTCCACAGTTCACAGAATCATTTCGCCGCGAAATGAAAGCAGCCTTTCCCGATCATCCTTTGAGGCCCATTCGCTCGGATCATCCGCTCTTAACCGATGCGTATCAAGGATTCGATATCCGAACGGTTGAGCTCCGCGATCCCAAACAACGCACTCGGGAGGACGCTCCATTGCGATCGCGTGTCGAGCGGGTGGCACCGGAATTGAAGGGCATCGAAATCGACGGACGGCTCGTCGTCGTCTTCTCACCTCTCGACTTGAGTTGTGCATTAGAAAACCAAGGCTCCGTCGAGTGCAAAGGATATATGCGAGCGGATGCAGCCAAGATCGGCATCAACGCCATTCTCTATGCGATGCAAAATTAGGTAAGAAGCGCATCGCGGCGTTCACTTCATCAACGATGCTTTTGCTGCATCCTGCGACTGTAATCTTCCAGGATGCGGCGTTCCTTAGCCGATAGGCTCGACTCACCCTCCCGATGCAATTTCTTCAAGACAGTATCGGCTTGTTGATCCAGTTGATCGTAACGGTCTTCTGGATCGTGCAATTTGAGTTTCGGCCGACGACTGGGCATCTTGAATTTGCCGCGCCACTGCGTCGGCATGAAGAGAGTTGTGAGATCCCAACCTGTTTTGAAATAGAGATAGGCATAAGCGGCGCCGAGCAGGTGAACATCGTAGGCAACACGTTCGCCACCGCCCATCGCCCCAGATTGACCAGACAGGTTTAAGACCACAATCATGACGCCCAGCACCCACGCAGGACAAGGAATAAACATCATAAAGAGAATTTTGCGATGAGGAAAATTCAAAGCAAACAAGATAACCGTCGTGGTCACCGCACCCGACGCTCCGATCAATGAGCTGTTTTCTTCCATCACTAGATTCGTGGCGGACCAAATGACGCCACAGATGACCAAAGCGGTCAGATACATTTTGAGAAAGGCGTTGCTACCATATTTCAGTTCGACTTCTCGCCCCAGGAAGAACAGACCCAACATGTTGAAAATCAAATGAAACGCATTGCTTGACGAATGCATGAATCCGTAGGTCAAAAACTGCCACCACATCCACGGACGCACCAAGGTATCCGATTTGGCAGCAAGCAAACTGTAGAGCTGTTCTTCCCCCGGCCAGAGAAAAACAGCGAGGACATAGAGCGCAACGTTAACGATGATGATGTTCACAATCATCGATCGGCCGCCAACGAACCCTGAAAAAGAGCTTCGTGGTTCGTCCTGATAGTAAGGTCGGTCGTAGAGTCCCATTACGGTCCGCTCAAGCTGCGATGAATTACCGGTTCAATATGTGCTGTGGCATGCCTGGCAGCTCCCGCCCAGCCAGCGGGATATCCCGATTAGGATATCTTACGCCGTTCATGGGAAAAAGTGCAGTTGGCCCGATTGGCATTTCGCGAACAGATCAGCATTTCGCAAGAAGTCAGCACCGTTGCAACCGAGGCGAGTCACCACAACTCATTTTGAGGAGAGCGTGGTATTTTCAGAGAGAGCGTCGTGTCGAAGCATTCGCACTGGCCGCGCCCTCATTTTGGCGGACCTGTTGCTTGTTCGCTCGGTAAAGCCGACTGAGTTCACTACGGACGCTTTCCCATTCCTGCTCAAGCGCCTGTTTGTATTCATTGATGACGGCTAATTCCATCTGGAATCCTGCACTATCCTCAGCCCACTTACGGCGACGTTCCTCGACCACCACGATTTGAGCCTGTAGATCGGCGGACTGCTGGGTCAATTTTTGGCTAAGTGCCAAGAGGCTTGCATTTTGCCGTTCCGCGGCATCAATCTGGCCTGCATTGATTCGGAACTGTCGTGCATAGTCGCGTAACTGGCGGACGTATTTCACCTCGCCGGGATCGGCTTTTTGCTGCTGAATCAACTCTTGGGCTGAGGCAAAGTCAAACCACAGTTCGTCATTATTCGAGACAGAAACCGCCTCACCGTACTGCAGATCTTTGGCTCGAGCCTGACCACTACCATCAAACGGCTCTTCCGGCACCTGCGATTCTTCCGTCGCGTCGACCTCAATCTCATCTCCAGCCTTGAACGTGACCTTCATCCACTTCCGCTCGGGCGGGTCATTCGGTTCGGCAGAGGCCTGGTCTCGCTGGTATTCGTCCAAAACAAGCGGCCGCTGCTCATTGCCGCTCAGATCACCCAACCAAAGATCGATTTGCTCGTCCGTCATTTCGGCAAGGTCGTGCGAATCCACCGGCATGATCTCATAGAGGACCCATGAAAGGTCGATGCCGTTGGCCAAAATCTCTTTTTGATAGTCGGAAAGCGGGAATGCCGGCTCTAACTTGATCGCAGTCGGATCATCATTTGGAATACTCACGACGGTGAACTCACCAATATAGGCGACCGGGACTTTGCAATTCCCTTCTGCATCCCGTTGCGGCAAGATAACTCCTTCTTCCTCTTCGCTATTCTGAGGATAGAGAAGCTCCTGCAACTGCGGATTGAGGCTTTTACTGGATGCTTCTAAAAAGGCGAAGACAACGGAGCCCTGTTCCAAGCCCATCGGCTTGCCGGCAGGCACGGGATCCGGAGCCTGGCCATCACCTTCATCCTCATCCGCCCCAAAATCATCACCGCCAAAATCATCGGCAGCGGCTTGTTGATAACAGTCGTCGTCGCCCCAGGTGGTGCCATCGAGAGTGATCTCACCCGTCTCTTCATTTCCATCGACGATTTGCAAGTTACGCCAGACACGGCCACGATCCACCAACGTTCGTCGAAGCTCACTCGTCTCTGCCGCGTCTTCATGTACTAATTGCTCATTGGATTTTTCAGCGCGCTCTTTATCGAGCTGAAGCATCTCATACTGCGTTCGCCATTTATCTTGAGTCTTTAAGGTTGCGGCTGCCAAAATCATGAATCCAAACGTGGCAGCGAAAAGACCAAAAACGACCAGCGCGTGCCAGACCTGCCAGGTCTTGGCACTCAGGACTGTGAGTCCGATGAAGACTAAGACGATAACGCCGATGATTGCCAAGCCCATCGAGCTTCCTGTTCCGTTGAATGTTTGCGTCCGATCGGAGAAGACAGAGCTGCTAACAGACCGCTTGTTACAGACTCCTCCTAGCGAACCCCTATTTTAAATTGGGTAGTTTGCGTAGTCAAGAATCAGATCGGCAGCGACAACGTCGTAACTTCCCGCCTCACAGCGATTTATATCAAACGGTCTGAGCCAGTTCTGGTCGCTACAGCCCCTACAGACAGACGCGATCAGGAGAAATCATCGATACCGAGGCGAGTTTTGGCCTCTGATGCCCAGGGACTATCGGGAGCCAGGCGGACAAATTCATGCCAATGACGTTCCGCTTGGGCATGTTCAGAATTCTCATCCAAGGCCCGAGCGAGGTGATAATGCACGTCTGGATAGTCCGGATGGGAGCACAATGCCCCTTGAAAAGCAGCAATGGCGAGGTCCAATTCGCCCGTTTCGGACAGGACGCATCCGAGGTTTGCCCGAGCTTCGACGTAATCTTCATCCAATTCAACCGCTATGGAATAACGTTCTCGCGCGGCCGTGACATCTCCGACCAGGTAGAGCAATTCAGCAAGGCGAAAACAGATCTCGGCACTCGGTCCAGCAGCAACGAGTATTGCCCGGTACATTTCAATCGCATCGCGACTTTGTCCGGAATCTTCGAGGTCGCTCGCCATGGCGAGCATTTCATCGCGGGAGTGAACGTTTTCTTGCTGAGAAAGCGCGGATCCAATGGGCAGAACCGCGGGCTCGTGAGCAGGAACCTGCTCGTGCTCGAACTCAAGCTCTTCGATCGCTTCAAAATCGAGACGCATCTGCCCACCGGCTTCGATGAGCCCTTCGCCCTGACGAAGGAGCAGTTGGCGACCCTCGACAATCACTGAAAGCTGAGCCAGTGGTCGTTCAACATCCGGTACAAGCCGGGCGAGTTGCTCCAACTTTTTTTCGATTGCTGACGGTGACGCTCCGGCGGCCAACAATTCGGCAAGGCGTCTCGCGGTGGCAACTTCTTGGAAGTCGAAGTAAGGAAGATGATGCACCTCACGAGCTGGCACAATCAGCCCTCGACGGTGCCAACGACGAACCGTTGCCACGGGCACATCGAGCAGATGAGCCAACATGGCAGGCGTATACAATCGCCGCACACTGTTTTCCTGTTCCCCAAAGCCCAACCGATTCCAGAACTCAGTTTCGGAAATCACCTCCAACTCGCCTTGCGCAGCGGCGTCGCGAAGTTTCTCGCTAAGGATGGCCTCATCACCGATCGGCAATTCGTCAGCACCGATGACGACCAGGTCGACGTCATGGTGAAGGTCATCGACCGGGGTGCCGCCTGATTGTCGCAACAATCGACTTGCATCACGGCGATTCAGACCGCCCAATTTTCCGACAAACGCGACGCGTTTATTCGAAAAGGGCGTAGCCAATTCAGGTTCTGAAGACATACTCGGAAACACAATTGGACGGGCAATTGGACAAGGAAAACAACGAATGCTTCTGTCGATAGCTTGTCGGAGGCCTCCCAGGGTGTCAATCGGCAGGCAGGAACAACGGTCCAGATTCCATGGGTTTCGGGAGAATTCACAGAAAACGGCACGGCCCTCGTGAGGGTCGTGCCGTCAAAGCTTACGTCAACTGATTCGTTGGACTCTAATTTCCATCTGCCTGCGGGGGAGCAGGAGCTTCATATTCATCGACCTCGATTTCAACTTCGGCATCAATGCGCGGACGATCCAACGGCGTCGAATCCGAGGCAGACTCATCGGCCTTCTTCGTATTCACGTTGGTAGGCTCCCTGACAATGATGCGTTCCGTCACAATCGGTGAGCCCATGGAATCGAGGGGAATTCTTTGCATGACGGTGCGAGCAACCGTTTGCGTCGACTTTCGTGGAACCCAACGCGAAACCTGCTTTCGAACCTCTTCGACACGATTCTCCGCGACCCATTTGCGAACTTTAACGGAGTACTGCTCCGTTCGCTGTTCTTGCTCGTATCGCATCGTCGTTACGGGAATCTTGCGGACCACCTCTTGCCGTTCCCAACGGACCTTCTGGACTGGAATCCTGCGGACGACCTGTTCGGTGACCGGCCGCTGAACGGTGATCGGCACCATTCGTCGTTCTTCTTGCTGTTCCATACGAGTCGTCGTCACGGGAACGCGTCGGACCTCGACCGTGGGTTCATAACGGGTGACTTCGATGGGCACTTTCCGAGTCACGGTTTCCGGAACGTAATTCGTTTGTTGCACAGTCTGCGGGACAAGCTGTGAAACGTAGGACTGCTGAACCTGATAGGTTCCCGGTCGCTGTTGAGGAACCCAATAAAAACCTGGACGTTGAACGGTCTGAAGACCGGTGGCCGGATTCACGTAGGCCGTTCGAGACTGCCACCGCAACCGATTTCGTACGACTCCAGGCTGGTAAACATATTGGTTGACAAGGCCACCCTGATTCACCAACTGAGTCGAGTTTGTGGTCACCGGTCGCAAGCTCGTATAGGACTCGTCCTGAACTTGCGTTTCCGTGACGGGCCGCATGACGGTTCGTCGCTCTTCTCGCATCGAAGTTTCGGTCACCGGCTTCATGACGGTTCGCCGCTCTTCGCGCATCTGAGTTTCATTGACAAAGGAGGTCCGCTGAACGGTCTCTTCACGGAACTCAGTCTCATAAACCGGCTTGAGAACCGTATAGCGTTCTTCACGCATGCTGGTCTCTTGAACTGGTTTTAGTACGGTGTAGGAGCGTTCGCGTTGCTGCGTTTCCCAAACGGGTCGATAAGTCGTCACAGGACGCTCTTCGACAATCGTTTCGGTCTCGAGACGATAGGTCGTCACGGGACGTTCTTCGTAAATCGTTTGAGGAACGAGGCGATAAGTCTCACAGGAAACCTGTGCGAAAAGTGAAGATGCCCCACCAAGGAGTAGGCTGAGAGCCGTTGCGAGTGCGACGTGTTTCATGGCGGATACCCGGACTGAATTGAGGAGGACGATCGAATCAGTGACCAGACCGAATCATTGTATCAACGTTCGAGGCGATGCTCCGCGATTCGGCGAAGATCCTGAAGCCATCGATCGAACACAGCTATTCTCGAGCTTTGAATTTGAATGATGTGATCAGTTTCATCAAGCGTTATTGACCTCTCGACACGACCGTCGGAAGACCAAGTAACGTGCGCATAATGATTTACAAATTGTAGAATTCTTTGAGCCAGGTGTCGCTAGCAGATTTAGGATTTCAAGCATCAAAAGACGTAAACCGCTGTGACAGAAGGTGCTTGAGACACAACTCTGCCTAACCGTTACAACCGGACCTGAGTAAGTTCGGCCCAGATAGACGCAGCTTCAACCGTCAAGAAAAGCCTACGAACTTCAATCATTCAGAGACTGCAAAGCGAGCTTGGCATCGACGGCAACCGCCCCTCCGGAATCGCTGTCTGCGACCCTTTGTACGGCGACCTTTAGTTCATCCAGATTATCGCTCGTATTCGACTCACTCAATTGCTTCACCGCACGTAGTGCATTTCGCAAAACCATAAACGACGTCGCCATGTCCAACGGCTCTCCGTCGTCTTGTGTGACCTGCTGAACATCGAGCATATCGAGCAACACGGGCGCGCTGCGGGCATCCCCATTCCGAGCCAGGCCCGTCGCGGCATTGAAGCGTACGGTCATATCCGGATCAGCCGTCATCCGATGCAGTTGGTTGAGACTCTCTTCTCCTCCAATCACACCATAAGCATAAGCGGCTCGTGATCTCAGCTGTGAGTTGAGCGCTTTCTCATCACCACCACCCTCGAACTGTTTCGAGGCTTCCAGGAGCGCATTCATCACTCCTTGATCGGCACGAAGGGTTTCTTGACCATTGGGCATGCCGTCTGCACGTCTTGCCAACGCTTCAATCGCCTTCATCCGGACTTGAATCTCTTGCGGTTGTTGTTGAGTCGACGCCGCTTCGACGAGTGCCGGCAAACCGTTATTGACCTCAAATACCCCCAGTGCAAGACACAGGTAGACGCGAAGCTGAATTTGTTCGTCACCCATCTCTCCTCGTTCGACTTGAGCCTGGAGAATTTCAGCCAGCCGATCCGCCATGACGTCGTTCTGACGTAACTCGGCCTGGTTCGGATCACAGAGCATATTGGCGATCGTCAGCGCCTTCTGCCAACTGCCTGGATTCAGCTTTGTGAGATCGTCAACAAGATCCTCAGGTTTCGAACCTAAATGGGCCAGCCAGTTGAACATCAGACAGACCATGACAATGATCACCACAATGACCATTGGCACAACGAAAAGTTGCATCAGAAATCCCGCAGAAGGCGGGCTGACCGGTGGCAGATTGTCGTCAGGACGTGGTTGGCTGGGTTGGTTCGCACCAGAATTCGAGTCGGTCATAGGACCCCGGGGGTTGAACTGCCTGCAAGGGAGTGAAAAGAATGGGCAAGCAAGACAGTATTGAGCCGGTCGCAGACACGGTCAAGTCGCTGAACGGCCCCGAACAGCCCATTCGTCGGGCAGGAGCGGGTGAGTCAGCTACCCAAATGCAGCAATTACTCGTAAAAAGAGGCGATGAAATTCGTCGATCTCTCTCTTCCCGATGTAGCCGCGAACCTCGCCTTGGACGAGGCCCTGCTCGATGAGGCTGTCTCATCCGATGACGAGTTTTTCCGTCTCTGGGAGTCGGAACTGCCCGCAGTGATCATCGGCCGGGCCTCGAAAATCGAAGAGGAGGTCAATCTCGCCTATTGCGAGGAAACACACCTGCCGGTGTTCCGCCGCTGCAGTGGAGGCCTGTCGGTCGTGATCGGCCCCGGCTGCCTGATGTATTCGGTAATCCTAAGCAAGCGTCAAAACCCGGCTCTGGACGTGATCGACCACTGCCACGAATTCGTACTCGATCGAATTCGTTCCGCCTTGAATGGATTGTCATTAAACGTGAGCATCTCTGGAACGAGCGATTTGACGGTGGATGGGCAGAAATGCTCGGGGAATAGCCTCCGTTCAAAACAAGAAGCCATTCTCTACCACGGAACGCTGCTCTACGACGCCTCGATCTCCCAGATCTCCCGCAGCCTGCGTATGCCTCCGCGATCCCCCGATTATCGGGAAAAACGAACGCATGACGAATTCCTTACCAATTTGGCAGTCGATCGAGATTCTCTGTGGACTGCGTTAAAACAGGCCTGGCCATGTCAGGAAGCAGCAGAGGAGTGGCCGCGGCACAGAACCGAGCAACTTGTGATCGAAAAATATGGTGCCAAAGACTGGACTTACGCCCGATAGTTCCGGGTCCAGCTCCTAGCTGCTCCGGCATTCGATCCTTACAATACGGGCATCTTTACGGGCATACTTCTCCCAGGCAGAAAGTTTCAGAATCCAAAATCATGCCATTCTTCTGTTTTGACGGCATCGATGGTGCAGGCAAGACCACGCAGATCACACGATTTCGCGACTGGTTAGAATCGCAGTCGATGGAGGTTTTGCTTTGCCGGGATCCGGGCACAACAGCACTCGGTGAAAAACTTCGAGACCTGCTGCTCTCGCATAGCGATACACCAATCGACATGCGATCCGAGATGTTCTTGTACATGACTGCACGCGTGCAATTGGTCGAAGAGGTAATTCGTCCGGCACTGGCGGCAGGCAAAACGGTCATCAGCGATCGCTATCTCTTGGCCAACGTGGTTTATCAGGGGCATGCCGGGGGTCTCAAACCCGAGCATATCTGGCAGGTCGGAGAAGTCGCCACCGACGGTATCCTCCCTGAGCTCACGTTCGTCCTCGACCTGAATCCGGAGGCCGCCGCGGCCAGGCGAGTCGGGGACCCCGACCGTGTAGAAGGCCGAGGTGACGAGTTTCTTCGCGAGGTCCGTGATGGTTTTCTGCGGGAGGCCGAATTGCGAGAGGATATCGTCATCATTGATGCCAGTGCCGCTCCGGAAGACGTTCAAAGTCAGATTCAATCCGCCGCTTCTAAACGCTTCGCCTTGGGAGAGTAACGATGAGCTGGTGCGGTATTGAAGGTCACGATGATGTCGTGAATCGGTTTCGAACAAGCCTTCAACGTGGCCGTCTCGCCAGCACCTTCCTGTTCGTGGGGAAATCAGGAATCGGCAAAAAGAAATTCGCCCAACGGTTCGCCCAGGCTCTTCTCTGCAGCCACACCGCTAACGAAGAACTTGCTCCCTGCCTCCAGTGCGACAGTTGTCTTCAAATCGAGGCAGGTTCTCATCCGGACGTAGAGACGGTGAGCAAGCCTGTGGATAAATCCACGATTCCGATCGAGTTGTTCATCGGTGATCTGAAGAATCGAAACAAAGATGGGCTCTGTTATCGCCTCGCGCTGCGGCCTTCAATCGGCGATCGCAGAATCGCCATCATTGACGATGCAGACTTTATGAACCAGGAGGGCGCGAATTGCCTATTGAAAACTCTCGAGGAACCTCCGCCACGGTCCATTTTAATACTGATCGCGACCAGCGAGCAAACACAGCTCCCGACCATTCGCTCACGCTGTCAAACGGTGCGATTCCAACCGCTATCGCTTGAATTTGTCACTCAGCATTTGCGTGAAATCAACCCGGAACTCAGCGAGGCAGATGCGGCCGAACGAGCTTGGTTGGGAGAGGGCAGTCTGGATCAGGCCTTGGAATTCCTCGATCCAGAATTAGAGGGCTTTCGGTGTGAGTTATGGGAGTCGCTCGGGAGTGCTGCGCAGACCGACTATCTAAAAATCACCAAGGACATCTCAACCTTTGTCGACGGCGCCGGCAAAGAAGCTCCTAAACGCCGACAACGATTACGTCACACCATTCGGCTCTTCATGCTTTTCTATCGGCAGCTCATGCTCGCCTCATTCGAATCCTCGACGAAGGCCAAAGGCCTGCTTGGCGAACAGGCTCAGGCTGCCCAGAGGGCAGGGCAGGGCGAGGCGACACCCATGCAAATTGATCGTTGCCTGCAGGCACTCCGAGAAGTGGATGCCAATGCTAATCTGGCGACACTCATCGAATGCTGGATCGATGATGTGGCAGCAGCCCAGCTTGGAACCGCCTCGCTACGTCGGTAAGCGATATCGGCCATCAAAAATCCCAAGCCCGGCGATGTTAATTCTTTGGAGCGCCAAACGCGGTCAACACTAAACGGCGTCTACCCCCATGGTCTCGGTGTTCGCACAAATAAACGCCTTGCCAAGTCCCTAACGCTAAACGTCCGTCGTCAATGGGCACGGTAATCGAGCTTCCCATCATTGAACTTTTGATATGGGCAGGCATGTCATCACTGCCCTCGTAGGTATGGATATAAGGAAAATCCTCGGGAACAATCCGTGAGATAGCCATTTCCATATCGACTCTCACTTCCGGGTCGGCATTTTCATTAAGCGTTAATGATGCCGAGGTATGCTGGATAAAAATGTGCAATAAGCCGGTCTTTAGTGTCTTGAGCTGGGGCAAGGCATCCAGGACTTGGCTCGTGATCAAATGAAACCCCCGGGAAAAAGGCGGGAGCTTTAGATTGCTTTGAATCCACATCGTCAATTGACTTAGCTCAAAGAGTTTTGATGAGTTAATGGTCGACAGAGATCGTCTGGATGGTACAGCCCAAGTGTCCAGCCAACTCATCCCAGGTTACCGGCGTTCAAGAATCGTGTCGACCTGAATCAAATTTTGTGAAGAAAGGGTGAAGATGGGGTTATTCCTCAGTTAAAACGTTGACTTTTGAAATCCCAGTGGAATAATCTGCTGTTTTCATGCCCGTTTAACCTCACTTCCACAGTGAGGCCCTACCGCATCGTAATTCGCCGACTTCGCCTGGACGAATTAGAGATTGACCACGTTTCCTGTCGGAAATGAATCTGCGTCAGCGAAGTCGTTCTCAGGAATTGTTAGTTTGTTTTGTTATGGGTGGAGATTGAGAGAGGTAAAATGCACTCGCAGAAGGTACGGAACGTTTTTGAGGCCATCCTGAAGTATGGCCATGATGAAGACTTTGCTCCCTTAAAGTCTGAGGAGTTCGAGGCAACCGACGCACCGGCTGGATCATCTGAGAAGATTGATATCCTACGCCGACGCGTGGAGTCTGGAGATCCTCTGTGGCACAATGAAGATCGCGCGGATTACAGCGGTCTGACTGGGGCAGTTCGACCGCGAGAATAATCAGGGAGAGACATTCTGGGTCGTGTCGTTATGACGACAAAAAGAAATAAAAAACGGGGACCAATCGGGTCCCCGTTTTTTTTTGCAGTACATCGATTTGAGTTTTAGGTCTCTGGTGTCGATGTTTGACCACCCACCAGTTCCTGCCTCAAGACCGATACGTCGTCTGGAGCACGAATTCCAATTCGCACCTTGTCTCCAGTCACTCGTACTACGGTAATCTCGATCGAATCGCCCAATTTGATCTTCTCACTCTTTTTTCGTGAAAGCACAAGCATTTCACATTCTCCCCGTTATGTCGTAGGAAATCACCCGTTTCCGGATCGCATCCTTGCTAGTTTTTGAATTCCATCGCCTCCAAATCGGGAGCTTTTGCCAAACGCAACTTATGAAAGCGTTCGCCGCTGGCTCCGTAGAAGAGAACGGTGTTTCGATCAGTCTCCCAAATCGCCGTGAACTTGACGCTTCGCGGGCCGTGAAGACAAAACAAAATGCCACACGGTTCCGTTCGTCGTGTCAGAACGCGTTCCGTCATGGGAAACACGCCTATTTCAAGTTGTTCATGTTCACAAAGAGTTTGATAAATTAAGTCCTTTAGGTCCTGCAGCTCTAACGCAGGAGGTTGAATCGCGATCATCAGCTAGACTCACTCCTTAAAACATCTGTCGCTGAATTGCGTAAAGTGACCATTACGACCAGGACCCCGGAGCGCAAAGCGACCGCAGTTCACGAAGGGTGACGCTAGTGCGGCAACACGCAGAAAGAGCAAACGTTGTGGAGTGCTATTTATGTTCGGCCAAGGTGACCGAGTTGAGCTGTTTGGGGTTGGTTCGACCGCGAGGCCATCAATGGCAGCCTTTCGGTATAACTAGTTATCGGCAGAGTAGGCAAATTAATTACGATGCTACTGATGTTAGGCCTTGTTAATTTGTGAGCCCAAGTCGACGGCACCGGAACTTTTACGAATTCATTAATGTTTGAAAACGTATCAGCCACTAAAGGAATGCCTGCAGTGATACTACCGTTGCTTCGAGTCGTCGAGAACTCGCACGAGAGATAATTGTTGGGACCGATATTCGACGAACGGAATCAGCCTCAAACTATCTTTTTGACTCTTCCATTTTTCCAGTGTCAGTCGATGCTCGTTCGGCAGTTTGGGAATCAGACGATGTCGACTTTCCTGTCGCACCACAACCTTATCGCCATTCTTGATTTCCACTTGGACACGAGTTGGAAAGAGCTTCCTTTCAAATAATTCACGATTCAGCTCCATGCGAATCCCGGGGGGTAAGGGACGAAAGAGAGCATTGAGCTGCGTAAACCATTGCGCGAATTCGTGATAGTCCGCCAGCTTTGCAGCGTCGATCCGTTCCGTTTCAACTCGATAATTCCAGACTTTGCTGAGCATTTCGAGCTTTCCAGTTTCCTCATCAAAACTCACGTCAAATTTTGGCTTTGATGCAAACCGAATCAGTGCGACGTTGGACGTTTCAGCGCGCGCCCTTTCTGAGGCGATAAATCGCACCAACTCTTCAGCCGCAAGTGAAGCCTGGGTTCGATGCTTTTCATCGGCCAGCGTGAACCGCCGCGCGTTTCGATCGAAGACAGTTACTTTCTGCTCAGGAACGATCGAAAAATCGTGAATCTCATGATCGGCAAAGAGGGTTACATTTTCTGCATGAAGCTGTTTTCCATCCCCATCGTAGATCTTGGTTTCCATCGCGAATTCTTCTCCACGACACGTCGCGGCGAGGAACATGAAGACGACAAAATGACAGACCAAGGAAGCACGAAAACTCATAGGGATCTCCGAAACGGAATCTGGTAAACTCCGAGCGAATTGTCTAAGGGTGCGGGAAGATACCGTAGGGGCGGCTTTCCTGTCCACCCGAAGATGACCGCTAGCATCGAGGTGACCCATGGTCGAACAGCTCAGTGAATTAATCCGCGACAAAAAAGCGACAGTCGGTGTCGTGGGCTTAGGCTATGTCGGATTGCCTTTGGTTCATGCTTTTGTGAAGGCGGGATACCGATCGATTGGATTCGACGTCGATCCGGCGAAGGTCAAATTGCTGCAGGAGGGCAAGAGCTACATCAAGCACTTCTCCAACGATTGGATTGGCGAGAGCATCACTCAGGGCAAATTTGCACCGACGGCAGATATGGCTCGACTCTCGGAAGCAGACGCCATTTTGATTTGCGTTCCGACGCCTCTTAATTCAAGTCGTGATCCTGATCTTTCTTACATTGAATCGACGACAGAGGAGATCGCGGCACAGTTACGCCCCGGCCAACTGATTGTTTTGGAAAGCACGACCTATCCGGGAACGACCCGCGATGTAATGGTGCCGATCTTGTCGAAATCCGGTTTGGAGGCTGGCACGGATTACTTCATGGCTTATAGTCCGGAGCGAGAGGATCCCGGCAATGCTCAGTTTTCCGCCCACGCCATTCCCAAGGTCGTTGGTGGGCTTGATCCGATAAGTCTTCAGTTGGCCACGGAGCTTTATTCGGCTGCAGTGGTCGAAGTCATTCCCGTTTCCAGTTGCGAAATTGCCGAGGCCTGCAAGATTCTTGAAAACACCTATCGCTCCGTAAACATTGCGATGGTGAATGAATTGAAGTGTCTTTTTTCTGAGTTGGACATTGATATTTGGGAAGTCATCGATGCAGCCAAGACGAAGCCATTCGGTTTTCAAGCGTTTTATCCGGGCCCGGGGCTTGGCGGTCACTGCATTCCGATCGACCCGTTCTACTTGAGCTGGTTGGCACGGAAGCACGAACTTTCGACCCGCTTCATTGAACTCGCTGGCGAAATCAACGGATCAATGCCTCGTTATGTCGTTAGTCGAGTTGCTCAAGCACTCAACGACCATCGCAAATCGATTCGGGGTAGCAAAATTGCCATCCTGGGAATTGCTTACAAGAAAGACATTGATGATCCGAGAGAAAGCCCATCATTCAAACTCATCGAGCTATTGACGGAAGCGGGTGCCGAGATCTCCTATAACGATCCACACATTGCCTCTTTGCCAGCAATGCGGAGCTATAGCGTTCCTGCTCTGGACAGCCAGGCCTTAACCCCCGATTACGTCGCATCCCAGGATTGCATTTTGATTGCGACGGATCACTCAGCCTATGATTACGAATCGATTGTTCAACATGCAAAACTCGTGTTGGATACTCGCAATGCGACAAAGGCAGTGAACTCAGGCCGCGAAAAAATAATGAAGGCATAACAACTTCACGACTTTGCAGTCTCCCGACTCAGCCGATCAGCCCAATAGATTGGATCGGGTAAGCGGCGACGCCCCAACACCCGATCCACCTGCTCAATCGCTTGCTCGCAATGGATACGATGACCGGGCGAAACAAAAATGGGCCTGGCGGTCCGAGGATTCGGTCGCAAAGCAGCGCCGATCGGTGAGTCATGCTGAAGGATTGGTCGGATTTCCCCACAGGACATCTTTGTTGTTTGCACCGAACCGTGAAGTAACTTTTTGGTGATTCCGATCGTTCGTAGATCACACGCAACGCCCAACATCGTCGCAACACCACACCCACGCGGATGAGCGATTCCCGCACCATCAACCATGACAGCATCCGCCAACTTGCGAATCGCACGTACTTCCTCCACAAGCTGGATCAGAACGGGTAGTTCACGATAAGCCAGATAAGAGGTGATATAGGGAAAGGAGCTTGGCCTCGTCGCCACGTGTGACCAACTCAATTCCCCTGTCTCCGAATTAGTTTCAGCATAACAGGCAAAAGCAATGTTTCCGTGGTAGGAAACGTCGACTCCGGCAATCGTTTGAACCGAATTTTCGTCAACGAGTGAAGCGTGTGATCGTACGATTTCTTGGATCGACTTCAGATGTTGAAGAGGTGGTGAGCCGCTAAATTCGGCATACCCATGAAGTTGCAAATCAACACGTTGATTCACAATGTCGATGCCGTCAGCTTGCAAGCAAGCCATTTTTTCATCCTGACTGCCCTGACAATACCTTCCCAATTGCCCGGTCGCTCTTACCACACGAAAACAAGGGCAGTCGCTGGAATGCAGATGGTTCAGTAACTCGAAACCCACCCAGCGAGTTGCGACAGGGTCACCCAATGCAGTGGCTAGCGTTCCATAGGTGGAGACTCGGCCTGGAGGGATTTCGTGGACTCGCTCCCAAAGAGCCCGCGATATATCCGGCAGATTCATCAGTTCTCGGCGAATACCTTCAGGACTCAGATTCCTCATTCGACTCCAAAGTGCTACCTTGTTCGCGGGCTACAATTAGATTGCGGGCGACGCCCCAAACAGGACGACCCAAGCAGGACGCCCCAAGCAGACGGTGATCTTCCAATCGGGATCCGCTCATCCATATCCACAAATTGTTAGGAATGCAGGAAAGTGGCGTCAATACAACGCGTACTTGTGACAGGTGGGGCAGGCTTCTTAGGCTCACACCTATGTGAGCGACTCGTCGAGGACGGTCACGACGTGATCTGTCTCGACAATTTCTTCACAAGCCAGAAAACGAACGTGCAGCATCTGCTCGGCCGGTCGAATTTTGAGTTAATTCGCCATGACATTACGGCACCGATCTGGCTAGAGGTGGACCAGATTTACAATTTGGCCTGCCCAGCGGCTCCTGGACATTATCAATACAACGCCATCAAGACCATTAAAACATCCGTGCTCGGTGCTATCAATGTGCTGGGGATCGCAAAACGTTGCCATGCCAAGGTCCTCCAGGCATCCACCAGTGAAGTCTACGGAGACCCGGAAATTCATCCGCAAACGGAATCCTATCGGGGCAATGTGAACCCGATTGGCCCTCGAGCCTGCTATGACGAGGGCAAGCGTGCCGCCGAGACATTATTCATGGATTATTACCGGATGCATAAGGTGCAAATTGGCATCGTCAGAATCTTCAATACCTACGGCCCGCGCATGCACCCTTTTGATGGTCGAGTTATTTCCAACTTCATTCGCCAAGCACTTCACGGCGAGGACATCACCGTTTTCGGTGATGGAAGTCAAACTCGATCTTTTTGCTATCGGGACGATTTAATCGAAGGTATGATGCGGATGATGAACAAAGCTGATGATTTCATCGGCCCAGTTAATCTCGGCAACCCGGGGGAATATACGATTCGGCAATTGGCTGAACAAATCATCAATCTCACTGGATCAAATTCCCAACTCATCGAACGTCCGTTACCCGATGACGATCCTACCCGTCGCAAGCCAGATATCACCTTGGCAAAAGAAAAACTCCAGTGGCAACCGACCATCAAACTTCAAGATGGCCTTCTGC
Source organism: Planctomycetaceae bacterium (assembly GCA_002723275.1). Taxonomy (GTDB): domain Bacteria; phylum Planctomycetota; class Planctomycetia; order Pirellulales; family Pirellulaceae. The sequence continues at coordinate 32,670 of PBNZ01000021.1, forward strand.
AGACAATCAACTGGTTTCGTTCGATAAATCTGGAACACTACCGGCCACCCACTCCAAATTACTAGGCAACATTGACTAAAATCTCGAGTAAAGAGCTTCAAGTTAAATCGACGAAAAGGATCTAATTCGTGTCAATTCTTATCACTGGAGGCGCAGGATTTATCGGAAGTCATTTTGCCGAATTGATCTCCACAGAAACTGATGAAACCTGTGTTTGTCTCGACAACTTCAATGATTTTTACGACCCTGCTCTAAAGCGATCGAATGCAGCTCAACTGGAAAAACTAGATCGCGTCAAAGTCATTGAAGGTGATTTTTGTGATCTCGATTCGAATCGACAATTATTACAGGAACAGCAAATCACACGCATTGTCCACCTGGGGGCTTATGCTGGCGTGCGCTATAGCGTTGAAAACCCTTTCATCTATGAACGCGTGAATATCGGTGGTACTCTCGCATTACTAGAAGCGGCTCGCGAATTTCCCGTTGATCGATTTCTTTTGGTGTCATCGTCGACGGTTTATGGAAAGGGAGCCGGAATTCCTTTTCGAGAAGATCAGCCACTCGGCATCCCGGCAAGTCCCTACGGTTCCACAAAGCGAAGTGCTGAGCTCATGGGGCTGACCTACCAACAGCTTCATAATGTTCCCGTCGTCTGCCTGAGACCATTCAGCGTCTACGGCCCCCGCCTGCGACCTGACCTCGCATTAACCGTCTTTACTGACGCGATTGCGAATGGCCGAAAGTTTCCTTTGTTCGGAGATGGCAGTATCCGTCGCGACTTTACTCATGTGAGTGATATTTGCCGAGGAATGTTCAACGCACTTCATGCAGCGGGAATCGATGGAGAAGTTTTCAATCTAGGACACAGCGAACCGATCGAAATTCGGCGTATCATCGAATTGATTGAGAAATCACTGGGAAAAACTGCCCAAATCGATCAGCAACCGGAACGCCCCGAAGATCTACCCATCACCTACGCCGACCTGACTCGCGCTGAAAAGCATCTGCAATATGCACCCCAGGTACCCATCGAGGCTGGAATCGACGAATTCTGCAAGTGGTTTCGCGAGTGGCACGAAGTTCACCCTGTAAAGTAGCCCCGATTCCAAGTTACAATGCGGCGTAGATCTTTTTATAAGGAACTCCGCCGTGCCACGTTTTCTTATCCTTCTGATTGTGTTCAGCTTGTTTGGAACACTGCCTGCTGCGCAGTTGTTCGCGGAGAATACGTCCGCGCCCAAAAAGAACTCATGGGCCCCACTCTTCGACGGTAAGTCACTGAAGGGCTGGAAGGCAACTCAATTCGGTGGTGAAGGCGAAGTCTACGTTGAAGACGAGACGATCTTTATGGAATTCGGGTCGTCCATGACGGGACTCACGGCGACCCAAAACTTGCCCCGGGACAATTACGAGGTACGACTCGAAGCCAAACGAATTGACGGTACGGATTTCTTCTGCGGTTTGACATTTCCCGTGAAAGACAACTACCTCACTCTCGTGGTGGGTGGCTGGGGTGGTGCCGTCGTAGGGCTTTCCAGCATTGACGGCGACGACGCTTCGGAAAATGACACCCGCCGCTCCAAGGCGTTCAAAAAAAATCAGTGGTATTCAATTCGACTGCGCGTCTCTCAGGATGTTGTCACCGTTTGGATCGATGACAAAGAGCTGATCAAGAGGTCGCTAACCGGTCACGAGCTATCTCTTCGACCGGAGGTCAATCTGTGCCGGCCATTCGGTATCTGCGCCTGGGAAACTCGAGCCGCTCTGCGCAAACTCGAAATACGCTCACTCAACAATGAGTGACGGTTTTTTCGTTAAAACCTATGCATGCATATCAAACTGCATGCGGACGGAAAGAGTCTTCTGGCAAGGCAATTTCTTCCGATAGGGAAACACAGGAAGAATAGAGGCGGCAAGAATAGAGGCGGCTTGCGTCAAGCACCAATCATGGAATCGAGAGGGGGATAGAGCCTTGGATAGCGCAAACGAATACCGAAACTCAGACGCAAGAGATGTCGCTCAACGCAGTGGGTCCAGCAGTTTTGGCTGGAACATGTTTCTCTTTGCCATCGCGATCACGATGATCGCCGTGAATTGGGGCTTTTTGCGCCCCGCGGCTCAACAGCTCGACGACATGCGAGCCCAGATAAGTTCTCTGGAAAAGACGGTTGAGCTTCTCAACCAAGAACACGAGTCGGGCGATGAGTCTTTGAACCTGCTGGCAATGTTGAAGCAACAGGGGAAACTGAGCCAGGAAGCGGCACAAGGCCTGACTGAGATTGAAGATCTTCACCAGAAGTTAATCGCGGCCTCGACTCAAATTGATCGAGCTGATCGCGTTATTCAGCGCATGACCACCTTGCAAGAGAAGGTCAGTCGTCACAGTCGCCTACTTGATGACACTGTTGCCGCCATCGAAAAATCCAATGCAGTCCAGCAAGATCTGATCGATTCAGCAGCTGCATCAACCGAGGCCGAGTTGGCACTTAATCGACTCAGCACATTGCGAATGCGGCTACTACGATCGATCGGTTATCTGGAAGAAGCGGAACCGATTGTAACGGAAGTAAATCGGCTCCACCAATCGCTGTTGGATACCGAATCACTCAATCGAGAAGCGTCCGATGTTGCTGAAGACCTGATCAGTCTGAACAAGACGCTCGTGAACGAGGGAGAACAAGTCTTGGAGGCAGAATTTGCGTTGGACGAGCTGATTGACCTGCGAACTCAGCTTGATGCTCAGTCGATCGACATCGACAAGAGCCAGGACACGCTCCAAGGCTTGGTCGACGTGAAGGATGATGTCCTCGCTCAAACCGCGGATATTGCTGATGCGATTGAAACGTTGGAACGTACGGCGGATCTGACAGACCAATATGAGGAGGCAACCGAATCGTTCGCCGCGATGCAGCGATGGTTGACCGATGTTATCCTGATGGAGCCGACCCTTCGACGTGCCATGAATACCCTGGAACCGATCTCAGAACTCGGAAACCTGAGAAGAATTAGCCAGGATGAATTGCGTCAAGCAGCTCAGGTGGTGCGTGACATGCGTCGCACGGGAATAGCCAGCAAACCCCGTGCGGCGGATACAACGGCTGAGGTCGCGACGACCGATGACATGAGCCACGAATAGTGTCGCCTGGAGGCCGCGAATGAGTCGCGATTCTTACTGATCGCCCAAAGGCTTGTCCACAACAACCGCCCTCGTGACAATAATGTCCGAGCGCGGTTGTTTTTTCACTGACATGCTCGAACTCAATGCCCCATGCTTTCCAACATACTTGACCAAACCAAGATTGACGATTCGCTTGAGGTCATTTGTAGTTCTCAAGCGGTAACCTATTGGCATGAGCTACGGTCGACTTATGAGACCATCTTGAGTCAAACGACTGTCGCCGCAGGGACGCGAATCGGCTTTCTCTTCTCAGCTTCGTCAGTCGGCTTTGCAGGAATTGCAGCGCTCGAAAAGAGGTCTGCGAACGTTTTTCTGTTCGATGCAAACGTGGCCGCTGACCGCCTGGAGCAAATCGCCGACGAACTCGATCTAAAAGTTTGCATTTCTGCAGAAACACTCTTTTCAGAGGGACTGAATAGCGCAGATTCAACGGGTGACTCAGCAGGTGGAATCACCATCTTGACTTCGGGGACCTCCGGCAAACCGAAGGCCGTCCACCATGACTTCTCAAGTCTCGTACGGCCCGTTCGCCAAACGGATCCGGGCCAGCGTTGGTTATTGGCTTACCCACCCCATCTCTACGCTGGATTACAGGTCACACTCCAAGCGCTGACGAATTACGGCACGCTTGTCATTCCCGCGGCGGGATCGGACCCTCAGAGCATCGCCAAGGTGATGAGCGAACGTTCGGTTGAATTTGCATCAGCGACACCTTCTTACTGGCGGCGTCTGTTGATGGCTGTTCCCCCTGACGATCTGGCGTCGATTCCGATTCAGCAGATCACGCTTGGTGGCGAAGTCGTTGACCAAACGATCCTCAACCAGTTACGAGCCTGCTTTCCCAATGCACGTATCGTGCACATCTATGCGACTTCAGAAACGGGGCGTTGCTTTTCCGTTTCTGATGGAGATGCCGGTTTCCCGTTGAACCTGCTTGACGCACCGGGTAACGATGGAGTAAGCCTCCGAATTGTCGACGATGAATTACAGGTCAAGTCGGCAAATTCGATGTCAGGCTATGACACAAAATCGGAAGCACCCTCAGATCGCGTTACGGATGATGGGTGGTTTCGTACTGGAGATTTGGTTGAAGTTCGCGGACAACGCGTCTATTTCAGCGGTCGCGCATCGGACATGATCAACGTTGGGGGAAACAAGGTTCACCCAATTGAAGTGGAACGTACTCTGCGAATGCTTGATGAAGTGGCCGAAGTTCGCGTCTATAGCCAAGCTTCGTCACTCGCCGGTGAACTGGTTGCCTGTGACGTGGTAGCCACCGACAAGTCGCTCGCTCCCGACCTGATTCGCACACGCATTATGGAACATTGCAACCAAGCGCTTGACCGCTACCAGCGACCGAGAATCGTTCGCGTGCTGGATAAATTAGATTTAAGCGACGCTGGCAAGCTCAAAAGACGTTAAGCATTGCGATTGCCTTAACCTGCGACCGCTTCGATCAACGTACAGATACGGTCCAGATCGGTTTCCGTCAAAGCTGTTCCGCTTGGCAAACAGAGTGCATCGGCAAAAATCTCATCGGCAACGGTACCCCCGCGATAGCGACATCCTTGGAAGGAAGGCTGACGGTGCAGCGGTACCCAAACCCGTCGTGACTCAATGTTTTCCTCCTCCAACGCTTCACGAACATTTTCGCAATTGGCGCCGAATTCAGCAGGATCGAATCTCGCGACGGTTAGCCAGCGATTGGCCAAGCCGTAGTCGGCTTCAGGCATAAAGCTCACGCCAGGAAGCTCTGCCAGGCGATCGAAGTAGAAGTCAAAATTCCGACGACGGGTCTTCACCCGAAGGTCGAGCACCTCTAATTGAGCAATTCCAACCGCCGCCAAAACATTGCTGAGTCGATAGTTGTAGCCAATCTCAGAATGTTGGTAGAGATGGCCTGGATCTTTTGCTTGAGTGGCCCAATGCTTGGCTTTCTCGATCAATTTACGATCATTCGAGCAAAGCATGCCACCGCCACTCGTCGTGATAATCTTGTTGCCATTGAACGAAAAGGCACTGCACCAGGCTGAGGAACCGACCTGCTTCTCCTTGTAGGTCGAGCCCAGAGCTTCTGCTGCATCCTCAATAATTGGAACACCGTAGCGATCCGTAATCTCGAGAATCGCGTCCATGTCAGCGCTCTGCCCGAGAATATCAACGAGTAAAACAGCCTTGGGAAGCTTGCCTCGTCGATCTGCTTCCTTCAGTTCTTCGGCTAACAGGTTGGGATCCATGTTCCAGGTATCCCAATCGGAATCGATAAAGACCGGTCGAGCACGCTCATACACGATCGGATTGGCGGAAGCACAAAAGGTAAAGGTCGAACAGATGACCTCGTCTTCGGGCTCGAGTTCCAGTCGCCGCAAGGCCAGATGAAGTGCGGCGGTTCCACTGGAAACTGCCGCGGCCGCCTCAACACCGATCTTCTTGGCGAAATCCTCCTCGAAGCGGGCCAAATCCGGTCCCACAGGAGCCACCCAATTTGAGGCAAAGACCTGAGCGATACGATCTTCTTCGCTGCCAGACATATGGGGCGGCGAGAGGTAAATACGAGCGCGACTCATTTAGAACCAGTCTTCTCAAGAAGCTGAAATCGCTCTGAAATTTTTCCCGACTCGTCGTCAACGACCAATTCGATTCATTCCAGGGAAGAAGTTTAGGTAAATACCGTGCCGGGGATATCCGCGACTCGACCATCCCATCCGACCTGTAACCATCATACCCGCATTTTGAGTTTGGGACTGACGGAATTCAGATTGAATCTGATTCAGTTGCTGCTGTTGACGCGTGGCCTGAGCCTGTCGCTGCATGTTGACCTGTTCTTGGTCGAGTTGGGGACGAACCAACGTATGGTAGTTCGACATCCCGGTGGAATTACGCGACGTCAGGTTCAAATAAGGACTAACGGTAGGTCGGTTGTAGAGAAAATTCCGGGTGGCGTTACGGACATTGGTACCGGAGGTGTACTGAGCATTCGCAGCATCCGCCAAAAACCCGAACAGCATAAAGCTCGCAGCAGCGATTACGACTCGTGACGTCATGGGTAAACTCCTGGCCTAGCTTGGAAACTCGATGCGCCTGAAAGTATACGAATTCTGGAACTCAAAGGCAAAATACCGCCAAAGCTTGATTAGCTCCCGCAGGCCTATTAATCGGCAAAGTCGCTGAAAAAAATCGCTCTAAAGCCAATTAAATGAAAAGAAAGTTTAACCCCAGAGGCTGCATCATCAGAGAGCAGGGGCGCCATCTGACAGCAAGTCATGCTGCTGCAAGACGTGATAGCAGGTATCAAACTTAAATTGCCCAAGCAGCCGTCGCAGTTTTTTAGCGGTGGTTGCTCGGCCAATATAGGATTTAAAGCGACGGTGCAGTGGCATAGGAACTCGCGGACAATTGGTCGCGAGATCTCGGGGGTGGAGATAAACCACGGATGAACGACCGGCCAATTCGGATTTTTCGAAGCAACGTCGAATGAACCAGAAGGGCAATAGTCGGAAATAGCCACCGCCCGAGAAGCAGATACGAAAAGGACCTGCATCCATCACACTCATCGGCAATTCTGCAATGGTGCCGCAATTGGGCGACTCAAGAGCGTGCGGTTGGACGTCACAAACGTAACCGCCGTGAGCTCGACTGGCGGGAAAGAGGCTCGCATCATAATCAAGCCCGACTTCCTTCATCACATCGAAAGCCCATTCAGTTCCAGGGGTGATCGAGAAGGACGGAGCTCGGAACCCGTGGACCTTGACTCCTGGATATTGCTCCAGAATCTCAATCGATTCTTGGAGATCTTCACGGAACACTTCTGGGCTTAATTCGTAAACCTTTCGATGCCAATACGAGTGGGTTCCGATTTCATGGCCATGTTCGGTAATCATGGGAACAAGACCTGGATGGCGCGCCGCGACCCAACCAAGCATGAAGAAGGTCGCTCGAACGTTATATTCCGACAAGATATCAAGAATCTCGCGCGTACGTTCGACTACGATCGTTGGGAAGGTATCCCAAGTTGCCGGATCGGCGGTTGCTTCCACTTCCACAAGGTGGAACCAATCCTCAATATCAAAGGAAAGCGCGTGAGTTACTTGTCGGTTCGTAATCATCAAAAATCCACGACGATCATCCAAAAACGATCGTCCTTAAACAAAGCCATGCGTTTTAGTACATCTTAGCTTAGCCCAATAACAAGTTGCATCAATTGCAACGATTAATGCAACAACGCCGAAAGTAAAGCAACTCATCCGAAAGCATCACATGCCTCAACGATTCGAAGCCCAATGAAGATTCTTCTGATCACTCAGTTTTTTGCACCTGACATCACTGCAGCGGCCTTTCGGCTAACCGACTTCGCGCGCTTATTGGTAAAACGAGGCCACGAAGTTCAGGTGATCACGGCGTATCCGCATAAGGCGCAAGTCGAAGCGATTGATGACGCTGCGTTCGGATCTGAGGGCATTCAGATCTCACGTTGCCACATTCAAGATGTTGTCGGTTCAGGAGCCCGGGCTTACTTGACTCATTATATGTCCTTCGTACGTGGCAGCATTCGCCAGGGTTGGAAGATCTGGCGAACGGGCTGGCGTCCGGATGTGATCTACGTGAGCAGTCCGCCGCTGCTCGTCGGAATGACTGGTCGATTCCTCGCGGCCTTATTCCGTCGCCCCTGGGTGATGGAAATACGAGATATTTGGCCAGACACGCCAGTTGCAGCGGGACAATTGAGCCAGGATGGTCGTGCCTACAAGATTGGCCGGAAGATGGAGAAATACTTCTACCGAAAGGCCAATCGTCTGATCTGCGTATCCCAGCCAATGTCTGAATACTTGGCGGAAGAAACCCGGACACCGGTGACCGTGATCTACAACGGGGTTTCTCTAGAAGACGCTGAGGCAGAGCGTCAGAATCCGGAGAAAACACTCAACTCAAAAACGATTTTATATGCGGGCAATCTGGGCCATCTCCAGGAGCTGGAACTGCTGATCCAAGGCTTCTCCGAAGTCTGCCGCAATCCAGAGCTTGCTGATTGGAAACTCCATTTACTCGGCGCTGGGGCACAATTGGAGATGCTGAAGCAGTTGGTACAGGAACTGGACCTGAAAGACCAGGTCATCTTTCATTCTGCTGTATCGCGCGAAGACGCGATGCGAATGATGCAGGACTGCGGGCTCCTGTACCTGAATTTGAAGTTACACCCGACATTGGCAAAGACAATCCCGTCCAAGCTATTCGATTATTTCCTGGCAGGTCGACCGATTGTCGCAGGACTTGCAGGGGAGGGTAGGCAACTGTTGGAATCGACTCAGGCTAACGTCGTCTTCAATCCGGGAAATGTCGACGAACTCAAGCAAGCGATCGCAACAGCGATCACGAATTTATCGAATCTCGAACAAAACGCACACCTGAATCGTGAGTTAGTTTTGAAGAGATTCACACGCGATACCGCCGTGGACCAATTGGAATCGGTCTTTCAAGAACTCATCAAATAAAAAGATTCGACCTATGAAAATCCTTGTAGCGGGCAGTTCCGGTTTTATCGGTTCACACCTCACTCCCAAACTCGTCGAGCGGGGCCACGAAGTCATCGGCTTTGACCTGAATGAGCCAACTGGCGACTATGGCCTCAGTGGCTTTGTCCAGGGCGACATACGTCGCAAGGATGATCTTGTCGCACCGTTGGAAGGTGTCGACGCAGCGATCAATCTGGCTGCCATTCACTTTGATTATGGCCATGAAGATCATGAATATTGGGAGACCAACGAAACAGGAACCCAGGCATTTCTGGATGCGATGCAAGAAGCCAGAGTCAAACGGTTTCTCTTCACCAGCTCCATTGCCGTCTATGGCGATCGGGCTGATGAAGCTTCAGAGACGACAGACCCCACGCCGACCAGCGTTTATGGTGCTTCCAAACTTGGTGGCGAACACGTTATCGAGAAATGGGTGGCCGGAGCAACCGATCGCAGCGTTGTCATCATCCGCCCCTGTGTTGTTTTTGGAGAACGCAATATCACCAACATGAACAATTTGATCCGTCAGATTGATTCGGGATTTTTCGTTATGTTTGGTAAAGGTGAGAATGTGAAGGCAACGGCCTACGTCGAAAATCTCGCCGCGGCGATCTGCATGCAGGTGGAGTCGATGGAGCCCGGTCTACTCGTGTTCAATTATGCGGACAAGCCGGACCTTCAGGTGAAAGAAATTGTTTCGGTCATTCGTACCGCTCTCGGAAAAAGCTCGACCGCTCCAACCTTCCCCTTGTGGCTTGGCCTGCTGGCGGCAAAACCCTTCGATTTCATCACGAAAATTACGGGTAAGAATCTTCCCGTTTCGTCAGCCAGGGTGCGAAAGCTTACCATCCCAACCCAGGTCGCAGCTCAGAAGATTCGTGATGCCGGCTACCAACAACCGGTCGCGACGGAAGAAGGTCTCCGCCGCATGGTGAAGTATTTCAGTCAATCGAAAAGATCTGAATCCCAATGAAACTACTCATCCTGACTCAAAACGAAAACCTCTACCTGCCAAATGCCTTTGCCAAGGTATGCCAGGAAAAAATGGGAAACGTCTGCTGTATCGTCATCGCGCCGGCGATGAGCACACACGGTGGACGTATCAAGGGGTTTCTCCGACATTGGTCGCTCTTCGGGACAATGACCACATTGTCGATGGGCTGCCGAGTAATCGCTGGTAAAATCAAGTCAAAATTCAATCGCCCCGGTCCTGACGGCCCGTTCTGGTCGATCGAAAATGTGGCGGAAGCATTCTCCATTCCCTGTTACCACGTCGCCAAGGTCAGCGGCCAGCAATTCCACAAGATCATTGATGAATACAATCCAGACCTGCTGATTTCCATTAGCTGTCCTCAGATTATCGGCCGGAAAGTCCGTAGTCGTTTTCCGGAAGGCGCCATCAACGTCCACGGAGCTCCCCTGCCAAAATACCGTGGCTTGATGCCGGCTTTTTGGGCCTTGAAAAACGACGAAACCAGCACGGCCACAACGGTCCATGACTTGGCAGATAAACTGGACAACGGTGACATCCTCGTCCAGCATTCGGTGGAGGTCGACGCCGAGGATACCTGGGACAGTCTGGTACGAAAAACTAAGGCTGCAGGAGCCGATGCGTTGGTCGAAGCAATCAATCAAATCGAAGCAGGGACGGTCGAACGAAAACCGAACCTCGACAAAGACGCTACCTATTTTTCATTTCCGACATCTCAGGATCGTCGAGAATTCCGTCAAGCAGGCCGACGTTTCCTGTAAACGGTAGCATTGCCGGTAGAAGAAGGGTGCTCTTCGCAGCATCAGCAGAAGAGCTAAACGCCCTCGACAATCGGTGAGTCTTTCGAGGGCTGCTGCTTCGAGTCTTTTTCGGCTACAGCCGCCAGCATCTGACTCTCACGTCGAATCAGCAAGGTCAATTCGGACTCGAGCGTTTCCACGAAATCAATGAACTGATTGATTTCCGTGCTCGCATAGGCCTCATGTTGCTGTCCTGTCACGCTCAATCGTCCAACCGGTTGGCCTTCGACAATAAGCGGTATCTCTGTCTGCCAGAGAAGGTCTCGAGCGTGACGTCCAGATTTCCCCCAAGTCGCATAAAAGTTTTCATGCAGGCGTGGCATCGATAAGTTGAGCTGCATCTTCACGAGATGGAAGCGTTCAGCAGATTCTACGAGAGCTCCCCAGAGATTCTCCCATTGCCGAGTTCCCTGCAAGTTGACTCGCGTGTGATGCACATCGTCGACGCTGTCCCCAGAGGATCCGAACGACAAAAACCGCCCGAAACCAAAAAGCTTGGTATTGAGCAGGACGAACTCAACATGCCCGAATACTCGGGTAAATACGAGGAATCCAATCACCGCCAGAACTACAGCAAAACCTAACCATTCGATCTGAAAATACCAACTGGTAACGGCACCGGCACAAGTCACCGAGCACAAAATCACAATGAACGCCACTGCTTGAGTGGCACTCATCCCACGAGTCAACAAGACATGGTGAATGTGACCTCGGTCCGTCGCATAAATACTTCGTCCAGTCAGCTTACGACGCACGACTGCCGCCAACGAATCAAACATTGGAATCGACCAGATTGCGAGCGGTGCTGCAAATGCCAAGGTAGCTGCCTGCTTCATCGAACATCGCAAAGCGATCGTCCCCAAGATGAGACCGATGAACATGCTACCCGTATCACCCAGGTAGATAGTGGCGGGTGGAAAATTGTATCGCAAGAATCCCAGCAAAGCTCCCGCCAGCGCAAATGCAATAATCGAATCGAGCTGCTGCCCGCCGAGAAGAGCAATGACACCAAAGGTGAGACTAAAGACAACACCGACACTGCCGGCTAAACCGTCGACACCGTCGATCAGATTGAATGAATTAATCGCTCCAAGCAGCCAGGTAATCGTTAACAGGCTTCCAAGCGCACCGAGGGGAATCTCGGTCTGAAAAATCACGATTTTCGGAATCGCGAGGCCGGTTCCCATCACGAGGCTTGCCGCAATCACCTGCCAGAGCAGTTTGTAACTGCCACGAACGCCGATACCGTCATCCAACAGACCGACAACGGCCAACAATGCAGCTCCGGCCGCCAGTCCGAACAATGCCCCAGGCTCTTTGGCAGCCTGACTCGTCATCATCCACAGATCAGATCCCCACCACATCGAAATCAAGACGAAGACAATGGGTGTGACAATCAAGAGGCTGATACCACCGCCCAATGCAACGGGCTTGGCCTGCAGTTTGCGACCACCATCCGGACGATCGACAAAATTGAATCGTCGCGCAGCGCGACGAACCGCTGGCGTCAGCAAATAGCTGATCAGAAATGCAAGGCCGAGGGAGGCAATGGCTATCGCCATTCGTCTAAATCCAATCGATGCGCAAGTATCGTGTCGTTAGCCGTTGGTGTCGTAATCATTACAAACCGGTCATTCGTGACACCCGCTATCGCCTGATTCTCAAGGAAAGCAAGACGCTTATCCCGAAGGATCACGAACCGATTTGCATAGTTTTTATCGAAATACGAGACCCGTATTTCGCTTTCCTGGGCGTCGGAAATGTCCGACCCTGGGCGTCGGAAATGTCCGACAATACATAAGATGAGTCCGTTCTCTGCACAACATTAAACCAATGCGAATTCCAACGGTCAAGAAAACGAACGATTTACAACAGGCAACGCCGAGTTGCCTAAGGATTATGCGGATCGTTTCTGTCGGGTGACGTTAATGAGGCTAGCAGACACTCCTTCGTGGACTGCATTCAAGAATATCCTTAAGAATTATGATGAAACGATGAATTCTCGAAACCTTTCGCGGTGGTTACACACAGTTCGACACCTCCGCCCAATACAAATCGCCAATCGAATTCAGCGTCGGTTTCGCAGTGCCAAGCCCTCACTTTCCGATCCGCCATCGGCGAGACCCAAGCTACTAGGCTGGACCCCTCCAATCGAGCGGGAGCCATCTCTGCTTGAAGCCCAAATTCAACGAGTCTTCGAACAGGATATCCCCCTGGCTCCCAAAGCGTGGAATGATCCCAACCTGAGTCACCTTACTCGTTACAACCTGCATTACTTCGACGATCTGAATGCGGCTGGTTTCAGTGAGCGGACACTTTGGCACATCGACCTGATCGCGCGTTGGATTCAAGAAAACCCACCCGGAATCGGTACCGGCTGGGAGCCCTATCCACTTTCGATCCGCATCGCGAATTGGATCAAATGGTCTCTAGCAGGCCATGCGTTGACAGAGGATGCCAAGCGATCTCTGGCGTTTCAAGTGCGAAGCCTCGAAAACCAGCTGGAATTCCACCTTCTCGGCAATCACCTCTGGGCCAACGCCAAGGCGTTAATTTTCGCCGGTTGCTATTTCGAGGGGCCGGAAGCCGCACGTTGGTTACAGCGGGGAACGGCGCTATTTGATCAAGANCTGAAGGAACAAATTCTGCCGGACGGTGGCCATTTTGAACTGAGTCCGATGTATCACAGCGTCATGCTGGAAGACCTGCTCGATCTCGTCAATCTCTACCAGATTACGGGGAAAGACCCTGAACCACTGCTGAATCCCATCGAATCGATGAGACGTTGGCTGCTNGCAATGTGTCACCCTGACGGGGGTATTTCCTTCTTCAATGATGCGGCCTTTGGCATCGTCCCGACGGCTGAGCAGCTTGCTGATTACGCCAGCCGCCTGCAACTTCCTGAGGTGCAATTGCCCCAAGATCGCGTCATTCATCTCAAAGACAGCGGCTACATCCGTGTCCAGTTCCCNAAACACACCCTGCTGATTGATGTCGCAGAAGTCGGGCCGAGTTATGTCCCCGGCCACGCCCATGCCGACACCCTTTGTTTTGAGTGGTCGTTTGGCGGCGAGCGCGTGTTCGTAAATTCTGGCACCTCTTGCTATGGAACATCGGCCGAACGCCTGAGACAACGTGGTACGGCTGCTCACAATACCGTGATTGTGGACGATACCAACTCATCAGACGTCTGGAGCGGNTTTCGAGTGGGACAAAAAGCTCACCCGTTTGATTTGAAAATTCAGACCAGCGCGGAAGATGTCAAAATCACCTGCTCCCATTCCGGGTATCAGCGCCTCGCCGGAAGAGTGACTCACACGCGCCGATGGCAGGTTCACCAAAATGGTTTCTCAATTCGAGACGAATTAAGCGGTCGGCACGACACGGCCGANGCACGATTTCATTTTCATCCAGCCTGGAATTTTCGTAAGACACCGGAAGGCTATGAAGCTCTAGGCAATACAGGTGGAATATTCCTTCACTTAGGAACTCACCAACCATCGGAATTAAAATCGAGTTCATTTCACCCGCGATTTGAAGTCACTCTACCCAACCAGGTCCTTCGCGTTCCGATCGATGGTTCTGAGTTGCTGACAGAGGTCAGCTGGCAAGGCAAAGATNGTTGAAAATCACTTGAATGGCAAACTCTAACGATTACAGCAAAAAAACAAAGAATACTCGGCGAACTATTTGAGCCGGTTCCGCGTAGTGCGAGACCAAGTGCGCCTAAAAACTGAGACAGTCAGACGGAACGTAGGGAATAGAGCGCGTCTGAAGTGCTTTGACCTCAATCGTTTTGTTTGACCGACATTTTTGCCACGACTATCTTTAATTGATGCGTTTTTTGGGCATCATTTTGCCAACCTGATGCTTTAAAGGCCGCTATATTTTGGATATGCAAACCGGTATATTGTTGAACCTCTTCAGGATCAGCTAGATCATTTTATCGACACGGACGCGTCGCGGTTTTGCAGCGACCTACAATTCTGTCATCTCTGTTACCGTGACGAGACAAATAGGAAGACCGAGACGTGACTCAAGTTCAACCTGAATCGCAGCAGCCGGTAGCGAATGACGAAGCCGCCGAAGTTTCATCAGAGCCACCATCCAAGAGAAGTGCATTAAATGTGCAGGATGACCAGACAAAGAGCTGGTTGTTCATTGGTGCCTTGACTTTGCTCATCGCGCTTTGTTACCTGAACACGTTGAACGGCACCTACATGGCATGGGATTCTCCCATGTACAGCCACGGCTATCTCATTCCTCTGATCGCCGCTGGTCTCTTGTACTATCGCAGAGAGCCGTTTGGTTCCGTGTCGAACATGGAACGATGGTGGGGCGTTGGAATTATAGCAGCGGCAACGATTGCCAGAATTTTCGCAGCAGTACTGGTTCAATTCAGTTTGGACCGTCTCAGCTTGATCGCCTGCCTGCTTGGCGTGTTCGTCTTCGTCGGCGGCTTTCGCACGCTTCGATGGGCCGGTCCGGCTATTGTGTTCTTAATTTTCATGTTCCCGTTACCGCGGGTACTTGTGGATAACATTTTGCGGCCCATGCAAACCATGGCAACGATTTCGAGCGTTTACGCGCTTCAGACTTTTGGCGTAGACGTTTATCGAGAAGGTAATCGAATCGTGTTGGAACACACGCCGATGAACGTCGTTGACCAATGTAGCGGTTTGCGAATGTTGACCATCTTCATCGCAATCGCGGTAGCGGTCGTGATGATCAGCAATCATCGCCCCTGGTGGGAGCGAGCTTGCATTCTATTGAGCTCCGTGCCGATTGCGTTGTTGGTGAATTGCATTCGCATTACTGTGACCGGCCTGCTCTACAACCTCAATCTGGATCAAAACAATACCGACATCGTGAACGTCATTTTTCACGATTTCGCTGGATTAATCATGATGCCACTGGCACTTGGATTTCTATTCTTGGAAATGCAAATACTCTCACGCTTAGTCATCGAGGATAACAGCTCGAGAAAACTGAACGTAGGTATTGGAGCTTAGAGCATCGCAATCGATTGATTGGCCATCCTTTGGCAAAACTGGAGTTAAACACTTATGACCGACCAAGGCCCGAGCCCAGTGAATCCTCAGATTCCATCTGCGCAAAACAGTCTGCCCGCAGTAGCTCAAGAAATCACCAATCCGATGGGGAGTCCGCTCCCCACTGGAAACTGGATGGAACCGAACGACTCGGGCGAAGGATTTAATTTTGCCGCCTTTTTACATTCGTTACGTCGACGTTGGCTGCTCGGCCTCCTTCTCGGCGCTGCGGCCAGTCTCGTTGTGATGGTCATGTTATGGCTGTTGCTTCCGGTCAAATACGAAGCGTTTGTGACGCTTCGTGTTCGCCGAAATCCGGATGAGATTCTCAGGCAGAAATCGGTGCGACACCCGATGGACTTTGAAATTGAAAAGCAAACGCAAGCCGCGTTGCTGAAAAGTCCGTTTGTGATCAACGCCGCTCTGCGTGAACCAGGAATCAGCCAGATGCCTCTGGTTCGAGACGAATCATGGCCATGGCTCTTCGGCGAACGGCAGAATCCGGTTGCCTGGCTCGAGAAAGAATTAAAAGTCGAATACGCCGAAGGTTCTGAAATCTTGCGACTGAGCATGCATGACGAACCCGGTGAACAATTGAAAAAGCTATTGAANGCGATCACCGCGTCCTACATGGAAGAGGTGGTGAATGCAGAAGCAGCCGATCGCGTGGTGAAGCTTTCGAAGTTACGCGACCGCTATCGGGAACTCATGAAGAACATGAACGATAGCCTCAAGAAGATCAGTGAACTCGCCAAAACCTATGGCTCCACTGAATCTGAAAGCGTTAAGCTAAGAATCGATCTTGGCCTGAAGCAACTGGCCGCTCTGGATCGCGAGCGTATGGCAGTCGACCAGCAGTACTGGGACGCCTATGACATGATGATGCTTCAGCAGCAACGCATCAATTCGACGATGACTTACGATCCTCAGCCGTATGAGGTTGAGGACGTTTTGACAACGCACTACCCCGAGTATGCGATGTTGAAAACTCAAAAGATCGAACTTGAAAATGCGATGAAGCTACGAGGTGGCGGTCGCGGTACTGGAGCCATGCAGCCTCAATTGGTCGCGATTCAACAGCAACTGGACGACTTCAAATATCAGAAGAAAGACGAAGTCGCCCAACGAATTCGCTCGATGACCGGCAACGACAGTCGCGTCCTGCAGGAAGATCTCCAGATCCTGCAAACCAAAGTGCGAAGCTTACAAGCTCGTCGTACCAAGGTTTATCAGGATTACAAAACTCTGTCTGACCAACTTGCTCAGATGGGTCAATACAATCACGAACTAGACAGCGAAAAGTTGTCGATCAAGGCCCAAGAAGAGTTCGTCTCCGACGTCAAGAAAGAGATGGAAACGCTCGAACTGGAAGTTGCTTCCCGACCCCAGATTCGTGTCCTCCAGGAGGCCATCATCCCCGATGCAAGTAACTTCATCATGCGTAACTTGCAGCTGATTGCCGCCGGTATGATGACCATGTTTGTCACCATTCTCGGCGTCGCTTTCTGGGATATGCAGAGCAAGCGAGTCAACAACTCTCAAGAGATCACTGACTCGGGTGAACTTCGAGTCATTGGCTCCCTGCCGCTCCTACATACGCGACGTGCTGCTGGCCTACTGCCGGTCAGCGAGATCACAAAACGTCGAATCGAATTGGGGCTTTCGCGATCGATTGACAGTATTCGTACTTCCATTCTCTTCGCGAAGTCAAATAAACCCTACGAAACCATCATGATCACCAGTGCATTAGCCCAGGAAGGCAAGACGACCGTCGCCAGTCAACTGGCCGCCAGTTTTGCTCGAACGGGAAAACGCACCCTATTGATCGATGCCGACGTTCGTAATCCACAACAGCATGTTGTCCTCGGAATGCCGTTCCAAAAGGGACTCTGCGATCTGCTGCGTTCAGAGGGAACGACTGACGAATTGGTACAACCAACGCCGGCGGAAAACTTATGGCTCCTTTCCGCTGGAAATCGTGATGCCAATACTGACCAAATGCTCGGCACTGCCTTGTCACCGATCATCGATGAACTGAAGACAAAGTTCGATCTGATTGTGATCGATACCGGACCCGTGTTAACCTGTGCTGACGCAATGCTCGTTGGTCAGCTGGTCGACACGACGCTTCTGTCGATCATGCGTGACGTGAGTCGCTCACCAAAAGTCGCGGATGCTTGCGAACGACTTCGCTCCGTCGGCGTACAGATTTCCGGTGGAGTGATGAATGGCGATGTCATGAATATCCGAGCAAGTGACCTCGAACTTGAGAGTCACGTGAGTGACGACCCGCAGCTTGAACAGCAACCGGTCGCCTAGCAATTGACCTAAGAGGAATTAGCAATGAAGTATCTACCAATCGGTATTTTGTTGGGCGTGTTGATCGTCGGCACCTATGTTGAGGGAACCTATTCAGATCGATGGGGTAAAGCCCAATCAGAAAAGCTGGATCAGTTCACTGCCGCAGTTGATCGAATTCCCAAAGAGTTCGGACACTGGACAAGTATCGAGGACAAGGTCGACGAAGAGCAGTTCAAGGCATCGAATTGCACCAATTGCATTTCGCGAACCTATACGAATCGCGAAGGTGAAAGAGTGAATGTGTACCTTGTTTCAGGAACAGGGCGTCACGTCACCATTCACACGCCGGATTGGTGCTATGTCGGTGCCGGCTATGACATCGTCGATGGTGAACCTCAACAATACACCGACGACTCGGCTGCGACTCTGGAAACTCCTCCGGAATTCCTGACGGCAATCTTCCGCAAGGAAGATCCGTTATTCACACACCACATTCGCATCTTCTGGACCTTCTCCGACGATGGAATCTGGCGTGGACCGCGCATGCCAAAGCCAGCACTTGGCTCGAAGCCTGCGATGTACAAGATCTACATGATTACGGAAATCAATGAAGTTAATGCCGAAGTCTCGAAGGACGCGACGCTCAAGTTCGCTCGAGAGTTTCTACCGTTGATCAACGGCATCCTTTTTGAAGAACCCGGAAGCTCGCCCGCAGCGGTCGAGACATCCTGAGTCGACCGCGTCTGAAGCGATCATATCTCCCGAAACGCCATCGTCATTTCTTACCGCGTTGGCGTTGTTGCTGAAAGAATGAACTCAAAATTTGTCCGCATGGATCGGACAAAACCCCCGAAGTCACTTGAGTTTCGTGATTCAGTCGCGCGTCGCTGAGGAGTTGATACAGCGAATGGACCGCGCCGGATTTTGGATCCGATGCACCATAGATAAGATGCGGTATTCGCGACTGCAGAATGGCGCCGGCACACATGGGACAGGGTTCCAGAGTCACGTAGATTCGGCACTCATGCAAACGCCAACTACTGAGGGATTCGGCGGCTTGTGTGATGGCAATCATCTCGGCGTGGGCCGTTGGATCGTTTAGCCGCTCGCGTTGGTTGTGAGCNGAGGCAATAACTCGATCCTGATAGACGATGATCGCACCAACCGGTACTTCATCTTCAGCTCTTGCTTGCTCTGCCTCGGCAAGCGCCATTTGCATAAATACTTCATCCATGATTTGCTCAATTGCTTCACAAATTCNATGACGNCGGTTCAATGACGCCAGCTAATTGACGCCGATTCCAGATAGTTCATCACGAGGTCGAACGACGAATTGAATCGGCGCCGCGTAAACTTTCTCCGCAGGATCCTCGCCAATACCAATTGCTGTGAGCGTGACGGGACCAACACCAAGTTTCGACGCGTCGATGGTGACTTGGCCCATCGCGAGGTTTACTGTACCGAGTGGTTCACGTTCATGGAATACGTGAATTTCCTTAGTTCCCTTTCCAGTCAATAACAATTGAATACGGCTATTGTCATAGATCGTTTTCGGCTGGATTCCCCATTCGATTTTCATGCCCCGATTCGCGACATTCAACGGCAGTATCAAACGGGATTGCGATTCGATTTCAGAATCCTCGATCGCGACGATACGCATTTCCTGGTAACCATCTGCAATATCGACGGTATTCAGCTCAAATGAATCCCCGGGTTGGCAAACACGTCGGAATCGGCCATTGACGAACAGCTGAAACTCACGGATTCGTGCGGAAGTCGCTACGGGGCGTAAATTGATAGTCCCGGAAACAGTTGAGTTTGGCAGGGGGCCGTCGATGGTGAAATTCGGTGCACTCGCCCAAGGTCGACAGAGGGGATCTCCAACCATCAAGAGCTGATAAGGCGAAGCGACTGCCTGGTAAAAAGCTTCGGCAACGGTGGCTCCACGAGCATAATGCACCTGGANCCAAGGGTGAGGGAATTTAGCTTGCAGGGCGAAGGGCTCCACCACGGTACCGCTCGAAGCGGCGGCTCCGTACCGGAGAAACTCCGTCAATGGCGTTTGAGTTGCATTGGAACGGAGAATCCCGCCAAAGCTTGTCAGGTTTTCGCAGATCGCGCCTGGCTGGATTGCACTCCTCGTCTTGGACCAATCATACTTTGCACGTCCCGTCACCACTCCGAGCACATCGGGTCTGCCCATCGGCAGCACCCCATCCATCACCTCTGCTTTGACCCCCATATCGTTCAGAGTACGTGCAACTTCCGAAAACGCGGAATCGCGTGTCTGCGATCGCACCTCATTCTGGACGCGCATGAGATAAATCGTTCCCTGCGGTTGCGTACAATCAGCCAAAACACTCCGACGCAAATATTGCACCACTTCCGAGAGACTGTTACCACGGCCGTCTGTGTATCCCAACATCATCGACAGGTAATAGTTGGATCCGTTCAACCCAACGCGTTGTCCTCTTGNATTCCATCCATATTGGCTGCGGAATCCACGTGTTCTCGTGCTTTCATAGTGGTTCGCGCGTTGGCTCTGCGACGTGTACACATAAGACGTATCACGGGAACGAACCTGCTCTTGGAAGAAAGTTAAACCGGTGATCGATCCCTGCCGGCCGGCTACTCTCGGTAACGTTGATCGGATATCGGCAGAGAAATCGACGGCGTAAGGAAAACCGCTGGAGTAAACAATGTAATCGATCTGCGATTCAAGACGTCGCCGCCCGATTTCGTTCATGATCGGCTCGAGGATTTGCTGCCGGAAGGTTTCGACAGGAATGGATTCCCGAGAGCCCCCCCAAGCACACCGAAAGACATTTATCCCGGGAATCTGTCGCAACTGGGAGTAATAATTTGCAATCGCTAATGAGTCCGGACTCAACGGATTGACCACTAGAAAAACATTTTCCGGACCTCCGCCGGCACGGGTAACGGACGGAGTCGTTGCCAACAGGCAAGCAAAGAAAAGAATCAGCAACAGACGGCAGCGATAGATCATTCCAATCCCCCGGTGAGCGGACTCGGTCAGGTCGGTCATGTCAGCGACTACGAGAGCTCAACAGCACTTGTTCGTAAAAGGTCCGCAGCTTCTTGAACTCCACACCCCAATTGTACGTTTCTACAACGGCCTGTCGGCCTCGATCGCCGTATTGTTGAGATAATTCAGGTTGCTGTACGAGTGACTCAACCGCATCTGCAATCTCATTGGCATCGGTGGGATCAACACAGACTCCACATTGAGACTGTTCAATGACCTCTTGATAAAGCGGAAATCTCGACGTTACGACCGGCATGCCCAAGGCCATATACTCAAAGATCTTGGTCGGATAAGACTCGACAAAGTTTGGCTCAGGCTGTAGGACAGCGATACCAATCGTACAATCAGCGATCCTTTTGATCGCTTGCGAGCTTTTGATGTAACCGGTGAACTCGACCCGCGACAGTCCGTGCTTCTCAACAAAGCTCAGCAATTCTGATTCGTGTTCGGCAGGGGAAATCGGGCCGATGCAAAGCCATCCGACCGAAAGACCTCGTTCGGCGAGCAACTTGAGTGCCTCCAGCGTGACCACACTGCCGCGGTCCCGAGAAACGGCACCAATGTAGGCCAAAGTGGGAGGGTTTCCCTCGCGCGCAACAGGTTCACTCAAATCCAACTTCGCAAAATTACGAATGACAGCGCTATCCTCGACCCAGGGATAACTCGCGACGTAAGACGACTCCGCAAAGAGTACGGGCATCTTGCCGATCAAAAGACGTTCGACGTACCGAACGGCGCAGGCCAGCGGCTTGCGGAGCCAGGCCGGAATCCAGGTTTTCGAAAGAATATCCTTGGGAACGTTCTCGTGCATATCATAGACAACTCGATGCCCTGTCCAACGCAACAGCCTGGCCCACGGCAAGAGCTCCGGATCGTGGATCACGTAGAGATCCGCCTGCTGCCGACGCGCAGTTCGATAAACTTGCCAGGCCGTGAGCGTCATCCGCAAGAGTCGATGACTTCGCTTGGGCACCGATTTGATCACAACACCATCAACGACCTCGTCGCAATCATGTGTCGAGACGAGAACAACGTCGTCACCTGCCTCAACGGACGTGCGACAATGCTTGTCAAAGATTCGCACATCGAACGTGCGATGCACGGACGTGAGGTGAACCAGTCGCAGGCTAGATTTTGTCATCACCCGTCCTAACGTGGTTCGACCTGAAAGCGATCTAACCAGACCGCAAGGCAAGCCATTCGATAGAGAAAGAAGTGAGGAATTTTTTGGGAGCCATCGCGGTATTCACGAAAGGCGCGAGCGGCCCTTTCTCGATCCAAAATCGGTTCCAGACGATCACAAGAACGCACTCGGGATTCGAGCAATTCTCCTAGACGGCCTCGCAACCAGCGAGCTTGTGGAGTATCAAATCCGAGCTTGGTTTTTCGATCGCGTAATGCTTTGGGCAATCGCTCTCCCATCGCTTCAACGAGCACTCTCTTCGTCATTCCATTTTTGAAGAACAGTGAGTTAGGCAGGGTGAGAGCAAGTTCGACAAATTCATGATCGACCATTGGCACACGTGCCTCGACGCCATGAGCCATGCTATTTCGATCCTGATATCGCAACAGTACTGGCAGGCTCCACCGTCGCAGGTCGGCCCATTGATGTTCGTGCAAATCATGCACGCCTTTCATGCTTGTCGCCCAGGCACTTCGATTCATCGCTTGCCATGAAGGCTTGAGGATATCTTGCATCACGTCATAGCGACGTTTCAACCATTTTGGCGCATAGCGAGTCCCCTGCCAGAACTGCAGCAACTGGCGATCTCCAAAAGCCAATAATTGTGCGACGTGACGAGCCGCTGCAAAATACCTCGAATCACTCAACAATTGACGCAGGTAGAAGAATGCGAACTTGCGATACCCGCACAGTGTTTCGTCGCCCCCTTGTCCATTTAGCAGCACCGGAACGCCATGCTCGCGCGCAAGTCGCATCACACAGAATTCGCCGTATTGACTCAGCGAAAAAGTTGGCTCGTCCTGGTGATAGATGAAGGTATCAAGATTCTGTTCGGCATCTTCATCCTGCAAAAAAAACTTGCAAGGTTCCGCCTGGCATTCCTGATTGACGACATCGATAAAAGGCTGTTCATTGATCAGCGGATCATTGTTACAAACCGAAAAGGTCTTCATCCTGACGCCATAATCCTGATAGGAAACACCGACGATGCTAGACGAATCAATCCCACCGGATAAACATGTCCCCACGGGAACATCTGATCGCAGTCGAAGTCGAACGGCTTGACAGAAAACATCTTCAACCCGTTCAACGGCTTCGGCCCAGGAACAATCGACTTCCTGTCGCGACGGCTCCCAGTAGGTGACAGCTTGTTCGTGTCTAGGCAATCGATCCAAATCCCACGCCAGTCGCGAACCCGGCAGCAGCGGCACGACAGACTCAAACATCGTCAAGTGGGGCTCATGTCCCAGAAGTCCTTCTGAGAGATAATCCACCGTTTGTTCGGCCTGCAACTTTGGCTGAAACTCGTCGACCGACAACAGCTGCTTTAGCTCAGAAACCACATACAACCGATTCGCAGCGAACCAAAGATAGATTGGCTTGATGCCCAGCCGATCGCGTGCCATCAGCGCTCGCCGCTGTCTCAGGTCGACGAGAACGAAGGAAAACATGCCTCGGAACCGCGAAACACACTCATCGCCCCATTCCTCATAGGCGGCCAACACGACTTCGGTATCCGACTTTGAGCGAAACTGATGGCCACGCTGCTGTAGTTGCTCAGCAAGCTCGAGGTAATTGTAGACTTCGCCGTTGTAAGTGATCCAAACGTTACCGGCTGCATTCGACATTGGCTGAGCGCCCGCCGCACTCAGATCAAGAATAGCCAGCCGAACATGCCCCAGCGACCAGGTGCCGGCCTCTTGTTGAACCAGACCATCTCGATTGCCGACCAGGACCCCCTCACCATCGGGGCCACGGTGCGCAATAAGTTCGATCGAACGCCGCGTTTTCGCGAAAAGATCTGCGTCAGGAGTTTCAGAAAAAATCGCGGTTATTCCACACATAGCCTACCAATGACACTGGTTCGTTATCGTTACCTACGTCGTTCACACGAACCAGTTTGGTCCTTTTCGCGTAATGGTGGCCAGCGTCTGAAGCGGGCGTAAAACGGCCTCAGGGCGGCGCACACCGTCATCTTATTCGTCGACCTGATCGCGACGGAAAACAAGGAGGTGTCACGCAACCGGGAAATCCGCTTTTCTTCTCGTAAGTGTCATAATCGACATGTGTGGATATGCGACGCATTCGAAGCTGTATGGTAAACTAGAGTTCAATGCAAAGACTTCTTGTCCTGCGTCCTTTCGGTGATTCCTAAAGGAATTCCAATGGTATTTATAATCGTCCTTTTGACGTTCTTTATTTTCGCCCTGGCGATCATGTGGCGGCCGTCTACCGTCTTGGCATTTGCTGTTTGCATTTACCCATTCGAACAGTGGGCACAAGCCAACATGGCATATTTCGCCCAGAACTCGGCGATCATCAATTACGGGCTCGGCCTTTTGACCCTGTTTGCTTTGGCCTGTGTCATGATGCGTGGCCAAAACCCGTTGAATCCAACAACGAATGCAATGTGGGTCTGGTTAGCGCTTTACATTTACGCCGGACTCAGTTGTTTATGGGCACTTGATCGGGAAACATCTTT
Organism: Planctomycetaceae bacterium; assembly: GCA_002723275.1. Lineage (GTDB taxonomy): Bacteria > Planctomycetota > Planctomycetia > Pirellulales > Pirellulaceae. Next base: position 57,215 of record PBNZ01000021.1, read on the forward strand.
ATTCCTTTACAAGTATCATGCCCCTTACGTGATTACCTTTGTGGCTCTTTTGCCCCTCGTCATTCAAAAACCGGATGACGTTCGAACCGGTCTCATCGCGACACTTACGTTTGGTACGTTCGTGATGATCTTACTAGCCTTCGACACGGGTATTCACGCCTGGGGTCGAACGATCGAAGTCGAACACGGTATTGGCGTTGTTGATCGTGTTGGTCAATCGCGAACCCGCCTCGCACCGCTATCGGTTGCGGAAACGGCGGGGCAGCTGATCATCATTGCAACGCTAATGAATTTCATCGGGTTGAATCGCGTCTGGCAAATCGCGCGTTGGGTGGTTGTCTTCATTGCATTGGCACTCATTTACCGTTCCGGTTCGCGTGGACAGTTCTTCGCGGCTGCGATTGCGGTCATGATTTTCATTGCCCCGAGCCGTGGTCTTCTCAAAGCACGTGGCTGGGTCACCGCGTCTGCCTCGATTGCCGTTATGCTCGCCGTATCGGCATTTACGTTTACAGCATTCGCCGATACGTCAGGACGTTGGAGCTTGGAGAGGATGAGCGATACGCTTCAGGCCACTCGTATCGACTATTGCATTACGCTCTTGAATTTCTGGGCTGACAGCTCGCCGATTCACTGGTTGTTCGGCATCGGCAGTTCATCCTCTTACGACCCGCGAATTCTTGGCATTTATTGCCACGTAGTCGTCGTTGAAATCCTTGCCGAGCTCGGCATCGTCGGCTTTTGTATGATCACCGCATTTGTACTACTGGTCTGCCGAGATGGGTATCAACTCTACAAGGCCACGAAAGGATCAAACGTTGATCGAGGTACCGCGGTTGCTCTCTGTGGCCTGTTCTTGTTCCAGCTCATTTTGACTTTTAAGGAGAGATCCTTCCTGTCGCACACGTTCACGCTCTCTGTCGGACTCATGATTTGTCGATATTGTGCGGTCGTTAAGAGCCAGAAAAAACGAGAACGGTCAATGGCGATGAGACGATGGGCTTTGCAACAGACTCAGCTTCAGCAGCAGCAGGCCGCTAGACCGTTGGCGCACACCCATTAGCAGAGCAGACAGGCCCTAGAAAGTGAACTGCGGGGCGACCCAGTAGGTCTGGTCGTCCTGTACAGCATCTCTCTCCTCAACAACGAGCTTGATTGTTCGAGCTCCCTCCGGAATTCGAACACGAACAGGCGTTTTCTGGCCACGAGTTCGCAAATGCCCGCTGCGAAAGAGTGGCTTTCCATCGACTTGAACGATGAATTCAACGCCGTCTGTAGAATCGCCGTTGAGTATTCCAACCGCTGTAAACGTTTTTGCTTCTGGTGGCACATCGTATTCAATCTCGGACGGAGCATGAGCCCATAGGAAGCGAGAAACTTCCTTGCCGTTATATTGAGGCAGCGGTCGGATCCTACCCACATTCAGTTTCTGATTCTCGTTGATACCAAGCGTACCGTAGCCTGTCTTCGCAGCATTCGGATACAGCTCGGTAGTGTCGAGCACTTTGTCCAGCAGCCCTATACGCTCAACGACGCGATTCAAAGTCTTTCGAGTGTCGACGATCTCTGCTGGGTTCGCACCGGTCAGACTTAGGTCGTACCAATACCGTGCACGGTCGAGCGCATGTAACTGATGCAATTCTCTTTTCTGACGGGCAATAGCAAGCCATCCATCCGCCACTGATTTTCGCTCCGCCGATCGGGCTGGCTTTGCCAAATCAGCTTCGGCCAATTTTCGTAGCGAAGCATCCTCCCCAACCTTGAGATGCGATAAACCGTTTTCAAAGTCACCTTTCGCGAAGCAGAGGAATTCACCCAGTGTCAAATTTGCAGCAGGATTATCGCCGTTTTGTACAAGCTGCTCGGCTGCTTCACGGGATGCTGTATACTCACGCTCGACGGTGTCCACATGGATCTTGCGTTGCGTCACATGAGGTCTCGCCACAGGATCTTTGCGAACAATTGAAACGGCAAGATTTGCAAATCGCTTCGCTTCCTGATAGTTGTCCTTGGCAACAGCCTGGCTGGAAAAAGCCAGAGCCACTCGCGCTAAATCGTTGCGAGCCTCTCCTTTCGACGAGCGAATCAATTGCCTGAGAAACTCGTATTGTTCCTGCCAGCGATCGGTTTGAAACCGCTCAAAAAGCTGATCGATAGCGTCCAGGCCCGCATTCAAGTCACGATGAACACCGGCTAGCCGTTCAGCCTCCCGCAACAATTCGTACTGGGCAGCGGGACGACTAGCCTCACTACGAGCAACTTCCAAGAACTCATCTGCCGTCTGTCCCCAGAGTCCACTCTCCTTAAGCTGCTGCCGAGCCTGAGCACGCTCACTCGAATTTGGTATCGGCAGCCTTCTGTCCGCGGCGGGACCAACCAGGGGGTCCTCGGGATCCTGAGCCACCGGAGGCACCGCAACCACGCGTGACGGCTCTCCTTCCATAACAACGTCAATGGCCCGGGCAAGAAAGTCCGCAGCGGAGCCGCGCTGCTGGGCCTTTTTCAAAAANTCTTTGCCACGGGTNATATTCCCATCTTTATCCAACATCAAAAAACTGCCGATCAACCGCCAACCCGGCCCCGGAGCTTTTTGGAATCGAAACTCAATGAGACTGATCGCCAGTTCCGAATCGAGCGTTATGGAGTTGAGCGGAAAGGTTTTCGTCTGCCCCTGCGCCGTCGTTAAGGTTAACTGGCGGCCATCGACGTCAGTCACCTCGACGGGCGTTCCTCTCATCACGAGTTGCGATCCGACCTGAATCTCCGACTTGGCCGTTTCCAACGCCTGCCAAAAACGTTCCACGTTGTAAACTAACAGCTCCAACTCATCTCTCACCTGCCGTTCGGCAACGTTCGCAGGTACAATTCGCTCCATCATGGCCTTGGCCGACTCAAGATCACGCTCAGAAAGCGCGGCCAATACAGCTTGATAGACGTTGGCAGTATCAAACTGCAGGCGATCCGAAAAGGCGCTGTTATCGAGTTGATCCCATGGATTCGCCGTCGGGACAGCAACAGAATCCATATCCGTTTGTCCGGCTGACGGCTCTTCATTGCTCGTTGGAGAAACTTTGTCGTCGGACTCGCTGTCTGTAGCATCGACATCGACAGCATCATCAACGACGGTTTCTTTTTTTTCTGGGACCACATCCCCATTGGGATCCGGTTCTTCCTCGGCGCTTTCGCTGTTGTCTGGAGTCACACCGGTCTTTTGCTGAGGTCGATTGGCCACAACATCTTCATTGCCCTGTCCCGACATCCATCCACGAAAACCGAGAGCAACGATCAAGAGAACCACAGAGCCGCCAAGTACGATCAACGGCAATCGTCGTCGATTCAGCGACGAACTAACTTCTTCGCTTCGCGAGGTCGATCGCTCTTCCTGTTCGACAATAATTTCCGGCTGTTGCGAGGAAAATTCCCGCACAACCAAGGGCGGCGTCAGCGGTGGAGCATCTGGCGGATTCTGTTTTCGCAAAGAGGCATCGTAGTTTGCCTTCGCTACGGAATCGAGCAAACACAACTTGGCGGCAGCAACTTCATTGAGTAACCGCTGAGACAACTCAACATATTGACCATGTTGATAGGTCCGCAGATGCGCCATCTGACGGTCAGCAGCCGTGGCAATGACCTTGACGCTCGATTCATATAGTTCGATACCGAGCAACCGATAATGATTAGGCGGTCGCTCGGGATCTCGGATACCGAGCCATTGGTAATATGGATCAATGCGATCAGGCATAATTGCCGGACGCCCCCTCATTCAAGGAGATTGCTGCCGGCTCATGGTCCAGAAGAGACGGCATATCTACCCTCGATGATATGCCGAGCGACGAAGAAAGTCACGCCAGGTTCAGGGTGGAGAGAATCTGGTTCAAGAGACTGATCATCCATCCCCACGTCAGGGAACGGACGTCAGTTACCGGAGATAAGCTCCCAAATCGACCGGTGCACCAGAATTAATACTTACCGTCGAGCGTCGTGTTCAGCTGGGACGGAACGGGCATTTGTCTCCAACTGTTGCCCATCCTCGGATGACGAGCCTGAGAACGTGCGGTCGACAACAATTGGCCATAAATGTTGGGGTCGATTTCTTCTGAGAGAAAGGAAGCGTGGCCGTCACAGTAGACAACATTGACACCACCAGCGTGGTTACTGGAAGGACGCGCGAATGAATTGAGCAAACCGCGGGGTTTATTGCTCGTGATCGAATCATTCGACATATCTAACAACTGTTTGTCAGTCAAACGATCTGCGCCCTGATTAATTCGATACATGCGTCCTGAAGCTGGCTGGGCATTTTCGTCAATCCAAACGTTTTCAGGATTGTAGTTCCATACCAAACCGTGCAGAGCTTCATCCAAGTTCGCCCAATTGACGGCATTGATGTTTTCGGAGAGTAAAATCGTCGATCCAGCGCCGTCGTTCTTACCAAGAAATCCAAGGTCAACCTTTTGGTCAAATTGGTTGTTTCTATTCACATGGCCAATACCATTTGCACGAATGTCGTTGGCCCGTCCGTTCGAGTTAAAGACTTCTTGTATTCTCACACCAAAGTCGTCATCCCAGGCGCCCGTATTCATGACGTAGCTGAGACGACCCGGGATCTGACTGCCGTCACCTGGATCACTAGGACAGGTCATCAGTTCTAAGTCGATTCCAGCATAAAGCGACTGGTCGCCTGAATTCGAATTGACCACCAGATCCCAGACATTCCCTTGTTCAATGTAAGGCAAGATTTTCGTAGCCCACGAAACTGGAACTTGTTGTCCCTGATTGTTTCGCACGAAATTGATGCGTCCTGGAAAATTTTGCTTTGCAGACTCGTGCTGCAGCATCGCCTGCCCAAGACCACGGACACGATTGAGACACTGAGACTTACGGGCCGCCTCACGAGCATAGTTGACCGCCGGGACCAACAAACCGACAAGAACACCAATGATGGCAATCACCACCAATAATTCCACCAGGGTGAAGCCGAGGTNCTTCTTTGACATGATCTCTGTCCCTTTGAACTGCAGGTAACTCAAAGCCCCTAACCTTCCAATCTCTTTGGGTTATTATCCCAGAAAACCAGTGTGTTGTCGAGTGAACTGGCCCGGGCGGAACCCTTCGCGGCAGTGCGTTAAGTCACGTTCAGGAAAGCAGATAGGACGGTCGATCAGATGATCGCGCTCGACTCATCGCGGGCGACTCATCGCGATTCGCGAGAAACTTTCCGGTCCCTAATTACCCGATCCGCGTCTCGCTAACGCCAGACGCCCCGTGTGTCCACAATCACCTTTTCCTGCAAGATGCGGCGTGGCACCTCTTTGAATTGGCGATGATCGGTCAGCAGCACCAGGATATGGCTTTGTTCCAAGACATCCACCAAATCATGAAGTGGAAACTCGGTGAAATTCTCAGGAGAAATATAGGGATCACAGACCAGCATTTCGCCCACCTGCTTCTCGTACAGAGCGCGGACGATGTCCAAGGAAGGACTTTCTCTCAGATCGTCGACATCTGCCTTGTAGGTGAGTCCCAGACAACCGATTTTCGGTGCCGCAAACTCGGCCGCCAGATCCGCGATGTGATCGACCACGAAATGAGGTTTTGCATCATTCACTTCACGAGCCATCCGGATGAGCGGAGTATGCTCTGGGGCAGTGTGGACCAGGAACCATGGATCGACACTGATACAGTGTCCGCCGACGCCGGGTCCCGGCGAGAGGATGTTGACCCGTGGATGCCGATTGGCGAGTTCGATAATTTCCCACGGATCAATTCCCAACCGATCCGAGAGAACTGAAAGCTCATTGGCAAACGCAATGTTCACGTCACGATAGGAGTTTTCAACCAACTTCGTAACTTCGGCTGCGATCGCGCTGGTGGCCAACACGTTGCCGTTCACAAAGGATTCGTAAAACGTCTTGGCCTTTTCGGTGCAGGTCGGAGTTACGCCGCCTACGACGCGATCGTTTTGGACCACTTCCAGCAGTATGCGACCCGGCAAAACTCGCTCTGGACAGTGCGCAACGAATACATCCTCACCGACTTTGAGTTCGGATGGGATCGCGTTGGGTACGACAATTTGTTCCGTCGTCTGCGGCGGACTGGTCGACTCCAGAATGATCAGATTGCCCGGTTGGACAAAGGGTCGAATCGCCTGAGATGCTTGTTCGACGTAGGAAAGATCGGGGGAGTGATCCGGCCGAATAGGAGTTGGCACGCAGAGAATGAAAATGTCGGCAGCCTGAGGTTCATATCCGGCCTTCAATTGACCACTATTCACAGCCGATCGAACGACAATGTCGAGATCAGGCTCTTCAATGTGAATGCGTCCGTCATTGATCGTATCCACGACATCGGCACGAACATCCATGCCATAAACATGGAATCCCTTGGTTGCTAAAACACTCGCGGTCGGTAGGCCAATGTATCCTAACCCGATCACGCACACTTGCGTTTCACTNGGGACAAGACCACGGGACATNGATGACGTCAGGCTGGTTTCTTGATTCATGACTGCCAATTCTGTTTCAACATAAGGTCAACGATACGTCGAGCCGCCTGGCCATCGCCATACGGATTCTCATCTATTTGATGTTGCGCATATTCGACTGGATCGTCCAGTAAAGCGGAAACCCGGTCCACAATTTTTTTAACCGAAGTTCCCACCAGCTCTACGGCTCCGGCATCCATTGCCTCAGGTCGTTCGGTCGTTTCACGCATCACCAGAATCGGCTTCTTCAACGAAGGAGCCTCTTCCTGGACACCACCGGAATCGGTCAGGATTACGGTACTTCGGTCCATTAACCACACAAATTCGGGATATGGAGCTGGCTCAACAAGGTGGATATTGTCACGATTGCCGAGGACCTCGAATACGGGACCGCGTACGTTCGGGTTCAGATGAACCGGGTAGACAAAGTCCGTATCGTGGTAACGATCCGCCAGGAGTCCGATCGATTCGCAGATATTTTGAAAACCGCCGCCAAAATTCTCTCGACGATGGCCGGTCACCAAGACCATGCGACGTTCACCTAATTGTGAGTATTTTTCGCGCCATTGTTCGTCATTGGCTCGTTCTCGATCGACAGCCCAGAGCAACGCATCGATCACGGTATTCCCCGTGACTTGTACCGTGCTGGGATCCGTATTCTCGGCCAATAGATTGTCGGCCGACCGCTGAGTCGGAGCACAATGCAAAGCGGCAACCAGGCTTGTGATTCGGCGATTCATCTCTTCAGGCCAGGGGGCAAGCATGTTGCCCGTACGCAATCCCGCCTCAACGTGCACGAGGGGAATGTGTCGATAGAAGGCAACGAGAGATGAGGCCATCACCGTCGTCGTGTCACCCTGGGCGACAATACAGGACGGCTGACGTTCCTCGACAACTTCATCGAGCCCCTGGACACAACGGGCAGTCAACCGAGAAAGGGTTTGGTTCGGCTGCATGAGTTGCAGATCGACATCTGCCTTGATGCCGAAGTAATCTGTGACTTGCTGCAGCATCTCCCGATGTTGTCCCGTGAGACACACAATCGTTTCAATTTCGTCAGGCCGGCGAAGACACTCCTGAACGACAGGAGCCATCTTGATCGCTTCTGGTCGGGTGCCAAAGATCAGTAGTGCTTTGAGTTTAGCCATGATTCAAATAACATTTCGGTCAGGGGATTGTGCAAAAAGTGTACTTTCTAGATCGATGTTTGGTGGGTAAGTTCCAATTTCAAGGAACGAAAGCAAGCGTCTTAATCGGCACATCCGAGACGACCGGAAATCCACCCGTTCTCATGAATCCATTCGAGGCACCTGACGTCCGGGAACGCCAAACACAAACATCGACTCCGCCGCATCACGCATACAGGCCGAATTGGCCGAAAGCTTAGAGTTCCGTTTCATTGTACAACCGGGTGCGACGGTGCCATGCGTACTAATGTAGACCTGATCCTCAAGTGTCACAAAACCGTTCAAGGTCGCATAAGGAGCGAGCAAACAGAGCGGACCCACCTGGCAATCGTGCCCGATAGAGGCGTAATAATTCAGGTGGACATTTGGTCCGAGCTTGGCACTATTGGAGACTGTCGCAAAAGGATAGATCACCGCTCCGGCACCAATCTCGGCAGTGGAAGCCACAAAGGCTTGAGGGTGAATAAACGAAATGAATTCACCTCCCTTACTTTGAATTGCCGCGGTTGTCGCCTGCCTCGCGTTCATGGCGCCGATTGCCAGCAGAAACCGATCATCCGGTTCGGGTTCGTAATCCTCGGGTGCCGCCAGTACCGGATGGTGAATCTGCCACTTCTCCAAAGCTCGAGGATCCTCTTGCGCGAGAAACCCCTTGAAACGGTATTCGTCCGACGAGAACACATCCCCCAACATGGCGAACAACTCTCGCCCAAATCCACCGGCACCCACAATGATCAGATCAAACATGATTGAGACTCAAACGAATCGCTGTGTGTCGAACGATATCTAGACCGAGGCACCGCCATCGACGGTAATCACTTGTCCCGTGGCAAAAGCACTTTCCGGGGATAGCAGGAACTGAANCCATGGCACGACGTCTTCGGATTTCCCAAGTCTTCCGAGCGGTGTGCGACGAATGATTTGCGAGCGCTGATGTTCTGAGAGTGCCTCGGACATATCGGTTTCGAGATACCCGGGGGCAATCGCATTGACGCGAATATTTCGACCTCCCAGCTCTCGAGCCATTGATTGGGTCATCCCCACCATACCGGCCTTGGTTGCCGCATAACCGACTAAACCTGAAAAACCTCGCAGCGCGATAATCGAAGTAATATTGATGATATTTCCATGTCCCTGAGCCAACATGATCCGTGAACACTCCTTGCCCAGAATCAATGCTGCCTTCAGATTGATCGCCAACATCTGATCAAGATCGTCCTCATTCGCCAAAGCGAGCACGCCATCGATCGCGACCGCCGCGTTATTGATCAAGGCATCCACCTGTCCCCAACGTTGGTTGGTATCGCGGACAAATTCGTAAAGAGCTTGACTGTCGGTGGCATCCACCTGCTGATACCAGAAGCGCCCCTCATAGGCAGTCGCGGTCTCGTCCACAAACGGAGTTCGACTGCGACTGAAGGTTGCCACACGGTGTCCATCGTCGAGCAGCGTCTGCACAACGGCCTGCCCGAGACCTCGACTGCCACCAGAAATGATGATCGATTGGCTCACAACGACCTCCCGCTAAGATGACGATCCATTGAGCGTGTTGCGATACAATTCGACGAGCTCACCGAAGGTTTGTACGGCACGAGCCCCTTGTCGAAAAGGGTCAACGCCCACGGCTTGCTCCAGTCCTACGACCATCACCGCCAAATCCAAAGAATCCAGCCCAACATCTCCGGTGAGTGTATCCCCAGCAGCCAATGCCTTTGGGCTACGACCCGAATCCGCCAGGACACGATTGATCACATCGCCAATTTTTTGTTCTAACTCAGAAGAATCATTCATCNAAATCTACTCTCAAGATTGGGACGTTTCAGCCGGCTCTCGGGCTGCCTCCGTCCCCATGAATTCGGGCATCGTCGTATGTCCATCGGAGCTGATTCCTTGACGGAACAGCACACAGACCACGGTTTTCGCGAGGATGTACAAGTCAAGTCCGAAAGAACAGTGGTCCACATACCATACGTCAAAACGAAACTTCTCTTCCCAACGAATGGCGTTACGACCGTTGACTTGTGCCCAACCGGTAATACCGGGTCGCACATCATGCCGTCTCGCTTGTTCAGATGAATAACGCGGCAAATACTGGGTCAACAATGGGCGTGGCCCAATCAAGCTCATATCGCCACGCACGATATTGAACAGCTGTGGCAGCTCGTCCAGACTGCAGGCTCGCAGAAACTTGCCGAAGCGAGTCAGCCGTTTCTCATCGGGGAGCGGATTTCCCGCTTCGTCCTCAGCATCAAGCATGGTTCGGAACTTCAGGATGGTAAACGAATCCCCGTTACGCCCTGCACGAATCTGCGAGAAAACGATGGGGGAACNAAGTCGCCATCGAATGAGGATTGCCGTTGCCAAAATGACAGGACTGAAGATCGTCAGTAACAATAATGACGCCAACAAATCGAACGGTCTTTTGAGATATCGTCGATAGAAGGTCGTACGTTGAGGCGCTACCGCAATCCTCTCCATCACCGACTTCAACGCCTCTGCCTGATCTGAACGTTCAAAGTGCCGCTCGGCATAGGCTCGACCAGCCTGTCCATGCTGTCGTGCTAAATNCGGATCATCATGATAACGGAGAACGGCGTCGGCCAAGGCTCTGGCATCGCCGGGAGTGACAAAGGTACCGGCTTCCGCTGTCTCAATCACCTCACGAATGACCCCATCAATCGCGATCACAGTGGGCCGAGCAGCAGCCATATAGTCGAACACCTTGTTGGGATAAGTCGTCCGATACATTTCCAGATTCAACAACGTCGCCAAACAAACGTGCGAACCCGCGAGAACTTCGGCCATGCGCGCCTTAGGGAAATAGCCACCCAGGACAACGTTCTCAAGTTGATGTTCTTGAAGCTGTTTTTCGAGCTGCGGCCGTTCCTTACCGCCACCCACCAAAAGGATCTTGATGTCCATGTGGTCGCGCAATAATTTTGCGGCGTTCACGATGGTGTCCAAATCATTGGATCGACCCAACGCTCCGGCATAAGTCACGACAAAATGATCGGTGAGCCCAAGCTCTTCTCGAAAAGCGCGTCCGTCCAAATTGGGATCGAACATCGCCGTTTCAACACCGTTTGGAATAATCGTCAAGCGATTCGTAGCGACTCCTCGCTCCAGCAGATGCTCACGAAAACCGGGTGAATTCGCGACGACCCAATCGGCCCGCCGATAGAAGAACTGTTCGACGTGTTCGGCCATCCAAATCAGAAATCGGTTTTTGACTACACCCGCTTCGATCGCGAAGGCGGGCCAAAGATCCCTCACTTCCAGTAGAAACGGGCGTCTGCGGATGACCGCAACCAACCAGGCCGAAGGTAGCTGGAAGATAGGCGGAGAGGTGCCCAGAACGACGTCAATCTTACCTGCACGCAGTGACTCCCAAATGCTGGTCAGCATGAAGCAGAGATAGGAGAGAACGCGACCAAGATAGCTATGGTGCAGTGTTGGAAANGCATAGGCACGGCGAATCTTGACGCCATCAATTTCAAAGGTTTCCCGAGACAACGGCCGACCGGTAAGAAAATCGACGCTGCCAGCAACAATCGTACATTGATGACCATGACGTACGAGATGCTTTGCCAACTCCAAGTGGCGCGTCCCACCGGGATGCTGGTGATCGACGAAGTTCTGGTGGACGATCAACAAATGCATGAGTTACCAATAACGCTCAAACTCAGGGAGATCACTGATCCAACCAGATACGGCTACTGCTGGGAGTCTATCGACCGGGTCAACTACTGACCCGACAGATCCTTGATTAGCTCGTGTGCCCAACGATCTCGCGCCAGTCCTTCCGTTCCTTCCTGACTGAGGAATGCGACATTGCTGTATTGGGGATCGCGATAATCCGTCACGCGTCCGCTGGCGATCGCCTCCAAGACCTGTTGAATTCCATCTTCGACCGTCCATTCAGCGTGATAGTCGAGAAGATTTCGAATCTTGCTGAAATCAACACGATAGTCTCGACGATCTTTTTCCGTCTCGGATACAAGTAACTTCGCAGCAATCACTCGCTGATGAATTAACTCGCCAACCTGCAGAATGGTGTAGTTTTGGTCATTGGAGCCGACGTTAAAGATCTCGTTGGCAACCGTCGCCTCGGGAGCCTCGAGGACAGACACGATGGAACTCGCCGCGTCTTNAACGTGAACGAATGGTCGCCATTGATCGCCATCATGAACGGTGATTTCACCATCCAGTTTGGCCTTCGCTGTCAACAAATTGACAACTAGATCAAAGCGTGTTCGACCCGAAAAACCGAAGATCGTCGCAAATCGCAAAATAGTAGGAGCAAAATTCGCGTCGGCCATCTCCATCAAGACCGTCTCAGAAGCGTATTTCGTATGGCCGTAAATGCCCAGCGGCGCTGCCTCAGATCTTTCATCCANGATATTCGGACTAGCACCATACACCGAACAAGTACTCGCAAACACGAATCGCCTCACTCCATGTGACTTGGCAAGTCCCGCAAGAGTTCGTGTTGATGAGAGATTAATATCAACCGTGAGTGACTCATCCAGATCGCAAGCCGGGTCTCCTACAATCGCACCTAGATGGACAACTTCGTCCACTTCCTGCAACGATTGAACAACCTTATCGACCTGACGAAAGTCACCCTGGACCAATTCCAAATTCGGGTCATCAATCACTTCCTTCAGTGACTCAACACCAAACATCAAGATGTCCAACACGCGTACCTGATAACCAGCTTTCAACAGCTTGGGTATCAAGGCAGACCCGATGTAGCCGCCACCGCCGATGACCAGCACTCGACGTCGACCTTCCCGACGCGGCTTNGCAACGAGATCATCCTGAGCAGTACGCTGCCAAATCTGATTCCAGACACGAGCTCCGGCCAGTAACACAATGCTAAAGAACCAGGCCAATAACATTGCCGACTTGGCAAAGGACAACTGACCATCATAGATGTTGAAGAACAGCACGAAGCTGATATAGACGAGAAAACTGACGGATACTGCCTGGGTGACGACCAACACCTTGTAGCGACTTTGATAACTCTCGCCACGCGTGTAAAAACCGGTCACATAAAACACCAACAGGCAAAGCAATGTCAGCGGAGTTGCGGCCCGAAAGTACCAGCTTTGATAGAGCGAAAGCAGTTCGGGCACCGTTCGCTCGCCCAGATCCTCAAAATTCACAACAACATAAAATCGAACCGCCAACGCCAAGACGAGCGCGACTTGCAACAAAACCGCATCGGCCACCATTCGGATGAGGGCGCCCGACGTTAACTGTAATCGATTGAAGCGGATCACGGAGAGAGCTCTATTGGTAAATAAAAAACAACGGGAAACATTCTTGTTGGGAATCCAATATCACGAAGAGAATGCAGCAAACTGCTACGAGTTTAATTGTACACAGCCGTCAATGGCTCATGGGAGCGCGGACGCCGTTCTTGTCGGTCAACCGTCCGAAATCCCACCAGCGACGAGCTGGAGCAGGGCCGATCCCTTCCACCACCGGCCGATTCACGTCAAAGACGGGATGACGCNACTCNTGTGGCGANAAGATAATATCGTTCAANATAACAAATGATCAATCGCCGAGGGGCAAAGAGGCGGCGAGCTATCACGAAGAGCTTCCCGTTTATGCGTTTTGTAACGATTAGGTGAAATACGTCGACTCAAAGTGCTATCGAACAGCCCAGACACTTATCACCACTTCTCCACGTCAAGAATCCTTGACGTGGAAGGCTCACCGTACAAATTTTGACAATTTTTCAGAATTTGAGTACTTCGCGTCAGCTTTGTCGTTCTTCCATTAGGAGNCCCGAAATGGGATCGGGATTCTCCGAGGGCAAAGGGCCATACGTTGTCGACATCGGGGCATCGGGGTTATTCCCGTGATGTCGAGTTCAAAAGGAGGAAGCGTCTTTGCAAGGTACCGAACTGACTCACTCGTGGTCTTTCGGTTTGACTGTTAGTTGCAACGGGCTGTGAGGTTCCGGNACCAACGGAACCGAGAACGTCTCGCTGCATCCGGTTTTCCGACTACGCATGTCAAATCTTTTCGCAGGACATCAACGCCCTATTCGGGCGCGGAGGAACATTTTATGTCGATCGCCCCAGACAATCTGTCACATCAAGTGGTAACTGGTTTCACAGGAACATCACGTTCCGCGAACGACTCCAAAGAGGGCAAGTCGTTCCACCGCATTCAAGCGGTTCGACAGCAGCAGGGAGTATCTCTGCGCAGTGTCGCAAGGCAAATGAACAGCACAACAGCCACTGTGCGAGAACAAGAAAAGGCCGATGCCGACCTGAAGCTTAGCGAACTCTTGGAATGGCAACGCGTCTTGGAAGTACCGCTAGCGGACCTTTTGGAAGACAGCGACACCTCGCTTTCACGACCGGTCATGGAACGAGCGCATATGGTACGTGTCATGAAGACCGCGGCTTCCATCGCTGAACAAGCCGAATCGGACGGCGTCAAGCGACTCTCTGACATGCTTAAAGATCAATTAATCAGCATGATGCCCGAACTGGCGGAAGTCAGTGCCTGGCATTCCGTCGGCCAGCGTCGCAGTCTTAACGAGTATGGAAAAGTTGTGGATCGTCGGCTGCGTGACGATTTCTTCACAGCACATCGAGAGGAATAGTCTGACAACGCCATAGAATCAATCACCTTCTGCTGAATTCCAAAGTTCACGGGTAGAGACCTCTTTTGGCTCTACCCGTTTTTTGCCGAATCAGCGGCGGCGATCGTTTCAGATTTGAAGCATCGGGTCGGACACAAGCCGTTCTCCAGTTTTCAAAAATGGCAACCGCTGCGCTGAGACCCGGCGAAAAGCGACGCTGAATCATTTCTATCCCGGCACAAGCGTGCTTTCTTTCGGAACGGCCGGTTGCAATCTAGGTTGCAAGTTCTGTCAGAACTGGTCGATTTCAAAATCACGTGAGATCCGTCAGTTGAGCGAATTCGCAACACCCGAGATGATTGCCACCGATGCTCATGAGCATCAATGCAAGAGCGTCGCCTACAAGAGCGTCGCCTACACGTACAACGATCCCGTCATCTGGGCCGAATACGCGATCGACACTGCCCGAGCGTGCCGCGATCGCAACGTCAAGAACGTAGCCGTCACCGCGGGCTATATCACGACCGCTACGCGTGCCTCTTTCTTTGAATACATCGATGCCGCCAATGTCGACCTCAAGGCATTTACCGAGGAATTCTATCAGCAGCTGACCCTTTCTCATCTTCAACCTGTCTTAGACACTCTCCAATGGTTGCATGAGGAAACCGAGGTTTGGTTCGAGATCAGCAATCTCATCATCCCTCGAGCCAACGATCAGGACGACGATTTTCGTCGGATGTGTAATTGGATTCTGGCTCACGTCGGTGATGAAGTACCGTTGCATTTTTCAGCATTTCCATCCGGACTTTCAGCTTAATGACCGTGAGGCTACTCTTAATGACCGTGAGGCTACTCTTAATGACCGTGAGGCTACTCTTAATGACCGTGAGGCTACTCCTATTAAAACACTCTTGCGTGCCTATGAAATCGCTCAGGATGCTGGTATCAAGCACGTCTACATTGGAAATGTCAATCATGTCGCCCATCAAAGCACCTATTGCCCGAATTGTCAGCAACGTGTGATCGAGCGAGACTGGTATCAACTTGGACGTTACGATCTGCAGGGCAATCAGTGCGGCCATTGTGGACACGAACTAGCCGGACATTATCAGGCCCAGCCGGGCAACTGGGGAAGACAACGAAAGCCTGTGGAAATCTCGCGATACGGCAGCCAACCGCCGAACGTCGTTGAGATTTCCGGCGTCGAGATTTCGAATCACCCATCGAGTGGAGAAGCCGAAATGAGTCGCAGCCAGAGTTCAACCGGAGCGGAGCGAGGAGACGTTAACCGACCTGAGCTGAACGCAGCACAGCAACAGGCTGCGATCCGAGCAGTCAGTGAATCGATCCTCGCCGCAGTTCTCAATCGGCCGCTCGAATTATCCGATCCAACGATTGCCGGTGCAGCGGATATTCCTGTCTTTGGCTGTTTCGTTTCCATCAAACGAAAGCAGATGCTGCGAGGCTGTTGCGGTTACCTGGGCCAACGAGCTCCGCTGGCCAAGGCGATGCTCAACTCGGCTAAAACATCAGCAACCGCCGACGCGCGAATGCCAAACATCTCACCTACTGAATTACCGTTTCTGGATTTTGAGATTTGGCTGCTCTATGGACAAAAAGCGATCGAGAGCCAGGGAGACGACCGCGTCAAAGAGGTGGTCGTCGGGAAACATGGCCTGCAAATTCAACAGGGACACAAGCGAGGCCTATTGCTTCCGGGAGTTGCCACCGAAAACGATTACAACTCGGAATCATTCCTGCAGCAGGTATGTCTCAAAGCAGGTCTATCTCCGACCGATTGGAAAGAAGACAACACCCAACTAGCAACCTTCGAAGGCAATGTCATCGCCGGATCATTCGATCGTTCTTTGCTATCTCAAGNTGCTCCCCTCCACCCTAGACGTTTTAGCGATGAGGAGATTGAGCAAATGGCGGCGTGGTGCGGCCACAATGTCTGGGCAACCTGTCGTGGTGCAGTCCCGACCTACTACCTGCCGGGCGGCTCCGATGGCTCGGTGGAAGGAGTGAATCTGAAGATCGAGATTCACGGGCGAGAGGAACCGATTCAACTGGCACGCCTATCCGTACGACGCGGCGTTCCGCTTCAGGCGACACTCTTCCAGCTTTGCGCCACTGCTGGCCAACAGCTGCAAATTGAGGAATTCTCTCAACTTGAGATCACTGATCTTTCGGTCGGCTTAAGCGTGCTCTACGAACCCGCGATGCAAGGGAATCTGGCCGCGCCCGACCTGGACGGATTCCAAACGGAAGAACGCGCACTGCTGGTCGCGCAGGGTGCGAAATCGGCATGGCTCTACGATCCTGATAAGAACGTTGAGGAAGTCTTGGAATTCGTAGCGGACCAAGCCCAGATTACGCTGCCTGAAAACGCCGCTCTCACCAGTTTTCGAATCCAAAGCAATCAGATCCCTGCATCGGTAGTCAACGTTCCCACGCCTATTCCGGATCAAACAGATCGGATGCCTGCCGTCGCAGGA
The DNA here is from genome assembly GCA_002723275.1 of Planctomycetaceae bacterium. Classification (GTDB taxonomy): domain Bacteria; phylum Planctomycetota; class Planctomycetia; order Pirellulales; family Pirellulaceae. The sequence continues at coordinate 73,991 of PBNZ01000021.1, forward strand.
ATGTTCTATCCGGACGACCCAGAGCAACTGCGGCAAACCGTCGAGGATCTAACTCCGACCGACCCAGTCGAGCGTCAGCATTACCGAGCGGCGCTTATTCCGCACGCAGGATTGATTTTCTCCGGGCACATTGCTGCCGATGTTTTGCGGCGGATTGAGTTCCCAGAAACGATCATCATGATCGGTCCCAAACATACCCCGGAAGGCGTCGACTGGGCGCTTTCCCCGCATGCCTCCTGGCTGCTGCCCGGGGGCAGAATCCCCTCGGATCCTGAATTAGTGAATGAGCTCGCCGACAAAATTGACGGATTGGAATTGGACGCGGCTGCCCACCAACAGGAACACGCAATCGAGGTGGAATTACCTTTGATCGCGAAGTTCGCTCCAAATTCCAAGGTCGTCGGTATCGCCATCGGACCCACGAATTTCGAACGCTGCCAAGCTTTCGCCGCGGGTTTGGCGGAGGTGCTCGAAAACAGGCTATCTAAAACATTATTGGTGATCTCCAGCGACATGAACCACTTTGCCAGTGACGCTGAAACCCGCAGAGTCGACGAATTGGCGATCAATGCTTTAGAGGGTCTTGATGCCGAGAAACTTTTCCATACGGTAAGGGGCAACAATATCANCATGTGCGGCGTGCTGCCGGCATGCATGATCCTGGAAACCCTCAAGCGTTTGAACTCGCTTACAACCGCAGAACGAATCNGCTACGGAACCAGCGCGGATGTTTCAGGCGACACATCACGAGTCGTCGGCTACGCCGGAATGCTCTTTCAATGAACACAAAGCTACATCAAGTCACCGGCAAACAACCCAACTCAAAAATGTGTCTCGTCTGTGGACTTGGGAATGAATTTGGCCTGAAGTCTTCATTTTTCGAGATTGAGGGAGATCAGGTCGTCGCCGTATTTTGCCCTCAACAAGTCCATCAGGGTTATCCAGGTCGACTTCATGGTGGTATTGCAGCATCCATTCTCGACGAAACGATCGGGCGAGCGATACGCATTCAATATGGTGACGACCTGTGGGGCGTCACGATCGAATTAAATACCAAATATCGGGCTCCCATTCCGCTCGAAGAATCGCTCCGCGTGGTAGCCCGCATCACCCACGATGGCCGCCGACACTTCGAAGGTACCGGAGAACTTCTGCTTCACGATGGCCGCGTCGCTGCCGAAGCCAAGGGACGATATCTAAAGATGCCCGTCGAACGGATCGCCGATTTCGACTTTGATCGTGAGGAATGGAAAGTCGTTCCCGAAGAGAACGACCCGAGCGAGATTTCGCTGGAGGAGTAAATCAGCATCCTGATCAAACCTCCCAGGGATGCTGCCGATCCAAGTTACCACCAAAGGACTACCAAAAACCGAAATCATTTTCTTGACGCGGTTGAATGCAGAGCCGAAACTGCAACTCCGTAAATGATGCTTCCCATCTATTCCGATAAGAGGGTTGATTAAGCCATGCAACGCATTGTCACTGCAATCGTCATCGTCCTGCTTGCCTTCTCTTCTTCGACAATGGCCGACGAGACGGATAAATTCGTCCCGCTTTTCAACGGCCATGATTTAAGTGGTTGGGTGAATGTCAATTGCGGGCCGGATACTTGGAGTGTGAAGGACGGGGTCATTTATTGCACCGGCAAGCCCATTGGAGAACTTCGCACGGAGCGGATGTATCAAAACTTCATTCTCGAGTTGGAATGGCGACACCTGAAGCCCAAGGGCAATGCGGGTGTCTTCGTGTGGGCAGACGCATTACCGGCACGAGGCCAGCCATTCCACCGCGCGATCGAAGTCCAAGTACTGGACGGTCGAGAAGGGTCCTGGTTTACCTCGGACGGCGATATCTTCCCGATCCATGGGGCATCCATGACACCCAAGAACGGCAGAGATGGTGGCTCGCGTGCGTTCCCGACAGAGAAGCGAAGTAAGCCATCACCTGAGTGGAATCATTATCGTATTGAGTGCATCGATGGCGCCATTAGCTTGGCCGTGAACGGCAAGGTGGTCACGCAAGGCACCGATGGCAGTCCTCGCAAGGGCTATATCTGCCTGGAATCGGAGGGCTCACCCATCGAGTTTCGAAATTTGAAAATCAAGGAGCTTCCAGGGAAGCCATTACCTCCAGAACAAGTCGCTCAAGTCGAGCAGGGATTTCAATGTCTGTATAACGGCATCGATCTGGCGGGTTGGCGCGTTCACGACGGACTCGTGGGTCACTGGAAGCCAAGTGACTGGCGTTTGGTTTACGACGGGAAGGCGACGGGAGCCGATAAGAATCTCTGGTCTGAAGAATCCTATGCTGACTTTCAATTGATCGTGGACTGGCGTTGGAATGGCAAGTACGACAAGACGACACCTCGCCCGGTCGTGTTGCCGAGCGGTGAGCATGCCAAGAACGACGACGGCATGGACCAGCAAATTGATGTGCCAATTGCCGATTCGGGCATCTATTTGCGGGGTCATTCGAAGGCTCAGGTCAACATTTGGCAGTGGCCCATCGGCTCCGGAGAAATCTGGGGGTATCGCACCGACAGAAATCTATCGTCGGAAAATCGGGCTGCGGCAACCCCCGCGGCCAAGGCAGACCAGCCGGTCGGCAAATGGAATCGTTTCTTGATCACCGTCGTAGGGGATGAAGTAACAGTTGAATTGAATGGTCAGGTCGTAATCGACAAATGCCCACTCCCGGGAATTCCAGCGGAGGGTCCGATCGCCCTGCAACATCACGGCGATCCGATCGAGTTCGCCAACATTTTCGTCCGTCGCCTCGATGCGGAGTAACCCCTGAATGTTCGTTTATCTTGACGACTGAGTCGACGAGTTTGGATTTCTTGACGCAATTGATTTAATCGGATCGATCCCCCGCCCTGAGCCGTTACGAGCGGACCATCGGGGGCAGATAAAGCCTCCCTGATATTCGCCTTGTCGGTTGAGACTTTTGCGATAGGAAGGTAGGCTACTCTGACTAGGAGGATCAGGTCATGGATGATTGTATGCCAAGATTGTCATGACAAAGCCGATTGGCATTTGTGCCCGAAGTAGGGGCATCTTGACTTGCGAAAACCGGGAAAGGGTCAAACATGAAACTTCTGACGACCGCCATCGTGTTTCTCACGGTATTGGCGGTGAGCGACGCATATGGGCAGCCGTGGCCATATTATGGTGGCGGAGGCGGCGTCTATGGCGGTTACGCTCCGCGCTCAGCGACGGCTGGAGAAAGCTACCTGCGTGGTTCAGCCGACCTAGTGAGGTCTGCTGGTGAAAAAAACCTGCTGGACTCCCAAGCAGCACAGGGATTCGAAGAAGCCAGGTCGATGGAACTCGACAACCGAGTCAAGTATGCAGATACGTACTTCGAACGTCGACGCATCAATGAGAAGTACAAGGAAGAGACTCGCAAGCCGCCACCGACTCAAGAACAGATTTACCGCATGGCCAAACAGGCCGCTCCCGATCGACTCACTCCAAGTCAAGTCGATCCTGTTTCGGGTCAACTGAAATGGCCACCGTTGCTGACGACGGATCAATTTCAGAAGGAGCGAGAGATCATCGACCCGCTCATGACGAAACTAACAAGGGATGGTCATCTTGACTATCAAGATTCGATCGATGTTCGTAAGGCATGTGATCGGATGAAAAAGCAGTTGGTTGCCATCATACGAGATGTCCCGCCGCAAGACCAAATGCATGCGAACTCGTTTGTGAATCAGCTCGAATATGAAGTACGGCGATCATCCAGCTAGTTCGGCCGTGAGAAGCACAATATACGCTCGTCATTTTTGGAGAGTTAACATGCCTCGATTGAAGGCCATTTCCTGGGTCACCTTTGCGNTCCTCGCTTTGGTGACCAATACCGTCGGTTTAGCGCAGACGCACTCAGTTGATCAGTTGATTGAAGCACTGGGTTCGGACGATGCCGCAGCTCAAGTAAAAGCCGCCGACGATCTCGCTCATCTCGGTGCCAAAGCGGCACCTGCAGTCCCCGTACTCACGCAAGCTCTGACGTCTTCGAACGCAGATCTTCGCAGTGAAGCCGCGGTCGCTCTTGGAGCGATCGGCGCACCGGCTCAGGGTGCAGCCGCCGCATTGACAAAGTCACTGACCGATGACAATGCGGCTGTTAGAGCTCGTGCTGCCTGGGCCTTAGGCCATCTTGGTGACAAGAGCAACGCCGTTGCTGAAGCTTTGATCGCCGCTGCTTTGGACACCGATGCCGGTGTTCGTCGTCAAGTGGGCGACGCCTTACACAAAATGCAACTCCCTCGGGAAATGACCCTTCCGCTTTGGGTCAAAACGCTCAAATCCGCTCCCGCCGATGAAATTGTGCCCGCACTGATGACATTAGCCGAGCATGGCGAGGATGCCGTTCCGGCTCTGAAGGAAGCCCTCAATCATGAAGATGCTGCTTTCTGGGCAACCTTAATCGCAGCTGAACTGGGTGGGAAGGCGAAAGCTCTCACCCCAGAGTTGACTCATGCGTTGAGCTACGACGATCCGGAAACCCGAATGAATGCACTCATCGCCCTGGGCGAGATCGGCCCCGCTGCGAGTACAGCTCAAGATACCATTGTGAACTTGCTTGAGACCGAAAAATTCGACAACGTTCGTTACGCGGCTGCGTTTGCGTTAACAGAAATTGCAGACATGCAGAATGTCAGCGATCAGACAAAAACGGAGCTAAACAAGCTGCTCCAATCCGACGACATGGGCCTCAAGAGCATTGCAGCTCGTGGAGTGCTCAAAGTTGATCCCCAGGGACCAATGTCGGACCAGGCCAGAACAGCTGTTGTTGCTGCTCTCGGATCGGACGACTCGGATATTCGACATCTTGCTGTCCGCACGCTCGCAGAACTGGATCCCAGCAAGCAAGCTACCCCCGAAGTAGTCGAGGCCTTTTTGGCAGTGATGCAGGACGCGTCGCCACACGTCGTGGGTGAGGTGATCGGAGCCTTGGCTTCGCAGGGAAAACGAGCAGTGCCGCGTGTCGTGAACGGACTGCAAAATGAAAAGACACGACCATACGCCATCAAGATCGCAACCCTGCTGGGTCCCGATGCGGCGGAAGCCACACCAGCCCTCATCGAGACGCTGGCGAATTCTTCCAACGCTGACGAAAAACGCGAACTGCAATTCGCATTAGGCGCTATTGGTCCTGCTGCACAAGGCGCGGTACCGGAACTGACGAAGTCACTTTCGTCGGACACTCCGGAAATCCGTTACAGTGCTGCTTACGCTTTAGCACAGATCGGCCCCGACGCGAAGGCTGCTAACGCCTCGCTCGTTGAACTCGTGAAGAGTGAAGACGAATTCGACAAACTCGCCGGCATTTGGGCTCTATTAAAAATCAACCCCAACAACGAGCGAGTGGAAGCGGTAGCGGTACCTCGGTTGACGAAGGCCTTGACGGATCATCGTAGCCACATCCGGATGGAAGCTGCGAACGCACTGGGAGACATCGGTGCCGAAGCCAAATCGGCCACAGCGGCCTTGCAAGAGGCAACTCAGGATCAAGATCCTAACGTGGCCGACGCAGCCAAAGCGGCCCTGGCCAAGATCCAAGGTTAATCGTCGCCGAATCCGTCATAATCCGAAAGGCTGGCCAACCAGGCCAGCCTTTTTTTATTGGCAAATTCGGCCTACGATCCACCCACCGATCCAGGCAGCGGCAATTCTCATCGATATGCGCTTATATTGGTGCTTCAGATTCTATATAATTTCCGCATGTTTACGATCTACTCGGGAGCATCCCACCGGCGTTTCTGTGACTCAATGCCTCGCCGTTCCTTCCTGCGAGTTGGTGGCTTGGCCGTAGGGGGTCTTACTCTTTCCCAACTGCTTCGCGCCGAAGCGGCAGCGGGCGTGAACCATTCCAACAAGTCGGTCATCATGATCTACTTNCCCGGCGGCCCGCCCCATCAAGACATGTTCGACTTGAAAACCGAAGCACCGTCAGAGATTCGCGGTGAGTTCAAGCCGATCAAGACGAATGTTTCCGGGATCGAGATTTGCGAACTATTGCCTGAGATCGCGCAACGTATGGATCGTCTTGCCGTCATTCGATCGTTGGTAGGAGCCAAAGATCGCCACGAGTCCTTTCAATGCCTGACGGGGCGTCTCCGAGACAATCAACCGGCAGGCGGTTGGCCTGAAATTGGTTCCGTGTTGTCGAAACTGCGTGGACCACGTAACGTTTCAGTGCCACCCTTTGTCGGACTATCGCCACGGATGAAGCACCGTCCGTACAACAACGGGAAGCCGGGCTTCCTCGGACCAGCTCACGCCGCCTTCCAACCCAATGGTGATGGACGCGACGATCTATTGCTGGGTGACGTCACCGTCGACCGTCTGGAAAATCGGCGACAGCTACTCGGTGCGATTGACGGCATGCGACGCCAGGCCGATCATTCGATCAAGGTCCAGGGCGCTGGCGCACTCCAAGAACAAGCGTTGGGAGTTCTCACTTCGAGTAATCTCGCAGAGGCCTTGGATCTTTCTCGAGAAGACCCTCGTATCGTGGAGCGATATGGTAAGGGAACCGAGAAAGTGCAGGGGGATGCGGCCCCACGACTCAATCAACAATTTCTGATGGCACGTCGTCTCATTGAGGCAGGCGTGCGTTGTGTCACACTCAGCTACAGTTTTTGGGATTGGCACGGCAACAACTTCTCGCGGGCTCGGCAGAATCTACCGGACCTCGATCAGGCCGTATCCGCGCTCGTTGACGATTTGTATGATCGCGGCCTCGACAAAGACGTCACAGTCATTGTCTACGGCGAATTCGGTCGAACACCGCGGATTAACAAAAATGCCGGACGCGACCACTGGCCGAATGTCGCCTGTGCATTGCTGACGGGTGGAGGCATGCGAACTGGGCAGGTGATTGGTTCGACGGACCGTTTTGGCGGCGAAGCGAAAGACCGACCCGTACATTTCCAAGAGGTCTTCGCGACGCTCTACCACAATCTTGGCATCGACGCTCAACACGTGACCGTCGATGACCTGAATGGTCGTCCTCAATATCTGGTCGACGCCGACTATTCACCGCTTCCCGAATTGACCTGAGTCGTGTCAAACCAAGAAGGTAGGCGGTTCAGACCGTCGTTCGGACTCAGACCAAGGGAACGAAAATCGCCCCCAACAACGTCGCGATCATCCCTACCACGCCCATCACGGTTAGCGCCACGGAAACGGTTCTGAGTGCTTCCCCTTCGGTCATCCCGCTCATCCGAGTCACTACCCAAAAACCACTGTCATTCATCCAAGGCATTGGCTTCGATCCACAACCGATCGCAAGAGCGACATAGACCGGGTTGTAGGCCAGTTCAACACTTGCCACGAGTGGGGCGACGATGCCGACGGCCGTGATCATCGCGACCGTCGCCGAACCTTGAGCCACACGAACAATAGCGGTAATCCCAAAGGCCATCAACAACATCGACAGACCGCCGTCGGCTAAAGGAAATCGATCAGCGATGGCCGGTGCGATGCCCGTCTGACGCAACACGTGCCCAAAAGCACCTCCCCCGGCGGTAATCAACACAATGTTCCCCGCACTCAACAGAGCATCTTGGACACCATGCGCAATCGAGGTGGATGGATCTGGATATTTGACAAGAATGATCAGTGCAATCAGCGCTGAAACCGCCAAGGCAATATTCTTGTCTCCCAGGAATTTGACATAGGGCGCCACCGCCGCGAACCAGCCCGACGGATCGCCGACCATCCCAGTGAGTGTATTGGCTGACAGGAGAATCACGGGGAGTACGATCGGCATTAGCGCCCAGATGAGTGACGGTCGACTTCGCTCAGCAACCTCTTCAGGAATCGCCGTCGCAGCGTCGTCTCGGAGGGGAATCTCCCAGGTCCGGTTCGCCCAGACGGCATAAAGATAGCCGGCGGTAACGGCTACAACTCCAACCACGCACCCCGCGATGATCATCAACCCCAGGTTGACCTCCAGTTCACCGGCAACGAAGAGCGGGCCGGGGGTTGGCGGAACCAAAGAATGAGCCATCGATGCTCCCACCACAATCGCCAAGACATAAAGCAGATAATTGCTTCGCGTCTTCAACCACATCGCGCGCGAGAGAGGCATCAAAAGATAAAAGACCGTATCAAAGAAAACCGGTATCCCCACGACAAATCCACTGGCACTCAAGGCCAGCGGCGTGCGTTTGTCTCCAAAGGCTTGCCGCATCGACAACACAATGCGTTCAGCAGCTCCACTGGCCAACAGGCATTTTCCGATGATGGCTGCCATCGCAATCAAAATACCAATCTTGCCACAGGTATCACCAAATCCGGTAGCGATGCGAGCTCCCACAGATCGTTTGCCTTGCGTCTCTGCAAACAACACATCACGACGATGAGTGATGACATCGCCGGGCAAGATTTTCATCGTCGCCTGGCTGATCTGAGCCACGTTCTTGCTGATCATCTCCGTGATCGTCAATTCACCCATGCTTTGCAGCGCAACGCCTTCCGCGCGGAACACATCGTATTGCCCCTTACTCAGGGTATAACCTCGCGCTGGTTTGAGGCGAACTTCTCCCTGATCATCCACGCTTTTGACAGTCGCGGACCGACCTCGTATTTCGTTGTCGACAACGGATGCATGGGGCGTGAGAACAGCCACCACGAGCGCNCCTGCAAAGAGGGCCAGAAATGCGTGCAATCGCAACAGCAGAACGCCACCGATAACGATGGCCATCGCAATCAACAATATGACAATGGGATCCATGATCTACCCGCGCAGGATTGGGGTTTGTTAACTCGACGCCCAAAAGCAGAAAAAACGCCGAGCGATCATGGTACATTCCGGATCACCGCGGAAGTAGAAGCGGCCCCAAAAAAATTCTTTGCCTTTCGCGTTTATCCGAAAACAGTTCCAGAATGCTGCCAAGAGAGAAAAAACTGGTAGGTCAGGCACGGGAACGAAGAGCTCGACCGTCGAGCGAGTAAAATCCGGTACTGCAGAGCGCTCGTCTACCACCGTTCGGACACCAACCGATCGCTGAAACCAGCAGAATCCAAGCCGAACAGGTCTCCCAATAAGATGGCGGCCTGACCACAAAAAATTTCTCCGTAACGATCTGTCAGAACCGCTTCTTCGTCGAGAAACCTTCTCACCTTTTCGATTCGGTCATCGCTCCCGATCATTTCGGTGGAAGAACGTTTACCTGGTCGCTGCCCTTGCGCATCCGCAATGGTGTAGAATTCGTCGATCCGCGAATGATTCTTTAAGGCCATCAGAGAGCTAAACATGTCGAATCCGACCCGATTAGAACCGGATCAATTACGCAGTCACCGTTGGTTTGGACCGGATGATCTCCGTTCTTTCGGTCATCGATCACGTCTCAAGGCCATGGGCTTGGACGATGCAGACTATCTGGGCAAGCCGGTCATTGCGCTGCTGAATACCTGGAGCGACTTGAACACTTGTCATTCTCATCTGCGAGAACGCGCCGAGGAGATCAAACGAGGAATCTGGCAAGCGGGCGGGTTTCCCGTCGAGGTTCCCGTCATCTCGCTTGGTGAGATCATGATGAAGCCGACGACGATGCTCTACCGCAATCTCCTGGCGATGGAAACCGAGGAGGTGCTCCGTTGCCATCCAATCGATGGCGTCGTCTTAATGGGCGGGTGTGACAAGACCACGCCGGCTCTGCTAATGGGTGCGTTTACGATGGACGTTCCCGCCATCTATTTTCCGGCGGGACCTGCATTGAATGCTCGCTGGGGTAAGGAAACACTGGGTAGCGGCAGCGATGTCTGGAAATACTGGGCAGAACGATGTGCGGGAAATCTGTGCGACGGGGAATGGAACGAGCTCGAGAACAGCATTGCGAGGTCGGCGGGTCATTGCATGACCATGGGCACAGCTTCCACGATGACCTCGATTGCCGAAGCGTTAGGAATGATACTTCCCAACGGCGCATCGGTACCCGCTGTCTTTGCGGATCACTCTCGCCTCGCAGCCGCAACCGGTCGTCGAGCGGTCGAAATGGCCTGGGAAGATCTNAAACCCTCGAAGATTTTGACGCGTGAGTCTTTCGAAAACGCGATTGTCACCGATATGGCGATTGGTGGATCGACGAATGCCATCGTTCATCTGATCGCTTTAGCGGGTCGAGCCGGTGTGGAACTCACGATGGATGACTTCGATCACTTCTCACGGTCGACCCCGGTCGTTGCGAATATCCGCCCGTCGGGTAAATACTTGATGGAGGAATTCTACAATGCGGGCGGCATCAAAGCGTTGCTCTGGCAAATTCGCGAACACTTGCATCTTGATGCAATGACCGTCACAGGTCAAACACTCGGCGATAACATTCGTGATACCGAAGTGATCGATGACGATGTCATTCGATCTCCGGAAAATCCAGTCGCAGATTCCGGCGGAACCTATGTGTTGCGCGGAAATTTGTCCCCTCATGGTTGCGTCATCAAGCCAGCTGCGGCGGATCCGAAGCTTCGAAAACACCAGGGCCCAGCCGTTGTCTTTGATGACTACAACGACCTTAAACAACGGCTCAACGACCCGGCACTCGGTATCACAGCCGATTCAGTCATCGTCCTCCGCAGCGCAGGCCCGCTTGGCGCACCAGGTTTTCCGGAATGGGGGATGCTGCCGATTCCCAATCACTTGTTGCAAGCCGGCGTCCGCGACATGGTCCGAATCTCCGATGCTCGAATGAGTGGTACCAGTTACGGCACATGTATTTTGCATGTTTCTCCCGAATCGCATTTGGGCGGCCCACTCGCCTTGGTCCGAGACGGAGACATGATCGACCTGGACATCGACGAACGACAATTACATCTGAACGTCTACGACGATGAGCTCGACCGACGGCGAGCAGAATGGACCGCCCCACCACCAAAGTACGAACGTGGCTACGGCGAGCTGTTTTCCCGGCATGTAACACAGGCTCACGAGGGCTGCGACTTCGACTTTCTTCAGAAGCAAAAGGTCACGCCCGATCCAGAGATTCATTAAGTTCTCCGGTATCGCTTGGCATGTCAGATGCGGACGCTGCGCGTCAGCGCTCTCAAGTGCGGCTTAAGCGCAACGATCGCTATGACCTGCAACGCCAAGTTGTTTTGTGATGTTGGCGGATTTCCGACCGATAACATGCATGTAATGATTCTAGCTATCTGTCTGCATGGAGGCACACATGAGCACAGCTTTNGCTCATCCTCGGTTACTTTCAATCGTCGTTCTACTCGCACTAACGATCAGTGCCGGCGGGGCAGATCCCCCTGCAGTGGAATGGCAAACAGATTATCAGCTTGCGCACAAGTCTCGNCTGCAACGCCAAAAGCCGATGATCGTCTATATCACCATGGACGGTTGTCTGCACTGTAACCGAATGCTGAAAACCAGCTACAAGAATCAACAAGTCGCTGGCAAAATCTCAGATGGGTACGTTGCAACGATCATCAACGGAACCCATCAAGAAGATTTGGCCAAGCAGTTCGGCGTGCGGATCTATCCGACCACATTCCTGGTTGGGCCAGACAACCGGATTGTGGACAAGATGGAGGGATATGTGGCAGCGAAGGAACTCCATCGCCGTCTCAACGTCGTCTCTCATTACTATTCACAGTTAGCTCGCACGAAAGGCGCAGAAGCGCGCTAAGGCCCCCCACGATCGCGGCCTATCCTCGAACCCCATGATGGGGATGCGGAAGTCTTTTTTTGACGATCTCCTGACACATCTGCTAAAAGGATGTTTGGCGGGAGACAAGTCAATCTGCTTTTTCGAGGAGGCATGCGATGTGTTGGAATCGAAGCAACTTTTTCTTTCGCGGATGCCAGTTCTTTCTGAGTCTCTCACTCTGTTTCAGCACGTATCAGCTGGCGTGGTCAGAGCCTGTGGGCCAAGATGCTCGAATTGCGGCCCAGAGGCTTGCCGAAACCGGGATCCGATTTGAACTCGATGGTGAGCCACAATACGCACAGTACGCGTGGCAAGCGGCATTGAACAAAGATCCGAATTGTGAGTTAGCTCGTTGGCGTCTCGGTTATGTACTCCGGGGCGACGATTGGATTCTCGCCGCATCACACCCCACCTTGGAACGGAAGAATCAGGTCGATTCTTATGCGAGGCGACGTCATCGAGCACTCGATGAAAGTCATCGTGAGTTGCAGCTTGCCATTTGGTGTCGCAATCAGGGTCTGCCAGACCGCAGCGAGGTTCACTTTCGGCGTGTCTTTGACAATACCGAGGCTCCAGCTCAAACTCGGCAATTCGCACGCAACGCTCTGAATCTACGAGAGTTTGGCGGTGTTTTCCTGACACCTGCACAGATCACCGAGTTGAGAAGTCAGATGCGTGAAGCGCGGACAGAGCTCAATACTTGGTCTCGTAAGTTGTCAGAACCCGTCCGAATGGTGCGAAGTCAAGTTCCCGGCAAACAGAAACGGGGCTGGAAACAACTCCAACAAATCAATCATCCGGAGGCGATACCCGCGCTCGAATTGCATCTCTCAACTGTCGATGAAGAAATTGCGCAGGGTGCCGTCGACATTATTCAGCAAATCTCCGGTCCCGCAGCCTCCGAATCCTTGGTACGACATGCGGTGATTTCGCCATGGCCTTCCGTTCGGGAGGCGGCGTTGTTGCAACTGGAAGAGCGTCCGCTGCAAGATTTCATCCCGATGTTACTCGGGGCCTTACAGATGCCGATTCGCTCTGTCTTTCAGATTTCACCCGGTATCGGCGGGCGTATTCTGCACGAACACACTTTCCAACAGGAGGGCATCGACGAGACACGATTGGTGAGGATGTCCACCACAGCCGTTCCGAATCAGTTTGGCGAACGCGACGATGCTCAAGCCGAAATCAATCGCGCCGAACAACGAGCTCAACGAATTCAATCCAACGTGATGCGAACGAACGTGCAGAATCAACAGCAAAACCATCGAATCTTTCAAGTTCTCTATGCCACAACTGGGCAGAAACTCCCGTCGAATCCAAACGACTGGTGGGAATGGTGGAAAGACTACAACGAGTATGAGATTCTCGCCAACAAGCCTGTGCAAACCGCGAACTTTTCCCATCGATACACCTATGGCACAGCGCCTGTTGTCACGCGCAGACAAACACGACGACGTCGTATTGAGTCCAGTGAATGCTTTCCGGCGGGCACGCCGGTCTGGACTGAACTCGGAAAGCGAGCCATCGAATCGATTCGTGTNGGCGACCGAGTCCTATCTCAGAATCCTGAAACGGGCGAATTAAATTACAAATTGGTAACCGCCGTAACCGAACGAAATCAGGCGCCGATGCAAACGATTACTGTCGGCGATCAGTCACTGAGGCTGACGACTGGCCATCCACTCTGGGTGAATGGGGAGGGGTGGAGAATGGCGAAACTATTGAATCTAGGAAGCCGGGTTCATTGCATTGGAGGCTCCCAGACCGTAACTCGTACTGAAAAATCGCCCCGTGAAACCGCCTACAACCTGATTGTGCAAGGATTTGGAAGCTACTTCGTGACGGATCTTGGAATTCTGGTGCATGACAACACCTATCGGAGCCCCAATCGGGCGCTGAGTCCAGGCCTTCTTGCAAATCAATAAAAAACTTGGCGCGAAACAACATGAGCCTGACAGAAGAGAGTAAGATCATCAGGAGAGATTTTGCGAGAATCAGAGAGGCGGCCTTCCAAAACGGAAGTGAAGACGAAGCGCTTCACCCGAAAGGAAACTCTACATTCGACCGAAGGGATGTAGCCAACAGTGTTTCACGTTGAGTTTGTTCGCAACGCTCAACTGATTTAATCGTTTTTTGTTTTTTTGGGGAGGTCGATCGTATGCCGGAAGGTGCGATCAAGAAACTGATTTCCGACAAGGGATTCGGGTTCATCGAAGGGGAACGTGGGGACATCTTCTTTCATCACTCAGCTTTGGTCGGTACCAGGATCGAAGAGCTGCAAGAAGGACAACGCGTTCAGTTTGAAATCGGTGACGGCCCAAAAGGTCCGCGTGCTGAAAACGTACAAGTGATCTGAGTTGGCGCGGTAGACTCGCCAGATTCATGCATCAGGATTGTGTCGCCGCTGTAAACTTCCTTGGCGGGATGGGAAGAATTTACTCCCGTTGAGGTAGGCTTCGATGGTGGTATGCGCCGCGTGATTGCCAGATTTGTGACCGAGACTCAAAGTTGATGAACGGTCCTGATTTGCTCTCTTTCAAGGTGTATTTCCGTCCAATTCTGTCTGCTTCTCCTGATTGCGACACACTTTCATTCCTGTCGCTCCGCGGATTGATCATGGGTGACATAGATTTGTGCCAACGCGACACCTTGCCCATTTCTTTAGACTAGTTTGCACGCTTCACTTTACTTTTGAATGCTTAATCTCCGATGACGCCCGAACACCATCGACTTGCGGCAGACCAAGAGCGTCTTGAAAACTGGAAACGCTGGGGTCCATATCTTTCCGAACGACAATGGGGAACGGTTCGGGAAGATTACTCGCCCAATGGCGATGCGTGGAATTATTTCCCACACGAGCATGCGCGAAGTCGGGCCTATCGTTGGGGCGAGGATGGTTTACTGGGCTTCTCGGATCGGCAATGTCGACTCTGCTTCAGCGTCGCTCTGTGGAATGGTCGTGACGCGATCCTGAAGGAACGACTTTTCGGTTTGACTGGGCCACAGGGAAACCATGGAGAAGACGTCAAGGAAAGCTACTATTACCTCGACTCTTCGCCAACCCATTCCTACGTCAAGGGACTCTACCGCTACCCTCAGATGGCTTTTCCCTACGACGATTTAGTGCAGCAAAATGCTCAGCGAACACTGACGGATCCGGAGTATGAACTGGGCGACACGGGAGCCTTTGACGAGGACCGTTATTTTGACATTCAGGTAGAGTATGCGAAGGCGTCAGACAATGACATCCTCATCCGTATCGAGGCGACCAATCACGGACCTGAGTCGGCCCCTCTTTGGCTCTTGCCGACGTTGTGGTTCCGGAATACGTGGATCTGGGGATGTCGCCACGAGGGTTGCACTCTGAAACCAAGCCTACGTTTGGCGAATCAGCGGGGGGTGGAGGCCAGCCATGAAACATTGGGCGAATTTCGTTTTGATTTCGGAGAACATCCTGATGGCCAGGACACTCAGCTTTTGTTTACCGAAAACGAAACAAATACAGTACGACTGTACGGAACGGACCCGCCGACACCTTACGTGAAAGACGCATTCCATCGGTACGTCATTCACGGGGAGCATGACGCTGTCAATCCGAACCAGGACGGAACGAAGGTCGCGAATCTTTATCACTTTGAAATAGAAGCTGGGAAGAGTCGCACGATTGTAGCACGACTCCGTGAGGTAACCGATGATCCTGAAGCCCCCTTTGGCACAGGCTTCGAACAGACGTTCACTCAACGGATCGCAGAGACCAACGAATTTTATAAAACGATCATTCCGCCAGACAGCAATCATCAGGAACGGATTGTTGCGCGGCAGGCGTACGCGGGCTTGCTTTGGACAAAACAATTTTACCACTACATTGTTGCCGACTGGCTCCGTGGCGACCAAAATGTCGCGTCGCCCCCCAAGCAACGTCTGAACGGTCGCAATCACGCGTGGAAACATGTTTACGCTCGGGACATTTTGTCGATGCCGGACAAATGGGAGTATCCCTGGTTCGCCGCATGGGACCTCGCGTTCCACATGATTCCGATGTGCCGTGTCGATCCAGCCTTTGCCAAGCGTCAGCTGTTGGTCCTGCTGCGCGAATGGTACATGCATCCCAACGGCGAATTGCCGGCCTATGAATATGCCTTTGGCGACGTCAATCCACCCGTTCATGCCTGGGCTTGTTATCGGGTCTTCCAGATGACAGGCGCGAACGATCACGAATTCTTGGCCAAGGCGTTCCAGAGACTNTTATTGAACTTCACCTGGTGGGTCAATCGCGTCGACGCCAACGGTGACAATGTCTTTTCGGGTGGCTTTTTAGGGCTGGACAACATTGGTGTCTTCGACCGTTCAAAGGGCCTGCCTGAAAACGCAACCTTGGAGCAGGCGGATGGCACAGCATGGATGGCCTTTTACTGCGGCACAATGCTGTCGATGGCATTGGAACTTGCTCGCAAAGACAAAGCCTATGCCGATATGGCCTCGAAATTTCTCGACCATTTTGTCCGTATCACTGATGCTATTAATTCGCTCAATGGAAGTGGACTGTGGGATGACGAAGACGGTTTTTATTACGACCATCTTCATCTTGATGATCGTTCATTACCCCTGAAAGTGCGTTCACTCGTCGGCGTGCTTCCGTTAATCGCAGTCGAGATTCTTGACGAGCCTTTGGTCAAGCAACTCCCCTCCTTTTTGAACCGACTGCAGTGGTTTACGCGTTACCGCCACGACCTGGTCAAACATGTCTCGTTCGCCGAAAGCGAAGACGGGTCAAAGAAAATGCTGCTCGCGATTCCGCCCAAGGAGAAACTGGAACGTGTGCTTTCGGTTCTTCTGGACGAAAACGAATTCCTCTCTCCCTTCGGGATTCGAAGCCTGTCAAAATACCACGAACAGCATCCCTACGAATTAGACGTTCAGGGAGAGACCCATCGCATCGCCTATGTGCCGGGAGAATCAGACAGTTTCATGTTTGGGGGCAACTCGAATTGGCGGGGCCCAATCTGGTTTCCTATCAATTTCCTGCTGATTGAAGCGCTCGAGCGATATCACTCCTTCTACGGAGACCATTTCAAGATCGAATGCCCAACGGGATCGGGAAANTTAATGACGCTTGAGCAGGTAAGCCAGGAGCTGAATCGACGCCTCACGAATCTGTTTCTCGCACCCGAACAAGGATGCCCTCGCCCCTGCCTTTCGGCCAAACCTTATGCGGCCGACCATTGGCAGTGCCATTTACTGTTCCATGAGTATTTTCACGGCGATACGGGAGAGGGACTCGGGGCGAGTCACCAGACCGGCTGGACGGCGTTAGTTGCACAATGCATCGAAAAAATGATCAACAACGAAGCCTAGGCGCTGCCTGAATCGCGTTGCTGTTCTTCGCCGACAAATTCCGCGAATTGCTGATAACGCGCGTCATATTCTTTTGCCCGTTGAGTCTCAGGCTCCCAAGTATGAGCGTCACCTTGTGTTTGCTCTTTGCAGAATTGCGAAAGAGATTGATCAGTATTCGCGGCTTGTTTCTGCGCCATGAAGGCAGCCAACAGGGCGGCTCCTTTTGCCGTACCTTCCTCATCTCCCGTTCGTCCAAGAACAGGCACACCGAGGATGTCGGCAAACATTTGAGGAGCAAATCCATCTTTTGATTTGAGCGCTCCCCCCGTCAAAATCACCTGTTTCACGTCACCGATCTTCGGCCTTAGATTCTCAACTCCATAACGCATGGTCATGCAAGGAGACTCCAGCAACATTCGCGCCATGACACCAGGATTCGAGAGCAAATCGATACCGGCCCCCCGTAGCGTGGCCTTCGCATGAGGCAATTCCACCACGTTCTCACCCTGAAAAAATCCCCAGAGCATCGTGCCATTGCAGTCCGTCGGTACTTGCTGAGCGAGATCGGTGAGCTGATCCGCGACCTGCTGGAACGAACGCCCCGTCAATTCCGAGAGAGCCGCCACATATTGGGCAAATCCAATGGTGCCGTTCCGTGCACAGACCATCAACATGGTGAGCTGATCGGGAGTTTGAAGCACATTGATCGTTTCGCTTTCGGCAACCATTTTGGTTCGACAAGGCAGGTTCCCCGTAAAGGAGGTCCCGGCCGAGATGGCGAGCTCCAATTCTCCGGCCGCGGTCGCCACTAACGTTGTTTGTTGATCTCCTTCCGGAGCGGCAATTGGAGTCCCTACGGGCAAGCCACCGAGAAGTTGACTTCCAGCCTCACTCAAGCGAGCAGCAACCTCACCTGCGGGAACAATGCGCGGCACAAGCTCTTCAAGAGGTCGAAAATGCCCCTCCATGAAGGCATCGATCTTGCGTAGTTTTGTCCGATCGATTTGTCCATCGGCATCGAGATTGCCGAACATTCCCGAGGCATCTCCCGGTCCCAACACCCACTCTCCCGACAAATCATGAACGAGAGAACCGGACGTCACCGAAACGCCAGCGGCCTTCTGCCATTCTTCCGGCTCGGCCTTCATCCGCGCCAGAACATGACACCCCGTCCATCGGGCAGGCATGTGTTCACCGAACATGGCCGTCAATTCTTCACTCTCAGTCACACCGCGCGGATCATTCCACATGTCGCAGCCAAACGGTTTTTTACCGCTATCGTCCACACGGACCATGCAATGCATGTGACCGGTGACTCCGATCGCAGACACTCGATCGACCGTTTGGTTTGTCTGAGCAACGTTTTTGCGAAGGTCGACCATCGCTGCTCGCAACGCATCCGACCAATAATGTGGGTATTGTTCGAGCTTTCCATCGGGTAATCCGGGAATATAGTCCTTCTCGTAATTGGCTTCGCCAACGGCGACGATCCGTTTACGCTCCGGACAATAGAGGATGACGGAGAGCCCTTGGGTCCCCGCGTCGATGGCTAGAACTTCGTCCCCGCTAATTCGATCGTCCATATTCTCAAACCGTCCTTTTGCTGTCGTGGTGGACAACCAGAATAGAAACTGATTCGATCGCTTGCAACAATGGACCGGCTAAGCCGTCTTTAATTGAGTGCACTTACCCGCAAGAATCGCTCAGAAACCGAGAATTGTGCAGCAACCGGCGACTGGCAGGAGTATCCATCGCCTGGCCAATTGGAGTGATAACGGTCGACGGCTCACCTAGGGCAAGTCTCCCAAGGATAAGCGATCCGCGAAGTTAATCATTTGCCGGGTCCATAGAGTCCTGCCAATTTTATCGTTAGGATAGGGTGGCTTGATGACATCAGAATCTGCAACGGATGGATCGAAATTGGATGATCGATTTTGCAAGCGAACCGATCGCCCTCATGGCAGGTGTTTTGTTGCTGGCCAGCGTGCTGGTCAGCAAACTCTCGGATCATTTTGGGATTCCGACCCTGCTTCTATTTCTCTGTATCGGAATGATCTCTGGCTCTGAAGGCCTGGGTGGCATCCACTTCAACTCTCCCGAAATTGCTCAAGCCATCGGCTCGTTCGCTCTGCTAATCATCCTGTTCGCGGGCGGACTCGATACCGATTGGAAATTGATTCGTCCCGTTCTACTGCCAGGCTTGATGTTATCGACGTTGGGTGTTTTTCTAACCACCTTGCTACTCGGTTCGTTCACCTGGTATCTGCTTGGCGCTTACAAGACNATTGAGTTGGGTACAGGGGGGCTGCAGTGGCTTCCTGCTCTCCTGTTGGCAGCCATTGTTTCCTCAACGGATGCGGCAGCCGTATTTGGTGTCTTTCGGACGAGTAAGGTTCAGCCACCGAAACGAGTCCGTTCATTACTGGAATTGGAATCTGGCAGTAATGACCCGATGGCCGTACTATTGACGACATCCATCCTGGGCCTGATGACCCAGGATACGATCGCGCCGGCAGCAATTGCCTTCGACTTGTTAAAACAACTCGTCATCGGGATCGGAATGGGTTGTTTGCTGGGAATGGTGGGAGCCTGGCTGGTCAATCACCTGACACTGTCCTCCCAAGGACTCTATCTGATTCTGGTCTTGGCGATCGGACTGTTGACTTTTGGGGCCACCGAGGTGTGCCATGGCAACGGTTTCCTGGCCGTTTATGCGTCGGCCTTGATTATCGGAAATCGATTGAGGCGGAATCGCGAGTCGATCATTTCGTTTCAAGATGGTCTATCTTGGCTATCACAGATCGGGATGTTTATCGTATTGGGGCTGTTCGTCACGCCTTCGGCTTTACCTTCGGTCGCTTTACCGGCACTGGCCATGGCATTTTTTCTCGTATTCGTCGCCCGGCCGATCAGCGTCGTGGCCTGTCTTCTGCCTTTTCGCACGGACCGTCGCGATCTAACCTATATCTCCTGGGCGGGACTAAGAGGTTCCGTTCCGATTGTGTTAGCAACCTTTCCGGCTTCTTACGGCATCGCTGGGGCGCAGGACATCTTTGACGTTGTTTTCTTTATCGTATTAACGTCAGTTCTCGTGCAGGGCGTAACCCTACTCCCATGCACGCGTTGGCTGTTCCAGAAGAGCTCGGGGCAATAATCGGACAACTCCCTACGCACGACAACGTAGAACGACCAAGGTAAGTCCAACCGCGCGATGAGATCGAGAAGACCTGATGCAGGTTCGGGAACCGTCGGTGTATCAGGCTTGGAAGCGGCTTCGTATTCACCCTCTCGAAAGACGAAGACCAGGTCTGATGAAGTGAAGTCGCCGTCTCCGTCCCAATCGCCTTCAGCCCACCCTGAATTGACANCGATATCGTCTTCGTATTCTCCAGCAATAAACACTCGCACCAAGTCACTGCTGTTGAACTGACCATCGAGATTCGAATCACCGAAAGCAGTCTTGAGGTGATCCTTGACCCACCTGATGCGGTCATCTTGATCCACAACCCCATCAAGGTGATATCAAGATCCTCAAAATACCTACCTCTGTGGACCGCGCTGCTGATTTGGTCGATATCTACCACGTCGATACGTCCATCTCGATTGACGTGCTTGGTATCCCGAGACGNCGAATCCCACAAATTTCATTTACCGCGATCCCCCCAAGCAGTNACCAACTCAACGTTCACATTCCTGCACTTCTGATTGCGACGACAGAGCNTTGGAATGAAAACATCAGATATTAATGNGGGGTTAATCCAGCTGGTGATNCCAGCGAAGTCAGAACCAAGAGCGATCCGACTTACTCCGCCTTGAAAGCATACAGACGACTCGTCGTACGCACATAAAGCGTATTTTCAACGAGCGCCGGTGTCGCCATGATCTCTTCGTTAAATGCATTTCGTGCCAACCGCTTCGGCGTTTCACCGGAGACATCGATCACCGAGATTTCCCCGGATGCCGAAGTCAGATAGATCAGGTTCTCACCGACGATGGGTGAAGCATAATGAGTCCCGGGGGAACCCAAACGTTTCCGAAAGACCCGGCTGCCGTCGCTGACGTCGATGGCGGTTACGATTCCACCATTCTTGACCATGTAGATGCAGCCATCGAGATAAACAGGGGAGGGCACTTCAGGGATCGCTTTTCTTTCCAATACTTGCACATGATCGTCCGTCAATACTCCTTGCTGTCCCAATTGGATTGACAGGAGTCCATGCTCGCGGATACGTGATTCTCGATCTCCTAATCGCTGACGAAGTTTTTCCCACTCCAATTCGTCGACCTGCCCATCCCGATTGCCATCCAACATCCGAAAACTGATCGGCATTTTGGTCTGTTGAGCTTCCGCGCCTTCGGGTCGATGGAAGACCGCCAGATTCTTGGGGAGCTCTTGCGGATTCAACACACCATCCTGATTCCCATCATTATCCTCAAGCAGCGTCGAGTAAGGTGGTTGTTCCGGCACCAGATCCGGCTCACCCGTCTGGTTCCACGTTGCCACCAACAATCGTTCTCCGGCGATCACCGGTGTACTCGTCGCCGTCGTGTTTGCGCGCAAGTCCCAGACGGTCGCCCCATCTGCAAACGCATGACCACGAACGCCATGGGTAAAGTGAATGATGATCTCATTCTGCCAGCGAAGGGGAGTGGGTGTCGAAGAATCAGCCGGTCCGAATCGATCTGGAAATTCATGCTTCCAGATTTCTTCCCCTGTTTCAACCGCCACACTTAGCAAATAGTGATCCAAATAAGTTCCTCGGTACAGGATCACACGATCATTCCAAATGATGGGAGATGTCGCATTCCCGCCGTAGGTTTTCGACGTTGGCATCGGAACATGCCATTTCTGATTGCCGTCGACATCAAAACAGAACAATCCAGCCGACCCGAAATAAGCGGCGACATATTTTCCATTGGTCGCGGTGGTGCTACTGGCCGGATTGAAGGCAGGATGTCCTTTTTCAATCGTCTCTGCTTCGATGACACGACGCCAACGGATGTCGCCAGTATCTCGTCGGATACTGATCACTTCGAGCTTTTGCGACTCCTTCTGAAACGCTGTCAGAAACAAGTGATTGCCCCAGATGACAGGCGAGGAATGACCTGTCGGCAACTCAAGACTCCAATGCACATTCGTCGCCGGACCGAATTGGATCGGATAACGAGTGGTGGCAACTGCGGCTCCGTCGGAGTTGATGCCACGAAATTGCGGCCAAGTGGCGACCGTGGGGTCCGCTGCGATGAGAATACCAAGTGGCAACAGGACACTCATCACGCACAAACAACAGACTGTCTTCACCAACAACGAACACATCTTCATCTCACGCCCTCTAATGCTTTCAACTCGACCGCAGTGCTTCTTCTGGTCAATAAGTTGCATCGATTTCCGAGGTTAAGCCTACCAGATTCTCGTTCAGAATTCCCCGAAGCGTTTTAGGAGAGGTCGTCAGGAGCCGTTAGAGGTGACGAATAGATCATGTAACAAAGAGCATCTGTTTCGCAGAAGGGGGGAAGCCGATCGACAAAAGTCAGGTCGGCGAGAACGTTTGAAGACCGCAAAGCCCCGGGGAGCCAGGTCGGGGTATCAACGATCAATCGGTTTGTAAGTCCTTGTAGCTCTTTTTCAACCGTTCATTACTGAGCGTGTGATCGGGCCATCCGGGATACTCCCGGATCATCTCGCGGCTCGTTCACGTCCGATTTTGGATCTCTGAGCGAGCCGATGCGCCGAATAGAAATCTTTTTTGGTACAAAACGTCGTCAGGAACGTATTAAGTATGGATTCCATGGAACCACTGTTTTGGCGTTTGGAAATCGCTATCCGATACTCTGTAGTGGTGACTTTTTTCGGCTTGATAGTCAATGTCGACGATTTGCGCTAAACTGCAGTTACAAGCGGTACAAACCGTTCAAATGCACTGGAAGTCATCCGAAGTTCAATGGACCGTCTGATGTCACTTGGCTCTACATGGAATTTCGCAGGAGAAGTTACAACGTGAAACAAGTCTTACAGCATTTGAGAACGGGTAAACTGGAGCTTGCCGAAGTGCCTTGCCCGGCCGTACGGCCCGGTCACCTATTGGTCCAGACGACACACAGTCTGATTTCTCCCGGTTCGGAGCGAATGCTAGTCGAATTCAGTCGGGGCAGTTTACTTGCCAAGGCGCGATCACAACCGGACAGAGTCAAACAGGTCCTGGACAAGATTAAGACCGACGGTTTGTTGCCGACACTGGAAACCGTCTTCAATCGTTTGGACGAACCCTTGCCGATGGGTTATTGCAACGTCGGCCGCGTGATCGAAGTCGGCAAAGGTGTTCGCGATTTCAACGTGGGCGACCTGGTTGCGTCGAACGGCAATCACGCCGAAATGGTTTGCGTACCAAGCACACTCGCCGCAAAGATTCCCGAAGGAGTCTCTGGCGAGGCAGCGTCCTTTACGGTGATGGGCGCGATTGCCTTGCAGGGAACACGATTGCTGCAGCCTACCTTCGGTGAAAAATTCACGGTAGTCGGCCTGGGACTTCTCGGCTTGATGGCGGTTCAATTCTTGCGAGCCCAGGGCTGTGGAGTCCTGGCCGTCGATGTCGATCAAGGCCGTTGTGACATGGCGGCAGCCATGGGCTGCGAAACGGTCAATGCAGCGAATGGTAACCCATTACGAACGGCTGCGACCTACAGCGACGGTCATGGCATGGATGGAGTGCTGATCACGGCTTCCTCCTCAACCGATGCAATCATGCAACAGGCCGCTGAGATGTGCCGCAAGCGGGGCCGTATCGTTCTGGTCGGTGCCGTCGGACTCAATCTGCGACGTGCTGACTTCTATGAAAAAGAACTCACCTTCCAGGTGTCCTGCTCGTACGGTCCTGGACGATATGACCCCGAATATGAAGACCGCACGCGCGATTACCCGCGTGGCTTCGTCCGATGGACGGTCGCTCGTAATTTCCAAGCGGTCCTAGAAGCAGTAAAACGTGGCCAATTGGACGTGTCCGAATTAATCACACGGACCATGCCCCACGCAGACGCGGCCGCGGCTTACGACGCCATCCTCAACGACCGATCCGTGTTGGGCGTCGTGATGGAATACCCAAACGGCCCTCCTCCCATACATCGAAGCATTCCGGGTAAAGTCGCCACTCGTCAAAATACGGCTCCCTCGACTCCCGTCGTCGGCATGATTGGCGCCGGCATGTTTACCAAGGGTGTGCTGCTGCCCGCCATTCAAGCAACTGGGGTGCAATTGGCATCCGTCGCCTCCTCCGGCGGGCTGTCCAGCCAGCATGCGGGCAACAAATTCGGTGCAGAGGAAATGACGACAGACACAAGCAGTGTCCTCGCCAATCCATCGATTAACACCGTCTTCATTACGACACGACACAACTCGCATGCCGATCTCACGATCGAGGCACTCGAAGCCGGCAAACACGTTTTCGTCGAAAAACCGCTGGCTCTTGATCTAGAACAATTGGCGATGGTGACCGAAACCCACCGGGCACACCCCAAACAACAATTGATGGTCGGCTTCAATCGCAGATTTGCTCCGCATGCGATCAAGGTTCGTGAACTCCTACAATCGCGTTCCGAACCTGTCGCCGTCAATATTCTGGTCAACGCTGGTGAAATCCCAAAAGATGTCTGGTATCACGATCCAGAGATTGGCGGAGGACGCATTATTGGCGAAGGATGTCACTTCATCGATCTCGCGATGTTCCTAGTTGGACACCCGATCTCCACGGTCAATGCCGTTATGTTCGGTCCCAACTCTGGTGGCGTTCGGGACGACAAAACGTCAATTGGCTTGACCTTCGCCGATGGCTCCATTGGAACCATTCATTATCTCGCGAACGGTTCCAAATCGTATCCCAAAGAAACCGTCACCATCTTCAGCGAAGGCCGCGTTCTGGAAATCGCGAACTGGCGCCGATTGAATGCATCAGGTTGGAACGTTCCATCCATGCGACAAAGGATGGATAAAGGTCATCGCGCTGAGGTCGCTGAGTTTCTTCGCCGAATTGAAGAGGGCGGTGACGCATTGATTCCATACTCGGAATTGGAAATCGTCACGAAAGCGAGTTTCGCAGCAGTCAAAGCTGCAGTCGAGAACATCACGATTCGCTTGGACGATCTATCCCCAAAAGAATCGACTCCCACTTCCGATTGGAGTGACTCACAATCGCCGGCACCCAAGGCAACGACGTCTTGACGATTGGCCATGCCTGGAAAAAGAAATGACTCGCCGAACCAGGTCTTCCAAGGTGGCGAGACCCTGTGCAGAATGAGTCACCCGACTTTGAACACTCGGTGACCAACAAGCCGTTACGGTAAACAGGTTTGAAAGGTGGGCAAACCGAGTTGCTCTCGCAATTCGTTTTGAACCGCCAGAGTATCTCGCGATCCGTCCACCTCAATCACGAGTTCTTTGCGACAGAAGAGATCGATGACGGGCTTCGTTTTTGCGTGATAGGTTTCAAGCCGATCGGCGAGAACCTTTTCGTTGTCATCTTCACGCGCGATCAGTTCACCGCCACACGCATCACAGGTCTGAATATTCTTGGGCCGGTGATAAATCAAGTTGTAATCAAGTCCGCATTGGCCACAGATTCGGCGCGACAAAACTCTTGCTTTGACGACGTCATCGGGAACATTGATGCTGATCACGGCATCAATATCAAAGCTCTCAAGAAAAAATTCGGCCTGTGCAATGTTGCGTGGAAAGCCATCGAGAATAAAGCCAAAATTCCAATCGTGCTTTTCCAATCGACGACGAATCATTTCCTCAACGAGCTCATCACTGACGAGTTTTCCTGCTCGCACAATTCGATTGACTCGGGCTCCGAGCTTGGTGTGATTTTGAATATTCCAGCGGAAGATATCGCCAACACAAATATGGACGAAATCAAAATCCTTCGCCAACATTCTGGCCTGGGTACCCTTACCACAGCCTTGCACGCCCATGATCACGTACTTGTGCATAATCTGCCTGGTCCTGGTCGCTGATGAAAAACTGATCAACTCATGCTAACAAGATCTTACGCTTAAGGCAGCGCAGAACTTCACTGAGAAAAGCTAGCAATGGGTTCAATTCAATGTCGCAAACGGGCCAACCGATTTCATCCAACCCATGTTGCGTTTTCGAAACATAGGTAGGCTCGCAGAGAGCCCTGGGCCGAGGATTCTAGTCGCCGAAGAGATTCCCCAGGCCGCCGAAAACAGATCCCTCACCGCGATCGGTTCCTCCGAGAGCCGGAGCGTGTTGAATCACCCGATCGGCGAGTCGAGAAAAGGGAAGGCTTTGCAAGAGAACGCTGCCGTGGCCTCTTAACGTGGCCAAAAAACCCTTCCCCGCCGAAAAACATCGACTTCAAGCCGCTGACACGCTCGATGTCATATTCGATATCAACTCGAAGGGTCTCACCCTTCAACCGTTTTCTGGTCACGGCTCCACCAGCATGGATGAACGCCTTTCCATCGCCCGCCAATCGCTGCAAAATAAGTCCCTCACCCCCGAAGAATCCAGCACCCAAACGTCGCTGAACTGCGATTGTAATCTGTGTACCTAGCGCAGCGCAAAGAAACGCATCTTTCTGGCAAGTAATCGCTCCACCAATCTTCGACATATCCAACGCGACAATCTTGCCTNGATAGGGAGCTGCAAAGGCGACTCGTCGTTTGTCACCCGCACGGTTTTCGAAGTGCGTCATGAATATCGAATCACCAGAGAGTTTTCGGCCGACGGACGAAAATAGGGTATTCATAAATCCTTGTTGAGGCGCTGAGCCATCCCCCATTTTGGCTTCATAGGCAATGCCTTCTTCCATGTAATTCATCGCCCCAGCCTCGGCCACCACCGACTCGCCAGGATCCAGTTCAACCTCAACGATCTGCATGTCACCACCCAAGATCTCATAATCCACTTCGTGACATTTCATCCGTTTAGCTCCTTGCGGGTTATCGATACCAAGTTTCGCCCCAATAGCTCATGATGACGACAAACGTTGCAACTGAATTTCAACACGGCTATTCCTAAAAATTCGCCCATTGTCGAATTTGCGAGAAGACAACCTTGTTTGAATTGAGAATTAAACTCGTAAAAGAAGCTGACGGTCGCTGACGGAGGCAGCATCGAGAATCTTGCTGCGAGAGACGTTTACGGGGCCANCCTAAACCGATGATGACCGTCTATTCTTGGTTCTCGGTATCTGCAGCTGCTTGCTTATCAGGCAAGGCGTCCCGACGTGCTCGATAGCCTCGAATCAAGTGAAATGAGCCGTAGTAGGTGAGTAATCCGAAAACGCCACCCACGACAAACGAACCCAACCACAAGGGCTTGGAGATTTCCAGGAATTCCACCCAGTAGAATTTGACGGCGTTCCACCAACCGGTCGGCGGAGTTGTCAATTCACCCCACCATTCTGCACCTTCTGGCTCGATGCCAAGCATAAAACAACCGACACGATAACCCGACCAGTATATGGGAACCAACGTAGCGGGATTTGAGATCCAGACGACGGTGACACTCACCGCCTTATTCGCTCCTAGAATCCAGGTGATGATGCCAGCCAACACCATTTGAATGCCAACGGTTGGCGTAAACGCCAAGAAGACTCCGATGGCCAATCCCAACGCGAGCGAATGGGGAGGATCATCAACGTGAAGAATATTGTGATAAATAAAATAGCGCAGCTGTTGATGATACCGTCGATACCAGGAGATTAGAGGCTTAAGAACCATGAAACATCGGTGACCAAGCTAGGGTTGGCAAATAATCTCTGACTGCCATCTGACACATGGGATCAACTGGTGTTGTCTTTTCGCTTCCACAGAAATCTCTCAGCAACAGATCGCCTTAAAATCTTGGAGCAAGATTGCGTCGTTCCAACAAATCGGCAATTGGACTTCACTTTCCTGATCCTGCGACAAGCTATCAAACTTGTTAATCGGCAATTTCGCTTCCCCAACACCACGTGATTCGAGTTTCTTACAATTCGCGTGATCCACTCGGCGACAATTCTGAAGATTGAATCAAAATCACCGAAGCGCACAGAGAAAGCCCAAAGGATTATCTTTGGAGCCGATCATGACGATCATCAGCCCGAAACTCTTTTGGATTTTTCGAGTCCAGGCCTCACCGATTATCTTACCTGGCTTTCGATCAATGGAAAGTCGGGGAACGTAATTGCAACATTTAGAACGTTGCAAAGCCCGAATTCGGGNGAGAAACAGGTTCGACATGGTAGACAAGCCGCGAACAGCGAGGCATCCGCTCAANGGCTACGGCTGACCCTGCCCTTCGAAAAGAGCTCGCACATTGGCCGGGATCACGGCCTCGGGCGATTCCGCGGGGGCNGTTGCCGCGTCCGGAAGTTTCGTTTTGGGCAGGGTTGGCACACCCGGACGTTCTGGCTTGAGGTTTCTGGGTTTGATGGGCAGAAACATGACAGACCTGTCCTCAGAGGCGGAAATAAGAGCCTCATTCTTGGGGGTAAAGGACAGTGCGGTGATGATCCCGGAATGTTCATCCCAAGGCTGCCCAACTCGATTGAGTTGCTTGTCTTTGATAGCCCATAAATGGATCGTCGTTCCCGAGGCAACGGCTAGATGCGTTCCGTCTTGACTGCTCTCTAAAACATGGGCGTCAGCCAATCTTTTTTGATCCACTGGTTTTGTGTNGCCACTCGCCCAAAGCATTAACGTGCCATCCTCTGCCATCGAGACGAATCGTCCACGACCCAAGATTACCGCCGATCGAATTCTCTCTTCATGGCCGTCAAACTGCTCGATTAATCGCCACGCACCATNGCCACGTTCCCATAGCTCTAGTTTATGTTCGGCCGTTGCAACGAGTACTTGATTGTCACGAACGTTGAGAGCAGAAATGGGCTGAGCAGCACCTGGGCCATCCGTGATTGTCGACCACGGTCCGTGCAAGCTTGACGATTCGACAAGAGCACCTGAATCAAGCGTCCGAATCCAGTGGTCCCCCTGGTTCAGAGTAAATAACTGAACCGTGTTCGCTCCATTCATTTCAGAAGCGTTCGTGGCGTCAGGGAATCGCCGGTAATCCAGCGCATTATCCAGTTCTTGAAAGGTTGCTAACTGGCCACGCCATCCCACAACCTGAATTTGGTTCTCATTGCCCGAACTGGTTACGAGAGCATTTTTTGCGGCGAAGGGGGTGGCGATCATGAGGCGATCACTCTTTTTCTCTGGATCAAGCACCACCAGGTTTGAAAAGTCACCCACGAAAANAACGCGATTCGAGGAATCAATCCACTTGATATCGCGAACGACGCCACCGAGATAGAACGTATCTCGCCACTTCTGTCGATGTCCGCGCCACAATTCACCCTCCCATAACTCTAAAGCTCCATCCTGTCGTGAGACGGCAAACTGATAGGTTCCTTCGAAGGGGAATGGAGCAATTCGAACCCGTGTGAGCCGACTACCCGCCGAAACCGCACCTCGATAACGCCCACGGCGACCGTCCCAGAATTGGATCTGGTCATTGGCGAGTGTGATCAACGTTCGACTATCAGGTGAAATCTCGCAGGTTCCCGGCGTCGATCCCCGGCATGGGAGAACGAAGCGTCGCGCTGACTTGCTCGTCCAATCGGGGTGCCAACGAATCAGCTCTCCTGATTGACTGCAGCTGATGATGAGTTGGCCGCTGCGTGAGAATCGAACATTCGCGACAGGATCGATGTGCCCTGACAAAACGAGTTGGACACCATCACGATTAATCAAGGTGACCGTTTTTCCGGCAGCTACGGCAACGTGCTGTTGGCCTGCCTCAGACGCATAAGCAACCTCGACAACGGGCTCCGAACAATTTCCGATTGATGATGTCTCATTCGTGAAGGTATTCCACACCATGACATCACCAGCACGATCACCAAGAATAATTTCTTGTTCTGACTTGAAGCAGAGAGTTTGATAGTGATTTCCGTCGTTTGGTTTCGATTGTTGACGCCGTTCGCCGCGCAAATCGATCACCCCGACCGTTCCGTCTCCAAGACAGTAGGCGAGTCGCTCCCCGTTCGGCGCCCAGGCTAACGAGACCACCCCTTCGTTGGTGATGATCGGTCGATCAACTTTTCCGGAAAGAGTATCAATCANATGGATGCCCGGATCGGCTGCGACTGCAATCTGGCGTCGAGACGGAGCGAATTCAAAAGCCTTCGCATTGAGATTCTCCCTTCGCCAGCGATAGAGATCGGTTTGCAAGGACCATATACTCAGAGCACCCGTATCCGACAGGGCCGCCATGCGAAGCGATTCGGGAGCCAAGGAAGCTCGTTTCCAGCGACCATAATCCGGTGACAAACGACATACAAACCCGTTGTGTTTCACACCGTCAAATTTAATCTGGAGATCCAGCGATCCAATGGATGCTTGTACGTGCTCATTCCGCGACAGCGACAGGACGTCGGTCGAGGATTCATTCGTCCACTGATTATCCGCGAGACTCCAACGCCACCACGAACCACGATCGGTCTTGATTCTCAATTGATCAAACCCACGCCCATCCGCCGAAGAAGCTTGAATATCTAATTCCTGGATCGCTCCCAGACTCTCCCCGGAAACTGCCCAATCAATCTTTGCCNGGATTTCTGATCGCAGCGGATCGATCATTAAGACAGCAAATCGGCTGGTGCCTGAGACCGCCTCCGTTTCGCTTTCGGCTGACTCTTGATCCTCGATTCGACAGACAACTACGAGCCGATCTCCCTTGGAGGAGAAGGCAAGTTGTTCAGGAATTCCCGGCAGCGATATTGGCTCAAGCCATACTGTCCTCTCTCCCGTTAATGGTTCAATCAACCATAACTGACGATCGCGAGCCATAATCAACGAGAGATCTTGCGGACGAATCGCCCACGCAATCTGAGCATCTTGTCTTGCGAGCTCCTGGTCAGACGCATTGGAAATCTTTGAGTCTGTCTTACTCGCCCAGTAACCAACATTGTTCGTCTTCCAGCGACGGTAGCGGGAGGTCGACTGATCGAAAAGAGCGACGGAAGTTCCATCCACATTCATTTGCAGGAGGCAGTTGCTGGAATCGACAATACCTGGCACATGCAGTACCTGTTGGGGTCGGAGACAGTGTCGATGCAAAAACCTCCAGGCCAGCTCACGAAGCTTGCCAGGGCAACGCTGCTCGTCTTCCAGCAATTCCAACGCTTTACCAGGATCTTCACGAAACACCCCGGCCACCGTTTGCAACTGGCGGTTGTACGGGTCCTGCAACATAGAATTCGTGCCAGAAGCAAGGAACGACGAGACCACCGCCGCGGATTCCCCAGATTTTCGACGAGTGTCTTGGATCTGCGTATCCTTCGCCTGAAGTTGGGCATCTTTCTTTTCAGATTCGCGTCGCAATCCTTCCGCCTGTCTCTGGAAACCAGCCGCAGACAAGGCGAAATAAGTGGACACGGAAGATCCAATCACGAGAGCAACNATGAAGCCCAACGCCAATCCAGCAACGGTCGTATGACGTTTACACCAACGAACAGCCCGCGTAACNGGACCGACCGGTCGAGATAAGATGGATTCCTGCCGGATGAATCGTTGAAGCTCTTCGGCCAACTCGCCGGCATGGGCAAAACGTCTCTGGGGATCCTTTTCGAGACATCGCAAACAGATTGTCTCAAGATCAACTGGAATGTAATTATTCAATTGNCGAGGCGANGGTGGTTCTTCGTGAATCACCTGGTGCAACAACATGCTGGCGTTACCACGAAACGGTAACTCACCGGTCAATAGCTCGAACATCACGACGCCAAGCGAATAGACGTCGGTCCGAGGACAGCTATCGTGTGCCTGCCCCATCGCTTGTTCCGGAGACATATAGGCAGGCGTTCCTAGCACTTGCCCCTCGACCGTCATTGTGACTTCGTCTGCATCTCGTTTGGCGAGACCAAAGTCCATGATGTGCGGCTGATCATCTCCGTCGATCATGATATTGCCGGGCTTTAAATCGCGATGCACGATTCCTGCTTGATGGGCATGATCGAGCGCTTGGGCAATGAGCAGGCAGATCAAGGCAACTTCATCGGTACTGGGGGAGCGAATTTCCGTCCAATCGTAAAGCGAAACTCCGCGTACCAAGTCACTGACGATATACACCGTTTCATCCGTGCGGCCAACTTCATGCACGGTAACGATGTTGGGGTGTTTCAATTGAGCGGCAGCCCGAGCCTCGCGCAAAAATTTATCGATCTCTGTCTCGGAAAGCTGTCCTCGTCGTGGCAGTTTCAGCGCAACCGCTCGATCAAGTACAGTGTCGCGGGCTTTCCAGACGGTTCCGAAACCACCGACACCTATTCTTTCGATGAGCTCAAAATGCGCGATTTGTTTGAGGGTGGGAGCGCTTTTGGTCGTCGCCGCATCCGACACCAAACTGAATGACTCACCACACGCAATGCAGGTGATATCCGACCAGGGAAGGTCTGCAAGAATCTCCACGGGTGCNCCGCAATGCGGACATCGCACCATTAACTTCGCCGCGTCCGAAGATTCAGTTCCATCAACTGTGTTCGAATTTCGCGTGCTGGCTCCATTCTCATCAAACACATCGCGGGCTAACTCGATCAATCGCCGTTTGTGAAGCTCTTGCTCCAATTCCGGCATCAGCTCGGAGTGCCGCGAAGCGATGGTGGCGCGCGACAGCTTTTCACCCTGAGCATGCCGTTCGACATAATCGGAAACGACCTCAAGAATCTGAGAACGTCGCGCTGCAGAGTCGTCGCGATTTTTTGTCATCGCCCGCGGCCTTGGCACAAGAGAAAAAGAGGCTCGGAAACACATCTCTCATTGTGAACAAAAGCTGGCTTCAACGCCAACGGACATCCAACAGAATTCGGAAGGAATCTTCAGATCGGCGGGAATTGACAACTATTCTTCCAAAATAGATGCTCCACAATGCCTACTCCACGCCTTCGTTTTAACTGGCCACCTTCGACCGCCGCTGGCGAATAAACCAACCAACCAAACCGCTCCCCAAAAGGAGTATACCGGCAGGCTCCGGCACACTCTCGGCCGGGGCTACCGTCGCGTTATTCGTCTCATAGCATCCTTCCTGGAAGGCCAGTAGCAAGTCCGAACTATCGAAAACGCAGTCGCCGTTCCAATCGCCGGTCACCCAGGTCGCCGTGTCACCGCTTTCATAGATGCCAACCTGGAACAATTCAATCAAGTCCGCACTGTCGAAAACCCCGTCAAGATTCACGTCGCCAACACACGTTCCTTTACTCCACGTGATCCACGCAAGTACATCATCATTGTTCACTTGACCGTCGATATTAATGTCGTATTGCCAGTCTTTGGATCCGCTCTTGGTCGCCTGATTGAGCTCTTCCAAATCCGCCACGTCCACCATCCCGTCACCGTTGAAATCACCCGGACGACAATAGATGAGTGAAATGGCGTTGATCGGAGCTGCACCGAAGGTCTCAATCTCCAGAAACGGATCGAACAAGTCAGGAAAGATCATGACATTACCGTCGAACCCTGCTCGAAAAGTCCCGTCAAATTCTGCGGAGTCGATGTGTGGTCGGGTAATGCCATTAACGTTGAACTCACCCTCTTTGCCTTCCTGGCCACCGTAAGTGTAGATCAAAACCGTATAGTTCAACGGACCGTCATGAGGTGGGACGACGAAATCCAATCCGTTCAGTTGAATCCTCGAAGGCGATGCAAGATAACCCGACATCATGTTTGCATCGTCTTGGTTCGGTAACTGCAAGCCATCGTTTTGACCAATACCGCTGGACTCCCAAACAAGGCTTGCCGGCGATTGGCCATTATCTCCGAAAGCATCGGTAAGCAATTCCTGCGAAGTACCTTGCTCTAAACTCGGTAAATTATTCCAGACTTTTTCGCCAAAGAAGCCTGCCGATTCGAAAATGGGATTATTCGAAGCACCAAAGTTCATATTAAGGCTAAATCCATAAGTGGCAGCGTGCCCCATTTGTGAACTCAACGAAAGGGCCAAGATGCCCCCAGCCGTCAAGGTGAGAATGATTCGAGCAAATCGAGGTTTTAGGACACCAAACATAGTTCACTTCCAAATAAGGAATTGATTGTCGTTGAATCGGGTACGTCGTGGTGAGATTTATGTTCTCAGGGTATGTCAGTCGCAGGAGGGCACCACTGATCGCCGTTGATGGAGAAACCATCCGATCAGACCGAGAGCCAAAAGGAGTGCCCCTGCAGGCTCCGGTACCGTCTCAGCCGGAGATGCCATTGCCTCACCTGCCTCGTAACAGCCTTCCTGGAAGGCCAGCAGTAAATCAGAACTATCGAAGACGCAGTCGCCATTCCAATCGCCGGTCACCCAAGTCGCAGTATCACCGCTTTCGTAAATGCCGACCTGGAACAGCTGAACCAAGTCCGTACTGTCGAAAACCCCGTCGAGGTTCACATCGCCGATGCACGTTCCTTTACTCCACTGGATCCACGCGAGCACATCATCATTATTCACTTGACCGTCGATATTGATGTCATATTGCCAGTCGGTGGAGCCATTCTTGGTCGCCTGGTTCAGCTCTTCCAAATCCGTCACATCGACCATCCCGTCACTGTTGAAATCACCTGGACGGCAATACATGATTGACATGGCGTTCATGGGAGCATGACCTTCCGTGAAAATCGTCAAGAAGGGATCATTCAAGTCTGGAAAGATCACGAGATTGCCTTTAAGGCCGGCTCGAAAGGTTCCGTCGAAGTCGCCGGAATCGATATGCGGACGGGAAATCCCGTTGACGTTGAACACACCCTCTTTGCCTTCTTGGCCGCCGAAGCTGTAGATCAAAACGGTATAGTTCAACGGGCCGTCATGAGGCGGGACCACGAACTCTAGACCATTGAGTTCAATCCTCGAGGGCGATTGAAAAAAAGACGACATCATTTCCGCATCGTCTGGGTTCGGCACCTGCAAACCGTCGTTCTGTCCGATTCCCGAAGTTTCCCAAGCAATATTTGCCGGGGACTTACCATTGTCTCCAAAAGCATCCGCAAACAGTTCGCGTTCAATACCTTGCTCATCACTCGGCAAGTTGTTCCAGATTCGCTCGCCAAACAAACCGGCTGTTTTTCGAATCGGGGTATCTGAGGCTGCAAAGTTGAGGTTGAGACTGAATCCGTGTGTCGAAGCAATACCTGCTTGAGGGCTACATAACAAACTCAACAAGAAGCCGGCCCCCGTCAGGAGAAGCCTACCAGCTGATCGGAATCTGAATGCATCAAACATTTCTCACATCCTCACAGAGACTTCTTTATCGTTTACTAAGCCACAGACTAGTGCGTTGCATCTGTTGACGGAGCGTCTTCTTGGCCCGCCGTAGCAACCCTCTAACCGCCTCGGGAGATCGATCCAGCTGCTTGCCAGTTTCCTCCAACGTTTTCTGGCGAAAGAACCGCAACAAGACTGCCTGTCGTTGTTCTTCAGGAAGTGAAGCAATTGCAACCTGCATCGCTTGGACTGCCTCGTGATTGGCCACGTTTTGACTTGGCGACCCGCCTTCATCCTCGGCCAGGATTCCCATCAAATCAGCAACTGACGTTTGAAATATGTCCTGAGCACCATCAACGCGACGCATGTCGCCACCACGTTTCTTCCGCTTCTGATGCTTAATGGCATCGATGATGCGACTCTCCGCAATCGTCTTCAGCCACGCAAGGAAAGATCGATCCGATTTTGGCTCGAATCGACCAATATGCTGGAAGGCCCGGAAAAACGTTTCCTGCAAAATGTCTTCGACACTAATCAAACTTTGCAATGGACCTGCTAATTTCGGACGAATGTGTTCGGCAAGAGCGTCACAGTTTTCCAGTAACAGTTCTTCCAAGGCTGGCCGATCCCCAGCAATCGCCATCTGTGTCAACTCTCGTTGTCGGTTTGGATCGATCATGTTGAAACCCCAACTCTCTTGCTAATCTTTCAAGTTTAACTGCGACTGAAGCTATTTTCGACGCTTTTCCTGTTCTAACCTTTCAAACGACGTTCAGGGCAGAGACGGTCGTCTTATCTTCCCAAAATTGCAGCCGCATCACCAATTTCTGGTCGACTGAGAGAGGTGATCAGGCAATTCCGACAAGCTAGAGACGTGAACTCTGACTCTAAAGAGGGGAAAGCATTTGAAACATCCTCCCGCTGCAGCTCCCGACCGGTTCGAATCTTGGCCAGGTCTTTCTCAGGACACCGGCTCGCTCCTGAATCAGCACTGGCATCCGATTACACCAGTCACTCAAAGAACAAAAAACAACGCCGAGCCATTTCCACGGGGAATGACTCGGCGTTCGCAACACGAACCTAAATCGCTTCGTCGCGGCGGCGATTTAGACCAGCATGAGGTCTTCAGCCAGCGTATTCATCAACTCTTCTTCATCCGCGATACCGTTACCCAAGAGTGAACGATCGTCGTCAGCAAAGAGGGTGTCGACGGACTGAGCCACAGGACTCTGAGCGACGGGAGAAAGCTCTTGACTGCGATCGCTTCGATCAGACTCGGATTCTTCCACATCCTGGTTGTCACCAGGTTGACTATCCAAGAGTGGCTGAGCCAAAACCTGACCGTTACCGGCAGTTGCGTTGGCACCGGCGTTATAGCCACCATCTTGCAAAGCGCGGATCAGGTCGGTCGTTGTAAAGTCACCGTCCCCATCCCAATCGCCTTGGGCCCAACCGGAGTTTCCATCGACACCATCTTCGTAGTGACCCGCCACAAAGACTTGAATAATGTCTTCCGGGCCGAATTTACCGTCGAGGTTTGTATCACCGTAGGTCGTACCAAGTACGTCGTGGACTAGGTGATCCATATCCAATCGATTGACGACACCGTCACCATTCAGGTCGCCTTGGCCGTCGTCCAACCGAATTTTTGTTGCCAGATGATCAATATCGATCACACCAATCGTGCCATCGTCATCCAGATCACCCGTCATCGTGGCGTAATCTTCCACTTCACCATTCTTGGCTAGACCGTTAGGAGACAATCCACCGTCCAAGCTAAAACGGAAGCGGGAGTAAACAGGACGAGTCGGAGTTGGAATTGCACTCGTTGGAACGACAAAGTGGATGTGATTCGTTCCCGGGATCATAGGCGTACTCAATGCGATCTGCTCAGACGGCTCCCAGTTGCCGTTTTGGTTCAGATCGATCCAAGCATCCAGGAAACCATCCACGGAAGCTTCCACTTGAGCAACGACGGCGTGGCCGGGAATGATTGGCGTCAGGAATTTGACACCGTCTTCATCATCATTTCCATCCGACAGATCGTCACCCGTAGAGAGGAACGATGGCATTCCATTCGGATCAGCGTCAATGCGAGCTCCGAGGAATACGTCTGGGTTGATGTAATGTCGAGCACCGTCCGAAGCAAGAAGTGTCGGATACGGTTGGTCGGGAGCGTCACCGAAATCGTAGATCGGATCGGGATCGGGATCGCCTTCGCTAATGAAGACCAGGTGATCTTCGACTTCGCCATCCGGCACAGCACCCGTGGGATCGGCCTTTGGTGTCAAAGTGGGATTCGTCGTACTGAAACGCCAGCGTGAATAGGTCGGTTCATTNGGAGCTGGTTNNGCCGTNNNNGGAACTGCGAAGGTCAGNACNTTCGAACCCGGAACGAGCGGCTGAGCGTTGAAGATCTGCTCGGGANNACCCATATCCCAGCTNCCGTTNCGATCGAAGTCNATCCAAGCGTTGAGATAACCGTCCNTCGAAGCGATCACTTCCACCTNGGCAATACCACCAGGNACGATCGGGGTCAGGAAATTGACGCCATCTTCGTCNTCGATGTTTGCNACGTCATCGCCATCGGATGCGAATGTCGGCTGACCGTCCAGTTCAGGNTCCACTCGNTCACCCAGNTANACCTTCTGGTTGATCANATGGTGAGCCCCACCATTCGCCATCAGAGTTGGATANGGCTCGTCAGGAGCGTCACCGAAATCGTAGATCGGATCGGGATCGGGATCGCCTTCGCTAATGAAGACCAGGTGATCTTCGACTTCACCATCCGGCACAGCACCCGCAGGATCAGCCTTAGGCGTCAACGTGGGATTCGTCGTGCTGAAACGCCAGCGTGAATAAGTCGGTTCGTTCGGAGCTGGTTGCGCCGTGGCCGGGACTGCGAAGGTCAGCACGTTCGAACCCGGAACGAGCGGCTGAGCATTGAAGATCTGCTCGGGAAGACCCATATCCCAGCTGCCGTTTCGATCGAAGTCGATCCAGGCGTTGAGATAACCATGCGTCGAAGCGATCACTTCCACCTGGGCAATGCCGCCGGGCACGATCGGCGTCAGAAAGTTAACGCCATCTTCGTCATCGATATTCGCCACGTCATCACCATCGGATGCGAATGTCGGCTGACCGTCGAGTTCAGGCTCAACTCGGTCACCCAGAAAAACGTCCGGATTGATCAAGTGGTGAGCACCACCATTTGCCATCAGGGTTGGATAGGGCTGGTCCGGAGCATCGCCGAAATCGTAGATCGGATCAGGATCGGGATCAGGGTCGCCTTCACTGATGAAGGCCAAGTGATCCTCCACTTCACCATTAGGAATGGCGACACCAGCACCCTGACGGGGTTGCAAAATTGGATCGGTCGTGCTGAAACGCCAGCGTGAATAGGTCGGTTCGTTAGCACCCGGCTGAATTCCGGCGGGTACCATGAAGTTCAAAATATTGACGCCCGGGTTAAGGGGTTCCGCGGAAAAGATCTCTTCTGAAGTCCCAACATCCCACGAACCGCTTCGATCAAAATCGATCCACGCATTCAACCATCCCTGAGTCGATGCAACGACTTCTACCGTTGCCATATTGCCTGGCACGAGCGGTGTCAGGAACGTAACACCATCTTCATCGTCGATGTTGTTCACATCGTCGCCATCCGAAGCAAACGTGGGTTGGCCATCTGCTTCGCCTTCAACGCGATTACCCAAGAATACGTCCGGATCGATCAAGTGGTGTGCACCATTATTTGCGTTGAGCGTCGGATAAGGCTCATCGGGAGCATCGCCCCAATCGAAACGATGATCAGCTTTTTCGCGAGTGCAAACATGGTCAATCCAAAGTTCTTGTCCACCAACCTTCAGCGAACTGATAGGGCCACTCATTGCAAGCCGTCCGACATCGTTGCCGAAGCCCCCACCCACCACGTTGACATTGACACCACCAATGTTCAGGCCATTAACATCTTGGAAGTCATTGAAGTTACGAAAATCGCCGTTGATTTCTAGGTTTAGGTTTCCACCGAATTCGCCAAAGTTCATCACGACACCGTCGACGGTGGCACCAAAATCAATGTCAACCAGGATGTTGTTGACCATCATGTCCTGGCCTAAATGTCCGGCGTGGTTCGAATGATCGACCGAAGTCTGACCAGCAGCAGTGATTCCGCCACCGCTCCAAGTAAACGGCTCGCCAGTAAACTGTGCCTGCAATCCTGTGTTGTCTGCAGTGAAGGTGGCGCCAACGCCATAAACGCCTGCTGCGGGCATGTCTTCAAAATCGATGCAGTCGAGCGGCTGAATCACGACGGGCGGCTCGAATTCAATGCCCGGGTTGATCGGCAAATGATGGTCAACCGGGGCAAATACATCATCGCCGAACATCATCTGTCGGCTCTCTAGAGACTCAATCCGTCCGCCTCGTCGTTGGATTCCTTTCAAACCTGCTTTGGTTCGTTTCGTTTTCTTTTCGCGACGCATGGATCAATCTCCCAATATGTTTTGCGTTTGATGGCTACCACGGCGATGTAGAAGCTGCCGCATAGGCCATCAACGACGCACGCCGCTGAGGCGGTCGAAAAAATCCTGTTTTTTCAAAACTCGCTTAAACCCGTCAGAAAACAGGGCGTTTAGGGCGAATTAACGGATTGAAACAACCTGGCCGAACCGCTGAGATATTGCGGGAGAAATGGCTGTTTTCATCGCTCCGTCGACGGCGACGGCCATCGAAAGTTCTCTGACGCCGGAGCACAAAAATAATGCATTGAATCGTGAAGGGTGTCGGTTCAACAGGAAAACCGAGCCCCTCGAGCTCGGTTCATGGACTCGATCTGAGAGTCGCGGCCGCCAGAACCATCCGGCCAGCGTTTCCTTGGCCGACTGCGTCTGAGCCTTGTGGGAGAGCGACGTTATTCACCGCCGGGTCGATAACTGCGAACCGCATTCGCTTCGACCTCTTCCGGGTAGAACCAGGCGGGCTTCATTTTTCGCTCAGAGAAGAGCTCGGCCTGATCGAAGTAGTTCGGTGATCCTCGGTGAGAACTTTGACCGAATTGAGTCGCCGAAACCGCTTTGACTCGTTCACCAAATTCGACGGCGCCAATGTAGGACGTTCCGACAACGGCATAACGTTTGGGGCGCAGGAAGCGAATACTTGGTGTTGAATAGACCGTGTAAATGATTCCCAAAGGACCGGGAGCACCACTGCAGGCAACACTGGGCAACAAACGATTAAAGCTGGCCGCCGCTCCGATCACATCATGGCGTCTTGTAACCCGTTGAATGCGATGGACCTCGCCCCAGGGAGTGCGCCAATCTCCGTGCATGCGTTCCACCTCTTCAGCGGCTTTTACCAGAGCATCGAGACGGCTGAGTCGATCCTGTTGATATTCTTGCTTTAAGGTTTCTGCGGGATATCCTTCGCCGTAAAGCTGGATATACCAGGCAACGCACAATGTGGTGGCCGTCGAATCGTTTTCTGATCGACAGTCCCAATCGAGCAAGTGCTCCAAATAGGGACGAACTCGTTCGGCTCGTTCCGCGTCCACTTTCTGCAGCTGTTCCAAGTCTCGTTTGAACTTGGGCAACTCAGTCATGGGCCAGTACATCTTGGTATCAAAAGCCAATTCCTGTAACTCTTCAAAAGTCAACTCGTTCGCACCGCGCAACAAATATCGAGACATCTTTGCCCGCCGCGTATCGTTATCGTCATCCTCCATCATGTAATCAGGAAAATCGCCTCGCTGAGGATTCCCTGCATCCGTTGTGGTGTAAGGCGTGGAATTGCAGTTTTGAACGTATCCCGTCGGCGGATTGAACAATTGAGGAAGATCGTCGAATCGATGAATTCCTTTCCATTCGGTTCGAGGATCACTCCCATCAACGGGCTTCGTCCAATCAAAACTTGCGTCTCGAACGGGAATCGAGCCGTTGTAGGCGTAAAAGATATTACCATCCTGATCCGCGTAGGCGATGTTGAACATGGGAATCGCGCACATGCTCACCGCCTCACGCCACTCCGAATAATTCTCGGCCTTGATCATCCCGAGCGCCTGCGCGAGTCGACCAGAATCGAACAGACCCGCAATTCGCACGGCTAACCAAGTGGATTCATTTTCCCGACGGACCAGAGGCCCATGATGTGTTTTCCGCAAGTTCAATGTACGTTCTTCGAAGGTACCGTCATCTTTGCGAATTCGTACCGTGTCGACCCAAGTAACAGCCTCACGCAATTCATCACCAAAGGTGTATTGCAGCGGCCGGTCAGCATCGGGAAAGGTAACTCGATAAACATCCGCAATATCGGGCTCGTTCACAGTGTAGGTCCAGCCAAGTCGACCGTTGTGACCCTTGTTGGGAATCGGACTCCCAAAGAATCCCGCTCCTGAAAAATTAATGCCCTCGTCACTGTAGATATGAGCTTCGTAATATTGTCCCCATCCATACCAGGGTTGATGCGGATTGAGCAGCAGCATTGCCTTGCCGGACTTCGTCTTCTGCGGTCCAATCGCC
The DNA here is from genome assembly GCA_002723275.1 of Planctomycetaceae bacterium. Lineage (GTDB taxonomy): Bacteria > Planctomycetota > Planctomycetia > Pirellulales > Pirellulaceae. The sequence goes on from PBNZ01000021.1 coordinate 115,746, forward strand.
CACTGATTCGAGCCAATCGCAGCATCAACTGCGTCCGCAAACGTATCAGCCTTCGGCCGACTCACTCGAGCCCGTCCATAAACAAAGCTCAACAAGACATGGCGATCCATGGCCAGGACATGCCAGGGCTCAAACTGCTGGATCAGTCTTGGTTTTTCTTTTGGATGCGTTGCCAAATAATCATTGATGCCCTTTGTGAAGGCACTCATTTTCAACTGCATCGGTTCGGGAAGATTCTCAAAATCCTCCTTCGATCGTTGCACAACTTGAAAACTACGATTGAGCACATCGTTACTTAAACCCGACTCACCGACGATTTCCGCGTACCGACCAACCGCTCGGATGCAATTGTCTTCCACTTGCCAGAAATAATCCTCGGCTTGCGCATAGCCCATGCCGTAAATCATGGCCTCATTCGTCTCACCATGAACATGCGGAACGCCCCACTCATCACGGTGAATCATCACCTTTTGAGCCAAGGGCGACATGGCTTGAATAGAATCTTGAACAAGCCCGAGAACGAGCAACACGATCAGAGAGAAAAATACAGAAATCCGCGGCATTCCGAATCGAGCCTTTTTAGTCGGGGTGCATAGAATCCGTGAAATACAATCTCCTATCGAGTATGGTCTGAATCGAGCCATCGTACCAGGAGAGTAAGTAAAAACCTCTGAGATCCAAAGGCGTGGCTCAGTCGTCCAGGCAGCGGATCTGTTGCCCGAAAAGAATCACCCTGTACTCAATCTTGGATTTGCGGATCAGTCGGTCTCGATCCCGGAGACCAAGTCACCAAAATCCAATTCCAGTCCGCCATCAACTACTAGAGTTTGCCCGCTGACATAGTCGGCGTCGGAACTTGCAAGATAGACAAATGCTGCTGCGATTTCCTCGGGTCGGCCCAAGCGTTTCCAGGGCAGTTTTTGAGACCCTGCCTGGAGCTGTGCTTCTGAAACGAAGGTCCGTTCATTTGGAGTGTCAATCCATCCGGGGTTCACCCCGTTAACATTGATCCGATATTTCGCCAGCTCAACTGCCAGGACTCTGGAAAAGTGTTGATTCGCCGCTTTGCACATCGAATAAACACCATGACATTTCACGGCGATGTCGGCGTGCACGCTGCCGTTGATCAGAATTTTACCTCCCGGCCTTCCTGCCTCACATTGTTTGATCATTTGCCGCGCGGCTTGCTGACATGTGTTAAAAACTCCATACATACAGGTGTCCACAATACGTTGAACATCGTCCCATTCCGTTCGCACAATCGGCTCTTTCACATTCACCGCTGCATTGGCCAGAGCGATATCGACGTGGCCGAAGAAATCGACAGCCTGTTCGAACATCGCAAGCACTTGCTCGCGTTTACCGACGTCGGCATAGCAGACGAGAGCTCGACGTCCTAATGCTTCGATTTGCTGCTTCGTCTCTTCTGCGGAATTTTCCTTTGCCGACTGTTTGGGCGACCGACCATTGACCACGATATCGGCACCTTCACGAGCCATCGCCAGCGCCGTCGCGCGGCCAATGCCCTGAGACGATCCGGTAATTAAAGCGACTTTTCCGGCAAGTTTACCTGCAGACATGACAGTGCTTCTCTCCGCAATTGAATTCAAACGTTCTACCAGGCGGTCCAACCGCCATCGACCGTCAGGTTTTGCCCAGTGACATAGCTTGAAGCAGCACTGGCGAAGAAGACAACAGCCCCCTTCAATTCGTTGGGACGTCCCATTCGCTTCATGGGCGACTTCTGTTTGAGCCGATCGACCAGTTCACGAGGAGCCGAATCGGGATTGGGGAAGGGGCCGGGGCTGATGCAATTGACTCGCACACTGTCGCTCGCCCAATAGACCGCCAGGTGTCGCGTCATATGAATCGTTCCGCCCTTCAGAGCGTGGTAGGCCACCGAACTTGCCTGGCAGATTCCTTCATAGGCATCCGGATAGGAGGCAACCTGTCCATACATCGACCCGATGTTGATGATGCTTGCTGGAGATTTTCGATCGACCGCATGACGATGCAATTGCCGCGACAATTCAAAATAGCCTGCATTGTTGACCTGGTGTTTCGCGAAATCTTCAAAGGCAACCGTATTCAGATCGTCGCCCAGGATTTCAAGTCCGTTGTTCACCAGAATATCAATCGTTCCACCTTCGAGTGCGTCTTGAAAACCAGCTGCAATGGAATCCTCAATCATGTGATCGAGTTGTATCGCTCGATGTTTCTGACCAGACTCAGTAACCAGCGAATTTGCGATACGTTCAGCACGCGCGCGTTCACGACTGGAAATAATGACGGTGGCACCCGCTTCGGCCAAACCCTCCGCCATGGCTCGTCCGAGCCAACCTGTTCCGCCTGTGACTAAAGCTGTTTTTTGAGTAAGGTCGAAAAGATTCATGACAGTGTCTGAACTTACCATTTTCGTGGGTCGATAATTTCGGCGGGCAAATTTTGAAACGAATGATCGAGCGTTTCTATCAGTTCGGGATCGAGACGTCTCGTCGCATACTCCAGGTTATCCTCCAACTGTTTCAGGTTGTCGACGCCAACCACCGCAAAGTTAACAAAGGAGTGAGACATGACGTAGGGTAAAGCAACATCCAGCACCGAACAACCAAAGTCGCTCAACAAACGATGCAATCTTTGCAAGGGCTCTCTCAGAGGGGCAATCGAGGCAGGAAGTTGATCGGGAGACATGGTCAGTGCACCCTGCAAAAGAGCGCTACGAGCAAAAACACGCGGCGATCGATGCGGTGTCGCATTCACAAATCCTGAATCACGAAAACGCCGATCAAACAAATTGAAGGGCAATTGAATGGTGAGCTGATTACTGGAAGGGTCGGAGAATGAAAGATCGCTAACGTCATAAACGCTTACGCCGATCGAACGTGTCGCACCTCGCTCAACTTGAGTCAACATTGCATCCCAAATTGCGTCTCCATATCGCGAAATCATCGCAGCATCATGTAGCATCCACGTATCGAGTTGATCGCATCGCAAATCCTTTCGGGATGCATCAATCTGACCCGCCACCCAATCGGATAGACCTGCGACCGACACCGGTTGCTCGGGTGCGGGCAACTTTGAGATCAGCCGCACATCGTCACGTCGAGGATGCTGGCCCAAAAATCGCCCGATCCGTTCCTCAGCATTTCCATAAGCGCGAGCAGTATCCCAGTAAAGGACACCTCGCTCAATGGCTCGCTCGAGCACCTTGTCGCAGGCCATCGTATCGGGACGACCACTTGCATTCGCGACTCCATAATCAAGGCCCAGCTGAGCAGTCCCCAAACACAGACGCGAGATGCCATCAGTATTAACGGACAATCGGAATCTCCCGTTCAAATTTACCGCCACGAAAGCCAAGAAAACCAGGATGCAGCACATTGGTCAGGTCGGCATAACCTGGAATAATTTCCACGGGCTGACCGATCTTGGGAGGCGTTGCATCCTCCGTCAATCTCAAGACACCATGTTCCGCCGAGAGTGACTCGACCAAAAGTCCCTTAGGCTCTCGCACGCGTGGACGATAGATTTCTATATTCAGCGCTTTGCGCCCCGTATCGACAACCACGCGATCGGGCGTGGGCATGCTGACCACCGTCGCCATGATCGTCAGCGAATTTTCCAGCTGATCGATTTGGCATGAGTGACGATAGAACTCATCCATAAAGATCGCACCACCCGCTTGTATTTCGGTAATTCCGTTTTGCTTGACGGTAATCGGAAACGATCCAGTCCCACCACAGGAGACGATCGAGCAGGGGAGTCCGCGACTTTCCAATCGGTCTCGGGCAGTCATCGCCTTTGCCAGCGCTTGCCGGATCGTCTGTTCCTTTTCCTGCAAGTCCTCAATGGTCAACAAGTGCCCTTCGTAGGCCATCACGCCAGCCAATTCGAGCCCGGGCAACGAGTGGACCTTCTCCGCTAATCGTTCAACCAGTTCAAGATCATCAACACCAACACGGTTCATACCGATTTCAAGTTCGATCAACACACGGACGTAAACACCCGCAGTCGCCATGGCCTGTGAAATGGCATCAGCTTGATCTTGATGATCAAGACAAATGATCGGGTCAGCCTTGGATGCAAGCTCAACCAGACGTTGAATCTTGGCCGGACCCGCAATCAAATTCGCAATCAGTAGATCTCGAATCTCGGCCTCGGCCATCAACTCCGCCTCTCGGATTGTCGCACAAGTCAAACCGATCGCTCCTGCGTCAACGAGCCATCGGCCAATGATTGGAGACTTGTGACATTTTGCATGAGGTCGCCAATCGACACCGTGCTTCTGACAAGTCTCCACCATGATCTGTACGTTTGCGTCAAACAGATCAAGATCGAGACACAAGGCAGGCGTATACAAATCCGTTTTTGAACAACCGACAACCGCTTGATGAAGACTATTCACGCATCTGCCTCAGCGATTTCAATGGAAGGGCTTGGTCGACCGCACAGCACACTTGCAATCAATCCGACCACAACGGACACGGTAAATGAAGAGGGAATAATCCAGAGAAAACTGATTCCCTGTTCACCAAAAAGCTCTTGCCAAAAGGCGATCAGGATCGCAGTCGCAATCCCCGAGAAAGATCCCACGAGCGTTCCCAGCGTATTGGCTCGTTTGACAAACATCGCCATAAAAAACAGGTAGAAGAGCGGCGCCGTGAAAAGATTAGCAACCTTGTAAATGACCTCCAACATATTGCCTTGAATGTTGCCGATCTGAGAGCTTAACAATACGACCAACAGGCCAACGAAAGCCGAGGTCCAACGGACGAATCGAACGGGGAGCGGTTCAAGGTGATCTTGCCGCACCAAACGTCGAATGAAATCCTCACTAATCACTGCCGCTGATGAATTCACACCCGACGATAAACTCGACATAGCAGCCGCCAACAGACCGGCGATCACCAAACCACTGAAACCGATTGGCAAGCCAACGACAACAAAGCGGGAAAAGAGACCATCGGCATTGGCATAAACCGATTGACCATCCGCCAATCGTTGTGGAAATTCAGTGAAATAAGCGAGCAAAGCCAGCCCCAACATCCCCAACAAGGCCGTCACCAGGCAATCGGTCACGAGAGAGATTCCCAACGTCCGCCGAGCGGCAGCGACATCCTTCGTCGAAAGATACCGTTGTATCGCCATTTGATCGGCTCCCGCGGTGCAAACGTACCAGGCAAAGGTCCCGAGCATCGCATTCGCCAGAGTCGCGCGAGTGTTCGGGTCAAAACTAAACCAGATCTTCGGCGTCTGCCAATGGGCAGCCCATTCTTGAGGAAACCAGGCGAATGCGCCACCTACCGCATTTGAAATCAAAACCAGCGAAACTCCCGCTCCCAAAAAGAGAATGAACGTTTGAATAACATCGGTGAATACAACCGCCTTGAGTCCGCCGAGTGAGGTGTAACAGACGGTCAATAAACCAATACCAAAGGCAAACCAGGGTGTGTAGCCTTGGCTCAAACCCGAAACCGGAATCAAGACGATCGCGGTCGTCCAATAAATGATTGATGCCATCCACAAGAATCGCAATGTCAGAAACAGAAACGATCCCAGCAAACGCACAACGATTCCGAATCGCAACTCAAGTATTTCATAAGCGCTGGTCACCTTGAGCCGCATGATACGAGGAATCAAGAACCAGCCAACGACCAGATAGATCAGCGGAAATGAACAATATCCCAACAAGACAATCGGCCCGTTCTTGATCATTTCACCGGGCCACGCCAGATAAGACAAGGTACTGAGCATGGTGGCAAAAAGAGAAAGTCCCACCATCCAGGAACGCATGCTCCTGCCGCCAAGCAAATAGTCACCTGTCGTTTTCGTGCGACGCGCGTAATAGACCCCAACGGCCAGCATTCCTAATCCATAGAGTGCAACAACGCACCAATCGAGGAGGGGCAAACGTACGGTTTGACGACGACCGATTCGGCAGAGTGCATAAGCTGCACTCGTCCGCAAATCGTTTCCAGCTTCTTGTTCATTCAGCAAAGCTTGCAGGTGTGGTCGCCAGTCATCCCCCATTTCAGCGGCGAGCTCCACGACCTCCGTCCGAGCTTCAGGACTTCCCGTTTGCAGAACCGTCAACAATTCGGATTCGACGCCGGCCCGCGCAGCATCATCCTTGGGCAGATGTTGAAAGATCGCGGTCAACAAAGGCACGCGAGCCATTGAATCTGTGGGCTCCTTGCCGAACGCCGTGGTTAATTGCTGCTGAATCGCTGGAGTCATCTGAGTCAATTGTCGCAGGACCGACCCGGCCATCGCGCGAACCGAAGGATCCTGATCGGCCAACATTTGACCGAGCACTTGCTCCGCCTGATCATCATTTTGGTTCGCCAATAACCAGGCAGCGTGAGCTCGAGTTAAATCCGAGCCCTGATCCATCGCCACGCGAGCCGCATTTTCGAGACCCTCGATATCCCTTGGCTGAACACCGAGTTGTGCCAGAGCTGTAATCGCTTTCCCCTGTTCGAAACTCTCTGCATCTTGAGCAGTAGCGACAAGCCGATCCAGATACTGTTGATGTAACTTTTTGTCGTGTTGTTTCAGCCGGGCAAGAACTCGCCACTTGTCGATACGATTGCCGACCTGATCGCCTAATACACCCGACAATGGTTCGGCCACATCCGATCGATAATCCAGACTGGTCAAATGATCGGCGGCTTGGATGATGAGTGGCCAGTCATCCGAAGCGAGTGCCGTTTGAAGCAATTGAACATGATCGTCTTCTTGCGGAGCCGCATCTTCACGCCCACAGCCGCTGGCCGACGACAGCAGAACACAGATCGCCATGATCGATATGAGACGACTTCCCGAATCGATCAGATTTTTCCTTCGGCGTGCCATTCGTCATTCAATTGCTGCTGGTATTGCTCACTTGCCGCCTCATTCACGACCGAATCAGCGGAAAAATAGACGAAGCCCAAAGCGCGTCGCAATCGCGAGGATCGATTTGGATCAGCGCGATGTATCGTCAAGGCATGGTGGACAATCACATCACCAGGAGCCAGGCAAGCGGCCTCCTCTGCTTCAACATCCTCAGCGGTCCCATAATCAATGATTCCCTGACTGAAGCCCAGCACACGGGTGCGGGAGTGCGGTCGCATGCCTCGTTGATGCGATCCACGCACGTAGTAGATGCACCCATTCTCTCGGTCTACCGTATCCAAGGCCAACCAGATCGTAAGGGCCTCGCACGGTTCCAGGAGAAAATAGAATCCGTCTTGGTGCGGCGGAGTCTGATCTCCGATTTTTGGCAACTTGTTGAAGAAGGCTGCGTCATGTGGCTTGAGTTTCGTGGAGCTCAGATCTCTGGCCAACTCGGCCACAGCCCCCTCTTTCAGCATTTGAGCGAAGAAGGCATTGTGCTTTTCCATACGAGAGAGCATACGAATTTGCCGTCGTTCTTCGGGATCCTCACAGAAGACGTCCATGTCGGGCAAGTTCGGAACCGTTTCGTCAACATACCGTTGAAGATTCGTGCGAACGGTGTTCAACGCCCCTTCATCCAAGAAGTTACGCACAATCACAAAGCCATCTCGTTGGAAAGATGCTCTGATATCATCCTTTTGTTGCGGCCATTTCATGTTCGTCGGTCCCTCTCGTGGAAGGCTGTTCGCTAACCCGGCTTGCCATTATTTCAAGCGGTTATCAAAGGTGAAGCCAAGTGCCGCATATTGAGCCTGCAGGGCTTCGTGAGCAAGTTTGATCGTGACGATATCCGCACCCGAACAAATGAATCGCCCCTTCATATCCATGTACTTTTGCGCTTCTTCGGGAGAACCCACGGGTCTTCCCCAATGTTTTCCACATTGAATCGCGGCATTCGCAACACGTTCCGTTGCCTCAATAATTTTGGGGTGCTGAATTTCACCGGGGATTCCCAGTTGCAAACTCATGTCGGCTGGCCCGAGCATCAACACATCAACCCCTTCCACGGCAGCGATCTGCTCGACGTTTTCCAAGGCAGCGGCCGTTTCGATCTGAATAATGATAACGGTCTCTTGGTTGGCCTGCTCCGTATATTCCGCAATGGGCATGGAGAGATAAGGCACGTCCGCGTTGGCCGCGTCGCAACCACGGCGTCCCAGCGGCGGAAACTTGCACCAGTGGACAACCTCAGCGGCCTCTTCGGCTGTGTCACACTGCGGATACATGATGGCATGGGCTCCGACTTCGAGCATGCGGCCCATCCGCAAATACTCGCCCTTCGCTGGTCGCACGACGATGTCCGAAGATCCGACTCGAGCCGCCGCCATTAAACTGGTGACGCGTTCCAGACTGATGCCGTGGTGCTCCATGTCGACCCAAATACCATCAAAGCCCATTAGACTTGTCATCTCAAAAAGCGCAGAATCTCCAAAGTGCAAACAGGTAATCAGCACAGGTTCATCACGCGCAAGCTTCGCCTTGATTCGACTTTGTCGCATTAAGCCGGATACCCTTTCTTGTCTTGTTTCAAAAATTCAAATGGCCGCCGACATATTAGCAGAATTTATTGGCGTCATTGCATTCAGGCAGGGCAGCAATCCACGAATTCTAAGTCAACCTGCGAAAACCAGAATGTTTGACACCATGGTCCAGTCGTTGGTGTACGTTATTCTCGGAGATGGCGACCGCTAATTCACCGAAGACTTGATCCAGCGTCTCCAAATACCTCGCGACAATCGACTGCGTATGGGCCAACGTCAATGAGCAGATACCGGCCACGAGATAACCGCGTGCCAACATCAAATTCGTCATCAGCGTCAGCAATGCCGCGTTGTCCGGATGGTCGAAACTCAACATACAAGAAGCGGGGCGACCGCTGATGAGAACCGGGAGTTCATGTTTTGTGGCCAATTCCCGCCAACCCTGCATTACCTGAGTTCCCACTTCTTTGAGATGAGCTGGCACATCGATGCGTTGCATTTTTTTGATCGAGGCAACCGCCGCGGCTGGCCCTACGCCTTCGGTCCAGTAAGTACTTGAGATAAAGGAATCCTGGCAAGCTTGCATGGCGTCGGCCTGACCAATCACCGCCGCCATCGGAAAACCGTTACTCATGCCCTTCGCAAACACTGCCAGATCGGGTTCGACATCATACATTCGATGAGCTCCGCCGAGACACAAACGCCAAGCCGAAGAAATCTCATCGAAAACCAACAGAGCTCCACGCTGATGGGCACCGTCGCGAGCGGCTTCCAGAAATCCATCGATGGGATCGACACTGCGCGTGGGCTCCATCACAACGGCAGCAAGTTGGTCTCCACAACGGTCTAATGCCGATTCGAGTTGCTCAAAGTCATTGTATTGGAATGTTGCCACGGTACCGGCCAATTCGGCGGGCACCCCGGTTGGCTCGAGCCCCGGCAACAAGTGCGAATCCAGTCGATGCGGTCCCGTCTGTTCCTGATCCGTCTGCAGATTTGCGGCCAGGTACCAATCATGCCAGCCATGGTATCCGCAAACGGCGACTTTACTACGACCGGTCACTGCACGAGCAACGCGAACCGCAGCCGCCATCGCCTCGCCCCCGGTACGAGTAAACCGGGCCTGGTCGGCCCATGAATGAATGTCGATGAGCAATTGGGCCAGTTCGACTTCGTCGGCAGTTTGCTGCGTTGCCATACTGCCCAGATGCACTCGGCGAATCACAGCATCATTAACGTCTGGATCGGCATAGCCCAACACACATGACAAGATGCCACAGTGCGACATGTCGACGTAACGATTGCCATCGGTGTCCACCACTTCACAACCGATCGCCTGTTGAAAATAGGCTGGCCAACGTCCGGGCGCGAACATTTCCGGCCGTTTCGAAAGCAGCTGAGTTCCGCCTGGAATCAGCGTTTTCGCGCGTTGATACAGCGTTTGGACATGGTTGTTGTGATCTTCGATTTCAGACTCATTCTGCGCCGTTCGCCGACGTTTACCGGCTGCCAACAATTGCCGCGCGTTATGGCTGAATATTTGCTCGACGTCCGAATCGCGAAGCGCCATTGTGCGACAGGCTTGCTGCAAGGCCAACAGTGACTCGACTCCAACAAGCTGTGGTTGATTCAACGAGGTCTCATGCCATTCGGCATTGTAATCATGCAACCAATAGAATCCGTCCCCGATCGAAACACATCGTCCTCGCATTTCCGATACGGGAAAATCACTCCCATACAGCAGTCGTGACGGTCCAAAGTTGCGCAGGATCGCCTCCATCCCAGCAGATTCGCAAACCGCCGAGGTGTCGAACCAAACGTTAGGTATCCCACGCAATGAGGCAATGCCTTCCACCGTATGGTTTGCATTGAAGCCCCGCGCGGCATGCGCGAGAATGAGATGAGCATGAGGATATTGTCGACAATAGTTCTGAATGTATTGCTGATTCCGAACGTCACTGAGAGCACCTTCCAGCACCATGTGCATCATGATGACCAATTCGTGGCGGTTTGCGATCTCCCAGGCCCAGTCGGGCAGAAACTCACCTTGCTCTGCCGCGAAGGTATCCTCACGGGCGGCAAACACGTGATACACCTTGAAGCCCACGAAGCCTTGACGCAAGAGAGTCGATTCGACCTCTACAGGATCGTCATCGGGTCGAATTAACATTAGCGCCGAACTACCGGGCGCATCGGCCAGCGAATCAATGACAAAATCATTGGCAACACGACAATCCAAACCGGCAATCGGAAATCCAAAATAGAGACCGTCCTGGACAACACGTTCCCCCATCCACTGTTGCATGCAACGAACGAGCGTCGAATGGTCAACGGCCGCTGGGTCGGGCAACTGCTCGGGTGAAAGCTGCGGTAACAAATGACTCAAGTCATAGAGGTGCGCGTGAAAATCGAACGAATCGGGCGGCACGAAAGAACCAATTCGCCGACCGAAAATTTCACGATCGGCTTCTTCATAACTTAAGGCATGGACGTTCGCAGCTCGCAATAAGAGCTGCTGTGCCTTCGTCAGGTTTAGATCGTTCATGAACGGGTCAGCAGAAAAAGCTCGAACTATTTGAACTGCATCGAGTAAACGTCGGCATCTTTAAGGACGAATCGAAGACGTATTGGTTTGCCTGCGAGCTCTTCAAGCTTCCCATCACCCTTCCAACGCACGACTCCCTCAAGTCGGTCGCCAATGAGCGTTGCACAATCGGCCAGGGAGAACCCGGGAATCGCCTTTCCATCCACATCCTGCAATTCAACGGTAATCGAACCCGCCGCACTCGTCGCATAATTGAGTTGGAGTTGCGTGTCCTTGGATGCGTCAAACACGATCGGTTTGGTAATAACTTCACCCGGCTGATAGCCTGCATGCAGCGAAGCAAAGCCATCGGTGCGAAGCGTAAATCTCTGCAAGAAGGCTGTTGGCTGTCCGTAATTTTTCTGGATATAGAACGAAATCTGCTCTTCTCCGGTCGGTACAATCCCGAGAGCAGGATAGTTGGTTCGTGAGACCCAATTCTCGAGACCAAGCCCCGGTCGCACGAAAGATTCCATGAATGTGCGATCGTATTGACTGCCACCTCGCGTCGTCAACAAGACCGCATCCGAGCAGTCACGAAAATAACGATGATCGACGTTGATCCGCTTCGCTTCTTCCGGCGTCAACACTTGTCGATTCGGCATGAATCGAGCTGCAATACCGAGGGAAATATGCGGGGCACGAAAGTAAGGTGACGTCTGATTGGTGTAGAGATGTTCGTGCGGAGTATCTCCGAAGGTCATCTCAACCGGATCAGTCCAATGAATAAAATCTTTCGAGGTGGTCCGGCTGACCGTTCGAAAACCGCTGTAACCCGATCCCGTCCAAGTCCGGAAATAACAGACATACTGTTGCTCGGATTCCGAGTAAAACGAAACGTTTTGCGAATCGAAAACGCCTTTCGTAAAGACGGGCTCTTCCTGGATTCTCTTCCAGTTAATACCGTCAGGCGAAGCGTACGCCAGCAAACCCTTCGCCGTACCACCGAGTGCCTTGTAACGTTGGCTCGCAGGGGCTCTAGGATTCGCATCCTTGAACGGCGAGAAGTTGTGTGTGGCCGGTGCGTGATTCGCTAGGATCACGTTGTTGTCACGAGTGCCATCGACTTCATAGATTTTGAGATTCGGCTTCTCCCAGTGGATACCATCGCGGCTTTCGGCATAACAGGTCACTTCTGAACTACTGCCATCGCCACCGACACGAGGAAGACCGCGATAATACATTCTCAACAGATCACCATCATGGATCACCGTAATGTAACCACAAAAGGCGCCTTCCCACGGACGATCAAAGGTTAGAACTTTTTCAGCAGCCCGAGGAGCGTGCATCTGCAAGGTCGCATTCTCCATGCGATCGATCAGATGATGGTCCACAAAAAGTTCACGTCGACTTCCGATATCGATTGGCTCGGCTGCACTTTCCTTTGCAGCAGCATCGGTATCGAAGCGGACCTTGGCCAGGTAGATGTTCGTTTTGCCTTCATGGCTGGCGTAATAGCTGACCCAAAGCGTATCATCTCGCCAAAGCATGCCCGGATAACTAGTATCTCCGCCCGACGGTAGTCGCAAGAAGGGCTTCATCGTCCCGTCTTCAATATCCAACTCAACAAGTTCAGTTCGAGCGCCACCATCATACAAACGGCCCGATCCAATCCAGCCACCATCAAGGTCACGAATAAAATTAGGGCCACCAATACGGGCGCCCAGATCATGCCACTTCCAATCCTTGTAGGGTGGTTTGGCAACGCCAAGGTAAGCCGAATTGCCAGTTCCATCACGACGATGGAAACAATAAGCATTCCCCTGTTCATCGAAACGAAGACGCGCTTCGGTCGGCCATCCGCCTTCGGTCAGCAATTCATCGGTAACCGTTTCGTAATGAATGCCATCTTTCGTTTTCAGCAGCGAACTCTTCCCTCGATCATCTGGCGTGCCATACGCAACTCCGTAGGCCGTATCTCCATGCCAAGTAACTCGCCACAACCAACGTCCGAGGGGAACGACGATACGTGGCTCCGTAAAACTCTTTCCATCTTCGGAGAAACTCACGAAGGTTCCTGTAGAACGTCCAGTGGATAGATTCTGTTGAGCTCCGCCGAGCACCATCAAGCGGTCGTCAGGGGTCACTGACAGGGCAGCATCTCGCAGATCATAGTCATCCAGATCCAACAAGCCTGCCGATTCCCATTTGTCACCATCGCTGGTCACAATGATCCTGAGCTTCCCGATGTCGCCCGCATGCCCCTTGCCTTCGCGAAAAGCACAATAGATTTTCCCATTCCACTCCACCAGGTCGGTAAAGGCATTGTGCGGAGCATCATCCCAAATTCGTTTCGTGTCAACTTGTGCAACTTTATCTTCGTAGGTGGAAGCCTCGGTCTTCTCAATCAAGCCGAACCAGGTCGTCAAACCCATGAAGGCAAGAACGCAGATCATGAAAGGGGGCAGCGAGCGATTTGGGTCACACATGGCTGATTCCTTTTCCTTTTTGCAATCACCATCCGCCAAACTCAGTGGCAGAAAGATTGGTCGTACAAAGGGAGCATGGTACAGGAGGGGGCTACGTCGACTCTACACGATCAAGTGGATGGTCGGGTCACTGTGATGGCAAACAGTTTAGCATTTTCCAGATGCAGTCGTATCTGATATTTGCCCACCGGTAGATCAGAAATCTTTTTTTCGCGCCACTGCACCTGGTGATCCAGCTGATCGCCCTTGATGGGAATCGCATCGGCCTTGGTAAAGCCAGGAATCCGATATCCGCCCTCCGAAAGCAACTCGACCTGGATCTGGCCCGACTCCGCTGCCGCATTCATTCGCATTTTGGCGTCGCGAGTGAGAAGCTGCGGCTTCAAAGTTACCTGGGCATACTCGTCGCGAGGCTGTAGGGCCGCAAAACGATCACGAGGAATCGAAGCAACACCGATTCCCGTCGTACTACTATCGAAATCGGAGTTCCAACTTGGATAGGAGCCGTAATAAAAGCGAATTTCATCCTGCAAAATAACCGGCGTTCCATTGGTCCACAGGCAACCAGCGTCGAACGATTTTCCGTCACCGCTCACTGGCAAAAACATTTTTTCCTGGAAAGGTCTCTGCCATTGAATTCCGTCTCGGCTGGTCGCCAATTCGGACGGCATGTTTCCGGTGCCTCCGCGGTCATATCCACCGAAATCAAGTCGTTGCACCAGCGAGAAATAAACCCCGTGATGATCGAATACGGGAGCACCATGTAATTGGCCAAAGTCATCGTCAGTCGGCACCATGACGACGATCGGTTCTGACCAATTAATGAAGTCGCTCGATTCAGTGCGAACAACAGCACGCTTCCAAAAGCGATCGCCCTGAGGCCCGTCGATCCAAGTTTTGGAATAAATCACATATCGCCCATTATTTGGATCGATCATCAGGTCGATAACATCGCTGATCGCCGGGCGTTGTTTGGGTGATGAAGCTGATTCACTGACCAGCGGCGGTTGACCTGGTTCACCATAGGCACCCTGCAGTCGCGGAGGTGCCTCGAATTTTTCCCAATGGATCCCATCTGGTGAAAAGGCGACGCAAAGCCCTGGCACCTGTTTGCCCTCGACGTCGACAAAATCCCAATAGGCCAGTTTGTAGCGGCGCTGTGGGTTCTTTTCGGACTCATCATGAACCACTGCGGCACCATAATTAACACTACGTCCTCCATTACCAACCAGAACAATATTCGTCTTCTTCTGATCATTGAAATCGAAGAGATCAAGATCTGGCTTTTCCCATACAATTCCGTCTCGAGATGTCGCATAACACAAGACGACTCGACGCGTAGGATCCTTTGCACGACCCCCAGCGTACGCCTGATACCAGGCCTGGTATTCACCGGTATCAGGTCGACGATGCACACTACAGTAACCAATCGCCAGTTCCCATGGTTTTGCATCTGCAATGACCGGTTGGGCGCGTTTTTGGGCGGGTTGGATTTTTCGCTCTGAACCGGCGCGATAGAGAATATCGGCGTCATCGACAAAAAGAATTGTTTGTTCATTTGCGACGGCGAAACATGACAAACACGCCACGACCAAAACACACGTTGCGATGCGTCGCACCTGACGCTTCAAGAAGATCCCCATCGATTTAAAATCCTCTCTGAATTACTGCCGTCGAAAATCACTTGCTGAAAGCCTTGACCGAAGATTTTTACGAAGCTCAACGGCAACAATCAACATGTCAACTATCGTAAACACTTCTTCGCAATAGCAAACCTCTGGCTTTATTTTTAACCTGTTTTTG
This sequence comes from Planctomycetaceae bacterium, assembly GCA_002723275.1. Lineage (GTDB taxonomy): Bacteria > Planctomycetota > Planctomycetia > Pirellulales > Pirellulaceae. The sequence continues at coordinate 130,982 of PBNZ01000021.1, forward strand.
ACAGTGATGGATCGGCCGAGTCACTGAGTTTTTGACAACTCAATTGCCAGCCACTTATGGTTGTATCTGGTCGGCAATGGTTTTTACAGCCTTTTGCGTTTTAACGGATTTCGTCACCAAGACACTATATTCGATGGAATTGGTTCGATGGAAATGGTTCGATGGAAATGCAAAGAGAGAGAATCCGTTGTACTCGCAACAGCTCCCTGTTGAAAAACGTTGATCTTCGTCTCACTTGATGTTTTTCTCGCAATCGATGGGTGGTCCGACATCGAAGATGGCCGTGCCTAGATTACAATCGAACGACGACGTTGGAAACATTGAGATCCGTTTTCTTCCATCGATTCCGAGGGAACTAAAGAATTCGAACAATAGACATCGCAAACAGTTAGCTAAAAACTTGCCCATAGATCTATGGTTCTTAAGCACTCCAATCAGGACGAAAATTGCCATGAGAAAGCAACTGCTCCCAAACTTCGCAATCTTACTGCTCGGAATGCTGACTTCGAATTTACTGGCAGTGGACATCTACTTGGACTTCGAAGAGACGAACTCGAAGTTTGCGATCGACAAACTCACTGAGGACGGCTCGCAAGACGGTCGTTTTGTTAATGCTGTTTCCACGACACCCGTGGGAGCTCCGTTTGGCAATCGTGCCGCTTTATTTGAAGAGCCCGAGGAGCAAGAAGGAGTTCCCCCCTTTAGTACACTCGAAATTCCCGACACGTTATTCGATGAGGATTTCTCACTGACGGTCGCCATGCACGTCGAGAATCGCGAAGAGAATCTGGACTTCACTCGACTCTTCTCAACCTTCCAGGGAGCAGGGGGACTCGTTCCCGAGCGATCCATTTTTCTGGATCACGATCCCTCGGGGAGTACGATCCCGGGTATTCGTGCGATCATCAACTCGACCGTTGTCCAAACGGATTTCGTGCCGGATGGGATGTCTGATCCGGGCTACCATCATTATGCAATGACGATCGAAGACGGTGAGGTCGTCGTTTATTTCGATGGCGAGGAAGTAATTTCTGACTTTGTCGGCGTTGGCTACAGCAACGACGTCATGAATATCCATATCGGGGAAGATCCGCACGATGGTGGTGGCTCAGCGAATGAACAACTGATCGGAAACTTTGATGAAGTCCTCGTGATTGAGCGAGCTTTATCGGCGAATGACATTTCTTTGTTGGCCGATGGAAATCTAGTTTCCAGCGTGGTGACACCCAACGGAAATGAACGAGCGGTTTATTACGACTTTGAAGGCGACACGGGGAAAACCTTTTCAGACCGATTTACGGCCGATGGGGCGCAGCACGGAATTTCACATCGAAAGGTGCGCGTCGATGAAACGGCAACTCATGCCAAACTTGGCAGCGGATCCGCTCAGATCGAACACCCCGTGTCTGAAGATTCGTCGGTTTTCAGTCAAATTGACCTGGGTGAAGTTGGCAATCTTGGTGAGCAGTTCACCCTGTCAGCAGTGGTCAACGTCTCGGGCGGCGGCTTTCCCTTTGATGGCCTGACACGATTGTTCAGTAGCTTCAAAGGATCCGGTCCCATTGGTCCGGAAGAATTGATTTTCGATTTCGATCCTTTCGCTTCCATCGAAAACATCGGTATGCGACTATTGCTGCCAGGGGGCGAGAGTGTGATGTCGGATGTGACCTTTTCGACGGATGAAGACCATTTACTGACCGCGGTCTACGACGATGGCAGCGTCAATCTCTACCTCGATGGCGAATTGGTTGGCGAGGGTGACGCGTCATTCGGCGAAATCGACTTGGGCACAACGCCCTTGAAGATTGGTGAAGACGTGGGTGGCATTGTTAACGAAAACTACATCGGCATCATGGATGACGTTCTGGTTCTCAGTCGGGCGTTGAGCGAAAACGACGTCGCTCAATTGGCTGCGGTCGGCGCCGCGGAATTCCTGGGACTCGGAGGACTAGCGGGTGATTTCAATGGCGACGGCATCCTCGACGTCGCAGACATTAATCGACTGAGTGCTGAATCTGCCGCGGGTAAGCATCGCGCCGAATTCGATCTCGACAACGACGGATTCGTGAATGCCAGCGACATCAGCGTTTGGGTCCGAGATCTAAAGCAGACCTGGTTGGGTGACGCAAATCTGGACGGTGAATTCAATTCGACCGATCTTGTTGTGGTCTTCGCGGCTGGCTTGTTTGAGCTTGATCGGGATGCAACCTGGGATCAAGGCGACTGGAACGGCGACTTGCGGTTCGGCTCCGGCGACCTCGTCACCGCGTTTGTCGATGGTGGTTACGAGCAGGGTACACGCAACGCACAAGCCGTCCCTGAACCGGGCTCCTTGATGTTACTCGGTCTCGCCTTCCTAGGATTCTTTGCAAGCCGCAGAACCAACCGTTGATGAAACGATCCGTGACACGAAATCACCGAACCAACCTCCGATTAGAGACCTTGGAGCAGCGTCACCTGCTGACGGGACTCCCCGTGATTTCGGAGTTCGTGGCCAGCAATCGCGACAGCCTGCTGGATGGCGATACTCCCCCCGGTTCACCGGATTGGATTGAGCTGTACAACGCGGGCGACGAAGCGGTCAATCTGGAAGGTTGGTATCTCACCGACGATCCAGGAGATCTGAAAAAATGGCGTTTTCCAGCGACAACGCTAAACGTCAGCGATTTCAAAATCGTTTTTGCTTCTGGTGATGACGCGGTCGATCCAGCCGGAAATCTTCACACGAATTTTCGTCTCAGTGCGGGCGGCGAATATCTTGGACTCGTCAAGCCTGATGGCACATCCGTCGTGAGTGACTACGGATCTGCAGCTGAGGATTATCCGCGTCAGGCTACCGACATCTCCTTTGGACGCGTCATGGTGCCCGTTCAAAAAGCACTGGTCAGCCGAGAATCGGCAGTTCGGTTCCTGGTACCAACTTCTGAATCGGCGCAGGACTGGACGCAAACCGACTTTGTCGATGCGCCGGAACTCACAAACTGGTCGGAGCTAAAGACTCCGCTGGGCTATAGTGACTCGGCAGCTCTGCAAGCGTTAATTCAAAATGACGTAAGTGGTTCAATGCAGGGTTTGAATAGTTCCGCCTGGCTACGAATTCCGTTTGAGACAGACGAAGCTGTTTCCTTCGACGCGTTGACCTTGCAAGTCGCTGCCGACGATGGATTCGTCGCCTATCTGAATGGAACTCGCATTGCATCGCAAAACGCCCCAGAATCATTAACTCACGACGCCCAGGCGACGGCCTTCCATCATGTATTGGGCAAAAGCCTGGTTGTTGATCCAACGGAGCGAGCGATCTGGTATTCGTTTGAGGACGATGGCGGACAATCGGTCACCGATCAACTCACCGCAGATGGATCCCAGGAACCTGTTTTCAACAGTGGTGGTAGCGTCGACACAAGGTCTGACCAGGCTGCGTTTGGCGAGCGATCGCTTCGATTACCGGGCTCACCAGGACCGCCGAACATTTTTAATCGAATTCAGTTACCCGAGACACGTGATTTAGGCAGCCAATTTACTCTGGCGATGCACGTTAATGCAGCCAACCGACACCAGCGACTGTTTTCCAATTTCAATGGAACGGGTGCCGTTGGCTCCGAAAGACTCATCTTTGACATCGACCCGAGCGGTCAACAAATACCCGGCATAAGATTCATCATCGGTAACCGCGGGGTCCTCCAGACAGATGCCGTTCCAAGTCAGCTGCAGGTCGACGGCTATCATCATTTTGCCGCTACCTATGATGATGGATTGGTCCAGCTTTATTTGGACGGAGAGTTGGTTGCCTCGGGCCAGCTCGGTAACGGCCCGTTGGAAATGCCGCTTGATCTGTTCGTCGGTGAAGATCCGCACGATGGTGGCGGCACCGCCAACGAACAACTCGCGGGTAATGTCGACGACCTGCTGGTGCTCTGTAACACGGCTCTCCCGGCGACCGATCTCGAACTGTTGGCTCAGCAGGGTGGTGAAGCATTGTTCGAAACCGGAGGTCGAGACATCGTTTTCGAAGAGTTTGATGTGAGCGACCAGGTCCAAGCCTTGAGGCAGGGACACAACGTTTTGGCCATCCAAGCACTCAACAGTGCTACCGACGATGATGACTTTTTCATCGCCGCAGAATTGATTGGCGAACAACCACCGGACCGTTTTCCACCCGGATTTTTCCCCGATGCAACCCCGGGTGAAATCAACGGAGTTCCTCTGAAGGGTCTAGTCGAACAAGCGACGTTCAGCCGCACCCGAGGCTTTTATAGCGAGCCGTTCGAGGTCGATCTAACGGCGGCGACGCCAGGTGCCAGCCTGATCTATACCCTGGATGGAAGTGAGCCAACGCTCACAAATGGCACCATCATCTCGCCCACAAATTCACAGTCAGCTCCCGTCGGTCGGCTGCTGATCGAAACGACGACGACGCTTCGCGTGGCCGCAGTCAAGGAAGGATACTTGCCCTCCAAAGCCATCACGCACTCCTACGTTTTTCTGGCAGATGTGCTGCGGCAGCCCAAGCTACCCGAAGGACACCCGAAACGCTGGGGAAGGATGAGGGCCGACTACGAGATGGATCCAGAGATTGTGGATCAGTCACCCTATCAGGAAACCATTTTGGACGACCTGAAATCGCTGCCGTCCGTTTCACTCACCATTGATACAGACGATTTTTTTGGAAGCGAAGGAATCTATTCGAACACTGTTGAGCGAGGTCGATCTTGGGAGAAGCCGGTTTCTGTTGAATACTTCGACCCCAAAAACAATGACCAATTCCAAATCGATGCGGGACTGAGAGTTCACGGCGGATATTCACGTCAACCGGAAGCCACACCCCAACATTCATTGCGCATGCACTTCCGCAACGAGTATGGCGAAGGCAAGCTCCGCTTTCCGCTGTTTGCCGACTCGACCGTTGACGAATTCGACTCATTGGTGCTGAACGCTCAGTCGAGTGACAACTGGACCAGTATCAATACAACCACGGGGCGGATCGCACAGTTCATGCGCGACCAATGGGCTCAGGACATGCAACGAGAAATGGGCCATCCCCATGTTCCCGGCAAATATGTCCATGTTTACATCAACGGAATGTATTGGGGGCTATACGGCTTGATGGAGCGTCCCGACGATGACTTTGCCGCAGCTCACCTTGGCGGTGATGATGAAGAATATGACGTCATCGTGGATGAAATAGCTAACAGCGGAAATCTGACCGCCTGGAACGAATTGCTGCGCAGGGTACGGAGCGAGGAATATGATCGCGTCCCCGAGTTGCTCGACGTCGATAACTTTATCGACTACATGATCGTCAACATCTACATGGGCAACTGGGATTGGCCAGACCATAACTGGAATGCCGTTCGTCGGCGCGCTGATGGAGAGCGATTCACGTTTCTGGTTTGGGACTCCGAGGTGGGACTGGGGATTGGTGTCAACTATCCAGGGCCCATCAAGGAACGCATTTTGGACGTCGATCTGGCAGGACGACGCAGAGACGTAGGTACGGTCGACACCCGTAATGGTCCCGGCGAAATCTATCGACTGCTTAAGAAGGATCCAGAATTCCGGCTGCAGTTCGCAGATCGTTTGCAACAGCATCTATTCAATGATGGAGCACTCACCTCAAGTCGCGCTGCCGAAGTTTACCAGGCAAGGGCAAACGAGATCGAAGCGGCGCTCGTTGGCCAGGCGGCACGATGGGGCGATGTACGGCGTCGAACTCCCGACGTCCCTGACGGGGTCTGGGCTGCGGAACGAGATTGGATCCTCAACGAATTCTTCGTTGCCAGGCCTACCATTGTGCTGGAAGATTTCCGTGACGAACAGCTCTTCCCCAATGTCTCGGCTCCCGAGTTCAATCGTCACGGGGGTGCCGTCAAATTGGGCTTCGAGTTGACGCTCAGCCACGAAACGCCAGCGGCCCAGATCTTGTTCACGCTCGACGGAACGGACCCGCGACAACCAGGCGGAGAGAACTCGCCAACAGCACTCTCCTACGATCAGGCCATATCCATTCGTAGTGCCACCTCAATTCGCTCACGCGCTCTGCTCAATGGGGAATGGTCGGCACTCACTCAAGCATCCTTGACGCTGGTCGATCACCCAGGCGACTTCAATCAGGACGGATCGATCGATCATGCTGACATTGCAACGATGTGCCTGGCGATTCGCACCTCCGATCCTTCCAAAGATTTGACCGAGGATGGACAAACCAATACGGACGATCTGGTGGAACTGGTCACAAACGGCATCGGCTCCACCATGGGTGATGCCAATCTCGACGGCCAATTCAATTCATCGGATCTGGTGCAGATTTTCCAGGCCGGTCAATATGACGATGATCTGGCAAACAACTCGGTCTGGGCGACAGGCGACTGGAACTGTGACGGTGAATTCGACTCGTCGGATCTGGTATTCGCCTTTCAATTCGGCGGCTATGCTGACTGATCGATAGCAAGCTCGCTTGAGTCTGTCAGATCACGTCTCTCTCTTCCAGCGGCAGACATGTCCATCCATCGAACGTCAAAGACTTGCAAGCAATACAAGCTTTGCGAAGGCTTCCGGGCAATCAATAGAATTCAAACAGAAAGGCTGCCTTTGATTGCTTATTTTTGCTATCGTATCGAACCGGTCGTGGGGACCAGTGGCCAATCCACCTTCGTCAGTGGAACGCTTATCACCCACGAAAAGGCAGGCGAAACCAACCGGGCACGAAAAAACCCGATTCGAGAAAAATCTCAAATCGGGTCCGTTCACAGTGGAGGATAGGGGACTTGAACCCCTGACCTCTTGAATGCCATTCAAGCGCTCTCCCAGCTGAGCTAATCCCCCCGAGATAATTCGGGCATGATCCGAAGAGAAAACGTTATCACCGCCAAGTTCTATTGTCAAGGACCGTCATTCGTGTCGCTCATTCACACCGATTTTAGTGGTTCGGCCGCATGAATCATCCAACGTTGCGACGGATTGCAAGTTGGCTGGGATTGATCATCCCGATCGGTCTGATCATCGGTCTGTTCTGGCGAACCTGGCGGAACGATCCGGAGGCGATTGAGCTGCTGCTAAATGGTCCTCGATCACCCTGGCGATTGTACGCCTGTTTCGGATTGGTCATCTCTTCAATTCTGGTGACCTTTGTTCGATGGCATCTGCTTCTGAGAACGCTTCACATTCCGATACGCCTGCGAGACACGATGCGACTTGGCTTCTTGGGACAACTAATGAACTTCATCTCTTTAGGCCAAGTGGGCGGCGACGTTGTGAAGGCTTTTTTTATTGCAAAAGAACATAAAGAACGACGTGCTGCTGCTATCAGCTCCATTCTCGTCGATCGGGCCTGCGGCCTGTACGGGCTTTTAATTGTGGCATCGTCGGCCTTACTTATATCAGGCGTTAGCGCGATCAGCCCTGCAATTGCGACGATCGCCAAGGCGACCTACCTGCTGACGGCCGCGGGGACAATCGGTTGCGTCATCATTCTGACACCCGCGATCGCCAAAAGTACGTGGGTACTTCGGCTCACTGAGATCCCTCGTTTTGGGACACGTTTCCAACGATTACTGGATGCGATTCAGTTGTTTCGAGACAATCGTATCACCTTGCTGGCAATCGGTGTCTTGAGTCTGCTTGTTCATATCCTGTCGGCGATGGGTGTGTATTTCGCAGCGACAGGCCTTTACGCCGAAACACCTTCGATGGCAGACATGTTTGTTGCCAACCCAATCGCGTCCGTTTTTGCGGCATTGCCGATTTCGCCGGGTGGCCTGGGAACGTATGAACTGGCGATGGATTACATATACAACCATCTGAGTCCACCGTCCGAACAGGGTCGGGGAATCGTCGTTGCCAGTTGCTTCCGGATAGCCACGATTATGGTGGCCATGATTGGCGTCGTCTTCTACTGGACGCACCATCGTGAAGTCGCCAAAGCTCTTCGAGTGGCGGAGGCGGAGATACAGCAGAAACAGGCGAGTGAACGGGACTGACGCGCGAAACGAAAATCAGACAGAGCTAAGGCCGATTGAGCGGAGCTGAATCGCGATTTGCGACTGTTTCTTCGCGCTGATGATCCTCACCATCTATTTTGAGACTACCGCCGTCCATCTTCCAGGATCGATCTCCAATCATCTTGGTGCCTTCGACGATAACCCGCGACCATCCTTCGGTTCTTAATTGGACGACGTCATTGTTCTCCAACATGCAATTTACGACCTTGACTCTTGAAGCACCACCAACGGATACCCCGCTTCGGCCATTCCAGCGACATGTCAGTCCATCAAAACGACAGTCAAAAGCATTGTCATGCGCATTGACGCCATCGTATTGAAATCCGCGGATCACCAAATTGCTAACAACAACGTGCCGGACGTTGTAGAGCGTGACGCCAACCCGTCGGACAGAAACGGACAGGTCATGATCGAAGAGAGCAATATCAGATTGCGGTCGGTAGTAGATCGACTGGTTAAACATGCACCACGATCCCGCCGGCATCTCCTTCATGGTAGCATCAGCGAGTGAAAACTCAGGCAGAGGTTGATCAGCCAGGAAAAGTTGCTGGAAGCTGATTCGCGGCGGTTGAAACCGGATCAATCCGACCCCGCCCGGTTTCCAGAGTTCAGGGGAGATATCCGCCGTACCATCCAGCTCAGCTCCGTTTCCCTCCAGGACAAATGGAAATCGGGCTGAACCGCTATTCCTCGCACCCTGCAGCGACACCTGCTCTCGATAGGGAACGCCCGTGTTGGCCAGAACAATCCGATCGCCAAAATTGGCCAGCGCCACGGCGCGTTTGATTGAGCGAACCGGCCCCACATGGTTTGAGATGTTTTGATCCGTCTCGCCGGTCGATTGGTCATCACCGGTCAGGTTGTTCACGTAGAGATCTCGACCATATCCATCGCCGGAACCCAGGACCACTACGAACATCAAAATCAGAACTTTTCTCATAACTATCGGCTCACAACAGGGATTACGAGAGCGCGCAAAACGGCCATAGAGTTCTTCGTCATTCTGGGACACGTTTCTTTTCTTTGTTCTTTTCTGGATAGCCGTGGTCTTTAGGTTTCCATCCGTTATTTACTGCAGGGATACTGATTGTTCACACTGATTCATTCATCTCCGGGCCTCTTAAATCGAGAGAAGGAAACGTTTGATGGATTATTGGACTGAGAACGAGCAGAAGATCTCACTCATCCAAGGCGAAATCACCACTCAGGTAGTGGATGCGATCGTCAATGCTGCCAACTCACAATTGGCCGGCGGTGGAGGCGTGGACGGCGCAATCCACCGTCGAGGTGGGCCAACCATCATGCAAGAAACTCGTGAGCGTTATCCGAATGGTTGTCCAACGGGTTCAGCCGTCATCAGCTCAGCGGGCCATTTATCGGCAAAATACGTATTTCATGCTGTCGGTCCAATTTGGCAGGGCGGCCAAGCAGGAGAGCCTGAATTGTTACGGGCCGCCTACCGCCGCTGTCTCGATCTGGCCCGCTCAAACGAATGTCGAACGATCGCATTTCCATCGCTCAGTACAGGGGCTTATGGATATCCAATGAGCGAGGCAAGCCGAATCGCCCTGTCCTCCTGCATCGCTTATTTCCAAGAATATGATTCTCCCTCGGAGATCCTCTTCGTGCTCTTCGATGAAATGGCACTTGAGATCTTTCGCGGTGCTCTACAAACGTTGGTCAACAACGATTCCGATTAACGCATTTCTATTCTGCGTCACCATAAATCCGCCACAACCGTATCCATGAGCAATTGCACCACGTGATAGATGACAAGCGGAATCAGAACGAGACCGCCGAAGTAATGAATGGCCACATACAAGCCAACCATCAAGCTCTTCTGCCTTCCAGCAATAGCCACTGCGATCCGGTCGCTGGAGGCAATTCCCGCAGCTCGCGTAAGGGCTAATCCAGTAAGTAACCCGAGTCCGTGAAGCAAGATTACCGATAACGTCATGACGGCAAGGTCGGCCCAAGGCAGCGCGTTATCAAAGGAAGCCATCCACTAAGTCCGCCGGGCATGAACCGCACCGATCGCCACCATGCTCACCATCCAAAACTGAGCCGCAATTCTCAATTGAACCTTACGCAAGTCAGCGAAGCGCGCCAGTGGACTAATCCTTCGCGCAAGTTGAGGTACAACCATCGGCAACACAACAAGCATGCCTAATGTTGTGATCATTTTGGCAACGTCAATGCTTACGGCTTGCGAGGTGAGACCAACAGCCAAAACGGAGTGACCATGAAACAGATGCCGTTGGTCACCACCGTCGCCATCAACGCCACGGCATCATTCCAGCCTGCTCGTCGCGTCCAGACGGATGCCGATGCCATGGTGCTCGGCACAACCGCGGCCAGTAGCAGGCCGACGAAAAGGTCGCCAGTCAGCAGATTTGATAGTCGCCAGGCGATGAGAGGCATGAGAGCCATGTTCAGAAAACTGGATAGGCAGGCTGCACCTGGTCGACGAACGACCCGCCAAACGGCGTCGATCGGCAGCGGTAGGGCCATCAAAAACAACAGGGTCGCGACGATCGCGTTACGCAGATAAACCGAATCCGCCTTCACCGTGACGCGGGCAGGAGCGAGAAAACTAAGGGCGAGTGCAAAGGCTAAAGCCAAAAGAAACCATTAGCTTGAGAGGAATCGACCGATCCAATGATCTGACCCCTTTCGGCGGGGATTCCAGGAGGCGAATTCGCACTGTTTGTGACGTACATTAGTCTACTGCGAAGGCTGCTCACTGCCAGCACTTGCGTGCTGGCAGCCGGCTCAATCGCCCTATCGAGACCTTCCTGTTACGACTACAATAAACGGGGTTTCAGGTGGATTCGCTGGTGCGCACTGTGCTGCCGGCCTCGATTTACAATCAGGAATAAGCAGAAGATCATGTTGCGGTATTGGACAGCTGGAGAATCCCATGGCAAAACGCTGTTGGCCACCATCGATGGCTTCCCAGCTGGCGTCCAGCTTAAAACCGATTCGATCGATGCGGAACTGAAACGACGGCAGGGTGGATATGGCCGTGGTGGACGCCAACGGATCGAAACCGATCGCGTTGAGATACTCACGGGCATTTGGAAAGATACAACGCTCGGCAGTCCGATCGCTCTTCAGGTCATCAACCGCGATTACAAACTTGAGAGACTCGACGATCTGCAACGCCCTCGTCCTGGCCATGGTGATCTGACGGGTGCCATCAAATACTTGGGCTCGATTCGCGGCATCCTGGAACGAGCCAGCGCGAGAGAGACGGCGGTCCGCGTTGCTGTCGGCGCACTGTGCACCCAATTGCTGGGGCATTTTGGAATCAAGACCCTTGGTTACGTTGTTGAACTGGGTGGAAAAGCGGTAACACCGCTGGAAGGCAACATCGACGAACATCGAAAACTGCGTGACGAAAGCATCATCTACTCGCTCAATCCTGAACAGGATCCAGAGTTCAAGGAACTCATCGATACCACGGGGAGGCAGGGCGATACGCTGGGAGGCATCGTCGAGGTGAGGGTGGAAGGCCTGCCTTTCGGTCTGGGAACGCATACACAATGGGATATCAAGCTAGACGGTCGTATCGCGCATGCTGTTATGGCCGTTCAGGCGATCAAGGGAGTGGAGATTGGCCTTGGCTTCGAGGCCGCACGGCGCCCCGGATCGCAGGTGCATGATCCCATTAGCTATGACAAAGACGAAGTCGAATCGAACACTCTCGGCTTTGAACGACCAACCAATAACGCAGGCGGGCTCGAGGCAGGCATGACGAATGGCCAGCCCTTAGTCGTTCGCGCGGCAAAGAAACCGATTAGTACACTTCGAAAACCGCTCGGTTCCATCAATTTGGAAACCAAGGAAGGTGAGGAGGCGGAATACGAACGCAGCGACGTCTGTGCCGTCTCAGCAGCGAGTGTGATTGTTGAGAACGTTGTCGCCTTCGAGATCGCGCGAGTGATGATCGAGAAATTCGGGGGTGATAGTCTCGCCGAAATGAAGGGACGTTGGGACTTGTTCCACAAATTAGCCAAAGACCGATAAGGGATGATCGGATCGATGCGCGAAGCAACTCAACGCAGCGTCATGCGATGCGCGTTCATCATTTGTTGCGTGGCTCCGACGCTTGCCGTCGTTGGCTGGTCGATTGCCTGGGCACTTCCAAGCCATACAACAGCGGTCGAAGGTCGCCTCCAACAATGGCTGGGATCTGCCGTCTCGATCGGTGAGGTTCAACATCCACGACCGCGAGAGGTCGACCTCCGGAATCTGCAACTCCTCGACCCTGAAACCGGTAAGCCACTCGCCTCGATCAATCAAGTTTTCGCCAGCTGGAACTCCGCTCAGTTGAGGTTGGAATTCGATACCATCGAGGTCGTATCGAACCAACGACGGCGTCTATGGAATCTGTTGAGAACCCACCTTGAATCTCACGCCGCATTCCCCTGGACCAACGTCGCAATTCACGCTCGGCAAGCCCAACTCACTGACGCTGCCGATGAAACGATTCACAACATCGCAGGTCATTTGAAATCCAATCAGCATAAGCTCGAGGCTCGCGTTGCTTTCGCACTTCATGAAGCCGATGCTCACGCCCCGTCGATCGAAGTCACGGTCTTGCGAGATCGCCAGACAAGCCCCCTTGAAACGCGAATGCTCATCAACAGCCATGATCAGCGATTGCCTGTGAGCCTGCTGTCGCAACGTTGGGCGGAACGACTGGGTCCCAACGTTCAACTACGTGGAAACCTGCTCGCGAACTGGCTCTCTGACGAATGGAAGATCCGATGGGTCGGAGACCTGGAAGAAATCGCTCTGAAATCAGCTAAAATCACCGGAAATGGTCAGCTCGAACAACTGGACGCAACGTTCACCCATGAGGGAATCCAAGAACTCAGCGGCACCCTCGAAGTTCGGGACGGTACCGTCGATAAACAGGTCTTGAGTCAGTTAGGGATTCGAACGGAATCAAGCGGCAATTCGAATCGGATTGGAATCGAGAACATGAAGGTCCGGTTTCAAGCCAATGACACCTCCATTCAATTAATCGGGTGTTGCGATTCAGCAACGCCGCAGGCATCAGCGAAACGTCCCTTTCTGATCAGCGAGGATGGGACTGAATTCCAAATCGAGCGGCCCACCTATTGGTTGGCACCCATTCAAGGAATCTTCACCCCGTGATTGAGCCCACCGATTAAACAACCCGTAGTCGTTCGCTGTTGAGTCGATTGACAATGAATTGAATGACGGGTGTCGCCATCTGGTTGTAATAATCGAATCCATGCCCACCCGCGACGGTATCGAGATCGCATTCGAAGGGCACGCCCAAAGATCCCAACTTCATGCGTAAACGATCCGCGCTGTCGTACCAACTAACATCAGTTGGGTCACAGCAGAAAAACTGGCTGCGGGGCCAATACAAAGGATGGATGTGGAGTAGGGCCGTATCTTGTCGAGCCGCCTCTGGGTCCTCGTACATTTGTAGCAATGGATCCGTTTCGTCCTCACAGTCTTCAATTCTCTTTTGAAAATCGATTGCCGGGGATATCGCTGCCACGACAGGAAACGTATCGGGAAATCGATAGGCTAGATTCAGCGCGCCTTGGCCCCCCATGCTCGTACCTAGTAACGCAACACGAGGCGGCTCCGCACCCAGCTGGTCGCGAACATAGGGCAAAACATTATCAAAGATGTGTTGATGCGTGGTGATCTGATCATCAAATTCAGGACAGATTCGATTGGTCCACCAGCTGCGCCCCGTAATCGGACCGACAACTCGCAAGCCGTATTCTTCGAACAATTCCGTGAAGCGAGGCTGATCTCGCAGACGTCCGATGTGGACGCCATGCAGATACAACACGACGTAACCATTCGGGTTTGGCTCAGTAGGCTCGAATAAATCGCACGGATGCCCGCCAACCGTTTCCTCACGCCAACCTTGCATTTCGGACGAATCCTCTTAAGTCTATTTATGTCATAAATCTCGGATGCTTTTCTTTTATCGAAGTCGACGTCCCGCCACAATCGGGCTAGTCGATCTTCTGCGGCCATAAACCCTGTTCTGTAGCTCCATCAGGAATTTCCGGAATGCCTGAGATCATTTAGAATTCGGAGACACGTGAGGTCACCGGTGCCAGTTTCCACCATGATGCGACGCTACGATAATGGAGTTCGAGGATCATTTTGTGGGAACCCGATCAGCAGTAACCAAAACGGCTGCTCTTGCGAAGACCCTCACGAATTTGCCAGAGACGAGAAAAAGACAAAGGCGACCAGAGCATGCGTACCCTGCTCAGCGAAGAACAAATTCAACAAGCCGTGTCAAATATGGCATGCGAAGTCGTCGAAACCTATGGCGACAAGCCACTAACCATTGTCGGAGTCTTGACCGGCAGCGTGGTGTTGCTGGCAGATATGATTCGCAAATTGAGTATGCCGTTACGAGTAGGCGTGGTCCAGGCGAGCAGTTACCGCGGTGCTACTCAGCGAGGTCCGCTCGTGATCAATTCGGATTTGATGCCGAATATTGCCAACCAGGACGTGCTTGTTCTGGACGACATTTTCGACACGGGCAATACGCTCGTTGAATTGCTTGCCTTGATGGATCAACTCGGACCAACCTCCATCCGCACTGCGGTACTTTTGAGAAAACTCGGTCAACAAGAGGTCGACTTACAACCGGATTTTGTGGGGTTTGATATACCCAACGAATTCGTTGTCGGTTACGGTCTTGATTACCAGGACGAATTCCGCAACCTTCCCTACGTGGCCTGTTTGGAACCTGATGATTTGCGAGACTAACGTCAACAGCCAATTTTCTTCGACGGCACCTGACCCAAGAAGAACCCGCATCCTGCAGGTGGTACCCTCCCTGGACTACCACGGGCACCATCGGCAAATGGCGATGGTCAGTGCCCACCTTCCTCGCGATCGGTTTGATGTGCGCGTCATCAGCTTACAAGGCATGGGCCCGATCTCGAATACGTTGCAAGAGGCAAAAATCCAGATTCTGCATGCGGATACGAGAGCTCGTGGCCGCACGCTCCAACAATTGTCGTCGATCGTCAAACAGTGGTCGCCACACATTGTGCATACCTGGGGTGGATCAGCAGACATTGCGGGACGTGCAATCGCAGTCCGGCATCGTATTTCAAACATTGTCGCAACCTCATGCAATGAACGCTGGATGTCGTCGGCCAATCTCATTTCTGACTGTGTCTTACGTCGATGGACAACAGCTTATGTCGTCAAGGACGAGCAGACATGCAAAGATGCTGAACGACGTGGTATCGACCCTGCCAAAATCACGATCATTCCTCATGGCGTGCTTCCGACCGGTGAGCGATCGTTGAGTCGTCAGGCCGTACTGGAAAGGCTAAAGTTACCCGCCGATGCCAGACTGATTGGTACCGCAGGCCCCTTGAATTCTGAGAAACGCATCAAGGATCTCATCTGGGCCGCCGACCTGCTGAAGGTCGTCCGCGATGACGCCTATCTCGTGATTGCTGGTACAGGACCTCAAGAGTGGCGATTACATCGTTTCCGCGATCAGGTTCAAATCCGAGATCGCGTGTTGTTTCTGGGTGAACGTGACGATTGGCTCGACCTACTCCCACAACTCGATTGTATCTGGCTGGGAAACCGTTACGAATCCATGTCCAATTCGCTGCTCGAGGCGATGGCCGCGGGTATTCCGGTGATTGCGACGAATGTCGATGGGAACCGAGAAATCGTGAAATCGGGTGAAAACGGCTTTCTTGTACGAGTGGGTGATCGCGCCGGATTTGCTCGACGCACTCATTTGCTGCTCGACGATCGGCCACTGGCACAGCGATGTGGCAAAGCGGGCCAAGATTATGTCCTGCAAAGACATCACGCCAAGTCAATTACGACGCAATATGTCGAGTTGTACAGCCGGATCCTTCACTGAGTCCCAGGGTACGTCTTCAACAAGCGGTTATTCTCGACACCGTCGCTGGCATTTCCGACCGTGTCCTTTGCAATTTTTCTGTTGGATCGTTTTTACCAATTTCAATCCGTCGATTCTCTTCTGGATTGTGCGTCGACGTCACCGCATCGAACTTATGCGCAAGCACCTCATGGATGCATTCGCATGCTCTATTCAAGTCAGGTCTGTCTTGTTTTGAGCTGATATTCTTTGAAAAGCTTCTAGCAGCGTAAACGCCTAACTTACGGGAAATACCAGCCAACATCAGGGATCTTGAAGGTCTAGAAAGTCAGAGGTTATCACCGTTTGCTGACGCTGATGGGAAAGTTGCCCGACCTGATTCACACCAAAGCTTCAGCCATCTCAAACGGGATATCGCAACTCAGCGGCGCTTCGTGACCGGATTTGCCTGCACAAGCGTGCTAATGTACGACCGAATGGATTTCCTGTTTTTCGCATTTAGCGAAACCGATAAAATGCCGACAGGTAGCGAAAGTTATAAGTGGCAGCAGAATCTCCGCATCGGTGCTGGGCTGGCACGTTCCGAACAAGAAGACAAGGTCGAGTATGCACCGAGCGACCTGAATTCGGAGTAAGGCGATGAAAGACTGTTTGGCGGTAGTTTTAGCCGGAGGTAAGGGTTCGCGTTTGGAACCACTGACGCGAGATCGAGCAAAACCAGCAGTTCCCTTCGGAGGATCTTACCGCATCATTGACTTCTCGCTCTCCAATTGCCTCAATAGCGGTCTTCGCCGCATGTTGCTGCTCACTCAATACAAGGCGATGAGCCTCGATCGTCACATCAACCTGGGCTGGCGACACTTTTTCTGCCGAGAACTAGGTGAATTCATTGATGTCGTTCCTCCACAACAGCGAATTGACGAGCAGTGGTACCAAGGCACTGCGGACGCTGTTTACCAGAACATCTATACGATTGAGAAAGAACGGCCCGAATACGTTGTCATCCTGGCCGGTGATCACATCTACAAGATGAATTACCGAAAAATGGTGGATTACCACAAGGAAAACAACGCAGATCTTACGATCGGCGCCTTGCACGTGACCCCCGACCAGGCAAAACAATTTGGCGTCATGCAGGTAGACAGTGACCAGCGAATCGTCGGTTTTCAAGAAAAACCGGAAGAACCCCAGACGATTCCGGGTGACGACGAGCATTGCCTCGCATCCATGGGCATTTATGTGTTCACGGCACGTTTCCTCTTCGAGCAACTGTGCCAAGATGCGACACGTAGTCACAGCACCCATGACTTCGGTCGCGATTTGATTCCGGCCATCATCGATTCATGTCGCGTCTTCGCTTTCCCGTTCCGCGACGAAAACCGCAAAGGCGACTCTTATTGGCGCGACGTCGGCACGCTGGACGCCTACTACGAAGCGAACATGGATCTGATTTCGGTCGACCCACAATTGAACATGTACGATCAACGCTGGCCAATCCGAACGTACCAACCGAATTTCCCGCCGCCGAAGTTTGTTTTCAGCGGAGCCGATGGGGATTACGAGCGATGTGGCCGCGCGATGGACAGTATCATTTGTCCAGGTTCGATTATTTCCGGTGGACTTGTCGAACACAGCATTCTAAGCCCCAACGTTCGCATCAACAGTTACGCTCACGTCGAAGGCTCGATCCTCTACGAAGGCGTGAACGTCGGTCGCCGTGCTCATGTTCGCAATGCGATCATCGACAAGGGTATTTCGATTCCAGCGGGAGCAAGAATCGGTCTAGACCCAGAAGAAGATCGAGCGAACGGTTTCACGATCAGTGACAACGGCATTGTCGTGATCGCGAACAGCGATGGCGTCGAGCACCTTGAGCATCAGGTGCAACTGGCGTAACGAGCTCCAAAATGTGACAGAAATCTGTGGCAGCGGTTTCGGCGGCAAGGGTCATCCCCTGTGCCGCGCCGCTAACGCCACATGTCACCATCAGCGAAGGGGTTGCCCGGGCCCTGAAGTTTTGGCTTGGGCATCGCTTTCAACATCTGCTCGGCGATTCGCAGATCGCCTCTCGACGTGATCTTCATGTTGATTTCCGAACAGGGAACCAGAGTTACGGTGTGCCCCGCCAGCTCCATGACCTGGGCATCATCAGTCGGTTTTTCTGAGGACAGTTTGCTGTAAGCATCTTGCAGAGCTTGACGACGAAAGACCTGCGGGGTCTGAGCCGCCCAAAGCCCTTCGCGGGACGTTGTTCCATCGATCGTCTGGCCATCGACCGACTTTTTGAGCGTGCTTGTGACCGGACTGGCAAGAATGGCTGCGCCAGACTTTTCAGCCGCCGAAAAGACGTCATCAATCCATTCGTTCGCCAAACACGGTCTCGCCGCATCGTGCACGGCAACAAAATCCACGTCATCGCGAACTTGAGCCAGGCCTGCACGAATCGATTCGTGACGTTCCTGACCACCATCGACAACCTCGACACCGAGAATGGCCACGTTGGCACCGAATTTCGAATGAAACTCTTCGCGATCCTCGGGGGAGATAACGATGATCAACTGTTTCACATCATCTCGATTCAAGAAACGCTCGGCCGAATAAAGCCAAACCGACTTATTGGCCAGCGGAATGAAAGGCTTCTTGTAATGCTGGTCGTTGAACCGACGGCTTTGACCCGCCGCCGCCAAAATCACTGCAAAACTCGCCATGCGTTCAGATCCCCTGGGCTGGAGTCGATGAGAAAAACGTCGTCTTCTCGTTCCCAACAGCTTACCGCGCGGGAGGCCCTGGAGTCACTGGGAAATCCATCACTGGGAAATTCTCGTCGTGCTCTCTTGACGCGAATCCCCGCCTCGCGATCGCGAGGCGGGCCGGAACTTTGCAGAAGTCATTTCGCACCCGAACGCAAGCAGATGTAAGGGTGCCGACACACGCGATTCAGGCGGGGGCTGAGAGAATCGGATTGCTCCCGAGCCCCAACCTGCGTTACTCCGCATCATACCGCATGAGGATCTCGTCGGACTGCACATCAGCGATCGACTTATGACCGCCATCGACGAGTTGCTGTCCGAGTTTCGTGACAGCTCGGAAGTAGCGATCGGAAGGTCGACGACCTGACAATTGACGCCTCAGATCTTGGCAGAGAATGTCGGCAGCGGCATGGATGATCTCATCATCTCGACGAGCCGCATACAAACTGGTGCAAAGGATGATGACGTAGTTCTGAATACGAGCGGATAGCTCGGACATGCGGCACTGCCGATCAGCAAGTTTAAGCTGATGTTTCTGCATGACACCGCTGATTTCCAGCGGGCTACGCTGCAACTCGTTCGCGGCAAACTCAGCATGCTCTTTCAATCGTGGCGACATATTGGGCAAGGCAGGCTTAGGTTTGCCGCCTATTTTTTCGCCCAAGAACCATTTTCCGTAAGGCATCAGCACCTTGCGCAGAGCCCAAGCGTGAGCGGGATTGGCTGGATTGGGTTTCTTGATACCGGCCGCCTGCAGAGCACGTCCAATCGGCTCGAAGTAGGTCGTCCCGTGATGTTTAACCAGAGACTTGAAGAAGGCCATGCCCAACATTTCACCTTCGCCCTCATAGATACAGGGCGCCAGATATTCGTGGACGTTGTCCCCGAACATATGACCATGCAGGAACGATCGACCGCCATGGGTCTTCATGTATAGTTCAATCGCTGCTTCTTTCTGTACCTCGCTACCGAAGATCTTCGCGATGATACATTCCATTTCCCCGCGATAGCCTTCATCGATCAATTGTGAGCACCATTCCACAAGTCCGTCGCAAGCAACGATCAATCCGGCCAATCTTCCGAGCCGTCTCTGAACGAGTTCGCGTTTGGCAATCGTTTCACCATAGGTGACTCGATATTCCGCCCAGGGGAGCATGCTTGCCATCATCAATCGCATCGTGCCCGCCGAATTTGCACAGAGAGCGACGCGTCCCAAATTCAAACCGTGGTAGGCAATCGTCAGACCATTGCCACGTTTTGGCTCCAACAGATTTTCAGCGGGGACCTTGAAGTCTTTGAAGATAATGCCTTGATTATAAGTGTGCTTCAGCGCCCACAGACCGTACTTCCGTAATTGGAACTGGTCGTTTTCCTCAGAGGGCAAATCACAAACGAGGACGGCCGGGGTATCGTCAATCAGGCAAACGAGACCGATCGTTCGACCGGGTACCACATTCGTGATAAAAAGTTTTTCGCCATTCACCAGGTAATGATCGCCCTTGAGTTCCGCACGTGTTTGCAAGGCCGTGAGATCGGAACCGGCACAAGGTTCGGTCAGCGCGAATGCCGACAGCCGTTCGCCGCTGGCGAGCTTGGGCAAGAATCGCTGCTTCTGCTCTTCGTTGCCGAACGAACTGACCGGATCCACTGCTCCAATACAGCCGTGAACAGACGCCAAACCAGCAATGGTGGGATCGACCGTTGCCATCCGGGTCAAGAACGGAGCAAAATTACGAAACGCAGCTCCCGAACCGCCATAATTTTGATCAACGAGGAGTCCCCAATAGCCGACGCCGCCGAGATCTTCGAGCACCGTGTTGGGAATCTTCTTGTTTTCGTCCAGTAAAGTACCAGCATCGCGATGTCGTGTGACGACATCGACGGAATCATCCATCACCTTGCGGACTTCGGCCCGAGCTTCTGAAGGCGTGCTTTGAAAAAGTTCGACGGGGAGACCACGGTCCCAAACGGCACGATGCGCCGGGCTGTTGACCGTTTGGTATTGGGCTTTGAAAAGTTGCTCAACATTATCATCGGCCGAATCGATAGCACCCGTTCGACGTGCCTCGTCTTCGCTTTTGCCTCCCAACTTCAGGGCGGTTTCGGCAAAGGACTCTTGCGGTAATTCATCAGCATGAGTCGTCGTATTATTGTCGGTTCGAGAATTATCGAGCGTCATGGTTTCATCCTTTCAGGGAGCGTAATTCGCCCGGTTTGTTCCGAGGCATCACAATTCGCTCTGTAATACATCATATCTCGCGGCAAGCCGGCGGGAAGCAAGCGTGGCACCATACCCACAATCGCGCCAGGAAAATCCTGACGGTTTACGAGGGTTGGGGGCAAAAAACCCGGCCAAAAACAAGATTTACCCTTAAATCCGTTGGAAGATGGTCGCAATTCCCTGGCCAGCCCCGATACACATGGTGGCCAATCCGAACTCGACATCTTCATCGATCATCGTGTGAATCAAGGTGGTGGCGATGCGCGCGCCACTCGCTCCCAGAGGATGCCCAATGGCGATTGAGCCACCGCGTACGTTGACTTTTTCGAGATCTAGTTTGAGCATGCGGGCACACGCGAGAGCTTGAGCTGCAAAAGCCTCGTTCAGTTCCACCAGCCCGATATCGTCCAATTCCATGCCGACTCGCTTCAAAACCTTCTTCGTTGCCGGCACGGGTCCGGTCCCCATCACCGAGGGTTCGACGCCAGCGACAGCGGTACCAACGATTTTAACGAGCGGCTTGAGTCCGAGTTCTTCCGCAGATGCTTCCGACATCACCAACATTGCAGCGGCACCATCATTCAGAGGCGAGCTATTGCCAGCAGTGACGGTCCCCATTTTCGGCATGAAGGCCGGGGCGAGTTGGGAGAGCGCTTCGAGACTAGAATCGGCTCGTACACACTGATCTCGAGTGGTCAGGATTTGGTTACCCTCCTCATCCAATGCATACATCGGAGTCACCTCTGCCTCGAACAAGCCCTTATCGTGAGCGTCGCTTGCGAGCTGATGACTGCGGAGCGCGAACTCATCTTGTTCCTCGCGCGAAATGTCGTTGGTTTGAGCGAGGAATTCGGCGGTGACCCCCATCATCATGGCGCCCTTGGAGGTTCGGCGAAACATTTTCGGATTCAGATCGAGTCCATAATCCATGGGCAGGTGTTGCATGTGCTCCAATCCGCCCACAATTTGAACGTCTTCAAATCCAGCCATGATGGCATGGGTCGCCTGATTGAGTGCCTGCAAACTACTGCCGCAGAGTCGATTGATCGTCGCTCCACCTGCTTCGACGGGAAGTCCGGCCATGAGAGCAACGTTGCGGGCAACATTCAGGCCCTGTTCCATCGTTTGTTGCGTGTTTCCAAGAATCACGTCTTCGATGGCGGCGGGATCAACACCGGATCTTTCCGTCAATGCGGTAATGCATGCCACCGCGAGATCATCACTACGGACGTGTCGAAAATAGCCACGCTCTGGGTGAGCGCGTCCCACGGGGGTACGAACGCAATCAACAACGACGGCTCTCTTCATTTTTCTGACTCCTTACTGTGCCACCGCTCCGACGCGGCGAGAAATTGCGTTGTGCGAGGTACACCCGTTTATGAATCGTAGAATTTCTTTCCTGCGGCTGCCATTTCGAGCAACAACGGGGTCGGTTGGGCTCTCGGCCCCATGTCTTCCAACGGCTTGAGAGCCTCGACAATATTGGCAGCGCCAAGCGTATCGGCCCAGTAGAGCAATCCGCCTTTGAAGGGAGGGAACCCGATGCCAAAAATCAGCCCCAAATCGACATCTCGGACGTCTCGGACCAGTTTTTCCTCGAGCACGCGCGTGGCCTCAAGCAACATTGGCAAGAACAAACGCGATTCGATCTCAGCCGCCGTGAACTCGCGCGTCTCTTCCTGCATGTACGGTTCGACATACTGCTGCAGATCGGGATCCGGTTGAGCTCGTTTCTTTTTGTTCTGGTAGGAGAAGAATCCCAGGCCAGATTTTCGTCCGAGTCGGCCGGCCTTGACCAGGGCTGGCAGAATTGGCGAGGCGGAAATTCGATCCGGAAACGCCTCCCACATAGTACGGCCGGCGTAAAAGGCAGTATCGAGACCGACCATGTCATAGAGCGTAATGGGGCCCATCGGCATCCCGAATTGCTTGGCGACCTTCTCAATATCCTTGATCTGCGCCCCATTCACAATCAATTCCAAAGCCTCGTTCATGTACGGCAAGAGCAGCCGGTTCACGAGAAAACCAGGGCCATCATTCACCACAATCGGTGACTTGCCTAAGCGTTTGGCATAAGCAACCGCTGTCGCAACCGTCTGGTCACTTGTCTTTTCGCCACGAATCACCTCGACAAGCTTCATCTTGCGTACGGGGTTGAAGAAGTGAATCCCGCAAAACTGCTCGGGTCGCTCTAACTCCGCCGCCAATTCCGTGATGGGAATGGTGGAGGTATTCGAAGCGAGAATCGCGTCCTCCCGCAATAGAGGCTCGAGGCGCCCGTAGATCTGGCGCTTCACCTCAAGGTTTTCGACAATCGCCTCAATCACGACATCAGCGGAAGCAACCTCCGCATCCGACTCAGTCGCGTTCAGCAGGGGAGCAAATTCGATTGCCCGATCCAGATCGGGTTTGCGAGTCTTTTTATTGAAGGACACCTCATCCAGAATGCCCTTCACGCCGCTCTGCAAGGCTTTCTGGTTCGCATCGGAAAGAGCCGTCACCACCTGGCGTTTCACGTTTGCGGCAGCGATCCCCGCACCCATGATCCCCGCGCCAATCACCGCGGCTGAATTGATCTTTTGGGGCGTGAATTCCCCATCTACCCCTGTATCTTTCTTGTTGCGATCGGTCAGAAAAAAGATATTGAGCAGCGCCGAGTTAACCGGAGAACCAAACAGTTTGGCCATTCCGCGAGCTTCCAGGTCGAGAGCGGCATTCACATCCAGTCCGGCTCCTCCCAACATGACCTCCAATGCGGCAATGGGAGCCGGATATTGGCCCTTGGTTTGCTGCTGGATCATGGCGGAAGCGGTCGCACCCAAGAAACCCAACTCAGTCTCACTGATGTCGATCGGTCCCGCCCAACGCTCCCGATCCGCCAGATAGTCTTTGGATTTCTGCTCGTTCCGAATCAGGCGGATGGCGGCGTCGGTCAGCCGATCAACCGGTGCAATCTGGCTAATCCAACCGAGCTTATGTGCCTCCTCAGCACCAATCGAAGCTCCCCCCGTAACCATCTCGACCGCGTTTGCGAGGCCGATCATGCGCGGCGATCTCGCTGTTCCTCCCCACCCAGGAAAGATTCCTAACTTGACCTCTGGGAATCCTAATTCCGTTTTGGCCCCGTCACTCATGATGCGGCGGTCGCACCACATCGCCAGCTCGGCACCACCTCCCACACAGATGCCATCGATCGCGGCGACCGTGACAAAGGGGACTTCAGAAAGCCGCTGGAACAACTTTTGGCCAAGCACACACTTGTCGACGATCGCTTCATCCGGAGCATCGAGCGACGACAAGAATTCGCGTAAATCGGCACCAGCAATGAAGATGCCGGGTTTTCCCGAAGTGATTACGAGCCCAGCCAGATCACCACGCTCTTCGAGCCGATCCAAATTGACGGAAAGCTCTTCAAGGATCGGTCGAGACAGAATATTGGCGCCCTTTCCAGGCATGTCCAACGTCAGGACAGCAAGATCCGATTCGGGAAAGGACAGATTCATCGAAGTGGCCATAGCGAGCCCCGTTGTAGTTCCATGGGTCTAGGGAACTCCGCTTCGTCGAGCGGACGTCCCCGGCATTCCAAATTTGCCTGGTCGATAAGCTGATAAGCTCCCCCGAGAAAGCTGGGGCCGTGACCGATCGCAAATCCCCTATTTTCTAATATCCGCAATTCTTTGGCACGAGAGTAGGCTAAATAGATGGTACGGCTCAAAATCTCCCCGTCAACGCTTCTCAAACCATCTAGCTATCCTATTCCAAAGTGCTCTTAGGGTCGTTAAGTTCAGAACCAACGACATCCTGTCTTCGAAATATGCATCCTGCCTTCGGAATATCACGTCCGCCCCCATCACCAAGAAAGCTGAAACGATGTCTACCAAGAAGCTTGTTCTGTTGGGACTCTTTCTCCCCATCGTCTACGCCTCGATCAGCTCTGCCCCCGCTGTGGCTGAGGAAAAAGAAGCACCAGTCAGTCACGTAGAATTGATTTTTGACTTCGGTGACGGCACGGAAAAGCACTTTAAACGTCTCGCTTGGCGAGAAAAAATGACGGTTTTTGATGCGATGCGGCAGGCCGCCGCCCATCCCCGCGGCATTTCCTTCAAACACCAGGGCAAGAGAGATACGCTATTTGTGACTCAAATCGACGATCTGAAGAATGAGGGAGGGGGTAAGCGGAACTGGATTTACCGAGTCAATGGGGAATTGGGGGATCGCAGCATCGGGATCAAGACACTGAAGGTGGGAGACGCCATCTTGTGGAGCTTCAAGCCCTATCAGTAGAATCTAAGGCCGCCAAAAGATATAGAAATGCTGAGGAGCCATTACTGTGGAACGTCGCACTGAAAAAATCCTGGTTTTCATCGCCCTGATCGCTGCCGCCGTAGGTTTGCGTCTTTATTTTCAAGTGATCCCCAACTTTGCCCCGATCGCTGCCGTCGCTCTGTTCGCGGGATTTTATTTCTCTAACCGTTGGTTCGCAGTTCTGGTTCCGATTGGAGCGATGGTGATCAGTGACCAATTCATCGGTGGTTATCAGCCGTTTTTGATGGCCGTCGTCTACAGTTTTCTGATTCTCCCAGCCTTTCTGGGAAGCCCACTGCGAAAGATATTGCAGGATCGAGGGGCAATGACCACCACATTGTCACTCGTCGGCTGCAGTCTCACCTCCTCCTTGCTGTTCTTTGTCGCAACAAACTTTGCATGTTGGCTGGTGTCGTCCTGGTACCCGCGTTCGCTGGCGGGACTCTGGCAATGCTACGTGGCCGCAATTCCATTTTTCCGATACACGCTGATGGGCGATCTTTTCTTTGCCGGCGTGCTGTTCGGAGGCTATGCGCTGTTCCACGCAAAGACGACAGCCACCACGCTCAATCGAGTGAGCGTGGACTAGAGAGAACGAATCGAGCAATCCGCTACTGGATAGCCTGCTCAAGTTCGAGAGCAGGCGGTCCGATCTTCTCCAGCAGTTCTTGTGGAGTGGTCTGCTCGGGATTATCGTCGAGACCTTGCTCGATCGCGCCGACTTGCGTCTTGACCGTGGCCAGCAGCGTTGACGACTGTCCCGCCGATGACGATTCAAGCCCACTCAGTCCCTTGCTGACACAAGCGAGATAGTGCTTCAAGGTTCGACGAGCTTCGGTCACCGCAGGATTCGCTTCCACCTTGTTGTTTTCACCAAAACCACCAAGATTCACGCGATTCTCTTCCTGCGGATTCTCTGCGTCGTATTTCTTGACTCGCTCAATCTCCACAAGGCAAGCAGCCAAGGCAACTTGGCCCAACCCTTTCACAAGCTCGTCACTGTTGAGATTCTGTGCCGAGCTATAGTCCAGTTTTCCAATCGACTCAGCTGCCGCACAGCGAACCCACAAAGGAGCCTCTTGGCTGGAAACAACACCGCCAATCGTTTTCGCAGCTCCGCTTAAACCAATATCGCCGAGCGTATCGATGGCCAGTTTCTTCTTCCAATAATGAGTGTCATGCTCAAGTGAGTTTTCAGGAAGTGGCGATTGGATGATTTTAACAAGCGGCGGAATCATTTTGTTGTCGGTTTGACCATCCGCTCGCAAGAGTCCTGCGTGTCGATTGAGGCTGATTAGCGCCGCTAACTGCACAACCTCAGGCTGTTTGTTTCTAGGATCCATCAGCTTAATCAAGAATGCCCTACTCTCAGCGTGGGGCAGCGGATACACCCGATTGTTCACCCGTGCCTCAACATCGTTGAGCAGACCAAGCATCAGAGTCGCGTTGTAACGACACGCCGGATGATAATTCTTCGTCGCAAGCTGGCGCAAATACTTTACGACTAACTCATCTCGAATGAATCGATGTACGTCAGGGCGATTACGGACCGACTCCAGGTCCTTCACCACCGTTGCCCGCCACTTCGGGTAATCCTCCGGGCTCTGCTGGGCCGAGGGTTGTGTCATCGGGGCAAAGATGCAACGAACATAAAAGTTCTGCAACGTCTTTTGGTCGTCGGCCGATAAAGCTCCACCACCGGACAAAACTCGCCGGAGTTCGCGGCGGGCAGCACCCACCTGCTTGGAATCGACAATGGCCGACTTCACGGTGCGGTAGGGTTCCGATTGAGCTCGAGCCTTTTCAACGAAAAGGCCAAGAAAGGTCGTAAGCGTCAGAATGAGCGTCCAGCGGACGACTGGATTGGACAGTTTCAACATGACAACTCCAAGTCGCAGCAGCGGTTGTGGACGGGAAGAGACTTCCGACCTCTGGCCATGCGACAAGTTCTGTTCCGGGAAAGGCAGGGTAAAAATCGCCTATCCTTCCAGAGTAATCTTTGAGAAAGATTCGTGTCAACGATTCTCGGCTGCGTTTGACACCAATCCGCCCGATGTCGTAGATTGGCACGAATACGACGCCTGTACCGTAAGTTCAAGCCCAATAATGCTTTCCGGCAGATACTGCCAGACCAAGACGATGACTGAATTCGAAGAACGACTCTCAAAGGCGATCCACCGTGGTCGCCAGCGCAACGCGGAAGAGCAGCAGAAGGCTCGAGAACAGGCACTTAGTGAAGAGGAGTTAAAAAATCTTCACAATCAATATCGGCTTGAATTCTCGGAACATATCGAAGCTTGCTGCGGCCAGCTGCCCAATCATTTCCCCGGGTTTCAACTCGAATCGATTTATGGAGAGCGAGGCTGGGGTGCCGCCTGTTCACGAGATGACATTGGTCCGGGTCCTGACGGTCGCCGGGCCAATTATTTCAGTCGACTCGAAATGAGCATCCGACCGTACAACAATCTGCACGTTGTCGAGCTGACGTCGAAGGGGACCATCCGCAACAAAGAGGTGTTCAATCGCACGCACTTCGAATTAATCAACAAGGTCGACACCGATACGTTCCTGCATCTTATCGACGTCTGGGTTTTAGAATACGCGGAACTCTACGCAGCCAATTAGGGCGATCATTTCTTGAGCGTGACCAGCCGTTTCGCATCATCTCGTAGCAATCGGCCTAGCCTAGGACATCTCATCCTGTGGGTCAGCTGTTGCGCTGTCTTTTTTGGTCTCTCTCGATCCTTTGCGTTTGACCTAACAAATCCATTGGACGTTGTGCTGTTGAGTTCTTTGGCGGCTGTTTACGGAGCTTGTTGGGCAGGATGCTTGACGGTCATCTACCGTTGCGTTTTCACTTCACGACCCGAAATAGCCCCGGGTGAGTGGCTTCTCTTTTGTCTCGGTTTGATCATGACCGTTGAGGTGCTCTTGTCGCAACTTCCGGAAGACCTGGTCATTCGCAAACCAGCATTGAGTCTGGCCTTTACTTGCGCAATCCTAATCACACCCACACTGAGCCGTCGTTTGGTAACGCGATGGAAAGTACTTTTCGTTTTATTCGTACTTGCCTACATAGCGCCGCTGTCACTGGCGTTGACTCAATCCCTCGCACTCACCGACGCGCCGACGGTGTTGGTTGTGATGCAACGCGCGCGACCCTACCTGATTCTTATCGCCCTGGCTGTGATTGTTTTCCTGGATACTCTAGCAGGCCAAAAACAGGTTTGGTCCCATTGGCTCGGAATAGCATGTACCACCATCTGGCTCCTATTCGAAGCCATTCGTGACCTTACGTAGAATTCGTGTAGGTCGTCGACAGGGGCACTATTCCTGACGCAAACAATAGATACGATCGGCGGTACGAATGAGCAGGTAGCCGTCAACCATGGCAGGTGTTGCCATGCAAAGTTCATCTTCTTCGAGTTCATTCACATGAAGCACTTCGAATTCACGCCCCGCTTTGATCACAAAGGTCTTTCCATCTTCGTTCAGACAGAAGATCTTGCCGTTGTAGGCCCAAGGTGAGCTAGTAAAGGCTCGACCTCCCGGAATTCGCTGTCTGCCATAAACTTCTTTGCCCGTAGCCGCATCGTAGCAGGCAAAAAATCCGCGATCATAGAGCACGTAAATCAGTCCATCGTAGAGCAGCGTGCTGGGATTGTAGGGAGCCGCCTTGGGCTGGCACCAGGCAATGAATTCATTGGAGGTGGAGTCAGGCTCTAGCGAAATATCACCCTCTGCTCCCGGGCGAACCGCGAATAATGGTTTGCGCCGATCCATGACGTACCCAGAACTCACAAACAAAAAGTCATCGTTGGCGTACGGCATCGCAATGGTAATCGACGAACAACCTCCAAATTCATACAGCAGATTTCCGTCCAGATCATAGCTGCGAACCTTACCGGTTCCGGGAGTAATGATTTCCGTGCGAAGGTCATTTTCCCAAATGAACGGTGTTGCCCAATTGCTTTTCTCATCCCGTTCAACTCGCCAGATCGTTTCGCCTGTCGCTGCATCAAGAGCCGTCAAATAAGATTCTTCTTCATTGTCGTTGACGTAATACAACCGCCCTTCAAACAACACGGGTGATGCCGCGGTACCCCATTCAAATCTCGTCTTATGAGCAGCAAGCTCCTGTTGCCAGATCAACTCACCATCCAACGACAGACAAAAAATGCCCACGTTTCCGAAAAGACAATAGATGCGTTCTCCGTCTGTGACCGGTGTCTCAGAGGCGTAACTGTTTTTGATGTGTAAACCCTTCTCAGGGATTCCTTCATCGACCGTCTTCTCCCACAAGAGTTCGCCATCCGTTAGCCGCAAACAGATCACTTTCCAGAAATGCTTTGACCGGGGCGGGGCAGGGCGGTTTCCACCAAAGTACAGTCCCTTTTTGACAGGCTCACTCACCTCTTCATTCACCACGGTGGTCACGAAAACCCGATCGCCCCAAACGATCGGCGATGACCAACCCCGGCCAGCCAGATCATGTTTCCAAACGACTTTTTCCTCCGCCGACCAACGATCAGGCAGAGAAGCATCATCTGCCACTGCGCCCCGCGAGTTTGCGCCCCGGAATTGAGGCCAAGACTTCATCTCCTTGTTGACCTCACTCCAGACTTCGGGCGGAGACAGCAGAACCCAAGAAAGAGCGACGGGTAGAAGACAAAGCAGCGGAAGGCGCAGGATCAAATGCATTTTTCGTTGACTCGCAAAGTGGTGGAGGAAACTCGACCCAAATTGTACTTATCGAGAATCATTTGGCGACGGCGATTTGCGTAACTTTGCGTATCTCAATCGGCGGCCAGCCGACCAATGCAGACGGCATTGGTGATGGGCGGGCCGGGCTATCCGCCCCGCGTTAGACAGTTAGCCTGCACTGCACTCCTCCGCATCCATTGAAGAAATCTGACGATTTGACAAGACGATCGCAGTGATGCCACCGAGAGGAATTTGGGGATCAGCTTTTGCTCCCGAGGCCCGAGAAAGAGAAGACGCTATAATTCGAATAATTGTTCCGTGTACAGCTCACTGTATAGCTCACCCGGCAATCTCCCATTTTTTGGAGTGATCCGACCCCTTTTCCACTAACCGTGCCTGTATCCCTTCGAACATTACGCTCACGCCGCACCTTGCTGCTCGCCAGCCTGTTTGCCCTTACCCTAGGCTGCAATCCCTCCGAGCACCCATCTTCGCCGGAAACTCATTCCGAGGAGGAGGAGGCGGGAACGATCCACGGCCGGGTCATCGCTGATGGGAAAGGGGTCGCTGACGCTCGAGTTCGCATCAAGGGCACAACGATCAGCACACGGAGTGACGCGGATGGCATTTTTAAAATTGATGCCGTAGCCAATCCGCAAGACCCGCCAACGGTAACCGCAGCCAAAAAGGGTTTCTTTATTCAGGGCACGGTTGCCGAAACGCTTCCGGTCGTTCTGGAACTGCAATCGATCCCTTCCGTCGACTACGAGGCCTACAAGTGGACGGATCCCCATCCTGACGAAACAAAGGACCACAACTGCGGCAACTGTCATCTTGAGATCTACGAGGAGTGGACGTCAGACGCGCATGCTCATTCGGCGACCAATCCGAGATTTTTAAATCTCTACGACGGCACCGATTGGCATGGTACACCCAATGTTGGCTGGAATCTTCTTGAAGATTATCCAGAGGGCGCGGGGGTGTGTAATTCGTGTCATGCCCCGAGCGCTTCGCTAGATGAGTTAGCCGTCGAGGACATTCGCAATATTCAGGGCGTCGCGAAAGAGGGCGTCCATTGCGACTTCTGCCATAAGGTCCAAGACATCTCAACCGAGGCCGTCGGATTAGCTCATGGACGTTTTGGCATGTCGTTGCTTCGTCCGGATCATGGGCAATTGTTCTTCGGTCCCCTGGACGACGTGGATCGTGGCGACGACGTTTATTCCCCGCTGCAGTCGCAAAGTCAGTATTGCGCGAGCTGCCACGAAGGAGTGATCTTTGGTGTACACGTCTACAGCACTTATTCGGAGTGGCTGGAAAGCCCTGCACGGCAAAAAGGATTGGAATGCCAATCCTGTCATATGCGTCCCACGGGTAAGATGACGAATATCGCGCCGAATTCCGGAGGGATCAATCGCGATCCGCACACGTTGGCCAGCCACCAATTCCTGCGTGGCGATCGAGAGCAGATGCTCAACGACTGTTTACAGGTCGAAAGTGACGTCGAGTTTATGGAAGAGGAGACGGAGGCCGAGATTCGTATTACGACTCGAAATGTGGGCCATCGAGTTCCGACCGGCTTCATCGACCGTCATCTAATCCTGGTCGTAGAAGCCTTTCGTGCTGACGGCACTGCGGTGAGTAATTCAGATAGCGAGCTTCAGTTGCCGGAACGAGCGGGTGATTCTTCTGGCAAAGCAGGAAAACTCTATGCCAAATACGCGCCGGACAACGGTGAACCGCGTCCATTCTGGCAACTCGAGCAAGAAACCATTGACACGCGTTTGCTTCCCGATCACGTGGAGCAGCAGAAGTTCCAGTTCGGTTCTGACGTTGATTCATTGCGAGTCCGTTTACTCTACCGTCGATTTTGGCAGGCCACTGCCGACGAAAAGCAGTGGCCAGAGAACGAGATCGTCGTTTATGACGAAACGTTTTCAAGACCCACGAAAAGCACTTCTCCACAGGTCAGCCCAGAATCAGATCCTGTAGACTAGGGGCATGCCAGCGTCGTTTCGAAATCCCGTCTATGCTCAAGTCGGCATGTTTCTGGCCGTTTTGGTGACTGTCAGGCTCTACTACGCGCTGATCGAAGCGAATACTGCAACTCTTTATCCTTGGATCACCTCGACGAATTCTCGCCTCATCACGTTACACCTGCTCGCGATTCCGGCCGCGACGCTGGGCGGTATGGCCGCGAGAAAATGGCTCACCAAGCTCACAATCATCCCGGTCAGTCTCGTGTGCGGAAGTTTGCTCACACTCGTCTACAGCAGTCTGTCAGGGGCTTTCATCGGCTTGGCCTGCGGCATTTACGTCCAGAATCTTCGGCTGCGAACATTTCTTCATCATCTAATTCGACCTTTTATTTCGCTTTGGCTACCTGGACTCTGCGCAGGGGTGTTACTCGGGCTCATCTCTTTCCGAATAAGGATTTCCACCCAAGAGAATCTACCGATCGCCTACCTGCTACCTTGGCTAGGGATCTTCGGACTCGCGATCTTGGCGACGTGGATTGTCTTCACCCGCGTCCCATGGTCAGCATGGGGAATCAAACGCCCATTGATCCTGTTAGGGTTTATGTTTGCGTTGTCGTTGGGCCTGGTCACAGGCCCGACCGTTGATCATTTCTACCGGATCCATCGAATCGGTGACGCAGGCAGTTACTGGTGGCAGATTCCAACCTGGGAGGAGATTCCGACACATGGGATCTGTTTTGTAAATGGGATCGAATTGCGCGACGGTTCGAATGATCACATTCATCAATTACGTGGCTTTCGCCACTGCAATTGGCTGGTGATCGAAGATGTCGAGGCAATACCGGATACCTTCGCTTCGTCGCTGCTGCCGCTACAGCACCTATGGCATGTCAGAATCCGAGACGCGCAGTTGGGCGATTCTGGGTTATCGGCATTGGCGCATTGTCCTCAGCTGTCATCACTGACACTCGAACGCGCAGGGATTACTCAAAACGGCCTCAAACACCTGACGAGAATGACTCGTCTTCAACATCTAACCATCGACGGCATCGAGGGGGACACGCCGGACCTCACAGAACTGGTAGGAAGTGGCAGCATTACTGCTTTGGATTTACGCAATGTCATGATCGATGATGACGCATTGATGAAACTCCAGGGCCTGCGCGGCTTGGAAAAGCTCATCTTCAGTGATTGCCCGATCACGGGCCGGGGATTCACCCATCTACAGACACATCAACGATTGAGTAGTTTGGTTTTGATCGACTGTCCAATCGAAGATCGATATTTGACAGATCTCAGAAAGCTGCCGATGAACTGGGTGACACTCGAAGGTTTTCCAATCAGCGATGAGAGTATCAAGGTCCTTGGGTCGATCAACTCTCTAATTGGCCTTTCGCTCCGCCGCACCGGTCTCTCCGATGAACAAGTCCAATCGCTGTTAGCTTCTCCGACTGAACATCTGATTCTGGACGCGAGTCAATTGACGGCAAATTCACGTGAATCTCTCATTGGCACCGACGACGTCCATTTGTATGTCGATGATCAAGAGATCACGGCACAGGACATCGAACGACTCAGCCAACTCGAACACGATGTCACCCTTCACGGTTGCCAATTCGACCATGAAAGTCTCGAGGCTTTACGGAATCATCAGGGCAAAACAATCTTCCATTTGCTCGAGTGCAAACTCAGCCCTGCAGAACTCAAATCCATCCAAAGCGATTGTGTTCGGTATTAATGAAGTCCGACAGCTATTTCTGCTTCGCGGCGACACGCTGGATGGCGTCAAATTCCTTCTTGCGAACCGGTTGCACTGACAGGCGAGATCCTTTGCGGAGCAATTCCATTTCTTTCAAGGCAGCCACCTTTCGCAGATCAGCCAGCGAGATAGGCTCCAAAAAGATCTCATCCAGCTGAATATCCACCATGAACCAGCGAGGATTCTCCGCAGAGGATTTGGGATCGAAGTGTTTGTCCTTCGGATCCCAAGCGGTAAAGTCTGGATACGATTCTTTGACGATCTTGGCGGTTCCCACGACGGCACTGGGATCGGCGTTGGAATGATAGAGCAAAACCCGGTCGCCGATTCGCATGTCATCACGCATAAAATTGCGTGCTTGATAATTACGAACGCCATCCCAATGGGTCGTCTTCTTTTTTGCCTTGGCGAGATCCTGAATGGAAAACTCGCTCGGCTCCGTCTTCATCAACCAATACTTCATGTTGAATCCCTGCAATTAGCTCGTGACGCGACTCGAATGGGTCGCGTTGCGTCGCCAATTATGATGGAGATTCGCCGAAAACTCTACCGCTGTTGCAATTCAGAATCCTGTTCGTTCTGACTGATCCGATCAGTACCCGACGAGAGATAAGCAAACAGGTCGGTAATCTCCTGCAGAGTCAACGAATCAAGCAGTCCGGACGGCATCGCCGACGTGCGACTGGGTTCGGATTCATCAATTTCGGCTCTTTGGATTCTGACTTTTTGCCCATTGGCCTGAAGCACGACGACTTCATCTTCACCGGCAGGAGCAACAATTCCGGTAAAGGTACGACCATCTTCCGTAAAGAGGGTTTGGGCCGCATATTGATCGGAAATTATCTTCGACGGATAGATAATCGAATCTAGGATTTCTTTCGTTAGAAAACGCTTGCGAACGGTCGTCAGATCCGGCCCCATTGACTCACCCACCGTTTCGAAACGATGACATTTAGCACATTCAATTTTTTCGAAGACTAACCGACCGTTGTCGACGGATCCCGTCGATTCAAGTTGAGCACTTTCTAGATGTTTGAGGAGGGCATCGTAATCCCATTTGCCACCGGTCGTTGCTGCGAGTTCAGGTAGTGGTTCTTCCGGAAAAGTGTCTACGAACCATGCTTTCCACGCTCCAAGTGCTTTATCCGAGGGGATCGTCGTATCGGACATCGCATAGCCTTGCCATTTTTCAAGTAAAGCAATGGCCTGCAAAGCGTCTTGGTTACCCAGCTGCTGGGCGACCAAAAGGAGCTGCCGATAGCTTTCGGCCTTCTTGGCCTTCCGGTCGACCGTTTTCAACCGAGAGATCACGTGGACAGCCGACTGATTATCCAACACCGGCAGACTTCGGACCAACACATCCCAGTTATCTCCCTGAGGTGCTTCTGCCAGTCCTAAAGCGACTTCGACTCGGCGCGACGGATCACGATCGAAAACCTCTCGCAGATAAGCAAATGCCGAGTCACTCCCATCGCGAGCCAACACGGCAACGATTCCTACTTTTAATCGCCTGATCGTTTCGCTGTTGTTATCACCGGCCATCAATTGTTCATCGAGGTCTTTGATCTGGTCCACTTGTTCATCTGAAAGATCATCAGGCAAGCGGAACAGGGCCGCCAGAGCGGCGCCCGGAACACGGGCCCCCTGCTCAAGGACCGCAGTGATCTCTTCATCGGTAAAGGTCTTACCGAAATCGCGTGCTACATTCTGCAGATAGCCGGGCAGACTGTTGCCGCTTTGCGAAGAGGCGTTCAATTGCTCGAAGATTGCCAGCTTTTCTGTGGTGGTCCAATTGGCGGGAATCCGTGTGAGATGAATCGCCAGATGCAGACGTTCTACATCCGGAATATCGCTTTGGAGTTCGGCCAGATAGCGATCTTTGATCGTTCCCATTTGCAGATAGGCCAGCAAGCGAATCAGCTCACGATTAATCACGTGGCTACTCGATGGATACTCTTCACTCAGCCGTTGTCGGAGCAGAGGCACATCCGTCCGAGTCAATTCACCTCGCAACAGGGCTAACTGTTGGACCCGCAATAAATCAATAAAGTTTTGATCGTTGATAAATCCATCCATCAGTACCATTGTTCGATTCAGAATCGCCTTGGCCGTTTCAGGATCCGGATCGGCGATCAGTACGGCTGTTGAAGCACGCAGGAACAGTGGGTGATCATCCGTCGTTAAGACCTGTTCGATCCAACCGTTTTTGGGCATCCGTTCGAGCATCCGTCGCGCGACCCATGCTTCGGAGCGGTCCTTCGCGACCAACATGTGCTTGATTCGGTCGAAAGTTGGCAAATGACCCATCCGGACCATCGCCTCACAGGCATGCCGCCGTACGAGTGGATCCTGATCATTGAGTAATTCAGTAAGACGCTGAGCCGCCTCAGCTTCTTCCAAGAGTCCAAGTTCGTAGACAGCCTGCCGTCTCACGGACGAATCCTGGTCCTGGGTCAAGGCTAGCAACATTTTCAAGTCCGGATTGGGCCCCATCCATCTCATGATACGGAGCGCTTGCACGCGTTCCGCAGGATCGCGTTCGGTACTCAGAGCTGCTTGCGTGATCTCAGCGTCCCAGCGATCACCGAGTTGTTGGCGGATTTGTGCGACCCGTTGCCGCGCCCAGCTGCTATTGATTTGCGGTTGCTTGACAACTCGATCAATCCCCTCTCCTAGATCGGATTCAGCGTAACGATTCCCCTTCCAGGACACTCGATAGATATTTCCAGCGGTACCCCGTCCACCCGTTGCCAGATACAAAGCTCCATCGGGTCCCACCTCAACGTCGGTGACGTTCAGTGGAGTCCCTCGGATAAAGGTTTTGGGACGAGCGTGATAAGTTGCGCCATCCGGTTTGAGTCGAATCGCGAGTACTTCACCTTCCGTCCAATCGCAGGAGAAAACAGTGTTTCGATACTCTTCAGGAAAGGTTTTGTGTTCGTAAATCGTGATGCCGGAAGGCGATCCACGCCCCGTATCCGCAATCCCCGACATCCCATCGAGATGGCTTTCTGGCCACTTGGACCAGCCACTTCGCCATCCAAACTCGGCCCCGGAAATGACGTGATAAAGACGAGTTGGGCGGGACCAGGTCGTCCCCTCATCAGACTCCATATCCGAATCGTGCGTAAAAATTTCACCACTGGCGTTAATCGCTAAATCGTAGGCATTGCGAAGCCCGCCGGCGATCAATTCAACCTGTTCACCCTGGGGATCACAACGGAAAATAACACCACCCGGCGCTTTGATGCCCGCCGCGTGACCGCCCGGATCCTCAAGTTTCGGTTGGAGCAAATCTCCTTCGTAATAATGCTGGTACGGACTCGCCGCATCAGCCTTCACCTCAAGCTGAGAATGGTTACCGACCACTCCGTAAATCAGACCGTCCGGTCCAAGCATCAGTCCATGCGGACCGTGCTCAATGTTTTTCCCTTCGAACTTCAACAACAATTCCACTTTGTCGAGAAAAGCGTTTTGGCTTGAATCCGTAAGTCGATAGAGGCCAGATCCTTGAGGACCTTGGCCGGTGACGTAAACCGCTCCGTTAACCGCAAGAATACCGTGGCAGTTTTTGACACCGTCTGCATATTCACGCACCTTCGAGAAGCTGCCGTCTTCGTTGTTTCCATACAGCAACAATAACGAGCCGTTTTCCTTCGAGGCGATGATGTGCCCAAATTCATTGAAGGTCATCGCGATCAACGAACCTACATCCCGGTGTCCCGCAACCTGCTCCAATTCAAACTCGCGAGGCACTTCGAGCTGTTCACCAGAAGCCGGTAGCCGTACGAGCGTTCGTTGAGATCCTGACGCCGATGGCGTCTTGTCATCATTCGCAGCAACGGGTCTTGTTGACTGCTCGGCAGACTCTTTCTCCGCGGTCCGCTCTTGCCGTCGGCGGTCCTGTTGCTGTTTCACTGCGAAATCGGAAAATTCGCCGATGCGTCTGGCTTGCGTCCAACGTCGGTCCGAATACGAATTACGATTCCAGAGAGGCAGCGGTGACAAGGATGTTCTCCAGTTTCCATCCGTCACCAGCGTTACTTGTTGATCTCCCGGTTGGCTCGCGACAAGTCTTAACGCCAGACCCGCAGTCGATCCCTTGCGGTTCAGTACCTTGACTGCAATGAGATTCTCACCCGAACGCACATGTTGACTCGCGTCCAAAGAGACGATGCCGCGTTCGTTCGTGCCCTCTCCAAGCTTCCTGCCATTGATATAAATCTCGAATGCGTCGTCAGCCGCGATTCCGATTCGTGCTCCGGTCATGTCAGCGGGCAGCCGCACAACGTGGCGAAAGTAACAGGCCGTTGTCGGAACATGGCCTGGATTATGGGCGGAGGACCAGATCCATTGAGGCACCGGCTCGGAATACTGCCAACCGTAACAAAAGGAAGCAATCACGCTGCTCACCAGCAACGTAAGGAGGATTGTCGGTCGCGATTTTCGCAGAGTCATGCACTCACCTCACTGAGTTACCATCGGAACTTCTCGAGGATGTTCGAGTTCGAGAAGGTCGCGAACGGTACCAGCAAGATGGATCGTAATGCAACAGCTTTTTCTTGATGCTAGCTTGCATCAGCTGACGGTTCGACCAGCCAGCACGCCACTCGATGTCGATCCGCATACTCGACTAACGGTGGTATTTCTTCGCGACAGCGGGATTCGATGAGCGACAGCAGCATCGCGCTCGCGCCGATCATCCGGCATGCTACTAAGATCAAGCGAGCGTCTCCAGATCACGCATCATGTCCCCCCAGAACGGAGAAGGTTCATGTAGGTCGACCAAGTTTTGAGGTGATACGAATGCACACAGTCAAGACAATCAAAATCCCAGACCCAATCAAACAACTCATCGTGACCTGTTCAAAATCATTAGTGACGACGATCGGTCCTAGAAAGGCTCCCGTAAATATTCCGACAAACATTCCCCAGCCGATACCGCGACGACGCCGATAATGATAGAGCCCGATCAGGGCTCCGAGAAACATCCCCAAAATGGCCAGGACGATCATCCACGCCACCAGATCGCCATAATCAATGTCTCCGCCAGCCACGAATACCGGTGCCACTAATGAAAAGAGTACCGCAGCAACAGCAACGATGTAGAACACGGCCGACAATGGATATTTGCTCTTCATGTGCGTTGAACCCGTGGACATCAAGCTTCCTAATCGATTAAACGTGAGTCGATCACCTGACCATCGTTCCGCCCGCCCATACTTTTGTAGACGGCAGGATCAATATCGTCGGTGATATATTTGATGTGTCCGTCTGCGAATGCGAAGTTAGCCCCACCCAGGTGATGGCTTCCAAATCCACCGACGTAAAGCCCCGCTGTTTTGGTAGCCGCCCAGGGATCGTCAGGAGAAATCTTCTCCTGGGTGACGATCACATCAAACTTTTCAATCGGTCCTTCATCTTCTTCTTCGGCATTCACAAATTCGCCCGGAGCATCGGCATCATCACCCGGGAATTCACCGTCCTCGGTGGACTCGCTCGTCTCCGATTCCGCTTCATCAGACAATTCTTCATCATCAAATTCGTCATCGAATGCAGCATCCGATTCGTCAGAGTTCTCCCACGGCTCAGATTCTTGCGAGCCGTCCGGATCAAAATTCTCGATCGTTTCTCGGCTTAGCGTCTGGACAGCAGTCGCCATAGGCCCGGTTCGATTGGGCAGAGTCCCCGTATTACGTAACGAAGATCTCGCCCCCGTCATCCAACCCATCGTATTAATCTCCGGCGTATGTTTTTCGCCAATTATTAAGGTGTATTGCGCCCCATCAGTAATTTCGTCTCGAGCAATCCGGCTATTCAAGAAAAGGATCCCGCGATTGTCACTATTGATCGGAGCCTCCGCATCGTGATGAACTCCGGCATAATCCGTGGTGCCGACACCCGATGACCCATAGGGCGACGAAGGACATTTCAACGCTTCCATCTGAATGTAACGGACCGGTTGATTCTCTTTCGCATAGACACTCTTCTCATGGTCGATCATCCGGTAGATCGTTCCCTCTTCGATGAACGGCAGTACCTGAATGATCCAACTATGGTGGAAGCCTTGAGGCTGACTGATAATCGGCGCCTGCACGGGATCGATGACCCCGGAGGGGAAATGTCCTCTCGAGAGATTGTAACTCTGCAGTCCAAGGGCAAGTTGCGACACCTTACTCATGCATTGAGTCCGCCTTGCGCTTTCTCGCATGGCGCTAATCGCTGGTAACAGCATCAACACGAGAATGGCAATGATCGCAATCACGACCAGGAGTTCAACCAATGTGAATCCTATATTGTTTCTTGGTTTCATTCGTTCGGTGTCTCCACGGCGTAAATCGCTCGCCTTTCAGTTCTTATTCCTAGGTCGCGATCTGGATAGACGGCCACCACTCGAATTGACTTAAGCTGACCCTCTTTCGACTCAACGACGATCTCAGCTCGTCCAGCCCGATTATCGGGAAGATTGTCAAACGAAATCAGCCAATCTTCACCCTGATAGTCGAGATCTGAGTCCAAACGTTGACGGGCTAATTCAATCGCAGACTCAGCAATTTGCTGAGATTGTACTTTCTGCTGTCGCTGGATCACTCGCTGATGGAACACGACGGCACGTTGCACGATCACGACCAACAATAACGTGGCGATCGTCATGCCGACGAGGACCATCGCCAAGGCAAAGCCATTTCTACGGCCCGATCGTCTTTTCGAGGAACGGCTTCTGATCATGGCTCCACTTTTCCGTCCGTGACCGCGACGATCGGGATGAGCTCTTGCTCAGCAACGACAATCATGGCAAACCGTCGCTCCGGGGAAAAACGCATTCGAAAATACGTCCGACCGTTGTTTTCCACTCGCTCCCAAATCACTCTGGTATCCCTGGGCAAGCGAAATCCTTCTCGACTGATCCTCTGATCCCCGCGTTTTTCAGTACGCACCAGGGACCGACCCACGAGGGCATATTCGATTTGTTGTTCCGTTTCTTGATTGATCAAGAGGCGATTTGACAGCGGATCCGATAACTGGACTTCGCGAGCACCACGAATGTCTTGACGAAATTGGTCCGTGAGGCGGGAAACCGACTCGACTTGAACGACCTGCTCTCGAGTCTGGTTCTCCATCCTCAACATATTCACAATGACATTGGTCGAGATCGCAAGAATCAGGGATCCGATTGCGAAGACACCGACGAGTTCAAGAAGCGTGATGCCCGAACGGCGACATTGTTTAGGTGGTTGCGTCATGGCAATGCCTCCGCGAATCTCCAACCGACGAGCCGGTAAGGTCTTAATGACTCAATTTCGGTCACTGGCAAAACGGAAAGTTCAAATCTTTTGCCGGGTGCCGGCGTTGCGACCTCCGTCACGTTCAAATCCAAGACCCATCGATCTAAGCCTGGCCCGATGATTTGCGAAAATTCTGGTCGATTCAACACCGAGTCGTCCAGATCGTCGTAGGGCAGGGCGGAGATAATTTCGAAGACACTATTGGCGATTTCAACATTGGCCAGACGACGTTGGCCCGTAAGATTTTGTTGCAGGCTAATCGACATCATCTGGGCGACCAGGGCCAAGGTCACCCCGACCAGGAGGATCGCCACCAATAACTCAACAAAAGTGAAGCCGTGCCTTTTTCGTTTTTTCGAGTGGAAATTATTCATCGAGCTAACGCCTCAATGACACTGGCAATTGGCATCAGCATCCCGATCGCAAAAAACGCGATTGGGATCCCCAACCCTAGCGCAAATAGCGGTCCAACGAAACGGGCCAACGCTGCGGTTCGATATTTGAAGCGGCGTGACTTCGCGTCAGCCAGCTCTCGGCACGCCCATTCAAGATTATCAACGCGTTGCGCAGCCTTAAGGACAGCCGCGTCAGTCGCTGAAACGAGCCTACCGGTAAGCAGACTGTCACACCAATCCGCGCCTTGTCGAACTCGCTCGCCGGCGGCGGCTAACTTAGCTCCGACGTGAGGCACTGGATACCAATGAGCTAACAGATCGATGGTCTGATCGATGGGTCGTTTCTGGGCCAGTCCACTGGCCAATGATCTCAAGATGATCGCGGTATCCATGCGACCCCAAAAGCGGCCGATGAATGGCAGGGTTGGCAATCGAAATCCCAGATATCCGAGCAAGGCGTAACAGAGGAGGGCCATGGAAAGCATGGCTAATGGCAAGCCTAAGAACCAATAATTTCCGATCCAATGTCCAGATTGGATGAGCATATTCGTAATGCTCGGCATCTCAACGTCAAAATCGGCCGTGATCGCCTGATAGGTCGGCAGGATGCGAATCACCGTGAAGAAGAAGATGAGGATCATGGCATTGAGGACACAGAAGAAATAAAGCAGTCCACCGTAAGCGGCATTTGCCGCCACGACAGCCTGGTTTCGATCCTGTGCAGCTTCCTTTAGG
Organism: Planctomycetaceae bacterium; assembly: GCA_002723275.1. GTDB lineage: Bacteria > Planctomycetota > Planctomycetia > Pirellulales > Pirellulaceae. Next base: position 173,007 of record PBNZ01000021.1, read on the forward strand.
GTGATCGCCAAAGTGTCTGTCGCAAATCCGAGACGAGCTGCCAGAATCCCTTCCGACGGCAAAGTATTCCTGGAATGATCAAGAGCATTCGGCAGCGACATTCCTTGCTCCAGATAGTCTGCCAACGCGGCGCCACGGCGACCCATTTCATCCGTTCGGCCGGCCGCGTAGGACCGCGCCGCCTGAGAAAGTGGAATTCCCTTTTCCGCAGCGATCGCCAATAGCCAAAGCAAGGTGCATCTTTCGGATTGTCGATATCGCGACACAACCATGCCGCCAATGATCAACGAAACAAAAAACAGCAGCGGCCCAAAAACAACACCGAAGCTTAAGTAGAACAGCACCCAAGCTCCGAGCGTCATCACCAGCATCATGGAATCGTCACGTCCGCGCATGTGGCGTCCGTAAAACTGCTGGAGACTCCAAAGCAGGATTACTGCGAACAAGGGAACGGCGATCAGGTGAAGGTACATCGGACTAAAACGCCAAATATTGAATCAAGGAAAGCAAGGGCGTGAACAAACCCAGTAGCAATGCGACTACAAAACCCCCGATCAACAGAAACATGACCGGTGGCAAAATCGACAAGAGTAATCGGGACCTCAGATCAATCTGCCCTTCAAACAACTCGTAAACAATACGCAACGAATCGGGAAGCTTGTCATTCTGTTCGCCCAGGCGAATGACCGGGATCATATGGGGAGGAACTTGATCAGACGACACCATCGCATCCGCCAGAGACCGTCCGTTCTCAACTTGATTAGCAAGCTCGTGGGTCACTGCAGCAACGTTGGCATTACGTACCGCAATGGCGGTCAACCGGAGAGACTCGCCTAACGGGACTTCCTGCATTAACAGTAATCGCAATAACTCAGAGAACTCAGCAAACCCCTGCCACTGCATGATCTTGCCAAAACCAGGAATGGTCGCCACCACCTGCATCCAGCTGGCAGATCCCCCCAAAACTCGAATCAAAATAGCAATGAGTAAAGCACCCACCATGGCACCGACCACATATTGCCAACCGATTTTGGAAAACCAAATCAGACTCAGTGTCGATTGAGATAATTCAACTTCGAATTCCAAATAGATCCGATTCAATTCAGGAATTACCCCGAACAAAACGATCGCCAACACGATGCCCATCAGGCCGATCAGGCAGAGCGGATAAAACAGGACCGACCAGATTTGCCGCGACTGATCCTGACTCGATCGATAATGGTCCGTCAGTTGAAGCAGAACCTCGGGAAGCTTTCCAGCACGTGCTCCAGCTTGTATTAATCCAGACAGATAGGTCGGAATACGAAGACCACTCGACACCAATCCCTCATCCAGCGTTTTGCCATGTTCGATGCAATCCGCCAACTGAGAGAGTCCCGTTCGTACTCTCAGATTCGAAACATCAGTGGCAGCCGCGCGCAGACCGTCGGAAAGTGGAAGATTCGATTCGGTGATACGAACGATTTCTTCAGTGAGCTCCGTCACCTCTTCGGTCGAGAGAAATTCGCTGCCTTTGCGTTTCATCAATTGACCTGCACCCAAGAAAAAGCGACACCACGCCAAATCTCACCGAGCAAGATTTTGCTCGGCAATACTTGTCAAAAGACTGTACCAGGGTCCCATCACCGCCATCGCGTAAAGGAGCGTCGCACCGCCCCCCACTCCGATCGTCAATATAACGGGCAACTGCTGAGCCAACAAATCAGCCAATTGATTGGCTCGTCGCTGCTGCGAATACGATGTTGTGCGGAGAGACTTGACGAGTTGGGGGGTTGGCTTCTGCGCCATGAGTTGCCAACGCAACAGCGTCGGTATCACCGCCTGTGACTCGTCAATCGAGTTACCTTCCTCACCTCTTTCGAGTGATTCCGCGATGAGAACTGCTTCGCGATGTAGCGGCTCGTCACCACTCGCCTCCCCGGCGAGCCGCAGAGATTCAGGAAGTGGTATCTCCTGCTCCAGGAGCAACGACAACACATCGGTGAAGATGGCCAACCGCCCCAAACGCAACAACTTGTGAGTCCAAGGCAAACGCAGCATGCAGCTAGCAAATCCCTGTGACTGCAGGAAACTGGCCCGTGCAGAGACCGTGAACCAAACAAAAAACAAAAGTAAAGCAGCCAGAGTCACGAGCCACGACCAGTTTCCCCAAATCGACAGCAAGCCAATCCCCACGGGCATCGAATCGACGTTCTGAGCCACGCTGGCATCGACATACGCCTCACTGAGTCGGGAGAGCACTAATAGGCACAAGCCGCTGATCACAACCAGGACGATCAGGGGATAGATTGAGGCTTGAACGATCGACCGACGCAATTCAGCCATCCGCCGAGCGGTGGCCGCCATGCCTTCCAATGCGACACTCAGATGACCGGATCGAATACCGGCTGCGACGACGGCCTTGAAGACTGGCGGCAGCTGCAAGTGATCACTTTCAATGATCTGTTCCAGTGACTCTCCTGCGTCCCCGCGTTCGCCAATTTCAGCGGCGATACGACCAAGCTCCGATGGCAACTCCGCCGCCATTTGCAGCATATTCTTTTCCATCGGAACGCCGGTGCGCGCAAGAGCACGCATTTCGTCACACAACGCAATCAGTTGGTCAAGGGTGATCGGTTTTTGAGAGTCAGATCGATTCATTTCGGCGATTATCTCGGTTCCTCACCAGATTCAAATCGGAAGCCCAAAACTCGACGTACTTCAGCAGGACTCGTCCAGCCCTCGTTGATCGCATTGAGAGCTCGGTCATGCAAAGAGATCATACCGGCACTTTGCGATAACATCTGTATTTGTTGAACTTCATGTCGTTGCAGAATTGCCTGCCCGATCTCTACCGTTGACATCTTCATAAGTTCTGCGAGCACGCGCCGACCCCGATAGCCGGTATGCTGACATTCTTCACAACCTACCGGGCGAAGTGCACGTTCGACTTTGAGCCCGATTAACTCGTCAGAACTTTCAATAGGCGACGCACATTTGCAGAGGCACCTCACAAGACGTTGGCCAAGGACAGCAAGGATTCCACTCCTTAGAACATACGGCTCAACATCCATATCAATGAGTCGTCGGACCGCCTCCGCAGCACTCCCTGCGTGAAAGGTCGTCAACACAAGTTGTCCCGTGAGAGAGGCCTGCATCGCAACATTGGCTGTTTCATGATCTCGAATCTCACCAACCAGGATAACTTCGGGATCCTGTCGCAGCAGTGATTTGAGTCCGGATGCAAGTTCAAAACCTGCTGCTGAATTGATTTGAGATTGAGCGACGCCGGCGACCGGAACCTCGATTGGATCCTCGAGTGAAACGATACTTCGGCCCCCCTCGGTCTTGCGTACGACTTCTCGAAGGCAGGCGTAAGCGGTCGTTGTTTTGCCACTACCGGCCGGTCCCGCAATGAGAATGGCACCTGTGGTCTCTTCAAGAAACCTTCCGAGATCCGCAGCCATCGAGGCTGGCAGACCGAGTTGATCGAGGTATTGATATTCTGACTGGGAAGCAAAAAAGCGAACGACGGCACGTTCTCCGTACAGGGTCGGAAATGTACTGACTCGCATTTCAATGGTCGATTGGCTGTTTATCGATACGCTGCCCTCACGGACACGACCTTCCTGAGGAACCTCAGTTCGATAGGTCAGCAATTCAGCGAGGACTTTCAGGCGAGCGACAATGCTGGTGACAGTTCCAAAAGGAAAAAGTCCGAGTGTTTGCAACACACCATCAACGCGCCACTGGACCTTGAGCCCCTCGCCAGTGGGTTGCAAATGGAGATCGCTAACCTGCCGATGCTGAGCAAAAGCGAGCAATTCACGAACGAAATCGGTCGCATAGGATTCGCTCGTCGCGTCAATTGCAAGCAAACGATTTTGAACGTCGGTACGCTGCATTCTCACGATTCCCAGCTGAATTTATCCTCGCAATCGCTTTGATATGAAGCATCCTAATCCGCAAAAGCATCGAGAGAAAGCCTGAGCATCCGGCCAGACTTGCTGAAAAAGGCGATCTTGGACGATAATCAAGATTGGACGCCGTTGTAACCTCCATCGAATGCCATGGGCGGATGGCGTCAGCCGTCGACGAAGGATGACCTATGTGGCCTGAAGGCGATCATACACAAGAGCTGCTCAACAACGCCAAAGAAGGCGACGACCATGCTGCAGGGCAATTGCTCGATCGACATCGAGATGCATTGCGGCGCATGGTCGAGATGCGTTTGGACCGGCGCATCCAACAGCGAGTCGACGCGAGCGATATCGTGCAGGAAGTGATGATTGAAGCGAATCGACGCTTACGAAAATATCTCGACGATCCGGTGATGCCATTCCATCTCTGGTTACGACAGATGGCCAAGGACCGCATTATCGATGCTCATCGCCGACATCGCGCGAGCGGCAAGCGAAGCGTGGATCGTGAGCAAGGGATGGTGGCGCCCGCGGCGATGGACCGATCGACAATCGAGCTCGCCGCTCAGCTTTGTGATCCCGAACTTACACCCGCCGCAGCAGCGACGATGCAAGAGCTACAACGACGTTTTCAAGCGGCGATCGAAACGATGGACGATCATGATCGTGAAATCGTATTAATGCGACATTTCGAGCAACTTTCGAATCAAGATGTTGCTCAATCACTGAATCTCTCCGAACCGGCAGCCAGCATGCGTTATCTCCGTGCAATGAGAAGGTTGCGCAAACTGTTATCCGAACCATCCGATGAGGGCGACTTTGCGTGAATGCTCCTGAATCGGCCTCTCCTGATCGTCGGCACAATTCGCCGAATGATACGGATAAAACGCTTGCTAAGATTCTCGCCGAACTTTCGGACCGAGTCGCTAACGGCGAAGACGTTGATATCGAAACCGAGGCCGATGCGTACGGCTCCTTGGGAGAAGAGCTGAAAGAACTCTGGGGCGCAGTGATGCTGGCCGATGCACTTGGCCATGATCTAAGCAAGAATACTTTTAACAATCCATCCTCTAAAACGGGTTCAGCTCCCGTCATTTCGCTAGAACTGCCCTTTGAGTTCGGGGACTATATTTTACTGGAAGAAGTCGGGCGAGGCGGCATGGGTGTCGTCTATCGAGCGAAGCAAAAAAGCCTGGACCGTGACGTCGCAGTAAAGATGCTGCTGCGAGGACAATTCGCATCTCCGGCCGATCAGGCACGCTTTCAGGCAGAAGCCGAGGCTGCCGCGCGGATCCATCATCCGAATATCGTTCCGGTGTACGAGGTTGGCGTCTTCGAAGGCAAGAACTTCTTCAGCATGAAGTACGTCGCTGGTCGCACGCTCGCAGATCGCCTCAAAAAGGGTCCGCTGAGCTCTTTGCAGGCCGCAGAAATGACCTCCAAAATTGCCAAGGCGATCGAATTCGCTCATCGGCAAGGAGTGCTTCATCGAGACCTGAAACCCTCAAACATTCTCATCGATGAGCAGGGCGAACCGCATGTGATGGATTTTGGCCTGGCCAAACAGGTTACCGATGCCGAGAACCTTACGAAAACGGGAGCGGTATTGGGACCCCCCGCCTACATGTCCCCCGAGCAAGCCTCCGGAAGTCGGGGTAACGTGAGCGCCGCGAGCGACGTTTACTCGTTAGGAACCATCCTGTTTCACTCGGTGACTGGCAAACCTCCCTTCGAGGCAAAGACGCCGATGGAGGTTGTTCTGAAGGTCTTGGAGCAAGACCCGCCTCTCGCGCGTTCAATTAATGAAAAGGCACACCGTGATCTTGAAATTGTCACGATGCGTTGCTTACAAAAGCCGCCGGACTTGCGTTATGCATCAGCTGCCGAATTGGCGACGGATCTGGATGCGTTTCTGCAAGATGAACCACTCTCGGCACACTCCGCCAAGATTTCGCAGATCATGGGCCGCATGTTCCGTGAAACGCATCATGCGAATGTACTCGAGAACTGGGGCCTCCTCTGGATGTGGCACAGCCTAGTTCTGATCATCGTTTGCTTCCTGACCAACGCGCTCTACCTGGCGGGCGACCGCGACCGATGGCATTATTTTGTCCTTTGGACCGTGGTCCTTGGAGCATGGGCCGCCGTCTTTTGGGCTTTGCGACAGCGACTGGGTGCGGTGACCTTTGTCGAACGGCAAATCGCGCATATCTGGGCCGCGAGTATGATCAGCATCGCCCTATTGTTTCCCGTGGAAAACATCCTCGGAATGCCTGTATTGACACTGTCTCCGATGATTGCGTTGACCAGTGGCATGGTCTTCTTGATTAAGGCCGGAATTCTGTCCGGTGCCTTTTACATTCAGTCTACGGCTCTATATGCAACCGCCCTATTGATGGCAAGATGGCCGGACTACGCTCACTTCATCTTCGGAACCGTAGCCGCCGCGTGCTTCTTTATTCCCGGCTGGAAATATTACGGTCAACGACAACGAAGCAAGGTCTATGAAGGTCTTTAATCAGGGCGTCGCCTGAGCCTCAAATCGGTTAACGATTTCCGTCATTCGTTTTCGGTTCACACCCAGGTCGGAGTATCCCGTTCGCGAAGCCGAACGAAACTGTATCTTGTGCCCGACAGAATCAACGTAGAATTCGACATCGTCAACGAAGCGAAAAAGGCCGCTCGTGAATTCAGCACGCAGATAATCGTCGGTCTGAGCGACAATGACTGTCCGCGGCATGGCCGCGATGATCTCCGCAAGCCGCGTAATCGCTTCTTGGCTGGACCCGTTCCATTGAATCGGATCCATTTTGTGTTGGTCGTCCTGACTCTGGGTCGATACGCAATTGGGCGAGTTCGGACAGGCTTGGAGTCGACCATCCGTGACACCTAAACTCTTGGGGGGTTCCGCAGAATAGCTCATGATGCCCATCATCATGGCAAACCCGCCTCCCAAAACCAAGATGACAATCAACCCGCAAATTCCTAACTTCTTCATTCCAGACCTCCACTCACGCTCCTCAACTCTTCCAACCCTATCCGTTCGACCGCTAAGAGCAATGCTCGTACCAAGGATTTCCGTGATGGATCCCTAGAGCGGGGCCGGTAGATCTCGCCGGCGGAAAATTACCAGCGCCGCAACAATTCCGAGACTTCCCAGGCCAACCAACACCGCGTCGTATCCAAGTGGCCCCAGATCCGGAATGTATCCTTTACTTTCAGTCGCCAGCCAGCGCCATCCGTCGCTCGTGTCCTTCGACGCCAAGGTCGAAAAGGCCACCGGCTCGTAGATGGAAAAGAAGGTAAAGCGCAATAACCACCTCAAGCTGTCGACCGCCATTCCAGTCAGCTCCAAGATGGTTTGGAAGACGTAAAATCCGACGACAATGGCGATCGTGCGCCAGCGATAACGGTCACACGCTGAGAGGCACGACGTGACTCCGACGAGAAAGAAGCCGAGACTCGCGTAGTTCAGGGCTGCAGGCAAAAACACCTTAGGCTCGACGTAATCCGTCATCGGAACGCGTTTCACATTTTCCTCGACCTCTTGTCCTGGCATTGAGAATCCAAAGGGAGCCTGCCAGCGGGATGTGGCGACTTTCACCTCAACATCGGTACTCATAATGCCGAAGTGAGTTCCCGCGTAGGCAGTTGCTGCCAATACGAAAACGCCAAACAAAGTAATACCAGTGTGAATCGACAGGTAACGAGTGCGTCCCAGAGGTTGAGACAACAGCATCTCCATGGTACCTCGGTTGAGTTCACCGCTGACGCTATCCGAGGCTCGCGAAATGGCCCATACCGCCATGATCAGATAGACAATCGGTTCTTCGAAAGTGAACCCAATCAATCCTGGATAGTAAATTAATTCCTCAATCGGAACGGGCGAAAGTCGCTTGACCATCTCGGGTAGATTTCGAACGATGCGTTGCAGTTGATGCGTTTGCATACTCGACACGATCGCAACACGAATCCAAGCAAATGCAAAGAGTGTCGTTGCACACGCAAGCAGCAACCAGCGAGCATCATTGAAGATCTTCCTAACAAGCATCCAAGTCACGGTGCGCCTCTCACAATGCCGCCTCAGCCGAATGGTATTGTTCATAAATCGTCGAGAGCCCACACCGTTGGACGGACAGTTCAGTCAACGGTTGATCCGCAATCCAGCCCATCAGATCGGCGAGATCTCCCTGGGTATCCATCTGAACCTGTTGACCTTGCACTGCGAGCTGAATCCGATCCACAAGATGCTGAGGCACCGGTGCCAATGGTCCGTTGGTCGTCGCCTGGATTTGGTGTCGTTGTCGCAATTGAGACATGACTTGCGTGTGAACCAGTTCTCCATGACGAAGAATGACCACCCGATCACAAGATTCTTCCATTTCCGACAGCACGTGCGAACTAATCAAGACGGAATGCCCTTCCTGCCGTTTCTCGCGGACCATTTCCATGACAGAACGTCGAACATTCGGATCGAGATTCGCAGTCGGCTCATCCAGGATGTAGACTTCGGCCTCATGAGCGAGAGTGATCGTGATCGCGAGTTTCTGTCGCATCCCGGTCGACATGGATGCAACGCGTCTTCGCAGGTCAAGATCCAAATGTTGAGCCAGGCGTCTCGACTTGGCAAGATTCCCACCGGGCCGCATCTGCGCGAAGAACTGCAGGACATCGGCACCCTTCATGCGACGATACAATCTTGCCTCGCCCGGCAGATAGGCCACACGCTGGCGAACTTGAATAGACTGGCTTGAGCAGTCAAAACCACCAATTTGTGCACGTCCATCCGTGGGTTGCAGAAACCCCAACAACAAACGCAAGAGAGTTGTCTTTCCAGCTCCGTTCGGCCCCAACAGTCCGAAGACTTCCTGATTCGCAACCTCAGTATTACAGTGGTCCAACGCGGTAAATGTCCCGTACCGTTTTGTCAAACCGTGAGTGGAAACAATCACCGTGGCTACCTGAAATCTGAATTCGCGGAACCGGAAAGACGGAAGCAACTGGCCTCAAACTCTCTTACCAGATCCGAGGCACACTTTTTACTGCCCAAAACGGCAAGAACTCCTAAGACCGCAATTCCCATCCTCGATTAACGTCATCTTGTCGCAGGCCAGACCGATCCTGCATTGCACAACGGCGAATTGTGGTTTTCAAACCACGATTAATCGGTCCACGGTCTAGCGATTGAACAAGAAGGATGGGTTGTTGATCAGAGCCCAGGCAAGATCTTGCACTCCCGTGAGACGGTGCTGCAGAGCTTGCTGTTGTGCCTGCTGCAGTGACGCCTGAAGCTCCTGTAAAGGCTTGTCGAGGCTCAGGTAGTAATCTTGCAACTTTTGGAGCTGTTCCGGACTACGTTCGCTCTTCGGCGTTGCAACAATCGGTGCTATTTCCTCAGGCAATTGCTGAGGTGCGAAGGGACGGCGCGAATCGGTAAAGGAGACTCGAAAACGCCCCAGATTGTGCTTGCCATCGTCATATTGCTGATCGATTTCGAGCTGCAGCCGTTGATCGGCCCCAATCTCGACGTCCTCAGCCGTTTCAAAAGTTCCTTCATTGGCTTTATTAACCTGAGGCATAATGCCCCAACCCGTTCCGGGATTACCATCGATGGCGCCCGTCACATTCCAACTCGACTGGCTGAAACTCGCCGTGGCATTCTGCAAGGCGATGGGCTGAGACTTCTGCGATTCTTCGTCCAACAGCCCCAGCTTTAATTCGCTCAGAACGAGATTCCCATTCATGGCCCTCCCCGGACCACCTGAACCTAGCGATTCATCGGGTAGCAACTCAATCTTGAGACCGGTCAATTTATTGACAGGGCTCGACAACTTCAGCTGGTAGGTATCCTTGGCAAGATTTCCGGAAACGAGGACGGACTGATCCTCCAGGATTTCAAAGGTTGCCTTTGCTGTTGATTCGATATTCTCCGGCGTCACCACGGTCCATTGCGGCGCGACAGCGAGGCCTTTCTCCCAGTCGTCCTGCTTCGCCAACAAATCGGCTCGGTATTGGTCGAACTTATCCTGGTATTGCTGGCCATCATCTTTGGCCGCTGACAACGCTTCCACGCCCAGCGCAACTTCCTGTTCCGTTGGCTTTCGCGCGAGAAAGCGGAGAAAGACTTCTTCGATGAGTTGATGATCGTCAGACTCATTCGCGACAAGCTGGGCGAGCTCGCTGTCGCTGGAGCTAATCGCATCATTGACGGTGGGTCCATTCACCAGTTTCATGATCGGTCCAAGTACGACACCACTGGACCGCTCACACTCACAAGAACTTTCGCGTGCGGGTCTTCCAAAGTCATCGAGAAATGGGAGCTTAACCCCCGCATCCGGTAATTCAGCAGCTCGGAACCCCTTAGGAACACCGGGAATGCTCGTCACCCTGCCGGCGGCAACATGAATCGCATCGTAGAGCACCTCAGCTGGAAGCCGCCGCGGTGTAGCATGGGAATAATTGATTGCGTCGTCTTCATTCCAGCGGTTGGCTGCGACGGAATGCTGATAGGTTCGCGAGTTGCAAATTGTGCGGAGAATATGCTGAGTATCAAAGCCCGAGTCGATAAACTCCTGGGTCATTTGATCAAGCAATTCGGGATTGGTGGGAGGATTCCCAGCTCGAATATCATCAATGGGTTCGATCAGGCCCGTTCCCAACAGATAACCCCACAGTCGATTGACATAACTCTTGGCGAAATATCGATTGTTCTCTGAAGTGATCCAACGACCAAGCTGAACACGCCTTGGATCTTCGCCTTCGTTAGAAAATTCATGGGTGTAGGGGAAGGACGGAGCCACGATTTCACCCGTTCGATCATGTTTGGTTTCGCCATTTCCACTATCAAAGACGACCTCGACCAAGGGTGCGGCCGATTCAACAGCAGAGCCGCCGATTTTTTGCCCATTAAAGAGTGGATCTTCTTTCCGGCCTACCTGAGCAAAATAGGCGGTGAGATTGTAATACTGATCCTGAGTCCATCGTTCGAAGGGATGGTCGTGACATTTGTTGCAATTAAAACGCACAGCGAGGAACAGGTGAGTGGTGTTTTCCATCGCGAGCGCTGGATCACGCAGGATTTTCCAGTAGGCGGCAGCGGGATTATCAAGATTCGAACCCGTCGCAGTAATGACGTCGTACGCGAACTCATCGTAAGGCTGGTTGGAAGCAATCGATTCCTTGATCCAATCCCTCAATGCGGCTGCTCCGACTTCACCGAGATGCTTACGATTCACCTGTAGTAGATCAGCCCATTTATTGGTCCAGTGTTCCACGTATTCCCTGCTACCGATCAACTTGTCGATCAGCGCAGCGCGTTTTTGTCGAGATTCCGTCGGATCGTTGAGGAATTCACGCACCTCGGACGCTCGCGGTGGGAGCCCAGTCAGATCCAGATAGACACGACGGACAAAATCGGCATCGGTACAAACACCACTGGGAAGAATCTTCATTCGTTCGAGTTTTGAATAAACAAGTTCGTCGACGTAGTTATACGTCGTTGGTTGTTCCCAAACGAATCCGCTGCGATCACCCATGACCGTGATAGTCGTCGCAGTGTAAGCACCTTCGAAGCGGGCCAGAATCGGCGATTCACCACGCCGTAATGTCGTCACGATCCCAGAAGGTTCCGCCGACAATACCTCGATGTTTCCGCTTTCAATAAAGGCGTCAGAGGTGACGTCGCGAACCGTTCCATCACTGTAGGTGGCAATGACGAGCATCTGCTGTAATAAGTTAGCGCGCGGCAGAATGGGATTTTTGGGAAGCAGCTCGATGCTCGTGACACGCGGCTTTTCCAGATCCAGCTTCGCACCGTCGAGAATCCATTGTCGCAATAGCTCGTATTCTCGGTCACCGGGGCGCGTAAGGACGCCACCCACGTGAGCAACTCCGCCCGACGCTTTTAGCAACATGAGACTCTGATCGGGATTCGCACGATTAAATCGCCGAGCTCGAATATCGTCCGTGAGCGCGAGATGGTCGTAGAGAAAGTCATATCCGCGCAACGACAATTTGAATCCGTTTTGTCCGTCTTTCGATCCGTGACAAGTTCCTTGATTGCATCCCATTTTGGACAAGACGGGAGCCACATCCTGCACGAAGCTAATTTCTCGCTCCGTGTCCATGCCCTTCACCTCAACATCCACCTCAGCGCTCAACCCGTTGATCTCAAAACGAAGCTGTTGCTGACCGTCAGCGAGAGGTCGGATGGCACGTTGTTCGGTAACTTCGACAAAGGCAGGCTGATCAACCAGTTTGACCATTCTCGTCACGTCGATCTGTTCACCACTTTCGAGCCAACCCGTGATGAGCAGCTGAGCGACATCGGACTTTTGCTGCAGTTCAACACGAGCCGGATTTATCTCTAGCGACTCAAGCGTCAAGCCGGCAGGTATCTTCTCAGCGGCATGACCGCTAAATGCCTGACCTACGACAACGGCAAATAGCGTTAGTCGCAGCATGGTTTTCGTCCAACGTCGTGTCGATGTCGTGTATGACATATTATTCCTCAAAATTTCAAGTTGAAACTCAGCTCAACCTTATCCCTAGGGATCTGTCGCAGACGTAGAAGCGTCCGCAACCACCTTATCTCCTTGAGTGAACGGAACAAATTGTCGTTGCAATTCACCGGTCTCAGCATCGTGCAGAAAAACGTCGCCGCTGAAACCTCCGCTAGCCACCCATTTTCCATCGGCACTGAACGCCACTGCGAAGATGGCAGAAGGGATCCCCTTCATCTCAGCAATCAGTTTTCCATCACCGACGTTCGATACACTCACATAACCGGTCCCGTTAAAGCTGCTACCAGCCACGATCCGTTCAGCATTTTTCGAAAACTCGACATCAAAGATACGGCCGGGCAAGGCGGGAAATTTGCGGATTAGATTAAAATCGTCCCCGATCTTCCGCGCTTTTTCACGAAACATACGATAGATCTTGGGAACTCCATCAGCCCCGCCAATCAAAAGTTGATCCTCGGTCGGGTGCCGATCAACTCCGTTGAGTCCTCCCTTGAGTGCACCAGGCGTGATGCTCGTAATGTTATCGATGAAGCGTTCGGTGCCGACTTCGATTAACTTCATGGAGCGATCACGACTGACCGTCACAATGTAAGTCGATTTGGCCGAAAAGACGGTGTCCAGCACCCAATCGTTATGAGCGCCGTTGAAGAGTACCTGTTCGCCATCTTCTGCTTTCAGGGCACGAACCGTATTGTCGGGGCAGCCAAAACCGATCAGCTTGCCATCAGGAGACCAGCTGATGCCATAGATCGTGTCGTAGGTCACAGGCACGGAAAAATCGAGGCTGAAGTCGTCGATCTTCCAGACCTGAACTTCGCCCAATCGTCCGGGCGATCCCCCTGCAACGGCCAACCGCGCACCGTCCGGTGAAAAAGCCACCGATTCAATCCGCTCCGACATTCCAATCAGTCTCGCGGTCAAAGATGGCTCACCAGCGAGCAACCGTTCCACTTGATGGATGAGCACCTCATGATAGCCACCCACAGCGAGGTAACGGCCATCCGGTGAAAACTGAATCGCGGTTAGTACCGGTGCCGCGGAGTAAACGGGAGGATTGTCCTGGTCGTATTTTTGTCGAGCGGAGTCCGGCGTATCGTCTTTGGCACCCTGCTCAATCCAGAGTCCGATTTTTTCCAAGTCAGCGTCAGCGAGCGGCGGCTTGTCCTTGGGCATCATCGCCGCACCATCCGTCGGCGTGATGTACTCCATCAAGAGACTGGCTTCAGGATCCCCAACGATGATTGCTGGATCTCCTGTCTCGCCTCCAGATTTCAGGGATTCAAAATTCGTCATCACATATTCGCCGCCCGGTTTGGCCGGCTGATGACAGCCCTGGCAATGCACCTGAAAGATGGGCCGAATGTCATTCCAGTAACTGACCGTCGCATCCGACTTGGCTGCGTCCGGCTTGGCCACCTCTTCTGCCATCGCCAAATTGCAGATCAACAGTGTCAGAAAAAGCGCTATCCTGGTGGGAAGACGAGTGCTCATAGGACTTTCATTCGGAGTATGACTTGTTCGCCGTCAGCGCATATGACGCGGATCAACGCTGGGTCGGTAGACGCATCAGGAGTCGGAACGGAACCGACCGATCCTTTAAAATTAGGAGTTCCACCTCCGACACGACTATACACAATCGTCGCCCCCTCCTTCAACAAATGGCCTCTCGGTTCCGCCAATTCAACAGCAATCGCCAAGCTGTGTTGACGATGGTCCCAACGCCGACAAAGGTAGCAACTAGCGAAGGATTCGCGATCTTGACGCAAGAATCGATCTCCTCAAGGACGGTGTGCGTTTCAGCTTTCGATCGACCACGCGATTTGAACCCGATGACAGTTCGTCAGGGGCAAACCGGACAGGCAGCCCCTGAAACCGCCTTTCGACACGGAACGCCGACCTATTTTGTGGCAGAAAACTGCAGCAAAAACTGACATCTACGAAGTGAACAGGTGTGCTCCGCCTCCCATTTTCATGCCCAAACGGGATCCGGCGTGTCGGAATTCCCACCTGCTGTGCCGCCAAATCTTACTTTCGATGAGATACAGCCGGATGCCGATGACCTTGTTCAGAGCCGCGCGGTCGAAGGCCCGACAACCGCGCAAAAACGGCATGGGGAATTTTGCGGAAAAGCCTGGGTATCTGAAGTAGAATACGGACCCTTTGCGAAATGGGCGAATTCTCTTCGCAAACGTGGAAAGCAACGCGAACAAACAACGGTTCGTTCAATTTCGTTGCTCCCCAAACATCGACTAACAACACCGACCATCAGGGCTTCATAATGCGCAGGCGGCAAACTCAACGTACTCGGCATCATCGACGAAACGGTCATCATGAACTTTTAGAAGCTCGACATTTGTTGGCAGGAGACTTGATTGGGCACTGGGTCGCCGATGACCTAAATGATGCTGTCGCAGCCGACGGAATCATCACGACCTGGACCGACAACCAGGGAGGCATAGAGGCATCAGCCAGTGGCACACCGACACTGGTACGTGATGCGATTGGTGGACGTTCGGCGGTGCGTTTTCAACCGGGCGATGGTATGGATGGGTTGCGTGTGCGCGCGGCTGACAACCCGATGACGGCACTCAGCGAATTCTCGATCGTCGCAACATTCATCACAGACTCACAATCACTCGCGGGTACGGATGGCTCCTGGTTTGCGAACACGGGCTTGGTCGATTCGAATGCGGCCGGGTTTTCATCGGATTGGGGTCTAACGATCAATGCGGCTGGAAAAATCGCAGCCGGTACGGGAGGTGGTTTCCTGAATCCCGCCACGACGGTGTACTCGGAGACAAGCGGTCTTAACGATAACCAACTGCACACTGTCGCCATGACACTGAGTGGCACGGATCTAACGGTCCACGTCGACGATGCGGCTCCGGTATCGAGAGCTGACGCGAACGGCGGAACTCGCGCGCCGTTGGACATCACCTTCGGAATGCTTCAGACGTCGGCACTTCCGTTCGAAGGGGATATCACGCAGATTCGCTTCTATGATGGAGCTCTCACCGCGGATGAATTCGGCGCGGTACGTGAGGAGATTTCAAGTTTCTACAGCAACGCAGCGCCGGTTTCAGTGGACGATGCTTACGAAACGACAGAGGATAATGTCTTCTTTGCGGTCACAGCGGCTAACGGTGTCTTGGCGAACGATAGCGACCTCGACGGAGACGCACTCACGGCGGTCGTCATCGAGGGTCCACAAAATGGAGAGCTTGCTTTCAGCTCTGATGGATCGTTTCTTTATTCACCTAGCAACAACTTCTTTGGTGTCGATACGTTTACGTACGCGGCCAATGATTTCCGCAACGGCAATTCTGCGACAGTCACCATCAATATAACTCCGATCTATGACCCGCCTGCCGCGGTTGCCGATACTTATGAGATCACACCGGGTGAAGAAGCTGTCATCCCGGGGTTAATTGGGCTTCTAACGAACGATTCGAATCCAGACAACGTTCCCTTAACGGTATCATTGGTCGACGACGTTTCAGCAGGTGAACTCACCTTATCCGCAGACGGCGGCTTCCGTTACTCGCCCGGTGGATTCCTGGGAACAACGACTTTCCGTTACCGAGTCAGCGATGGCACGACCGAATCGGCGCCCGCCACGGTCACTCTCATCGTCAATAGTGCACCTTTAACAGAAGATGATTCCTACGAGCTCGACGAAGATACGATTCTGACGGTGGGCGCGGACGCGGGTGTTCTCGCGAACGATGTCGATCAAGAGGGTGACGACGTCTCGCTCGAGTTATTGTCGGAAACCACCCACGGCGAACTGACCATCGAGCAGGATGGTAGCTTCACGTATACGCCATCCGCAGAATACTCTGGCACCGATCAGTTCACCTATTTACTGGATGACGGTCGAGATCGATCGGAACCTGCAACGGTCGCCTTGACGGTGAAGTCGGTCAATGACGCGCCAGTCGCCCGTGGCGATTCCTACATTACTTCGCCTCAGGAAGTCCTGGAGATCAACGCAGACGGTGGCCTCTTGAGTAATGATTCGGACCTGGATAACGACGAACTGACTGTCGTGATCATCACTCAGCCCACCAGTGGTGCACTGACGGCCAACCCGGATGGATCATTCACCTATACCTCACCGGACGGCTTTAGCGGTTTGGACAGTTTCAGCTACCAGGCCGACGATGGAACAGCACGTTCCGAGATAGCGACCGTTTCAATTATCTCCGATGTAGCCGCTGGACGGACCACAGATCCAACCGGTGATTCGGTCGTCACCTTCAGCGAAATCATGTACAACCCGGTCGCCGCTGATGGGGGTGGAGAATGGATTGAGCTCCATAACCAGATGGGGATCAACATGGATATTTCTGGTTGGCGACTCGATGGCGGTGTCGAGTTTGATTTCGTTGAGGGAACCATTATCCCCGGCAACGAATACCTGGTTATTGCGGCCGACCCGGAGGCGTTTACGAAGGCCACTGGCATTTCTGCCTTGGGTCCGTTCACGGGACGTCTCGCAAATGACGGTGAAGAGCTTCACCTGATCAACAACTCGGATCGTTTTCTAGACATTCTGGATTACCGTGATGGTGGCAACTGGCCGGTGGGTGCAGACGGCACGGGAGCAACCTTGGCGAAGCGATACTTGCATGTCGCCACTGGACCCTCCGAAAATTGGGTGGCCAGCCGCGAGATCGGAGGAACACCTGGCAGCGTCAACTTCCCGGCAGCGACTTTCAATGTGGTCAGTGACAAGGCCATCTCTTGGGGTGATGAGTGGCAATTCAATGCAGCCGGCAACGATCTGGGCAACGACTGGACGTCGCTCAACTATGATGCGAGCCAATGGCAAACGGGTAGCGGCATCTTTGAAGCCGGCAATCCTGTCTTTCCACCTGCAGATGCTGCCAAGCTAATCGATCCGGGCGTTGATCTGATCGGCTACTGGCCTTTGGATGAAACGGGCGGTGACGTCACCGCGAATCTGGCACCTGGAGGAACGGACGGTGAGATCAAACGCAGTGCCCGCTTCACCAACGACCCAACCCGCGGCCAGGTTTTGAATCTTGATGGCCGAAACGATCACGTGATTTGTGGTGAGCTACCTGCCATCGGGGTCAACGACGACTTCACCTGGTCGGTGTGGGTGAACCTGGACAATATTTCCGCCAACGCATTGATTTTGGGAAATCGCACCGGTGGAACCGCGTCTCCTCTACAGTTCACCAAACTGACGCCGACCAAGTTCGAATTCTACAACGACGGTGGCGACCCGTTCCTATACCACAACCTATCAACCGACCGATGGACGCATATCGCAGTCGTCAAAAGTGGTCCTACGTTGACCTACTACGCCAACGGTGAGTCGATTGCTTCGGCGGAAACGACGCAGGACATGGATGCCAATCCGTTCTATATTGGCGGCGACCCGGGTGTTCGCGAATACCTTGATGGCCAGGTGGACGATGTTGCTATTTGGAGTCGAGCACTTCCGGAAAAGACAGTTGCCGGCTTGTTCGATGGAACGTATACACCCCTGACAGCTCCGACCGCCCGGACCGACGGGCCGATTATCCCGGACGATCTTCCCGACACTCGCACCGAGATTCCGGCCGATCCAACCACCGTCTACTTCCGCAAAGAGTTTAGTTTCTCGGGCCAATTAGCAGACGACACCCAAGCCACGCTGAGACACCTGTTGGACGACGGCATGGCAGTCTATCTCAATGGCCAAGAGGTTTACCGGCAGAATCTGCCGGCCGGTCCCCTGACCGCCGCCACCGAAGCAACAAGCGAGATTGCAAGCATTGGCGCGACAGGCCCCGTCAAACTCAACGTCGACGCGTTGCGACAGGGCACAAACGTCCTGGCAGTCGAGGTTCATCAAAACAATGGTGAAACTCGTGATATGTTCTTCGCCTCCGAATTAATCACTCACGCTGTTCCAATCGATCCCAACTCAACGCCATTGCCGGTCATCAACGAAATGTCGGCTGCCGAGGATGCGGAGTTCCGAATTGAACTCTTCAACCCCACCTCCGCAACCATTGATTTGGCAGGCTATGCCCTGCAGTCTTCGAACGGCGAACGTGCAGCAGCGAATCTTGGTGGAGCGACTTTGTCACCGGGCAGCTATCTGACAGTGACGGCCGATCAACTCGGCTATCGTCCGGCCGACGGTGAACGACTGTCGTTGACCTATCTAGACGGAACGATGTTGGCCGACACACAAACGGTCGACGATCGACTACGAGGACGTTCTGCAGAACACGAAAGTCGCTGGCTGTTTCCAGCAGCGGCCACCTTCGGTAGCGAAAACTCGTTTAATGTTGAATCGAACATTGTGATCAACGAAATCCAATATCACGCTCCGGGCTTCTACGTCGAATCTCTGGATCGTCTATTTGGCAATTCCGAACAATGGGTTGAAATCTACAACCGCAGCCAGGATACCACTGTCGATTTGTCTGGCTGGGAATTCACCGAGGGTATCGATTACGTCTTTCCTGAAGGAACAAAGTTAGAACCTCAACAGTACCTGGTCATCAGTGACAGTCCGGAGGCGTTAGTCGCTTCGCGTCCGGGACTTGATGCGGCCCGAGTACTGGGACCATTTGATCAAAACCTTTCGAACCAGGGTGAGATGCTTGAGCTCTCCGACTCGAACGGCAATCCCACCGATTGGGTCCGTTATTACGACGGCGGACGTTGGGGCTCCGAAGCCGACGGTAGTGCGTCGACCTTAGAGCTTCGAGATCCATTCTCAGACAACAACGTGGCCGAAGCATGGGATGCGAGTGACGAAACGGACCAACATACGTGGCAGACGATTACCTATCGAGGATCCGGTCGTCCGGGCAGCGGTGAGCCAAGCACCTATAACGAATTAATATTTGGGTTGCTTGACGGTGGTCAGATGCTCATCGACGACGTTCGTGTCGTTGAGAATCCTGGAACACCGGATGCCGTTCAGTTGATCCAAAACGGCACTTTCGAAGGAGATGAATTAGGGCAAGGTCCCGCGCATTGGCGCATCATCGGAACTCACGCCGGCACCGTGGTCGTGGATCCCGAAGATCCCAACAATAAGGTTCTTCTGATGGACGCAAGTGGTCCAACAGAACACATGCACAACCATGCTGAAACGACTCTCAAGGAAGGCGACGAAGTACACCGCATCAATCGCAGCTCGGAATATGAGGTATCCTTCCGCGCGAAATGGCAATCCGGCTCAAATCAGTTGAATTCTCGTTTGTATTTCGGTCGAGCAGCACGAGTCACACGAGTGGATCGCCCTGTCAATGTGGGTACGCCCGGCGAAAAAAATTCACAGGCAGAAGAGAACATCGGTCCGACTTACCAAGGAATGGTTCATTCTCCGGCAGTCCCGAATGCGAACCAACCGGTAAACGTCACCGTCGCCGCCAGCGATCCGCAAGGTGTTTCGGAATTGCAGGTCTGGTATTCCGTGGATGGCGGTGACTTCGCCAGCACTCCAATGACTCTGGATGAAGATGGTGAATACGTCGGTGTAATTCCAGGTCAGGACGCCGCAACCCTCGTTCATTTTTATATCGAAGGTCGAGACGCGTCGGGAATGTCATCCATGTATCCGGCAGCGGGGCCCGACGCACGAGCCCTCTATCGCGTGCAAGATGGCAGTGCCATGGAGGACCAACGCCATAATCTCCGCATTCTCATGACGGAAGAAGACACCAACCGATTGCACGAAACGACGAACGTGATGAGTAATCATCGGATTGGTACAACGGTGATCTATCGTGAAAGCGAAGTCTTCTACGACGTCGGCGTTCGCCTCAAGGGAAGTCAACGTGGCCGAGACAAAGTTGTCCGTGCCGGCTTCAACCTGGGCTTTGATCCAAGCGAGTTGTTCCGCGGCGTTCACAGTACGATCGGCGTCGACCGCAGTGGCTCCGGCGACGAATACAGCCAGGAAGAGATTATTGTCCGGCAGGTCTTCAACCATGCCGGTAACATGCCGCAAATCTATGACGACTTAATCAACGTCATCGCCCCACAATCGCGTCACTCCGGCAGTGCGATGCTCAACATGGCTCGTTACAACGACGTCTTCCTCGACTCCCAGTTCGAAAACGGTAGTCAGGGAACGGCCTACGAATATGAGTTGATCTACTATCCGACCAGCCAGGTCGGAGGTATCGAAGGTTTGAAACGACCCAATCCCGACTCCGTCGTTGGTGTCAGCATGAACGACCAGGGGGATGACAAAGAGCGGTACCGCTGGCATTGGTTGATTGAAAACAACCGAAAAATGGATGATTACAGCAATTTGATCGTGGCCTTGAAGCAGATCGGCAAACGAGATTCTGTGCCGAACTTCCAGGAAGATTTGATGGCGGTGGTGGACGTCGATCAATGGCTCCGATCGTTTGCGGCTCTCTCGCTCACCGGCATTGGCGACAACTATGGATCCGGCTCCCAACACAACGGCATCTTTTATGTCAGGCCGTCGGATGGAAAACTTCTCCTGCTGCCTTGGGACATGGATTTCTCATTCACCAATGGTGCAACCGCGCCTCCGGTCAACAACAACGAACTTCGCAAGATGCTCAAACACCCTGGCCATAAGCACAATTACTATGGTCATTTGCACGACATCATCACGACGACGTTCAACGCTGAATACATGAACGGGTGGATTGACCATTTCGACCAGCTGGTTCCCTCCCAACCCCATTTCCAGAGTTTCAAGAACTACATCAATACCCGATCCAATGCGGTTACACGATCGATTGAACGGGCCATCGATGTCGTTCCATTCGAAATCACCACACCTAGCCCGTTGGATGCCGGCGCGGCAACCACCGTTCAACTGGCAGGAACCGGCTGGGTCGACGTGCGAGAAATCCGTCTCGCAGGAGAAGACGCTGCCTTGCCCTTGGTTTGGACCACGCCGAACGAATGGCAGGTCGAAATTCCTGCATTGAACGGCACCAACGATGTCGCCTTAGAAGCTTATGACTTCCAAGGTAATCTGGTGACCACCGATTCGATTAGCATCACAAGCGCGCTCAGTACACCGGTACGTGACAACCTGCGTGTTTCCGAAGTCCACTACCACCCCGCCGATCCAACCGCCGGCGAACCGGATCTTGCCGACAACGCCTTTGAGTTCATTGAAGTGACTAACATTGGCAATGAACCTCTCGACTTGGCCGGCGTCAGCTTTATTCAAGTCGAAATCGACGGCGATCAGGAAGGAATTGAATTCACCTTTGACGCACAAACACTGGCTGCTGGCGGATTCCTTGTCGTTCCAACGAATCGAGAGGCGTTTACGGCTCGCTACGGCAACGCTGTTCCACTCGCGAGTGGCCAGGGTGATGCAAACAGTCCCGGTGAGTACACCGGTCGTCTCGGCAATGGCGGCGAAACGATCACCTTGGTGGATGACACCGGCTTCATCGTTCAGCAGTTCACCTACGACGATGCATGGCATGAATCCACCGACGGAAGTGGCCCCAGCTTGGAAATGATCGACCCAACCCAAAGCGATTTGGGAGCCTGGAATCAGGCAGCGAGCTGGCGTCCCAGCGCCACCCCAGGTGGCACCCCAGGCGGTGAAGGCAGGGTCCCTGGCGATTCGAACATGGATGGAGTCTTTGACTCGAGCGACTTTGTCTTCGTGCTTCAAATCGGTGAATACGAGGACGGCATTGATGGAAACTCAACCTTCAGCGAAGGTGACTGGAATGGTGATGGCGACTTCGACTCGGGCGATTTCGTCTTTGTCTTCCAAGCAGGCACCTACGTGACGGGCGAGGGCAATCAGGCCGCTGCTATCGCAGCCGCCATTCATGCTGATCGCTCTACCGATTCAAGGTTGAGTGAAGAAAGAATCGTACGCAACCGCATCGATTCGTCACGTGCGGTGCCAAAACTGCAACATAATTCCGCCACGACACTGGCTGTCGACAATCTCTTCGAACAAGACGAGAAATTCTCGACATGGAACGACGACGTGAACCTTGACGACTTGGTGGATGAAGACTCTCTCGATCTGACGACGGATTTCCTCGACCTGTAGAGTCTGCAGCTATAGTATCTCGGAGTTAAGTCAGCCGCGACGCAATGCTGAAATCGTCGCGGCACCGGTGACCTGGCCGGTGATGGCTCAGTTGTCGCGAACGCCTCGGCGGTAAGAATAAGACGGTGAGTATCCCATCCCCAAAGGTGCCCAATCTCCGAAGGTGCTGAGAGCAAATCGCTCCCTGACACTCAGACCGGCAACTTTGTCGAGCTTGAGCTCCCCGAAACCGCAGCAGACAGCTACGACGTGGGGTCGTGATAAACCGCGCGGCGGGCGACGTTATCGTGAAAATCTCGCTAGATGACGGAGTTCTCGACGATTCACGAGAGCTTTACGACACCGACGTTACCACGACGGGAGGCTTCGTTTTCGAAAACCGAAAGCTAAAATCGGGCAAACAGCCGCTCAGATTTGATATTCTAGGGGCCAATCCAAAGGCGATTCAATCCTTCATGGTGGGCATCGACGATGTGCGTTGGGTGCCCCAGGACCGATAATCAACTCATCCCTCCCTAGACCGCAAGCTGGTTTCCAATGCAATTGCTCAAAACTCCACGGACCCATCGTCGTCATTTTCTGCAAACATCGGCCGCCGCCGGCGCCGCAACCTTGTTGCATCGACAAAGTTCACCCGCTCGAGCCTGGGAAGATGATCGTCGCCTTGAGATCAACAAGATCAAGCGAACGACCGTTCGGTTACCCTACCGTACCGTGCCACGACGTGCGATGGAGCGAGAGTTGCCCCATTGGCGTTACGTGGAGGTGTTTCACGTCCACTTGAAGTCGGGCCACTCAGGAATCGGTGAGACCTTGCTGTATTACACCTGGGGTGTCAGCGACGATAAGGACGTCGAGCGGTGCATGGGGAAAAATGCTGCCGCCTTGATGTGGGATGATTCTCTCGGAGCGGGACTGCAAATGGCGCTGTTTGACGCTGTTGCCAAGAGTCTGGAGGTGCCGATCCACAGGCTTCTGGGCGAGCAACGGCACGAACGAACTCCGCTTTCGTGGTGGAATATTGATATGCCTCCCGCCGACATGGCGGCCGAGTGTCGCGAGGCCTATCGCCAGGGTTACATGTCGTACAAAACGAAAGGCCGACCATGGTTCGATCTTTGGGCACAGGTCGCGGCAGTTTCGGAGGTTGTCCCCGAATCGTTCAAGGTCGACATGGACTTCAATGACACCTTAAGGGATGCCGACCGCGCCATCCCAATCCTGCTGGAACTGGAGAAGAACCCGCGTATCGATATCTATGAGACTCCCATTCCTCAGTCGGATGTCGAGGGCAATCGCCGCATCTGTGAGGCGACACGGGTCAACGTCGCCTTGCATTACGGCAGTCCCAATCCCGTGATCGCGGCTTCACAGAAGGCGTGTGATGGATTTGTGATCGGGGGCGGCGCAAGTGGACTGATGCAAAGCGCATCGTTTGCAGCTACCGCAGATCTTCCCTTTTGGCTCCAGCTTGTTGGAACCGGAATTACCGCTGCATTCTCACTTCATTTTGGCGCAGTGTGCAGTCACGCTACCTGGCCCGCGGTCAACTGCCATCAACTTTACCAGCATGATCTGTTGAAAAAAACGATCGTGGTCACTGACGGTTTCGCGGAAATCCCCACCGCGCCCGGACTCGGATATGAACTCGATGAAGCGGCAATCGATCATTACCGAGTGACCAAACCTACTGAACGTCCGAATCCACCTCGACTGTTTGAAGTCAGTTGGCCTGACGGCCGGCGGCTTTTCCTGGCCAGCACGGATCGCGTCAACTTTATGTTGAATGCGGGCAACGAAGAGATCATTCCCTTCTTTACACGAGGTGTGCAGACACGCCGGATTCCGAATGACGGTTCGGACGCCTGGAAACAACGTTTTGAGAAAGCTCAAAAGCAGCCCTTTTTCGAGTAAGCCCCGATTACCCTGTCTCACCCAACCATGAAATCTCAACAGTTCGGATTACGGTCGATTCTGTTTTTTGTTGCGATCTGCGCAGTTGTCACGTTGTGGATCAACGGCTGGATGCGGCATCAGCAAGCTCGACAGGCCGAATGGACGCCTTCCAATCCCTCATCGGTGCGTGTCACCGTCGAGACCGGCATCCCACAACATACCTTCTCGTATGATGGGCCTGCCGCCGCAGGCAGGTTTGAGTTGGACGGCGACAAAACGTCGCCTGACAGCAGGTCGAATCTGCTTGAACTAGATCGCTTCAGCGAGATGAGCAGTTTGAAACTAACTCATGTCCAACTCGATACGAACGCGATAAATCAATTGAAATCAATGTCTCAATTGCGGTCGCTTCGCATCGAAAAATCAACCATCCCCAAGGATCTGATCGAACAACTTGCGGACCTGCAGTTGGAAAGGCTCGACCTTGTCGAGTGCAACATGTCTGACGAAATGCTGGGGAGGTTAGACGCTTATACCAAGCTGCAAATTCTTGTCTTGAAGGACAACCAATTGAGCGACGCGAGTTTACGTTCACTAAAAAAGCTCACCGATTTAAAGATCTTGGATGTACGCGGGAATCCAATAACGATTGCGGCCGCGAGCGCGTTTGAACGAAGTATGCCCGATTGCAAACTGGCATACGATGCCGCTGATCCCGAATAGATTTCTTTTGTTTTGGTACTTTTTCGGAGCTCCTTGATGGCGTGGTTAAAGCGATTTTTGGTGGTGACAGTGCTGCTGACAGGATTCGCCGGCAACACAACAGCAGCTCCTCCCAATGTGCTATTGATCACCGTCGATGACATGAACTGTGACTCGGTTGGAGTCTTTGGTTGTGAGGTAGAGGGGATCACACCGAACATTGATCGTTTGGCTTCGCAGGGGATACGATTCGAACAGGCACACGTGACGATTGCGATCTGTCAACCGACCCGTGCAGTTTGGATGACCGGTCGTTATCCTCACCGCAACGGAGCTTTAGGTTTTGACCCGATTCGTCCAGACGTCCCAACGCTCTTGGAAACACTGCACGATGCAGGCTATTACACGGGCATTTTCGCCAAGGTGAAGCATGTGGTCCCCAGTCGCGAAGCAAGCTGGGACGTCAAGGTTTCGGCCGAAGAACTGCGGCATGGGCGCGGCCCACAGCGTTACTATCAGTCAGCAGCTCGTTTTTTCCAGGAGGCCAAATCTCGCCAACAGCGTTTTTTCTTGATGGCGAATTCCCAGGATCCTCATCGGCCCTTCGCCGGAAGTGCCCAGGAAAAAAATCGCAAGAAACAACCCATCGACTACCCACCCGTAAGCCGCAAATATCAACCTGACGAAGTGACCATTCCCGGATTTCTTCCCGATCTTCCTGCCGTCCGAAAAGAGATTGCTGAGTACTACACTTCCGTTCATCGCGCCGACGAGATCGTGGGAAGCGTCTTGCAGGCACTGACGGAATCCGGCCTGGAGGACGATACTCTGGTGATGTTCTTGAGCGACCATGGAATGCCGTTACCGTTTGCGAAAACGAATTGCTGGTACCATTCGACGCGTACTCCTTGGATTGTACGGTGGCCTGGAGTGGTGGCACCGAATCAAACCGATCGCCAACACCTCATCTCTGGAATCGACTTGGCACCGACAGTTCTCGAGGCCGCAGGAATACCGCAGCTTGCTGAAAGTGATGGCAATTCGTTCGTGCCGATACTCCAAGGCAAATCTCAGGATGACCGCGATTTTGTGATCACCCATATTAATCGGACAGCGGGCAAGAATGACTATCCAATGCGCAGTGTCGTCGACCGACGCTTTGGATATATCTTCAATGGATGGGCTGATGGAAAAACGCGTTTTCGCAACGAATCGCAGAGTGGTCGCACGATGAACGCGATGACGCAGGCTGCCAAATCCGACGCCGACATCGCCGCTCGAGTCCAACATTTTCTTTTCCGAGTGCCGGAAGAACTGTACGACTACCAGAACGATCCGGACGCCCTTCGCAATCTGGCAGGCAACCCCGATTATAATCAGCTCCTGAACGATCGCCGTGCACGTCTGCTGGCCCATATGGAACAAACCGGTGACCCTCAACTGGATCACTATCGTCAACAAATAACAAAATCATCGAAGGCAAATGAGTCGGGTAACTGATCCGATTTTCTTTGGGAGAACCCTGTCATGACAATGAATCGTCGCCAATTCGTGGAAGCGTCCGCGGCTGCGGCCGTTTTGACGGCCGGTCTGCCCCATCCCGTCTTATCGGCTGAAAACAACTTGCCGATCGTCGACACTCATCAACACCTTTGGGACCTCAGCAAATTCCAACCTCCCTGGTTGAAGGATGCTCCGAAAGTCATCACCTCAAGTCACGACACCGGAGATTATCGTCAGGCGACGAAAGGCCTTAACGTGGTGAAGGCCGTTTATATGGAGATTGATGTCGCGCCCGAACAGCAAGTCGAGGAGGCGAAACACGTCATTGAGATTTCAGCAAGCGTTGATCATCCGACGGTCGCAGGCGTTATTTCCGGCCGTCCCAACTCGGAACAATTTGCCAGTTACATTCAACAATTCAAAAGCAGTCCCTACATCAAGGGTGTCCGGCAAGTGCTGCAGGTCGACTCGACGCCTCAAGGTTTTTGTCTGCAACGCCAGTTCGTGAAGTCCGTTCAATTGCTAGGCGAACTGGGCATGAGCTTTGATCTGTGCATGCGGCCCATGGAACTTTCGGACGGCGCTAAACTAGCTCGCCAATGCCCGGGAACACGATTCATCGTCGACCACTGTGGAAACGCAGATCCGAAGGCATTCATGCCGGAATCCGCCCGCGACGCGGAGCCATGGCACGATGTCACCACCTGGAAAAATGACATGGCCACCCTGGCAGGTTGCGACAACGTGGTCTGCAAGATTTCGGGCATTGTCGCCCGAGCCCCCAAAGACTGGAAAGCTGATCAATTAGCTCCCATCATCGATTACTGCCTCGACCGGTTCGGTCCGAATCGAGTTATGTTTGGGAGTGACTGGCCGGTCTGCAAATTAGGCGCGAGTTATTGCGACTGGGTCGATGGATTAAAAACGGTCATCGGAAATCGACCGATCGCTGATCAGCGCAGGCTACTGCACGACAACGCTGTCGAGTTTTACGGTCTCGCGTAAGCGGAATTCATCAGCGAGCGGTGACGGGCGTTTCGGTGGCCACTTTGGGGCTATTGGGAGGCCCAATGGATAATCCGACCCAGCCATCACGAACAACGAACTGGGTCACACCAAGATTGCTCAAGCGCGGGTCTTCAAGAAATCGCCCCCGCATCACATTCAGTCGATGATTTCGGGTCATCACCTTGGTGAAGATGCCGCGCAGGGCGATTTGATCGCGGAAGCCGAGTTGTTCACTGATCAACTCAATGCCACCATCGCGTTCCAGATCGACATGCAGTCGCCCCATATCCGCTCGGTATTTCCCACGCACCACAAAATTGCGCCACTTACGCCTGGGCGTTGACAACTCAGCAATTCGAAAAGTAACCAGGATCCGATGATCATCAAATTCAATTTGGATGGGACGGTCCTGACCGAGACGGAGCTTAACACCCTCGGGTAATTCCTCACGAATTGCATCAACATCCATCTCGAGTCGCTCAGACAATTTTTGGATGAGTTTTTCCAAATCGATGACCTGGCCGTCAAGTTCTAGCTGTTCCAGCAGATTATTCGCAGAAGACTCATGGAACTGCATGCTCATGACGCTGTCTTTGAGGGCGCGAGGCCGAGGAGTATAAGCCGCCAATTGTGCTGCAGACGCAATCCGACATCGCAACACAATACGTTCCGCAGTCGACCGCATTTCGATGGCGCTCGGATCCAATTGCAACTCCCTCAAGGGAGCCATGATCTTTTCGTTCAACCGTCCCTCATAGTCAGTGATCCGTTCCTGTAGACTTTCGTCGAGTCGCGTTCGAGCCGCCTTGGAAACTCGATTGGTCATCACCGACTTCATCGTATTCCTTTGCTCATGCAACTCCTCCATGACCAGCTGCCGCATCACCCAGCCAACCAACGGAATGTGATCATAATCGGTCTCGAGATCAACAACTTTTGTGCGGCCGTTCGCAGAGGCTGTCGCGTCGTGTGCGAAGATACCCTGTCGCGACACCTGAAGTTCCTTGCGCGCCAAGAAGTTCGAACTGCCGTTGGAAAAGAAGCGGACAAATCCTTTGCGAGAAACGGTACGTGATCGAGTGTTACCGGATGCGATAAACCGAAGTCTTATCCGCTCATCATCCTCGAATAATTTCACGCGCAGCTGAGTCCAGGTGTTGTTCTTGCCCTGGACGGAGGCGCCCATCACATTGTCACGAATGTTTTCTTCGATCGGCTCGAGGATCGGCAAGAAATCGTTAACGAGTTGACCTGTGATGGAAAGGCGAACGTTGGCATTTCGATAGTGCGTATTAAACGCATTCGTCAATTCCGTGGTATCCTTCGCCCATCGGACATCTTCCATCGTATTCACCAACTGTGTAGCAAGTGCCGCCGATCGAGAGGCCTCGAACTGCTCAAGCGTTCGAGAAAACTTGGGATAATCGACAGCAGATACCGCCCAGCTTTGCAGCATGCGGACAAGCTGCTGTAACTCAGAGCTCTCGATGAATGCCTTTTGTTGTGCTCCAAGACCTTTATCGTTCATGCGACGAAGGACTTCGCGAGACACCTCATGCCGCACGGATGGATCGGTCACCCATGTTGACGTGGCAATCTGCGTGAGCCTATCGAGCATCAGATAGGATCGCCAACCATCTCCGTTTTCGCCTCGCGCGAGCTTTTCTTCGACATCATTCAACAACGGAAGTGCCTCGGCGACATTAACGCGAGGTAGCGGACCAGCATTTTTGGCAAGCCGATGAATGGCTTGCCAGACCTCTAAACGTCGCTCAATCCCGTAAGCCAGTTGTCGCAAGGGAACGCAATCGGGTTCATCGAGCCATCTTTCAACTTGCGGCAACGCATCTGCCAGCTTCTTAAGGGCCAGCAGCAGTCGCTCCACTTCGGAATCGTCCAACGTTTCGACTCGCTGTAAGCGGCTCAAGAGATGGACACCCTCAGCGCGCCAGGCTTCAGCGATCGGAACGTCAACACAGAATTCATCGAGTGCCGCATAAAGGGCCGACATCTCGGGCCACTCACTCGGAACTTCCACAACTTCTGGAATCTCTTGTGAAGGTGGATCACTTGGTAACGTCGTCGATGGACCTTCGACGTCAATCTCATTCACGTCGACCTGGTGGACACGAGGCGTCGAAGTACTGAGGCGTGAACTGGGTTGCGGGGACGATTCGACCTTGGTGTCAAATTCCTGGAAATCCGGCGGAGTGATTTTGTCGGCAGGCCCCTGATGGCGCTCGATCGTTACTTCACCGACCCCAACCTCACCCACTCCAACTTCCTCAGAGACAACCTCGTCATCCCCCATCCCGCCAGATACGACGTCTCCGGGTAACACGTCTCCAGTTATCACTTTGTCATTCTCAAATGCGTCGGGCGAATGGAATTCCGGATGGATCACCACACGTTGAGTGACTCTGGCATCAAATCTCGCAACCTCGGGTTGCAGCCAGTTGGGGTCGAAATCAACGTGAATGCGACGAGGATGCGGCTCCGCATCGGGTATTTCACCTTCATGGTGTTCGACCGGATTAACAGCCCCCGTCAGACTTGCCTTGATCCTTGATTTCTGGTCTTCATTCAGTGAACGCCACAGATGTGGCGAAACAACGGCAATGAAAAATAAACTCAGTACCGGAATAATGTGCATCCAAGATTTGGAACGAGGATTCGGTTCCATAGTACGCCCAATGCTTTCTCAAATCGAAGCGTTGACGTACCGAGCAGAGACTGCGCATCATGCGAGTCGTCTGGGTCAATGCTAGCTCGGCGATCCAACACTCCCCATAGGAAACATCGGCAGATCGTTCTGAATCCATGGAATTGGATTTACAGGCAAAGCGATCGATCTCTGGAAGCGTTTCAAAATTTATCCAAGGTGGGTGTCGCAGCAGTTCTACCCGATGTGACACCTGGGAAAGATAGGAAACATGTCGCGAGCGAGTTCCATGGCATGATTACGATTGATTTTCAACGAGAATGGTATCCTCGTGCTCGTAACAGGGAGCACAGCAGCATAGAAACTTCATCTCTTCAGTACCCGTGTTCAAAATGGTGTGAACGCATTTGGGAGGAATCGCGATAGCGTCCCCCGGTTGCACGTCACGTTGTTCGCCATCGATGGTCATAACACCCGTTCCGACCAGGATGTAATAGATCTCTTCCGTGACTTCGTGGTAATGGGGTGTCGTACTACCGCCAACGGGCAAGCGAGCTTCTGCAAGACTTTGTTTTTGGATACACGAATTTCGATGGGCTAGCAGCTCTCGAATTTCTGATCCATCGACCGTGATGAAGGGGGTAACACGATTGATATTGATGACGTCCATGAAGAGCCTCCTATCGAGTCCGAGTCGCTATCAAAATCCAGAACAAATGCTGCTGATCTGTGGAAACCCTGAATTCGAAATGGTGCAAGATTTGAATTCATCGCTATTCTCTGTGATGGAAAGCGATTTCTTTTGATCGTGGCGAATGCGTGGCAAATTGAAATCCATAGCGACCATGAACATTCCAACGTTCCTCTAATTCGCTCAACCGTAAGTTTTCACTTGTCATTTACCAAGGTCGGTCAGATGAGCCAAGGGACGACAGAATCAAACGACTATTTTTATCCTACGGCGTGACCGTCTCGAAAAGCCTAGAAAGCTTTCATCGTTGTGGGCTTTTCATCAGATGCACCGGTTCACGAGAACCGATGCTCGCCTCGGCATGCGAAACGAGCAATTCAGTCTTTTCGACATAGTAGAAAACGGGCGAGACCGCAGACTGAAGGAAGGAAGTTTTCTTCCAACATCATTCTTCATTACATGGTCGGAGCTTGGCGATAAATCGCCCCAGTCCAACATGTTTGCCAGTTATTGAGCGCACCCGATCAAACTCAGGTTTTCCTTTCAAGGCTTCGAGCTTATTGAAAAGGCAATCTGATTCAGGGACAAGAACACCCTATTTTTCGCCACGTGGAATAGTGCCTGACTGTCATCAAGGGCAAGGACACGTTGTGGCTGTCCAAAGCCCTTCAGGTGTCGCTCAACGGAACAGACGGATCGTCTACCAACTTTGTAATGATTGACGAGAAAGCGTTTCGGACAGGCATAGGGAGACAACCGGGGATTCTTTTTCGTGATTCTTGGCATGTCTCCAAAAGCAAGGCATTTTATGCGCTTGTGCAGGATTTGAATCACGCCTGGCTTGCGTAAAGCCAGAAGACGAAAAAAAATCTGAAAGGTCAAGGAGTTCTCGCTTCGTTGTGCGCCGGAACCTGAAATTTCAGTCGCAAATGCTAATTCTCTCGGGTAAATTGGGAGCCTCATTTAATTGGTGGAGATTTCCATTTTCCACCTTTTTGGCGGCGACAAAACTTATTTACTTCTGCTGGCTGGAGGCTGGGAATGCGCTCTTATCGTTGGTCACAACTGAGATTCCGATCGCGACGCACTTCACGCAACGTTAATTCTTCGCGACGCAGTTTTTCACGACGTAATGGTGGTCTGGAAGCGCTGGAAGATCGCCGCGTTTTGACGGCCGTGCCAGTCATCAGTGAATTCCTGGCCAGCAACAATTCCGTGCTTGACGACGAAGACGGCGACGATTCCGACTGGGTTGAGTTGCACAACGCTGGGGACACCGACATGTCGCTGAATCGGTGGTACCTCACCGATGATGCCAACAATCTACGGAAGTGGCGTTTTCCTGAAGTCAATCTCGGCGCAGGCGAATATCTAATTGTCTTTGCCTCAGGCAAAGACCGTGACATTACCGGTCAGGAACTGCATACCAACTTCAGGTTATCCAGCGGCGGTGAGTATTTATCTTTGGTCGAGCCGGATGGCGCGACGATTGCCTCTGAATTCAAACCGGAATATCCGAAACAGGTGACGGACGTTTCCTACGGCATCCCCACGGGTGTNGAGTCGTCCGTGATNCTNGATCGAGGATCGTCGGCACGANTCTTGGTNCCNACNNACAACTCNCTNGATCCCNCNGAACCNGATGTNATTCAGGGGACCTGGTTAGACCCAGAGCTCAACGATTCGGANTGGCTTGAGACTTCCATCGGCGTNGGCTTTNTCCCAACTCAGGAACCGGCNNTNCTTGCAGATTCGGTCGCAGAGTTTTCAGGNACTCAAGGTGAGAACAATTGGCATTATGGAACTTGGACGAAGAACTTTGACGCNNATGGTNTCTACCAAACGAACGATTTTGGCGCGATGAATGGTTCGCGATTCTTCATGGCGGCAGAAAACCGTTGGGATTTNGGACCAAACGGTGNGGCCATTAGCACGCAACTGACACCCACCGGTGGTCATCCGAGTTCGGCCAGTATCGCGTTCTTCACGCACTGGNCCATTCGCCGTTACGTNACGGAATCCCAAGGAACGATTACGATTTCGGGCACGCTNGGCAATCCAGATGGATCCGGTGATGGCGTGGTCGGNCGGATCTACCACAACGGCACCGAGATNTACTCCCAATTGGTCAATGGAACGGAAGTCGAGTATTCGNTCGATGTCGACGTGGNATTNGGCGACTTGATCGACTTTGCCATCGACCCTGGTGCAACGGACGATGAAACCGGAGACCTCACAACNTTCACAGCCCAGGTCAGTGGCATCGCNACAACCGAACGGGAAGTGATCGAAACNGCAGACTCTTCNGANGACTGGGTTCGGGAATATGCCCAAGGCCACAAAGGCTGGTATTTCGGAATGTACGANCCGCTGACCGACGCCGACAAGACGTACTCNCCCGATGATTTCCGNGCATTCAATGCAGCTTACTGGACAGGTCGACGTTACGAGTCACCGAATGACAACAGCGAATTACAAATCAGTTCCAGNAATATGTATCCGCAGGCGAGTGAGGAACTCATCCAATGGCCAGTCCGTCGTTGGGAGTCGACCGTGGANGGCAATCTNCAGGTCGATTGGCGGACCTCCAAATCCTCTGCCAGCGGAGATGGTGCAGTCGCNCGCCTTTACCACAANGGNAANCTGNTNGCTGAAAGAGANATTGCCGGAGACGATCGGGGCGACGAAACGCGTACGGCGGAGATCACGGGAGTCAACGTAGGCGACTTTATTGATCTNGCGATTGATCCCATCGGTCCCGGAGCGACAACNCCAGATGNNGACGGCGATCGNACTCGTGGCTGGATGACNATNTCTCGAATACCTGANTTGGCGGACAGTATCGAGTCNGACNTTGGTTCAGCGATGCGAGGTGTCGCNTCAACGGCCTATCTTCGCATCCCCTTCANTGTTGACGANTTGGGNGCTTTAGACGTCATNACGTTGAACATGAANTACGACGACGGTTTCGTNGCTTACNTCAACGGTCAGGCAGTGNTTGCAGAGAACGCACCNGACGTTGTTGGCTTCGANTCCACANCGACGGAAGCTCGACCGCTCGCTGATGCAACGCTTTATCAATCGTTCGATNTGACGAATGATCGCGATGTNTTTGTGGTCGGCAAGAATGTTCTGCAAATNCACATGCTCAATGCGGACATCAATGATGANGATCTCCTGACGGCNGCCCANTTGACNATTGGNACGGTGACAGCTCAACCGACCGAATCACGNTTTTTCAGCACACCGACGCCAGGTGAACCCAATGGNTTGGGNGCCGCCAAANTGGGACCGCTTGTGACGAANGNNAGTCATTCGCCAGCGGTTCCNTCNAAGGGTGAATCGATCGTCGTGGCAGCTGAAGTCTCTCGAACTTTTGCGGATATTCAGTCGGTCAATTTGAATTACCGAGTGATGTACGATGACGAAGTATCCGTCGCGATGGTCGATGACGGAACGGGTGGNGATGCGACGGCGAACGATGGCATCTACACCGCTACCATCCCNGGANACCTGGCNGAGTCAGGNCAGATGATTCGGTGGTATGTNACGGCTNNNGACACGGACGGNTCAGCGGGNCGNTTGCCNGCCTTNATCGATCCCGTCAACAGCGANCAATANCAAGGAACNGTCGTTGACGCNGGNATGGTCGNTTCTCAACTCCCCGTTTTGCATTGGTTTGTGGAGANCCCNAATCGAGCGGCCCAAGCAACNGGCACCTTCGGATCACTTTTTTATGAAGGNGAATTCTACGACCAAGTCCACTTNGAATTACACGGCCAATCNTCCTCNGGCTTTCCNACTCGNAAGAAGAGCATGAACGTGGACNTGCCGAATGACCATCGGCTTCTNCTGCGTGATGACCTGCCAAGGNTGGAAGACATCAATTTACTCACCAACTTCGCCGACAAATCNAAACTCAGAAACACNTTGGGTTACGAGCAACGAGCATCAACGGGCGGCGCCCATCACCTCGCCTTCCCGATGAGAGTTCANCAGAACGGNGAATTCTANGCGGTTTACGACTTTGTCGAAGATCCCGATGAACGTTGGCTNCAACGTATNGGCTTCGATGAANATGGTTCNCTCTACAAGATCTACAACACATTCAANTCCCANGCTGGTGCGGAAAAGAAAGCNCGTAAATATGAAGGCGACGGCGATCTCCGGGCAGTCGTCCAAGGAGTCAACAATCGAGACCGAGANGCTTCCTANGANTATATCTTCGACAACATCAATCTCGCCAGAATGGCAAACTATTTGGCAGGATTTGTTCTAACGTCGAACGTCGACTGTTGTCACAAAAATTACTACGCNTATCACGANATCGATGGNACGGGCGAATGGTGGTTCCTGCCCTGGGACGTCGATCTCAGTAACGGTCGCGTTTGGGGTGGATTCGGTCGCGCCTACTTCGATGACACCATGTATTCTGAGCGTGGTATTTTGGTTGGCGGNAACAATGCNNTGATNGGCAAGNTGTACAACANCATCCCGGGCTTCCGCGAAATGTATTTCCGCCGGGTCCGCACGTTGATTGANGAATATGTGAANCCGCCGGGAACTCCCCGTGACGAATTACCACTGGANTCACGTGTTGACGAGTTGTTCGCTCTNTTCAAANCNGATGCNGATNTGGACAACGAAAAGCATCCAGCNACCTGGGGCCANATCGGTTTCCAGACGTTTGANGAAGGTGTGCAAATCCTTCTNAACGAATACGCTGAACCNCGNCGCAACTGGCTCTACAANACNCAGGTCATGGTGGACGATTCGGATGTGACCACCATTATTTCCGGCGAACCNGGCGCNACGATCGCCCGNTACATGATTCCGACCGACAANTCCTTNGGTACCGATTGGACTCAGCTNGACTTTGATGATGNAANATGGCTCTCCGCTCCAACCGGATTTGGTTTTGAAGCNACCAACGANAACTTCGAAGAGCTNATCAAGACCGACATCCAGGCCGAAATCTCNGGCAAGACTTCNATCTANACNCGTATCCCNTTCACGGTNGACGACNTCGACAGCCTNAATGGGCTTACNCTTCGAATGAAGTATGACGACGGTTTCGTCGCNTACATCAATGGTACGGAGGTAGCTCGCGATCGACTNCGACANGACGAACCAACCTTCGACTCGACCGCAAGATCAAGATCNAACCGGCTNGCGAAGGAATTCGAAAACTTCAAGATCAGCGANTTCATGGATCAACTACGTCCGGGCACCAATNTTCTGGCGATTCACGGCATCAATTCNGGCCCCACNGGCAATGANATGCTNCTGTTGCCGGANCTCGTCAACGGTGAATTGAGTTCAGGTGGTGGCGACATTCCAACGGCACAAAAGGGCAATCCCAANATNGACTTTGGGGATATTGAATTTGCCCCCGCCAGCGGGAATCAGGGTGAAGAGTACATTCAGCTGGTCAACAATCATGATTTCTCAGTTGATATTTCCGACTGGCATCTAACTGGGGACGTCCAATGGACCTTTGACCCTGGAACAGTTCTAGTAGCAGGCGGAACACTTTATGCAACTCCGAATGCCAAGGCCTTCCGAGCACGGTCCGAAGGGCCTACCGGTGGCATGCGTTTGTTTGTGCAGGGTAATTACGACGGCAACCTTCCCAATGAGGGCGGTAGCTTCCAACTGGTGGCTCCCGATGGCGAAGTTGTCTCAGTCGCCAACTACACGGGTGAGGCGACGATTGTCCAAGAGAATCTCCGCATCTCGGAGGTCATGTACAATCCGCTGAATCCAAGCGAAGCTGAGTTGGCGATCGACAGCAGTCTTGTCAGCGATGATTTTGAATACATCGAGCTGGTTAACATTTCGACGAGTTCGACCATCGACCTGTCAGGCACGCAACTCCGAAACGGGATCACGTTTGACTTCGACACCGGCTCCGTCAAACAACTTGCACCGGGTGAACGTACGCTCGTCGTTCGCAATGCTGATGCGTTCCGAATTCGCTACGGCGACGACTTGATGAGTCTCGTCACGGGCGAATTCAGTCTTAGCACCGGACTTGCAAACGAAGGCGAATTGATCACTTTGGTCGACGGCAGCGGCGCTGTCGTCAACGAATTCGAATATCGGGACCAGGTCGACCAGGGTTGGCCTGTGACTGCGGATGGCATCGGCAGTTCACTGGAAGCGCGTGACTTTGCTGGAGATTACAACGACGGCGCGAACTGGGCCGCCAGTAACAAGCTTCACGGAACGCCGGGAACCGCCTATCAGGCTCCTGCTGCAGGTCTTCGCATTAATGAGTTCCTGACTCGTGCTATCGATCCGGCCGTCGATCAGATCGAACTCTATAATGCCAGCAATCTTTCCATTGATCTGGGGAACTATTACCTGAGCGATGCGAGCGACAACGTTAATGCTTTGCAGAAATTCAAACTTCCAGACCAAAGCCTCTCGCCCGGCGCATACATCGTCTTCGATGAATCCGCCTTCAACGCGGAAGAGAATCCCAACGGCTTTGGCCTGAACGGTCTTCGCGGTGAACAACTGGTGCTCTCCCGAGGAAACGGTAACTCGATCACTCATCTGGTCGATTTCGTCGAATTCGGTGCGGCAGCCGAAGGAGAATCGTTCGGTCGCGTCATCGATTACCAGTCAGTAATCGCTCCCATGAAGGAAAACAGCTTCGGAGCCGCCAATGGCGAAGCTCGTGTAGGTCCGGTCGTTGTCAGTGAAATTAACTACGCACCGGGGAATCCGAGTGAAGCTGCACTAGCACTCGACGCGGATCTGAGTTCGGAAGACCTGGAATTCGTCGAAATCCAGAACAGCTCATCCGGCGACGTCTCACTGAAGGACTGGAGACTCCGACTGGGTATTGATTACAACTTCGAAGACGACGCCACGATCGCATCCGGTGCAACCCTGGTCATCGTACCCTTTAATCCGGATCGAGTTGATAACGCGAATCGAACGGCCGCCTTCCGTGCCCATTACGGCATTGGCGAAAACGTCACGCTCGTCGGCGGCTACGAAGGACAGCTCCGCGATTTGGGTGAAGGCGTGAGACTGCAAAGAGCAGGTCAGCCAACGGAAGATGATCCCAACTACATTCCTCGGTTGCTTGAAGACGAAGTGGTCTACGACGAATCCGCACCGTGGCCCACCGATGCCCTTGGTAGCGGCATGTCGCTGACCCGCACGGTTCTTCAGGGCTTGGGCAGCGACCCATCCAATTGGACCGCTGCGACTCCGAGTCCAGGTTCATCGGCAGATCAACCGGGCGATGTTACTGGAGACGGTGTCGTCGACGCGACTGACATCGACGCTGTTTGTGGTGGGCGCACGTCGGGCGACCTGCAATTCGACCTGACGAACGACGGCCTCGTCGACGAAGCCGACACAAATTTCCTGATTCAAAATGTGTTGCAGACAAGTTTTGGAGACGTCAACCTCGACGGCAAGTTCAACTCGAGCGACCTGGTGCTGATTTTCCAAGCCGGCGAGTACGAGGACAATCTGGCCAGTAACTCAACCTGGGCTACGGGCGACTGGAATTGCGACGGCGATTTCACCTCGAGAGATTTCACTTATGCATTAACGTATGGTGAATATGATACCGACGAACCTGTGATTGAACCGGCCGCTGCTGCCGTGGCAGCCGCTATTCACAATCGCGACAACATAGCCAAAGACAGTTCGGACAAGCCACGACAACTTGTCACAAACGCAGGTCTCGTTTTACACTCACAAGAGAGCGCTCGTCATCACGATGCCGTGTTTGAAGACGACACCGAACGCACGTTTGAATTGAGGAATGTTGATGAGGAACCAGCAGAAGATCTGCTTCAGAGCCTCGATGATGACAGCTTCAAAAATAACGCTGCGATCTAGTTAGCGTTCGGCAGACCGCCGATGCGTTCTTACCGCGATCTTGACCCTGGCTTGTTTCAGGAACTATGGAATGGGCCAGAAAGGCGAACGTCCGGCGAAAAAGTGGACGTCTAAAAAGCTCAGTTCTGCGATAAGTGATCTACAAGGCGGTCGTTCCTTTGAAAAGGGACGCATGCTCTACAAACAAATTAAGTGTACGGCTTGTCATCGCATGGATGGCGAGGGCAACGAGTTTGGGCCCGATCTCTCACTCCTCAACGAGTCATGAACAGCCGCAAAGATACTACGGCACGCACTCGAGCCCTCTCTTGAGATCAACAAAGAATTCACAGCGTACCATTTCGAATTGAAAGACGGCCGCACGATCAACGGCCTGGTCGTTGCTAAAGGTCCCAGCTTTGTAAAAGTCGTGGACCAACCTCTCAAGAGCTTGCGTTCGATCCGTATTTGATTAGATTCGATTCTTGACCGCCAAGCATCACGTGCTTCTTTCATGCCCGAGAAAATGCTCAACCGCCTTTCCCACGATGAAATTCTGGACCTGATTGCCTACGTTGCATCGCGAGGCAACAATCAACATTCGATCTTCCAATAAACAGGGAGCCGCTGACACCTTAACAACGACGCTGCATTCTAAAGAACAAAGACGATCCCCGAATCTGTAACCGCACGGAATGCTTCACGCAGCTACTGTTGATTTGAGTTCGGTGCTGCTTCAGTTAATTTTGTTTTCGGGGCAAAACGTGCGAGCAACGCGGGCAGAAACACAAGATCACCAAACAGCGCCGCACTGATGGTGAGCATCCCCATCAGCGCGAAGATCCGATAAATTCTGGCATCACTCCAAAGCACCGTACTAAACCCGGCCACCAAAACGATCGTGGTCATCACCAATGCGGTACCGACGCCTGTGAAGGCACGTCGTATTGCCTCATCACGGCTTGGCTGTCGCGCTCGTTCTTCTTCGAAACGAGTGAGAAAATGGATCGTATCATCGACCGCAATGCCCAGACAAACCGTGAAAGCACAAACGGTCACCATTTCGAGTGGTTGCCCCAGGAACACTAAAAAGCTACCTGTCACAGCCAGCGGAAACAGGTTCGGCAAAAGGGAAATGAGCCCCATCCGCAACGATCGATAAACAAAGGTGAGCACCACAAAGATGATGACGATCGCGGTCCCCAAACTGGTCGCCAAATCCATCACAATCTTGTAGAGGTTCTCCCATCGCCAAACAGCGGAG
Source organism: Planctomycetaceae bacterium (assembly GCA_002723275.1). GTDB lineage: Bacteria > Planctomycetota > Planctomycetia > Pirellulales > Pirellulaceae. Next base: position 213,053 of record PBNZ01000021.1, read on the forward strand.
CCTGAAAGTTCGATAGTGAATCTCGGATTGGTCTCACTGATCTCCTCCAAGCCCTGTTGAACCCGTTCGAACACAGGACCATAAGCGGCAATCCCCAGATCCTGAACACGAAAGCTAACCTTGGCACTGCGTCGCTCTGGCGTATAGAACGCTCGTTTCAATGGAGGCGGCATGAGCTCCAACAACGACATTCGATCTCTCACTGGGCCATCACCTGGCAATGACTTCAGGAGATTCAAGATTGAAAGCGGATTACCGATCAGTTCTTCTTGACGAATAACTTGATCAATTTGCTCAAGGACATCGAGGATTTCTGGGGATTGGGTATCGACCCCATCGTTCCAGGAGAGATCAACATAGGCAAACTCAAGTCCCCCCAAAGCACGATCCAAAAACTGCATCCCAACGGCAGCTTCACTCCGTTCCGGTAAAGAATCGGTTCGTCTTTCGTCAGGCCTAAGTTGCAGAGAAATCGCGCAAAGCACTAGGGTCACCACAATCCCAAGGATTGCCATCCGCCTTTGCCGCCTGAGGACAAACTCGACGATACTGCCGACGCGACTCAAATGTCGATCAACAAATCCCTTATCGTGTCCCACATGCACGTGTTTTCCGAGCCAAGTTATACACGCAAGCGGGATACTGGAAATCACCGCAATGAATGTCAACAGCACACCAATCACGCAGGCCTCGCCAAACTCTCTAACACTTTCATGATGAGCCAACATCAGTGATCCCAGGCCGATTGCAGTCGTCAATGAAGTCAGACCACATGCCAACCCTACCTCGCGCAATCCTTTACGGGCCGCATCTCGACGGGAAAGCCCTTTCGCACGATAGTTTCGAATCTGGACCATCAAATGGACGCCATCCGTAAGACCGATCAGACTCAACAGGATGGGCAAGACGACATCGTTAAGAAGACTGTCTCGATACTCAAAAAAGTTGAGCATACCAAGAGTCCAGAAGACGCCCAGCGTCGGAGCTATGGCGACCACGATTACCGCCCACACACCCCGAAACAGGATGAGCGACATGATGGCAATCATGGTGTAGGCAATCAGTCTATAGTTTGCCTGATTACCGACCCGTGAATCCTCAGCTGCAATTTCCAGGGGAATTCGTCCTGTTACGAGGAAATTAAAATCGACTTCGTTTTGCGCCGCAATTTCTTCGGCGGTTTGTCGGATCCTGAGGGTGCAATCCTCATCACTTTCGGCCATCAAAGTGTCGAAACGAAGCAGCATTAACAGGGTGCGCCCATCGCGAGAGAGTAGCTGACCACCGACGAGCGGATTATCAATTGCTTGCTGTCGAGCCCTCTCAAATCGCTCTTCCGATGCTGTCGACCTGGGCAGCAATGGTTCAGGGAAACCAAAGATATTCAAAACGGGGGCATTATCGAGCCACAGCACACTTCGAACGTGCTTTAAGGATTCCAGGCCCGTGACGATTGACCGGAGTGCGGCGGCGCCCTGCGGTGAAAACAGGTTGTCTGACTCAATAATCAAAATCGCATCGGAACGAGCCAGATTGACGGGATCGACTGCCGGAGGTTCTTGGGTAGATTTCCTGGAAGTGGTCTCACCCGCAGCGTCCTCTGCAGCTGCTCGGGGAAATCTATCGGTGATGATTTCCGGATTGACATATCCCACAATGGCCAGGGTCGTGATGGCCAACAGCATCACTGCTGTGATCCAAGGTTTCTCAACGATCCAACCCACACTTCGATCAAACGCTTCAATCACTGCACGTCATCCTTTGTCAGCGACCTGTTCGTCTTCGAAATGCTGCTTTCAATTCGTCGGGTGACAGCTTGCCGTCACGATCTTTATCTACCTGACGAAACCCACTTCGCCTGAGGGCGATGGTCGATTCGTCACGAGAGACAGTTCCATTTTTGTTCTTGTCAAATCGCTCCAAGAACTCTTCGACGAATTGATTCTCCTGATCTTGCAGCGAATTCGTTTGAGTCTGACGACGCGGTGACAGGGCCTTTCGATCCAAGTCTCGGGGAATGGCAACTTCCAGCATGACGAGCGCCATCTCTTGCCACGTTTGCTCTCCCCAATAGATATATTCGTCGGGATTTGGATTATTTGGATTAGCCTCTGAATTATCGAACGTCGCTTCGAATTCAATTCGATCGATATCGGCTAACGATATAGGATCCGTCAATTGGTATGAGTGCTGCCAATTAAAATCGTAAGCGGGAACATCCAACATAATTTCTGATGTGGATCCTCGCGTGGCGACAACGCGAAAGCTTTTTCCACGGAAGTGCATGTGCGGAATAATCGACAATAGCTGTCCGCCGCGTGGTAAATAGCTCACCTTACTCTTAACAACGAGATTGGGATCTCCTGGTGGAATCTCGAAATCTTGGTCGATGCCGAGGATGGTGTATTTTTCGTCCGTAACCTGGGAGTCGTCCGCGAAAAAGAGTTCGGCCTTGGTCAGATCGGACTGAACACGACCATTGGGCGTATAGTGTTGCTGGAAGACAAGCTTGGAACCGGCAGGGATGCGTTTTGCTTGAGTGTCACTGATAGGTTCCATACGTTTGCCAGGGATGTAATCTGCCAACCATCCCAAACCTCGGAAAGGCGCTCCATCCGGCGGTCTTACAAAAACGATGCTGTGGTGAACCACGGATGGATTTCCGGGAACGACCTTGATCGCTTTCACCCACTTGTCTTCCGTGAATTCAGGATCGACGACGAAATACTGATAGTCAACTACACCATCCGCCGGAACTTCAAAAGGGCTGTCTCGCATGGGAATGACAAGATCTGGTTCTTGAGTCGTGTCACCAAACTGGAAGGAATCGGATTGCGGCAGCTCAGCGACGTCTCCGTAGGGCGTACCCGCCTCAACCCATTTCCGCAACAACTCTTTTTCGTGAGATGGCATGTGACGCGCATTGGCAAAATGCCCGAAATCCGGATTCGCATGCCAAGGCGGCATTCTGCCCTGATCGACGACCTCGAGCATCATCTCTGCCCAGCCTGTCACTTCGTCGTAATCCGTCATCGCAAACGGACCGATCTCGCCTTCACGATGACACTCGAGACAATGTTTTTGCAGAATGCGTGAGATCTGTTTGGAATAGGTTACGGAGCTCGTGGCGAGCGGTTTTTTCACTCGACCAATGATACAACCGACCGCTTGAGTTCTTGGAACCGATACGGACTCTCCCGCCAAAAGCTGATCGATCGCCTCGCGCAGATCTCGGCGCCGCGGTTCTGAACGGGTAATTCCCGGAAAAAACTGGTCATCAATTCGACCTCGGTATTTGATTTCAAGCTCGCGATCAAGAACGAAGACTTCGGGAGTTCGCTCGGCCTGAAACTGATCGGCAATTCGATTCTCGTCGTCCTTGATGAAGGTAAACTTGCACTCATGTTTGTTGGCAAATTCCTGAAGGTCGGCCAGCGAGTCCTGGCTGTTACTGTCCACTGCAATCAGTCGGACTCGACCCTCGTAATCGTCAACCATCCGATTGAGCCGAGGTGTGTAAAGTTTGGCGAGCGGACACTCAACCCCGAAGAAACACACCACGACGAGTTCGGCCTCAAACCCTGGTTCGAGCTTAAAACCTTCGCCATCGATCGTCGCGGCGGTAAAACTGCGCCCATTCGTTTTCGCGGGTGCATCACTCGCTGCTGAACCAACGTCATCGGCCAAAGTCGGCTCTGAGACAATAAGTGCGACGGCAAGAATCGCAACGATACGCATCATGAATTTGCTCTCAAGTAGAAAATTCGTTACACCAGACCTTGATGGGACACAAACCGTACTACGAGGCGAAGGCCAGTCGTTGCAAGATCCAGTCAGCAACAAACGCGGAGTCCGGACCAGGGATTATATAACGAACGCAGCTGATTTTGACTATATTGTGGTGCATTCCGCCCAAAACAAAGGCAGTTCTCCATGTGTCGGCTCATTTTGCTTGTTCTCTTTACCTTCTTCACAACCTGGTGCTACGCGACAGATCTTCGAGCTGAAAAACCTTTAACGCTCGCAACCTTCGACGTAGACGCCTCACCGCCGCTTCAAAGTCCGGTCGCCTACGCACTCGCCAAGGAAATCACCGATCCGCTGAGCGCTCGGGGGATTGTGCTAAGAGGTTCTGGACCACCGATTGTGGTCTGCGCAGTCGATTTTCTGGGGATCGGAAACAGTGGCTATGATCAGTGGCGTGAACGACTGGCCGAAGCAGCGGGAACCACCGCTGATCGTGTAGCCTTGCACGCGTTACATCAACACGACGGTCCTCGCTGTGATTTTGCCGTAGCCGAAGTTCTGGCAGGCTACGGAATGTCAGGCGAACGATTCGATGGCGAGTTTTGCGGCCAACTGATGGATCGAGTAGCGACGGAGGTCGCGCGTGTTTGCCAGGAGGAACAACAACCGATTACCCACGTGGGACTGGGGAAAGCAAAGGTCGAAAAGGTCGCCTCCAACCGCCGAGTTCTGGGGCAGGAGGGCAAGGTGTCGATCGTTCGGTACAGTCGAACCACGGATCCCAAAGCGATTGCGGCCCCCGAGGGAGTCATCGATCCTTGGCTCAAATCCGTCACCTTCTGGAACGAAGATGCACCGGTTGCCATTCTGACCTATTACGCGACGCATCCGCAAAGCTATTATGGGGACGGTGAGGTAACCTCCGAGTTTGTTGGGCTCGCACGCGATGCGCGACAGGAGTCTCTGCAAGTCCCTCATATTCACTTCACGGGAGCAAGTGGGAATGTCGCGGCGGGCAAATACAACGACGGATCGCGCGAGATGCGTCCCTTGCTGACCCAACGTTTAGCGGCGGCCATGAAAACGGCGTGGCAGGACTCCCAACGGCAAAAACTGTCAGCGAAGGACATGGACTGGAGGGTCGTGCCTGTCAAACTACCGCCGGCAGAATATTTGAAACGAGATCGGATTCTGGCGGTGCTGCAAGATGGTAATGCCGATAGTCGTGCCAAACTTTCGGCGGCCTCGGATCTGGTCTGGCTTGATCGTTGCAATTCAGAACGGCCTATCGAGCTGAGTTGCTTGCGATTGGGGAATGCTTATCTTCTACATCTACCCGGAGAGCTATTTGTTGAATACCAACTGGCGGCACAAGCCATGCGTCCCGATGCGTTTGTCGCAACGGCAGCCTACGGAGAATACTCTCCCGGTTACATCGGTACTGCCATCTCGTATTCCCAAGGTGGTTACGAGGTTCAAGAGGGTGTGTCTCGAGTTTCAGCCGATGCCGAACAAATCTTAATTGATGGCATACAACAGCTAGTCACGGAGAGCGCAGCCACCCCACAACCTCCCTCCCAAATTGTCGTCGATGGAAAATTCGAGGATTGGTCAAAAGTGCCGAGCCGATTCGACCCACTCTACGATACCCATGACACCGCACATTCCGCTGCCGAAGACGAGCCGCATTACGTCGACCATCGCGATGTCGATCTCTTGGAATACAAGGCGACGAATGACGATGAGAATATCTATTTCTATTTTCGCTCTCGAGGGAAAATTGGTCGCACTCAGCCTGAATCGCCGGGAAAACGCGCGGGTCGATACTATGCAATCGTCACCATCGACGTCGATCGTGACGACGCCACGGGCTACAACCTGCACGAAGGCGGTTACTATCCGACCACCGACGGTTACGATGTTAACGCTGAGATTGAATTTTTTGACGGCTCACACAATACAGCTCATTATTTGAATCAGGCTGCCGACGATTCCGAATCGCTTGCTCTAGCGTTCCAAGAACAATCTCACGGTCGATTCATCAATAATCGAGATGGTCCCTATCCGGCCGGTACCATCGCACTCCGGCACGGCCACTACGATTTCTACACCCAATGGGTATATCACGCGGACGATACGATCACATTCGTGCGAGACAAGGGACCAGTCGTGACCGGGATCGCAACGGCTAAAACCTCGGCGGACGGTCACCAACTAGAGGCCTGTTTTCCACTGAAAGGATTCTTGCCCACGAAGTCGGGAAAACTACTGATCACGCCTGGGGATACTGTAGACCTATCATTCTCACTGGAGGCCAGCGGAGAACTGGCGGCAGGCAAAGACTGGGCATCGGATACGGCACAGCCATACACCTTTAAGCTGTTACCTGAGTCACGTCGCTAATCATCCCGACGGACGAAGGAATCCGATGGCATGATCTGTCGGACCAAAGATCGTCCGCGGAGCACAGCAAGGCAGCAGGAACTCGCGCCCAGAAAGGCATCCAAAGGCCTCAACAAGGATCTGTACGAATCGTCATCCACCCAACTGCAAAGCAGCCAGTAACAACATAGATTATACGCCTCGATAAATTCCCAAGCAAAAAGACTAGAATAGGTTGTTCGTTGAACGTACTTGCACTCGAATCTTCGTTCTAAGAAAATATGTCTGATGGATGGGTTACTGAAAATGCACACCGCGGTTTAGCCAGAACGGATTCGATGTTCAGATCTTCTTTGCTCTTCAGTTTAGCGTTGTCTATTGTCCTCCCAACTGCGACCCATGCCAGTCTTTACGTGCCTGCCGGCCTATTTCCTGGCGACACCTACCAATTAGTTTTTGTGAGTGATGGGCTTATTGCGGCAACATCCAGCGACGTTTCGACCTACAACAATTTCGTACAGTCCCAGGCCGCGCTAAGTAGCATCACCGGTAGCGGTGATGGCATCAGTTACAGCGCCATCGTCAGTACTTCAACGGTCGACGCACGAAACAACGCGTTTGTGTTCGGTCCCGTATACAGTATGAATGGTGAACTCGTTGCGACAGGATTCACCGATATTTGGGACGGCGGCTTGGAAAGTGAAATCAATCGTGATCAGTTTGGCGCTAGCATCGGCGGAAAAATTATTTGGACCGGGTCGGATCAGGATGGATACGGCGTGAGTTCATTCGAACTTGGAAGTGGCGCTGTTTCTGTCAGTGGGAATAGCGGCCGAGATGGTGACAAATGGATCGACCAAAATCGCGAATACGCAGCTACAGCAGAACATCGCATCTACGGTCTGAGTAGCGAAATCACCGTCCCTGGTTCCGAACCAATCCCTGAACCATCGGCAGTTGCTATCTGGACCTTGCTTGGCTGTGCCTCTTGCGCGGCAGTTTTCTGGCGGAAACGGGGCAGCAAAATCTAAGCCTTCGGGTCAGCAAGTCAATTAACTCTGGCGTGATCACTTCTGGAAACTCCAGGATGCGATCGATCGGAGCCACCCTCGAAGACGATCTTCTTGAAAAAAACTGTTCTCCCTAGGGGTGAGCGGAAGCCTGTGGTTTAATAATAGTAGGTAGAAACACTGGACGGTTTGGATGAATGTCCTAACGTGTTCCAATTCGTTCCATCCACAGATGAGGTTCCATAATTGTTCGGGCGAAACGCTTGTGTCATTCTGACGTTAATCGCATGCCTTGGCTCCTCGCGACAGGTTGATGCCAAGGATTATCAATCCAACCAACGACTGCGGCGACCGGTTTGTCTGGACTGGATCGGTTCCACGCAGGCCGCCATTGGCAATCGAACTGGTTCGATTTCCATCTTGGATCTGTCGAGTCGCGAGATCGTCGATGAGGTTGACCTTGGACAGTCCATTACAGATCTCGCAGTGATCGACGCCACAACGATGGTGGTTATTTCAAACGAGTCTCACTCATTATTGGTGCTCTCAAGAGACACAGCTGGTTGGTCTGTCATTGCGCGTCACCCGCTATCGCAGGAGCCAGTCGATCTTCAATTGAATTCGGATCGCACGATCGCGACTGTCAGCTCTCTCTGGTCACATCGGCTGACAACGTTGAATCTCGCGACGCCCAACCGCCCTGAAACACTGGTCGTAACCGACCTGCCATTTGCCCCAAAGCTGCACGCGTGGATCAACGATCGCGAGGCCTTGGTCGCCGCGGCCTTTGGCGGCGAACTGGCAATCGTCGATTTCATGAATGGTCGGATCGTTCGCCAGCGAGAATTACTCGCCACTCACAACATATCCGGGATCAACATCGAAGGGCAGGAGGTGAAATTGACACACCTCATGCTGAATCACGAGCAGGCAACGACCGGTTCGAACGTCCACTGGGGCGACATTATGTCAAACGTGGTACGCACCATGGATCTCGATTGGTTCCTGTCATCGAAGCCGGAAGAAACGACTGCAGCAGACATTTATTACCTTGGTCACCCCGACGACGCAACCGGTGACCCCGAGGGGATCCTCACCACGAAAGACAGGCGGCAGATCATCGCCTTTGCGGGCATTGATGAAATTGGCATCAGCGACCCAGGCGCGAATTATTACCGACGAGTCCCTGTCGGTCGGCGTCCATCAGCTTTCGCTCTCAATCACGACGAAAGCCTGCTGTTAGTCACTAACCGTTTTGATGATTCTATCTCATTCATTGACACGCAACGACGTAAACCGATCACCACCGTCTCCTTAGGTCCTACCCGGGAGCTTACGCTCGAAGAAGAGGGAGAACTGCTTTTCTATGACTCAAATCTGTCAAGTGATGGCTGGTTTAGTTGCCATAGCTGCCACACCGATGGTCATTCGAACGGGCAACTGAGCGATACCTTTGGAGATGGATATCGTGGTTCTCCCAAGCGAGTTTTGACCTTATTGGGTGCTCATCAAAGCGGCCCCTATGCGTGGAATGGTCAAGTCACAACGCTGGCGGAGCAAGTTGAGAAATCGATCAAAACGACGATGCGAGGGCCACAACCAACACCCCAGCAGGTGGCGGCAATCACCGCCTTTGTCGAGACACTCGTTCCACCGCCGGGTGTCAGTCTTGCTCGATCCGAAGTCGATTTAACCAAGCAAAAACAAGGGCGAGCGATTTTTGAATCGGCTGGATGCGTCGAATGCCATCGAGAAAATCAGAAGTACACGACGGCTGAAAATTATGACGTAGGCCTGGTCGACGTCGAGGGGAATCGAGAATTCAACCCTCCATCACTGCGAGGTGTCAGTCAAAAACCGCGTTTACTGCACGACCGTTCGGCCCACGACTACCGCGAGGCGTTACAAATTCACCCGAATGGTAAGCCGCTTGAACTGAGTGCTGATGAATGGGACGCATTGACTCACTTCCTTAATTCACTCTAAGAATACTGAACTTTTCATTGGTGAAGAGGTGAACCCTGACATCCCTCGTGATACTCTAAAGAACTATTATCGGGCAATCAAAACCAACGCACGATTATCCTTTGGATACCATGTCTTCGTTTTCTTTTCAGCCAATCACGCGAGTCCTCGTTTTCGGTTCACTCCTGATCCTTGGGGCTTGCCGCGCGGAATCTCCCACGCCAAACACAAGCGATTCGAACGCATCTCAAGAGGCATCCAATCCGGGAGAGGCTGATGAGGTTCAGGCGTTCCAACAACAACGTCCGACATCGGCTGAGGACAAACATGTACTCGTGGCTCAACGCCAGGAACTTGACGAGACCGTTTGGCGACAAGAAGTGGTGGCTCAGCAATACGAACAAGCATTGGTCCAATTATGGGATGCCTTGTTGGACGAAGCCCGCGTTCCGGATGGAGACGAGCTATCGGTCTTGGCAAATCAGGTCCGCTTCAATGAGATGCAGATCGGGAGTGCAGGCCCGACGGAACAGTGGGACCATGGGATCACCGTTACCCCGCTCAACAAGACCCCGCGCAATTTGAGCGAAAGCGAATGGAAGGGATTGGTCGGCCTCGCGAAAACTCAGGGCTATCGCATCGTTCAAACTGAATGGCATCATGCCGAATTCGATAGGCATGACTCGGGGCAGGCACGATCTAAAATCTCGATGGCGATTTATGCACGCCACACTTCGGGCAACGAGCGGGTTGTGATCCGAGGCAATTTGGAAGTGACCTGGCGTCCCCGTCCCGATCCCAAGTCGATTCCCATACCGGATCGCATCGACACGACGGATTTAGAGATTTTGCGGCAGCAGGGTTCTGTTGCTTTCGAAAAAGTGTTGACGATTGACCATGCCAGTCCTTCCAACCGTGCCGGTATTCAACCGATCATCACTTATGATTTGAACGATGACGGTTTGTCAGAGATTCTGCTCGTCGGCAGCAATGAACTTCTTTGGAACGAAGGCGATGGGAATTTTTCAAAACGAACACTATGTACGCATCGGGAACGAGGATTTGAAACTGCACTCGCCGCGGATTTGACCGGGGATGGCAACGTCGACCTCATGTTGCCCGGTCGACGTGGTGATTTATTGCTTTACCAAGGCGACCAGGGGCATTTCTCGACCCCTCCCTTGGGAAAGGCCCGCGAGGGAGGTCCTCTGATTCAACCTCAGGTGATTACCGCAGGCGATATCGACAAAGATGGGGATCTTGATCTTTGGATAGGCCAATACAAGATCGCGTATATCGGTGGTCAGATGCCGACTCCATATTACGACGCCAACGATGGCTTTCCGGCCTATCTTCTCTTCAATGATGGAAAGGGCCGCTTCAGTCCCGCCACGGAAGAGACGGGGCTGGCTGAAAAACGATTTCGCCGCAGCTACGGCGGTTCGTTCGTGGATCTTGATACCGATGGCGATTTAGACCTGCTAGTCGTCAGCGACTTTGCCGGAGTCGACCTCTATCAAAACGACGGGAGCGGCTATTTTCGGGATGTCACGGAAGAGACCTTTGACGATCGCCATCTTTTTGGCATGTCGGTATCGTTTGCTGACTTCGATCTCGATGGTCGCACGGATCTATTCGTCACAGGAATGGCCTCAACAACGGCAAGGCGGCTCGAGCACATGCGACTTGGACGCGTGGATCGACCCGACATTCACTTGATGCGATCTCGGATGGGTTACGGGAATCGAATGTATCTGTCACAGTCGAATCGCTTTGTTCAACCCGAATTTCGGGATCAGGTCGCGAGAACGGGCTGGTCCTGGGGATCAACAGCTTTTGACTTTGACAACGACAGCGATGTCGACATTTATGTGGCGAATGGTCACAGCAGTGGCAAATCCACCAAAGACCATTGCACTCATTTCTGGTGTCACGACATCTACGAAGGAGACTCGAAACCGAACCCCGCTAACCAGGCACTCTTCCAGGATGTCTTGGCTGGCTATTTTGATCGCAGTGAATCCTGGGACGGATACCAGAAAAACTCCCTACTCATGAACCAAGACGGCTCAGGATTTGAAAGCATCGCCTTTTTGCTCGGAGTCGGCCAGGAGTTTGACGGACGAGCTGTGATCAGCGACGACATCGATGGAGATGGGCGGATGGATCTACTCGTGATTGAAGACCAGTGGAATGATGGGCAACGGCTCCACATCTTCCGAAATCAATTGGATACGGGAAACCACTGGGTGGGTATTCGCTTGCAGGACGAACCGGGTCATAGCGTGCTCGGATGTCGCGTCACTGTCGATGCAGCGGGCAAAAAGCGGACTCGCGAAATCCTAGCCGGCGATTCGATTCATGCTCAACACGCACCCACCGCTCACTTTGGTCTTGGAGCAACAGACAAGATTAACGCGATCGAAGTAAGCTGGATCGACGGACACGTGGAACGGATTAAATTACCTGCTTGCGATCAATACCACGTCATCACTCGCTCCAGCGTGGCGAAGCCCTGACCTGTCACCGCGGCAGCGTTAATCTGCTATGACCCCGGCAACAACTTCCGGATTCGCTGAATCGTTTCCTGCAATACGTCGGGAGATAGCTGGCGGATACCAAGAATGTAAACGATCGCTCCAACAGTCCCAATCACAACACACTGGACGATGTAGAGCGGTATACCTTCAAGTCCTGTTCTTGGGACGAGGATATAACCGGCGGCACAGGCCACTGCAACAGCCAGCAGGCCGGCCACGAGGGGTGACAAAAACACATCGCGGAAATCGACCAGCAACCTTCGCGGTCGTTTCAGTGCAAAGGCAAATTCAACAATCGTCGCAAGAGTATAGAAGACAGCAACGGCGATCGTGAGGCCGACAACCGAACCGAGTAACGTACCGAGGATGGTGAGTGGAAAAAAGAAAAGGAGGGAACCACCGACGACAAGCATGTGAGTCCGAAACCGTCCCTGAGCTTTCATGAGACTCGCAATAGGCCAACTCATTGATCGAAAGGTCATTCCCAGGCAGATGATTTGAATGAGTGGAATAGCGTCATACCAGCGTGGCTCAAATAACAGTCTCACTAATGGATCGGCGATGGCAGACATCGCAAAGCAAACGGGGATGCAGACAACTGCGATGATCTGAGCAGCGCGAATAAACGCATTCACCTGTTTGTCGGCTTCCGACGGCAAACTACTCAACGCCGACAACAGCACCTTGGAGATTTGCAAGGTCAACAGAGTCATTACATGACGCGAGATACGAAAGGCGAAAAAGTATAGGCCCACAACACCAACCGCTTCAAATCGCCCCAGAACAATGTAGTCGCCCTCTTCAATCACCCACGCGAAGAACATTGATCCGACAACCATCATTCCGTCGTTCAAGAGATACTTCCAGCGGCGAAATTGTGGTCGCCAACGAATCGGTACGGGTGCTACAAACCAACAAAGAGCGAGATTCAAAAGATTTGCAATGATAGCGCCATATGCAAAACTGAATGCTCCCAGCCCTTGATTTGCGAAGTAGATCTTCAGCAACGCATCGACACTCATCGTCACCGCACCGATGATGGCCAGCTCACGAAATCGCATTTCGATCTGCATTTTTGCGCGGTTGACCGCACCGAGTGTCCCGATGGGAAAGATACAGGCCATCACACAAATCAGATTGGTGAGCTTCTCGGGGTCGGGATAGTGATAAAATTTTGCTGCGAGTGGCGCAAAGAGCACAGTCATACCGAAAGCCACAAGCCCACTCACCAGCGACAACCAAAACGCAATACCACTCCAGATATGAAATGATTTTTGTCGCTGGACAAGTACTTCCAGGACGCCCGCTTGATGAAACATTGCGGCAAACGAATAGACGGTTAAGGCAAGACTATAGAGTCCAAAATCATCTCGAAGCAGTAGCTTGGCCATCACCAACTGCAGCAGCAAACCCAACAACTTGATGTAGAGCACTTGTGCCGACATCCAAGCAGCACCACGCGAAACGTTTTGGCCAAGGGAGCTTTTGGATGGATTGCTTGCAGACATAGATCGTTAGGGTTCAATTCGACGGCTTACCAGCCGAAGCTCGGATGAAGATTGGCATCCTATAAATTGGCATCCTCGGAATGCTCCATCACGAGAACTGGCCATCGTGAGGAGGAATCATCAAATGGGCTCATCTCAGCTCGAGAAAACAGCGAAAAAACTATCGACAGCTGCAAGTTCTTCAATCCTGAACTGCGTTTCTTTCGCTACGATCGGTTCAGTCAACGCAATTCGATCGAACCATTCTCATATCGCTACGTACGACAGTCCGTTCAACTTCGCCCGTGTTTGTTATGATTTATAATGCATTATCGAAACTTTACCGGCTCAGCACCCATCTTTTACTGAGGATCATGTCGCGATGAGTGATTCAACTTCTAGCTGGACGGTCGCGCAACAGCGTGAACGCCACTATTACGAGACCCGAGCAGCATCGCACGGCGACCACCAGCAAGTGTACGCCGAATTTCATGCTCCTTTTTGGCGAGGCATTCTCGAGCGATTGACCGAACTGGAGTTTCACGACGGCGGCTATTATCTCGACGTCGGTTGCGGTCCCAACCCGATCGTCGCTTTTATCGATAAAGGCACTCGAATCGGCGTTGATCCGCTGATGCCCTTTTACCGAGAAAATTTTGTCTTCCCACCCGATCTCGAAGTTCACGAAGGCACGATCGAGGAACTTTCGCCGGTTCCCGACGGGTCGGCCGACGTCATCTTCTCGATGAATAACATTGACCACATCAAGGATCTTGGGTCAGCCGTGAAAACACTTCGCCGCAAGATCAAGGAAGACGGTCATCTCGTGATTTCCGTCAATATCGTCAAAAGTGCCTGGGCTGCTGGGTTATCGAAGGTCGTCGACATCTACAAGGTCGTCGATCCGACTCACACCTACCACTTCCACTCTCCCCAAGAAGTCGCCGATCAGATTTCGGACCACTTCGAAATGGTCCGCTACGAAAACATCGACGCATTGGCTGAGGAGATGGCGGAATTGAAGAAGTCGAAGGACACCGAAGCCACCTCCATGAAGGGGCGCGTCCGCGACAGTCTGAAGTTCCTCAAGAACGACATGCTTCTGAGAGAGGATCTCTTCTTGCTGCTCTTTAAGCCCAAGCCGGGTACGTAACGGACAGAGCTCAAGCTTTAAAGGTACATGCCCAAGAATCCCCCGGATTCATCGCTTTCCTGTTAAATCGGATCGATGCATTTCTGGGCTTTTTGCAGATCGCCGGCTCGCACATATCGATCGAACTCGACGGCGACCGATCGCTTGACGGTGCCTTTAAACCACTGCACGAATGGCTCAGTTAGCCAATCACAGGTCTCCGCAGCCAATTCGACGTCCCGATCACACGTCTTGCACAGTTGGTCATCTTGTTCGGTGAGAAGCGGAACTCGATCGCACCTCGTTGCTCATCGTGCATCAGTCGATAGGTGCAACGTGCGTTGTACAGATAATAGGTATTGTGAGAGCCGTGCCGTTCGATGGCCTGTTTAGCCTCTCGCAGAATGCCCGATATTTCGGCGACGCGTCCATGGGTACTTCCAGTCGCGTAATCGAATGAAGCGGCAACAATCGAATGTGATATCAACCCAACGAATCATGACATCACCCTAACGTTGAAACCCTGTCGACCGTTCCCTGATACCGAAACTCCCTGTTCTTCGAGTTTCGGCAATTGCGGGGAATCCATCCCAAGCGAGAAACTAATTGCTCACGCCGCACTCCTCAACGTTACTTCGTCCTGTGGCTTAATTCCACCCCAGAGAAAGCCAGCCATTGTCTGCGGAGATGTGATCGAGTTTCAGATCTTCCAATTCTTTCAGACGTTCTGGCAATTTAAGCCCTTCCCCCTCAATCTCCGGTTTGAAGAGACCTTCGAATTTGTTCGTCATAAAGGTCTTGTTTCGCAACTCTGTCAAACTCAGCCGTTGCCCTTCCTTTCCGGGATAGGTCACATCAATTTCCCCCTGCCGAACCAGCTTGACGCGACCTTCATTAACCTCGATGGAATAGGTAGCAGCGACCTCCATCGGCTGTCGCACAACCTGATCAGCACGAGTAAAGCGTCTTCCCCGAATGGCAATAACAACCTTATTGTCATTGAAGGAAATGGTGAGTGGGTGGAGCCGATCGAAGGTAATGGACCAGGGATCATCATCTTCACTGATCACTAATTCCTCAGGAATTTCACCGGTTACCTCTTCTACCAGATCCTGAGCCCGTTCATCCGTCATCAGATATCCGCCAATTGCGTTAACTGCGGAATTCAAGAACAACGACTCATGCACCTGAACGACGACATCCGTTTCAGGTGCTTCGGGCGGTGAAGTGCTCGCAGCAAGCTGCACATTTCGTCCCTGCAAAGCGTGCAACTTAAGGCGATTATCCGTCGTCCAAAGCCGCAACATGCGTGGGAAGATGTTGCGCTGCTGCAGCGGCTTTTGGATTTCCGACCGCAACCTTTCGTTCGTGGTCGCAATCATCTCGCGAGCCTGATCGTCCATCATCTTGGCCACGCGCTGTTCAGCTCGACGAGACGAGATTTGCTCGGCCTCTGGCTGTTGCTGTCTGGCTCGACTCCAGGCAATCTTCTCGATCATCTGTGAACCCACTCCCTGTTTCACGCGGATTCCTGTAATCGTTGAATCCATTGAACAGGAAGCCGTGGCTGGCATCCCAACCACCTCATCAGCCCCAACCATCAACAGTTTTCGGCCAAGCACTTGTGTCGTACCGTTACTGAAGATGGAGACTCCGGATTGTCGGCCAACGGTTTCGGAGTTGGAGACACCATTCAAGACAATCTCGATCATCGCCTTTTTCGGATCCGGAATTAATCTCGCAGTCACCTTTCCGACCGTGCGGGCAACACCGCGAATGTTGGTTCCTAGAATGACTTCGTTGACGGGAGTCTCTTCGTCGACCGGCTGTGACAGGCCCCTGGAAATCACATCGGCGGAAGCCGAAAAATACAGATTGGGCTGGTTGTATTGTGCGCGGATTGCATCGACCATGGTCTCGGCCTGACCCAATTGGTCGAACCATTCCAGTTGCGCGGCGAGTTCTGCGAGTGAGAGCTCACCCGCTGCTAAACCTTTGGAAAGATTAGCCAGTTGAGCAGCGTAACGAGCTTGGACTTCAGGATCCGATTTGGCAATCAACAACCTGCGATATTCGAGTAGTGCCTCTCGTGCCTGCACAAACTCCTTGAACTCCAAACCGGCATTACCACTGTAATATTTGGCGATAATCTTGCCGAGTTCATCGACATTGGGATCATCCAACGCCAATTGTTGCTGAGCGAGATCTGAAAGTAGAAAATCTTGCCAGGCAGTCGTGTTCTCATCGGAACCGTATGACAGGAAATCATTCAGCTCCTGAACGGCTACTGCTGCCTTTTCGCGCGCTGCCGCCAAACGTTCATCGGTAATCGGGCGGAATTCGTCCGATTGTTGCGAGATCCACTCTGCCCATACCTCGTTCGTCATCGTCGCGTTCAGCCAATTCTTCAGCGCATCACGAACGGCGGCAAACTCGGGAGTATCCAAACCCGATACTGGCTGCTGAAAACGCCTCAAGACTGCCATCATTTCGATGGGATTGGCGTTATCGCCTTCCGAAAGCAATCGCTGCAACTCTTCGACGTGAAGATATTGCCTCCAAGCATCAGCATTCACATCTGTACCGAGCCATTCATCCATGGCAGTCGTTGCATGACGAACCGCCTGAAGCTGGTCGGCCCTCGCCTCCCCGATCATGGAAACTGCGAGAAACGAGATCAACAACATCGCACAGCCGAGACATCGCATCCGGAAACTCCTTCAGTCAGATAGGGACGCCGTCAACGCAATTCATGCGTCTGAACGTCCGGCAGGGTCCGTCCCGTCGGATGCATTCCGACTGGGCCCTCGATTCGATGTTTCGCATCTTAGACCGCATCCCATTTCAGAGCAACCTAAATTGCGTAGTTTGTCCAATGACATTGCCCCCTAAATCCCCTGAACGCGAGGTTTCGTCGATACCCCCATCGTAGCCCGTAGACAGCCAAGAAGCCCATCTGGAGTGGCCGAAAGCATTCAGCCATCGTTGTAACCGTTAGGATCCTTACCGCTGACCTAGCTGTTTGATTTTTTCAACAGATCATGATGCGAATTCGCCTCACCGGCTGGACAGGGAGGTACGTTTGCCATGGACAAAAGGTGGCGTTCACTGAGCGTCACGGTAGGAGTAAGGAGACAAGCGTCGTGAGACGTTGGATCGTGCAAACGCGAATTCTGTGGCTACTGTTCGTGCTGAACACGACAGTGGGCTGTTCTACATTGCGGCTCCCCGCCATCGATCCGTCGGGAGAACGGATTTTCTTACCCGCTCCAAGCTACACCACGTTGAATCGCAATCATTCTTCGGACTATGTAAAACCTTCACGCCCGGGCAACGTCTGCAACGGTCCTGTTTTCGAACAACCAGACGCCCCCGATTGCGAACTTCCACCGATTCTTCCAAACACAACGAAGGCAAAATCCCCACCAATCACCATGGTGGCAGACAGCACGCCGACCACTGCGCGGATTCTCGTTCCAGGTCCTTTCCAAAATACAAAAAGTGAGCTGTATGAGAGCTGTCCCCAAAAGGAAGAGACCGACAATCGACAACGCGTGTTGTTAACGCCGCGTCGACACATTGCGCCAGTAGGCAGTGAAGTGATCTTGATCGGTGGTCTTTGCGACAGTGACGGATACTATCGCATGCATGAACAGCTCGAATGGAGCCTCACTCAGGGAAGTGTCGGTCAATTTGTGGAGCCTGGAAAAGCGGCAGTCGGAAAACTTCGAGTTCGCGGTCACCTGGCCGCGTTGAAGGGCGAACCACTTCCAATACTACTCTCGAACAACTACGCTCTGGCGACGAGTTCCAAACGCGTGCAAGTTCTCACTCGCGGAACAGCACGACCGAGTGACGACATCTTCATTCTTCAGGGGCAAGCCTGGATCAGCGTCACTTCGGCAACCGAAGGCGAAACGTATGTGACATTAGTGGCTCCTAAGGTTGACGGCTGGGAACAGCGACAGGAAATGGCGGTTGTACATTGGATCGATGGACAATGGACGTTACCGGCCTCCGTCCATTCCCGCACCATCGATCCGATCACACTCACAACGACGATTAATCGGAAGTTGACCGCCGCCCCCGTCCTTGGCTGGATCGTGCGATATGAAATCGTCTCAGGCGAAGCCACCTTTCAGGGCTCGACCACAACAGTCGAAGTTGAGACGGATGAGATGGGTGAAGCGCCGGTCCGCGTGATTCCAAATTCCGCACGGGGAGGATCTGCCAAGGTCAAGGCAACCATCATTCGCCCAGCCGGCATTGGGAGCGGCGTCACCGATCGTCTGATTGTCGGTGAAGGCACCGCTGACGTATCGTGGAGCACCGCCATGCTCGACGTGCAACTGACGGGCCCGGAAACGATAGAGGTTAACGAAACGGGCGTCTATCGCATTAACGTCACCAATTCTGGCACCATGCAAGCCGACAGCTCACTGGTTCGTGTCATGATTCCACCGGGTGTCGATCTGGTGTCGAGCACTCCAACGGCAACCCTGTTTGGCCGCCGACTGGATTGGAATCTCGGGCCTATGGCACCCGGCGAAAGTCGCTCGATCGAGCTAACCTATATCGCCACTCAACCCGGCGTCATTCGACATTGTGCTTCAGCTCAACCCGCTGGTGGAACAACCATCGAAAGCTGCATCACCACCTTAGTTACCGCAGACTTCCTCTACATCGAAATGGTGGGGCCCAATCCCGACATTCCGTTGTTAGTTGGGCAAAACATACAATATCAAGTCACGATCACCAATCGTGGCAACCAACGCCTGAACGACGTGATCTTGAGCGATCGATTCGACGCCGGTCTTCAACATAGCGAAAGCCCCAGTCCCATCGAACGATCCATCGGAGCTCTTGATCCTGGAGAATCGCGACAGCTTGGCCTTACCTTCCAGGTAGTGGCGCCGGGCCGTCACTGTCACACGCTGGAAGCAACGGCATCCGGTACGAAACCGGCACGCGCCAGCGCTTGCATCACAGCAGAAGTGCAACCACAAATACCGGCTGGTTCGTTGAACGTAAGCAAGTCCGGACCTCAGCAAGCGATGGTTGGCGAACAAATCACGTTCAACGTCACAATTCAAAACACCGGACAAGGTACTGTCAACAACATTCAGATTATCGATCAATACGATCCTGAATTCCGTCCAGTATCGACGAATCCGATTCCCGCAAATTCCAACCAGAATCAAATCATCTGGTACCTTTCCAAACTCGATCCGGGCGAACAAAAAACGTTCCAGGTCACATGTCAGGCACTGTATGACGCACCGAATTCCTGTAGCCGCGTCACCGTTCAAAGCGGCGACGACATCAAGGTGAATGACGAAACGTGCATTCCCATCCTGAAACAACCGGGAGGTGCAGCCACTCCAATTCCCGGTGCAAATATTCCCGGTGCAAATACTCCCGGTCCGGGTGTTCCCCCTGCGACCGCTCCTGGACCGGTGCCTGGAACTGGAGCCGCTCCCCCTGCTAGCGCGGGTCAGCCTGGTTCAACCTCAACAGCACCTCCGAATTTCGGGACGGGTTCGGGAACCGCGACCGATGCGACCGGATTGACACTCAGCATTGAAGATCGTGGTGATCGGTTTCAGGTCGGCAATGATATTGAATACTTCATTTCGATTCGTAACGATTCCCAGTCCCCCGACACGAATGTCAATTTGACGATCAAGCTGCCACCCCAATTGCGTCTGAAGGAATACTCTGGTCCAACCACGGCAAGCTCCAATAGCGCGGACTGGCGGACGATCAACATGGCACCCATCCGTAGCTTACGGGCGGGTGAGTCGGTGCAGTACACCATTCGTGCGACGGTCGAACAGGCGGGTGAAATCGCAACCCGGGCCGAGGTGACCAGCTTCAGATCTGTGCAAGCCACCGTTCAAGAAGCACGATCGCTGGCAACTCCCTGACCGAAACAGGATCTTTTCGATTGATTGATTGGCGGATCGTGGCCAACATTCGATGTTGGCTGGCTGATTCGGCACCGTTGCATCCTCACGGTCATCCGGTATGTCGGTCGACAAACTGAGCCAGGAGCCTAAAATCGGGTCACTCAGGAATCTCCGAAAATCAAGGTTCAGCTGATGCCCCGATTCGTCATTTTGCGACACGAACTTCCCAGTCATCGATCGCGCGAATCACACTGGGATCTCATGTTTGAGCAAGGCGGAGTATTGCGAACTTGGGCCGTGCGAGAGATTCCGCCACTGGACACTTGGATCGAAGCCGACCTGCTTCCCGATCACCGCGTCGCCTATCTCGATTATGAAGGTCCGATTTCAGAAGACCGCGGCACCGTCAGCCAATGGGATACCGGCACCTTCGAATGGCTTGAAGAAACCGAGGCGGAAATCAAAATAGCTCTATCCGGCAAGCATCTCGATTGTACTGCAAGATTCCGACACCCCGCAGCCAATCATGGCTGGCGTTTCGTTTTGGATTCGAAATAATTGGCAACTCGATTCACGTCGGCATCGAAACCAGCCTGCGGAAACGCAAACGATTTATCGGATCGCCCCGCAATGTAAAGCTGTCCGTCATCGATACGAATAGTATCGATGATGACTCCCGTACTGAGCTGTTCATGACTTTGGGGAATCTGCACGATGGCAACCGGATCTCCGTCCTCTTGGGCCCAGTGGAGCGGGACCTCCACCTCCATCGCGACCTCGGAAACCTGATTGAGCAATTCCTTCAACGGCACCGGCACCCTGCCAGCCCGAACATGATCGATCCGGACAGCAAGTTCGTTGGGGGTCTCTGTCAGGTATGGCTCTAGTGCCATCGACAAAACGGTCGTCACGTTCGGTGTTTCTAGACGACATGCAACACGAGTTTCACCATCCTGAAATGCAACTCGTGGTTGCTTCACTTCAGGAGGCAATAACCCCGGAAATCTCTGATCAAGATCGGCGGCAAGCCATCCGTTAATCTGCTTGGCCGTGACGACAATTTCCCAACGAGAACCTTGCTCAAGTTCTTGATGAAGTTCTTCGACCTGCTGCTCCAATTCATCGCCCGCCTTGCTTGCAACATCGCGTTCTAGTTCAAGAGCGGCGGTATAGAATTCAGGTACCGATTGGCTTGCACGAAATACGGAATAGAAAGCCAAGCCGACCATGATGGCAAGGACAACAAGACAAAGTAACATTCGGCGAAAGAATCGCATCAAAGCCACCCTCGGTTTTCCTGGAATGGAACTGCCACCCGTTGAATGACCGCTTCACAATTGCCTGACCGTGACGAATGATCGAACGGTCGAATAAGAGTCACTCTCGACAGGTCATCACACCCCCAAGGGGTGTGGCAGGCGAGAAGACTCGTTCGGCCGCATTCAGGTTACGTGTCTCGTGGGATCCTAGTTCGCTTGAGAAAGCAGGTCAATTGAAGCTATCGTCGACGAAACAGCGTGGCAACCGGTTTTGTGGGCATCCGCGGAATGGGAACTGTCAGAAAAAATCACGATTTGTCGACGTTCGTGATCGCTTCTACCGCCAATGCTGGCATCGGCGAGAAAGTTCCGGCATACCCGATGCAGTTTGGGCCGATCACAGCTTGCCCATTTCCAGCTTATTGAAATCGCAGCAGCGCGTACTTTTTCTTTCCGGAACGGAGAACGATTGTGGTCTCACTGGCAAGATCCGATTCTGAAAGCATCCGATCGAGATCCGTCACTCTCTGATTGTTGATGTAAGCTCCACCTTGTTTGAGAGTCCGGCGTGCTTCGCTCTTACTCTTGGCGAGTCCTGCGTCAACCATTGCATCACTCAACGACAATCCATCTCCGCCGAGTACATCTCGGTTGAACGAACAACTGGGGACATCGGCAAATATTTGAGCAAGATCGTTATCACTCAGGTCATTGATCTCAGCGCCGAATAGCACTTCTTTCGCACGTTTCGCAGCGTCAAGCCCTGCTGACCCGTGAACCAACATCGTGAGCTCTTCGGCTAATCGAGTTTGGCTTTCACGTTTTTGGGGCTCCGATTCACGAGACGAGTCCAGGGCTTGAATTTCCTCACGATTAAGATCGGTGAGAAACCTCAAACACTTACCTGCATCGTCATCGGCCACGTTGTACCAATACTGGTAGAAGTCGTAGGGGCTGGTTCGATCCGCTGAGAGCCAGATCGTACCGGATTCGGTTTTCCCCATTTTTGATCCGTCACTTTTGGTGAGCAGAGGGCAGGTGATGCCATACAGCTGCGCACTATACATTCTTCTTCCCAGGTCGATGCCGGCCGTAATATTCCCCCATTGATCGCTTCCACCAACCTGCAAATGGCAATCGTATTGGTCGTAAAGATGCACAAAGTCATAGGCTTGTAGCAGCATATAGCTGAATTCTGTGTAGCTCAGCCCGGCGTCCGTGCGCTCCAATCGCCCTTTCACAGAATCCTTTGTCATCATCACATTCACAGGAAAGTTCTTGCCGATATCCCGCAAGAAATCCAGATACGAGAACGACTTCATCCAGTCGAAGTTATTAAGCAAGACAGCAGAAGATTCCCCGCAATCGAAATCGAGAATCGACTGCATTTGAGAACGAATTCCCTGAACATTAGCTTCCAGTTGTTCGACGGAGAGCAGATTTCGTTCCTGACTTTTTCCGCTGGGATCACCGATCATTCCCGTCGCACCGCCGACCAGGGCGATCGGACGGTGGCCTGCTTTTTGAAAACGTCGCAAATAGAGCAAAGGCATGAGGCTACCGACGTGGAGACTATCCGCGGTGGGATCGAAACCTACGTACACGGTACGGCAACCCTCGTTGAGCCATTGGGGGATGAACTCATCATCGGTGCATTGATGAATCAATCCTCTCCAGGCAAGTTCTTCGTAGATTTTTTGCATATTTGCGATATCTTTCGTTCAATCAGCTCTGCGTTACGCTTTCTGATGCACGCAGAAGACAACCGCAGCTCGTTCTCGAGCCGCCGTATCGTAAAGCTCCGTAACCTGCCCTAACAAAGCGCTCAGTTGCTGTTGAGCGGCTTCATCGTTGGGCTCATCGGCGGCAGCAGCAGCCGCTTCGAATCGACTTTGAACCTCGGCGGCACCCAACTCGGCCAATGCCGTAGCAATGTGAGTCACAGTGTCAGGTCGCACTAATCGGACAGTCATGGACTCGCCAGCATCCATCGGTCGCCCACCGAGCACACAATGATTCAGAGGCAATTCTCCCCCTTGCGGATCGAGCGATCCATCGCCGAGTAGACGATGAAGCATTCCCCATTTCCCTTGACAATCAACAGCGACCGCGCCTTCGGCCGCAGCAATTTCGTTCAACTCCTGCTGCAACAAAGTTGCATCACGAGCTTTAAAAGTACGCTTGGCATTATCACGGCCAAGCAACAACAAGATACCGTTTGTAAAGGTCTCTTCCACGGCGCTGGCCATCACATAAAGGAACGAGTTCAGAAAAGCCCGACAGGAGTTAGCTTAACCAACATCAAAGATGTCGACGATTCCAAATGGCTTGGGTTTATCGCGTGATGAGGATTGTTTTTTGCATCCAGACAGAAAAAGCTGTTTTCCATTCTGCCGGAAGCACGAGTCACAGATGCGACCTCCAAATTTCACAACTTCGACGCGTTCACCTGATTGCCAGTCGAAGAGTGCTGCATTCCATTTTCCGCCCCGCAGACGACCTCCCATGAGGAAAACCTCGCCTTCCGGATGGAAAGTAAGCGTCTCCATCAAACCTTCGCCGCTCTGTCCCTCATGCGTTTGATCGATCAAGCGAGGCACTTCCTCTCGCCACGCGAAACGCTGCCAAAGCTGCCGTCCATTACCAGCCATCGGATCTCGCATCGGCCCCATCCCCGCCAGAAACAGTTCTTGGCTGTCAGGCGAAAAACTCATCGCAAAGATACCACCGATGTAACAATGGCTCTTGATGATTCCCCAGCTGGTAAACGCATCGGTCGTCCATTGTTTGACTTGTTCGCCACGAGTCAGATCCCAAACGCGAACCTCACCCATGAGATTGCCGGCGGCGACGTATTGGTTGTCTGGACTAATCGCCACGGACAGGACGGGTGGCACATGTTCGAATTCATGCAACAGGGTTCCGTCTTTGGCATCATAAACTTTCACCGAAGGCTCGTTTTCAGGACGAGGCTCATACTTCTCGCCACCTGCGAGATATTGGCCGGTGGCCGAAGCGATCAGGCTCTCATCAGGCGAAGCACACATCTTCCACGACCAGAATTGGTGAGCATCAACCTGACGAGTCACCGTGTCACTTGCCAGGTCATACCAGTGCAAAGCTCCGTCATAGCCCGCCGACACGAGTGTATTATGGGTTGGCAAGTAGGCCACTGATGAGACGTAGCTTTGGTGTTCGTAAAGGCGTCGATGCTTGCCATCGGAAAGAGACAACTCGTAAACACCATCGATACAGGCAGCAAAGAGTCGATCCTCATCCGCTCCATGAGCGATTCCCAGGACACCAGACGGAATCTCGTGAGACGCTTGCTTGGTGAGCTTCATAGACTTGGTTTCGGGTGTTTCGTTCATCACTCAACCTACGCCAGTATCTCATGAATAGGTTCTGCCTGTTCCTCGACGCGAGCGAAGGTAGGCAGTCCCGGTAGTTCATATTCCCGGTACGGATCCAATCCCAACGCGGTGAAAATCGTCGCAAACAGGTGACGCTGATCGACAGGATTATCGGCAACTCCAAATCCATCCTCGTCAGTCGCACCAAAGACAACACCTGGCTTGATTCCACATCCTGCCATCGCCAGACTCCAGGCGTTTGGATAATGATCGCGACCGCGAGCTTCGTTTAACCAAGGCGTCCTGCCAAATTCACCCATCGCAATGACAAGTGTGTTTTCGAGCATGCCACGTTCGTCCAGATCTTGCACGAGGTGGAACAAGACCTCGTCCAATTCGGGCACTAACATCTGATGGATTTCGTGGTTAAAAACATGACAATCCCAGGGCATGCCATTGGAGACCATCACAAAAGGCGCACCATTTTCGACCAGATGTCGTGCCAGTAACGTGTGTCGCCCGAAAATACCCGGACCGTATCGATCAAGATCAGCCTGAGGCAATCGCTCCATATCGAATAATGACGCACAACTCATCATGCCATTGACCCGTTCGAAGGCTGCATTGTGTGCGGACGCAGCGGCACTTTTGCGATCGTTTTCAAACTTCTTGCTGAAGAATCTGCGAAGGGCTTCGCGATCAGAACGGTCCAACTCCGACAGCTCTTCCGGGGAGACAACGTTTTCCAGTTTGTATTCACCACCGACGCGAACCGGACCGTACTCGGCACCCAACCACCCGGCCCAATTACCCGCCTTGAAACGTCGGTATTCATTACCTTCGGGACACGGGTCGAGTAAAACAAAACTCGGCAGCGGAGAATCCAATTGATGCAGCGATTGCCCGAGAACCGAACCCAATGTCGGGCGAACGAAGGGCGGCCGAGGGCCGTCTCCACGATTCAGTAAACTGATCGCCTGAAAGTGTTCTTTTTCGCTCGTATTCATCGATCGAATCACCGAAAACTTATCGTTGATCGTCGCACAACGAGGCATCAGTTCGCTAAAGCGTATTCCGGGCAGTTGAGTCGGAATCGAACCGAAGGGACCACTGGTCGGACGTCCGGTTTTCGGGTCCCAAGTTTCAAATTGGCTGGGGGCACCACATAACCAGAGCAGAATACAGTGCTTTTGCTCACGTTTCGCTGCTTCCGCAAACGCGGGTATCGAGAACAGCCCCGAGAAGCTTCCCACCGAAGCTATACCGGCAGCCGATCCTTGCAAAAACAATCGTCGATGAAATTCGTGATCGGGACTTCCGCAATCGCGTTGATTCATGACCAGGTATCCTGAATGAGGCTCAACTCTCGTGACGCCTCAATGGTTAACTCGAAACTCGGAACTGGCAATCATGGCCCATACCATCTGACCAAGGGCTTCGGGGGCACTCTGACGAGCCTTCAGGTAGCCCACCGCCTGCTCAAACTCATCGTCATCTGGCTGACGTCCAAAAATCGCCATAAAGGCATGCCGCACTTGCTGCTCGACATCTTTCGTCTCCCGCAGCCTGGTCATAATCCCAGGTCGTTCAGCATCAAACAAAGCGAAAAATTTCGGGCTGTTCGTCAACAACAGAGCTTGCGATAAGGTCGCTGTCGGCTCCTCGGGAAATACGTCCGGAAACTCACTTCGGAACAGCGTCATGATCTCACTATTGTCAGATTCGTTTTGATCCAAAGCAACCAAAATCGAATTTAAATAGCTTTCCGCAATTAACGGCTTGTGCAATGCATGAGCGAAGTCTTCCGGAAGCTGACCTTCGCCGATCGAAGCTGATTCCAATTGATAAGCGCGCGTCCGCGCCAAGCTGCGGAGCAGTCTGCGAATGTCATAATCGTTATTTCGAAAATCGTTAGAAAGCCACTCGAGCAACTCTGGATGGGACGCCGCATGCATCGAATCCATTTGATCAACAGGGTGCACAATCCCACGTCCCAACATGAGAGCCCACGCTCGATTGACGAAAGACCGCGCGAGCAACGGATGATCGGAGAGAACTTCGTCGGCAAATTGTTGTCGTCGGGAAAAACGAGGAACTCTGGGTTCACCCACGGGCGCCCCCCCCTGGCCGTTGAAGTAATTGCTGTCATCATCCTTGACTTCGGTTTCCTCGCCAGGGATTTCTTCACGGATCGTGGCACTGGCGAAATACGTCAACAAGGCATCGTGAGCATTACCGCCAAGATCCGTGTACTTATTGAAACCACCAATGGCCGATTCGACGACTCGCGGACCGTTCTTGGACCCATCGTTTTTGCCACGATTAAAGAACGCGACCAGGCCCCAATAATGTCGTTGCTCGATCTCTGCAGCTAACGGATGGTCGTGGCACTGAGCACACTCGATACGCAGCCCGAAAAAGCTAGGCGACACCGACTCGGCAATCGCCTGAAAATCATTCTTCCGTTCGTACAGAAACCAACCGGCTCGAACGTCGGTCGAGTCGGTTGCCCGAGCGAGCACCATTTCTCTCGCCATTTGATTCCATGGTCGATTGCTCGCAAAACTCGACTCCAGATATTCGCGCCAACCGTGCTGGGTTCTTTCATTCAGCTTGCCATCATCCCCGCGTCCCAAGAGAACAACATCGAAGATGTCCGCCAAATGTCGGGCATGCAGTTCCGACTCTAGTAATTGGTCAATCAACCGATCACGTTTGTCAGAATTCGTATCGGCGAGAAATTTATTGAGTTGCTCGAGAGTCGGGATACGTCCTGTGAGATCCAAATACAGTCGACGTGCAAACGTGGCATCATCTGTCGGCGAACTTGGTTCAACATTTCGCTCCTGCCAACGTTTTGCCACCATGAAATCAATGGCCAACGTCGGATCGATGCCCTCAGGTATCATTGCGGGAGACGAAGAACTGGTTTCATGAGGTGTCTCTTCGACCTCTTTCGTCGATTGAGCAATCAGTTCCGGCGAAAGTTGATCCACCCAAGCAGCCAAAGCTTCAATCTGTTGATCCTCGAGTTGCTGCTTGCCCGGTGGCATGTGGGGCTTTGCCCCCGGTCGAACAAACTCGACCAGAAGGCTTTCCGAGGCGTTTCCAGGAACGATGGCAGGCCCGCGTAAGCCGCCGGCCAACATCGACTCGATACTTCTCAGGTCAAGCTTCCCCGATGTTTTTTCCGAACCGTGGCAGCGAAAACAATGATCACTGAGAACTTCTCTCGCTGCGTTTTCGATTCCTGCTGGATCAATCTCGACCGTTGCTTCATCCGCAGATTCGACTTCCGCCAACACGGCCACATTTTGCGTCACGAGGATGCACAGGCCGACGAGAAACACGGAGATACGAAAGCGAGTATCGATCATCTTGTTCCAAGCAGAATTAATCGGGGCGAGAAAACAACTTTTCGCGCCCTTTAGTTTCCCTGATCACGCAGCCAGCGCCAAGCGCAAGCGGCCGACCTGGACCGAAGATCTGCCCCCTCATGAGGCGATGAGAAGCAAATTTAACCTGGCCGCTACGACGGGAAAATGACGGATAATCGCAGCAGTTCAGCCGAGAAGTGCGGCTCCATGCTGTTTTTCACACGCAGAAATGATCGCCTGCCGAATCTCGTCCGCTTGCTCACCGGTTAAGGTTTGTTGGTCAGAACGCAAACGAACCGACAACATCAAACGTTTACGTCCAGATCCGTCTCGTTCGGGATCGCGATAAGTTTCCTGATAATGAATATCCTCAAGACATTCACCGCCGGCTTCGCCAACAGTTCCTGCGATCTCAGCCCAAGCCACATTCTCATCGACGATGAAATTGAAGTCGTAATTGATCGCCGGATAAGGACTCAATGGATTGAATTGTGGAACCAATCGCGATGTTTTCTGAAGAACGTCCATTCGGATTTCCGCGATGGTGGTTGGGTTCCGGAGCGAAGCTGCTTTGGTCGAAGCCGCACTAACGACACCAAGGAATCCGAACGCTTCGTCATCGATCAACAATTGACAACTCTGCTGGGTGTCAAGAAACGGATCGTTCACGGGGACCGTTTTCAGAGTTCCGTCCACATGGAGAGCGGAGAGAATCGCTTCGATGACGCCTTTCACTGCAAAAAAATCACGCCCGCTCGTGAGGGAGATCATAACGGGTTCTTCCGGCAGCTGCCCTTCGCGTGGCAGGTAGACCTTCGCCGTTTCGAACAACTCAATCGTGTCATTCGCCAACGATTCATTAATGCGGCGTGACTCGAGCAGACTGGGAATCAGGCTCCGACGCAAGCAATCGGCCCCTCGCAACATGGGTGTGCTTGACCGAATCGGTTCGGCCTGGCTCCAGGGGCTGTACGCGGATGAACTTTTTTCATCGACGACGCTCGCGGTCATGGCTTCGCTAAAGCCGGAGGCAAGCAGGACCTGCCGAACGATCTGTTTGACACGATCTACATCGCGTCGATTCGAAGGCGCCATCGGCACACCGACATCTTCGGGGATTTCATCGTAACCATGAATACGTGCGACTTCTTCGATCAGGTCGATTTCGCGCGTGAGATCTCGACGCCACGTGGGCGCCACAAATTGAGCACTTTGCTTGTCGCCTTTAACTCGGTCCATCCCTAGCCGACTCAGGATACCCTCAACTCGACTTGCCTCTAATTCAATTCCCAGAATGCGTTTCACCTGTGAAAAGCGAAAGACGACAGGCTCCCGTGCAGCGGGAGGATCAGGCTCAACATCAATCACACCATCCGACAGTTCACCACCGGCGAGGTCGAGGATCATCTCGCAAGCTCGACGACTGGCCCAATCGATCCCTGCTGGATCAACGCCTCTTTCGAAACGATATGAGGAAGGACTATGAAGCCTGAGGGCGCGAGCAGTGGAACGAATGGCCAGCGGAGTAAAATCGGCGGCCTCAATCAACACGTCGACGGTCGATTCACTTACCTCGCTATCAGCGCCGCCCATGACACCTCCGAGGGCGACGGGTCGCGACTCGTCGGCGATGACACACATGCCGGGACGAAGAACATACTGGCGATGGTCGATTGCCATAAAGGGCTCGTCTTTGGTCGCACCGCGAACGATGATCTTACCACCCTTCAAATGCGCGAAGTCGAACGCATGCAACGGCTGACCACACTCCATCATCACGTAATTCGTAATATCCACAACGTTGCTGATCACGGCTAAGCCAAGAGTTTTCAAGCGTTGAGCGAGCCAGTCAGGGCTGGGACCAACCTTCACCCCGCGAATCAGTCGAGCGTTGTATCGGGAACACAGTTCGGGTGCCTCAATGCTGACACTGGCGACATCAGAGATTCCGGTCGCAGAAGTGGCAGGCGTTGGATTCGGGACCGTCAAATTCTCATCCCAGAGTACGGCGATTTCTCGAGCGACACCGACGTGGCCCAGACAATCCGGACGGTTGCTGGTGACCTCAAGATCAATCGCAAAATCATCTCCAATCTTTTCGGTACCCTCATGATTAAGCCCAGCCATCGCCAAGCGTTCCTCAGCCTCCGACAAGGGCATGTTTAAGGGGACGTAGTCTTTTAACCAATTCCAGGAAACGATCATCGCAATAAACCCGAGGGCGGAATTTTGTGGCTTTGATTGAAGGAAATTCGAAACGAACTAGAACTGCTGCAGGAATCGCACATCGTTCTTGTAAAACTCACGAATGTCGCTGACACCGTGTCTTCGCATGCACAGTCGTTCGACGCCTAGACCGAAGGCAAAACCGGTGACTTCATCAGGGTCATAACCGACAGCCTTAAGGACATTGGGATCAACCATTCCGGCACCACCAAACTCAATCCAATTGTCATTCCAACTGAAGTCCGCCTCCACACTCGGTTCGGTGAAGGGGAAGAAGGATGGTCGGAACCGGATGTGAACTTCGGATCCAAGATAGCTCGTCGCGAACAATCGCAACACGCTTTTGAGATCCGCCATCGTCACCTGCTTGTCAATCAGTAGTCCTTCCATTTGATGGAACATGGGATAGTGCGTCGCGTCGGCAGTATCAGGCCGATAAACACGCCCCAACGAAATGATTCGAATCGGCGGTGGAGTTTTACTCATCACACGAATCTGCACGGTACTTGTCTGACTGCGTAACAGGAGCACATCATCAGGTGCATTAGCATTCTGTTTCGCGGTAGACAGGTAGAAGTTATCAAGTGGATCACGTGCCGGATGTTCACGTGGAATATTCAGAGCTTCGAAGTTGTGCCAATCGTCTTCGATTTCAGGGCCTTCGGCAGCGGAGAATCCCAAGCGTCCCATAATGTCCATCAACTCATCAATCGTTTGAGAGATGGGATGGAGTCGGCCGAAGGCGAGCGATGTTCCTGGCAACGAGGTATCAAATACCACATCGCTACTGCCGGCAGTGTCGCCTGAAGCCAGACGCTCACTGGCCTCGGTAAAGGTTTCTTCAATCGCTTGCTTGACCTCATTCAGACGCTTGCCTGCTGCCGGCTTATCAGCTTTATCGACCTTTCCCATCTGCTTCTGGATCGCTTTTAGGCGACCGCTTTTGGCGCCCAAGAACTCAATCCGAGCCGCTTCGAGAGTTTCCTGGGAGCTCGCCGCATCAAAGGCTTCTTGAGCCTGAGCGGCAAGTTGATCGAGTTCTGCAACGAAGTCACTAAGAGCCATCATGAAGCCCCAAATTAATTCAGCAATTTGAATTCAACGAGTCAGACACCGGATGGTTTCGATTAGAGGGATAATCAACGAGCCGCCAAGATGACTCGGCGGCTCGTTCACAAGTGTCCGTTAATGCTGCAGCCACAGCTACGCGGCCAACGCGTCCTTAGCCTCTTGCACAATCTTGTCGAAACCATCCGGATCGGAGACAGCGATTTCCGCCAAAGACTTGCGATCGAGTTCGATACCTGCCTTGTTGAGACCGTGCACGAATTCACTGTATCTCAAACCACGCTCACGACAGGCTGCGTTGATACGAATGATCCACAGCTTGCGAAATTCGCGTTTTCGCGTGCGACGATCACGGTATGCGTACTGACCGCTCCGCAGCAATGTTTCCTTGACAGTTCGCAACAGATTGTTACGACCACCGCGATAACCCTTGGCTTTTCGAAAAAGCCGTCGTTTGGCTCGATTTCGAGCCGAACCCTTGGTAGTTCTCATCGTTTCTCAAACTCTCATTTATTTTCGTCCGCCAGGCCCCGATTCAATCGAATCAGCGTTGTCCCGCCCGCGTACGTGACATGGTTCGCCTCCTCAGGAAACGAACTCCAGAGCTTATTCCTGCAACCTAGCGTTTTCACCGACAGAGATCGGGATTAGTAGCTGTTGCCGTTCAAAGCCGTGCGGATCGAGGCTTCGACTGTCTTGTCGAGAACCGTCGTACCGCGAAGATTTCGTTTACGCTTTTGGCTCATCCGGGCAGCCAAGTGGCTGGTGCCAGATTGCCGGTGCATTGCCTTTCCAGACGCCGACAGGCGAAAACGCTTCTTCGTACCTTTGTGGGTTTTCATTTTGGGCATTGCACTGTCCCAGTTACGGATTATGGACTCATTGGAAGCTCATTAGTTTATGCTTTTTTCGGCGATTCAGCTAGGTGAGCTAGAAGCAAAAGGCGAGAAGGCTAAAACAGGGACTTAAGCCCTTACAGCCGAATAAGTTACAGCAGCCGAATAAATTACAGCCCAGCACTCAGCCCCCTCAATTCACGTAGAATTCAGGAGGTTGGCAGAGGTTGCCGGCTTTGAAGATCAAACTCACACGAGAACGTGAGCACGTGATGCCCGGTGAACTGTGGATTCAATGGACGATTCGAATCTCGATGCTCTGCTATGCAGCGTATCTGATTCTGAGCGTGACTCGACGTCCGGGAGAGAATCGTTCATCGTTGTTGCGTTTTTTCTGGACGGCGGGTTGCGTGGTATTTTTGGCCCATTTCATTGCGGCCTTTGAGTTTGCACATGGCTGGAGTAATCAACACGCGGTGGAAGACACCGCCCGTCAGACGCGAGAGCTACTGGGCTGGGAGTTCGGTAAGGGCATCTATTTCAGTTATCTGTTTTTGGTGCTTTGGATTGTGGATGTCGTCTGGTGGTGGAGTCGGCCAAACGGCTACTCAAGCCGCCCGATCTGGCTATCATTCTTGGTGAACGGCTACATCCTGTTTATCGCTTTCAACGGTTGCATTATTTTCGAACCCGGTGTCACTCGCTGGGGCGGCCTTTTTGTGATCATCGTGTTGGCCGTCTTGTTGTTTCTGCGTCGCCGGCCCTTCCGAGCAGTTACTTGCCATGAATGACGACTCTCGCTCTAAGATCGCCTACATCACTGCCGGCGCGGCAGGCATGTATTGTGGTAGTTGCATTCACGACAACACGCTAGCCTCCGCGTTGCTCACCAAAGATGTCGACATTGCGTTAATCCCGACTTATACGCCAATTCGCACGGACGAACACGACGTCAGCCTCGACCATGTTTTTTTTGGTGGCATCAACGTTTACCTGCAACAACGAATCCCGCTGTTTCGATACTTACCCGCTTTTTTAGATCGGTTACTCGATCGCCCCAGCGTCATCCGCTGGCTGGCGAGCGGCGACATTGAGACTCGCCCCGAACATTTGGGCGATTTAACATTATCCATGCTTCGTGGCGAGGCAGGGTTTCAAGCGAAAGAGGTTCATAAGCTCACGCGTTGGCTGAAGGACGACTATCGTCCCGATATCATCAACTTGAGTAATCTTTTAATCGCAGGATGCGTCCCTCACCTGAAGGAGGAACTCAAAGTTCCCGTCATCATCACACTGCAAGGCGACGATATCTTTTTGGAGTCTCTGCCCGAGTCCTATCGGAACCAGGCCATCAAACTCGCCCAGGATCTGGTGGAACATGTCGATGGTTTCATTGTGTTCAGCCAGTTCTACGGTGAGTTCATGCGAGACTATTTCCAGATCCCCGAAGAAAAGCTGTTTCAGGTTCCGTTAGGTATTAACACGCAAGGTTTTGCGGAGGTCGAACGAGCCCAAGAAACGAAGCGGGCAATCGGGTATCTGGCACGACTAGCACCTGAGAAAGGGCTGCATCTGCTGGTCGACGCCTTCTTGAAGCTGCGTCAAGAGTCGGAATTTGAAGATGTCGAATTACGAATTGCCGGCTGGCTTGGCAAGCAGAACGACGCCTACGTCAAGGAACAATTCCAGCGACTGGAAGCGGCTGGACTCGGTAATGACTATCAATACTTTGGCACTGTCGATCGCGAGGAAAAGCTCGACTTTCTACGCCAACTCGACCTCTTGTCGGTCCCCACGACGTACCACGAGCCCAAGGGCTTATTCGTTCTGGAAGCGCTGGCCGCCGGCGTTCCCGTGGTGCAACCTCATCATGGCGCGTTTCCGGAAATCCTTAGCAATACGGGCGGTGGGTTGCTTTGCAAACCGGATGACACCCACGAATTGGCTCAACAGCTGGCCAATCTGCTACGCGACGAAGAACAGCGTCAACAGCATCGTCGGCAGGGGAGACAGGCTTTGACGGAACGCTTTGATGCCAGCACGATGGCCGATCAAACCATCGACGTCTACCGACGGTTCATCAAAATCGACTAAAAGTCGAGGAGAGTTCTTCTCGCAACTCCTCAACGGGGCTGGAGTCGATCACGGCGCGAGGCAGGTCGCTGAGGTCCATCGACCAGCAGAGACAAGATCCCAGAGTTCACTGGTCCAATTGCGCGTACACGTCATGCGCGCATAACGCAGGCATCAAGCTCAATCGCACAAAGCTCGCTCAGACAAAGCTACCTACTTGGGTGCGATCGTTGCAACGATACGTCGGCCTTGTTGGGACGGTGGAACTTCCAGCTTTCCACAATCCATGAGACCGTCAATCACACCTTGGATCACGCGGCGACCTTCCTCCACATGGACAATCTCCCGACCACGGAAGACAACGGAGACTTGCACCTTGTCCTTGCTCGCGAGAAAAGATCGAGCCTGCTTAACCTTGAATTCAATATCGTGCTGCCCAGTTTTGGGGCGCAGCCTGATTTCCTTGGTTTTGGTGTGATGGACTTTTCCCGAGGCGTGCTTCTTACGTTGCTGGTATTTGTATTTGCCATAATCCATTACACGGCAAACAGGAGGAGATTCGTTGGGAGCCACCTCCACCAAATCCAGGTCGGATTCTTGAGCAATCCCCAAAGCTTCCTCGGTGGGGATAATTCCTAGCTGAGCACCATCCGCTGCAATGACACGGATCGGAGAAACTCGGATCTGATCATTGATCCTGACAAACTTGCGATCGATTTTTGCAACCCTTTCCTAATCAACAAACTGAAAAACAACCGCCCGAAGGCAAAAAACGCATCCGCAAAGTATTTGCATTCAAACGGTACCACGTCAACTAGATTCACCGGTCAACTTCTACCGGAAATGCTGAAATTGCGGTCGCTTGATTTCACACGCAAAGCGATTCTGCGCCGACGAGGCCGGCCGGCCGACCCCGCAAAAACACCGCAAACCCAGATCACATATAGGCTTACGAATTCACCCAAATCAATATTCGTTGGTCGCTCCCCGGTCTCCGAGCCCCGCTGAACCGCTAAACGACTGCCGAACGGTCCTGGCTTCAATTTCACCAAGAAGTTTCTCTTTTGCCTCTTCCAGCGTCATCGCCCCTAAATCACCGTCAATTCGGTCGCGTACGGAAACGGTTCCGCTTTCGGCATCTCGAGGGCCGACGATGAGCATATAAGGAATCAGTTCGAGCTGTGCATCACGGATTTTGGCACCGAGTTTCTCCGCGCGGAAGTCTCCGGTTGCTCGCAGACCAGCACTCGTGAGTTGCTGCAGGACATCGCGACCATACTCTTCTGACTTTTCGCTGACCGTCAACAACCGAACTTGCTCGGGTGCCAACCAGAGCGGAAAAGCACCCGCGAAGTGTTCAATCAAGACGGCAATGAACCGTTCCATGGACCCCAAGGGGGCACGATGAATCATCACCGGTTGATGCGCCTGGTTGTCGGCTCCGATGTATTCCAGGTTGAATCGTTGTTCACTTGGCAGGTTGTAATCCAGTTGGACCGTACCCAACTGCCATTCACGTCCGATGCAATCGGTAATCACAAAGTCGGCTTTGGGACCATAGAAGGCAGCCTCGCCGGCCTCTTGATCTGCTTGAATACCAAGCGATTCGCAAACCTCGATCAGCGATTGTTCAGCACGATCCCAGTTTTCCGGTGAGCCAACGTACTTGTCACTATCGGGGTCGCGGAAGCCAAGTCGCACTCGATAATCATTCAATCCCAGACACTGCAGAATGTATTGGGTCATCTCAATACAGCCCCGAAATTCATCGGCAACTTGATCTGACGTACAGAAAATATGGGCATCGTCCTGAGTGAAACCACGGACACGGGTCATTCCGGATAGCTCACCCGATTTCTCGTAGCGGTAGACCGTTCCGAACTCTGCCAGGCGTACAGGAAGTTCCCGGTAACTGCGTGGGCGAGACTTATAGATCATGATGTGATGGGGGCAATTCATCGGTTTGAGAATGTATTGCTCTTCTTCTTCCATCACGATCGGGGTGAACATGCTATCCGAATAGTACGGGTAATGCCCGGATGTTTCATACAATTCGACACGGCCGACGTTGGGCGTGTAAACCGGTTGATAACCGCGACGGGTCAGTTCATCCCGAACAAAGTTTTCCAGCAGGCCTCGGATGATGGCACCTTTGGGCAACCACAGCACCAATCCAGATCCGACGAGGGGATTAATCGCGAACAATTCAAGCTGCTTACCGAGCACACGATGATCGCGCCGCTTGGCTTCTTCAATGCGAGCCAGATGCTCTTCTAAATCCTTTTTGTTGAAGAAGGCAGTCCCATAGACCCGCTGCAACTGATTCCGATTGGCATCTCCCTTCCAATAAGCGCCGGCTACCGACAACAACTTGAAGGCTCCGATCGCAGATGGCTTCACGACATGAGGCCCTCGGCACAGATCCAGGAACTCACCCTGCCGGTAGAAGGACAGGGTGGGATCACCCGAGAGTCGCCCCTCGATATGTTCGATCTTATACTGCTGCCCCAAGTCGCGACAGATTTTCATAGCATCGTCGCGTGGTTCCTCAAGTCGTTCGAATGGCTCATTCAGCTTAATGATCTTCGCCATCTCTTTTTCGATGTTGGCAAAATCATCCTCAGTGAGCGGATGCTCGAGATCAAAGTCATAGTAGAATCCACCATCAATAGTTGGACCAAAGGCAAGCTGCACGCCGTCAAAGAGGCGCATCACGGCCCGAGCCATGACGTGGGCACAACTGTGTCTCATCACCCCGAGAGCTTCAGCATCCTTCTTGGTGAGGATTCGGAGAGCGACGGCTCCCTCCTCGGGCAGTCGATAGTCGAGGCCAACGACTTGGCCGTCGACTTCCGCGGCAACGGCGGCCTTGACGAGCCCGGGCCCAATATCGGCAGCGACATCGGCTGGGGTGGCCTGTGATTCGAACTGTTTTTCTGATCCGTCGGGTAGATTGACCTTCAGCATGACTCCGTTTTCAAACCTTCCGCAATAGAAGACGCATACTCAGCTGAGGGCGTCGATACAAAGGACGACCGGAAAATTCAGCTGGGCGTGTGAGAAGACGTAAAGTATAGAGAGTGTGGCACTTGGAACAAGCCGAACTGCCAACAGGCTGTCCCTTGCGGAGGCGGCAGTTCGATTCTGTCCAGCCAGCACAGCTCCTGATTTTCACCCCTGAAAAACAGAGCCGTTGGCCGGGCTATTCCGAATGCTCATCGCTTGGTTATAATCAGGAGCTCTGATAGCTTGAGGGCGATTAGCTCAGTTGGTTTAGAGTGCTTGCTTGACATGCAAGAGGTCACTGGTTCAAGTCCAGTATCGCCCACTTCTTTTTTCGTTTTCCGAGGGCCGAATCTTTGCAGGCCGAATCTTTGCAGGAAACGTGTATCCCAGCGGCATCAATCTCCTCTGATTATTGAATTCGCCGTTCGCTGCTTGATACCCATTAATTTCCAAGAGCGGAACTGAACGAATCAACGCCGGATCGACTCGAGCCACTCAGCGAGCTCTTTAAGGTCATGAGGTTCCATTCCCAGCACGATTTCCTTCCGATGACTACCGTGAACGGCAAGGATATGGTCTTCGTGAAAGAAAATGGGATCCCCTAGCTGGAGCTCGTGAAGCCGTGTTTCGACCAGTGGATTATCGACCACTGCCCGAAAATGATTTTCGTCGCGTTCGATCACTTGGACCCAAAAATCTTCACCCCAGCCTCTGGAGGGCACATCCTGCGTCGGAAGCGGCATCAGAGCAGCCGGGTGTTCGTGTCCCAGGATTGGCTTGTTGGCTTCACCGTTGCACAACGAGCAGTAACACTTTTCGACGGCGTCATCGTGGACCGAAAAACGAAGAGAATCGATTCGTAATTCAATGAAGTGACCAACCTTCACATGTCTCTTGAGAACGGGCGGGGGAATCTGGAAGTTGCCAGGATTCTCGGCGTTCATCTTCACGCCATCTACCAATGCATAACCATTCGCAAAAGACTGGTCAGATAATTGTTGTGTCAGGCTTGTCATTTCAATCCTTCAAAACATCCATCAGGTATGGCCACATCAGATGCGAATAAAAGCGGTGTCCTTCAGCGCCCCACCGATGCTGAAACCGTTCGGGATATCCGGAGGCCAAATAGGCTGCCTTAACCTGGGCAATTGCTCGTTCAATCGCCGACACCGAGAAGAGAGGGTCCTGGCGACCGTTGACAGCGAGCAAGCGTCTGGGAGCGATCAATCGAGCGACCCCCGGGAGCCCATCGAATTCGAGTAAGCCAGGTACCATGTTGCAATCGCAATGAAAGATATACCCCGACTCGCTTACCGAAGGTGCAAACGAACAGCTGGGAACGGCAATCTTCACACGTTCATCGCAAGCAGCGGTGAACAAAGTCACCATTCCGCCGCCAGAATTACCCATCATCATGAGGTGTTGCGAGTTGACGTTGTCGAGCTGAGTTGCCCAGTCGATGATGCGTTGCATATCCCAAACTCTTTCACCGATTGCGGTACGGCCGGCCAACAAACAATGCATCAAATGACTACGACAATCGCGACGGCCATGTCGTTCGTGGAGATCCGGAACGCCGTTGGTCGACAGACCGCGAATAGCCGGAGCAATGGCAAGGAATCCACGCTTTACGGCTTGCACGGCAACATCCCGATCTTCAGCGAGCGCCCGCTGTTGCTGCTGCTCATTGTCGTAAACACCGGCGGTCGTCTTGTGCCCGATGCGATCATGCCCATGCGGAAACAGCGCTAGCGGCCAAGGTCCTTCGCTTTTGGGTTGAAGCATCCAGAATGCAATGGTCACGTTTGGCTCGGTCTCAATCACCCCGGCTCGCCGGACGTAATCCCCCAGATCCTGCGGGGGATCGAGTTGCACCGTCGGTTGATGTTCGCCAACCGAAGTTACCATCTGCGGTATTCCTAATTGACGGTGAAGTTTTTCACGCATCGGTCGCTGCCAGTCATCCCATGACTTAGGACTCTCGTCGCGAACTTGCGGGTGTATGCCGGCGCGACGCCGACTCTTTTCGTAGACTCGTTCGAGATATTTGGCAACTTGATCGGGATAGTCATTAAAGTCTTTCTGCTGACCAAGGCTGTCCTTGGAGAACGCTGACAACCAGAGGCATGAAAGGAGGAAAAGCGAGCGAATTGTAATCAGCATTCTCACGAGAGGATCCTCACGACAAAGTTCTCCTGAATCCTAAAACCCTCAAAAAACACCTGGTTTCCGCCGGCCAGACGTGACATTTTTTGCACCAGCAGATCCGTGGCAATCCCGCAGCAGATTGTCGACGATTCGTTGGGAAGCGACTTTAATTCTTGCCGGGGGGCCAGTCGGCAATGAAACGCTTTTATGTTATCGTGTTTTTTCCGAGAAGACCCGAAAAAGCTCGAAAGAAGATTGAATCGCGAGCGAATTCGAATCAGGCAGGAGCTCGGTCGGACACCGTCCCAATCGTTCCATTCAGATCGCCACCCACGGATGGCAATCTGTAATTCTCTGGCGCACCTGGAACGCGAGTGACATCGCGACATTATGGAAGAAACAGAAGACCTATCAGCACGTGTCGAGCCGTTGCCTGCCGACATCAAGGACATCCAGCCGGGCGGTGGCGCATGCATGAGGATCGAACTCGCCTGGGGACGTTGGCGTCGATGGTATCTCAAAACATTTCGTCGAGGTTACGTGGCCAAGATGCAGCAGACGCGGGAAGGTACCGCAAATGACTGTCCGCACGAAGTCCTTGATCCACGAGACGTCAAATTCTATCGGAATCAGGGAGGCTACACCTGGTCTCCTGAAAACGATCCCTTTACGTGGCGCGATCGCTTGCCGTTCGCTCGTGCGGGACTCGCTGAACTATTGATTTTGGGCGGTTCGATATTTGCCTTGACCGCGGCACTCGCGTTTCTCTTCTGGCCACTGGCAATTCCACTCGCAGTCGTTGGAATTCTGGTCGTCTGGTTTTTCCGGGACCCCAAGCGACAGGTTCCGACGGACCCGTTGTGTGTGGTTTCTCCAGCTGACGGTCACATCTCCAGCATTGAAGAGGTGGACGACGAGTTCATAGGACGTCCTGCCGTATTGATTGGGATCTTTCTTTCGATCTTCGATGTCCACATCAATCGTATGCCGATGGACGCCAAGGTCGTGGGACTACGTTATCGTCGCGGCAAGTTCTTAAATGCCTTGCGGCCTGAATCAGCTCGCGAAAACGAGCAGATGGAAATTCGCCTCGTTAGAAACAGCGCACCTCATTATCCGATCATCGTACGTCAAATTGCCGGAGCAATCGCGCGTCGGATCGTTTGTTGGGTGGGGCCTGGCGAAACACTCAACCGCGGAGACCAATTTGGCATGATCAAATTGGGTTCGCGAACCGAATTAATCGTACCGAAGGAAGACGGTCTCGAAATTCTCGTTTCGATGGGCCAGAAAGTGGAAGCAGGATCGACCATCCTGGCCCAATACTCACTCGCTCAAGAAGAAAAAGCGGCTGAGGCAGACACGGAACAAGATCCCCACTAACGACCGATCAAGCGTTGGAATCCAAACATGTTCGAAATGACTCGTAAAAAATCCAATTTCGTCGTCGTCCCGACTCTGTTGACGCTCGGCAATGGCGCCTGCGGACTCGGAAGCATCTCGCTCGCCACATTCGGCTGGGAACAGCTTGGTGCAACGAATGCGATCTTCGGCGCGGGCGTGTTCATCTTTGTCGGTATGCTGTTCGATGGATTAGATGGATACGTTGCTCGGATGTTGAAGCAAACGAGCAAATTTGGGGCCGAGCTGGACAGCCTATGCGACGTGATTACATTCACCGTCGCACCGGTGTTTATCATGCTCCGAATAGCCGACATCATCCCGCTGCGATTCCTCTGGGGCGTCGGCGTGCTGTTTATGCTATGCGGGTTATTG
Source organism: Planctomycetaceae bacterium (assembly GCA_002723275.1). Lineage (GTDB taxonomy): Bacteria > Planctomycetota > Planctomycetia > Pirellulales > Pirellulaceae. The sequence continues at coordinate 254,347 of PBNZ01000021.1, forward strand.
AGATTAGCGAGGTTTAACGTTGAGGTGAATCCGGACGAAGATCCCGAATGGTTTCGAGGATTGCCGACTCCGGCAGCCGCAGGAACTCTCGCCTCTTTTGCTTTGGCATTGCCCGCAGTCACTGGGCACCTTTCAGCACCCTCGTCCGAAGCATCGCGTCAGCTAGCGGAACAAACCCTGTATTTCACAGCGTACATTCTTCCTGTCCTGACATTAGCTTTGGCCGGATTAATGGTGTCGCGGATCCGATATCCGCATATTCTGAGTCAGTGGACCAAGGGACAGTGGAACTTTTCAAATCTGGTCGGGCTCATCTTTGCGGCAGTGGCCTTGATCACCATCCACGAGCTGGCGCTACCGTTAGTCTTTTGCTGTTTCGCATTGGTTCGCCCTGCCACGCTCTGGATGCGATTCCTGGGACGAAGCTTCCGAAATGGCCTCGCCTCTTTGCGCGTGACGGAGAACGGGTAACGACGCGCACCGTGATCGTCAAAATGGCTTGGAGACAGCTGCTCGCGCCTAAGGCCGATGCGTTAGAGTCGGCACTGGTAAACGAACGCGGGTAGTACGTTTGTCCATACTGTGCGGCTAGGTTCTACCTGATCGAACAGGCCATCGAGCTTTCGATGAAAACGATGCGCTGCCGGCAAAGCCATTCCCGACAGGTAGGCGAAGGTCGCAAAATAGCCGCCTGGCTTGAGCACCTTTAGCATCGCTTCTAACAACTCTGTTTGCAGCTCGTCCGAAAACGTGGCCCAGGGCAAACCGCAAATGACGGCATCGAGCTGATCAACATTTTGCTGCTGACAGATTTTCTCAATGTTGCCCACGCTATCGCGGAAGAGCGTCACGTCTGGAAATCGTTCAGCAAAAGTATTCGCAAAATCCTCGTTCAATTCGACGGCGAAAAACTGCGAATCCGGACGCTTCTGTTGCAAGATTTCGGTGGTAAACACACCCGTACCGGGACCATATTCCGCCACCGCGTTAACGGAGTCCCAATCAACCCATTCGACCATCCGATTGGCCAGTCGCGGAGAACTCGGTGCGATGGCTCCGACGCAGGAAGGATTCAGCAGAAACTCACGAATAAATCGGCCGTAGTCTTTTAACACCAATCGAAATCTCACCAAGCAAATGTCTGTTTTTCCAGATAAAACAGGGCAAGCCCGACGGATCCATGTCGCCACTGTCCAGGTAAGCACTCTAATATCGGCATCTTCCGCTGAGAGTCAACGAGGGGCAAAGACAGTCGAGCCACCATTCCCCGGCAGAACGGCATTAAAATCGAAAGAGTTTCAGCGATTCAGGTCGAGATAAGCTGACGATTCAATTCGACATTGTGAGCTTCGCGCGGTAGAAAGCGGACCGCAACTATCGTCTTTTTAATCCGCACAACCATCATCCAAACATTGGAAGGTTCGCCATGCCACCGAGCGTTGCTGAACAAAACCCCAGTCGAAAATCAAGTTCGCACTTCGTCATCGATCGACGACAGGCGCTCTCGATGGGGCTCGCCACGGCATCGACGTTGCTGCTCCCGAAAAAGAGTTTCGCTAACGCAGACGCGACAAAACCGGTTCGCTTCGGAATCATCTCCGACATCCATAAAGACGTAATGCACGATGCGGATAGCAGGTTAGACACCTTTGTGAAGGCGATGATTGAACAGGACGTCGATTTCATTTTGCAATTGGGAGACTTCTGCATCCCAGCAACCTACAACTTACCCTTTATGAAAATATGGAATTCGTTCTCTGGACCGCGTCATCATGTCCTGGGCAATCACGACATGGATGGTAACGGAACCGAACGTCCTGATGTTGCTTACGGTTGGAGGCGAGCTGAAACGGTCGAGTATTGGGGCATGAAGTCACCCTATTATTCGTTCGATCACAGCGGAGTGCATTTCATCATCCTCGACGGCAATGACAAGAAGCCAGAGGGTCAGAGTGGCTATCGTCGCTGGGTGGGTGAGAAACAACTTGAATGGCTTGAAAAAGATCTTCAACAAACCAAACTGGCGACTTTCGTTTTCATTCACCAAAGTCCCGAAAATATCGCCGATGGAGGCGTTGAAAACGGAAAACAGGTTCAAGCGGTACTCGAGAAAGCAAACGCAGAAGGTGATCGCAAGGTCATCGCCTGCTTTACGGGTCACCACCATCGAGATTACCTGCGACGACTAGGCTCGATTTGGTACCCACAAATCAACAGTGCGTCATACTACTGGCTGGGAGGTAAGTATCTTCAGGTGCGATACAGCGAAGAAATCGATGCTGAGTATCCGTACATCAAATACACCGTGCCGTATAAGGATCCGCTGTTCGCCGTGGTGACGGTCGACCTTGCCAATCAGGCGATGTCCATCACAGGTGGGAAAACGGAGTTTGTGGGACCATCGCCTTGGGAACAAGGAGCATCACGAGAAGAACTTGATGCAGAAAGCCTGGTCGCTCAAATCTCAAACCGGCAGATCTCTCTTGAGCGAAAATAACCGCCGAGGATGTGCCGACGCCGAGGATCTTAAAACTCTCGGAGAGGGTAGGGGACCCTGGACTAGACGGATTGATCCTCCACAGCTAACGGTCCCATTTCAGGCTCATCACTTTCCGGCAAAAGCGAAAAGGAATAAACAAGTTCTGGAGGAACTCGTTTTGGACGACGCGATTTCGTATCGATCAAGGTCCAATGAGTTCGTGCAACGACGAGCAAAGCATCATCGGATGACCTGATGATTCTGTATTTGCGCGTGGATTTCGCCTTATCGAAGCAGGCCACCCAAGTCTGAATGACGACCTCTTCGCCCACAAACGCTGGCTGACGATAGTGGATTTCGTGAGATCGAACGACCCAAGCCGCGTCGATATTGCGATATCGTTCCGGGGGCCAATCCCGAGCAGTCGAATGTGCGATCGCCGCGTATCGAGTCCAATTCAGATAGGCCAGACAATTGGCATTCCCTTCAGGTTCGACCTCCGTATCAAGCACTTTATGTTCATAGGTAAAGATGTTCGACATATTCCCGCCTTGATATTCGCGTCTAGGAATCTTCGAGAGAAAGTCATGTCGTGCAACTCGGAAATGTCGCACTGTGCAACGTAAACGTAAGAAGAGCCGACCCTTTCCCGTGCAAGTATCAACTCTTACGCATTTCTTGGGGTTCCAGAATATCTCTCACCAAACTTGAAGTGAGCGTCAAGACTTATCTTGTGCAATGCAAGCTAATTGGCTCGCAAGCTCGTCAATCGTTAGATCTGCGTACATCAGGTCAGGATCAATACGAATTCCGAGTTTCTCTTCGAGTTCGAGCAGGACGCCCATTATCGCTGCGGAATCCAAACCGAAAGAACTGAGAGGCAAATTCACGTCGATATGCATCTCATCAAGACCAACGATCTGGGCAATCAATTGTTTGATCAGCTGAGAAATATCGGATTTGTCAGGATAGACGTCTTGGTTCATGGAATTCATTCTCAGCTTAGTTGTTCATCGTGAACCGTTTCCTGGTCCTGTAATTGCTTGAGATATTTTTCGCGATTAACTTGTCTTGCTAATTTACCGCTGGTCGTGACATGCACCCAACCGCGTGGGACGAAGAGGATTTCCCGCAGCGTAATGTTGATCTCTTCCGCCAACCGCTGCCGAATTCTCAAGCTGAGTTGCGATAAATCTTCGCGTCCGAGCGGTCGCCGTTGCTCGCACACAATCACAGGAGCTTCAGTTCCCTGGACGTTATCACCGACCCCAAAGGCAACGACGCGGCCCGCATTTTGTCCCATTTCTTCATGAACGACCGCCTCGAGCGCGTCGGGATAGATATTGATTCCACGAACGATAATCAGATCTTTTTTACGATCGCAAATAAATAACCCCTGGTTTGTCATGTAACCAAGGTCACCGGTATCAAACCAACCGTCACGCATCACTTGCTTAGTACGCTCTGGCTGGTTGTAGTAACCAGAAAACAAGAATCGGCTTCGCAGCAGCACCGTTCCTACGTGTCGATCGTCGAGCGATTTGCCCTGATCATTGACAATTTTTATCTCAGTTCCGGGTATCAAAAACCCGGAACTGACAACGTCCCGAGTCTCGTATTCGGGATCCGAAACCGGAACGGCAAGATTCTCTTCCTGTAAGGCCTTGAGCGATATCCTGTCAACGTGAGGTTTATCACCTGGATTTGTACGAGCGACACCCAATACGTTTTCAGCAAGTCCGTACCCGGACAACAGCGCGCCTCGGGATAAACCATTCGCCTCAAATCGATCTGCAAAAGCACGCATACACTCGGAACTTACCGATTCACTACCATTCCCAATCACTTTCCAAGAGGATAAGTCGAGCGACTGCAAATCATCATCTCGTATGCTTCGCTGACAGTGAGTAAAGGCGAAGTTTGGCATCCACGTCATCGTGCCGCGATGGCGATGTACTGCTTTGAAGAGACTGACCGGCCGACGAATCCAACGATTCGGTGCAATCAAAACAGAGGAGGCATCCAGCAGCAACGGCCATAGCACTTGGCCAACGAGCCCCATATCGTGGTACAACGGCAACCAACCAACACTGACGTCTCCCGCTCCAAACGGAAAGATACCGCGGCATGCATCAATGAAATTGAGCACAGCTCGGTGGGACAACATGACACCGCGAGGTGGACCGGTCGTGCCACTCGTGAACTGAATGTAGGCCAAGTCTTGGCCTTGATAATCCGGCCGTTCCCAGCCATCAACCGACGCCGATTCTACGTCTGTTGATGCCGCACTGAAAACCTTCGTCTCACACTCCGAAAGGAGCTCTCGGAGGCTCTCGCAGGAGTCCTGAGCTGTTAGAGTGGCTGACACATTTGTTCTCTCGATCAGCTCTTTCACGCGTTCTCCACTTGCTGATCCAATCGCACTCGAAGTCAAATAGGGCAAGATTGACGGCACTGCCCCGCGCAGCATTGAGCCAATGAAAGCGGCGATCAGGTCGCTGGAATGATTGAATACCAGATGCACCAAATCTCCATATCCGACATGGTTCTCCTTCAAAGTCTGCGCAAAGCGGAGAGACTCGGACCAAATTTGAGAATTAGAAATCTCATGGGCTGTCTCATCAGCCTCCATCAAGACAAATGCTGTAGCATCAGGCGACCTTTGCACTCGCTCATGAAGCACATCCGGAATGGATTCAAACTTTTCAAACGACGTTGGATAATTCATAAACGCAAGATCTCTTGAAAGGACATCCGATCATTAAACCTGTTCTTCACACCGTCGGTCAAAGACTCTTCGAGCTTTCCCTTCACTGCGTGCCAACGTCATCGACTCAGCCAGAGTAATGGTGGCCTTGATGCCCATTACCTGGTGAAGACGCTTCGCCAGCTGATCACAGACTTGATCCGTGTTGCCCAAATCGTCACGGTCGATCTCAACTCGCACTTGGATTTGGTCGAGACTTCTGTCACGAGTCAGGTGAATCTCATAGTGAGGACTGACGCATTCGGAGGACAGCAACACATCTTCGATCTGTGCCGGATAAATATTGACACCTCGGACAATAAGCATGTCATCACAACGATGAGTCACTCGTCGAATGCGAGTCGTGGTTCTACCACAAGGACATGGATCGGAAATCAAGGCAGTTATGTCACCTGTCCGATAGCGGATCGCGGGAACAGCTTCTCTCGAGAGGGTCGTCAACACAAGCTCTCCCTCCTCCCCAACAGGAAGAGGATCACCGCTGTCTGGATCAACGATTTCGGGGAAGAAGTGATCTTCGAAAACATGAAGACCGTCTTGTTCCTCGCAGGCGCTCGCCACTCCAGGTCCAATGATCTCTGACAATCCGTAAATGTCATAAGCACGAATACCAGCCGCGTCTTCGATGCGTTGCCGCATCGGTTCGGACCAGGGCTCTGCTCCGAAGATTCCCGTTTGCAGAGGCAGTTCACGGAGGTTAATCCCAAGATCGTCAGCCCGTTCAAGCAAATGCAAAAAGTAGCTAGGCGTACAACAGATCGTCGTTACATTCAGATCACGCAAAAGTTGGATTTGCCGATCTGATTGACCTCCGGAAACCGGAATGACGGTCGCGCCGAGGGATTCGGCACCGTAGTGTACACCGAGCCCTCCGGTGAACAGGCCATAACCAAAGGCGACTTGGACGACATCGGACGGAGTTACTCCACAAAGTCTCAACGTCCGCTCCATGACGCTGGTCCACAGATCAATATCATTCTGGGTATAACCGACAACCGTCGGCATTCCCGTGGTACCACTTGACGAGTGCAATCTCACAACCTGCTGAAGTGGCGTGGCAAAGAGACCGTAAGGAGACTGTTCTCGATAATCCGACTTGAAGAGAAACGGCAATCGAGGAAGGTCCTCAATTCCGGAAACCGATTCTGGAGCGACACCACAAGCTTGAAATCGTTCACGATAAAGCGGCACATTTTGAACCGCGTGCTGCACCGTTGCGCGCAATCGCTCATCTTGCCGCTTCCGCAATTTATCGGCGGACAGGCAATCGGCTGATTCAACGTTAGTGGACCATTCAATCATTCGACAGGATCAGTCTTCAATAGCTTGATGATTCGATCACCAATTTTTTTCGCATCAGGCACTAGCGACAGAGCAAGATTGGCGTTGTACGGAATTGGGCAATCGGTCGTGGCGAGACGTTGAGGCGCCATCTTCAGGCAGGAGAAGCAATTGGCGGCAACAGTGGCAACGATCTCAGCTCCAAAACCACAGGTCAGGGTATCTTCGTGAACCACAAGCAGCCGTCCCGTTTCTCGAACGCTTGTCATCACTGCCTCGCGATCCCAGGGCATGATCGTCCGAAGATCAATGACGGTCACCTGACCTTCCAGATCTCGACAAGCTTCGACACAGGCGTGCACGGAGGCTCCCCAGGTGACCAGTGTCAACTCGCTGCCACGCTGACGTATCGCGGCTTTTCCAAACGGCACAGCGTGATCTTCGCTCGGCATAGGCGAACGAGCCTCAGTTGCTCGGATCAGCTTTAGGTGTTCAAGGAAGACACACGGATGCTTTCCACGCAGAGCTGTTCGCAACAACCCAACGGCATCCTCGGCCGTCGACGGAAAAGCGACGACGAGACCGGGAGAATGAGCAAAAATCGCCTCATCACAAGCGCTATGCCATGGATCGCCACCCTTTTCTCTCATGCCGACGGGCATGCGAATGACGACGGGAGCCTGGAATTTTCCGTTGGTCCGCCAGTGGATCGTCCCGGTATCAATGATTCTTTCCAGACCCGCATCGGCGTACCGGCGGAATTGAATTTCAGTGACAGGTCGTAAGCCGGCGAATGCCATTCCGACCGCACGACCCACAATGCCTTCTTCGGAAAGAGAAGTGTCGAACACACGTTCATCACCGAATTCTTGCTGCAAACCGCGAGTGAAGCCATGCAGTCCACCAAGAACACCGACGTCCTGACCAAACAAAACCACTCGATCGTTTTGTTCAAGTTCTGAATAGAACGTACGTTGGACGGCTTCTCGAAAGTCGACTCTCTCTGCAGGATCATTTCTTTCGGCAGCCGAATTAAGCTGACCATCATCGTTATTAGAAACTTGAACACCGGCGGTCGAATCGGCTTCTAGTAAAGTCGTTGGAAGTGTTTCAACGGTTGGTTCTTCAGCGGCATCAGCTTCCTTCAACGCCTCACTCACATCGCACGCTACCTCATCGCACATATCTTCGAAGAGTTGAGCCGGTAGCTGTTCATGTGCCAACCAGGTTCGGAACTGGAAAATAGGATCACGGACCTCTTCTGATCGCAACTGCTCTCCGGTTTTGTAGCGTTGATCATCCGCGTAAGAGTGACCGTTCAGGCGAGGTACGGTTACCCTCAAGAGACAAGGTCCTTGTCCACTGCGAACGTGTCGCACAGCGTCTTGCACGTCACACGACGCAACCCATGGACAAGCGCCATCGGTTTCCAGAATCCTCAACCCTCGAAAGGACTCCAGGTTGCGTGCGATGTTACCTCCGGGTGTTTGCATCTCAGAGGGAACAGAAATCGCAAAGCCGTTATCCTCAATGACAAACAAAACCGGCAAATTCAACGTGGTCGCAATGTTCAACGCCGCCCAGAATCCATTACTCGCGGTGCTCCCCTCACCTCCCATAGCAACGGCAATGGCTCCATCCCACTCGGAACGCCCCAGGGAATGGGCGTAATATCGGATCGCCTGAGCCCACCCGACTGCCGGAGTAAATTGGGCGCCAACATTTCCTGAAGTCGGCAATACAGTGGCGCCAGATCGTTTTTGCATATTGAAGATGACACCAACATCTCGCCCCTCACTGGGACTTCCAACCTTTGCCAAACTGGCTTTTAGAGCCTCTGCTGGCGACAGCCCACTGGCGAGTAGAAACGGACGAGAGCGATAGTAGATGGACGCAGCGTCATGGGAATGATCGAGTGAAAGAGCGACCAGGATTTGAGCCAGCTCATGTCCTTGCGCGGACAATTGCAACCGCACTCGGTCAGTCATTTCATTCTCTTCCAGCCGGTCCAGAGAGCGTGACAACAGAATCAATCGCGCAACCTCGATCCAATTAAATTGGCTGGCGAGATCATCACTTCGTTGGATGAATGGGTTGGATGACACTTGCTGATTCAATCCAGGTTTTGGAGGTGCGCTAAATTAAACGCCGCCTGTGGGAACTTACTTTTTGTTGTCCGGAACGTTCATAAGTCCATCGAAAATCAATGGAAGCATTTCTTCTGTCATTTCTAGCGGTGGCAGCAATTCAAATTTCCGCCAAGCCAAATGATCGGGTTCAGGCGAATCCAGCTTACTTCGGATGGTAGAAATCGACGGCAGCCCCAGATTCACGTGGAGAATTCGTCCCGTCTCATCGACGAGTACTGCTGCGGGAAGTACCTGTTCATCAAATGCATGAAGAACCACGTCCGAGATCCAAGTCCGCTGTTCGACCGACGCGTTGACGAGTAATTCATAAGGCGGCTTCACTTGATCCTGATAGGACGACAGCTTGTCCGATGTGTCCTCCAGATCTATGGGCACACCCACGATCTTTAAATCTTGCGCTAAGAAACTATCCCGTAATCGTCCGACTTCCGGCAACTTGGCCAGGCATGCCTCGCACCATGTCGCTGTCGTCACATAGAGCGTCAGTCTTGCATCGCCGTAGGGCAGGGGACACTCGGAGGTTGAATTAGCCGACAACGATTCAGGGATTTCGATCGGTGTCGCTGGCCGATAATCTTCGGTCACTAAACCTGTGGAATTTGGCGCATCCTGCGGGTTTTCATAAACGGTCAGCAGCTCACCGGCATTGAGACCCGTGAACATCTGCGTTTTGCCCGATGGCCAGCGAATCTCCATCGTGTCGATCGAAGCCTGCGATCCAAGTCCGATCAATATCGTCTCGCTGTTCTGCGCGGCCATCCCTTCACCAAGTTGTTTCTGCCGATAACGAAGTGTTCCGTCGGGGAGGCTCAGGAGCATCGTCGCGCCAACTCCGTCTCGATTCGTCCAATCCTTTGACGGTTGAGCTTCCTTAGCTCCACCCACCACTCTGACTGCAATAAAGTTGCAAGCCTGTGCAGCATCTATCTGATTGCGATAGAGTCGAAATGTAGGGTATCCATGGTTGGTCGCAAACAGATCCGTCGCCCCATCCCGATCGAAATCCAACATGGCGAAACAACGGCTATCTTGTTCATCATCGAGACCAGAAACACCAGAGACCGTTACAAATTTCGTGGCTGCTTCACTGAGAAAGGTTTGATTTCGTTCGTGTCCGGACCATGGGATTTTCGCGCGTTGGACGGTCTGCAGCGGCGATCCTTTACGGATCGGGACAAGAGATTTCGATCTTTTGTTACGCACGACCGTGCGCCACCATTCACTTCACAAGTCTTCCGGGTATTCGAACTTAGCCGGTGGCGTGTAATAGCCGCTCAACGAATGAATATCAAGAAACCCATCGTTATTGATGTCCGCGAACTGGCCACACCATGACCAACCTGCTTTTTCGACACAGAGAGCAGGCGGCTTCGCCCCTGACACTTTTTCAAACAAAGCATCATTGTTTCGAAAGAGCGAGTTCCCTCTGGCCGCGTTTGACCACGCCGCTTGGAGTTGAGGCAATTTCGCGGTTATTCGCTGTCCAGCTTTACTGAACATATTCGTTACGTAGAGATCCAAGTCGGCATCATTATCGAAGTCTCCCCAACTCACTCCCATCCCAAAGCCGACATCGGCAGTTTGCGTACGTTCTGTAACGTCAACAAAACTCTCACCTTCATTTCGCAACATATTATTGGGAGCAAAGTCGTTCGACAGATAAAGATCTGGGTCGCCGTCTTTATCGTAATCCGCCCAACCACCGTGAAACGTCGATCGATTGATAGCCGTCGTGGCATCGTTCTCATGGAGATTCTCAAACTTTCCACCGCCAACGTTTGTCAAAAGAACATTGACACTCGTTCTTCGATCAAGCAACTCCGGTAAACCCGTCGATCCTCGCAATGCCGGATCATCCGTCAATTTCCATTGATACGTCGCGCAATAGATATCGAGCAAACCGTCCATGTTGTAGTCGGCTACGGAGATGGACGTGACGTGATCGACCGGTAGAATCTGCCGCTCAACCCATTCACCATCGACGTTCTCAAACAAGATCGACGAATGATTGACACAGCCTACCACCACATCAGCGTCGCCATCATTATCAACATCACAGAAGCAGGTAACGTTGATTTGGAAGAACTCGGGAAGGCTTTCTGATTTCAGTTTTTTGGAAACGACGTCAAACTGTCCATTTTGTTGGTTCAACAGAATCGTGATCGTTCCATCTCGAAAGGTGAAGGCAACGTCATCCCAACCGTCCTCATCAAAGTCCAGAACGGATACGAAGCCATTCCGCAGCCCAACCGTCGAAAAGGAGTTGCATCTCCGACCTTCTTCAATCAAGTCTTGAATACCTCGCTTGACTAAAGAATCTGCGATTTGCGACTTCGTCATTGGATCCGAGATGACGACCGGCAAAACATCTCGAAACATTTTTCGAGGTGCCATCAACATCTCAAGCGAATTCGTACTCCAGGAATGGATACGCCATTGAGACTCACTCGCATCGTCTTCCTGTCTCCAGGTCACATCGATCTTTCCTTCGATCGCCGCGACCTCACCAGTCTTTAACCTTGCGACGCCAGTAAACCCGACAACGCTCACCCATTCGTTCACTTTCTCGGAATTAAAGTCACCGCGCACAAAGTAGAACTTATTGTGCTCAAAGAAATCGACTTTCTCAAAAAGTTCCTGCCAGATCTGTAGGGATGCCCGTTCTACATTCGACGTGGCAGAAGCAGTCTGATACTGGAACCGGGTAAGGTTGACTGCCGGTATCGAAAGCGATTCCGACGAGCGATTTGAGGCAACCTTCGTCAGCTCGACAAGAGGCGCAAACGCATCGCTTCCCAGGCCCGGCAAGTTTAGATTTGCAGCTTCCCGACTCAGTGTTTTCAAGTACGGGTTTAAACTGAGAAGCAGTTCTTCAGATCGTTCAACTTGAGCATATTCTGGGGATGAGACAATCTTGTCGACCAAGCCGTGTCGAGCGACTCGTTGAGTACGCTGAGATGGAACATCTTCTACCGGCTGCTGAGCATTCTGACATCCAATGATTGCGATGCAGAGAATTAACAAGATTTGTCTTGGATGACGGAACGAGTTGGACATATTTGAAGGATTCAAAAGGTAGTAACCACGAGGATGGTTTCTTCAATCAGAGCCTGGCATTACATCTTCTAATGTTGCGACGACTTAACTTTTGAAAATTGGCAACCCTGAATCCTGAGTCACTCGAAACGCATGGATGTAGATTGGGAATACGCATTCGCAATACCATTAGCGTTCGCATTGCCATTAGAAGGTGTACGTCAAAACTAAGTTCCCTGAGCATCAATTGACGATCACTCACCACCTGCTACGGGGACTTCGGGACCTTCTCATTCGGATCGTTCTAGATCTGACGCATCTGAGGGTTCTACCACCTCAAGATATTGATCGACCGGGATATCGACCAGTAACTGTCGAATTCCAGAGGCAGGCCAATCGATCGTGATTTGTTCAATTTTCCTGGCCACGCCCAATCCAATTTCCTGCCGTAGTGGCACGTATCCAAAGCTACTCATGCCACCCACCGTTCTATGGATTTCCCGCAAGCCAGAATCGGTTTTGACTTCAATTTTTATGCGAGCACCAACAGCAGAACGAGTTGACTGTGTCCCCTTGAGCTTGAGGACGATGAACCGATTTCCATGCCCCGGATTCTGGAATAATGCATTTGCAAATTGATCCGCGACAAAAGCGCCACCCATCTGGGCAAATACATCCTGATCACCATCGTTATCGAGATCAGCAAAACAGATCCCGTGACCTTTTTGCAAGTGACCAAAACCGCCATTCGCTGTCACATCTTCAAAGAGGTTTCCGCCGTTATTTCGAAACATCCGATTGGGAACAATTGCAGCAAAGTCGGGTGCTCCCGTACCAAGGTAGATATCAAGAAATCCATCGTTATCGAGATCCCCGAAACTCGCCCCCATCACTGAGTAAGGCTGATCCAGTCCAAGTTTGGCACTTACATCCTGAAACTCGCGTCCCTGTAAATTTCGCAAGACTTTGGTATTTCCAGAGGGTCTCCAACTACCATCCCAGGATCCAATGAAGAGATCTTGCCAGCCATCATTATCGTAATCGAAGAACCAAGTCGCAAAATTCTTTGCCGCAGGAAAATCCACTTTGTATTTTTCCGTGACGTCGACGAAGACCGCATCACCCACATTTTCGAACAACTGATTGGGCTGATCATCCTCCCATGCCATATTGGCAATGAAGAGATCGAGATCTCCATCGTTGTCATAATCAGCTGCGGCAGCACCTTTGGTATTTCCTTGGCTGGCGACACCCGCATCAACAGCTCGATCGACGAAGTGTCCCCGACCATCGTTCATGAAGAGTTGATTGGGATAAGATTCATGGTTTTCAATCTTCCGTCTCACGCCGTAGCTCAATTTCGTTGATTCATTTCCGACGAACAGGTCCAAGTGTCCGTCGTTATTGAAGTCGCCCCACACAGCGACCTGTGTGGGGTAAGCGGGTTCAGCTAAACCTGCTTCAAAGGTAACGTCTTCAAATTTACCGGTGCCGTCATTCCGCATTAATGAATTTCGGATTCTTCCTTGAGCTCCCAACCACGCTCCGCGTAGGATCAGAATGTCGACATCGCCATCGCTGTCATAATCAGCTGCGGTGCAATTCAAGCTGCTACCGACCTGCGAACTCAACCCAGCCTGTTCCGTCTTTTCTTGGAACGTTCCATCACGTTTATTTGTAAATAAGCGCACGGGCTCGCGGGGGTCCAAGGACGATGTCACGACATCCAACCAACCGTCGCCGTCGAAGTCATCGATCACAACGCCGCCTGAAAGATTGATGGTGGCGAGACCCGCTTCCGGCGCGACATCCGTATATTCAACAAATGGCAGCGAGCTCTTGAGCATCTGTTCACCGGATTCATCACCAAGAAGCTGACGTGTAACGAGCATAAGCCACTCTTTTTTCTGCTCATCCACCGAACTAAGTTCACGACTTTTCAGAAAGTCATTCAACGCGGCCCGAGTGGGCTCAGCAACGCCGTGCTGGCCTCCGGAGCGGACTGGAAAAATGCAGCTATGGGCGCAATGGTTGCTGATACAATTGTCCACTTCCGCCTGGCGCAGATGGACAACACCTCGCAAATAGTGCAACTCAGCCTTACTTTTGTCCGGTATTGCTTGATGGATATCAAACATCTGATCGACAAGGCGCATTGCCTCATCGTTATTGCCTTCGGCAAGATAAGCATTGACTAGAATCTTCTGACTATTCCACAGTTCCCGTTCTGCCAGCTTTTTGTCATTCAGTCTTTTTTCTAAACGTATGCGACGGGCATTCCCAAGAAAGGTTGACGACTTCAACAGGCGGTCAGATGCTTCTTGCAATCCCTCACTCGTTGGCTGTTCAGCCACATTTTGTTGGCGGTTATTGCAGCCGCCCCCACAAGTCAGAAGTGTGAGAAGCACGAGAAGAGCAAAACGCTGCGCACGGTGGACCTTCACCTGTACATCGCTTTTCGCCAGATCAATCATTGGTCATCATCTTCCTGTCTATCGCATGTTGAAGCACGACGAGTCATGCGGGCAAAGAGCACTATCAATGCTCACCACTCAAAAACGCTCGCAAGGAGAAATTTCGAAGTACGATAAACCACTAGAATTTAAAATAAATGTAAGGCTGTGTTTGATCGACAGCACCATAAATAATCAGGAGTATCAAGAAGCTCCAGAAGGCAGCACGCCAAAAAGGATTTAGCGAAATGGGTTCATGCTTTCTACGAAGCCCTCGAACGACGAATACCGTGCCGACAAAGGCAAGCAGCGCCAGGTGAAAATTATAGAAGTAAGGCCAAGGCCCCCACTGACTGAACAATCCCATATAGACATTTCTGGCGGTTTCGAGATCCGGAGACCGAAAGAGCACCAGCGTGATATTCAGGAAAACAAAACACATGAGAATGGCGATAGGTTTGGTCCACCACTGATGGCCAAACAGTGGCCTGCCACGAAATCCCCACCCACGCACAAAGTTGTAAAACGCCATGGACACCCCCCAAACCAGCCCAAACAGAACGTAGTTCCAGGCGGCACCGTGCCAAAGGCCGATTAGCGTCATCACCCCGATCAATTGGAACAGCTTTACAAGAGGTCGACCGCCCAGCGGTAAATACACGTAGTCACGGAACCATCGTGACAACGTCATATGCCAACGATTCCAAAATTCGCTGGGATTCTTGGAAAAGAATGGCCAATCGAAATTTTCCGAAAGTCGGACACCCAACATTCGAGCAATGCCAATCGCGATATCCGTGTACGCCGAGAAATCCAAATAGATTTGAAAGGCAAAGCAAAGCGTGCCGACGATTAATTGCGATCCACTGGCATCCGCAGACCGTAGATATACCTCGTCAGCAACAATCGCGAGACGGTCCGCGAACACCACCTTCTTGACGACCCCCCAAAGGATTCTTTGAAATCCAGACTCCAGATCACTCAACGTAACTGGTTGCTTGACGGCTAATTGGGGAATTAGTTGCGAAGGCCTTTCAATCGGTCCGGCCATGAGTTGAGGAAAGAACGCAACATACTGCGCAAATGTTGCCAGGTCTCGAGTTGCATCCCAGCGACCTCGATAAACTTCAATGGTGTAGCACATCGTCTGAAAAGTGTAGAACGAAATACCGGCAGGCAGGACCCAATCCGGCAAATCAATTAATTGATCGTTGAATGACCGAAAGATGACGTTGAGGTTGTCAGCAACAAAATGCGAATATTTAACCACGCAGAGCATGGACATATTGGTGACCACGCTGACCACCAAAAATAGCTTTCGTCGCGATGAAGTCGCTGCATCCGAAATCTGAATGGCGGCCCAATAATCGACGACCGTCGACGCCCCCAATAAAAGGCAATACCACGGGTGAGCTGCTCCGTAGAAAAAGTAAGATCCGCCAATGAGCAGCCAACGGCCCAGCGACCACGGCAACGCGCGAATCAAGAGGAACATGCACGCAAAGAAAGGAATAAATGAAAGGTCAACGAAGCTCATTACGTATCGCTTCCATCA
Organism: Planctomycetaceae bacterium; assembly: GCA_002723275.1. GTDB lineage: Bacteria > Planctomycetota > Planctomycetia > Pirellulales > Pirellulaceae. Next base: position 270,068 of record PBNZ01000021.1, read on the forward strand.
TGAGTTTGCCGAACTCTTGGTGGCCCTTCTCATTAAAGTGACTTGAGTCGATAAACCTATCACTTTCAATCGAGTCGGTGAAATCGAGGGTCGACGCACCAATTTCCTTGCTGATGGGACCGATCAATTCCAGAAATTCTTTTTGGTAACGCCAATTGTGTGACCCTTCCTTGAATGGCATCCAGATCCACAGATAAGGTATCCCTGCTTCCTTGAATCGTTCATCAAACTTTAAATACGCCTGCCGGAAAACTTCTCCTCTCTCCTCAGCTGGTCGATAATTTTCCTCAACCCGCTTAGCAATCAGCGCTGGTCTTCTCTTTAAATACTCTTCAGCTCGAAATCGATGCCCTTCCGCCAGCTTCCACTTTGCACGCAGTCGATCCAATTGCAACAGTCTGCTTTCAATCTGTGGCTGTTGTGGCATCAACGTTTTGAGCTTTGATTTAGCGATGGCTCTCTTTGGAATGTGGCCCCGAAGGTAGTCACGACCGAAGACATAATGATGACATTCCACGGGTAGTCGACTCGCAAGCAACACGTGAGCGAACCGGCGACTGCGGACAAGACTTGAATTCATTCTGAAGCATTGATGCAGCAGTTTGTCGGTTGATGCGTGAGACGCCGTCAGCGCGTTGCGCCATGCAATCCAAGACTCTGGTTCCCCAACGATAAGAGCGACGTCATTGTCATAGCGACCGAGTCCCCAATGATCCGTGGGCGACATCGAGTAGTAACTCATGACCATGACCACAAACGTTGCTTTACGATTGATTGCCTTAATGGAAAGAAGTTCGAGGGTGCTTAAATCCAACGCTGGACACGACCAGTTTTCGACACGATCAGAAATCCGATCTTGACCTATTGAATCACGGAAATCACAAAACCAAGTATCTTCAGCATCGACTCCGTTCCCCCATCCTTGTGAGTTCGAAATGACCGTCACGAGTGGTTCGCCAGGCTTCACGCCGTCGCCGGCCAGATATTCTGGATAGGAAATCGGCCTAAAAGGGTTACGCAGAGTTCGATCGGCAGTCGGAACCTTTTCGTGGTAATCGAAATAACGCGAGACTCCTTCAAAGCACGCCAACATCAACAGGCACAAAGTGAAGGGATTCCAGAGCCAGATCGGAGAAAATTTCATACTCATTACGATTAGCGAATGCGGCGAATCATTCCTTTACGTTCGCGAGAAGAGATTCTTCAGAACGAGTTCACTGCGATGCATCAAGACTTGTTCCACGACATTACAAAACTCAGCTTCGTTATTGGAAATCATGTGCCGTAGTTGCCCCTCATCAACAAACAACCATTGATTCAGATAGTCCTCAACCGCATCATCATCCATCGTTTGACTGATTTCTTTCCAACATTGCTTAGGAAACGGCACCAACGCATTGTTGGCCCAGCGAGAAGGTTCCCAAGCAAGTTGGCGATACTTGGACTTCCAATGTTCCGCATCGCAAATCACGTAATGTAAATGAAAACCACGGTGCGTCTGCGGAATCGGCAACAACTGAGGATTGGAAACATCCTGATTCCGCGTCCAACTATGGGAATTGTAAAGCTGAACATCAGCGGATGTACGGACGAAACTCTTCCCAAGTCGATGCCCAATAAACTTGTCAAGGATTACAATCTCTCCCGTTCTCGGGTCGAGAATCTGCCGGCTGACAGGCGTTTTCTGAACGTAGCGGTGTTCCCAAAACAGACCGGCCGCACCCTTTTGAGTTGGCACAACCTCTCGCGTCTTCATTTTCACCATTTCAATATCGTCTGGCACATTCTTCAGCAATGTCGGCAAGTATCCACGACGATTTAGTTCAACGACCGACGGTTTGGCCTCACCGTGACCCACGTCAGTTTTGTCAATCACATTGTCAGCAAATGCAAATTCGTCTGCGTCAATCATTAACAACCACTCGATCCCCGCTTGACGACATCGGCTCAAAGCATCTTGCGAGCAGAACCGATGAAGGGCGGAGACATTGACGCACCCAGATTCTTTCGCATCGACAAGCTGGCACTCAACAAAAGGGAACGCGGTTGCAATTTCATGGCAGCGATCGGTACAGCGATCGAGATACACGTAGGCTTTGGAAACACCTAGACAATGATGGTATTGCAGAAACTCTTTCAGAAATCGCTCTTCATTTCTGGCGACCGTCACTAATGCGACCGTTGGCCCATTGCGACGTTCCCCTGCCAAGGACCTCCATTGCTGCAGTTCATACCACGCATTTTTGATTTTCAATGGAGGGATGCGCATGATCATCGACCGTCGGTGAATCTTTCGAAAAAGGTCATCCGATTAGTTTCCAAATCGACCTCGTGAAAATCCATCCTGCTTGTGGAAATGTAATTCACTGCCCTCAGTGGTGGAATGCGCGAGTCTAAATGTAGCCAGCCCTCTGCATGCCCAGTTTGGCAACATCTTCAATTTCGCCCACTTCCATGGGTGCTAAGGTGGTCTTAAATCGCCCCACGCTGGTACCTTTGAATCCACCGGTAGGAAATCTTTCTGGATCCACATTGAGCCATTCACCCAGCTTCACTAATTCCCGCGACGGATTGTGAACGACATCCTCATATCTCAGCATGCACAGGTCGTCAGCATTCCGAAACATCGATTCGATAGAGGCCACCCATTCCAAAGCCATTTCAACGTGATTGGCCGCAGTTTCTACTTGTCGCCATTTTCCGGCAGCAACCATCTCTGCATAAGAGACGGCCACATCTCGCACGTCGCGAAAAATAACCAAAGTCTTGGCAGTTTTATCTGCGGCCAAACGATCTATCTCACGAGCGTAAAAAGGGTGCTTGTCCCCCACGACAGAGACATTCGGAAAAATTTCACCAAGAACCGTCCGCACCACTTCGGCGGAGACAATGCCCTCACTTGCGACGGAAATACCGCGGCTGTATTTTTTGACGAACGAGCGACTCGCAAAACGATTTTTCCATTGCGTCCAGCGATCATTATTTTTTCTGTGGTTTTGAATAATGCGCCGTTTCCACCACTGAGTTCGCAAATTGTTTAGGTGCTCGTGAACGCTTAGATCAAATCGATGGCAATTTCCAAATTCGAAGGTCATTTTGATATCGGGATGAGCGTTCAACGTCCTGGTCAGCATTGACGTACCAGACCTCTCAAATCCCGCCACCACCAATAGTTCAATTTTTTTCGTCATGCCTTAATTCCAACGCGATAACCTTCATCGAATACCAGAAGAAACGAAAGGCTTAACGATAGCTTCGGAATGGAAAACGGCACCACCAGTTGGGCTCTGCGTAGCCCAAATCCAAGAGGGTGGTTCCCGCGTGACAATCAAATCGCCATGCATCCCAGATCGAAAAACGAGAACGCCAATCGCCGACACGGCCGCCGCGACGAAAGCCATCTTCCTTGGGGCTATAATTGTGTTCGAAATTAGTATCCTCATGAACCTGTTGAAGCATTTCGTCATCCCAGGGGATACCGCAAAAGTCAAACAGCTTTTGATAATACTCAAAGGGATGTGCGCGGATTTCTTCATAGCGAACTTCAAGAAATCGATCCTCGAGAATTTCCGATGTTCGGTTCACCCTATGGATCAGGGCTTGCCAGTTCCTAGCGCTCATGGCAACTGAAGATCCCATCGAATTCTTCCACGCCGGAGCCCACGACTTGGAGGCAGCCAATACGGAAACGGCCACATCACGACCATCCCTTAACACATGGATGAATTTAGCTTCAGGATATAATCTATTGAGGATTTCAATCGACCATGCATGCGAAGGACTTTTTTCCACAAGGAATCGGTGATGCGGCTGAAGAGCATGCGACATGATCTTCGTCGAGAATTCGCGAATATGGCGGACAAGATCCTGATCGCTCAAAAGTACGGATAGCCCATTCTTCAGGCCAGCCCGATGTTGTTCCCCGAACAAAGTTGCAAGACCGGCGTTTTTGGTGAACAACCACGATTCATGGATCCCTGCAACCTGATGAGGACTGGCCAAGATATTCGAGACCCATGTTGTGCCCGACCTGGCAGCGCCAACGACAAAGATCGGAGGCTGATCCAATTGCGCGAAAGAGCAACCGCCAGGCTCTAAGCGATTTTCCTGGTATGTACTCATGGTTCACTTATCTCCAAATGTTCACCCGCCTTAGCAGAATGTTTCGTGAGCTTCCCGGAAGCCCAATAAATCGCAAGCTCAGCAGTTTGCGAATCGCCTAAGCCAAAATGCAGCGGAAGAATACTCGTTGTACTTGCACCGTTGCTGGCATTTCGCTCACGTATCAGCGTCTTGCCACCAAACGTGGCCACCACACGCGTCCCCAGCGCCAAAGGCCCCGAGGCAGACCCGATCAGGTCGATACTGAAGGACTTACCACCCGCTGTCTCGTTTGCCCAGAGGCAGTAAGGGCCAAAACTTTCGGAATCATTTACCGAGTCTCGTGTTTCCCATGGATCATCGATCCAATCAAAGATGTTTTTCCAAGGACCGTGCCCATTGATCGAGAAGATGTCAAGGTCGCCGTCTCGGTCAAAGTCAAAGGCAACTGCAGCATCGCCTCGCCCCTTTTCAGGGCCTGATAGACCCGCTTGCTGAGTCACGTCGGCAAACGTCCCATTTCCATTATTTCGATAGAAGACATTCGGTGAATTGCCTTGGAAGAGCCCCCCATTGATCACGTATAGATCTAAATCACCATCATTATCGAAATCGGCAAACAACGAATCTTGACCAAGACCAGCATCCCCGACACCGGCTTGCTCAGTAATCTCCACAAATTTCCCCTCACGATTCTCCAAAAGTCGATTCGCGAACTTCTTGGCCCCAATTTTGAAACCCCACGTTTCTCGAATTTCGACCGGGGAAGAACAGTGGACAATCACATACACCTGAGCCGTTGTGGGTTGTTCCGATCCACATTGCAGAATCAGATCGCCCGATGTGTTTCGGTGGAGAAACAACATCGGTTGAAGAATATCCGGTTCCCCTTCCAGACGTTGATCATTGACATCAAGACGGTACGGCAAAACAGAAATCATTTCTTTTCCCCGACCCAGGCGGACGATTTCAGGAACTGGATTCTTGCCTTTTGTTTCTCGTGTCTGGACAAACACTTTGATTTCAATTTGGCCTTGCGTACGAAAACGCAACCCCTGCTTATCTTTCAACGTTAGATTTGCAGCGATCGATTTCCCAAACACAAAACAACCTGCGACGGCTCCATTAGGACCACGGCAAAGGTAGATATCTTGATCACCATCATTGTCATAGTCACCCAAGGCAATCGAGTTGACGGCCCCAACCCTTTTCAAACCGAGCTCCTTAGAAACGTCGACGAACTTTCCCGCCGAAGTTAGCTCACATGCAATCAACGGACCTCCCGAATAATTCAGGTAAAGATGCCTACCTGATTCATCCCCGTGAAAGCCCATCAATTGGGTTCCTTTCAGTCGACCAAATCCCGATTCAACCGTCTTATCTTCGAGTTGATCTCCCTGACGTGTAACGAATCTGGACCCGGGACCCGGCGTGTGATTCAGAAAACAAAAAGCATCGCCACCGCCCTCCACGATCATGGGAACGATACTACGCGCCCGCTCCTTAAACCCCGCAAGCAACGGATCAATGTCGACTTGTTCAAAGCGACCACCGCCCATGTTGCGTAAAACTCGGTTCGCTCGAGCTCCCCCTGTCGAAAGAAACAAATCGAGATAATCGTCGTCGTCAAAATACCACGCCGCCATTCCGTGGATATCGAGCAATTGCTCTTTTTCACCATTCGATCCTGAAGACACTTGCCGTTGATGAACTGGACCACGAAAGATCGGCTGGATCTCTTCGAACGTTCCATCCGTCTGATTCTTTAAGAAACTGAAGGGCAGCAGATGATGGTTGCTTACGGCCAAATCCGGGAATCCGTCTTTGTCAAAATCGGCGGCAGCAATTGAGTAAGTCGACGCGTCCTTTTGAATACCAGCCTCTTGGGTAACATCACGAAAGACAAAGGGAACAACGGGCTCTACTTGTTCCTGACACCCACACAATACGACAAGCAATGCACCCCCGAAAACAATGGAGGGAGCAATATGTCGCGTCGAGTGTGTTGCCAAAAAAATCATAAGTCCTGAATTAAATTCGATGAATCAATTCAACAGCTGTTGCAGTTCGAAACTGGACCAACTCCACCGTTGACACAACCATGCCGACAATTTGGGAATTACGTTCGCCGTGATCAAAGACTAGCTTCATTGCTTCACGAACTTATATTGGATGGCGAATCTGACGCATCCGAGATGAATACTCATACATTTGCGAGTAAATACCACTGATCGCCAACAACTGATCATGAGTACCGGATTCTGCAATACGTCCCTCATCAATCACAAGAATCCGATCCGCCATTCTCACCGTTGAAAATCGGTGCGAAATGATGAGTGCTGTTTTCTCGTGGATCAATTCACAAAACCGACAGAACATTTCGTATTCTTTGTGCGGATCCAGATTCGCAGTTGGCTCATCCAACACGATCAATTGCGCGTCGCTGGCCATCGCTCTCGCGATCGCCAGCGATTGCCATTGTCCGCCAGAAAGGGTGACATCCCCAAACATTCTTCCTAATCGAGTGTCATAGCCGTCAGGAAGCTTCTGGATCATCGCATCGAGGCCGATTCTTTTGGCAACCTCGCGAATGGCTTCAGGATCGGAAATCAGATTCTCCCAATTTCCAAAGGCGATATTCTCAGCCACCGTTGCTTCATAACGACCGAACGATTGCATGGCGAATGCCATGCTCGAATAAAGTAGCTCATCGCTGAGTTGATCGACCGAATGGCCGTCCAGCTTGACAGCGCCTCCATCAGCAAGATAGAGTCTCGCCAGCAACTTGACGATGGTTGATTTTCCGGCGCCATTTCGACCTACGAGAGCAACCACTTCACCNGGTTCGANCTTGAAGGAAATANCATCCAGAACNTTTTTNTNCGTGCCCGGATAGCTGAAAGACACATTTTNAAATTCGANCCCGCCGCGAATCGGGNGAGCTGGTTCAATCTTNTCAGGCAACGTCAACTGGGACTTGGATGAACGATATTCTCGCAAATTCGCAACCATCAGACTGTTGTGAATCGAATTACTGACCACATTGAATGTGCCGCGGATNGTTCCTGTNAGTCGTTCTGTCGCAAGCAAAATCGCGATCACATTACCTGCACTCGTCGTACCGCGGANAACGTCGGACAACAGTTGATATCCCAACAGTCCAAAGACCAGTGCAAANGCAANACTTAACAGCAGATCAATCGCGAGAAACTTTTTCTGCACACCNTGGTTTTCNTCTCGAAACGATTCCACAAAGTCTCGATAGCGTTTGATGAACAGGGGCGCCAAATTGAACACCCTNATCTCAGGAATCATCNGNTGGTTCGTCATTTTNCTNTTGTAATAACGAGTCCACCGNATTTTTTCTGAGCGTCGATGTTGNAACCAATATCGAGTCAACGTTATCCGNAGTTTGACAATGCCATAGGGCAGGAACATTGCCAACAGAGCAAGCCCTAACCACCACGAGCTNAACAGGANNATGATCCCNGCAAGNACCAGAAACTGAACCACATCGCGGANAAAAAANGCGGTGTCATTGACGAGACCCTCACAGAATTTCACAGAATCCTGATTGGCNCGATTCATCATATTCAAAGCNGCGCTATTCTCNAAAAAGGCGAGATCNAGTGTCGCGCTATGCTCTAAGAACTCAACGTTAATGGCNACNCTCAATTCATCACGCAGCCGTANGTGAATATAGCGAGTGAAGCTCTCCAGNAGAGATCGNATNAAAAGGAGCACTGGCAACATTATCAACCAATGCGCGTTGTCNGCCAATTCNNACGAATCGCGAAANCCGTTGACGAGNCCTCNTANNCAGAGNATAAANAACGCCGGTATNACNGCGCGCACTGCGATGATCNCGGAGTTAACGAAGACAAGAACCGGTGCGTGTTGCCAAGCCAGCTTCAGCGCAAAGGCAAGNTTCTTNAAGTATTCNTTGAAACNAACCGATTCCATTCCGTCCTGCCGCNTNCTGGCCATCAAGCTTAGACTTCCTCAGAGTGTCCGCGGGGCTGGAGNAGATAGTANACGANTGCNGATCGGAAGAATCGATACCANACGTACNCGGCNTTGGGNTGATACCCCGTACGGATCGCCCAGAAAAGTCCATGCNANGNTTTTCCCCAACGGTGCGACCAGATGTGCTGCGCNAACAAACTCAAGTGCAAAAGCGCCACATCGTATCTGCGCGATTCCGGAATCAANTCTTGCTTGAGACTNTCTGCCCAAAACCGATTGACTTCNCGAACTCCAATCGGCAAGGGACTTACCAAGAGACAATACTGAGCNATCTGGAAGAGTTTTTGTGAGTCCCATTCNGAGTACGATGCCAGNTGCTCTGCCGCCTCGGTATATCGCTGCTCATGATAGGCAAGCCATACATNCAACCACCATCNCAGGGCGANCTCCATCTCCTCCCACTCATGAGGATCNAGNTCNGCAGCCNGNNGNANAACAGGNANCATNCGCAGCAGNCTGTCGNAACCATGNCCTTCTCGTGTCGANAGCTTCAAGAACTGTGAAAACCAATGGATGACTCGAACTTTGTGNTCGCGGTAATTCTCTTGGTACGTGAGTCGAAGATACTTCACGCATTCATCTTCTTCACCNCATTTAAACAGATACCAGGCAGCCCAAAGCGATGTGTAATGCGTGATTCGATTTTNTAATTTCTTGATCGACTTGGATAATCCNTCAGTCGCAAAAAACTTCTGTAAGACCTCATGGATTCCNNGTGCTTGAGCGACNGCATTTCCGCTNGNGTTGGAANCATGTTGTCGGTACAGAANAGTAGNTTCNCGAATCCATTTNGCTTNACATCCAGCCNGCGACAATCGCAACACTAAATCGACGTCTTCTGCCTGACTGAAANTCGNATCAAANCCNNCTNCCTTCTCAAGCCATGATCGTCGNAACATTANCGCNCCTGGAAACACNGGTTTCCANAACAGCCAGCCTTTCAGATCTAACTTANNAGCTTCCTCCCACGGCNTNGCCTCATGAATCAGCTCNTTNTCCTGANTNACAANNTNCCAACCGCTGTGCACCATGCCAAGCNGNGGATNNCGNTCAAANCATCGAACCTGTTTGCTNAATTTCCGNGGGAGAAAAACATCATCGGCATCCAGGAAGACAANGTATTCCCCAGTTGCCAACTTGATGCCTCGGTTACGNGCNGNAGANACACCCTGGTTCTCCTGGTANTCGTAACGAATTTGANCAGCATAGTCCGCTAGNGCTGCTNGTGTACCATCNGTTGATCCATCATCGATCACGAGAATCTCGGTTGATACATCCTTCTGCTGCAGCACACTGTCNATCGCTTCACNAATGTATTCCGCGCNGTTGTNAGCCGGAATAATGACGGNNACCTGNGGTGCNGCAGTAGAGNTATTACGTTGAATCATTTTCAACGGACTTGCTTGGTCTTGATGTGATNTTTGATCNNNAAATATCATCGTTGCTGATCNGGTNTAGNTNGACTTCGTCCCTGTCGGTTGCAAGCAACCAACGCAGGCCTCCAAGATTGCGAATCGNTGACTCGCGNNCATGAATGAATTGACGANGAATTTCACCAAAGGAACCCTTCAAGNNTGGAAATCGGCGAGCAGGATCACNGATTGCACCCTCAAANNCCCTTGATTANNCATNNTACCANGTAANAAGTGCNTGTTTTNCNAGCGTCAAAGCTTTGCGGATCTGNNGAAGTCTCGAATTAACGNTCGAACCGGTTATCGTGATTTCNCGTGCTGAATGGAGCNNTNTNNTGNCGAAACTCGGNCTCGGNAACCCCCTCNATNNTGNGTGACGAGGNCCCAGCTTTCCCNATTCGAGTGTCCGCCCCCCCGATCAGGAAGTGGCTCTTCNACTCGAAAGATCTCACTCCCGGACGGAGAATTCTTGGTGGNCCGAACACGTCCNAATTCAAAGCAAAAGNNTGNTCAAGGGAGCAACAGAGGATCCTGATTTGCTTTGCCTCTCAGCCAATTGATGGATCGCAACACAGCAGGCCGNCGGACGAACCACCGTTCCAACTGGAACTTACCCGGAAAGTTNAACAGCATGATTCCCATCAAGATTGAGAGTAAACCTTGGCCCGGCAACAAGAGCATTGCAATTCCCAGCAATAACAGGANNACTCCTAGAATATTCTTGACCACGAGNAGCAGNATCTGGACGAACCAATGTTGATTCGACCATGGAGCAGGGGGACGTTCTTCGTGCGCGAAGTAATCATGAGGAATACGCGCNACGAGCAACGGCACGAGAATCAGNCCCCCAACAAANATGANCACGGATCCACTCGCCANCCACCACAATGTGGTGTCATGGNCTCGAATCCAGGTGATCAGGTTTTCCATAAAGAGGNCTTTCATGGGNTGTGATGGAANCTCGACATCCCAAATCGATCAGATCAGAAACGGCAATNCATCTTATCNNCGAAAGACATGAAGGTACACGCCACGATTGCTTGAGAATCAGGATGANAACCGATGAGGCTAACTCAGNACGCNGTNAACAACCTGACCATGCACATCGGTCAGACGATATTGGCGTCCTTGAAATTTGTAGGTCAGTTGCTCATGGTCCATTCCCAACAAATGCAGGATTGTCGCATTGAGGTCGTGGACATGAACNGGGTCATCAACGACGTTGTAGCAGAATTCATCCGTCTGACCATAAGCGATTCCGCCTTGTACTCCTCCACCAGCGAGTACAGTCGAGAAGCAATAGGGATGATGATCTCGCCCGGCATCAGCTCCCTGTGACTGAGCGTAAATCGTTCGTCCGAACTCACCGCCCCAGACGACGAGCGTATCNTCCAGCATTCCGCGTTGCTTNAGGTCCATCAACANCCCCGCGGTNGCCTGATCGGTGGACGCANACAATTTCGGTAGTTGCTGAGAAATCTTGGAGTGATGNTCCCACCCCATGTGAAANAGCTGGATAAATCGAACATCTCGTTCTGCGAGACGCCGAGCCAGNAGACAGTTTCGGGCAAACGTCCCAGGTTTNTGGACATCGGGNCCATAGAGCTCCATGGTCGCCTGCGTCTCGTCGGAAATATCGGCCAAACTGGGAACNCTGGATTGCATNCGAAACGCCATTTCATACTGCGCAATCCGAGCATCGATTTCGGGNTCACCNACGATNGANAACTGATGCCGATTGAGCAGGTTTAAATCGTCGAGCATATCCCGACGTGTATCGCTNTCGATTCCCGGGGGATTATCCAGGTAGAAGACAGGCTCTCCAACATTGCGAAGTTTGACTCCCGCATATTTGCGNGGCAGAAANCCAGACCCCCAGAGCCGACTGTAGAGCGGTTGCGAGCCCGACGAACCTTGNGATGTCAGCGCAACATAGCAAGGNAAATCCTGATTGATCGCCCCCAAGCCATANGAAACCCACGATCCAATACTCGGCCGACCCGCCAATTGGAAACCGGTCTGGAAAAAGGTAATAGCAGGATCATGATTGATCGCTTCCGTGTGCATCGAGCGAATTACACAAAGATCGTCGGCAACTCGAGAGAGTCGCGGCATCAACTCACTGATCGCCAGACCACTCTGACCGGATGGCGTGAATCGAAATCGAGATGGAGCGACCAGCAACGCGTCCTGCTTGGAAGTCATCGTCGTAATACGCTGGCTGTTCCGCACGGTCGACGGTAATTCGCGTCCTCGATGTTTCTCCAACTCGGGCTTCGGATCGAAGAGATCACATTGGCTTGGTCCACCCGACTGAAACAAATAGATCACTCTTTTTGCACGGGCTGTGTGATCCGAAGAAAGTACTCCGGCCGCTGCATGATCCTGCTGTAGCAGCGACGCCAGTGCCGTCATGCCCAAGCCATGGGCGGACGCACGCAAAAAGGTGCGACGGCTCATCGAGGTTGTTTGCTCCGCTGGCGTCATTTGAAACATCCTTCAAAACCTATCGATTGATTGCTTCATCGAGATTCAATATCACATTGGCAACGGTGGTCATTGCCGCAAGTTCTCCAATCGACAGCCCCTCAGGTGCGGGCATCTCACCTTGCGATATCAGTGCTTTTGCCGCATCCGGTTGTTGTCGGTATTTGGCAAGGCGTCGTTCATACCCCTGTCGCAGCACCTCTAATTCTTCCTGCTGCGGCAATCTCTGGGTCACAACTTGAAAGCCCCAGGCAATCCTCTCCGAGGAATCCGTGCCCTGGACCAGCATCTGAGCCGCCAACATCTTGGCCGCTTCCACGTAAGTTATTTCGTTCATCAATGCTAACGCTTGGAGCGGCGTGTTGGTTCGAACGCGTCGAATTGCACAAACCTCTCGACTGGGCAGATCAAACAAGACCATTCCAGGCGGTGGTACGGTCTTTCGGATCGCAGTATACAGACTGCGACGATACAGGTTTTGACCGTGATCCTGTTGAAAGGTTCCCCGTTTCTCCACCTCTTCCCACAACCCAGGCGGCTGATAAGGTCGGACACTAGGTCCGCCGATCTCACCATGCAACATTCCGGAAACCAACAACGCCTGATCTCGAATCATCTCTGCGGAAAGCCGTTGGCGAGGACCTCGGCTAATCAAACGATTCTGAGGATCTCTTTCTAAGCGCAACGCATCAACGTGATCACTTTGCTGATACGACGCACTCAAAACGATCTTCCTCACAAGCGTCTTCATGTCCCAACCACTTTCTACAAAGTCAACAGCCAGCCAATCCAATAATTCGGGATGACTGGGCCACTCAGCCTGGACGCCAAAATTTTCGGAACTTTCAACCAACCCGATGCCGAACAGCTCTTCCCAGATACGATTGACAATGACTCGTGCAGTCAGCGGATGCCGACCATTTACAAGCCACTTCGCCAAGGTCAGTCGCGTCACTTCCCCCGCATCCGAAGCCGGCAGGAATGCGGCGGGCAAACCAGGTTCAACCTTCTCAACTCGAGCGTCGTATTGTCCTCGGGCCAAAATATACGCATCACGACGAGAGGGCATCTCACGCATGATCATCACCCAAGGATATTCGCTCTCGAGCGATTTCAGAGCTTGTTGCTTGGCCTTCGAATCGATTTGGCTGTTGTTAATTCGATCCTCTTCTTTTGCAAATTGTTGTGGGCGATATCGCACGCGAGGTTCAGCACTCCCTCGCAGATTGTTAATGAAACCTTTTTCGTCGAGGTTATTAAAGAGCGAAAAGAGCTGATAAAACTCACGTTGACTGATCGGATCATATTTGTGGTCGTGACATCGGCAACAACCTAAAGTGAGCCCCATCCACATGGCTCCCATCGTCTCAACACGATCCACGACATATTCCATCCGCCATTCTTCATCAATCGCACCATCCTCTGTTTGAATTCGGTGATTGCGATTAAAGGCTGTAGCTAAGATCTGGTCATCCGTTGGGTTCGGGATCAGATCGCCCGCCAATTGTTCAACAGTGAATTGATCGAAGGGCTGACTTCGATTAAATGCATCAATCACCCAAGTTCGCCATGGCCACTGGCTGTTTTCCAGGTCGTTGTCGTATCCGTGGCTGTCGCCATAGTGAGCACCATCCAACCACCAAACGGCCATTCGCTCGCCAAACCGAGGCGAGGCGAGAAGGCGATCGACCAATCGTTGGTACGCCAACGGCGCAGTATCCTCACGATAGGCTTCAAGTTGTTCGGGCGTCGGTGGTAGTCCCGTGAGGTCAAAGCTGGCACGTCGTATCAACTGCTCACGCGTGGCCTTGCTTTGAGGCACTAACCCAACTTGTCGTAAACGACGCAAGACAAATCGATCAACTTCCGTTTCCCCCCACTCACCCGCGGGAATCAGCGGCTTGCGCGGCGGGACAAAGGCCCAGTGCTGTTCATATTGGGCGCCCTCTGCAATCCACTGCTCGAGGATCTGTTTTTCTTCGTCGGTGAGTGGATTGTTAAGTTCGGCAGGCGGCATCATCTCATTCGCATCCTCTGATTGGATGCGATGGATCAATTCGCTTTGGTCGGGTCTGCCCGGGACGACGGGAATTCTGTCATCACGTTTCTCAGTTGCACTAGCCACCTGATCTAGTCTGAGGTCGGCTTGCCGTGCTGCCGCATCAGCTCCGTGACACTGGAAACATTTGGCCGAAAGAATGGGCAGCACATCTCGATTGAAGCCGAGCTTCTGACCGTGCGTCCCTGCGGTCGCCACAAGCGAAAAGAAAACGAAACAAAACAGTGTGAAACGTTCGTGTAGCATAGCCTGCATTCGACAAACTCAAGTCTGCGAAGTCAAATTTTCGCTGAATTTATTCGTCGTTCAGGGCAACATCACGCGCCCACCACTGGCAACTACCGTCTGCCCTGTCATAAAACTGGAACGTTCGCTCAGCAGAAAGAGCACCAATTCGCTGATCTCTTCAGACGTTCCCATGCGTTGAATCGGCGAGCTGGCAACGATTTGATCTAATCGATCCCGATCGATGGACTGATGGATTTCGGTTTCAATCAAACCAGGCGCGACGGCATTCACACGAACATTCGCTCCGGCAAGGGCCTCCGCCAATCCCTTGGTCATGGCAACCATTCCAGCTTTACTCACCGAATAAGCAATCGCCATGGAACGGGCACGCAAAGCCGCTATCGAGGCAACATTGACGATCCGTCCAAACTGCCTTTCGATCATGCCGGCTTTGACAGCCCATGTGACATAGTAAGCTCCGGTCAAGTTGACATCGATGGCCCGTTGCCAGATTTCTGGAGTCGTTTGATCGTGCGGCAAAAAATCAAAGACGCCTGCATTGTTTACAAGCAGGTCGATCGGCCCAACTTCTTGTTCAACCCAGCCGACCATCCGATTCACATCACTCTCCAGAGAGACATCGGCCTGAACCTGTACCGCCTTTCCCCCCGCGTCAACAATCTGCTGAAGGGTTTCGAGAGCAGCAGCTTCATTTGAACAGTAATTCACGACCACCGTAGCTCCAGCCTCGGCGAGTCGTTGACAACACGCTCGACCAATCCCACGGCTTCCGCCCGTCACAAGAGCGATACGTCCCGCTAATTCATGACTCATGAATGATCCTTACCCCACAATTCTGATTTCATGGCGACGTCTTGGAGGATGGTAATACGGTACGACTAATAACGGGTCTGGCATTTAATGCGAAAGGATTTCAGGTAAGTAGACCATCCCGTTTGTTTACATATGTCACCCCACATGGAAGCCGATGTCAAGCATTCCCACGTCAACGAATGCAATCGAAAATCGCCCGGACAAGAAACCTTTGCAACCTTCGCTTACATCGATCAATAGGCAAGCGCTTCGATGACCAGAAGTAAGATCGTGTAGCCTCCGACGCCATACAGAAAGGGTCTGAGTCGCACATATCCTGTCTCCGGCACCTTTTCCTTCAAGGTAAAGACGATCAACGACCCTGCGAAAAAACAATTCAGCAGCGCTAAAGAGGTGTACGGAATCGTGGTTGTAGTGGCCACAAGCCATCCTGAAGCACTCGCAATGCAAAATACCCAGCGCAGAAACGGATCGTAGATTCCGCCATACTTACCGCGCAAACCATGATCGATAGTCGCGTAGTAAAACAACATCGCCAAAACAAACGCCGTCAACGTCAGGTAGCCACGGAAACTCGGTTGACTATCTTCCGTCATCAGATAACTGACGACGAAGTAATATCCCGATAGCGCACTCGCATGTAAGTATAGGAGCAAGCGAACCCATAACCGATGATCTCGTCGATCGGGACGAACAAGCATGTTTTCAACCGCCGCATCCATCCCATAGTAGAACACCAGCCCGAAGAGCGCGACGAGATAGGAATGATGGACTAGATAACTGTAGATCCCACTACCTGATGCCTGCTCCAGTACTGGTTGAGCTTTCGCAATCTTCGGCATGAGAATGAGAAAGGTATAGGCGATGCCAACACCGCCAGCGGCTGATTTCCACTGACCCTGACCCCGATCGAAAATACGAAAGCGACCAACATAAAGATGGATCAGGCAAAGCAGGACGGTCGAAACCAAGGTCGCACAAAAAAAACATGTGTTCCAACCCTAGCGTCGTGAATGCCGAGGAACAGGCGACTCGAAACCTTGTGGCTTGAACGTCACCACCGAACAGTTTACTCGATTGAGAATCGCCTCGGCCGTATGCCCAATCAACATGCCCCCCAAACCACTTCGCGACAAGGTACCCATTGCTAATACATCAGCATTGAGTTGGTGGACCAATTCGGGAATGGCCGTCACGGGATCGCCGTGCAGTAACTCCAATTCGGGATTAAAGGTTTCGGCATCGCCTGCCGGCAAGCTGGACTTGAATTGCTTCACCAATTCTGCCAACCATTCGCGTCGCTTCTTTTCTTCTTGGTGCATCGCCTTTTGAAGACGAGCAGGGGGTGCCTTCTCTGCCTTAGCCGTTAACAAGGACTCTCCGTACAAGGACCAGGCATGAGCGATGTATGCCTGCTTGACCATGCTAAATTGATCACTCAACATGTGAGCAACCGATTCCAAGATCTTCTCGTTCAATGTCGTCTTTGTCGCATCACCCTCGTCATAATCGATGGCAGCCACAATTCGTTCCGAATACCCCGTTGGTTTAACGCGACCAATGAATACGGGACAAGGACAGGCCCGCATCAAACGCATATCCATGGTCCCAAAAATATGCTGCTGAAACCCGTCCTCGTAGGTCGGCAATTTTGCCAGGACATCATAATCGCCCTTCATCACCGCCTCGACAATTGCATAAACAGGATCCCCAACGAAGACTCGAGTGTCGATCACAACATCGGTGATCCCCACACCTCGCACCACTTCATCGAGATGACGCTCACGGTGGGCAATCAAAAGACGCTCGACCTCCTGGACATCAAAATTGTCCCGAGTGAAAAGCACCTGTAAATGAGCTGGCTTGACCACCGTCCCAACCGTGATCCGGGCGCCGGTTGATCGAGCGATCTCGACAACATGGGCGAGTGCCGCTAGATCGACCTCGTCTTCCACGTAATAGAGAATACTTTTGATCGGATTCATGGCTGGCTCCTGACGGAATCAGTGCTTCCACCAATTCCTGTTAGAAGCATCATTGTTCAATTTTCCTCGTTCCTGCCAAGTCGAGAGTCTGCGTTGAAACATCGGTCAAAGATTAATCGGTTCACAAAAGAACGACGAATGATCCAAACGACTTCCCGTCGAAACCCGACTGTCTTCGGCTTGACGGGTAATCTCTCCCAGTTGGGATGAGGCCAAGACCGGTCATCGGACCTCTACCTCTAACTCGTCAACGAGCTCTTCCACGCCAGAAAAACGGCGAGAGGCCAAACAAAGTTGGCGTTCGTAAAACGAGCTTACAGTCCCCCGAAATGTCAGCCTCCCCCCCTCAATTTCAATGCTGATTCGAGACAGCCAAGAAATCCCTCGCTGCGCCAAGAAAAAAAATACCCGCCGTTTTAGCGTCGACGGCCCCGGATCCAGCTTTTGCTGTTTACGGATCAATGCGGCATTTCTCCCTGGAAAACTGGGACAATGATGCCACCGCAACTCCCAACCAGGGTTGCTAGCAGCGAACCAGCAGGCTAAAACCGCCTGCCTTCGGTCGATTTGTGGGGGTAGCCGAACTCGAAGGGCCGGCAATAGTGGGCTCGGGTGTCATTTCCCCCAAAAACGTCTGTTATTTCTACGCCTTCCCCAGTCTGAAAGTTTACGAGAATCCCATGACGAACAAACTGTTTTTTATCGCCGTGGCCATTACCGCTTGCTTCGCCATTACAACCCGAGCTGCTGAGCCTGAGCGACTCCTATTTTCATTTGGCGACGCCGCCAATCTGAAGCAGTGGCAAACGGTCAACGATGGCGTGATGGGCGGGCGATCTGTGGGTCGGATGCGGCACGGAAGTGACGGAACGCTTAATTTCTATGGAACACTATCGCTCGCAAACAACGGTGGATTCGCCTCCGTCCGCTCACGCGGAAGCACACTCAACCTGAATTCAAACGACGTTCTTGTCGCACGAGTGCGTGGTGACGGTCGGGAATACAGCCTAAATCTATACCCGAAACGGCGACGAACAGCTTTTTCCTATCGGGCCAAGTTCAAAACAAAGAAAGACGAGTGGACGGAGGTCAGGATCCCATTAAGCAACTTCGTTGCCTCCTACTTCGGCCGCACGCTCAATCAGCGACCGGACCCACGATCGATCGGCGGAATCGGATTTCTGCTTGGAGACAAGCAACCCGGTCCATTCCGTTTAGAAATCGATTGGGTCAAAGCCGAGACAGGTTTTACTCCGATGGAAACACTCACTTCGAAGTAACATACGATTTTCATCAGATCGTGATGCCCTCGGCAATGAACGGTGTCACGATTTCTTCTTTGACGAGTCGCATTCGAAATCGTTTCCGCTCGTTGGCTAAGAGGGTGCTTCGGAAAGCAGAGCACCGAGAGCAGCAAAGCCTACCAACGAGGCACCGAGCGTAACAAGCGCTATTTGAATCTTCGAAAGCGGTTGGCGCCTCGCCTTGTGGAGATCTTTCGAGACGCGCTCGGCGATCTGTTCTTGTTCAAGCTCCGATTCCACGAGGCTGACCTGAATCGAATTGCGTTCGTCATCTCTCACAACTCCGAGCCATCGACTCCACTCTCCCTCGGAATCAGGAACTCGCAGAGAAAACTTGAAGACCTGCACCCATCCTGGTCTTTGAATGGCAAACAGTTCGAGATAGTCGAATTGTGCGAACTTTCCCTCCCAGCCTTGCTGATCGAGATAATCCCGCACATCTTTCTCGGTTCCTCGGTTACGAACTAATCGATCGAGAAGATTCATGAAGAGATTTCACCGTGACTTCGCTATAGTTTGTGACACAATAGAGTTGAGTCGTCTTTCACCACCGCTCCAACAACGGAAGGCAATCGACGATGAATCGTTATATCCGAGCCGTCGCAATGCTCCCAGCCGACGCCGAGCGAACCCGGTGGCTGTGCCTCCTAGATTCTAACCGCAACCAGTTAGAGTTCATCACGGGTGAACCGCAGCGGGACGAATCCTTTCGAGAATGCGTCCAACGAGAATCCTGTGACGCATTAGGATTAGCACCGCGTGAGCTGCTCGTGGCGAGTGTGGCCCAGATTAACCTGGATGTTCATGACGTTTTTCCGGGAGATTTTGAAGCAAGTCATATCACGGTCGCTTTTTTTCTAGTTCATCCGTATCGCAACGTTGCCCGACAGAAGGTGAATGCTCATCCCCAGGCTTATTGGCTCAGTGGGCGTGAGTTATTGGAGGGAGCCGACGAAAACGGAACATCGGTGGATCCCATTCTTCATTATCTGCTGCGACGATCCGAAGTGATTCAGGCTTGGTAAGGCAGGCAATGGCGATGCCCGATGCGTGCGTGCAGATTAGTCACGGACTGCTGGGACTCCAGATCGTCGCCTCGACTCGGCGATATCGATTTTCGGGCGTATACAGGTAGTAGATCGTGACAAGTTTACCATCGGCTCGTTGCACAGTGCGTGGGTAGCCCATATCGCGACCGGCGATCTTGTCTCGCAAAACAAGAGGATCACTCCAACTCTGACCGGCATCCTCACTGAGCTTCGCATACATTCGAAACGGTGGTTTGCGATCACCATAGGTGAGACACAATCGACCGTCTCGCATTCTGATCAATGAAGGAGGATTCCCCTCTCCCACGTCATCGACGGGGTCCTTCAACGCTGTCCAACTCATTCCATTATCGAGAGACTGCCAGCAATCGATCCATCGCCGCTTTGTCTCACCTGGCCCTTCTCGCCGCCGCGTTGCCATGACCAAGTGGTGGTCGAAGATGCGTGCGGTCGCAGGCATGATTGAAAAACCGTGCGGCTCTGGTCCAACATAGGCATCAAATTTCCACGTCAACCCGCCATCCTTGGTGCTGCCAGCAAATACGCGACCCTCTTCATCATTTGCTTTGGACGCAGTCAGGAAGACCTGGCAATCTGTCTTGCCGTTGACAAGATAATCAGTGCGAGCCATGACACCACGTTGATTGAAGGTTGGCACCTTAAACGGTCCGCGCCAATGACGCCCTCGATCATAAGAATAATAAAGTCGTGAAGATCCGCCATCGACATTTTGAAAGCGCATCGTCATACAAAAGTCCGGGTGATCGAAACGAATCGACTCGGTGATTTTTTGGGGCTCATCTTCTTGATGGCTTGGATCGGTGATACCGTGTCGCATCCCACCAGCATTGATCAGCATTCCACGGTCATTGGGCTTTTCGATTTCCCAATTCACACCGCCGTCGCGGCTACGTGCTAACACATGGTATTCGGGTTGCTCGCGGTTAATGTTATGTCGGCTTCCAAGATCTTGATGACTTCCGATACTAAACCCGACGAGAATCTCATCGCCCCAGCTCCAAAGACCATGATTAGCCGGCCAGCCAGCGAACTCCCCTTCTTTCCCAAAGAGCACCACATGTCGCTCGATCTGAGCCGTTTGCGCCACACAGCAAGCCGCCGAGACAAAGAACAAGAGCAGACTCAAGCAACTCTGAAAAAGGCGAATAACGGACCTCAATTCAACGATCATTTTGGATACCCATGATCAAGCCTTTGAAGACGACGGGTCTTGTGGCCAAAAGGTCATAATCCGACAGCCACCCTGAGGAGCCTCAGAGATCTCAACTCGACCACCATGGTTTTCCAGGATTCGTTTCACCAGGGCAAGACCTAGTCCGACCCCTCCACCTCGTTCACCCTGTTGCTCAAGGCGAACAAAGGGTTCAAACACACGAATGCGTTCGGAAGAATCGATGCCAATTCCATCATCATCCACCTCAATGACCGTATTATTTCCACTTGTTCGTGACGAAACCGTCACGGCCGTTTTGGCAAAGCGAGAAGCATTGCTCAACAGATTCCCCAGGACACGGTGCAGGCCAACCGGATCGGCAAAAACGACGGCGTTGGCTTCCGAATGCTGCTGTTCAAAAGTGATGTTTTCGTTTGCAATCGCGTTTTTCGTGATCAGCATATCGACCGCCTGATCGATGTTGATGTGCTCCTGATGAATCGTCGGTTCCGCATTCCCTAATCGCACATACTGCAGTAATTCCCCAACCAGTTCGTCTAATTCCTCGCTCGCTTGATCGAGTGACTTGAGTCGTTCCTTACGCTCGTCATCCGATCTTGCCGCTTCAATAAGGTCGATTCCGAAACGAATACGAGTCAAAGGTGTCCTCAACTCATGCGAAACCGCCTGCAACAATTCGGTTTGAGTTTTGACCATTCCCTCGGTTCTAGTCGCCATCTGATTAAAGGCTGCGGCCAATTGTTTTGCAGACGGCACCCGACGTTCGTCAACACGAGCGCTGAGATCACCGTTCGCGAACGTTTTCGCTGCCGTCTCAATTCTCCGCAATTGTTGAGCCACCGGTCGCAACAAAATTGCGATGGCCAAAGCAGCAGGCATCAAAACTAAAGCAAACGTCGTCGCACCCACCGTTGCGGAAATGTTTCCGAACTGAGAAATGTTTCCAAACCGGGGCAATGGCCCACCAAGCAGTCCCTCCTGACCATTTTGCAGCGGCGATGCTACGAAATAGCCGTCATCGTCACTCCCGAAAAAAACCATTTCGGATCCAGCAGCCACGCGTACCTGTTCACGATCTGGGAGGTCCGTCAATGGGATAAGTTCGATGGGAAATTCAAACAGTCCTTGCAACGCTTTCAACGCCTGCTGACTTTGAGTCGCATCGACGTCGTCGATTTTTTGAGCCGCCAACTTCATCCAACCCGCGAGAGCACCTTCGATCTCCTGGCGAGTATAGTTCGGAAACGGGCCAAGACCGAGGGCCTGTCCGTCATCAAGCGCCGTCACAACAGACTGAAATTCTGAAATGTAGACCACATTCTTGGACGAATTCAGACGACGATCGACGATAGGCGCAAGATTTTCTCGTGATTCCAAATACAACGGGTATGCGAAGCCCCGCTGCAATTCTCTAAGAACCGAGGGACGTTCCGCAATCGGAACGTTCAGCAGTGCAGCGGCAGCTAAACGAGCTCCCCCGGCATGTGCTTCTTCATAAACACGCGCCTGATCCGCCTCGAACCGCGCCCAAAAGACGATGCCGACGATCCACCATGCTGCAAATAAAACAGCCAGGACACCGAGATAAAATCGTACGAAGAGCCAGGTCATGATTCCAGTGCGAGCATGTATCCAACGCCTCTCACGGACTTAATCCGCTGAGGCCTTGTTGGGTTATCACCAAGTCTCTTCCTAAGACGCGAAATGCGGAGATCGATCGAACGATCAAAACCATCGTATTTGATCTGATGAATCGCTTGAGATATCTCATTTCGACTGAGAGGCTTTCCTGCATGCTTCGCCAGCAAATAGAGCAGGTCGAATTCAGCCGTAGTAAGGTCGACACGCTGTCCATCCAGCTCGACCTCACGACGAGACGGATCAATGTTTAAAGCTCCAACGGCAATCGACTTTCCTGGATTATCATCAGGTAAGCTACGCCGCAGATGCATCTTCAGCCGCGCCAAGAGAGCACGAGGGCGAACGGGCTTCGCGATATAGTCATCCGCACCGGCCTCGATACCGATCACTTCATCGACCTCTTCACCTCGCGCCGTCAACATGATGATGGCGCCGTTGTAATCATCCCGCACTTCCCGCAACACCGACAGCCCATCTTGGCCCGGCAAGCCGATATCAAGCACAACAGCATCTGGATTCTCATCGACGATACGACTGGCCGCCGAGTCGCCCCGCGGTTCAATCTTCACAATGATTCCGTAGGGCAGTAAAAAGTCGGCGACCATCGACGCAAGTGCTTGATCATCTTCCACCAACAAGACGTTATACGTTGACGAATCACTCATGGGTTTCTCCTAACGCCATGATAACGAAAAACGGGCTGGGTAAAAAAGTCACAAACAGATGAAACATGTAAAGGATTGTAACGCGAGGAATGAAATCCAATTTCCATCCTTCCTCGATCATCCATTTCTCGATGGTAGCGATGAATTATTGAAAACCTACCTTTCGTTACAATTCGCGGATCGGACTTAAGGGAGGGATGGTTCCCGAGCGCGCATTTTCAATTCAATTCGCTTGGAGTCGCCAGGGGGGACATTTTCAGAGTCTATGACATTCAAGGGTTTTTACTAAGTGCTTGATCGCCGCGGTTCCACGACGATCGATCAACGAAATCCACCTGCATTTCTTTGACACTCGTGATGACAGCCCGTATCCTCGGTTTCACATGGATCCTGGCCATTCAACGAGCTTACCGGGATCCCTTATCCCGTCAGCCTCATTCGCAAATCGAGACAGGGAAGCCGTGACCGGACGTCTCCACCCATCGGCACTCTTGATATTTCGTTTGGCAGATCCTCGGCCGGCGACGCGGCGTTTGGTGATTGAGCAACTCGAGGTTCGTCATCTGCTTGCCGGGATTCAAACTGCACCTGACTTTTTCGAGACGACCGAAGACACGAGTCTAACCATTCCGGCCGAAGCTGGGCTCCTGATCAACGACATCAGTCTCCGCGACCAGGCCATGATCGCGATACCCGTAAAACAGCCTCGGGGTAATTGGACGCTTCTGTTCGACGGTTCTTTTGTTTATCACCCACCCGCTGAATTCTCGGGGCTGGAACTCGCTTCCTATAAGGCCGACGATGGTACCGAGAGATCTTTTGAGACGCTGGTCCATCTCAATGTCTTGCCCGTCAATGACGCACCAATAAGCGTCGATGACTCGTACTACCTCCCGCCCGGATCTGCATTTGCCGTCGGTGCGGCCTCAGGTATTTTGGCGAATGATATCGACGTCGACGAAGATGCTTTGACTGCCGAATTGGTAGTCGGTCCTCACCACGGGAGTTTTGAGTTGAGTGCCGACGGCTCATTCGTCTATCAGCCACACGCAAAATTTTCAGGAAAAGACTCATTCCAGTATCGCGTTACGGACGGTATTGAGTTTGGCGAAATCACAATGGTATCACTCAACGTGAATGCCACTCCGATCGTCATCAATGAGTTCATGGCCTCGAACACTGGATATCTGGAAACGCGCACGCGCTCGTCGGCGGGGGATCGGTTTCAGTCCGCGGCAACTCCAGACTGGATTGAGTTGCACAATCGGCTGGATACGACACTCAGCCTGGACGGTTTTCATTTAACGGATGACCCAAAGAATCCGACTCGTTGGAGATTTCCTGAAACGTTTGAGATCCCGGCCAACGGTTATCTGGTTGTGTTTGCATCCGGTCAGGACGTCCGGGATCCAACACTCGACGAACACGGATGGTTGCATACCGATTTTCAACTGAGCGCAACCGGTGAATACCTCGCACTGACGAATCAGGAAGGTATCGTCATTTCTGAACTGTCTGGAACCTATCCTCAGCAGAAAGCAGACATCAGTTATGGCAGGGACCCGATCACGGGCGCAGCGAGTTATTTCGCAACACCGACCCCCGGCGCAGCCAATCAAGACGGTCGGATCGATTTCGCTGTTAGACCAATATTCAGTGTGAGTCGAGGGTTCTACGACACACCGTTCCAGCTCGAGCTAACCGTACCGACCTTTCAAGCTTCGGTTCGATACACAATCGACGGAAGTCAACCGACCATCAACGCGGGGACGCTCTATACCGAACCGATACCGATTTCGAGCACAACCACGTTACGAGCGATTGCGTACGGCGAGCAGCACATTGCATCGGAGGTCGAAACACACACGTACCTATTCTTGGACGACGTGCTTGCACAAAACCAACAACCTCCCGACGGGTATCCAGAAAGTTGGGGAGCGGGAGTCACAGACTGGGGTATGGATCAGTCCCCGAACGATCTCGCCAAGATCGCGGGAAATGAAGACCTGTCTCTTTTGGAATCGCAACAGATCATCAAGGAATCACTCCAATCGTTACCCACGCTTTCGCTCGTCACTTCCGCGGACGCATTTTTCGGCGAACGCGATGGCATTTACACGAACACTCAGGGTCGTGGTGAACGGTGGGAACGACCGGTATCGGTTGAGTTCTTCACACCCGATGGTTCTGAGCCGGGATTTCAAATAAATGCTGGCGTGAGAATGCAGGGCTTCACTTCGCGCGATCCCAATCGGAATCCTAAACATTCACTGCGGCTTATTTTTCGCCCGAGATACGGAGCCTCGCATCTCGAGTACCCCTTATTCGGCACCGACGGCAGCGACCTTTTCGACACACTCGTGCTGCGTTCAAATTCACAGGATGCCTGGGTTTATGACTCAGCGGCAAATCGCCGTGGACAGTTTATCCGGGACGAATGGGCTCGCCAAACACAGCTGGCGATGGGACAACCCGGAGCTCGGGGAAGCTGGGTTCATCTTTACCTGAATGGTCTTTACTGGGGTGTCTATAATCCGACGGAGCGTCCAGACGCAACGTTTGCTTCAGCCCACCTTGGCGGTTCTGCAGCCGACTACGACATCGTCAAGAATCACGAGGAGTTCATCGACGGTGATCGAGATGCTTACGATGAATTACTCGCCATGATCCAGAAAAACCCTCGCAATTTTTCCGCAGGGTACCGTGACCTAAGCGATGTTGCAAACTATCAGCGAATCCAGGGCAACAATCCTGACGGCAGTCCCAATCCAGAATTTGCAAATCTTCTGAACGTCGAAAACCTGATTGATTACATCATCTTGGGTGCGTATGCCGCCGCTGATGATTGGCCTGGCAATTACTACATGGGACGATCGCGGTTATCGGACAGTCAGGGTTTTCACTTTTTCATGTGGGACAACGAGCATGGAATGAAGCCCAACGTTCGCACGAATCGCGCCGTGCCTCATCGACGCGATCACGACTCACCAACCAAGTTTTATCATGCACTCCGAAGCAATGAGGATTTTCGACTCTTGTTCGCCGATCGACTGGAAAAGGCTTTTGGCCAGGGCGGACCGTTCTATGTCGACCCCACGAATCCCGAGTGGGATCCGGCCCACCCCGAGCGCAACGTACCGGCCAACCGTTGGGTAGCATTGACGAATCACATTGAACAGGCGTTGATTGCCGAGGCAATACGCTGGGGCGATGTGCGGCGAATTCAATACACTCCCCACGATCAATTTCGAGCCTTACGCGAGGACCTGTTACAGGATTGGTTCCCTCAACGTTCCAAGATTGTGTTCGATCAATTCCGCCGATTGAATCTCTATCCAGACCATCAACCACCGCTCTTCCATCACCTTGGCGGCCAGATACCCGACGGCTTTGAGCTGACTCTATCGAATTCTGATCTCGAAGGAGACATCTATTTCAGCTTGGATGGCTCCGATCCCCGTAACGGCTCCAATCCGTATGTCGATCCAATTCGCCTGCAAGGCCAGATGACCGTCAGAGCCAGAGTCCTCAAAGACCATCAATGGTCGGCACTCCGCGAGGCCACGTTTACGACACTGATTCCCGCGGACCCAACGAATCTTCGCATCAGCGAAATCAACTACAATCCCGGTACGGTCTCCGATAAAGAACGAAACCTAGGCTTCGACGATAACGACGAATTCGAATTCATTGAATTCGTGAACATCTCAAACAACACGATCGATCTGTGCAATGTGTCGCTGCAACAAACTCAGGTAGCTGGTCGTTCCGAAGGCGTCCGTTTTGAATTTGGGGCGTCAGCGATCACCAGCCTGGAACCGGGCGACGCTTTCGTCGTTGTTGAAAACGAGGCGGCATTTCGCGCCCGATATGGGCATGCGGTGAAAGTCGCAGGCCAGTGGCAAGGTAAACTGAGCAACGGGGGTGAGACCTTATCCGTTCGCTCATTGGACACCATCATTCAAGAATTCAGCTATTCCGACAACTGGCATTCAGCGACAGACGGCCGTGGACATACTTTGGAGATGATCCGACCAGCCTCATCCGATCTTCAAGCATGGAAGTCTGCGGCAAGCTGGCGAGCAAG
Source organism: Planctomycetaceae bacterium (assembly GCA_002723275.1). Lineage (GTDB taxonomy): Bacteria > Planctomycetota > Planctomycetia > Pirellulales > Pirellulaceae. The sequence goes on from PBNZ01000021.1 coordinate 297,141, forward strand.
TGCTGATCAAGGTGGCAGTCCGGGGCATGCGATTCCCGAACCTATTCCCGGCGATGCGAATGGCGATCTTCGGTTTGACTCAAGCGATCTTGTGTTGGTCTTTCAAGCTGGAGAATATGAAGACGGAGTCACCGGAAACTCAACCTTTGTCGAGGGCGATTGGAATCTCGATGGCGACTTCGACTCGACAGATCTCGTCTTCGCATTGACGATGACCGACTTTGAGTTTTAACAGACGGTCAGTCTGCGTGTGCCCCATTTGGAAACCTGTCTGGTTATTATGTGGCGGGCGATTTATGCTATTCACACCATTGGTTTCACCGAATGAACTACCTGCGCAAGGAGAATCACAGTCATGTCCGATGAGAGGGACACCCAAAAGTCAGATGCCGCACCTGTGTGTCCCGTATGTGGAGGACAACTGATCGAGATCCGAGCCAAATTACAATGTTCACAGTGCCACACCATTTGCGAAACATGCTGTGAAGGAGGCCGCGGCTAACGGAGGCTGTCGTCACAGGCGTTTTGGATTAAAGGGGGTCGTCGGAATTTTGGCGGAAGCACGTGATCGCAGCATCGGCCGCAACCGATCCATCACAGCCTTAGCGACTTCGTCAGGATCGTTGGCCAGATTGTTAAACTCCAGCGGATCAGCATGGTGATCGTAAAATTCAACACCTTGCTCACCCCCAGCCCACTCGGTATACCGCCAACGCTGAGTCCGGATACTGCATCCCATCACGGGTTTATCGAGTCGTTCATCGGCCGGCCTTAAAATCTGAGTCACTGCAAATCCATCCCAAGGCAACGAAGGCTCGTTGAGCAATGGCATGAGACTTCTTCCGGCGAGAATTTCCGGAGCGGCGACATCGGCGACAGCCGTTAGAGTTGGATAGATATCGACGAACTCGACAACTCGGCGACAGGTTTGACCTCGTCCGCGCAAGCCGGGTCCCGCAATGACCATCGGGGCGCGCGACGATTGCTCGAAGAGCGTACGCTTCTGCCAGACGCCTCCATGTTCACCGAGATGGTATCCATGGTCGCTCCAAAACACAACAATCGTATTCTGCGACTGTTCAAGGCGATCCAATGCATCCAGAATTCGACCAACTTGTGCATCGATAAACGATACGGATGCGTAATAGGCTTGAGTTGCCTTTCGCAGAGTTAATTCGTCGAGACCATAGTTGGGCACGGGACAATTGTGCGCAAACGCGGCAATCGGAATATCGACGCGATCTCCAGCCGGTGTATAGGGAAGTCGAATTTGCTCGAGTGGATAAAGATCAAAATACTTCTTGGGAGCGACATAGGGGGTGTGAGGACGAAAAAATCCGACGGCTAGAAACAAAGGTTTCTTGCCTCGCTGCTCCAGGATTCGAATGGCCTCAGTCGCAATCATTCCATCCGTCTGCTCCTCATCCGTTCCACTCGCGGCCAGCCAACTTAACGCCGCGCTAATCTTGCGATGGGGCTCCGCATTCGTAATGAGATGCTCTTCATCCTTGTCACGTCCCTTCGGATTAACGCGAAGATTCCATGAAGGCGGATCATCGAACCCGTCCGTACCGATCGAAGCAGGCACATTGTAATGATAGATTTTTCCAACTCGAGCGGAAAAATATCCAGCTCGTTGAAACGCCTGCGGCAGGGTCACGACATCTGGCAACTCGTCACGAAAGTGCCGATCCAAGTCGTACACCTTGATTTGATCCGGACGCAGTCCTGTCATCACCGATGCACGTGTTGGATTGCAGAGAGGGAGTTGATTATAGGCTCGCTCGAAACAAATCCCGCGTGTGGCAAGTCGATCGATATGGGGAGTCTTTGCGAGTGGATCACCGTAGCAGCCCAACGTGGTTGCCAAATCGTCGACAACAATGAATACAACATTGGGCTGGGACGCTTCGACAGGATGCACGCCAGCTCCCAGAACGAGAGCAAGCCCGAAAAGCATGTTCCATCCCATTTTGGTCATGTTCAACCTCGCCTGGCCCGTTGGGGAAAGTAGAAGATTCCATTCTGAACAGTGATGAAACAAATGGCAACTTCCTTGGCAACTCGCAGGCAGATATCTATCATCACAGCTATACAGCTACACGACATCACAGCGACACGACTGCTACTCCAACAATCTTTCTCACAAGAACTACCAGGATCCTATCCCGACATGAGATTTTTGTTGACGCTCTTTTTGATCGGATACATTGGTTTAACAGGCTGCAGTCGCGGCACACCGGTTGAGGAAATCACACCGACCGCGTCCTCAACAAGGGATACTCCGGCCTTCCTTCCACGCGAAACGGACTGGCCCAATTGGCGAGGCCCGAATGGTAACGCGATCGCCGTCTCTCCCACGGCCCCCACCCATTGGAGCGAGACTGAAAATATTGTTTGGAAGACGACTGTTCCGGGGCGAGGTCACTCATCGCCGGTTGTTTGTGACGAGCTCGTATTCCTCACGACTGCTCTTGAGGACCCTCAAAGCCATTGGGTGCTCGCCTACGATCGCGCTACGGGGGAGGAGAAATGGCGAAAACAAATCCATCAAGGAGGCTTTCCTCCCGCTAGCAAGATGCACGGCAAGGGGAGTCATGCAAACGGTACGTTAGCTTGCGACGACCAGACCCTGTTCATTGCGTTCCTGACCAACGACGAAATCGTTGCAACCGCGTTGAACTTTGCTGGAGAGATCGTATGGACGACAACGCTGGGAGCCTTTGATTCGAAATTTGGCTATGCTCCGTCGCCAACGATTTACCAATCACTGGTGATTTTCGCGGCGGATAATCAGGGAGGTGGTTATTTGGCGGGACTCGATCGGCGTAGCGGGGAAATCGTCTGGAGGAGGGCAAGATCTCGCTCGAGCACCTACTCGTCCCCCGTTGTTGGCCACGTCAGCGGACGTGACCAGTTGCTGATGAGTGGTGGCTACGAAGTTACAAGCTACGACCCGAATACCGGCGAATTACTCTGGTCGTGTGAGGGAACCACCGACGCCACCTGCGGCACGATGGTCTGGAACGAGACGATGGTTTTTGCGAGTGGAGGTTATCCGGATAACGAGACGCTGGCGGTGCTCGGAGATGGCTCCGGAAACATTGCCTGGAGCAACCGAGTCAAGAGTTATGAGCCATCCATGCTTGTCGTTGGAGACGAACTGTACGCCGTCACCGACTCGGGAATTGCACATTGCTGGGATGCGACGACTGGGAAGCTCCATTGGAAAAAGCGGCTTGCCGGCAATTTCAGCGCGTCGGCCGTTTTTTGTAACGGCAACATCTATGTTCCAAATCTCTCGGGTACCACCTTTGTGTTCGCGGCAAATCCGGAAGCCTACCAGGAGGTCGCACAGAACCGACTTGGTGACGATACCTACGGTTCTCCAGCGATCTGCGACGGAAAGGTATTCTTGCGAGTAGGTCGCGAAATGAATGATCAACGGCAAGAACGGTTGTATTGCATCGGTTCGAACAGCGAAGCAAACTGACGCAAGCCGTAATTGCCGTTGGCAAGATCATCCATGGCAAAAAGCCGAACGGCAACAATGTCGCGCCCACTTACGAGACGCGATGTTACCAAACGGCTTTTTTCGTTACAGCTATTTGTCGTGACGACTGGCGTTTTGAACGAAGACAGAAACGAAGCAACTAATCGTTCAATGCTTCGTGGACCTTGCCCACCATCTTGGCCGACGGCTTCAGTGTCTTGTCACCATCATCTTTCCATTTCGCCGGGCAACCTTCGTCCGTCTTCTTGGAAAGATACATATTGGCTTTGAACTTACGCATCAATTCGTCGATGTTCCGCCCCATGTTGTAGAAGTTAATCTCTGAATTCATCAACTTGCCTTCGGGGCTGATAATGAAGGTCCCACGCAGGGAGAGCCCTGTATTATCATCGTAGACACCGAACATGCGTGCGAGATTTCCGGTCGGATCAGCGCCCATCGGATATTCGACGTTGGCCAATTCACCCTCAGAGTTCTTCCATGCAAGGTGAACGAACTGGGTGTCGCAACTGACCGTAATCACTTCGCAACCCATTCGCTTAAAGCGGTCGTACTGCTCTGCCAGAGCAGCAAACTCGGTCGCTCAGACAAAGGTAAAGTCGGCCGGATAAAAGAACAAAATGGACCACTTGCCGTCCGACTTCAACTGTTCAAGACTCACGGAACCGAAATCATCGGCTACGGGATCGTAGGTAGTCAGGGAAAAGTCGGGGACTTCTGCCCCAACTGGGATTCCTCGCGCTTCACTCATCTTTGATTCCCCACTTTGGACATAAACTTTGGTAGAACCCAAACTCGCATTGTTCAGCAAACGCGTTTCTTTTCAAGCGGTGGTAGGCCGATTCCATGGGATGAAATCCTGATCTGCCTACCGGAGAAACCGTGAATATCAGTACGGCAGTCACTCTTCGCGGTCCGCAGATGGCCCGAAGATCGGCTGAGGGAAGGACGCATGTCGACGCATTATCGCTGGGACCGACAGACTCTCTCTCTGAAGATCCGGGTCGCACCACGCTCCTCCCGAGATCAGGTGGGAGAGTTGATGGGTGACCGACTCAAGATCGCGATCACGGCACCCCCAGTCGACGGCAAAGCGAATCAGCATCTGACGCGGTATATCGCCAAATTGTGCTCGGTTCCCAAATCGAGCGTCACCGTCATGTTGGGGAAATCTAGCCGCGACAAGACAGTAAGGATCGTCAACCCAACACAGGTGCCGGATGAATTCCAGGTGGGCATATCACCACCCTGAATCTGCCCACGGTAAGACGGATCAGAAGTCGCGACGGGCTGATTCCCACGCAAACTGGATTACCCTGACCAACATATTCGGGTTAGAACTGGTATTCGAATCCAGCGGTCAATCCTTGAGCCCAAAAATCGTCGGTCACCCATTCAAAGGTGTTGGCGGCTGTTCCTCCCGGTGGCGGAATCAAGTCTGGATCGATTGTAAGACTTACGTGATCCAATGCCCGCGACACATCCGACCAGTAAAGGAAGGTATAGCCGACAGAAGCTCGCAATTGGCAGGTGAGATCGTACTGAAGCGAAACCCCCAACTCCGAGGTAAAGGCAAATTCATCGTCGTTGTAGTTTCCAATGTTCGATGGCTGAGCCAATACGCCCGCTTCGTAAGCCGTGGCATTACCATCAATGTCGACCAACGTTGATGCACCGTTGATCAGGATATTGCGGCGCGACGCTCCAATCGCACCTTTACCAACAAGTTCCAACGACCAATAACCTTTTTGCCAACGGCCAACTAGCCCCAACTCTCCTCCGTGAAACTCTGATTCCGATCGAAACCGATCAAATCGATTTCCGCTTCGAAATAACCCGGTCTCGCGAACAATATCTTCATTGACATGAAGCTGTTCATGCAATCGCAGATAGCGGTATCCACCTACAATGTCAATTCGATGGTGACACCCACTTTGGAGTACGGTGCGATAGAGGGCACCGGCACCACTAAATTCCATATCGACCTCAACCCGCACATCGGCTGAAAAAGTGTTCGGGTTGGACAGCTCACGATCCTGGATACCTGTATCCGCGTTAGTAAATGGCCGAGAAAGGAGAGCTTCCGAAAAGGTCGACTCCGTTTGGTAGAACAGATCTTCACCATCCAGCACGAAATAATGAATTTCAACACCGGACGATTTATCGGGATGGAACCACCACCCGCCAGTCAAGCGTCCACCGATCTGCAGTTGATCATACAGAGTCTCATCACCCGCCAAGATGCTGGTCGTAGCTCTTTCCAGGATCCCTTGATCTGTCGGATCGGTGCTCGTAGTCAGCAACGGCGGCGCATATTGTGACTTCGTCGCCCAGCCCAGCATCTCATAATCAAACCAGAGTCGTCCCAGATAACAGGTACGGTAGACGCGCGTATGCCGACATTGCGCGCCGCAGAGTCCCCCAGGAGCGAAACATCGGTGCCCCCCAACCCCTGCACCACATGTAGGCCCACAATCCCGACAGCCCGCTTGCCAAACCACGTCTTCCGAAACATGTTCGCTCACCGGAAGAGCAACATCATCCGGTTCGACAATTGGGAATATATCAGAGGGCACCGGAGGAACTGGCGGATCCGGAGGCGTCTGTTTCAAAACGTCATCATCCATGACCTGGCTTTTCGAGGTGAGCCAAGTCACATCGTCGGAACCATCGAATCTGGACTGCCCCGAAACCGGTGCTACGAATAATCCAAAGAGGCCAGCCACAACAATCATTGTTGAGCGGCACCTCAAAAGTGCAAGATGATCTAACAACGCCATTACCTTCGATTGCCTCCGTGCAAATGGTCCCTTGGAAGAAGGTTATCGGTCTTCCCTGAACTACCGATTGAACAACGGTTTCTCAAGTGGCATAACCGTTCCATTCACAATTATCAGTGGCTACAAAACGCTACTGAATCAACACGACTCACCGATGAACAAGACTGTGAGCAAACGGAAGCTCGTAAATCTTGAAAACGGTATCCGTGAAGATCTTCCGGAGCCAAGCTCCTGCTTTTCTTTGTGGTTGCAGACAGAAGTGGGCAGAACAGAAGACTGGCAAAAATCGATGCAGCTCTTCAAGAGGAGGTGCAACACACTGAAACCGTGGCGAATCTTGGTATCACGCGAGCTACTCTTAGACACTTCTCGCAATGATTGGACGACTCAAGAAGAATGTGTGGCAGTTCGCAGATTGATTCTCATTGATCCCTCTGGCTGCCTATTGTTCGGGGAGCGTTTCAGGATCTGGCGTCGGAGGTGGCGGTGGAAGCTCTTCGAAAGGATCTTCCTCTTGTGACTCAATCTTGTCCGGCGACCGAAATGGATTATCGCGAAACAGATTAAAGAGAGGAAACTCACCCTGATCAGGCGTAGCCGCCTGCTGCCGATTGCGTTTCATATCGATCTGTACATAAGCGATCACGCGATCATTGAGCATCACCAAATCAGCCTCCATTCCCCGGAACCACTGCATGATTGGTGCTTGAAAAGCGGGGGAATCCTGACGGTTGCTTCCTGCCCAAGAACTCGAGACCCACTGCTGCCGACCAGTCTCGTTTTTCTCAAATTCGTAACGGCCGCCTAAGGCGCAGACGAGCTCCACACCAAGAATTGATTCAGCGACCTGTTTCGCCTGATCCCCAGGAACTCCCAGCTGCTGTGTAATCGCGTGTAACAATTCCGCATTTGCATGAGAGGTCTGAAATGCTCGCTGTTCATTCAGAGCTTCCAACCAGGGTCGCAGTTTGGATTGAGAAAGATCATCAACTCGCACTCGCACCTGAGCTGGATACTCGGATTGTTGCCTCGTCAATTGGGGCAAGGTCGTCTCAAGCACCTTTGAATCGAACGACAATAGAGAGATGCCATCCACGGATTGCCGACGCCAAAGCCCCAAGGGCAATAAGGAAAACCCACCCTGATCGGGCGCGGTCCCGAGCGGAATCAGGTCCAAAAACCCAAGTCCTGGCCAGGAGCCTAAATAGGCTGGAAGCCGTTGCAGGACCATCAAACTTTTCAAGACAGAACTACGACCGAAGTCGATTGGAATGGAGGCATCTTGCACACCCATGAAAAGCAGGTGCGGACCAACCTCAGGCCTCAACATGCCGCCACGCAAAACCAATTGGACGTTGATCACATCCTCGACAGGTTTTTTGATCTCCGTGTTTGACGGGGGGCCGACGATGGAAGTGATAAGACCGTACTTCTCTCGGTCAAAGGGCAACATACGAGCGTCAATGCTTAGACGTTCGACATCCTTTGCATCAGGTAGGGTAAATCGCTGAAGTGCAACGACAAGCGGATCCATCTGATTCCATTCTGTCGCATGGAATGCGGCGACCTGTCGAAACATGTCGGCCTCACGTCGAGTCACTCCTTCAATCGCGATGTCCGGGATTGGCGTGAACGTACCCCGTGCCCCCCTCAATGAATCGCAATATCGCCCCTCGTCGATCACCGGATGACTTCCGTCGGGACGACCCAATACACTCGCCGGAATCAACCGTTCGGAAACAAGAGATTCGAGAGAAGAGTCGAGACCCTCCAGGCGAGCAACCCAAATAGCAATCTGCAGAATTTCGAGATCATTGACCGCCTGCATCCGTCGCCGCAGTTCAATTTGATACTGGGGACTCATCAGGCCCTGCAGGAATTGCGGCGATAAATACGCAAAGACCGTATCATCTCGAATCAGTGGAAGTTCCGATCGAGCCAGCTTGAACTCGGCCGTTTCAGCCAGGGACTGTCCTCCGTTCCGAAGCGACAAAAAATCCTCGATGACCGCTCGGGACGTGCTAACAAGGTGATAACGACCGACGTTTGCATAGAAGGACCGTAGACGATTATCGGGCGTAGACGCCACGGAGACCTCAACGCCGTCGATCTCGACGGAATCCATGGTGGCCCCATTCTCTTTCTGACGATCCACCGCTGCCTGTCGTTGCTTCGTCAGGTCCGACTTCAGTAACGCGTTTCTCGCTTCGAAAAGAATTCCAACGGCGGCTCCCTCTCGCAGATAAGTGTCGCGACCGATCATGGCGACATCCGAGATTACCTGGCCCCCGAGAATCTTCGCCAACACGGACTCCTTCAAGCCCAACTGTTCCTGCAAACGTTGATTCGCCTGGGAGTCGTGTCCTCGAGCCGTGACCATCCGACTGATATCACCTCCATATTCATCAAGCAAACCTCGCATCCAGAGATAGTTGGCGAAGTTGCCGAATCGCAAATAGAAGCAATTGGAGGGAACATGCTTCGCGATAGCTTCAACAGGAACATCGGCGACGTTAAGGTTCGCATCCCGCCAACCAATCGGCGTCGGCACCGGAAGATCCGCCGGCCCGGTGTCGCGATTGGCCCCAATCAAAGCCTGCTCAAATGTCTGTTGTCGAATGGCTTCCGTATTCAACAACCACATTAAGGAATTACTGCTTCGCGTCCTGGTGCGCTCGGTCAGCCGCCCAAGTAAAGGATCCGGCAGACCAAAACGCCAACCAAGCACGGTTGTCAGGTAGCTTTCAATCAGTGGCGGATAGTCGCTTTGCTGAATCTGCCGTTCAGCCGCTGCCGTGTAATGTCTCCACCATTGTCTGAGCAATCGGTCATGCGCTCGTGCGTCTTCCCGAGGTTTAATGCGGAAGGTCCGCGTCTGAATTCCGTCAATCGTTACCTCCAGAGGTGCTTCACCTTGGAAAAGGAAATAGACCGACATCGGCCCACCTTGCAGACCGTCGGTATCACCGCCAAGACGCTGACGAAGAACCCCTAAAGGACCACTCGATGTAAAGACCGGATAGAGTACGCGCCCGTTCGCGTCCCGAATCGAAGTAATTGCAGTGGCATCAGTCCCGAACTCCGTGTTCCCTAAGGATAGCCGAACGACTCCATGGGGTTTTCCCACCCAGGCTTCACCGCCTCGGCCAGCGAATCGCCCGAGTAATTGTGCCTGGACCTCGGTCAGCGGACTGATCGAACTGATCCACACCACTGCCATGAGTTGAACAACAACGCGACGCAACAAGGACGATTCCATGATGACTGATTCCGCGCGGGTCATTTCGTGCGGAACAGCAGTTTTGAAATAAGTCGAGTCCGCGAAAGACTCAACCCGCTACCCCGCTCACGACCGCCTGAAGGTTCCTGGAAGATTTTGCTTACCGGCAAAGCCTGGCCTCTAACAACAGTCTGGCAAACGGTTGCGTGCAGGGCAATAGCTCGTGAGTCAATCGGATAAGGGCAGGAACTTGATACAGACAGGAGTCGCAACCTCAATCGTTTGTCCGGTCGGCTCGAGATGTCCAGTGATCGAATCGATCTTGAAGAGTTCAATCGAGTCACTGGCTTGATTCTCGGCAAACAAAAAATGACCGGTAGGATCGATCCCAAAATTACGTGGCGTCTTACCTCCGGTGGATTCAATTTCCACAAGCGATAATCTTCCGTCGTCAGCGATGGAAAAAACGGCAATGCTGTCATCCCCACGATTGGATCCGTAAACAAATTTTCCGGAGGGATGTACCAGGACCTCGGCGGTGTAACTTGTCCCCGCATATCCTTCGGGCAACGTCGAAATCGTCTGAATGGTGTCGAGTTTTCCGTTTTCAGCATCGTACCGAAAGACGGTAATCGTGTTACTCAACTCATTAATCAAGTAGGCGAACTTCCCGGAGGGATGGAAGCTAAAGTGTCGTGGTCCAGAACCAGGTTTCACCTCTGTTTTCGCGTGAGGCTTCAGGATTTGCGTTTTGGAATCGAAGCGATAAATGACAACTTCATCCGTGCCGAGATCGGCAACGAAGGCAAAATGATTTTGGGGATCAAGATTAATCGAATGAGCGTGAGGCTCTTTTTGACGCTGTTGATTGGCACTGGATCCTTTGTGTTGTTGTAAGCTGGTACGTTGCCCGAGTTGTCCATCACTACCAATCGCGTTTACGCTGACGTTTCCACCGGAATAATTGGCGGTCAACAAGGACTTTCCAGTTTTGTCGACAACGATATGGCACGGGGCACCGCCACCGGAAGCAACTTGATTGAGAGACTTGAGTTCGCCGCTGACAGGGTCGACGGCAAAGGCAGTCAATCCACCGCTCTTTTGCCCATCGAACTCGCCCGTTTCATTGACTGAAAAGAGATACTTCCCGGAGGGATGTACAGCGAGAAAAGAGGGATTCGTGGCTTCAGCCACAAGTTTCACGGGTGTGGTAGCTCCTGTGCTCGAATCGAAATCAAAGGAATAGATTCCTTCGCTATCTCCACCCGTATAGGTACCGACATAGACTCGATATTTTTGAGCGGATGACGAATCGCAAACCATACTCATCCCTAAACTGATGATGATCAACCAATACACCCGATGAAGCAAGTTCATGATAATTTACCTCTTGGCGAGTCAAGTTTCAGGAAGGCGGCATATTCTATCAGATTCCATCAGCCCGCACCTATTCTCCCCTCACCGACTTGAAGCAACGGGGAAGTTATTGGACGATGACGCGAAATGAGCCCAGCACAAGGCGACGAAAACAGTGAGTTACGCGAACCAATATATTGAGCACCTGGCAGAGCTTGACCGTTCTGGCCAGCCATTTGCCTCGGTCACCATAGTCGAGGGAGTGGGGAGCACGCCTGAGAATGTCGACTCCAAGATGCTCGTCAATGAAACAGGGCTCGTGTTCGACACCGTTGGCGAAGGTCTTATCGAGCGAAAAGCAATCGGACACGCCCAGGCGATGTTGAGTCAGGGTTCGTGTCAGCCGACTGAATTGGTGGAATGGAATCTACAACGGGATGTAGGAATGACGTGTGGAGGCGTCATTCGACTTTTCTTTGAATCCTTCAACGATCGTCGTTGGCAGATTGTCATCTTCGGCGCGGGTCATGTCGCACAAGCATTAACGCGTTGTTTGCTACCCATCGATTGCCAGATCCATTGCATCGACCAACGCCACGAGTGGCTGGACCGATTACCCGAGTCCAGCAATTTGAAGCGAACTCAATGCGACGAACCCGCGGACATGATCGAAAGCCTGCGTGACTAGGACTTTGTGATTTGCATGACGATGGGACACCGTACCGACCGTCCCATTCTCGAACGCATTTTCAAACAAGGAAGAAGATTCTCTTTCCTGGGTGTGATTGGCAGTCACTCAAAACGAAAGGTTTTGTTGCGAGAGCTGCAAAAAGCAGGAATCGATGACGAAACTGCAAGTCGCATTGAATGTCCGATCGGACTTCCACTCGGCAACAATCAACCGGCCGAGATCGCGATCAGTATCGCCGCGCAGCTGATCCAAGTTCGCGACCGATCGCTCACAAGCTGATTTGTCATATCGTTTTCAATTCAACTGGGAGGATCTACATTCAACAGGGTCACTGCTGCGGACAATTATTTCGTCGACATTGACTTCAGAGGAATTTCTAGATCCTGGCGGCGCAATAGACACTGTCCATCTTTCTTTTCGCAAACGTTGTAGAGCACGTAGCCCGTCACCGAAGTCGGCGCCTCGGATTTCGTCCAACGAATGTCGACATCCACCTCGCGTCGTTCGTCGCTGACGGCCATTGAAGGCAAAGGGAATTCAATCAACTTTGCAGATAACTCCAGATCATTTTGGGCATCCAACCAGATACGAACTGGCTCAGCTTCATTATTCCAAGCGTAGTCTTGAGCAGCGTTCAGCTCAAAGAAAAGATGAAGTCGCATCCCACGCTGCTTGACATCGGTGCTGGGCACCAACGTTGAGTGAATCTTGACAGCTGATCCATCGTCGCGATGAATTCTTCCCTCTGGATCCGGTTGATTCACTGCTTCATCACTGATCCTGATTTCATCGCGCGGCCCCACTAACTCGGCACCCTGCGGTTCAACAAACAGACGCACGGGCGTTTCTCCGCGAGCCCGAATTGCCGCACGCGCCTCGCGCACCCAATGATAAAAGGGATAGGGTTTGTCCAACACGGGACCATATTGTTGTATTCTTCGTCGCCAGATGTATTGATTCGGATCCAATTGAAGTGCGCGCTGCCAATGACGAACTGCAATTCCAAAGTCCTCTGAAACTCCTTGTGGGGAATCGTATTTCATGCGGTAGACGACACCCAATCGAAAATGCAACCTGGCATTTTCGGCATCTTGAACTAACTCTCGCTGGTAATATCGCATCGCTGTATTAAGCCGACCGGTAAGTACCGCGCGATCGCCCTGCAACCATTCTTGACCAGGCACCTTGGTTTCCTCAACTTCTCCCTCATTCGATGTTGGCGACATCTCCAGAAAATCGCGAACCTCCTTAACGGATGGATTACGTCGGCGAATGACACCCGATGAATCGACCAACAAGACGATGGGAACGGCCTTAACATCGAGCGCATTGAGCGAATCGACCAACAACGTCATCTCCAACCCCTGCCATTGATTGAACAGCTCCGTTCGTTTTGGATGTTGTTCTTGAGTGAGGCCAATGACTTGCAAACGCTTCTCGGAGATTTCATTCTCAAGCTGGTTGTACCACCCGGGTACATGTTGTCGGCAGCCCGCTCACCAGGAAGCAAAGACGAAAACGAGCGCCGTATCGCGTTGAACCTCTTGTAGCGTGGTCATGTGATCACCATCATCAGCAGCGTTCTTGAACGCAATCGATGGAAACCTGGAATTCACGGTCAACGTATCGCCAACAACGAGATCGGCGAAGCCCATCAGAAAAAAGATCGAAACGAACAGTCGAGAACTAAGATTCATCATTCTCATCGTGATCTGCGAACACACGTCCAAAACAGCTTGAACCAATCACCCAAACCGATCGGGCTGGCATCCCGAAACGCCGGGTTGATTGACCGATTTTACTGGAAACGTGCCGCTGGTTTTTCGGGGTGTGATTTAACGGTATTTCGGATGGTTTACGGGCGGATTTCCGCCATTACGAACCGTTTTCCAAAGCAATTGGGATCTTGCAAGAACTCACTGATGACCGGGAATATCTTTGCCGATGAAGGATCCATTATTGCTTTCCCCCGTTCGAGATAGTTCCATGGTTGAATCTCACCAGACACAAATGGTCATTTTGGTTGATCGTGATCCTCTAGTGCGCACTCAATTGTCGGCGGCGATTAACGAACGTCAATGGTCAACGAGCGAATTCGAATCGGTCGAAACCTGTACCAGCGCAATTGAGATGTTATCCTCGGATCTCACGCTCTGCGTTGTTTCTGAACTCAGTTTGACAGAACGAGGCGGATTGGGTCTTCAAGACCGCCTCAATGCGATGCCAAAGCCGATATCCACGATTTTCTATACTGAGCAAGCGTCTACGAATGACATCGTAACCGCAATGAATCAAGGGGCTCTGACGGTCATCGAAAAATCCGAGGGGCACCATGTCGTGCTCAATCGTTTGGATGAGGCCTTTGAGTTGGCTCGCCGAAATTTTGAGACAGCCGAGCAACAACGGATTGCACGCGATCAGCTTCGCTCCTTGAGTCGTGGGGAGACGGAGGTACTTGAAGGGATTCTGAATGGCAAACTCAACAAAGAGATAGCGCAGCAACTCCACCTGAGCGTGCGAACGATCGAACAGCGTCGTCGGCAGATCTTCAACAAGCTCGACGTCCAACACCCAGCGTCGCTTGCCCAAAAAGTGATCCACGCTACCCACTTACTGAACAAACAGCCCGCTTCGATCGAACTCAATATCAGCTTGCCAATGATTTCGACGGAGAACGTTCTCTGAGGCTCACAGCCCTCAAAGAGATGGAATATTTGCAGATGAATCGGACCGTCGGCGACCATTCTCAGCCCGATCCGGGTTTAGGTCGTAGCGAGGCTTGATCCGAGTGAAATACCCGGCGCTGGCAAACTACTTTGGCCCATCAGGAATTCATCAACGGCTCGAGCAGCACCACGTCCCTCATTAATTGCCCAGACGACCAGAGACTGTCCACGGCGACAATCGCCGGCGACAAAGACACGGGGCGTGTTGGTCGAGTATTCTCCATGGGTCGCCTTGAAGGTTTCCCAATTACCGCGGGGATTTTGCATTTCCAAGCCGAGCATCTCGCCGACGGTTTTCTCAGGTCCAACGAACCCTGTTGCCAACAACACTAGATCAGCCGGCCAATCCTTCTCGGAACCGGCAACTTCTGAGAACGGAGCTTTTTCACCGGGCGTCAACCAATCAACTTCAACGGTCCTGACTGCTTTGATCTTTCCATTTCCATCACCGACAAACTCTTTCGTCAGAACGGAATAGGTTCGCGGATCCGAACCAAAGCGAGCTTCAGTTTCAGCGTGCGAATAATCGACGCGGAAGATGCGCGGCCATTGCGGCCAGGGATTGTCATCAGCTCGTTCGACGGGAGCTCGATCCATCAACTCAAAATTGACGACGCTGGTACATTCGTGTCTCAGCGAGGTGCCAATGCAATCGGCACCGGTGTCACCGCCGCCGATTACAATCACGTTTAATCCTTTGGCCGACGTGTATTTACCGTCATCAAGTTCAGAATCAAGCAAGCTCTTGGTATTGCGGGTCAGGAAATCCATGGCGTAATAGATTCCGGAGAGATCACGACCGGGGCACCGAGCCACAGGATCAAAGGGGCGCGTCGCTCCTGTCGCCAGCAGTAGAGCATCATGTTTCTCGAGTAATTCGTTGGGGTCGATGAATTTCACATCACATTCGCCTTCCTGCATGATCTGTGTCATATGACCCGCAGGAAAATCCTCAACCTTACCGACATGGGCGTTGGTGACGAATTCAACTCCTTCTGTTCGCATCTGGTCGACCCGTCGCTGAACCGTATTCTTATCGAGTTTCATGTTGGGGATGCCGTACATCAACAGCCCACCAATACGATCAGCTCGCTCGTACACCGTGACCTTATGTCCGGCCTGGTTAAGTTGCGCGGCGGCCGACAAACCGGCTGGTCCTGACCCGACGACAGCCACGGACTTACCAGTACGACTCGACGGTGGATTGGCAACAATCCAACCTTCGGCCCAGCCTCGGTCGACGATCGCGTTTTCGATATTCTTGATCGTCACTGCCGGCTCAATGATCCCCAGAACGCAGGCACCTTCACAAGGAGCGGGACAGGTACGGCCGGTGAATTCCGGAAAGTTATTCGTCTTATGGAGCCGATCCAGAGCATCCTTCCAACGACTGTGATAAACCAGATCATTCCATTCCGGAATGAGATTATCGATCGGACAACCGTTATTGGACTGGCAAAACGGCACCCCACAATCCATGCAGCGTGCACCTTGCGTCGTGAGATGCTCGACATCTCCATCCGTAAAGATTTCAAGAAAGTCGTTAGCTCGCTCGAGCGGATCGCGATAGGGAACAGTCTGTCGCGGATATTCTTTGAAACCAGTTGGCTTACCCATCTTTGATTATCTTTTCGTTCGAGGTAATTGAAATGTTTCAAACGGGGGCAGTGAGGCGAATCCTTGTCCTTACACCGACGATTCCGCTTCCGCATCCTGGTTTTTGCGTTCCATGAGCACACGTTTGTAATCGGTCGGCATAACCTTAACGAACTTTTCAGTCGCTTTCGGCCATTCTTGAAGGAGCTTGTCGGCCACGGTTGAACCCGTGAATTTCTGATGCATCTGGATCATCTCGAAAAGCTCACTAACGTCTTCATCAGTTTCAACGCGTTCGAGTTCCACCATTCCGAGATTACATCGATTGTCCCGGAAGTCTTCATGATCGGCCAACACATAAGCAATACCACCGCTCATACCGGCCGCAAAATTCCGTCCGGTTAGGCCCAGAATAATGGCCCGTCCACCGGTCATATATTCACAGGCGTGATCACCGACGCCCTCGATGACGGCCCAGGCACCGCTGTTGCGAACACAGAAGCGTTCAGCAGCTCGACCTCGGAAGAACGCATAACCTCGGGTGGCTCCATAAAGCACCACGTTTCCGACGATAATATTGTCTTCCGGAACAAAACTGCTGACGGCCGGTGGATAGATCATGATCTTTCCGCCGGATAAACCCTTGCCGACATAGTCGTTGGCATCTCCTTCCAGTTCCATCGTGATCCCTTGAGCGAGAAACGCTCCAAAGCTCTGACCGGCGGAACCGTTGAATTTAATGTGAATCGTATCGTCTGGGAGCAACCTTAAGCCGTGAGCCTTAGCCACTTCGTGACTGAGGATCGTCCCAACGGTGCGATTCGTATTGATGATCGGCAGCTCAATCTTGACGGATTCTCGTTTATCAATGGCTGGCTTGGCCAATTTCACCAATTCGTTGTCGAGTGCCTTTTCCAAGCCATGATCCTGCGACTTCTGACAATAGACACCAACGTCAGGATGCGGTTTTTCCGCAGGCGTCAGAATCGGTGTCAGATCAAGGCCATCCGATTTCCAATGTTGAATTGCCGTATCGGTTTCCAGGCAATCGACCCGACCTATCATTCCGTTGATCGTTCGGAAGCCCAATTCGGCCATAATTCGACGAGCTTCTTCGGCCACCATGAACAGATAGTTGACCACATGCTCTGGCTTACCCGTGAATTTCGTTCTCAGGACAGGATCTTGAGTTGCGATCCCGACAGGGCAAGTGTTGAGATGACACTTACGCATCATGATGCAACCGAGAGTCACGAGTGGAGCGGTACTGAAACCAAATTCCTCAGCACCCAACAGAGCCGCAATCACGACATCTCTTCCGGATTTGAGCTGACCGTCTGTTTGCAACACAACTCGCGAACGGAGGTCATTCATGACCAGTGTTTGATGAGTTTCCGCGATCCCCAGTTCCCAAGGCAATCCAGCATGTTTGATACTGGTCAACGGAGACGCACCCGTACCACCACTGTCACCCGAGATCAGGATGTGATCGGCATAACCTTTCGCAACTCCCGACGCGATCGTACCAACGCCCACTTCTGAGACGAGTTTGACACTGACACGGGCGGAAGGATTTGCATTCTTGAGATCATGAATTAGCTGCTTAAGATCTTCGATCGAGTAGATATCGTGGTGAGGCGGTGGCGAAATGAGACCGACTCCAGGCGTGGAGTAACGCACACGAGCAATTCGCTCGTCGACCTTACGTCCTGGTAACTCACCTCCTTCACCGGGCTTAGCCCCCTGTGAAACTTTAATCTGCAATTCATCGGCGTTGGAAAGGTAATTGATCGTGACACCGAATCGGCCGGAGGCGATTTGTTTGATCGCACTTCGCCGTGAATCGCCATTGGCTTCTGGGATCCAACGTTCGGGTTCTTCGCCACCCTCGCCGGTATTACTCTTCCCACCGAGTCGATTCATCGCGATGGCAAGCGATTCGTGAGACTCTGGCGAGATCGAACCAAAACTCATAGCGCCCGTGCAGAATCGCTTGACGATCTCCTTCGTCGGTTCGACTTCTTCAATGGGTACAGGTGCTCCAGCAACTCCCGGCTTCAGTTTGAGCAAGCCGCGGAGTGCACACCGCGTTCGAGCATCGGAATGCGCGTGATCGGAGAAACGTTGGTAAGCATCGGCACTATTGCCACGAGCGGCAATCTGCAGATCCGATATCGAAGTGGGATCCCACATGTGACGTTCACCATCGGCGCGCCAATGAAACTCACCCACGTTTGGCAGAGCGGGCATTCGCTGCTCTTCTCGTTCGGGATATCCAATTTCGTGACGCCGCATCAATTCCTGGGCGACGACGTCGAAATTAACACCTTTAATCCGGCTCGCGGTTCCCGCGAAGCAACGATCAATAATATCCTCGCCCAATCCCACCGCTTCAAAAATCTGGGCTCCTTTGTAGGACTGCAATGTCGAAATACCCATCTTCGCCATCACCTTGAGCATGCCCTTGGCAACACCCTTTCGGTAGAGTGCGACGACCTTTTCGTCATCGATCTCCGCCGGCAAAAGACCCTCACGCTGAGCCTGCCAGATGGATTCAAAAGCCAAATAGGGATTGATGGCATCCGCTCCGAATCCCGTTAGCAGACAATGATGATGAACCTCTCTCGCCTCACCAGTTTCCAGCACGATTCCGATGAGGGTACGTTTGGCCTGGCGCACCAAGTGATGATGGACTGCACCGGTTGCCAACAGAGCACAGACCGGAATGCGATCCTCGGAAACCTGCCGATCGCTGAGGACGATGAAACTGAATCCCTCGTCAATCGCTTGCTCAGCTTCATGACAGATCCGATCCAGAGCTTTAATGAGTCCATCGCGTCCTTCGGACTTAGGCCACGTAATATCAATGGTATGCGTCCGCCAATCGCCTCCTGTCGGGCTTTGATCAATATGCTTGATCGCCGCCAGTTCTTCATTGCTGAGAATGGGATGCGGCACCAGCAACCGGTGAGCGTGTTGCTGAGTGGTATCAAGCAGATTCCCTTCAGGACCGATGTAGCATTCCAGCGACATAATGATCTCTTCACGGATCGAATCAACAGCAGGATTCGTCACCTGTGCAAAGAGCTGCTTGAAATAGTCGTACAACATGCGTGGTTGATCCGACAGACACGCCAATGCCGAGTCATTTCCCATCGAGCCGACGGGATCCCGCTGCTGCTGGATCAGCGGCAGCAACATGAACTGCATGGTTTCCGTAGTGAAGCCGAATGCCTGCATCCGAGGCAACAACGTTTCCGGATCAAATCCATGAGGTTCCGAGCTTACATTGATATCGGAAAGTCGAATTCGTTCTTGCTTGAGCCATTCTGCATAGGGTCGTTGTTTGGCAAACTCAGACTTGACCTCTTCATCAGGAATCAACCGACCTTGCTCGAAGTCAATCAAGAAAATACGGCCAGGCTGCAATCGTCCTTTTTCTTTGACGATTGCCGGATCCACAGGCAGCACTCCCACTTCGCTCGCCATAATGACGCGATCATCATGGGTGAGATAATAACGCGAGGGACGCAAACCGTTTCGATCCAAGATGGCTCCGATGCATTGCCCATCCGTGAAAGCGATCGATGCGGGTCCATCCCAGGGTTCCATCAAACACGAATTGTATTCATAGAAGGCCCGTTTTTCTTCGGGCATCGTTTCGTGATTCTGCCAAGCCTCCGGAACCATCATCATGACGGCTTCTGGCAAGCTGCGACCCGCCATTAACAGAAATTCGAGCACGTTATCGAAGGTACCGCTATCGGAACAATCCGGATCGACGACCGGAAATAGCTTTTGCAGATCATCGCCGAACAAGGGACTTTGAGCGACACCTTCGCGCGCTTGCATCCAGTTTGAGTTACCGCGGAGTGTATTGATCTCACCATTGTGGCTCATAAAACGCAACGGCTGCGCTCGGTCCCAACTGGGAAATGTGTTTGTTGAGAAACGCGAGTGGACCATGGCCAAATGCGTGGTGTAGTCCGGATCGCGCAGGTCCGGAAAGTAATCCAAAACCTGCCAGGACATCAACATTCCCTTATAGATGATGACCTTGGTCGACAGACTGTTGACATAAAACATCTGGGCCTGACTAAGCGACGGATCACTGCGGAGTTGATGGGTCGCTCTTTTTCGAATGATGTAAAGTTGACGCTCAAACGCATCGCCTTCGAAATCAGCGCCGGCTGCGATGATCAACTGCTCAATATGCGGCTCACTCTGCAACGCCGTTGGCCCCACGTCAGCCGCTTTGGCATCGGTAGGAACTTTACGCCAACCCACCAACTCTTGACCCTGTTCGGAAATCAAATCGTTTACGAAAGCCTTACATTTTTCCCGTTCCGATTCGATCGTCGGCAAGAAAATAATGCCTGCGGCAAACTTGCCAGGTTCGGGCAATTCAGCACTGAGGTCGGCTTTGGCGACCTTTCGCAAGAATTCGTGAGGCAAAGCTGTCAGCATGCCAGCACCGTCACCGGTATTGGCTTCGCAACCACATGCACCGCGGTGATCCATGTTTCCCAATACCTCGTCGGAATCGAGAATAATCTGATGACTCCGCTCACCCTTAATGTTTGCCACGAAACCGACACCACAGGCGTCTTTTTCGTTCGCCGGGTCATACAACCCATGCTTGCGCGGAAGACCGTATGCGTTATGAACCTTCATCGACTTCACCATCACTTTCCAACACTTTCCAAACATGTCTTTTGAGGCTTGATCCAAGAGGCTGCAAGAGCTGGCGATCAAGACCTGGGGGACCCTAGTCGGTAACGGCCGTTGCCGACAGGGTATTTGTATCCACCGTCATTTCATTGGCGGTTGGTTTCGGTTTTTGCAACAAAAACTCGATAAACTGCCGAGTCGTTCTCGACTGTTCTTTTCCGTGACGCTTGATGATTCCGAGTGGCCTGACAATCGACCCGTCAGCAAACGGGACAGCAACGAGAGTTTGAGACGCAACCTCTTGTTGCACGGTGGGGGCGGGTAAAATTCCCAATCCCGCATCAATTTCGATCGCCCGTTTGATCGTTTCCGTATTGTCAAACTCCATCACCGCATTGATTTCAACACCTGCCGCTGCCAAAACCCGATCAATTTCGCGACGAATTCGCAGATTCGCCGCAAAGCTCACCATCGGTCGACCATGCAGGCGCCGTAAGGCAACCGATTCAAGGCCGGCCAGATCACTATCCGGAGCACAAACCAAAACCATGGGTTCGTCACGCCAAGGCATTGCCGCAAGTTTTCGATCGGCTTGAGGATAACTGACTAAACCAACATCAACCTGATCTCGCTGGACCAGATCATAAACACGATCCGGATGCGCATATTCAACGCGCACATTGGATTTCGGAAAGCAGGCCAGAAAATCCTGAACCGATTGATTCATATGGCTCAGTCCCACCGAATAAATCGATGCAACGCGCACCAGCCCATCTACCTCTTCATGCAACGTACGAACCGTTTCTTCCAACGCAAAATAGCGATCAACGATTCGGCGGCAGCCTCGGTGAAACACTTCACCCTCGGCGGTCAGCGACAACGGTCGTTGGGAACGATCAAGAAGCTTAACCCCCAAACGCTCTTCCAGATGCTGAACCATCTGGCTAGCTGCGGATTGCGACACATCGTTTTCGCAGGCGCCACGGGAAATACTGCTGCGCGCAGCAATGTCGCAAAACACTTTGAGGTACTTGATCTGCATGACCGCCCCGAGACTATAAGCGATTCATATATTGATTAGCAGATTTTCTAATCTACGGATCGATCAACCTACGTTTTGGAAAACGGGACGTCAAGCGCCGGAGCTGCTGAATTCAAGAAATAAAGCATCTCAATCTAGGAAGCTGTCGCATTAGAGAAGATGTTGAGAGCGCCATCTCCTTATCTGGATTGCACTTCAGACGATTTATTCGGCAGATACTGGCTTTCAGGCCGTTTTCGCACCACTTCCGCCTTGATGATTTTGTCGGGGGCGATCGCTAATTGGGCTGAATCACTCGGATCTCGTTTTTGCAGCTCCGCCAACACATCCATGCCCTCGATCACACGACCAAAGACCGTATGCTGGCCATCGAGGTGCGGGGTAGGAACAAACGACAAGAAGAACTGGGAGCCGCCAGTATGGGGCGCTTCCGTTTTGGCCATGCTCAAGCTGCCGGCGAAATGCCGCCGAAATCCGGGCTTCGAGCTCTCACAGAAAATGGTATACCCCGGTCCCCCCGTTCCATCTCCTTCGGGACAGCCCGCCTGTGCCATGAAACCTTGCAAGACACGATGAAAGACGAGTTCGTTGTAGAAACCGTTTTCGACGAGGCTGATGAAATTGCCGACGGTATCCGGCGCTTCATTTTCGAATAATTCTAAAACGATATCACCCTTGGAGGTTTCAAGCCGCACACGGGGCAGATCGTCGGCGGCGGCTTCAGCAGTTCGAATCTGCTGCTCTTGCTCCCAATTATCTTGAGCCACGGCGACCGCCGGAAAATACGGTTCCCCAAGTTTGAGGAGTTCCAACGACCGGGCTTCGGCGAAGTATTGATCGGCGAGCTGGAATTGATTCGCACCGAAGGCCGCCGTTCCGCCGATATCGTAAAGCACTTTTTCTTTGCTACCGTGATCAAGCATTGTTTTGGCGATTTTCAGGCCAGATTCATATTGATCCGTATTGACGTTATCCACCGCCATCATGATCAGAAACCGACGCAATTCCGTATCCGAGTCTGGCGGGTTGGCAACATAGGCTCGCAGGCCGGCATCCCGCAGACGTGGCAGATAACTTCGGCCGATCTCGAGTTTCTCTTGGTATTCCCTTCGAATCTCCGGCAACTCGACATCTTCGACAATGCCAAATCGCTCTTTCAAATCCCGGAGTTCCTTCAGCAACGCAAGCCACTCGGCAAATACCTCTTCAAAACTTTCCTCAGATTGATTCGAAGCAGGGGAAGCGTTATCGTCGGTGGCAGGCAGAGCTTGCTGGGCTGTATCTTGCTGGGCTGATACGATCGTATGACCAGAAATTAGTCCGCCGAGAGTGATGACGACCACAATCCTTCCGATGAGCTGCATTTTCAAGAACTCCTCAATGGGTTACGCTTTTCTGGCTTTACGTAAGACAAGGGCAGGGTGATCGCAAAAACGACCAAACATTCCCTGCTCAAAGTATTTCTTCTGTCCGCAGCGAACTCAAGTCCAGAGAGGTGAGGGTTTTCTCGAAGATGGCTCGACGATCCAACCGATCTCTGAGACGTGGTGACCAACCGAATACGGTGAGAATCGTCGGGGGTCACCATGGGGGACGGCGGCTGAAGTACTCAGGCGACCCCAAAGTCCGTCCGATGAAGGATCGGACGCGGGAAGCCGTGTTTAATCTACTTGGTCCCTTCCGACGGACAGAGCTCGCCTATGATTTATTTGCGGGGACCGGGGCAATGGGTCTCGAGGCGATCAGTCGTGGAGCAGCTTTTGCAACTTTCCTGGAACGTCACGCTCCAACGGCCCGAGTGATCGACGAGAACATCGCAACGCTGGATGTCGGTGACCAGACGGAGGTATTCGTCACGGACAGCTTTCGGTGGGCCAGGAGCAATCCGGAGCCGACCGACGCTCCATGGGTCGTCTTCTGCTGTCCTCCCTACCGCCTCTATCACGAGCGTTGGGAGGATCTATCGAGCATGTTGGACCGTTTCATCGAACAGGCTCCGTCCGAAAGCATCATTGTTGTCGAAGCCGACCAGGAGTTTGATGCAGACCAATTGCCGCATATCGAACAATGGCGAGTGCGCGATTATGCTCCGGCAAGAATCGCGATTCTCAACATTGAATAATGCGTCACTGCAACTGGGTAAAAAAGAATCAATTTGATCGCGAAGAGAGCCTGCGAAACAACGGCCTGCGGCGGGAAGTTCCGCCGCACCCAGTTGCTCCGCCAGCCGTTACGCATCTCCAGACAGATCAAACACTTCGCTGACATCCTCAACCGTACCGGTGTCACGACTGAAGGTGAACCGATTGTCATCCCAATCGATTTTGACACCGGAACCCGCCGCAAACTCACCTTTGAGGATTTCGGTGGCGAGCGGGTTTTGCAATTGTTGTTGGATGACGCGTTTCAAGGGACGCGCCCCGAACATGGGATCAAATCCTTCTGCGGCGATTTGATCTCTGGCCGCCTCACTGACGACCAACACCAAATCATTTTGCGCCAACAGATTTTCGAGGTGCGCGACTTGGAGGTCGACAATGCGACGAATTTCGGACCGATCCAAAGGATGGAACACGATCGATTCATCGATACGGTTGATGAATTCTGGGGCGAAATGGCCTTTGAGACAATCCTCAACGGCCTCTTGGATTTCATCCTGTGATCCACCTTCACTGGCAATCTGCTGAATCGCCTGGCTTCCGATATTGCTCGTCATCACAACGATCGTATTCGTGAAGTCCACGGTGTGTCCTTGACTGTCGGTAAGCCGACCATCGTCGAGCAATTGCAGCAAGACATTGAACACATCCCGATGAGCCTTCTCGATCTCGTCGAGGAGAATCACGCAATAGGGTCGGCGCCGGACGGCTTCTGTCAACTTGCCACCTTCTTCGTAGCCAACATAGCCTGGAGGTGCGCCGATCAATCGACTCACACTATGACGCTCCATAAACTCACTCATGTCGAGGCGAACCATAGCGGTTTCGTCGTCGAATAGCACCTCGGCGAGCGCCTTACACAGTTCCGTCTTACCGACGCCGGTCGGTCCCAGGAAGAGGAACGACCCGATGGGTCGATTCGGATCCTGCAAACCACTACGACTTCGGCGCACCGCATTGGACACAGCCCCCACGGCTTCATCTTGACCGACGACACGAAGGTGCAAACGTTCTTCCATGACCAACAGCTTGGCCTTTTCAGTCTCAACCATACGGGTAACGGGAACACCGGTCCAAGAACTCACGACCTCAGCAATTTCCTCTTCCGTCACTTCTTTACGGAGCAAACGGCGTTCAGGCTGGACTCGGTCGGACTCCTGCTCCTCTTCGGACTCAACCCGCTGATGCAGTTGTCGTCGTTTGACATCGAGTTCGTAGAGTGTTTGGTATTCCGCTTCACTCACGGGCTGACCGAGAGCTTGTTTTTCCTGGATGGCAGCATCTTGATGTCGAAACTCAAGGTCAAGACTCTCAAGTTCCTGACGGACTCTTTGTACATCGCCGAGACCGAGCTTTTCGGCCTCCCACTGCTCGCGCAGATTGGCGAGTTTCTGTCGCAGCTGTTCCATTTCAGATTCGACATCGGCGAGCCGTTCTTTCGACGTCGCTTCGTCCTCATCCGCCAATTGGCGCGCGGCGAGTTCCAACTGCGTGAGCTTGCGCTGAACTTCGTCGATTTCGGTCGGCACGCTTTCCAGCTCCATCGCCACGCGACTGGAAGCTTCATCCACCAGATCAATTGCCTTGTCAGGCAGGAAGCGATCGGTGATATAACGATGCGATAGCTGGGCTGCAGCCACCAACGCAGAATCTTTAATTTTGACGTTATGATGAGCTTCGTACCGAGGCTTAAGTCCGCGCAAAATCGCGATCGAATCCTCGACCGAAGGTTCACCGACATACACCGGTTGGAACCGTCGCTCCAGAGCGGGATCTTTCTCGATGTACTGACGATATTCATCAAGCGTCGTAGCACCAATACAACGCAATTCACCACGAGCGAGAGCTGGCTTCAGCAGGTTGGCAGCATCGGAACCACCCTCGGTCCGACCAGCACCAACAACGGTGTGCAATTCATCGATAAAGAGCACAACCGCGCCACCCGCCTCTTCCACTTCGCGCAAGACGGCTTTCAGTCGTTCTTCAAATTCACCACGGAATTTCGTACCCGCGATCAACGCTCCCATATCCAATGCGACCACACGTTTGTTCTTCAAACTCTGCGGCACATCACCTTCGACGATCCGTAGAGCGAGACCTTCCGCGATCGCCGTCTTCCCGACACCGGGCTCGCCGATCAAGACTGGATTGTTTTTAGTGCGTCGAGACAGCACTTGAATGACGCGTCGGATTTCCGAATCGCGGCCGATGACCGGATCCAACTTACCCGCATTCGCGCGTTCGACCAGATCGATACCATATTTCTCGAGCGCTTGGAATTTGGCTTCCGGATTCTCATCGGTGACCCGGGCCCCACCCCGAATGTCTTGCAGCGCATTCAGAATATCGCTCTCTCGTACGCCATTGAGTTGCAGCAGACTCTGTGCAGGTGTTTTGACTTTCGTAAGCGCCAGCAAGAGATGTTCGGTCGAGATATACTCGTCCTTCATCTGTTCAGCCTCGCTTTGAGCGCCCTGCAAAACTTGCATCAGGCTCTGGCCCACCGGCGGTGAAGCACCCCCGGAAACTTTGGGCAATCGCTCGACTTCGGACTCGACGATACTGCTGAGCTGCTGCAGGTTGACGCCAATTTTTTCGAGCAGAGGATGCACAATCCCGTCAGTCTCTTCCATCAAGCTTGCAAGCAGATGGAGAGCTTCAATTTGCGGATTGCCAAACTGAGTCGCGAGCGTCTGCGCGCGGCCAACAGCTTCTTGTCCTTTGATGGTGAGTTTTTCAAATCGAAATGTCATTTTGTTCTCCTCTCTCGTCCTCTCGGGACGAACGCCTTTCGAAAGGCGTCATTGGCAAGTGTCCTCGGAGGCACATGCCAACCCTGAAGCGCATCATCCAACCGATATTCATTCAAACAGATGATGCTTGATCGCGGAGCTGAGCTACGCGACACGAGCGAGTCGACGGAACCGGTCAGGTCTAAGGTTCGCATCGAATCGGTGCCCAATGACCGTTCCGCATGGGACAACGGTCACCAGACATCAATAGCCCTGGTTATCAGCAGCACAGAAAAAGTCGTTCCGAGAGTCGAGACAAAGCCTGCCTCTCGGCTAGAGTTTTCGCTGAAGACAAGAGTCCACAGACGACGTGGTCTATGAATCCTTCACTTCGAATTCCGCATCGATCGTGTCGTCATCGGCGGCTGACTCCTCAGCTCCGGATGACGGACCATCTTCGGGTGCTCCTGCGGACGCATTATTCGTTGTGTTTTCATACAACGTTTTGTTCAGCGCCTGCCCTGCCTGTTCAAGCTCTTCAACCGCAGATCTGATGGCCTGCAAGTCTTCACCCTTAGCAACTTCGCGAGTCTTCTCGATGGCTTTCTCCATCGGTTCGCAATCAGCAGGCTGCAGCTTGTCTTCGTTTTCTTTCATCAACTTTTCAAGCTGGAAACACAGTTGATCGGCCGAATTTCGCAAGTCGGCAATCTCGCGTTTTGCTTTATCCTCTGCGGCATGATCCTCAGCATCAGACCGCATGCGGTTGATTTCGTCCTCGGACAAACCGGAAGACTGTTCAATCCTTACGGTTTGTTCCTTGCCAGAACCAAGGTCCTTGGCGGAAACATTGAGGATACCGTTTTGGTCAATGTCGAATTTAACTTCGATCTGAGGTACGCCACGTGGAGCCGGCGGAATGCCATCCAGATTGAACTGCCCTAACAACCGATTGTCGGCGGCCATGGGACGTTCACCCTGAAAGACTCGCACCGTCACCGCGTTTTGATTGTCTTCAGCGGTGCTGAATGTCTGCTTACGTTCGGTAGGAACGGTCGTATTCCTTTCTACCAGCTTCGTAAACACCCCCCCCAAGGTCTCAATACCCAGGGAGAGCGGAGTCACATCCAGCAGCAACACGTCTTTGCGATCACCGGCCAGGACACTGCCCTGAATGGCAGCACCACCGGCAACGACTTCGTCAGGATTCACCCCTTTGTGAGGATCCTTACCGAAGATTTCCTTGACGAGCGACTGTACACGTGGGATACGGGTCGATCCACCTACCAAAACAACTTCGTCGATCTCGCCAGGCTTAAGATTCGCATCTTCAAGAGCCTGTAGGACGGGCTTTTGGCAGCGTTCGAATAGCTCATCAGCAAGCTCCTCGAACTTGGCTCGAGTCACCGTCACTTGTAAGTGCTTCGGACCGTTCTGGTCTGCGGTAATAAACGGCAAATTGATATCGGTCTGGGCGGTGGAACTCAACTCCTTCTTGGCTTTCTCACAGGCTTCCTGAAGTCGTTGCAATGCCATCGTATCCTGACGCAGGTCAATTCCCTGGTCTTTCTTGAACTCCTCAGCAACGTAATTGATGAGAACTTCATCGAAGTCATCACCACCGAGATGAGTATCACCACTAGTGCTGATCACTTCAAAGACCGTGACGTCACCTTCCTGACCTTCCGTCGAAGCAACTTCGAGGATGGAGATATCAAAGGTACCGCCACCGAGGTCAAAGACAGCAATCTTCTCATTGGCCTTTTTACCAAGTCCATAAGCGAGGGCTGCTGCAGTCGGCTCGTTGATAATACGAGCGACTTCCAGACCTGCGATCTGGCCAGCGTCCTTGGTCGCTTGTCGCTGCGAGTCATTGAAGTACGCCGGAACGGTAATGACGGCCTTGTTGACCTTGTGCCCCAAATAGGACTCAGCCGCTTCCTTGAGCTTGCGCAAGATCATCGCCGAGATCTCTTGCGGGGTATATTCCGTGTCGCCAGCCTTGACCTTCACGTAGTCGGAGTCACCACCGGTGATCTCATAGGGCACCATTTTTTCTTCCGACTGGACCTCATTGTGCCGACGCCCCATAAAGCGCTTAATCGAATAGATCGTCTTCGTGGGGTTCGTTACTGCTTGACGTCGGGCCGGTTCACCCACGAGCGTCTCACCCTTTTCGGTGATCGCAACCACGCTAGACGTGAGTCGGTTCCCTTCTGCGTTTGCAATGATTTCGGACTCGGTCCCTTCCATTACGGCAACAACCGAATTGGTGGTTCCCAAGTCGATGCCGATAATTTTTTCGCCTTGAGCCATTAAAATTTCCTTTCTGCTGGGCGGATTGATTGCGGCCGTCTTCCGATTAACGGGATCTTTCCAGATGTATCGAAACCCAGAATTCTGGGTTGTTTGAAATCACAATGAGCTGCCACGCGGCAAACACGCCGAAAAATATAAGCAAAGCTCGTGCCAGACGATTTCCGACAGACAATTCATCCGTTAAGTGTATATTCTAGAATAGTTTGCGTTTTGACCTTCGCCCGCGGGGCTAAGTTACTGTATTTTGACGCTGCCATTTTGACATCCTGTATTTGGGCCGATTAACGACGCTGCCAATTTGACAGATACGGTCGTACCGATCGTCCCCCGACTGCCATCCACGGTTGGAATGAGCGAACACTATGCCCCCCCGAAAAAAAGGCTCGACTGCTGCCTCTCGGCGCAAAAAACCAACGGTGCCGGAAATCGTGAGGCGCCTGATCGAGATCGACCGGCGTATTCTGAAGCTTTGCAATGAGCGAGCTCAGCTTGTGAAGTCCAACGCCTCACCCGATCAGCTAGCACGCCTTCTCGATGGTCGACGACAGAAGGCATGGCAGGATCTGCTGAAGGAGCAGGAGGGGCCGATTGACGAAGCCGCTGCTCAGGCGATTTTCCGTGAATTGGATAGCGTCACGCGTTCGCTCGTGCGCGACACACGAGCAACCTTCCTCGGCCCGGAATTCAGTTACAGTCACTTAGCGGCCATCGAGCGTTTTGGAACCAGCAGTGAACTGATACCAGTCACTTCGATCAGTGCGGTCTTTCAAGCTGTAAATCGGGGAGAGGTCGAGTTCGGGATTGTGCCCATCGAAAACTCGACTGATGGACGCATCGCAGACTCGTTGGATATGTTTTCAAAGCTTCCGGTACGGATCTGTGGTGAAGTTCCGATGCGAATTCATCACAACCTGCTGGCGAAGTGTGAAGTTTCCAAAATCAAGGAAGTACACAGCAAACCTCAAGCTCTCTCGCAGTGCCGTGATTGGCTCTCGCGGAATCTCCCCAAAGCGCGCACGGTCGCGACAAGCAGCACAACCGCGGCAGCGGAAAGTGCATCCAAGCGGACGGGAGTCGCCGCCATCGCAAGTCAGCAAGCGGGTGTTAACTATGACTTGAATGTTGTCGCCCCCAACATTGAGGACAACCCGAACAACATCACTCGATTCGCCGTGATTAGCACAGAGACCGCTCCACGTACCGGCAAGGACAAAACCTCCTTGATGTTCGAGCTAGACCATCAGCCGGGAGCATTGGCCGATGCGATGGCCATCTTTAAACGCAACCGACTGAATCTGACGTGGATCGAATCCTTTCCCAAGCAAGGCTCTCGCAACGAATACCTGTTTTTCGTCGAACTCGAAGGGCATCTGATCGACTTGATGGTAAAGCGAGCGATTCGATCGCTCGAAAAGAAAACCGTTCGAATCGACATCCTGGGTTCTTATGCCAAGATGGATCCGATTGGCTGAACAGGATTCCAAGAATTCTGAGTTGTAACTCAATCAGGAATCTGCTTGTCCGGCGAGAAATTTTTGCAATCGTGACAGGACCATACTGGAGGCTTCGCGTTGGCGTTCGACTCGTTCATGACTTTTAAGCTTTTGGCGAGTCGACTCGACGACGAACCTTCCATCCGCCTGCTGCATGGCAACCGCGATAAAGACAACACCGTCCAGATCGTCGGGAGCAGCCGGGCCGAGATGTCCGGTAATGGCGGCTGCCAATTGAGCTGCTGGAGCTCGCTCTAAAACAGCTTCGGCCATCCTTCGAGTCACGGCGTCGCTTTCTGCAGAATGCTCGACCAACAGTTCATGCTCCACGCCCAACCAATTCTCTTTAATCTCGGGCCGATAAGTCACCATGGAACCACAGAGATAGTCGGAGATTCCTGGAACGGCGGCGAGAGTTGCGGAGACCATGCCCGCGGTACAGCTTTCCGCAAAAACAACTCGAACTTCTCGATCCCGCAGCATGTCAAACAGACGGGTCGCTTGAACATCCATCATTTTTCTCTCCCGCATCGAGGAGTCTTCCGACCTGCCCGCTTGTCGGTCGGCACCCCGTTCGTTAGCCTAAGTCATACCAGCTTCACGGTGGATTATCCTCAGGAAATCACCCGAGGGAAAACCCGGAAACCGACGGCTGAGTCGAATTGCATCCTTTTTCATCGCCGGCACTCAAATTGACCTCCGCCGGCACAACCCCCTGATATCACGATGAGCGACCCTTATTTTCAACAGCTGTTTGCGGATCGAATCGGTGGCGCCCAATATGGGAAAGGCACCGACATTTATAAATTCGAAAAGATCAAACGAGCCAAGCGTCAAGCCTTGGACGACTATCCCGACCGAACGATCATCGACTTCGGGATCGGAGAAAATGACGCAATGGCGCCCGCCGCAGTCCGTGAACAGATGGGTCACGAGCTTAACCAACCTGAGAACCGAGGTTATGCCGACAACGGGGTCTCCGAATTCAAGGAAGCGGCAGCCGATTTCATGAAGCGGAATTTCGAGGTTGAGCTGGATCCCGCCACTGAGGTGAATCATTGCATCGGTTCGAAGACAGCTCTGTCGATGCTTCCGGGCGCCTTCATCAATCCGGGCGACATCACCTTAATGACGGTTCCCGGTTACCCGGTTGCTGGCACGCATACAGCTTACTACGGAGGCTCTGTCTACAAACTGCCCTTATTAGCCGAAAACGACTTCTTACCGGATCTTGACTCCATCCCATCCGACATCGCCAGTCAAGCTAAATTACTGGTGATGAACTATCCCAACAGTCCTACAGGCAAGACAGCCACGCGAGACTTTTTTCAACGTGTTGTCGAATTCGCCCAGAAGAACCAGGTAGTTGTCATTCAAGACGCGGCCCACATCATGCTGACGTTTGATGGTGCTCCGTTGAGTTTTCTATCGGTACCTGGGGCGAAGGATGTCGGCGTCGAGGTCCATTCGTTGTCGAAGGGGTTTGACATGATTGGTTGGCGTATCGGCTGGGTCTGCGGCCACGCTCGACTCGTCAGCGCGTTCTCCGATGTCAAGGACAACTGCGATTCTGGCCAATTCATCGCGATCCAGAANGCAGCAGCGATCGCTCTTCGTGATCCGAGTATTCCTGCGGACATCAATGCCAAGTACAAGCGGCGCCTTGAAAAGCTAGTAAACATGCTGCAACGGTGTGGCATCGAATGTGCCATGCCGGGCGGCAGTTACTTTCTTTACTGCAAGAGTCCTCGCGGAGTCGAAGATGGGCCTGAATTCGCAAACGCCGAGGCCGCCAGCCAATACTTGATTACGCAACAGTCGATTGTCACCGTGCCCTGGGACGATGCCGGACCATTCCTCCGTTTTTCAGTCACCTACGAAGCGGCTGACGAAGCTGCGGAGGATGCTTTGATGGCCGACGCAGAAAACCGAATGAAACAATTACGTTTACTCGGACCGGCCTAAACTATTTGACATATCGGAAACGCTGTCGATACGAACATCGATACCAGCTTCCTTGATGAGTTCGGCGAGCTTCACCTCGGAGTCGACATTTGTCTTCGAAAAGACATCGTGCCGCCGTCGCTCAACCGTTCGCAAACCAATCCTCAGTTTGCTGGCAACAACCTTGTTCGAATGCCCCTCCAACATTTGCCGCACGACGTCCCATTCCTTGGGATTGAGTCGCGATAATCGTTGGCGTGCTCCTTTCTGGTGTGATTGTTCAGCACGTCGTTGTTTATCAATGTTGACAGCATCAGCGACGACCGCAAGAAGCTCTTCGTGCGAATAGGGTTTTTGGAGCAGTGTCAACGCTCCTTGCTGCATCGCCTTAACCGCGATTGCGACGTCCGCNAATCCGCTAATCAAGATCACCGGTATGGCGATATTTTCCTCAGCTAACCGTTGTTGAATCTCTAAGCCACTGAGTCCAGGTAATCGATAATCGGTAACCAAACAAACAGACCCATCGAGTCCACCCTGCTCAAAAAGCTCTTCGCCACTTTCAAAGGCGACCGTGCCATAACCGGCTGATTGAATCACGAGACATATTGATTCACGCGAAGCACGATCATCGTCGACAATTGCGACTCGCGATGGATGCTTTGGCGTTATTTGGTTCATAAAATCCCCTGNCGCTGTGCTTGCTGGCGTAAAACGGCCCGCGTACCACGAAGAGTCCACGCGTTTTGCAAAGTGAAATCTTGATTTTTACAGCGGTCCGAATGAGGCGTACGAGCCACATTACCGATGTTTCATGCTCTCCAATCTAACAAACGGTGTATTTTTTCCCCGTGTTTTGCAAACACATTTTTTCATTATTTTTTATTGCTGAAGAACATAGAAAATCGTCCCAAACATCCAAATCGCCGGAGAAGAAAGGGACTGCAGCAAGTTCTATTTCGTTTTTTCGCAGATGCGTTTAGAGCAGGTGGCGCGCTTTGATATCCAGATATTGATTGATCAAAGGTGCGGTCATTTTTTCGGGGAAGGCATCCAGGACGAGCACCCCTTGGTGTTGCAGATCGGTNATGATCTGCTNNCGCCAGCANATGATTTCGGCGGCCGCAGCGGCTCGATAGANCGAAGCTCGACTTTCCTGCGCTTCCTCCGCCGCATCGAACAATTGATGGTCTTTGAGTACAACTGCGAGTGCAAGATGATGTCGCGAAATTGTACTTAGATATTCATAAACTTGCTGAGCATTGACTTCATCAATGAGATTGGTGATGAGCACGACGAGCGATCGTTTTCGGCACCGCGCAGAAAGATACAAGAAAGCATCCTGATATCCCGACTCGACCAACGTTGGAAAACGATCATAAGCAGCATGCAGCAGATGGTTCATCTGACTACGGCCACCCTTAGGCGGGATAAAGGAGTGAACTCGGTCCGAGAACGTTAACAAGCCGACCGAGTCACCGCGATCCAATGCGACGTATCCGAGCATCAACATGGCATTCAGTGAATGATCAAGCAGACTGATGCCACCTGCTTCATTCGTCATCATACGGCCACAATCAACGAGAAAGATCAATCGCTGGCTTTGGTTTGCCTGAAAATCCTTGACGGTGAGTTTATTTCGCCGCGCGGTGCTGCGCCAGTCAATATGTTTGTAGTTGTCGTCATGGGTGTAGTCACGAAGTCTTTCGAATTCGTTGTCTTGACCAATCCGCCTGGTTCGGCGAACTCCCATGAGACTTAGGCGATTAGTGCGAGCCAACAGCGCATACTGGCCTAATTGCTTCATATCCGGGTAAACATTCACAGCCGACTCAGCAGGGAGCTGCGTGAGCTTTTTCCACAACCCCAAGCGGCTACGAAACAGCAGATAAACGAAATCAAACTGGAACGCGCCGCGCCGCGAGGCTCGAAATTCATAGGAGACAGAACTACGACTGCGAGGAGGCGAAGAAACCTCCAACTCAGACGGACTGGGTTCAAATTCTTGAGGCACATCATCGCGCACCTGGATCACTTGCGTTTTCAGAGACCGATTTGAAACGGTAATCGTGACGAGATGCTTTTTGTTCAAGGAGGCGATCTTCTGACACTCACGTTCCACCGAGAAATCACGAACTCGAGGTAACAAGAAGAGATCGGCGAGTGCCAACGCTGCCAGACAAGCATCAATCAGCAAGATCAAAGGAAGCAGACCTTCCCAAAACAGCAGACCGATCGTTGCCACCGCCGGCAGGGAGAGAGCGGCGACCAACATCACGCTCGGATAGACACAACGCCAGAAAGCAATCACCGCGACCGGAGCGGTAATCAACAGGATCAACAGCACCGGATTATCACGGAGCCCCTGAGACCAAGATATCAACGTGTCCAAGAGGAACATCAAAGTCTTGGAACCTCCAGCGTTCGAATCAACGATGTCAGCAATTCGTCAACCTCGTGGCCCTCCACATCGGCTTCGGCGGTCAGAATGACACGATGCCGCAACACCGGCAAAGCGAGCTGCACGACATCATCTGGAACCGCGTAATCACGACCATAAAAAGCGGCCAAAGTTCGAGCGCC
This sequence comes from Planctomycetaceae bacterium, assembly GCA_002723275.1. Lineage (GTDB taxonomy): Bacteria > Planctomycetota > Planctomycetia > Pirellulales > Pirellulaceae. The sequence continues at coordinate 331,967 of PBNZ01000021.1, forward strand.
CTGCATCAATGCGATACCTGCCCGTGGCGACGCGCCCATATGAAACTGAGGCCAATCGCGGGTCAGTCGAACCAACTTGTTGATATAGTCAATCAGTCGATCATCAACTTTCACATCGCTATTCGCCTGAGTCACTCGTTGAATCTCTTCGGGCGACGAAACCGTTTTGACCTCTTCGACCAACCGACGGTTCAAATCCACTTGTTGACTATGCATCGTGAGGATGTCCGCCTCTTCTTCCGCGCTCGGATAGTTGGCAATGAGCTTAAACATAAATCGATCAAGCTGCGCTTCCGGGAGATTGTAGGTACCTTCCGACTCGATTGGGTTTTGCGTCGCCAACACCAAAAATGGCCGCTGCAACTCGTGACTGACACCATCCACTGTCACACGATATTCCTGCATCGTTTCCAACAACGCGGCATGCGTCTTGGCGGGCGAACGATTGATTTCGTCGGCGAGCAGTAATTGCGTGAAGACGGGACCAGGCCGAAAACGGAACTCCTGCGACTTCATATTGAACACAGGGGCCCCGGTAATGTCCGACGGCATCAGATCGGCTGTGAACTGGATACGTCCAAAGTCGCAACCGAGCACTTGGCCGAGCGTGCGGACGAACAGCGTCTTGCCGAGTCCGGGAACACTTTCAATCAGCACATGTCCGCTGGAGAACAGGGCGACCAGCGAGCCGAGCACGAGTTCATCCTGACCGACGTAAATCTTCGATACCTGCTCGAGGATGCGATAAAAGAGAGCCTGTGTCTCCGTCTGATGCTCACCGGCAGTCATCTCACTGACACTCATCTTTGTTGAGACAGAGGTTGGGCGAGGCGGTACGGAACTCGCGGAAACCGTCGCTGCCGGAACCGGAGCCACATTGGACTCTGGATTCGTCGCTGCGACGTTCGCAGCTGGATTATTGGCTGTTGGGGCAGGTGCAGGCCCCGTCTCTGCGGCGGGCAAAGTAGGCATCCCAGCTTTCTCAGCGTCAATTTTCTGCACGTGGCCGCAAGCCGGACACTTGATCATCTTGCCGACTTCTTCGAGGTTGACTCGCAATTGCCGACCACATTCGTCGCAACTGAATTCCACCACCTGAGGCTTTGAGGGCTGATTGCCGGACTTCGATACTTCGCTCATTCAAACACTCGACTTTTTCTGCAAAGACTAAGGAAACGAAACAACCTAAGGGGTTCTAAGTCGAGTCACGAGCGCGTCTTGACAGAGAAGTCCCAACGGACAGGTGATCAGGATTCAGTACCCTGTTTTGAATGTTGCATCTCTTGATAGACCTTCAAACGTTGACGCGCAAAGTTTACATCACCTCCACCTTCGAGTAATTCACCCACGGCGGTAACGTGTTTCCCAAAATCAGAAATGGCTTCAGGTTCAACACGTCGAGGCCGCCCGAAGACGGGGAAAATCGCAAAGCAGAAAATAATACCCAACACCGTTGCATGCAGCAGGATGGCGTTCACCGGCCACACCGTAAACGCTCGTAACATCAACGGTTGATCCGGGCTATCCGAAGCGATTGTGGGGACATTCTGACCGGTTTGGAGAATGCAGACGCGCGAGGGAGGACCGCATTCGTCGATTAACGCCTGAGCCAGCACACGATGTTCGGGATTCACTAACGGCAGGTTGAGGAGCCACGATCCGTTCGCCACCAGAATAATTTTGCTGTCACGCCAGTAAGGTTTTTGCAGGGAAGCAGCCAACACGCCTTCCTCGCTAATCAATAACGGTTCGATCTCAAACGAAAAATCACTGTCTTCAGCCGGGATCACCATTTTTGAGGGCAGGGAAATCTCGACGGCTTCCGTGTCCAGGCCGCGACTCCATTTCCCTCCGAGCGTACTCTCATCGACATCAGGCTTGTCGCGCAATTTATAGCGAAACCAGGGAAGCTCTTCGTCTTCATAGGCTTGCAAAGTTTCGTAGATTCGTCGCATCGTATAGTCGGACTTCAGCTCTGCCAATTTGCGTCGCAACTCAATTCGCTGCTCCGGAGGTGCTGACGCAATGACTTGCTCCCAGAAATCGATGGATCCGTTGTAGTCTCGCCCGACATAGACCAACGTTCGACCGGATTCATTTGTGAGCCATGATTCCAAATAATCCATGGCTTCTCGAGAGGGAATCCGAAAGCTATCTGGAGCCCAAACGATCACCTGTTCGTTTTCCAATCTCGGGGACAAGAGACGCCACGAGCTCACATCAAACCCGGATTGCTCAAACATGTTGGCAAGCACAGCGACGCCGTTCACGCTACGGGCACCTATTCCACTGCGGTGTCCGTAGGCTTCTTCCACATCCTCGGCCTGGCAACCTACAACGAGCAACAACATTCCGATCAAACTGACCCGCCAAAGGTCAGCTGAAACAGAGTATTGCGAGAGGTTATTCGACGACGCAACGTTGAGCATGGCTTCTATAAAACGAATTTAGGAATTGGGTATCTGCATCATCCGATGAAATTCATCGAGCTGACTCCAACAGGACTCGAACCGATCTCTCTCAAGAGGATGGTGTCCAAAAAACACGTCTTCGAACGCGATCATCGTACGACTCACCATGGAATGCAAACCATGCCGTTCGCGCAGTTCTCCCAGGTATTGTCGATTTGTCTTGCCACGCGACAAGCGAATGTACTGGCTCTCATCAAGCTTCACGAGTTGATAACTGAAGAGGTAGACAATCGCATCGTCATACTTGCCCATCTGATATAAGCGTTTTGCTTCCGCCAACAGATCGGTTTTCGAATTTGCAACGGGAAACGGTAGGTTTTCNATTCGCTGGGTATTCGTGAGCGAGGTTGTCTCGTCGAAGTCACCAGAGTCNTTGTCCCGTGGTGACAACAAGCCCATGAATTTGAGCGCATGATAGATGAGAAACAGCAACACAATGCCGATCAGCACATACGCAAACACCTGAAGCACGTCCCAGATCCCAGTTCCTATGAGCGATCCGTTGTTCCAATCCCAATCGAACCAACTACCATCAAACTCCCAATTTCGAGCTTGTGGCGGTGCAGTCGGTGCGGAAACTTCGATCGGTTTGACTTGGTCTTGATCGGCGTCGTACCACGGGAAGCGAGCACTCTCGCGAAGCGCCTCGGCACCTGATTGTCGCGCAGCCTCCCGATTGATTTCACTCCAGACCGGCGCATTGGCCATCATGTTGACCAGCAGCACAAGCAGCGTTCCCAGAAGGCACCGCAACCGTTGCAGATTTCGGATAGGTCGGAGGTTCATACGAACTGTTCCTTGAGTTCATTTGCCGCAGCTCGTACTTTGAGTTCAATCTCCCATCCTTCACATCGAATCCGCAAATCCAAATACAACAGGAACCTGACCACCGTCGAAAAAATCACGATCAACCAGAGGGCGACCGGNACATAAACCTCAACGAACATTGTCCTGATTTGCCACTGACCTAATAGAACTCCGTTGACAAACCAAAACGAAGAGANCAGCGACGCAAAAACGACAACGCNTACGAAGGCTGTAAGCAACCAGGATGCGACCAGATCGTTGACAGTCGGACGATGCAACGCGCGGCTGCGACGGCCCACCGTGATAACTCCCTCTTCCGTGCTCCGAATCGGGTTGCGTTCCAGCAAAATGATCTCATTCACAAACGGTCGACTGGATCGAATCACCACGGTCCCGATACAAAGCATGAGCAGCAGCAGCTCACTGTCCAGCAGACTTTCGTCAATCGGAAAATAAAAGATGAATACGAAGAGCAAAAGTCCACCGCGTACGATCAATTGCGACCAAAGAATGCGCCCCAGAAATTGCCTGGCTTCCTTGATGAGTGACCAATAGGATACTTCCTGCAAAAACATGACACGTCCAAGGAACAGCGTCGTGACAATCGTCGCCAACGGCGCTTCGAGAAACACCAATTGGCTCATATACCAAATACATCGCCAATTAGACTCNGCGGTATTATCAAGAGCCACGATCGGATGCGTCACCCACCAGTTGAAAATGGCGAAGGGGATCACCAGGATCACGGTGCAACAAAACAGCGGCTTGAAGTAGAGCACCGTAAATCGAAACGCCAAGTCGAGTAACTCTCCCAGACTGCGTTCTCGGATCGTGATTTTCGTTTGATCAAGTTGCACGGGACGTCTTTCTCGGGTAACCCAGGACAACAAAATAAAACATCAGCATCGCACTCGTGATGATGGCCACCGCAGCTTTCACAACATAAGGTGCCGCTGAGGGCGAAAGAAATCCTTCGATGAGGGCCGCCAGCAGGAACAGGATCAAGGCAGCTCCCATGACTGGCATGACTTCTTTCGCAGTTTCCCGCATAGAATCGATACGAGTGAGGCCATGAGTCATCATCCATGAAAGACCCAATCGCAGACCGGCGCCCGCCGACAGCACAATCGCGGTCAGCTCGAAGGGACCATGAGCCGTGACGAAATGAAAGAAATTCACACCGGCAGCTACATCAGAACGCGCCATGTAACCAAAGGCAGCTCCCAAATAAGCGGCGTTGAAGATGGTGATCAACAACCCTGGAATCACCAACAAGCCTCCAGCAAAACACTTCAATCCAATGCCCGCATTGTTGTAGATATAAAATCCCGCCATCATCGAATTCATCGACGAATTCTCGCGGCCAATCGGCTCCGCAAAACTACTCTCCATACTCTCGATCTGCTGCTGCCCCAGAATATCTACGGCGTAATCTGGCCAGACATCGCCCGAAGCCGCCAAGTAGGCAGATACGAGAAAGATGCCCCAAAAAACGATTAAGGCTGTTTGTACACAGCCATCTCGAAAGATTCGTTGAGGTACGTCTTCCAACAATATTTTCTTCCAGGCTTGGTAGTCGAATGATCGCGCTCGGTACAGCTGATTATGAGATCGACCCACCAGCCGATGCAAATACTGAACCGTATTCGATGGCAATTGATACGTCTCGGCCAACGCCAGGTCAGCGCAGGCGGACCGGTAGAGGAAAGAAAAACGAGTGATCGTCTCCGCCGGAATCTTCTTGGATCGACGACGCTCAAGCTCATTGCACAAACGATCCAGCTCCGTCCAGTTGCGCTGTCGGTCAGCAATTAACTTAGCAACTTGCATCATCGACCCCCTGTTCGACTACGACGTAACACTCGTTTCCCGAAATGGGCTGTCGCCTGGCTCCTCTTGCGACAACAAGCCAATCGTCGGCCGAACATCATCCGCGNTCTCATTCGATTCGACAAACGTTCGATGATAGAGAGCACATAGCAAAAAATCGTCGCTCGTGTTCTGCGGAAGATTGAAGCGAGGTAACAACAAACGACCCAGATTCGCCGCAATTTCCTGGCGACGTGACACTGACAAAAATTGACGTCGCTCAACGTAGCTTGCTAATGCCTGGCCCAGCTTGCGACTCACCGTAAAATTTCGAGGCAGGATTGCCGCCAACTGTGGAATTCGCGGATCATCAAACGCAATGTCCCTATGGACCCAACCTCGCTGCTCAACGATCACCATCGTTCCACACACCAAGTCACCCATGCGTTGAAAGCGTGNATTAAAAAGGGGTATGATCAAACCAATCAGACAGCTCGGTACCGCCCAACTACCTTCAACTCCAAACAAGATTCCGATCGGAATGAGCGGCATCATGTCGACCAGGCGAAGAATGTTTCGCATCACCGCCTGTAGTCCATTGATCGGCTGCCCATCCACCCGCAGCACACGCATGCCCAACACCCGCTTGCCGACCGTCTGACCATTCCAATAGGTCTCCAGGATGCCGCCGTAAAACCACTCCAGCACAAACCAGAGCACCAACCAGACCGCGATTCCCAATCCTTCGATACTGACAATCGCGCCGGTCAATGAAATAATCAACAGAGCTCCCAACCAGACTGCAAATCGAACGCAAAGATCGATCAGAAACGCGGGAAAACGTCGAAAAGGTCCCACCACCTGATATTGGAACGCGATGTTCTCGGGGGTTTTGACGTCAACCGTCGAGTCGATCTGCTTGAAATCTCGCGTCATTCACTCAGAATCTGATCAGAAGGCTACGGGAGAACCACCCGTCAAACACAGCAGGACGGCGGACCCTTTTATTATTAACGCTGTCTGCACTCTACGATAGTCCGAAGCATTTGATCGTTAGGATACGAGAATCAATGGTGAATCTACAGGAAAAAAACGTATTAATTACCGGAGCAGGGACAGGCATGGGACAAGGCTGTGCCGTCGCGTTTGCGAAGGCTGGCTGCCAGGTCGCCATCGCCGGAAGGCGATTGGAAAAGCTAACGGAAACTGCGGAATTGTGTCGCCCCGCCACAGTCCATCAACACGCCGTCGACATCTCTGATCGCAACGCGACTCAAGCTCTGGTCGAATGGGCCACTGAGAAACTGGGACGAATCGACATCCTGGTTCACTCGGCCGGCGTCAATATCAAGAAACGTTCCATGCTCGAAATGGATCCCGCCGAATGGGACAAGGTCTTGGCGATCAATGCCACAGGAACCTACAACCTGCTGTGGTCCGTATTGCCACAGATGAGAGATCGAGGTGAGGGACTGATTGTTAATATCTCATCCGTCGCCGGCAAACGTGCGTCGGATCTTGGCGGCATCGCCTATTGCGCATCGAAGTTTGCCGCCACAGGTTTGGGCACGGCCGTCGGTCTTGAGGAATCACAACGGGGCATTCGGGTCACCAACGTCTATCCGGGCGAGGTCGATACTCCGTTATTGGAACAGCGGCCCCAACCGGTTTCGGAGGAACGTCGTGCCCAGATGCTGAAACAGGAGGATATCGCTCAGGTGGTTTTGTCGATCGCCGCGCTCCCAGCGCGAGCTCATATCCCAGAAATCGTCATCAAACCGGTCACACAGGCGTATTCATAGACCGAAAACAGCCGTTTCCCGCTCGCAGGAGCCCTGGGACACTGGACGAATCGATACCAGCAGCCAAGGATAGTTTGGGAGCTTGAACCTCAAGCGACCTTCACTCCTGACTTTCGCTAGTATGACATTGTGAATTTGGCTGATACCGTCCATCATTACAGGTAACATTACTATCCTGAGCATCGCGGCGAGTGGGACATCACGACCAGCGAGACGAATCGACCGCTTCCATTCCTTCGTTTCCTCAAAAGGTGAGAATACGACATGCTTCACAAGACGACCGTCATGCTACTGGCGTCAGCGATTTCATGGTCCTGTTGCGGCTGTACCGACGCCCCTTCGGTGAGCAACTCGAACGACACTGTGGAATCTAACCCGCAAGATGTCGCCATTGAGAACGACACCACCCAAGAAACTGGCACCCAAGAAACTGGCAATACGGAGACCAACCTGACGGTCACCGAAAAGAGTCCCTCGAACGCGTCGGAGAAAAAAACAATGGAAAAAGCCACACTGGGCGCTGGTTGCTTCTGGTGTATTGAAGCGGTCTTGGACCGAATCAACGGAGTTGAGTCGGTCGTTTCGGGATACATGGGCGGTGACATCGAAAATCCGACCTACGAACAGATCTGTACCGGTACCACGAATCACGCCGAAGTCGTCGAGGTGACATTTGACCCCAACGTCATCTCCTTCGAAAAGCTGATGGATGTCTTCTGGCAACTGCACGATCCAACCACCTTAAATCGCCAAGGGTTCGATGTCGGAACCCAATACCGTTCGGCTGTTTTTTATCACAACGATGAACAGCGGAAGGTCGCTGAAGCTTCGAAGAAAAAATGGAACGCATCCGGAACCTGGCCGAATCCTATTGTGACGGAGATCACTGNGGCAGAGATCTTCTATCCTGCCGAAATCTATCACCAAGATTACTTCGCAAAGAATCCAAGCAACCGTTACTGTCGAGCGAACATTCTGCCGAAGTTCAAGAAGCTTGGGTTGCTGCGTGAGGGTGAACACTAAAACTCAAACCCACACATCGCACAACGACCAAGAGAGCACCCTAAAGGCGAGCAAACCGCTCGCCTTTTCCATGGGTGTTGGTCACCTACCTTGTCCATCTTTTGAAAAGCTAAGTCACTGGAAAGCTGAATCACTGGCAGCTTGGTTTTCGATCGATTCGCCGATCAAACCTCCGTCTTCGACTCCGAGCGGAGTCGAATCAGATCTGAGTTGCGTCCTGAAGCACTCCCAAGTACACACTGAAGATACGCAGGATCAACAGGATCAAGACGATGGCCACGGCAGCCCAAACCGCGATGGTCGANACAACTGTCAGGGTCGTCGCTGCGGCTTTCGCTCGATCCTGGTAGCCTTCCGCCAACTTGGCCATCATCTCCGGTAATCTTCCGGATTGCTCACCCACCTCAATCGCATCCACGAATTCGCTGGGGAAAGCATGCGTATTCGCCAACACCTCATGGATCTCGAGCCCGGAATTCAACTCACGCGACATACGAGAAAAATATTTGGTGTAGTAGGGATTGGAGGTACTTTTGATCGCTAGTTGAAGCGATTTCCCAGCGTCGGCGCCTGCCTCAACGGCCAACCCCAGTGACCAGGCCATGCGTGACAGGGCCATCACTTCCAGGCTGGGTCCAATCACAGGAATTCGAATTGCGGTAGATCGCAACCAGGAGTTGAGCGAACTACGAACGATGGCCCAGTAGATCCCGTATACCAGGACAGCGAGAAAACAAAGCCCCACGACATAACGAATAAATCCGGGCAGCCCAACGAGTCCGAAGCCGAGGATATCGGTGGTTTCTCCTGTCATGTCACTGACGAAACCGAGGACCAGAATCAAGATACCGATGATCACGATCGCCAGGGCCAACTGAATGACCGACCAGGTAATTCCCACGAAAAAGATGGATCTCAGGCGGAGAAGCTGTTCGTAGTGGTCCGCCAACATCGAGAGCACACGATCAAGCGTGCCGGTTTTTTCCCCCACCTCGACCATCTCTCGAAAAAACGACGGAAAAAATTGATCCGTCGCTGAAAAAGCATCGGAAAGGCTGTCTCCAGCAGAGACGCCACGAAGCACTTGCTCCATCTGTGCTCGATAAACCCGATTGGATCCGGACGAGACCTCATTCGAGATCGTCTTGCGAATGTCGATTCCAGCTGACAAAGAGGTCCCCAACCGGCGACAAAACATCGCCAGCGGCTTGAGTCCGATCCGGGGTGCCATCCACATCAAATTCCAGCTCCTGAGTGTCAATCCGTAACCTGTTCGATGGTGTAGCTTAACGAACACGCATCGATCGGGACAAATGTATCAGATCGGCCAATTTCGCGAGCCGCAGGGGGTTCGGCCGGAAAAGCTTGCCGAACCGATGGTCGTTCTCGGGTCGGGCCCTGCCTGATCCGCCCAAAAGCCGGTAAGATCTGGGTTACGGCGAACTCGCAAGGGACGTTCGCGATACCGTTGCCAACCGACGTTGGATGGGAGTTTTTTTCGACGGTGGCCACTTCCTGGAACACAATTGCCATCGTGGGCGTTGGCATGATCGGTGGATCGATCGGTCAAGGGATGCTGCAGCGCGGATTGGCTCAACGCGTCGTGGGCGTTGGCCGAAACGCCGAGAGGCTGCAATTGGCGTTGGAAACGGGCGCCGTCTCCGAAACGACGACCGATTTCGCAGAAGGCGTTCGATCGGCTGAGTTGATCATTGTCTGCACTCCGGTCGAAACGATCCCAGAGATTGTGGCAACGGTGGCGGAACATTGTCCTGCTGAAGCCTTGATCACGGACGCCGGAAGCACCAAGGCGGAGATTGTGACAACGATTTCCGAATCCGAATTAGGTGCGACCTTTGTCGGCAGTCATCCGATGGCAGGAAGTGAAAAGGCGGGGGTAGCTCATGCCGATCCAAATCTACTCAGCGACCGTGTGGTCATCGTCACTCCCACAACGACCACAAACCGGGACACGTGCGAGCGATTGATTGGATTCTGGAAAAGCCTGGGGGCCAAGGTGTACGAGATGTCGCCGACGGAACATGACCGGGCGGTGGCTTCGATCAGTCATCTCCCGCATTTGGTCGCATCCGCTTTGGCGGCAGCGACCCCAGAAAGTTTTCTTCATCTCGCAGCGACCGGCTGGCAGGACACGACGCGTATTGCCAGTGGTGACGCCGAGCTGTGGCGACAGATTTTGCAGCAGAACCGTACGAGTATCCTGAACCATTTGAGTGACTTTGAGAATGTGCTCGCCTCGTTCCGAGAAGGCTTGGAACGCGAAGACGACAGCGCGATATTGAAACTTCTAATCGAAGGAAAGCAACGACGCGATGCTCTGGCAGATTGAAATCTATCCGGCCGAAGGCCTTCCCGATCAAGATGCTCAGCAGGTAACGGCGGAAGCCGCTGACTTGGGGATTCATTCAGAATTGAGGGTCAGGACCGCGCGGGGATACTTGCTTGAAGGATCTCTTGAACAAAGTCAGGCACAACTCCTGGCCGACCAACTTTTGGCGGACCGCGTCGTTGAGCGAACGATCGTGGCACCCGTGGGAGACCCTACGCTCGCCGAATCCCAGAACGGCACGAAGCAATTGGTTTATGTGCTCCCCAAACCCGGCGTGATGGATCCCGTGGCACAAAGCGCCGAACAGGCGATTGCCGATTATGATATCCCTGTAACTGCCGTACGGACCTTTCAGAAGTATTGGATTGGTGATTCGTCGACCACGGAACTCGACCAGCTATGCAACAAAGTCTTGGCGAATGACTCCATCGAGCAGGTCGTCCATGGACCTTTAGAGCTGAATCGTCTGAGCATTGGTTCTCAATATGAATACAAACGCGTCACCATTCCTCTTCTCTCTTTGAATGACGACGAGCTTATGACGCTCAGTCGCGACGGGCAGCTCTATCTCACCCTCGTCGAAATGCAGACGATTCAGCAGCATTTCCGCGAACAGGACCGCGATCCATCAGATGCCGAGTTAGAAACGATCGCGCAAACGTGGAGCGAGCATTGTAGCCACAAGACGCTTGCCGGCCGCATTGCCTACGAGGATGAAAACGGAAGTCGCCAATTCGAGAACATGCTCAAAGAAACAATCTTTGCAGCGACCCAGACGATTCGACGCCAACTTGGCGATCAGGATTGGTGTGTAAGTGTTTTTGAAGACAACGCGGGAATCGTGCGATTCGACGAAGAGCACAATGTTGTTTTCAAGGTAGAAACGCACAACCATCCATCGGCCTTAGAGCCCTACGGCGGTGCGAACACGGGGATTGGCGGGGTGATCCGAGATCCATTGGGTACCGGCCTCGGTGCCAAGCCTGTCTGCAACACCGATGTTTTTTGCTTCGCGCCACCCGAAACCCCCGTCGAGTCGCTACACCCAGGCGTGCAACACCCACGACGCGTGATGAAGGGCGTTGTTTCCGGAGTTCGCGATTACGGCAATCGCATGGGAATCCCTACGGTCAATGGAGCGATCTATTTTGATCCTCGGTACCTTGGCAATCCGCTCGTCTATTGTGGCAATGTCGGTATCCTGCCGCGCGACAAATCACACAAAGAACCCCAAGCCGGTGACCACATCGTGGTCATTGGTGGTCGTACCGGTCGAGACGGAATCCATGGAGCCACGTTCAGTTCAGCCGAGTTGACGAGTGAGAGCGAAACGCTCTCGGGCGGTGCTGTTCAGATCGGCAATGCAATCACTGAAAAAATGGTGATGGACGTTCTCCTGGCGGCCCGCGACCAGGGACTCTACAGCGCCGTTACCGATTGTGGGGCAGGCGGGCTATCGAGTGCCGTCGGAGAAATGGGAGAAAAGATCGGAGCCGAAGTCTGGCTGGAAAAAGCTCCCGTCAAATACGACGGACTGTCCTACACCGANATCTGGATTTCGGAAGCTCAAGAGCGAATGGTACTTTCAGTTCCTGATGACAAGTGGGAGGCATTTCACTCTCTCTGCGCATCGGAGAACGTCGAAGCAACCGTGATTGGCAAGTTTGTCCCGACCGGTCGTTTGGAATTGAAATACGACGGCAATCGGGTGGCTGACTTATCGATGGAATTCCTCCACGATGGTCGCCCGCCGATCATTCGTCAGGCCACCTATGCGGCACCGGAAAGCGGTCCCATTTCTTGGCCAGAACANAACGATTTTTCAGGCGACCTGCTTCGCATCCTTGGAAGCCTCAACGTGGCGAGTAAGGAATGGGTGATTCGCCAATACGACCATGAGGTGCAAGGTGGAAGTGTCATCAAGCCTCTCGTGGGAATCCAGAATGACGGCCCCAGTGATGCTGCCGTGGTTCGTCCGGTTTTGAACTCCCGTCGAGGACTCGTCATCAGTTGTGGCATGAATCCACATTTTGGTGACTACGACACCTATCACATGGCTGCCAGTGCTATCGACGAGTCAATTCGAAATGCGGTGGCGGTCGGGGCGGATCCAAGCCGCATCGCGATCCTGGATAACTTCTGTTGGGGCTACACCGATCGGCCCGAAACCTTGGGTTCACTCGTACGGGCAGCTCTAGCATGCTATGACATGGCGATCGCCTTCCAGGCTCCGTTCATCAGCGGCAAGGACAGCCTGAACAACGAATTCAGTTACCAGGACGATGATGGAGTCAAACAGACAATCTCGATTCCACCTTCGCTTTTGATCAGTGCACTGGGCCAGGTCGACGACGTCGGTACCTGCGTCACAATGGACGCCAAGAAGTCCGGCAATCGTCTCTACCAGGTTGGTGTGACTCGGGACGAAATGGGCGGTTCCCATCTATCCCTGGTCCACGGCTTAAAAGGCGGACAGGTACCGCGCGTGGATGCACCGCATGCCGTTGCGATTTATCAGGCGATGCATCGTGCCATCACGGGTGGTCTGGTGCGTTCGTGCCACGATCTGAGCGAGGGCGGCTTGGCGGTGGCAGCCGCAGAAATGGCATTTGCAGGCGACTTGGGCATGAGATTAAACGCTGACCATTGCCCTGTCGAAGACGACAACTGTGGTCCACTACAACGTCTGTTCTCCGAATCCAATACTCGCTTCCTCTGTGAAGTCTCCGCCGCCCGCGCCGACGAATTCGAAGAATCCATGGCGGGCCTTCCAGTCCATGAGATTGGTGAACTCGTTGACCAGCCAGAATTTCTTATCGAATGCGGAGGACAAGCGGTTGTCAGCGTTAAACTCACCGATTTGAAGGAAGCCTGGCAAGCTCCTCTTCGCTGGTAAAACAATCCCCAATCAATCAATCATTCATTCAACTCATCACTGACAGCTACAGGACCTTCGAGCATGGCAACACCACGCGTTCTCATTCTGCGAGCACCGGGTACAAATTGCGATCGAGAGACCGCCTACGCCTTTGAACAACAAGGTGGTTCCTCTGACATCCTGCATATCAATCGTCTGCTCGAGTCTCCGGGTCTGACCGACGATTATCAAATCCTCTGTCTACCAGGCGGATTCAGCTACGGTGATGATATCGCCGCAGGTCGGATTGCTGCGGGTCAGATGCGTCATCACCTGTTCAACGCCTTGGAATCCTTTCGCGATCAAGGCAAATTGATTCTTGGCATCTGCAATGGCTTTCAAATCCTGCTCAAATCAGGAATCCTGCTCCCCGACAATTCGCAAACCGGTCCCCCGGCCACGCTCGCCTGGAATGATTCCGGTCGTTTCGAAGATCGCTGGGTCAATCTCGAAACAGCAAGCGACCACTGTGTGTTCCTCAACGGAATCAAGAATATCTATTTGCCGATTGCCCATGCGGAAGGCAAGTTCATGGCGCGCGATACTGATACTCTCACGTCGCTCGAAAGCACCGGACAACTTACATTGCGCTATGTCGAGCCAGAGCGGAACGGGCGTCAACTTTCCGATGATCTTGGCTTTCCCTTCAACCCCAACGGGTCACAGGCAAATGTGGCAGGCGCGTGTGATGCCTCCGGTCGAGTCTTCGGTCTGATGCCGCATCCTGAACGGTATGTCGATCCGACCCACCATCCGCGCTGGACGCGCGAGGACAACCAGGAAATTAACGGATCAAAAGTCTTCCAGAACGCGATTGATTATTTTCGCTAGTGCGATCCGAAATGAATGTCGCAGCTTCCATCGTTACACGCGTCNTTCCCCAGCGCGTAGCGACGCCGNGCGACTTGCTGATAACACCACTGCCAGATCGGAACCGTACCAGGGATGTTCAGCAGAGGGCATAAAGGCCAGAGCTTCGGTATACGTCGACTCAAGACAACAAACGCCTCGGCACCAACGTAACTGGTTCCGTCAGCATCGATCAAATACAGATGCTTCATTAAGTCTTCGTGACTTAGCTCCGGAAACCGCTCCCGGACCTCGTCGTCATGAAGCGATAGAAAAGACAACGTCTGTCTTCGATCCCAACGCGCCAAACGTTCCACTTGCCGGCGACAAAATCGGCATTCTCCGTCGTAAATGATGATGCTCGTCCCCGGACGATCGGTGGGAGATGGCAGCGGAGATAGCAGATGCTCGGCGTTCATTACTCAAAACCATTCATTCTCGAGACACAAATCGAGTCTCCCCAGCGGGGAAACCGCAAACGCATTCGATGACATAACCTAGTTGGCAATAAGAATTAACGCAAAGGCGTAGATCGCTGAATTAATTCTGGGCCACAAAATCGGGTCCGGCACCAAGAATGAACAAGCCGAAGAGAATGCTCAAACAGCAGGCGCCGAAAACCGGCCAAAAGTCTATACTGAANCTGTGATTGAGCGCTCAGTTTGAACCAACCACGGCGCTCGACCCTCTGCGTTCGCGAACGCCTCGGAGCATAGCGATATGAACGACCTGAACAAGCAAGTGAAAAGAGCTCGGCATCGATTATTGATGCAGCAATTTTTAGCGATTGCGTTATGGTCCCTGGCCGCGTTTCTGACCGTCGCCGGCATCGGAATCGCGATTCCGAAGATTTGGCCCATGGGCGTTGACGGAAACGTGTGGGAATCAAGTTGGATCGCCGGCTCACTGACCGTGGGTGTCATCGTCGCCTTAATCACGACTTACATTCAGCGCAAAAACTCTCTCAATGCAGCCATTGAAATCGATCGCCGATTTGGACTCAAGGAACGTGTCTCCAGTTGTCTCGCCTTAGACGAGTCGGCTCGAGACAGCGAAGCTGGCCGAGCACTCATTGATGACGCGGTACGTCGTGTTCAACAGGTCAACGTGAAGGAAGAATTCAAAATCTCACCCGGTAAATGGGCATGGCTGCCAGTCGGCATGGCTGTGGTCGTTTTTGGACTCACCTTCCTTTCCGATGCAACCAAAGAAACCAGTGGAACCGCTGAGGCGTCGACGGTTGAGTCGCGCAAGCGAGTGAATACATCCTCGGAAGAGTTGAAGAAGAAGCTGGAACAGCAGCGGAAAAAGGCAATGACTCAAGGTCTTGAAGACGCGGGTGAGCTGTTCAAGAAACTTGAAAAGGGCATGGNTGGTCTCACCAATCGCGAGGATGTTGACCGCAAGAAGGCGATGGTCAAATTGAATAATTTGGCGAATGACATCAAGAAGCGACAAGAAAAGCTAGGAAGTCGCGACGATATCCGTAAACAACTCACTCAGCTAAAAGATCTCAAGCAAGGTCCGGCAGAGCGGATGGCGAAAGCGCTCAGCAATGGTGACATGAAAACCGCAATCGATGAATTGAAAAAACTTGAAGACCAGATTCGAAAGGGCGAACTTTCCAAAGCCAGTCAGGAACAGCTGCAAAAGCAAATCGAGCAAATGCAGAATGCCATGCAACAGATGGCGAATGCTCACGAACAGAACAAACGTGAACTGGAAGAACAAATCCAGAAGCAACTGGCTGAGGGAAATCGTAAAGAAGCAGGTGAGTTGCAGCGCAAGCTGGACAAGCTGAAACAAAAAGACGAACAGATGAAGAAAATGGCAGAGATGGCCCAGAAGATGGCCGAATGCTCAAGCTGCATGAAGGAAGGCGATTCACAACAAGCGGCGGCAAAAATGGGCGAAATGGCCAGCGCCCTGCAACAGATGCAGCAAGAAATGGAAGAGATGGAAATGCTGGAAGAGACGTTGGACCAGATCTCGCAAGCGAAAAGTTCGATGGATTGTAGCGGGTGCGAGGGATCCGGTTGCTCCATGTGCCAAGGCGGCGACTCAGGCATGCCGCTCGCCGGGATGGGCCAAGGGCAGGGCAAGGGCGACGGACTGGGCGAAGGTAGCGGTCGTGGCGACCGACCGGAGGATGAAACGGACAGCAATTTCTACGACTCACAAGTCCGTTCGAAAGTCGGAAAAGGTGAGGCGGTTGTCACCGGAACAGCGGCTGGCCCGAATAAAGCGGGTGAAGTCCTCGAAGAGTTGAAATCGGAAATCGCCAACACGAAACAATCTGACGACGATCCTCTCACCGGTCAGCGCCTCCCCAAAAAGCAGCGAGAACTCGCCCGAGAATATTTTGACGCCTTCCGCAGCGGGGAATAAAGGAGTTCTGACGGCGGATTCTAGCCCCACCGTACCGCTTCGATTCTGATCGTTTGAGTTGCCCGGAGCCGTCAAGATAGGTAGGATGGGCGGGGTTGTACGGATTATCGAGACCGCTATCTGTTGAAGCCGATCGCTGCTGGGCAATCTTTCTCAACCTTTTGTCGGACGGAAGTAAACCGTAAGCAACAATTCGTTGTGCTTTTGCCAACAAAGAGAGAAATAGAACGCTGAAACCTTTTTGAAGTGAGGACGAAGTCCATGCGTCAACTATCCATTGGACGCCTGATCGCCGCCGTTTTTGGAGTGACCGTTGTGATGCTATTCAGCATCGATACGACACTCGCCTGTCGGTTCCTGTGGCGTCCACGCTGCTTCCAGCCGGCTTACTGTTGTCCACCTCCGTGCGAAGTCGTAACCGACTCCGGTTGTGGCTCGGACGCGGTCCATGATGGATCGGCAGATGCTCACCACGAACATGATCACTCGGCTGCCCAGATGCCTGAGGACCCGGGTGCATCAACAACGGATGCGGAATCGACCGATCATGGAAGCGAAAGCTCGGATGATCCACCGGCACCCGACACCGATTCCACAGCCTCGGATGAGTCAACGACTGAGGCAGACAGCCTTCCAGATTCAAGTGCAGACAGCGGTGCTCCTGCCGACGACGGACTGAGTGGATTAGATGATCTGATTACCGAAGACGCAGCTGCCAGTGAGGCAGACGCGACGGATGCCGCGAACGAGGCGGCCGATCCAGCCACTGAGGCGGGAGATGATGACGTATTTGCGTTACCTTCCGACGACACGGATGCCGGTGACGATGTGCTTCCAGCCGACGATGATCCGCTACCCGGCGACGATGTGCTTCCAGCCGACGATGATCCGCTACCCGGCGACGATGTCCTACCGGCAGAAGACGATCTGCTGCCTGGTGACGACGACTTGCCTGCGGATGATGACCTATTCCCAGGCGATGAAGAGGCTCCCGCCGACACCACAGACGACGAACTGGATGACTTGTTCAGTGGCGATGAAGCGGAAGAGGATGACGCTCGCGTCGCCAACAATCCCGAAGAAGAAGCCGCTGAAGAGAGCGAAGAAGACATCGATCTGTTCGGCGATCTTGATGACACAGAGCCGGCAGATGAAGCGCCCGCCGACGATTCTGACGACCTCTTCCCAGCCGACGATGCTGGTGACGATGATCTTTTCCCGGCCGACGAAGAAGAAATGCCTGCCGATGAAACCGATGCAGACGATCTCTTCGGCGATCTTGATGACGAAGAGCCGNCGATTAAAGCACCCGCCGACGATTCCGACGATCTCTTCCCAGCTGATGATGCTGGTGACGACGATCTCTTCCCAGCTGATGATGCTGGTGACGACGATCTCTTCCCAGCTGATGACGAAGAGGCGCCCGCTGATGAAAGCGACGACGATCTCGACGATCTTTTCGGTAAAAAGAATCGGGACGTCAATCGGCAAAACGCAGCTGCCACTGTTAACAAGAGTGATGCAACCCAAGCCGTTCAAGTCTCGGAAACAACCACTCCATTCCGCTCTTGGATTGACAACACGGGTCGTTACAAGACGATTGGTCGCCTAGTGAATATCAGCGAGACTCACGTCCGTCTCTTGAAAGACAATGGTCGCTTCTCGACAGTTCCCAAGCGTCGCTTGAGCCAAAACGATCTCGACTATGTCGAGCGTATGGCGAAGAAGATGGGAACGGAAGATTTCGAAAAGATCGCGAAGCGTTAATCGCCGCAGCGAGAGATTTCCCAAAAGCGGTCGTCCCTAGGACGTCCGCTTTTTTTTGAATCGTCTTTTCTGCAAGCCCATGTCTAGGCNAAGGCTAAAGGCGGGTCAGAGGGATTGAATATAGGCGATGACATCTGCTAGAGCCTGCACATCGAGCTCAGCCTCCAATCCTTCGGGCATAAAGGATTTACCGCTGCTGTGAAGGGCTTCGACGGAAGACCGAGCGATCTCTCGACGATTCCCATCAAGGGTCTGGATGACCAATGAGTTTCCCGATTCTGCAATCACAATCCCAAAATAGGTTTGTCCTGATTTGAGTTCGACGCTGTATCCCAAGTACCGAGGTTCCACCGCCTCATTGGGATCAAGAATGGCATGCAACAGCGTACGATTCGATCGATCGGTTAATGACTTCAACTGAGGTCCGATGCGTGTTGAATCGTTTTCCCCATGACAACTCGTGCAGTGCTTCGCGAACAACTTCGCACCGTTGGAAACGGTACCCTCAAGTTTGAGTACCGTCTGCAATTCACGGAGGGTCGTCTGTCGATCTGGCCGACGAAGCTCTGAAAAAACCTCTGTGGCTCGCTGAGCAACAACATCATTGTCGTATTGCATTAAGCGTTGTCGACGAGCAGCATCAAGATCCAAAGGACTTATCAATCCTGTGGCCAAAGCATTCACGATCGCCAGCGTTCCGACCTCGCTCGACAACATTTGATCCAACGCATATTGCCTTGTGTTGGGCGAATAAGAATCCCAGGCTTCGAGCACCGATTCCGCCAGCTTCGCATCGACTTGAGTCGCTACCAATTCCAGTGCCGCATGCTGAATCGCTGGTGATTGGTTGTTGCCTAAGAGTTGAACCAGGGTATCAAGTTGTTTGGCACCCGATTGAGTACTCGTAGTTCGCGAGTCAAAGCGCGCCAGTCGAATCGCCCGTATACGTTCCTCCGCTGGGCACTCGGCATCCGCTGCTGTTTTCCATGCGACATCGTAGGCCTGATTCAAATGGTCCAAATAGTCGCCAGCATTCCCCGCATCCTCTCGCAGCAGTTCCGCCAAAGATCGACCATGCTCGACTAGAATCTCCGACCAGAGGGTCAATTTCTCGAGTTGGCTCGTGGATGAGAACTGGCCCTGTGAAGGAATCAGTTGTGAAGCGATTTGACGAATTTGCGCCGGTCGCGTTAACGACATACGAAGCACGGCATCCCACAATCTTCGATCGGCATTGGCCCGGTTCAAGACACCGGAGACAGCTTCTTCAAAATGTCGTTGAAAAGAACTCGTCAGTGCCAAAGTAATTGTTTCGTCTTCAACCTGCTCCGTCATCTGCCGCAAGATCTGGCCGGCCAGATCTCCGGGATATTCGCCGAGGGAACAGGCTAACTGCAATTGAACTTTAAGTTCAGGATCATCCTGCAGGCGTCCTGCTGCTCGAATCAATTCATCATTTTCCGGATAGCTCTCCAACAGCCTTAACGCCAAACAACGGACTGCCGGATGCGAATCGTTCAAGGCCACAATGATATCGTCATGCGACACTCCACTCACACCTGAAAGCGTAGCCAGTGCGTGCAATCTGGCCTTGGCTTGCTCGTGTTGCCGAAGCAACTGCCTTAATGCGGGTACAGCGTCCTGAGCGAGGTTCGTCACCAACTGCTGCTGCGCCTTGTCACGCAGCACACCATTGGATGAAACAAGTTGTGCGACGAGACCATCGACCGTTTCGGCAGTGGGTCCGGGCAACGGCGGTCGAGCACTCCCCTGCGGGTAGATGCGATAAATCCGCCCGAATGATTCGCCCGCACGGTAATAGGGTTTAAGTTCCTCGCGAGCTTCTACAGGCAACCAATCCGGATGCTCAATCAAGTAGCGGTACATATCGACCACCCACAGAGCGCCATCCGGGCCCGTACGAACCAGTACAGGCCGACACCAACGATCTGCGGAGGCAAAGAAGTCAAACGCTTCATTCGTCTCCGCGCGTTGTCCCTGAAAACTTACTCCATCATTCGTGAGCCAGTGGTGCTGAACCACATTGTGAAACGGCTCACACGTGAACGCGTGGATAACGTCATCCGACGCCCCAAATAAGATTTCGTCTCGATAGATTGCAGGGCCACAGGCAGAGGTATAGTGGCCGGAATTATTGAAGCTGTGAAATCGTTTTTGGGGCGGCTTAGCCGAAAACACCGGTGGGTTCGATGGGGGACGCAATTGACGGCGAATGTCTGGAAAGGTGACCTCATTGTTACGTCGTAGATATCGATCATCGAGCACGTAATGCCAGATTGGATGACTATTCTGAACTCCAAACCAATCGCCCCAGTCATCCCGCACCCGACCGAATTGGGAGGGTCCAGATCTTGCTTCCAGCTGGCCTGTGTCCGGTTGGAAACAGAAGTCGCGACTGCCCAGAGGAAATTCAGCACCCGACATAACGAGTTCTATTGAATTAGCCGCGCCGAAACCGGCATGGTGCCCGCCATTCGCGCAGTACACAAGGTTGTCGAGTCCGTAGCGCAGCCCATTGACTCGCAATTGCTGATTCCCCTCCATAAACCCACGAAAGAGAACACGGACAGAATCCGCACGACCATCGTCATCAATATCACGAGCGAAGATAAGTTGCGGCGCCGCGGCAATCAGAACACCATCGCGCCAGGGCAAGACGGCGGTTGGAAAACTTAAGCCCTCCAGAAAAACAATCGATCGATCATACTGACCATCGCCATTGCTATCGTCCAGACGGCGGATGCGACCCCCTGCGGCACCTTTTCCATCAACTCCGTAAGGGTAATCCCCCATTTCCGCGACCCACAAACGACCTTTTCGATCCCACTCGATCGCGACGGGATCGGCCACCATCGGTTCGGCGGCAACCAGCTCCAGTTGAAATCCTTCCCGCACTTTCGCAAGCTCCATCGATTCCGCGGGAGAACGCGGCGACAGATCGGGCAATGCTCCCAGCTCAGTCAGCGGAAGCCTCTTTGCTGGCCGACTTGCCTGTCGATCATGGGCGGCCGCATAAAGTTGTTGAATTTGTTGTGCATCCAAGGTGCGAGCAAAAAGAGCGACCTCATCGATCTTACCTTCCCACGAAGTTTCAGCCGTCGCACCACCGATCAAGAGTGGCTGTTGCGGTGGTGGAACAGGCTGGGCTGGCACGCTTATTTCGAGCCTCCCATCAAGATACACAGTAAGTTTTTGACCGTCGTGGATAGCGACAACATGGTGCCATTCGCCAACCTGCAAGGGGCGTTTCCCAACCTGCTCACCCAGNCCCAGGCAGCCCGGTCGTTCGTCGGCCTTGCCGGTCACGCGGAGAATCTGATCACCCCATTGGTAAATCGCTCCCGTGACTTCTCGCCACGTATTCGGAACCATCGAATTGCACCACAGGGAAAGGGTGTAGGCGTCTTCCACGGGAAGATCCTTCGCCCGCAGATGTCCCCCGGCAAAATGCACGGCACGACTCGAGAGTGGCTCTGGCTGATGCCCATTGATGCCTGGCAGACAAAACGCGATCGACCCCTCGAACTTGGCGGCGACCTGATGCGGCGATGAATCAAGCGCCTCAGTCCCTGCCAGTTCACCTAAGCGCCAAAACCGAATGGGGCCATGATTCAGCACATCGCGGGAAGCAGCTGTGGGAACCTCAGTAACCGAATGTCGTTGAGTTTCAGAAATCTTTTCAAGTGAATCCAACAGCCTGGCGACGATCTTCGGTTCGGCATCCACGGCAAGCCCCGCAGTCCGAGCCGGCCACGTCGTGTAACCGCCAAGAAGATGCTGTTCAGGTGGCGGAATATACCCCGCAGCGCCGTTGGCCAGTGAAATATTAAAGAGGTTGGGCAGCGGGCTTTGAAAACGAAGTTTGATCCCGGTCAACGCATAGACTTCATTGGGCATTCCGGTAATCGCGACATTCCCAATGCGAATCGCTTGCAGAACAATCTCTTCGTCTGGGTTTTCGTTTAAGAACTTTGCTTGCTCGGCATACACTTCGGNACGATCCTGCGGTCGCCGATTTCCCATCAATTTCAGCTTGCGTTCGGCCCAGGCGAGTCGATTCTCATCGGGCGTCCGCCGTTTCAAACGAACACGGTGCTCGTCCATGGCCAAATCGGCGTCCGCCCGATGCTCAACTTCCCCGAGAGCCTTTATCGACAAGGCGACTAACTCGTCAGCAAAGTCGGCCATCGTTCTTGCCTGGCTTGGCTTCGCGTAATCGCCCCACCAGAGGTCACCGCTGGTGCCCTGCGACAGGAGGGACAGGTGCCGATCGTTATCCGGCGCCAATCGCGCAGACAGCCGTTGGCAAAAAAGCGAGAAGTAATCGGCAGAGATTCCAGGATGACCACCAAAATAGTGCATCGAAAAATTCGCGAAGACGGCCAGCGGTTCATCGTTCTGGTCGGTGAAGCTGATCAGCGACAACCAAGGATCCGCAGGTCCAGAGGGTCCCGTGAAGTTTGGATTCTGATGTCCGGGATGCATCATGGCACGGACGGTCCGATCACCAAATGGATCGACCATCATCGTATCGGGCCGTGTTATCCAACGTCGGTTTTTGGTCAGATGCCCGGCATCAACCCGAGCAAATCCGACCTTTGCGGGCTGCAGGTTGCTTGCCGCCCGGACGATCGACTCAGCGACCTGCTGAGGTAACTGTACACGATAGGCAGGGTCGGCTCGCGATCCCAATGTATAGTCCATCACACTCGGCGCCGCATGCGTGTGGGTGGCGGAGATCATCATGTCAGACAATGCAATGCCGGATCCTTCCGAGGCTAATTGCTTGATCTGATCGCAGAGATCGCGAGGGATCATACAACTATCAACGACGACGATGGCAATCCGGCGATCGCCGTCATCGAGTACCAGGCAACGAGCGAAGAGAGGATCGACGACTCGGTTCGCGGAGGCTTCGAGAAACCCTCCATTCTTAATGACCGGTAATTGTCGCGGCGTCACATCAACAATCGCTCGTCCGACCGTCAACGCGGCTGATAGAGGAGTGACCTGCAACAGCAAGCCCGCGAACAAAACGAGCAACCAGCTGAGTTTCTTTGTGAAAGATAGCCGCGCGAAACGCAAGCAAGACCTGACAGGTTGGCCTGCCGAACTGACCCTTCGAACCCAATCCAATCGTTGCTGGCCGGTCACGCGCCAGTCGGCCTCCGGACACAAGATTAGTTTGTGCCGCGTAGCCGTCTCCTGATAAAGATGATTCCGTACCCCGCCGCGGCCACAACACCAATCATGGCAAACGCAGATGGCTCAGGCACTGCTGAGAGCTGTGTCGGCGCCGAACTTCCCTGAACGTTACTCGTATCAACATTCACTGACGTCTGGTCCAAGAGACCATCCGGATCCAATACAGCAGCCGTNTAGGAACCAGCCGCGGTTGCATCCAATCCGACGGTAAGAATCGGCAAGGAGTTCATCGGGGAATCCTTGTCGTTCAATTGAATGCCGGAGAAGTTGAGAACGTTAAACGTGCGAGAGGTTGAAAGATCCTGACCCACCGCAGAGCCGAAGGCAACGAATCCGTTGAGCGCGATGATCTCATTGATGACAAGATCAAAGCCGCTCAGCCCGACGAAGTCGCTGAAATCGATCTTCACCTGCACCTGCTGAACACCGAAATTCAATTCCGGCGATTCTGGATCAGCCCAGAGATCAACCTGGAACATGTTTTCGCCGGCTTCGACCAGTTCCAGATGGAAATCAGCGCGAGCTGAAACGGTCATGATCGCAATCATGAAAACGGTACTGGCCAGCATCAACAGACAACGCTTCATCGACAAAACCTTTGAAAACTCTTGGTTTCCTCTCATCTGACCTCTCTCTTCGAGACTATCAGAAGGTAACTCCCAATTCAATCAATCCTTCAGGAACAGCAGGCTTTTTGTTCCATTCTTCAAACATCGTCGTCATCACTGACAATATCATCCTCCAACAGACTCCACGGGTCATCGCTCAAGGCAGCGAAAACCTCATCGTTCGCCTCGGAGGTTGTAGCCGCTACGGCAGGCACACCACCACTCGGTTCACCTACGGGCAGTTCGGTGAAGAAGGCACCCAGCAGAAAACCTAGATCGATTCCTGCGATGCCGATGTCTCCATCGAGATTGGCATACCGATTGTAGTTCGGCGATCCCATTAACTCGAAGAACACGAGCAACAGCGCGCCGATATCCAGGCCAGCGACACCGCCTCCGGCATTCGCTCCGTCTTGATCAACATCACCCGGCAATACATTGAAGCGGAACAGGAAATCACCACCAGCAGATCCATCTCCCGAATCGCCCGGTGTAACACCGTTGACCCACTCTCCATCAAGAGCGATGCCATTGGCACCCATCAATTGATCATCGATACCAAGCAACAGTTTGTCATTTCCGATGGATTCCGAAAGCGAGATAATCCCCGTCAGCGAATCAACATCAAAGGTAACATCGGTGATGAGTGGACCGTAATCTTCAACATTGACGCCCGCGAGACTAATTCGTGAGGAGGTAAAACTGTCACCAACGTCCGACGTAAATCTCACGTAGATCCGATCGATATTCGTCCAAGGCGCGGTCTTGAGTTGATCGTCACCCTTTGGAAGAACGTAACCTTGTCCCAATGTTGGATCGATATCAGCAATAAATTCTGAAATCCACGCTGACGATCCCAAACGAACATCGCTCACCTTAACTGGATCGGAACTGTCGTCGTTGACGATCGTACCAATCCCGGTACCTTGAGCGACTGTCGCCCCCGTCACCTCGCTGATTTCAACCGTGAATTGTTCATCTGCCTCGGCGAGAAGATCTCCTGTCACGTTAACGATGACGGTGGCTTCAAGTGGACCACCAGCGGCCAAGCTGACTTCGGTGCTGAGACTTTCAAAGTCTTCATCCGCCGTTGCCGTATCTGACACCGTACTGACCGTAAAGGACACGGCGTCGAGATTGTGTGTTCTCGTGAACGCAAACGTAAACTCTGTCACACCGTCGTCACCCTCAGCAGCATCGACGTTGTCAACCGACAATTCAGCGGATGATCCTCCGGCGGAAGCGATCAAAGAGTATTCACCTGCGCCAGCTGTCGCAAGCGTTTGAATCGTAATGACTTCGGTGGCAGTTGCCTCAAATTCCACCGTGGCCCCCGCGCCGTCGAGAGAATCCTGATCTGCGGCAATCTGATTACCGAGTGAATTGAATACGATCAATTCGGGATCCAAGTCATTCGTCGGCTGCCTTAATGGACTATTCCAAATCGCTTGCAGGTCGATGCTTACCTGGTCACCCGCCAGCACGCTTAATTCGTACAAATCGGGACTCGTCTCTGCGAGATAGCCGAGCAGACTACCAGATTCATCGGCAAGATTCCTGAGGGGCACCGCATCGGTGTCGTTCGGTTCCAATTCAAAACTCAGGGAAGAACCAACAGTGATCGCATATTCTCCGAGTGTCAAACTACTGACGCGTACGGTGTAAACGTTGGTTCCAATGTCTGGAACGACAAATCCGATCACCGCCAAATCAGCCTTGTCAGCGTCAATCCCGGACGGATTGGCAACGCCAGTCGCCACTACATTACCGGCGTCATCCAACAATTCGAGTGACTCTCCCGAGAAATCAGCGGTGAGCCCGGAAAGGATGATTTCTAGTTGATTCCCAATCTCACTGCTTAAATCGAGCGTGTATTCATCGACATCTGCAACTTTCACAAGATCGACGACATCCCCGTCGGCCACGTTTACGTCCGGTTCAAATTGAGGGTCACCCGGTACGAGATCGACCGCACCAAAACTGAACTCGAATCCAACCTCTTCGTTTTCCTGGTATCCGATCGTCGCGGTATTGCCTCGATCAATAAGTGGATCGCCAAATTCAGTGTCTTCGTAAGCAAATCTGGCGAATCGGTCACCCGTGCTGGGCACCTGAACCTGGAAGATGATTTCACCATTTGTGAAATTCACATGCGGCCGCTGCCATTGAACGATTAGGCTGGGAACACCGTCAATGTCGACCTCTTCAATATAGACATTGCCGGATTCATCACCGAGATCGTCCCAATAGGGCAACAACGATCGAGTAATGTCGGGAGCGGGAAGTGGCAAGTTCTGGAAGTACAAATTCGTGCCGAGACCAAACCCTGCCAAGATTCCTCCGTTATTTGCAACGGTTACCGTCCCACCAGGAAAGATCTCATTTTCGATGGTCGTCGTCGTGGTCAATTCATCATCATCACCGAGATCAAGAGCAAGACCGGTGGCCGAAATATCGATGAATTGAGCCGGGTCATTGAAGTAGTCAAAGGACAACTTTCTTTCACTCGAACCAACAACACCGTAGCGGCCGAATTCCTGCCCGACGAAAGTCTCTTCGATCGAAAGTTCATTTCCGTCCGCAGAATCACCAACAACACTCTCCGTCACCGCATTTCGAAGAATGTCGATCTGATAACGCGTGATACCGTCGGCCGATACCCTTAATTCATAAAATCCGCTGGTCGGCACGACCAAGGGTTCCACGATCACCGGTTCGCCCGCTGCCGAACTGGTGAACGGCGATGAGATGGTTACCGGACCGTTAATCTCAACCGTCGCCGCAACCGCCTTATCGATCGTCAAGTGAGACGAGAAGATCTCGCCGGCTTCTGCGTAAAACCGAAAGGAATCAACGTCCGATTCATCGTTGACGAAACCGTGGTTCTCGAAGCTCGTCTGAGTTAGGCTGCCAAACGGCTCCACTCTCGAAAACTCGATATCCTTGACACCCAGGTCAACGGCAAGATCAATGAAATAGCCACCACCGGGAACACCGTCGCCCGTCGGGGTAAAGTCGTTATTGCCTCCCAGGGGTTCGCCATCGAGAGCGTTCCCTGCACGATCTTCGAAAGCACCTTTGCCCGACGAAATCGACAACTTGTAGTTTCCTTCGGGAACGCTGTTGTATCCGACACTGAAGACATCCGTTTCCGTATCGTAGTTCAGCGAGTTTTCTTGAAGGACCGTACCAAAATCGTTGTTCAACAAGTCAACATCATCGATACCGGGCGCTCGGGGACCGCGGCGGGCACTTGCCAGAACGAAAAGATCCTCCGTCAGGTCAGCCTCAAACAAAAGCGGTCCGGGTTCGATTGTCGCCGTTTCAGGGAATTCCAATCCATTCCAGCGTGTCGCCGTAAATTGCGGCCCCACATCGTCCAGTTCAAACGAAGATGTATACGTTTCAGCAAGCGAGTTTCCTTCGTAGTCGGTAACCGCTCCCGCGAGCAATTCGAAGGTATAGGTACCGTTGCCCACATTCACGGCTGGATCAATCTGGAAGTCCAATCGGCTGCCCGTAGTCGTCACGGCAAGTGCCGGTATTCCACTGATTGTCAGGTCACTTGGATCAACCGACGTGACGAGAATTGGTTTTGAGAATTCGACCGTCACGGTTTCCGGAAACAGATTGATCAACTGACCATCGTCCGGTGCAGCATTGATCACAGTGGGACCAGGAATCGCACCGGTCGCTCCAGTAACGTGGAGTCCGTAGCTCCCTTCACCATTCTGAGCGATTAACCGAACTCGATATTCTCCGGTCTGGGCGGCAGTGTGATTTAGAATCGCATTGCCATCTGCCGCGGAATCATCATCGGCAACGACGAGTTGACCGTCGGGTGCATACAGCTCAAGCTTGGGATCAAGTTCATTGAGCAGGTCCTTCGGTCCATTGAAGGGGGTCACCGTCTCCACGGTCAATTCGTCACCATCGTTGACAAACACCGAGAAATAATCGCTGTCGGCAACAGGATCGACCTGGAATGAGCCGATGCGAGTGTCCCAAACACCCGAGTTCGTGGCGTACTCATTCATCACCCAGAAGGTTGTATCGTCCGATGGATCGATCACCATGCCCGTGTAGTCGCCCCATCGATTGCGAGTACCACTGACCAAAGAGTAACCTCCTTCACCTGCAGCAAGTTCGGCGACGGGCAAGACGGTTTCACCGAACGGATCGGTGGCAAGGCGACCGGTAAATCCTGCGCCGAGATATTGATTCGGTCCGCCCAAGGCAAATCCAATCGCCATGTTCCCAGCGCCATCCGCCGCAATCGCAGGCATCCATGCGTGTAGATCGGGGCCCGGATCAACATTACCACTTTGAACCAAGGTAGGTTCTGCCTCGGGGAAGTTGTTGGTGGCAACTTCATACCATCGAGCGACGTTTTCTCCATCTCCAATCGCGGGATCGAGAATTCCATGCGCGACCCATGCAGAACCGTCTCGCCAAACACCGGTCATAATTCGGGATCCGACAGGATCGGCCGGTGTAAAGTCACCAAGCTGGGGTACCGGAACCGGCGACTCATACTGCGGTACGTCCAGATCGAATGTTTCCCGTTGAGGATCCGTCAAAACATCCGTGACCGCGTGAATTCGCAGTGTCGTATCGCCGGTGGCCTCTGCAAAATACTGCGTGCTCCCCGAATCAAATTGGTTCAGCGGAAAGACACTGTTGCCCGCAAAGAACTCTTGATAGAGAAGATTGGCCGGACCTCCCGACAACAACGGTGCCTTATCGATCGCGGTGATTCCGACATATTTGCCGGTACCCTTGGTAATCGGATAGTAATTGCCGGATACGAAGATCGCGTCATCGTTAACGCCCAGTTTTTCGTAGTCCGGGAAATGAGCTTCCAACCCCAGGCCAAGTTCTTCCGGATAATGGGTGAAGTCAAGCTTGTACTTGTGCCAGTCAGTACCCGACGAAGGTGTCGAGGAGGTTGAAACCGCGAGGAACAGATTTCCCACATCGGATTCGGCGACATCGATCGCCACCAGGAAGAACCGTTCGGTGTCCTCGTCATAGATGACCCAAGGATCGAAGACGAGTGCTGTCGCACCCACCGACCCGAAGAAGCCGGAATCGAAGTTGAGGCTTTGCCGGAACAACTCGGCGCCGCTGGCCTTGTCGTAGATGCCGATGTCCGTATTGACCATCGCCACAAGCTGCTCGGGTCCTGCCGCCAAGATCGGATCCGGCGGCGTAAAACCGGTGTAGTCAAGAGCAGGGAAACTATTGATCAGATTCAATGATGCGCCGGTGTCATCACTAAGGTAGCCATTGGCTGCTAAGGTCGGGCCCAGCGGTTGACCAATCGAAAACGCACTATTGGACTCCACATCAAAGCTCGCATCACGCACAACGATTAGCGAATACTCCTCAGGTGGATCAACAACACGGACGTAGTAAGAGTCGGCAACCCCGTCCGTCGTTAAATCCACATAATCTTGAATAAGCTGATCGACGTTTTTCGAATCACGAGATGTGCCCAGTAACATCTCCGCCCCATCGTACAACTCCAACGAACCACCGTCTGCAACCAAGGATTGCATTAACACGCTAGTCGTTTGGCCATCCTCGAGTTCAAAGCGATACCAATCATCCCAAGATTTCGTCGTCGTCGCATCGATTTGAATATCATCAAATCCTCGTCCGTCCGCCGGAACCTTGTCGGTGCCGAATTGCTGAAACCGAATTTTGAAATCTGAACCAAGGGAAATCCCAGCAGTCACGGCAGCCTGTGAAAGATTAACCTCCACGTCGGCCCACTTTCCGAGTGGGACATCCTCGGCTTGCCACACGGTGTGCCAAGTTACGCCGTCTTCGCTGATAGCGACTCCGTCACCGTTGGNCGATCCGGTAAACATCGTCGCTAGCGCTGTTTCTTCATCGTTGTATTCAATGTGAGAGAAACTCAGCGTTGCGTCAGTCACACCGTCCAGGTCGACCGTCCAGTCAGCTTCATTTCGGTAGGCTTTCCCACCCACAAGAGAACCCATCAGCAACGAGAACTGACCATCGGCTGCGCGGATCTGGTCAGAAACCAAGATCTCACCGACTTCACTGCTGCTATTCGCCGACCATTGTGCATCTAGCTCGCCAGATTCAAAACTATCGCGTAAGTCGACACCTCGCGTACCCAGCACGCTCGCTCGAGTTTCATTGACACTCGAAAACTCAATGAAGCTGTTTGTCAGGTCTTGTGCATCCGCCAAAGAATCATTCGCAACATTGCTGACGCTCTCGAGCTCACTTGCAGCATTNATTCGAATGCTTATATCATACTCACCAAAGGTGCCTTCCAGGCCTTCAACCCCGATCGAATAGTCTCCGGTTCTTCGGATCAGAAACGAATTCGTATACAATCTTTCCCCAATTGAACTTGCGGTAAGCGATCCAAAGCTCCTGGTAGCGTTGTAAAAACTAGCCTTCAGCTGAAGACCTGATGCCGGTTTGATGTCGACACTGATCCGTTGTCCTGCTTCCACGGAAACAAGATACTCATCCAGCGGATTAGTCGTGGCTATCTCACCATTTGCTTGATAGGATCCAATCATCGAACCGAGCGGCTCGAGCAACGAGAATTCCGTAGCCTGAATGATGGTTGAGGGCGTTGAAACAAGAGCGACCGAATTCAACGGTTCCTGACCAGATAACTCATTTGGACTGTCAGGAGTTGGCGATGAACTAAGCATCCGGCGGCATTCGAGCGACTCGAATGACGCCGCTCTAGTCAGCAAAGAAGAACGAGCGTGAGAACGGGCTTTGCGGCCACAGGAATCACGATTACGAAACGACGCCATAGTTTTTTCTGCCGCATTACTTGGATGATCACTAACCCTTGATAGTAGGCAGGCATAGAAGATATGTAAAGAAATTGAAAACGCAACTTAACGCTCATGCGTCCCGAATTGATTGTGATAAAGAAAAAAGATCGAAATCGGTCGTCACGAAAACAAACCTGATCGAACCTTCAGCAATCAGGTCGTTGATTCAGTCGACCCGGAAAATGTAAAAAAAAATTTACATCCTACCGTCGTTGACGATGGGACATGCGCTGACCAGGCTCCAAAGAAACGAATCGCGGGCTGCAAACATGAAGTGTCTCATCATTCTTACCGGTTTGCTCGTGATGCAAACGGCTTCTGAGGCCGAACCCAATCCGCACATCAAGTCGACGAAACCGCTCTCGGGTGTACAACAGCGTGACACATTCACACTCCCAGACGGTTTTGAAATTAAATTATTTGCATCGGAGCCAGAGATCCAGAAACCGATGAATCTTGCCTTCGACGCGCGCGGTCGACTGTGGGTGAGTGGTTCTCTTGAGTATCCNTATGCGGTTGCCGAAGGCAAAGGTCGGNACACGATCAAGGTTTTGGAGGACACGGACGGGGATGGCCGCGCCGACAAAATCACAACCTTTGTTGATGGTTTGAACATCCCCATGGGGCTGTACCCTTACAAAGATGGTGTCATCGCCTACAGCATTCCGAACATCTATCATTTTCGGGATACGAACGGCGACGGCCGCGCTGACCGGCGTGACATTCTATTCGGTCCACTGGGGTCGGCACTCGATACACACGGGATGCAAAATGCGTTTCGACGTGGCTTCGACGGTTGGCTTTACATTAATCATGGTTACGCCAATACTTCCACGCTTGTAGGCGGCGATGGCAATCGCATCACACTCAACAGTGGTAATACGTATCGGATTCGATTGGATGCCTCGCGAGTCGAACAGTACAGCTGGGGACAAGTGAATCCCTTTGGTAGTTGCTGGTTGGATTCTGGCAATCTGGTTACGACGGATTGCCACAGTAAACCACTCACTCTGTTGATGCGGGACGGTTACTATTCGAGTTTTGGCAAACCACATGATGGATTAGGTTACGCGCCAAACCTAATGGAACATCAACACGGATCCACTGGTCTGGCAGGCGTTGCGTACAGCAGCGGGAACAGTTTTCCGGAGCCGTACCAACACAATTTGTACCTGGGCAATGTCATCACAAACCGTATCCATCGCGATACGATCACTTACAACGGTTCTTCCCNGGAAGCGGTCGAGCAATCGGATTTCATCACGTCCACCGATCCCTGGTTTCGCCCGGTCGATGTCCGTTATGGACCGGATGGAGCTCTGTACATTGCCGACTTCTATAACCGCATTATTGGTCACTATGAAGTCCCGCTCGATCATCCTAGCCGCGACCGTTCACGCGGACGCATTTGGCGCGTGACCTACCATGGCCCCACAGACCACAAGTACGAGGCACCTCGTCTTGATCAAGCTAACCTGCAAGAACTCATTCAAACACTCGGCGATCCCAATCTGGTTTGCCGCATGCTGGCAATGGATCAGCTGACCGATCGCATCGGCGTAAACTCCGAAGTTGAATTGCGGCGGGCACTCGCAAAGAATCAGCCCACATCGCTTGCTCATGTAGGTTGGACACTCCTCAGAATAGGGCGACTTCAAGAGGCCGATCTCCGGCAAATTCTGAAGCATGAGAATCCATTCGTGGTGATCCATGGGCTCAAGATCCTGGCCGAATCACAACTCATATCCCCCGAACTCCAAAAGAGCGTCGTCGCAGCATTGGCGCACGAGTCATCACAGGTGCGTCGAGCGGCTGCTGAAACAGCAGCAAGGCGAACTGATCTACCGATGCTTGGAAGCCTTCTGGATCTTGCTTCCAGCACTGCGGACACGGACCCTTTCCTTCAACATCAACTCAAAATCGCCATACGAAATCAGCTTCGGTCGCCCGCGAACAATGAGCGTCTCGTGATGAAGGAACTTGCCCCACAGGCACAGACCATCATCGCGAATATCGCGTTGGCCATTCCTTCGGAGCAAGCGGCGTTGATGATTATCAGCCACCTGGAGGCTGCCGGAGAGATCGATCATCAGCTGATTGCCCACACAGCGCGATACATTCCTCTCGATCGTCTAAATGACGTGGTCACGATCGTCCGTCGTTCGGTACAAGATGACATCCGTCGAGAAGCCGGACTTTTCGACGGAGTCGCGATTTCGCTTCAACAACGTGGCATCGCTGAACTCGATCTCGTTTCCGATTGGTGCGCCGATTTGGCAACACGGCTACTCGCAAGCGAGGATCGCGATTCGGAATGGAATCCAGTTGGGCCGAGCAATCCCTGGGGCCTNGAAATGCGAACCGGTTCTGATGGGCAAGCTCGCCAATTTGTGAGTAGTCTCCCTGGCGGTGAGCAAGAGACGGGAGTTCTTCGGTCTCGAGCCTTCGTGCTCCCCGAGCGGTTGAAGTTCGATCTCTGCGGCCACCGAGGACCACCCACCCAGGCAGCAAGCAATGAGAATCTAGTGCGACTCATACTCGCGAACAATGGAAACGTCATCCGTCAGGCTTATCCACCCCGGCGCGACAACGCGACGAAAATCGCCTGGGATCTCCAGGATGTCGTTGGCCAAACTGCTCGACTTGAAATCGTCGATGGACTTACGACGGACGGCTTCGCGTGGGTGGCAATTTCACAGATTGAACCGCAGGTATTGGCAGTTCCGGAACAACGGCCTCGCAACAACTCTGAACTCATGATTAAGGGAGCTCAGTTGGCCCAACAAATCAAATTAGGATCAGCCAAAACGACGTTATTGCAATTGGCCGAAACTCATCAGGATGCAGCCGTACAGGCTGCCGCCCTCGATGCGATTCTTACCTTACGGGGTTCGCGGCGGGGCGACTATCTACTGCCCTTACTTTCCGATCGCGGCATTGCCCCTTCAATCCGTTCAGAAATTGGGCAAACGCTGCTCAGCCAACAGCCGACCGTTGAACTAACCAGGAGGCTATTTCGCCTGCTTCCCTTGGAGCAGCAGTCGCAAATGGCTTCGTCAATGTCGAACAATCGCACCGACAGTGAGCTTTTGCTCCAGCTCGTGGAACAGGGAATTGCCTCACGTCAACTTTTGCAGCAGGACACACTACGTCAACGGATTGTTTCATCCGGCGGCGAGGAAGTCGAAGCTCGCATCGCATCGCTACTGACAGGGCTGCCACCTGTTAATGAAGAAAAACAGCAACTCCTCGACACCCAAGTCCGTTCGATTCAGCTTCAATCGGGATCGGCTTCAACCGGCCGCGAGGCTTTCAAGAAGCACTGTGCAAGCTGCCATCAAATCGGCGGTGAGGGCGAACTGATCGGTCCCCAATTGGATGGAATCGGAAATCGGGGTCTCACAAGACTCGTGGAAGATGTCCTCACCCCGCATCGCAATGTGGACGCCGCGTTTCAAAGTTCGGTGCTCATTCTTACCGACGGACGCGTCCTCACCGGTCTATTTCGACGACAGGAAGGAAAAACGTTGGTGTTTGCCGATGCGGAAGGTAAAGAGTTCATGGTGTCAGAAGACCAAATTGAAGAACGTCAAAGAACCAGGAATTCCATCATGCCCGATAATTTCGCCACATCACTCGATGCTGAAACCCATCGACATCTATTTTCATTCCTGACTTCCTTGCAACAGGAATAAGTGTTTCGCGACCTACTGCATCGCCACAACAAGCTCGTCCAAAATCCGACTCACCTGCTCTTCGTGATCGGGACCAAAACTCAATCGTACAACGCCGTTTCTTCCGGTACCCAACTGTTGATGGGCTTGAGGTGCGCATTGGATTCCTGCAGATGCGATAATCCCGGCCGACGCTAACCGTGCCGTGATCGTCGCCGCAGAAAGACGTTGATGGGAGAATGCGACGGTCGGCATCCTGGCGTGCGGGGCGACATCGTGATGCATTCGTATTGTNGAAAGATGACGGATACCCTTGCTAACCTCGGCAGCCATTGCCTGAGCCTTTTCTAACCGATCTTTCCGACTTTCGTCTCCCAACCATCGGCAAGCGGTAGATAGCCCGACCGCCGCACCGAGATTGGCCGATCCGGCATCACAGTACCCCGGCATAGGTGGCTCATCCGCATCGACCGCGATCTCACATGATGCGCTTGAACAGACCATTGAATGAGAAGGGGCCACATAAAGCCCGCCGACACCCCAGGGAGCTTGCAGCCCCTTGTGACCGGCAAAGGTGAAAAGATCGACTCCGAGTTCTGCCAAGTCCAAATCCCACCAACCAGCGATCTGAGCTCCATCGAGCAACACAGGTACATTCGCATACTGACACAACTCAAGCACATCCCTGATGGGCAGCAACCAGCCAGTCACGTTACAGGCGGCAGTCATCGCCACCAAACGAGTTCGGCCGTTTTCTAGTTCTGTTCGCAAGCGTTCAAGATCGACCATTTCGGCTTCATTCGGCGGAACGGTAACCACCTGGACGCCGCGATGCTCGAGATGTTCGAGATTTCGCCACAACGCATGATGCTCGAAACAAGTCGTCAACACACGATCACCAGGCTGCCAGAGATGATCAGTCATCGCGAGATTGAGTGCTGTCGTACAACTCGGCGTAAGCAACAAACGATTTTTGTCGACATGGAAGAAATCAGCGATCTCACCATGCGCTTCCGCAAAGAGATTGGGCCAAGCGGCTGGCCCTTGTTGGTAGACGTTGNCCGCCACTTCCAACACGGCCTCAGGTTTAGGCCAACTCGTTCCCGCGTGATTCAGATAGATCATCTCGTTTCGTATCATCGCCTCAAACCACTCGATCTCCTCCGTTATCTCGCTGATCGAAACCAGATCAAACAACGAGTGCTGACATGATGGCCCATCACTGAGAAATTCGCGAGAGCCCGAGGAGTCGCAAGCATATTACGGACGGATGCACGGTGAAAGGGTGCTATTGCGAACCTCAAGATTATTCCGCGAGTCGGGTATCGACCCCATCAGCATAAAGTTGGTAGCGAATCCGGCTTCGTTCGCATAGACTCGGGGAAAACATCTGCACCCAAAGTGGATTCGGATTTAACTCATGCTTCAACGCCGATTTCTATCGCTACCCATCGCGTTCCTTGGCTTGCTTTACGCCGGAACGAATGCCAATGATCCCGTCGAAACGGCCACGATTGCAGCGGGCGACCTGAAAGTCATATTCCGAGACAACACCGAGTCGCCCAGAGTATTGAGTGGTTTAGCATCGTTATTTAACACAAAATCGGCGCCGGATTTCGATGCCTTCGACCCGGACACCCAGGGAGCTTCGGCCGGGCTCAATTTCGAACATATCATCTCGGGCCAACGCAATCCAAACAACAAATTCACACCAAGATCAGGTGCTTATCGCATGTATCGCGACGCCGATAAAAAATCGGTGACCCTGGTTCGTCGCGCGGAAGATAGTCCTTGGAAAATTGCCAGCACGCTTCGCTACACGGTAGTGCCACCGCATTACATCGATTTCGAATTTCGTTGCCAGCCGCGTGATGCNTCCCTGTTCGGAAAACACAATTACGCGATCTTCTTTTTTGCGAATTACATGAATGACGTGATCGATCCGGCTTTACACTTCCTTGGAATCCTCGATGAGACAACCGAAAAAGAAGTTTGGGTTTCAGGAGATGCCCCGCGAGGGCCACGCGAATGGGTTGGAGGCGGAACCTATCGAGGCATCGNCGCAAAACCTCTCAAGATGGACGATGCTGTTGAATTCCGGTTGAACACTTGGAGCTATGACTGGCCGCGCATCTCTCAGCCCTTCTATTACGGCCTCGCTGAAGAAGACATGACATTGATCCTGATGTTCGACCGGCTGAGTTCCGCTCGCGATCAGATCCGATTTAGTTTGTTCAAATTCAAGATCAACCAGTTCCCTCGACCAGCATGGGATTTTCAATACGTAATAAATGACGTCAAACAAGATGTTAATTACGGATTCCGGGGACGGCTGGCCTGGAAAAAGTTCGTGAGTCCCGAAGATTGCCAGAAGGAATATGAGCAGTGGAACCAGCAACTGCAACAATCCAGTGTTCAACAACTCAGGCAACTCGGAGCGACCGTTTTTGAAGAGGGTCAAGTCGTCAAGGAAGTCAATGCGAATGGCACACGCATCTCCAATGATCAGATGCAGTGGCTAGGAACGTTTCGGGAAATGACCGATCTTTCGCTCGAGCGGACTCATATCAATGATCAGGGAATCGCAAGACTCACCCGCTTACCCAAACTCGAATGGCTGAATCTCTATCAATGCCCTGTCGGAGATGAGACCCTGGAACATCTCCAGAAATTTAAACAGCTGCAGCATTTACCGATCGGTGAGAGTCGCGTGACTGATGCTGGGCTGAAATACCTGAAGCATCATACTCAGCTCCAGTATCTCGGACTACGAGGCAACCAGATCACCGATGAAGGACTCCGCGAACTCAGTTCGCTCACAAAACTCAAGGGCTTGCATCTTGGGCAGACTAAGATTTCGGAGGCGGGTCTGAAGCACCTAAAATCACTCAGCAAACTAGAACGGCTATGGCTAGACGATACGGATATCGGCGATGCTGGTGTCGATGACCTAGTGGGCTTCACCCGCTTAAAGGAGTTACATGTAGGGAACACGAACATCAGCGAAGAAGGATTCCAGAAACTCCAACAGTCACTACCAAGATGTCGGCTGTTCGTTGCCGACTAACGCGGATCCGTCTTAAATACGGATTCACGCAGACTGGAGTGCCGGCAAGATTTTGAAGATGACTGTATAACTGGCCATCGACAACAGCATCAAAAACCCCACAGCGGCAGCCACATGGGTCCCTGGACGATTGACATATTCCCCCATAACATCTCGGCAACTTGTCAACCACCAGAGTGTGGCGGCGAGCATCGGAGCAGCAANCACAGTCACCGCCTGTGCCGTGACAATCGCAGCATAGGGATTGAAGTCTAACTTAATGACGGCGAGAGCCATTCCCATGCCGATCAGCATAATTGCCGCCGTAAAGATTCTGGGCCAGAAATCATTGGGTTTAGAGCCAAGGCCCAAACCATCCGAAAGAATAAATCCCCCGATCAAGGCATTGATCAGAAATGAGGAGTAGGCTGCGGAGAACAGTCCCAGACAAAACAATCCGACGCCCGTTTCGCCGAACAATGGCTCCAAACTTCTCGCCACCTGCACCACATCCCGTAAATCTTGTCCAGGCAAGACCGTAGCCGCTGTGCAGATCAACATGATTGTAATGGCTGCCATGATCACGGCACTGACGCGCACATCAACAGCGCCATCCTTCAAATCGGATTGCGTCCATCCCTTCTGGCGAACGAGATAAGCCTGGTAGAACGCTGCCGATATGACAAACGTGGTTCCGACCAAACCAAGCAAGGCCCAATCGAGTTCTCCGGTTGCCGGTATGAAACCCTTGGCCATGGCAGGGATCGAAGGACGAGCAAAGCACAGGTTCACGGCAAAGGCAATCAACATCAGCCCAACGAAAAAGGACATCATTCGTTCGAGCGTCCGGTAAAAATCGCGCAGNGCAAACAGAAAGACGAGAGTCAGAAGATTGAAAAAAACAATCGTGTACTCAAAATCAAAAAACACCTGGAATGCGGAATGCACTCCCAGATTGTTGCCGAACTGGAAACTGGCCGAGATGAAGAAAACCGAACAGCCGATCAAAATCGCAAGCGGACGCCCCGAAAGACCTGGACGATTTGCCAGGAGATTTCCAGGCGAATCACCAGAGACCACTCCTAGCCTGGCTCCCATTCGCATGTAGACGGCCATCAAGAAGACGGCCACGACGACCACCCACAACATGGAATAGCCATCCGTTGCTCCCACCTTAGAGCTGGTGAGGATGCTACCCGGTCCAATCACCACGCAGGCCGTGATGAGTCCCGGACCGATTCGTCGCCACCAGGGGCGATTCGAGCCTGTCGCGCCGGGTGTGGCTTGGTTCATGATCGATGCCCAGCTGAGCCGGGGAGCGAATCCGCTCCCGCGTCGGAATTCTGAGCTCACCACAGCAGCGTCTAGAAAAAGCGACCGAAAAGTACGCCCGGTAGGATTCGAACCTACAACCCTCGGTTCCGAAGACCGATGCGCTATCCAATTGCGCCACGGGCGCCGCTGGCCATAAGAATAAGCGGTTTGTTGATTGATTTCAACGGACCTACTGGCCCGTCAGCCAAGATTTAGCGGGAGGGCATCCGATTGTCAGGCACCGTTAGTCAGGATGGCTGAAAACGAATATACTGAGTGGGCAAGGGTGAGCCTTCGAGGGGATTTTGATTCGCACCTATCGACCGGCTTGATTGCGTCGATCGAATCACTGAAATACGATTTGCATGGCCACAATTACGCTGAGGGTGCTCGACGGGTCCGATCGCGGTCGGGTGTACGAAGGTCTGGAGCCTCCAGTCACGATCGGACGGGAAGAGGGAAACGCGGTTCAATTGAACGACGACCGCGTTAGTCGCTTCCATGTCAAGATCCAGGAGGATGATGACCATCTGGTGCTGACCGATCTGGAAAGCACTAATGGGACCCGGGTTAATGGCGAAGATATCCAGCTACGGATCCTCCGTCATGGGGATTTGATCACGATCGGTCGCAGCGTTTTGCTGTTTGGCTCTCGAGAAGAGATCGCACTTCGACTCGCCAATCTGCGTGGCGGGCAACATCCGGCTGCCAAGACGCTGGACGAAGAAGACGCTCGCAAGCTTGAGAGCGCGAGTTCGTTGGACTTTGAGCTTCGTTATGGTGACGAGGAGGACCTGCAAGCGACGCTGCACATCCTGCAACCACCGGAGCTACCAGGCAGACTCTCTCCCGGACAAGCAGCTCAGCTGTCAGAACTTATCGAATACCTTCATATTCGAATTCGCCGCCTATTGAATACGGCGGAGGTGGAAGATGCGGAAGAGCAGGTCAAGCTAGATACAGTTCAATGGCAGAATCTCGTCGATCTCCAAGCAAGGCTATCGGTTTATTTGCGATCGATTGGTGATCCCAATGACGCGTCCGACGAAAGTCAAGTGGATTGACGGAAGTCTTCGAATGGGAGACATTTTCAGACGGTAGACGGCCTCGATGAAGCGCTGTTTTCCACCGTCAATGCCGTGCGTCGCTCGCAACTTTTCGCTGATAACTCAACAAGGATGATGCTGAGATGACATCGCGTCCCTTTACTCATTTGCATTGCCACAGTCATTACAGCCTTCTGGATGGGGCTGCTTCGATCGACAAACTTCTGACTCGCGTGAAAGAGCGAGGCATGAATTCACTGGCACTCACCGACCACGGCAATCTACATGGTGCGCTTGAGTTCTACCGCAAGGCCAAGGCTGCCGACATCAATCCGATCATTGGTTATGAGGCCTACATCGCGCCTGGTAGCCGCTTCCAGAAGGATGGCGGGCGGATGAAGGATTCAAGTTTTCACCTCACATTGTTAGCCAAGAATCGTACGGGATTCCGCAACCTGGTGAAGATGGCATCCAAGGCGTATCTCGAAGGTTTTTACTTCAAACCGCGGATCGATAAAGCATTGCTGGAGGAATTCAACGAGGGCATCGTTTGCCTGAGCGGTTGTGTGTCGGGGGAATTAAGCCGCACGCTTTTGAAGGGCGGCATGCAAAGCGACGCGGAACTCGCCCAATCCATGGAAATTGCCGGTTGGTTTCACAAGCTTTTTGGCGATCGCTACTTCATCGAAATCCAAAACAACGGCGTTGATATTCAGCGGATGGCGATGGAGGGTTCCGTGCGTATCGCGGAGCGATTGGGATTACCGTTGGTTTGCACCAGCGATGCTCATTACGCCGACAGGGAAGATGCAGAGGCTCAGGACGTGATGCTGTGCATCAACACCGGTAAATTCCGAACTGACTCTAGTCGGATGCGAATGGAAGGCGATGAGTTTTTCATCCGCACGCCAGAAGAGATGTACGAGGCGTTTCCTAATCATGCGGATGCGGTGCAGCGCAGCCAGGAAATTGCGGACAGCGTCGACATCGACCTGGAATTAGGCAAACGACATTTCCCCACTTACTCCCCCTTACCCAAGAATCGAACCGCCGAAGAGTATCTACGGGAGATCTGCGTTCAAGGACTCAAAGAGCGATACGATGGCAACGAGGAGATGCTTCCAAACGGCGAGTTATCACAGGTCGTCTTGGATCGACTCGACCGCGAACTAGGCGTGATCAACAAGCTGGGATTCCCGAACTACTTTCTGATTGTCTGGGACTTCGTCGTGAAATCTCGGGAGATGGAAATCCCGGCAACCGCTCGTGGCAGTGGCGTCGGCGCGTTGGTTTGTTACGCGTTGTATATGAGTCATGTCTGTCCCATTGAATACGACTTGCTGTTCGAACGATTCTTGGACGAGAGTCGCCTGGAAGCGCCTGATATCGATATCGATTTCTGCAAGGAACGACGAGCGGACGTCATTCGGTACGTCAAAGACAAGTACGGCGCGGACAATGTCGCGCAGATCGGCACCTTTGGAACGCTGGCCGCTCGAGCCGCGATCAAGGACGTCGGTCGCGCCCTGGGAATCCCACTCGGTCGTGTCAACGAAGTCACCAACATGGTTCCCGAAGAGTTAGGAATCAGCCTGGATAAGGCGTTGGAAAAGAGCGAAGAGATGGCTCAGGCTTACGAAAACGACATGGAAATCCGTGANCTCCTGGACCTTGCCCGGAAAATCGAAGGCCTGGCCCGAAACATGGGAACTCATGCAGCCGCCGTCGTAATCGCCGATAAACCGCTTGACGAATATGTTCCGCTTTGTCGAGTTCCTGGCAAGGAAGATGTGATCACACAGTGGTCGATGAATGACGTGGAGGCAGCCGGGCTTCTCAAGATGGATTTTCTCGGCTTGAGAAACCTGACCATTCTCCGAACAGCCGTTGAAATCATCGAACAAACGCACAATGAGCGCATCGATCCACTCAAATTCCCACTCGATGATCCGAAGACCTTCGCCTTACTCCAACGGGGTGAGACAAAGGGCGTTTTCCAGCTAGAAAGTGGCGGCATTCGTGATCTGCTTCAGCGAATGAAGCCTGACCATTTCCACGATATCATCGCCACCAACGCGCTTTACCGACCCGGTCCGCTCGAAGGAGGCATGGTCGACGACTACGTCGCCGTTAAGCACGGTCGCAAGAAACCGGAATACAAACACCCTGTCCTGGAAGAGATTCTGTCTGAGACCAATGGCGTGATGGTCTATCAGGAACAGGTCATGCGGATTCTAAACCGACTCGGCGGTATCCTCCTGGCCAATGCCTACACGTGCATTAAGGCGATCAGCAAAAAGAAAGAGGCGTTGATTGCAGCCAACTATGAGAAGTTCATTGAGGGTTCTGTCGAAAATGGTCTCGCCAAAAAAGATGCCGAAGAAATCTGGAACCTGATTCTCAAATTTGCTGGATACGGATTCAACAAATCGCACAGTACGGCCTACGCCCTGATCGCCTATCAAACGGCTTATTTGAAAACACATTACCCCGTCGAATTCATGGCGGCATTACTCACCGGTGATATCCCTGGACGAAACTTCAAGNAGAAGGATTCGCTCGTTGAACACATGGAAGACTCCGACCGAATGCAGATCGAGGTGATCGCTCCGGATGTCAATTCGTCGGATGTCGAGTTTTCTGTGAGTGGCGGGAACATCCACTTCGCCCTTTCCGCAATTAAAGGCTGTGGCGGGTCAGCGGCCGAAGCGATCGTGGCGGCTCGGAAAAAAGACGGAGCCTTTCGAGATCTGTTTGACTTTTGCGAACGGGTCGACGCAACGTCCTGTAATCGATCGACCGTTGAAACTCTGATCAAGGCTGGCGCCTTCGACTCGTTCCAAAGTAAACGATCCCAATTAATGGCGGTTGTTGAACGAGCTATGCAATCAGGCGCTGCTGCCCTCGCCGATCGACGCTCCGGTCAAAAGAGCTTGTTCGGCGAAATCGAAGAAGAATCCCCCGAAGAAGAAATCTTCCAACTGCCCGAAGTTCCTGACTGGGAGGAACGCGAAAAACTACTTATGGAAAAAGAAGTGCTCGGCTTCTATCTCTCCAGCCATCCGCTGGAGGAATTCCGCGGGCAGTTTGAAACCTTCTGTAGCCACAACAGCGCCGAACTCACCGAATTACCCGACCGTACTGAAATCACAATCGGCGGTATGCTGTCGTCCATCAAATTCGCTCATGTTCGAAAAGTGCGTCCGGGCAGTACGGCCACCAAATATGCCAATTTCGACCTCGAGGATATCCAAGGGATGATTCGTTGCATCCTTTGGCCCAATGACTTCGAGAAATTCGGTGAGATGATTCAACCGGACGCGGTAGTCGTGATCCGTGGGGTCATCGATCGGCGCGGGGGTGGTGATGACGTCAATCTGATCTGCAATGAGCTGATCCCGATCGAACAGATCGACGCCAAGTACACCCACGGAGTGCAGGTTCGTGTCAACGAAGACATACATGGCGAAAAAGGCCTTATGCAGGTGCGGGAGATCATGCGAGGCTACCCGGGCCAATGCGAGGTGCAACTGATGCTCTGTCTGGAAGACGGCAGCCGAGTTCAGTTGAGATCTGGCAATCTGCAAGTCGACCTAAGCCCTGAAATGCGGACGCGGATCGAAGATTTGCTGGGACCGGGCCATTTTCGGCTGCTTTCTCGCAAACCTCGACGCACATCAAGCGGGTAAGGGGAAATTGACGGCCCGGGTCGTTACAAACCTCCCATTCGCCAATTAAACCCCATTCAACCTAGATTACTTGCTTTTCCGAGTAAGCGCAATTAAGATCAATGGCTTACTATACTTATGGAAAATCATGTCTTGCTCGGAGCGCTGTAACGGTGTCTTCCGCCGTTTCCCTTTGACTTGATGGCTTACAGAGGTAGAGGTCGTCCTTATGGTTCGATGTTGGATTTCCGGACTCATGCGCTTGATGGCGTTGTTAATTATGGCCACGGTGTTGTCGAGTCCCGCCCTGGCCCAAGTGGACGCAGACGGTGGCGCAGATGCGGATGGTTTGCTCGATGCAGACGGCGGTGCAGACGCTGATGGCGATGCGGATGCAGACGGCGGCGATGACCAGGATGGTGGTGTCGACCCCGGTGGTAACCTTGCCGGTGCTGGTGTCGTCATCGACGCGCGAGGTGTTGTACGCGTCAAACGAATCAATTCAAACGGTCGACTTGACCGCCAACGTCGTCAACAGGCGGTAGCGGCCTTGGATCCAGATTTGGCTCGAGGCAGTGAGCTTCGCAAAGTATCGTTGAATCGACTTGAAGCGGCGATCGCGGATCATTTGGCAAACGGTCAACAACCGACAGATGACATGCGTTATCTGGCGGGTCTCACCGGTATCGACTACGTCTTCTTTTATCCAGAAACCCAGGACATTGTCATCGCGGGGCCGGCGGAAGGTTACATGCTTGACGCCGACGCACGACCGTTGGGCATTGTCTCAGGACAATCGGTTCTCCAATTGGAAGACTTGATTGTTGCTCTACGAGCCTATGCTCCTGGTCAGCAACCGACGGGAACGGTCGGCGTATCGATCGATCCGACCAAAGAAGGCCTGACCAAGATGCAGCAGTTCCTGTCTCAATTTGGAAAGCGAGCGGTCCCCGCGGATACGCAACGCATTGTCGAGGGATTAAAGTCCAGTTTAGGTCGCCAGGTAATTTCAGTACGAGGTGTCGCTCCGACAACTCACTTTGCGAACATTCTCATCGAAGCTGACTACCGGATGAAGTTGATCGGCATCGGGCTGGAAACGCCACCGGTCAAAATTTCGAGTTATGTACGACGAGCGAGCCCGAGCAAGGTATCTCGCAACGCACTGCAGCGATGGTA
This sequence comes from Planctomycetaceae bacterium, assembly GCA_002723275.1. GTDB lineage: Bacteria > Planctomycetota > Planctomycetia > Pirellulales > Pirellulaceae. Next base: position 376,747 of record PBNZ01000021.1, read on the forward strand.
TTTCGTTCCGGATTACGAATCGGTCACCGTTAGCGATGATGGATTTGCCATCGAGCTATCGGCCGAAGGCGTCAAGCTTGTGGGTGCTGATGAATTGGTACGAACCGATGGAACCCGGGTAAAATCNGGCAAGTCGGACTTGGCCAGCGAAATGTTCGTCAAATCATTCACGGCCCGTTATACGGACTTGGCTCGAAAGGTGCCGGTCTACGCTCAGATGAAGAATCTGATCGACATGCTGATTGCGGCCGCCTACATTCAAGAGCAGGACTTCTATTCGCAAGCAAACTGGTCCATGAACGTCTTTGCCGACGAACAAAAGATGCCTGTCGAGATCTATGCGGAGGCGAAAGAAGTCGATACCGCGGTAAACGCCATTTGGAAGGGCAACGTGTTGATGACGCCGATTGGTGGTGGTGTGAACATCAATGCTCGCAAGGCGATTTCTGCCAAATACATTAAACCCGATGAAGAGGGCACGGTCGCGGAACAACGCGAGAAAGTTAGCCTGGACCAACTTCAAGACGGGCAATGGTGGTGGGACTAACTCGCCGAATGTGATCTTCAAAAACGCCGTTCTCAGGACGGCGTTTTTTATGCGCCCGCTTCAGGTTNAACATCTTTTGGGTCAAGCAATTTGTAATCTCCGTCCAACCATCGCTGCACATCAGAGCGATAGAAACGGGAGAAAGGACTCTCACTTGGACCACCAGGCAGATTAGTCCAGGCACTGGACTCTCCCATGTCTGCTACGAAGTGATATGACGGAGCGAAGGTTTGCTCATGAGTCGCCGCATTCAAAACATGGCCTTGAAACGGTGTGGCATGGCAGCCGGGCATGGGCAAGGGTTTTGACTCGAACATGCGGCCCACGCGCCCACTGCCGAAGAATCGATTGACGAACTGGAAACTGTTTCGTTCGGACCACGGAACATCATGTGATTGGTCCAAACGTTCGACAGCCTTTCGAACCACAGTCCCCGGATCACAACGTCGCCACCAGGCCGAGTGTTTATTTTTGAGTTGATGGTCGATGGCAGCCAGGACCATCGTTGAGTAGCCGGCACGTGTGCAAATATAAAGGGCACGTCGCCAGCCCATAATCTCTTCCTGTCCATAAACCTGCATGATGATTTCAACGTAAAGACGCTGAAACAACGAGGCCTCATGACTATTGACGTCGTAACGACAATCCCAGTCCTCGAAGCGCTGTTTCAGTTCGCCATCAGACATATGTGGCAAGAAGACTTCTAACAACTCTCGCGCTTGCAAACTCACCAGATCGTACTGCAAGGCGAACATATCTTCGAGTGTCGCTTTAGGCAGCTCAGCCAGCCGTTGGTCGATCCGTCGTTTACGGTAATCCGGCAGAAACTGAGTCACCAACAGCGGCCCATTCAGCGGATTCTGAACTTCGTTAGCGGTTGCCAGAAATCCTTCGGGCGGATCATAGACGCGGGGCAATAACGAGCTAGAGAGGAATCCGTCCCAATGGCTCGTCGGCTCCCAAGCCGGCAAAGGAAGAAGACCTTGATCCTCTCGCTGTCGCTTCGGGAAGCGACCACAACCCTGCATCCCAATGTGTCCGTCACGGTCGGCAAAGACGAAACAGAGGGTCGGCTGCGGACAGGCTCGCGCTATCTCCATGGCTTGAGCCGCATTTTCGGAGGCGACCAGTTTCAACCAGGTACCAATCGCATCACCTCCACCTCCGGAGCTGCCGGTCCAACGGAAGGTGAGATAGTATCCGGGGCCATGATCATTAGGATCTCCTTCGAGAGTTCCCAGATCATTTTCGAGATAATCGACTTCCAAGGGCTCAGCGCCCTTGCGTTGGATCACTTCTCGCCGAATAAGAAAATCATCCCATTCTTCACCACGACGATATTGCCACCCGCTGTCAGTCTTGCGGCAGTCTTCGACAAAGTAGTCGATCGTGTCACCCTTCATATAGGTGACTCCCCAACTGAGCTTTTCGGTTCGCGCGACGGCAAACAACGGGCACCCTGGCAACGTCGCTCCCATCACGTAGCTGTCGCCCCAACGCAATACCGCCTCATACCAAATCGCCGGCAGGCGATTGATCTCCAGGTGCGGATCTGAGGCCAACATGGCATGCCCGCTTGCACTGCGTTGCGGCGACACCGCCCAAGCATTACTACCCGCCAGACGTGGCAAATCGGTGAGCAGATCCAGCGCTTGATCGGATAGCTGATTGGACATATGAACCTGGCGCAAAAGTTCAAAGTCCACCTCATCAAGTCGTGGCGCAAAGAGTTCTTTAAGAGCCTCTTCATTCGCACCCGCGTGGATCAACTCAATCAGCAGTCGCTCATTCTGCATCTGGCTGATGGCCAAACCGCCAAAGCTCAGAAGTTTACCCACCAACAAAACGGCCTCGGTATCCCAGGGTTGAGGCCGAAATCCGGTCGCCCACATTGGCAGAGATCGCCGCGTCGACTGAATGCCGTCGCTGACCCCCTCGCAGTAATTTTCAATCTGCTCGCGAATATAATCGTCCAGGTCGAGCACTTCCTGCTCAAGCTGAAGCTGCAGGCCCACCCGGCGAAAGAAGCGGTCCGTTTCTAATAACTCAGGCTTGTCCGAGATTGATTCAGCAGCAGTCCCGCAGGCAACAACGCGGGAGAAGAGAAATTGGGTGGCGCGATCCAGCGCGTGAACATAGCCCAAGCCGTAAAGCACATCCAGCCAACTGTCACCCGTGACATGGGGCACACCATTCTCGTCACGCTCAACGAGAATATTCCGTTTCACGTCTTTCAGTTTGACCGTAGAGCGAGTCCTTTTCTGTTTCGTTCGCGCCATGCCAAGATCTTAGCACTCTCTAGTCATTGATTCTCATGATCGTGTTCTTCGGGTATTTGAGACGGTCAACTTCCGAAAAACATCAATCGCCCTCGCAATCTCGATTTCATCAATCACGACGATTATGTGTATTGATCAACGCGAGGCGCACAAAGAAAGCCCGTGCATAACACGGACCCATGGTCGTTATGCAGACACCTTCCGCGGATAGAGATCGAAGGTCACAGCGGTACCCGCTGCGGCTCCTTAGCCGCGGAGACCGGGCGACGTTACTTCTTGCGGTGCCGAATCTTGGCTCGCATGCGCCGTTTCTTGCGACCGATTTTACGTCGACCTTTACCTGATTTCTTTGTACCCACTGGGCACCCCCAAAACATCTACTGTTGCCGGTTATGACCTAAAACGAATCGAGCAGTATACCAAACTCTGGGTGACTCGCAACTCAGACTTGGATCTACCGAGCCGCCAATGAGTCCTCAACCAGCAGCAGTAAGGCGTTCGGATCATAGGGTTTGCGCAAGAAATACCGGCATCCAGCGGCCCGAGCTCCGCGGATCACCGTCGGACCTTCCATCCCGCTGAGCAGAATCACCGGAATCTGACAGGTCGCCAGATCGTCACCGAGCTCCCGGCAGAAATCCATGCCAGAGCCGTCCGGCAAACGAATATCCAAGAGGATCAATTGGGGACGAGAGCTTCGAATGAGCTGAGAACCGGTCTGCAAGTCGTGCGCGGTGAAAACATCAAATCCGAGCCTGTCGAGAGCTGTAGAAAGCACATTTGCCTGATCTCGATCGTCATCGACGACTAAGATTCGACCACGTCGAGCCGATTTGGATTCTTCCGGCAAAATTCCGACATTCGCATCTTCGCAGATCATATCCGGCCCCCCGGTTAAGCTTGTTTCTGATCACCCCAATCTGGCAAGAGTAGGTCACGGCAAAGGGGCAGTCAAAACGGGAGGGCACAAAATACAACATACCCGGGCTACCATTGCTGGCCAGATAACTTGGCCAGAGCCAGCTGTAAGGCCTGGGTACCGTCACGTCCGTGACCTTGAGCTCGCAGCGCCACGTAGAGCTGATGTGCGAGGGCGAGGCCGGGAAGAGACAAGTTCATGCGTTTCGCCTCATCGAGAGCAATCCCCATATCCTTGATGAAATGCTCGACGAAGAAACCCGGATCGAAATCATGATTAATAATGCGCGGCCCCAGATTCGACAACGACCAGCTCCCCGCCGCTCCCGATGCGACGGAAGCGAGTACGGTATTCAAATCCAACCCTGATTGATGAGCGTAGAGTAAGGCTTCACAAACTCCGACCATGTTCGAAGCGATCAGAATCTGATTGACCGCCTTGGTATGCTGTCCGGCTCCAGGTCCTCCCTGATGGACAATCGTCTTACCCATGATTTCAAAACAGGGTTGCAGCGCCTGGACTGCTTCGTCGGCGCCGCCAATCATAATGGAAAGTCGTGCTTCACGAGCTCCCACATCTCCACCCGACACCGGCGCGTCAATGCTGTGGGCACCCTTGGCTGTTGCTTGTTCAGCGATTTCGATGGCCAAGGAAGGTTCGCTTGTTGTCATATCAATGAGAACATTACCGGGCTCACAACCTTGCAGCGCTCCTTCATCACCTAGAATCGTGGCACGTACATCTTCTGGGAAGCCGACGATGCTAAAGATCAAATCGCTCTGACGAGCCACTTCCTTCGGCGAGTCTGCCCACTGAGCTCCGCGATCCAAAAGTCCCTGAGTTTTCGCGCGTGTCCGGTTATAGACCGTTGCCGAGAAACCTGCGTCCAACAAGTGGCCGCACATGCTCGCTCCCATAACTCCTGTTCCAATCCAGCCGATTCGAGTCTGACCAGGTACGATGGGTTTGATCGACATTTATTTCTTCCTCTTTCAAGGTACGGAAACTGAGCCTTCGATTTTAAGTTGGTGAGCCACCGTTTGACAGAGGCCCACGGAAACGAATTCAGTCGTCGAGAAACGGTATCGCGAACTGAGCCCAATCGGTGAGAGAGCGAGCCAGACCAGAAAGACAGGCCAGAGAGAGTTGCCGTGGTTCCGTTGCAAGAGCGGGCACAAACACCGCCTGATGGCGATCACCACTCGGGACGACGGACAATTTCACTCAAGACGATTGCCGCCGGAAGATCACCGGGAGTCGTCAACATTTCAACGACTCGATCGGCAACGGCAGCATCCGACGATTGGAATCCCGAATCTTGTGCAGCAGGCTCAGACATCCTTAACGACGAATCAGACATCTTTAACGATGAAGATGATTCCGACAGGGTCCCGAGTTTATGGTCGAAGGTGCTTTGCAGGCGGCTTTCGATCCTTTGGTCAGCCTTTCGGATATCTGAACCGAATCGATCAGTTCGCTTTTCCAATTCGCTCTCGATATGACGATTGGAAAGCGAGTCATCTTTCGGGGCAACCGATTCCGCTAGTACGGCAGGAATCGGCGCAGCACCTCGCCTACCCTGCGCGGGTTGATCGCGGAGCACGACAATTTCAGGGTCAACATTATGCGGTTGTACAACCTCCGGTTCGATCACCTCGACCTCGATAGGATTTTCCGGTTCAGCACCGATCGCTCGCCGCAGCATCGAATCGATCTCTTCGTCTAAACGACCACGTTCCCGGTCTGCCTGATCAAGGTCGCCTGCATCAAGGGGCTTGATGGGCGGTCGAGGACGCTTTTTCCTCTCCGCGTTTCCCTTAATGAATTGGCCAACGAGCGAACTGATCACAATGACCAGAAAGATCAAGATCTGGAGAAAGTCAAATTCGGCGAAGATGATATTTTCAAGCATGGCATATTCCAACGGGTTCGAGCCGACGGCGATCAATTTGGAACGGGGGCAGTCCGTTTCGGAGTGGACACGCTGGCGATGGACGACCTCATATCGGTATCCGCTTGCACATTCCGGAGCTTGTAGTAATCAAGAATACTGAGTTTTCCTGACCGGAAGGATTCGGCCATCGCCTTGGGCACCTCAGCCTCAGCTTCCACCAGCTTGGCTCGACTTTCTTCAATTCCCGCAATCTGTTCTTGTTCAGCAGCAGCTGCCATCGCTCTTCGACCTTCTGCTCGTGCGCGGGCAACTCGAGTATCGGCTTCGGCCTGATCGGCTTGCAGACGGGCTCCGATGTTACCGCCGACATCGATATCTGCTATGTCGATCGATACAATCTCAAAAGCGGTTTGGGCATCGAGCCGTCGTCCCAGTACGGCCTTAGAAATCATATCGGGATTTTCGAGCACATCGTCATGGCCGCCAGCCGATCCGATTGCGCTGACGATACCCTCACCAACTCGTGCAATGATCGTTTCTTCCGTGGCACCACCAATCAATCGTTGCAGATTAGCTCGCACCGTAACACGAGCTCGCACCTTTAACTGAATACCATTCTTGGCGACAGCATCTAACGTTGGTCGAGCCGAACCTTTGGCGGGACAGTCAATCACCTTTGGATAGACGCTGGTTTGAACCGCTTCTAAAACATTACGGCCGGCCAAATCTATCGCAGTCGCTTCCTGAAAAGTGAGATTTATCGTCTTCGCCTTGTTGGCGGCGATCAGAGCACGGATCACAAGGGATACGTTTCCCCCCGCCAAGTAATGCGCCTCTAAAGCTTTGCTCGTGATACCGGTCGATTCATCTAAGCCCGCCTGGACTGCCATAATCTTGCTACGAACAATGACCGAGGGAACGACCTTACGAAATCGCATGCCCAACAGGTCAAGAATCCCAATGCTAGCGCCGGTCGTTACTGATTGGATCCAGAGCCAAAAATAGGACACAAATACGTAGAAGAAAATCAGGCCTGCGAGGATGATCACGACGGCGGCGGCGATGATTACGAATGCGTTTGCAAACAACATTTCTTGTCCTCGAGTCTTTCAGGTCGCAGATCTTCGAAATCTTAGCGATCTCTTCAAGTCATTTTAGCGAATTTCTACCGACGTCGTATATCACACCCCGTGAAATGTCAAGACAGCGAGTCATCAAACGGGTCGGGTACAATCGTGTCTAACGGCTTTTCTTCAGTGGAATCCTCTGTCGCAAAAGGCTCCGCCGCCACCGGTCGGACGACGAGATGATTCCCTCGAGCGGCCACCACCTCAATCGGGCTTCCTTTGTCGATGGACATCCCCTCACTGACGGCATCGATAGTACGGCCCCCGATCCGAATGGCGCCACTGGGTAACATCGGACTTACCGCGATGCCCCGTTCTCCGATCCACTGACGCAACGATTGCACCTCTTCAGGAACCAGTTCTTCCGCAGGGGGCGGGTTAATGAGCACGCGTTTTCCCATGGGTGTTTTTGGCCAAAGACGAATAAAAAGCAGCATGATGGCCGGCACCAACACGGCGGTAATTCCCATAAAGATGGTGCCTAAAACCACACCGCCTTCAATGAAGGCGAGAACGATCGAGGCCAGCATGGCAATACCGGCAATCGCCGAGAGGATACCTCCCGAGGGAATCATCAGCTCCAACAGGACAACAGCAAGACCGACCACGACCAGGAAAACCGGCCAAANGATTTCAGGCATGGATCACATTCCCCAAATCATCGTGACTTGCCGTCGTCATCCGTTCGTTACAGCTTCAACAACAACTCGGCTGCCAAAGACCTCGATTACACGAATACTCTCGCCCTTTCGAATTAGATCTCCGTTACTAATCACGTCGACAACCTCGTCCCCAAAGCGGGCCTTTCCCGATGGCGTTAATTGCGTTTGGGTGGTTCCTAACTCGTCCAGCAGGTAATCATAGTCGACAATCGCCTCACGGCGAGAAAGTTCTTCGCGGGTATCGTCGTCAGGCGGCATCAACATGACACGTCCAAGAAATGGAGCGCGATGCAGGTATTTGCGCAATACAAAGCCCCCCACCACAATACCAGTCATCACCGAGGCCACCATCGCAAGCGACCGGCCAAACTGATCATATTGATAACTGTTTGTCGGAAGCACGAAGGTTTGGACAGCAAGCACAAGAGACAACAGAACCATCGCGGCGCCTCCCAGACCAAAAACGCCGAATCCTGGAATCACGAAAATCTCGATGACGATGAAAGACAGACCAAGAACAAATAACAGGATCTCGAGAATCTCGGCAGTCCCATTCAAATAGTTCGCCCAAAAATAAAGCGTGAAACAGAGAGCCGCCAAAAAGCCACCGGCCCCAAGGCCAGGCGACGACAATTCGGCCATTAACGCAAAGGCGCCAATGAACAAAAGAATGCCGGCAACTTCAGGTGATGCCAACTTGTCGATGAACTCAAAAGCCCAGTTGGGACCGATTAAGTCGGGCGAGTCTTCCAACTGATAGAGCTGCGTGAACTCATTGAAATCATTGACGACGAAACGTGCAAGCCCTACCTGTTCAGCTCGACGTCCGTCGAGTTCCAGGATTTTCCCAGGCGTCGTTATCGCTTCGCCCCGCACCCATTCACCCTCGATTGGAGTCGCATCGTCGTTCTCAACCACAAGCTCGTTAGCAAAACGGCTCGCAAATTCATCCGCTGACAGATAGACGGCCTCATCGGACCCCGCACGCGTGTAACGATACACCTGCAGGGATGGATCCATCATGGCGAGAGTTATTGACCAGGATCGCGACTTCTGCTCAGCGATCCGTTGAACGGATTCCGTTAAGTCCTCAATTTCTTGTTCGCCGATCGTCACCGCACCCGGGCCACCTAGGATCGCATCACCCGCCACCACGGTCTGGTCACATGCCAAAGCAATCACCACGGCATCCGAACGAGCCTCTTCGGGAATGTAAGCAACCGTCCGAACTTGAGACGGATCGAGATCCGCGAGAAAGCCACCAAGCCGGACGCTCTCGCTTGCATCGCCACCGGGACTATTGATGCGCAAACAGATAAAGTTCACCTGCCTTGAGTCCATCTCACGTTGAATCGTCCGGATGACTCGATCCACACTACCACTGACAATCGGGCCGTCGACCTCGACCTGAATCGGAATCCACGCGCCTCCCATCGACGGATCGAAGGTCAAACGGTCGGCTGGAATTTGTAATGCCGAAGCAAGTTGTGGGATATCTTCAGCAAGGTAACTCACCATCCCCAGAGAACGTAGTTTGTCGCCACGAAAAATTCCCAGCTGCCCGGCGGGGATCAAAGTGTCAATCGCCTGGATATCATTGCGTTCATTTTGAAGTCGCTCGAGTTCCTCTGGCCACGCATAAAGCACGCCGCTGCCTGTGGTGACTTGCGAAATGGTCAGTTTTGGATCGAGCATTCCTAAAGCAATCGCCTCGGGAACGGTGCGGCGGTTGCGCGAAATCTCCGCGTAACCCCCACGCATGGTCGGACCGATCGAGGGTTCGCCAGCTCCCGCGTCACCCAATATCGCATCTTCACTCATGATAATCTCTTCACAAGCGATCGCGACAAGGGCAGCATGTCCTGTGGCCGCTTTGGGAATGAAGGCCACCGTTCTGAATCGATCAAGCTCCGGCCCCGTCAGGAACCGCGCCAACGATAGTGCTCGTTCGAATTCACTACCTCGCCCTTCGGAGCCTTCCGGCGACCAAAATTCAAATACGATCACGGGCCGTTCGGCTCCGCTCGAATCTCCAGACAAGATCCTCTGTACCTTCTGCTTGACGATTCGATCTGTGGAATCACGTAGCGGAAGCGGAACACGAATGCGGTGTGCGGCTGGGGGTTGGGCGGCGGGAGATTGGGCGGCGGGAGGCTCTCGTTCAGCTTCCTGGGAATGAACCACCGTCACGAGGGACGCAAACACAATCAGCAGAGGAATAAGCGCGAAGCCCATCCTATTCCATTGAGTTCCGAAAAAGATGCTTCGACATTGTCTCGTCATGCGAAACCGATTGGTTCTCCTGCAGTCCATATTCCAAGCCTACGGGCCCTCTCGACCCTGGGCGGACCTTCCAACAAAAAGCGTTTGGTAAGCTCCGCTGCCAGATTATAGTTTTCCTGTTACCCAGGGAAAAGCCTGCAGCGGAAAGGGAAAGTGGCTCGGCGACCACAATTCCTCGCATAATTATCCTTAACTGAGACGCGGTGCTCGACCTTCAGGAGCATTCCCAGCCAGATAATAATTGCAGCAGTTCACCGGCGGAATTCGCAGTGAAGCAGAACCCAATCCGCCACCCAACGAGTCAGGCGGATGGATGAAATCAAGGTCCGTTATCGGGGACTCTTGGGGATCGGTTTCGTACCGACGCGCGGCTGACCTTGCTCGGCTGGCGCGGGCTGACTTTTGACAGCCATGGCGGGATCGTCCAAATTCTCGACGACCTTCGTCCACCCACGTGGTGTTTTGGGTCGCACGAACGACTTGAAGAATCCTGCAACGCGATGGGTTGGGTTATTGGGCGCGTGCTCTGAGAAACGATACATCACGTAGCCCTGTTTGTTGAACACCTTGATGTTCTCGGGGAGCAACAGTTCTCCGGAAGATTCTGGCTTCGCCAAAATCACCTGCAGCTTGACGAAATTTGCTGCGTCTGCAGCGCGTTTGGGCACTGCTTCCAACCAGTACTTATCTTTGATCTCGGCCGGGGGACGCAATTCTCGAATCCAATATCTCTCTTTCATTGTTTCGGCTTTAGCACCAAACAAAAAGGGCAGGGGACCTTCGGCAATCGCCTGACCTTGCATTTCGGGAGGCAGGGTCGTTTCCGTGAGCGTTTTGGTCCGTGAATCGAACTGAAAGATCGCCTTGCCATCGCATACCCAGTACTCACCGAATTGAACTTCGGCTTTCTTGAATGGATTCTTTTTGTTCTCCGACTCCGCGTCATACTCCCAAACGGTATCGACACGCATCAGTCCCTTATCGGGTTTAGCATACCGCACGGTTCCTTGGTCAACCGATCGCGGTGCCCCTTTGGGTCCGAATACAAAGTCCCAATTCTCACGTGTAAATTTGCATTGAAAGGTCTTAATCTCGTCCGTCTTTTTCTCCCAGTAGTTGAGAATCATATCGAGCCGCTTTTGCTGATCGGCTGTCAGCTGAAACTCTTTGGAAGGTCCTACCGGACGAGCCTGTGCAATCTTGAGGCCCTGCTGCTGAGAGAGACGTTGCTGGGATGGTGGGGTGTTCCGAGGCGCGATCGCCTGCGGCGAAACCGATCCCGTTGAAGGGCGAGTATTGGGTCGAGTACCCGCATTGCCGGGGGTCGTCACCTGGCCGAAAGCAAACGATCCAAGACTTAACCCAAACAAAACGGCGGGCACTAGATGTCGATAACCCATCGTTGAAATCATCCTTCCTTGGCAACCAAACCGACCGCCATCGTGGCGAGTTACAGCATTTCTGACCCAGTTGGGCGGCGGAGTCTAGCAGGAATTCCTGGAAGACCCTAGGCCGGATTCCATATCGTCGTCAGAACGTGAATAACCGTTGAACGGCACGGACCGGCCAACGCTCACCTCTGAAAACGAGGCTTTTCTGCGGAAACCCGTCGACGGATTTGCAGGCAGCGGCGAGTGATAGCAGCCACGATGCTGCCAAATCGCAACGCAGTCTGTTGATTCGACTCCTCAAAGTCGCGGACTCTGGCGAATTTTCTCAAAGAGACTCCGTCACATCTTAGCCGACTTTTGACATCGCAAGTCAGTGAGCTAGATATTGACGGGCCGAGTGCACATCCTCTGACGACGACACCTTCTGATTACCGACACTCGGCCCTTTTTTCTTTTCTTGTGTCGGCCTCCTCGATTCTCCCGCCAAGCCGCGACATTGATCCGTGCAACGAAAACGCTGAGGCAACACAATCGTCCGCGAGCCACTGCCAGCGGCACGGATGCGGGCGCTGAAAACGAGAATTCTGATTCTTCATTTTTGCGAATTCTGTATGGGTTCGGCTAAGATTGGTACCATGAATTCGCCTCGAAAATATGCCGTTATCGTCTCTCTGTTTGCCACTTTGTTTCTGACATCCAGGTTGGTTGGAGAAGACGACAGAAAGCATCCCAATTTCATTTTGATCGTGGCCGACGACCTCGGCTATGGTGATCTCGCTTGCTACGGGAACACCATTGCAAAAACGCCGCACTTGGATCGGCTGGCTCGTGAAGGCCTTCGTTTTACAGATTTCCACAGCAACGGTGCGATGTGCACTCCCACACGGGTCGCGTTATTAACCGGTCTGTATCAACAGCGATTTGGGCCTGAATTTGAGGGACCGCTTTCCGGGAAGACGCAACGGGACATTGGATTGCCATTGGAGGCTGTCACCGTTGCTGAATTGTTGCAACCGCTGGGTTACCAGACCGGCCTATTCGGAAAATGGCATCTTGGATATCGCCCAAAATTTCTGCCAACTCGACAAGGCTTTTCTACCTTTGTGGGTTTGACATCGGGGGATGGTGACCATCATTCGCAAATCGATCGTTCAGGACAACTCGACTGGTGGCATCAAGAGACTATGACATCGGAACCGGGCTACACGGGAGATCTCATTACCCACCATGCCGTGGAATTCATCCGGCAAAACCGCGACCAACCGTTTCTGCTTTACGTCCCTCATTTGGCCATCCATTTTCCATGGCAGGGCCCAAAAGACCCAGTTCACCGGGTACAAGGGACCGACTATGAACAGGACAAGTGGGGAAAAATCCCCGATCGCAACAATGTACAACCTCACGTGACCGCGATGATCGAAGCGCTTGATGCGAGTGTCGGACAAATTATCAAGACCGTCAAATCGCTTGATCTCGCCGAGAACACCTTCGTGCTATTTATTTCCGACAATGGCGGTTACCGATCCTATGGCACAACGCACCATCGCATTTCGAGAAATGGCATACTGCGAGGGCAAAAGGGAGAACTTTACGAAGGTGGACATCGCGTTCCCGCGATCGGCTGGTGGCCGGGAACCGTCCCCTCAGCCGTTTGCCATCAAACGTGGATGACGATGGATATCATGCCCACACTGCTTGAACTCGCGGGAACCCTGGCAACGGATCTAGATGGGGTCAGTTTCAGCCGCGTACTCACAGACGAAGCATTTCGTGAGCGCCCGTCAGAGCGAACGTTTTTCTGGCGAACCCAACGACGATTTGCTGTGAGGCAAGGTCCCTGGAAATTAGTGGCGTCTCATCACGAGCCACCTCAACTTTTTCATCTTGGCGAGGACCCTGGCGAAACGACCGACCGATCCGAGGCGGCGATCACCCAGCTTGAAACGATGCTCAAAGCATATTCAGCTTGGGAAACAGACGTGTTGAAAAATCGTTAAAAAACAACTCGACGATCAACATGTCACAAAAACTTTGAGATCAAAAACGGTTGTTAACGGATTTCTGGCTGTTCCATTGACCGGTTGATAGAATGGGAATTAGCGTCTCGCAACGCTCATCTTAGATGCGTTAACCTTTCTTGACTTCCCGCGACTCCCCTGAGTCAGCTTTGGCAATGATGAAGCGATCGTTATCCCGGCAGCACCATCGCCAGCAAAGTTCGGCGTTTGGCTTTGAATCACTCGAACAACGTCGCATGCTAACGGTAATCGACCTGTTCCCATCTCAGGATACGACGCTGTACGAGAATCTGGTTAATGAGTCAGCAAACGGCGCTGGCGTCGGCATGGTCGTGGGCAACACGAACAAAGACCTGACACGTCGTGGTCTCATCAAGTTCGACATCGCAGCAGCAATCCCTCGGGATTCTTCGATCAATGACGCAACGTTGACACTCCACGTCGACAAGACCGTTGCGGGTCCTGTGGAAATCTCGTTGCACCCGGTACTCAACGATTGGGGCGAGGGCACTTCCGCCGTGCCGGCCGAAGGTGGAGGCGTGGGAGCTGCTACTACTCCCGACAGTGCAACCTGGAATTTCCGCAGCTTTCCAGATGAGCGGTGGGACACAGCGGGTGGTGACTTTTCAAATGTCGCATTGGCTTCAAGCGTCGTGAACGAAGTCGGCCAATACAATTTCACCTCGTTCCGCATGTCCGATCAAATCACCGACTGGCTGGTATCCCCCGAGACGAACTTTGGTTGGATGCTAATTGGGGATGAATCGACCCGAAAAACCACGAAACGATTTGGCACGCGAGAAAGTGAAATCCAGCCGATATTGACCATCGATTATGATCCACCCGACTTTCCGCAGCTGAGTATTGCAGGCACTTCAGGCGTCGAAGGCGATGCAGACCATCAGAGTTTCCAATTCGCCGTGACGGTTTCGAAAGAGTTTGAAGAAGCCATTACCGTCAATTACGAAGCCATCAGCAATACAGCGATTGCGGATGAAGACTTTGATCCGACCGCTGGCCAATTAATCTTCAACCCCGGTGAGCCACTCACGCAAGAGATCACGGTATTGGTTCGGGGCGATCGTCAAAATGAAGTGGACGAATCGTTTTCGGTTGTACTTAGTGGCCCCGAGGACAACTACGATATCCTGACACGCACGGCAGTCGCAACGATCGAAAATGACGATCCGCTGCCTTCCGTGATTACGGAAAGCATCCGCGTCATCGAAGGTGACGAAGGATTCACAGACGCGGAAATAACTTTCACCCTTTCCGAAGCCAGCGGACGTGAGGTGTCACTCCAATACATCGGCCGCGGAAAAACCGCGAATCTCAATACAGACTACATTCGCGGTACAGGGCAGGTAACTTTTGCACCGGGCGAGACAACAAAAACGGCAATCATCAACATTATCGGTGACACTGAGGAAGAGCCCGACGAAAACATTTCCGTCGTTCTAGCGAATGCAAGAAATGTTGAATTAGAGGTTCCCTCAATTCAGGTCACCATCGTTGACGACGACGCGGAGATTCTAACCCCATGGCAAAACGCTGTCTTGCCAGTCGACGTCACCAACGACGGTGTCGTGTCCCCGTTGGACGCACTGTTGATCATCAACGAACTGAATAATTCGGGCGCTCGTCTCCTCTCGCCCCCCGCTGAAGACCTTGCACCACCGCCGTTCATCGACGTAAATGGCGATAACTTCGTCGCGCCACTCGATGCGTTATTGGTCATTAACCACCTGAACAACCCACCGGCAGTAGCGGCGGTTCAGGCGATCTTTGCCACCGAACCCACTTCGAGCATCACCGCAGCCCATGCCGCGGCAGCCTTGGCAAACATCGACGATCACGACGCCGAAGAGAAACGGCGTCGCCTTGGTAAAGCCATCCGTAACGCTTAGTTCGACTCGCCCTCACCGGCAGTCACCTTTGGTTCGAGAATTTCACTCAACCAATCCGGCGATTCAAGCCGTGACAGCGACGGATAACGAGGGCCACCCTCGTACGCTAACTGAACCGTGTGAAAGGTTTCGTTGTCATCCAACAACAGCAACTCGAGTTCTCCCTCAGTCGTGGATTCCTCCAGCGCATCTCGAAACCGCTCTTCCGAGAACTTCTTTCCATTGATCCCCACGATCTCCATCTCTTCCGTGATTCCCGCCTGATCAGCGACGCCACCGGGTACAACGGTTGATACCTGGTGATCCTTATTGAGCGTCAGGCCCAGCGAGTATTCGGCAGAGACGTATTTTCGCTGACGCTCTCGAGTTTTCAGCGCCTCGGGACGCTCCGTCACAAAGGTTAATTGATAACCTGCCTCCCGGAGACATTCGAGCGACAAGTTTTCTTGCGGGACGAGAATTCGTCGGGTGATCAGCCCCTTCCAATCGTAGGGGGCGACCTGGTTCAACTCTTCAACGACCTCGTCAATCGTGAACGGCTTGATCGGCTGTCTTTGATTCTCAGGAACAGCAAAGAAGCGACGACTGAAATCATCGAGCGATTTCTGACCGTCGGTCAAACGACGAATCTTAGCATCCACCTCGAGCCAGAAGAGAGCACCTTCGTCATAGTAGTCTTGATTACGACGCAGGTCACTCCATCGACGCGATCCACCTCGCAGCGTGTGTGCAGCAACCGCAGTATCCTGCAACGATCGCCAGTCGCGTCCGGCTCGATTGTTCAGGTAACCAACTCGAGCGGCCAGTTGTTCCTTTTCAGTTTCCGGAGACAACAAGCCCGACCTGGCCGTCAACACTTGGCCAAGATACTGCGTCAAACCTTCATAAATCCAAAGCAGATTCGTCTGTTTTCCATCGTGAAAATTATTTCGGTACATCCCAGCGGGACGACGGTATTTTCCGCACCACGAATGGACAAGCTCGTGCGGCAACAATCCAGCTGCCCAACCCGTCAATTCCGCCTCGTTCACGAGCGACTGTTCGTCGATCGAATTGAACGAACTGGATAAATGCTCGAGCCCAAGACGTGGAACGTCATCGCTGCAAATCACCAGGAAATCGTAGCGGTCGAAAGGAGCTCCCCCGAAAAGATGAGCTGACTCGACAACCAGACGGCGATATCGCTCAACCTGCTCATCATCAAACAACAGCGCATCGGGGTTTTCGGAGACAATGTGATAAATGACCGGTGGGAAGTCTTCCAGATCAACCTCAAGACGACGATAGTGCTTACCAGCAATCAAGGGTGAGTCGACGACGCGCTCCAGCGACTCGACCTCAAAATGCTTCCAGTCTCCGCTCGTAGATTCCTCACGTAATGAACTGCCATAACCCCAGCCTTCGGGTATTTGCACACTCACTTTGACCGGAGTCGACCGAGCCTTCGCCGCTTCGGGATAGATCAGGCACGTGTTGAAGTTAATCCCAAATAGACTGTTGTTACCATAGCTGTCCACGCCTCGTGAAACGCGCGTCGGCTGACTCGCGATATAAGTTAGCTCGGCAACAATCGAATCAACACCCTCAGGAACCTGAACGAGAAACCGATAAAGCTCATTGGGATCACGCATCCAATCCAATCGACCGACTGATGACGTGATTTTGAGACCGCCCATATTTCGAATTTGCTCGCCAGGACCGTGAATGCCCGGAATCCATTTCGGATACCAAAATGCTTGCTCACCTGGCTCGACAGGAATCGTAATCTTGCTCGTCATTAGATGCCGGTTGAGTTTTGAAGTATCCACTTCCAAGATAAGCGGATCCGCAGCCATGGCAGGCAAGGCAACGAGGCAAACAAGAAAAAGCGTTGCGGCGGCAATTGATCGGGCGCTCAAAATATTTCCTCCAAATGCATCTCCAACCTGAGTACGACTTACTGATTATACACGGAAGTCGACCAGAAGGTTGCACCGGAGCCTTACGATCGACGCAAGCCCATGCACAACAGAGAAACTGCGCGACGGGGAAACGAAAAGAAAATCATTTCGCAGGATTACGATTGCCTTAGCTGAATATCGACCATCAAATCGCTGGCGATTCCCTCCAAAGCAGCCTGTAACGCTTCGATAGTGAATCCGGCAGGAAGTCGAAGTCGAGCTGTGGCTCGAAACAATCGGTCACCACTCATCGGTGCGGTGATGCATTCCGTCTGGAATTCTTCCACATTCACCTCGTGCGATGCCAAGACATGGCTGACTTCGCGAACGATCCCGGGTCGGTCCCCACCGACAACTTCCATATTGAGCGGAGCGAACGACGAATCGGCGGCTCCAGCAGCATCGGCCTGAACGATGATCTGGAGACCATTTTGCTCGAGCGATCTCAAGGCATCCACTAACGTCTGCAGCTGATCTTCAGCCACCTCAACGTGGACGATGCCAGCGAACTGGCCTGCCAAATGTGCCATTCGACTCTCCAGCCAATTCGCGCCGTGATCGCTGACCGCTTTGGCGACGAATTCCACAACACCAGGTCGATCTTCTCCCAGGATTGTCATCACTAAGGAAGCCATCGTTTTTCCCTCCTGCACCGTCGTATTACTTTTAACGCGACCACCGCAACACAGTAGTCGAGATAGCTAGAAGACCGCAATCCAGATTCGCAAATCGTTAGAAACTTGCTTGCCTTGATTAAACCTCATGAGATTCTTCGGATACCGTAGTGACTTTTCACGAGTCATTTGATTGTAAACTGAAGACGCAAACTCATAGTTCTTGGTGGATCTCGGCATCGACCACATCCGCATCTCCGATCCAGATCATGCAAATCACCGAGAACCCCCTGGATCCTGGCCTCAATTCTTCGTCCGGCTATGATGCCTTATACCGAAAACAAGCAACCGCTGAGCGACCCCGACATTGGCCTGACAGAGAAAGTCTCCCATGAGCCCGATGATTCAATGGCAATCCGCACCCCGACTAACCGCCATCTATGCTTTGCGGCATTTACCAAACCACGGAGAGTGGGTCGACGCTCAACTGGCCAAAACTTTGTCATCCCAGTCGGATCTCGTTGAATCGTGCAAGAATTCGGAAACCTGGCTGGCTCTCCAATCCGGTTTGGAACCCGATCCTGAAATGTCGATTCGCGACATCGAACAAAGCATCGATCGAATGGAGACAAGTATCGCGTCGATGCACAGCCAACTCGCTGAAGAGCTACAACTTCGCCAGGAACCGCTCAAACAACTTTGGGAAGCCCATGGCCCAGGTCTGCTATTGGCAATGATACGAGCGGCCAAACTCAAATTGCCTGAGCAGGTTACCGTAACGACCGTGCTTCCCTTGCACGGCGGCGGTGGCGAAGCGATCCGCGAATATCAAAACGTGGTTTTCGAAAACGTCTTGGCGAACCCGGTTGCAGAAGTTCCGGAAACGTTGCGGCTCGCCTGGCTGATTGGCCAACTCGCCCCCGAAGCGGATCCTGATTCTCTCGTGACCCATTGCATTGAAGCTGCACTCGATATTGGAGTGATCTACCAAGACGTGTCAGAGATCGCACGAAGAAACTGGCTGGTTTCTTGACGCAGCCATTCCGCGACATGGCCGGCACTCAACATAATTGCGATCCTTTCCCAGGTTTTGGGTTCGCAAGTCTGAGGCAGTGGACGTCATTTTGTCGACTTGCTTGATGTTCAGACTTCTTAGCATGCCCTTGGCATCATGAGCGGTTCATATCTTTGCTCCGTGATCGAGATTAAAGTGAATCAGGGGGAATCGAGGATTGCTCATTGTCGATTCTGGAACCCCGGCTTATAACGCAAGATGACGCCCCAAAGAGAAGGGTGGGCCATCAAAAAACAATTTTTTAAAAGCCCATATCGCAAGCAAACGATTGGCGAGGTAACGATGATTAAGACCGGANTTAATTGGCTGGGTCCGCTGGTGGCCTTGCTCGGATTGAGCATGAACCTGTTCCCGGCTTCTGCTGCGGAAAAGGTTCGTCTTTACCCCTTCGGTGAAAACGATGACGGGGCAATTATCGGAGGCGTAGCGATTCAGACCGAGGACATTCTAGAACCACCGACAGAAGACGCAGATGGGGATCCCGTGTTTGACAGCGCCGGCGAATTCGTCGCGTTGGAGGCGTTCAATGATGACGAAGCTCCCGTGTATGTTGAAGGCCTCGATGGCCCTGATTCATTAGCCCTGTTTTTTGATGGTGACGACGACCGACTCTCGTCGGCTGCGTTTGATCCGCGGAACTTTTCGACCTTCTCGGCACTCAGTCAGGCCTGGGTCAAACCAGATGCAACCGCGTCCGGGACGCAACAGTTCATCTGGGGCCTCGGCAACGACAACGGCGGAGTGGGAATCACCGAAGACGGTCGCTGGCAGATTCGTGCTTCTTCCGTAGCTGCTGAAAAGATCTCGGATATTTCCGTCGATTTCGATCAGTGGACGCATGTTGGCGTCTTTCGCGGTGGAAATGATGCCCGACTGTTCATCAACGGTTCACTCGCCATAACGTCGGGAGGTTTCTGGAATGGTGTCGGTGAAGTTTCTGTCGGTGCTATGCGAGACGGTGGGGAACCGTTCCGAGGCGCGATCGACGAATTCAACATCGCGGGTTTCAGTGATTTCACCTTTGATCCGACTGACGATCTCGACTACGAAGGAATCCAACTCTGCGATCCCGTCGTCTTAGGGGACGTCAATCAAGACTGTGATGTCAACGTTTTAGACTACATCGTTTGGTCGAATAACGTTGGCTTTGACAACAAGCAAGGCTTCGGTGATTCCACGACCTTGATCCAAGGCGATGTGGACCAAAACGGTCGCATTAACTTCTTTGACTTTCAGATTATCGCCGATCAGGCCGCTGCCAATGGCAACGATCTGGTCCTCGTTCCCGAACCCACGTCAAGTCTGCTGTTTTGTCTCGGCGCGGTGTTCCTGTTGAGATTACGACGGAGAACATCGTGATCAGTACGAACACCACAACAACGAGACAAGCGACTGAAATGGGAGAAAACACAATGAACACAATACGAATTCTAATTGCGACAGGCCTGATTTTGACGCTCAGCGTCAAGGCGGAAGTGCGAGCTGAAATACTGGCAGCCGACGACTTCTCATATAGACAGCCGACGAAAGTGTTTGGACCGGGCGGTGGTTTTACTTTGCAGGACTACAGTGGAGGTCAAAACGGAGCAATCGGCGAATGGACCGGACAGTGGGTCTCTTCCGGAAACGCAATCATCGCAGGCGATGATTTTACGAGTGAGGACTTGGAACAGTATGAGGTAGATGAAGCGCTCATCGCTGGTGGACTGATCCCCGTCACTGCAAATTACCTGCGCCGAGGAATCGCCCTGGATGGACTTGACGCGGACGCAACCCTTTACTTTTCCGCGCGTCTTCGCACGGGTACCGATGATGCAACTTCCCTGCCGCGATTTTGGATCAACGCACCGAACGGCGATCCTTTATTCGACGACGCCCAAATGGCGATCGGCATTGACGATTTTGGCGCGGTTGTCGTTGAAATCGGCGCTAACTTCGAAGTCGAAGAAGATGATCCGCTGAACGATGGTGAGTTTCACACGCTCGTCGGCAAACTCGAAGTCAACGGGAACGGGGACAACGAAGTATTAACTGTTTGNGCGGACCCGACTGGCGTGGAAGATGGTCTTTCCGCAAGTGTTGAAGAGGACGTCATCAGTTCGGTGAACGATCTCAGATCGCTCATTCAGCTAGGACGACTCGGTGAAGGTCCTGTGATGGAATGGGATGACGTAGCGATCGGAACAAGTTGGGAATCCGTTACTAATGTCGCTGTCCCTCGCGTTACCCTTCGCGTTGACCCTAATTCAGGTGCAGCCTCGCTCGTTAACGAGACCGGGTCGGGGTTTGACTTAAATTACTACGAAATTGAATCAGCCTCTGGCAGCTTGAATATCGACGGCTGGAATAGTTTGGAGGATCAAGGAATTGCTGGCGGCGCTTGGGCCGAAAACAACCCCAGCGGCGAGGCAGTGACCGAGTCCCGCTTTTTTGGCTCCTCAAACCTTGATGGTGGTCAATCCTGGTCGCTTGGCAATCTCTGGACACCGGGCGGTACCCAGGACCTNATCGCACGTGTCGGTACGAATCGCGGACTCCTGAATCTTGCGATCGTCGATTATTCCGAGAACAGCCTACGTGGCGACTTCAATGGTAATGGTGTTATCGACGCCGACGACATGAATCTCCTGAGTGCTGAGGCACGTTCGGGAGCAAACGGCGCCACATTTGATTTGAACGGTGACGACCTGGTCGATGACGCAGATCGAACCGTGTGGGTCGAGGCGTCCGACATTGGCAACACCTACTTCGGTGACTCCAACCTTGATGGCGAATTCAACAGCACCGACTTCGTCGCGGTTTTCGTCGCCGGAGAATACGAGGATGGTATCGCCAACAATTCCGGCTGGGATACAGGTGATTGGAACGGCGACGCCGAATTCGACAGCAGCGATTTCGTAACCGCCTTTATTTCCGGTGGCTATGAAGCAGGACCGCGTGCAGCTGTTCAGGCTGTTCCGGAACCGACAACATGCACACTGTTGCTGTTGGCCATCGGCCTGCTTTTCAGCCGACTAAGACGTTAGAACCGTGGCTCTTCCAAAGCCGTCGCGTTCGTCATTGATTCGAACGCGGCGAGCTTAGGGCAGGGGCGAATCAATCGTTACCGTTTTCCCAGTACGGTATTGCTTAAGCCTCTTTTGAATCTGCGGCACCATCTCTGTTCGNTTGCGTTGGGACGCAACTTGAACCGCTTGCTCCGCGGTCTCGGTAGCCTTTCCAAAATCGCCGGTGGCCGCATAGGCGGCCGCTAATCGATCGAGAACGAGTGGCTCCTGAAAGCGCGTCATTTTCGCANATCGTTCTGCAAGTTGGACCGCACGTGCTCCATCTCGCACCGACGAATCCGGACAGGTCGCTAACAACCAGGCGAAATTCAACGGAGCGCTCATCGGAACCTGCGAACCGATCATCGCCTTTTCATATTGCTGCTTGGCCACTTGCCAATTCTGCTGAGCCATGGCCAGATCGGCGATTGCCAGATGAGCCAATTGAAAACCGGGTTGAAGCTCCAAACTTTTGCGAAAGTCTGCAAGAGCGCCGGCGGGATCGCGGTTTCGAGATTTGATGCTGCCGCGCCGCAACCAGGACATCGGATCGGTCGGGGTGATCACAATCAGGCGACTGTAGATCTTGATGGCCGCGTCATTTTTTCCACGATTCAATGCGATTTGCGCAAGACTCATCAGCGCCTGGCGATGTTGAGAATCCAGGTTGAGCGTTTCGCGGAATCCCTGAGTTGCCTCGTCAATTCGCCCCTGACGTAGCTGGACCATAGCGACGGCGCAACAAGCGTCTGCGTCATCGGGTCGTATCCGGCGAGCTGTTTCAAAACTCTGCTGAGCTTCAGATAGTTTCGATTCAAGGACTTGAATCGAACCCAGATTGAAGTGAGCCTCAAAATCATCAGCATTCTGCGCGATCGCAGCTCGGAATTGCCGGTCCGCCTCCGGAAAATTGCGCTGCGCCTTGGCCAACATGCCAAGACCATTGAGAACCAACGAATCTTCAGGGGCGAGTCGCTGCGCCTGAGTCATGTGTTGTTGAGCCAGCCCCAGCTCACCCAAATCCAGCAAACTCAAAGCAAGACCTGCATGAGCTTCGACCTGACTCGGGCTTTCTTGAATCACACTGCGATAGTGCGGCAGTGCTTCGGTCGGTCGAGCTAGTTTGCGCAACAAACCTGCCAAGCGAAGATTCGCCTCAGGGTCGAGCGGTTCAAGTTCCACGGCTCTTTGAAAATGCTGCAAGGCCTCAGGCATCTTCCGCAATGCCTGATAGGCAAAGCCAAGCCCCATCTGCACGCTCAAACGATTCGGGTCCTGAGCGGCCATTTGTTGATAGTAGTCCAGCGCTGCGGCAGCATCTCCGGATCTCAACAAAGCGATACCCCGGTTCACATGCTCACGTTCGCTGGTTGGATCCTGCTCCAATCGATGATCGTTAATGGCAACCTTCAGTTGATCGAACTCAGCGTCCGAAGCAGTTCTTGCCTGAATCCACAGATGGCACATTTCATCCGTCGATTGATTTCCACCGACAACACGGCGCGGAGGTCGGTGGGGGTTTTGTGGATTGTCTGCTGAATTATCGAAAACATACCGAAACCCAATCTTTGTCCCGGCCGCTAATTTGCGGGGAGTTTCGAGTCGATAAACATCCTGCCAATTGAAGTCCCAATCGGGAATCGTGAGTAACGCCTGTCGTTCACCGTCGGGCGAAATCGTGTAAATGTTGACCTCTTTCCCCAGATAATGGAGGTGTGGATACAAGGCAAGCAACTCCGTGTCGACCGGCAACGTGAGCTCATCCTCCAATTCAAAATGATCGTCGCCCGGCGCGATATCAATATTCGCGTTCTCCATCAGGAACACAATCAGCGGATCAGACTGAGGAGGCTTATCGACAAAATAGAGTCCGATCTCGGCCTGGATCTGTTCGAGCTTTCCCGAGGGAAACATATGGAACTGCAGAATCAGATCGGTCCCCGGTTCCAGTTTCCAGACTGTGTCATCGGGAAACGGCGAGGGCACGCGCCCCGGCACCCAGGTAATCAATTGCCCGGGTGGATGCTCGGCTTTGCCCTCCAAATCCATGCCATAGAAACCGACGGTTTCGTCTTCTGCATCGAGTCGTCTCGAAGATCGAGTTCGATCGATCACGATATTGGCATGATGAACGATTCGCTTGTTGCCGGGTCTGAATTCGACAGCTCNCACATACTTCACATCTTCGATGGGAACGGGAACCACAAATTGGCGGAAGTCATCTGGCCCGTCTGCATTCAACTCATAGGGCTGCTCCATTTTGAGCACGAGATCTGGCGTTCCTAATTGCCATCCCTCCGCCCACGTTGGCAGGGGTGGCGCCTGCGAGACATCTCCCAACGGCATTCCACCATCCACCCAACGCTTTAAGATTTCTCGTTGCTCCGCAGAGATGCGGCGATCTCCCGCATAAATGCCTTCGGCATCGTGGGATAACCAGGGTGGCATGTAGCCGGATTGAGTGACTTCGACAATTTGAGAGGCACGTTGTTGAATATCTTCAGCGGTCAATAAACTGAACGGCGCGGACTGATTCGGTCGATGGCAATTCGCACAGTGACGATGCACGATCGGTGCCACATCGGTATAGAAGGTGGGTACATCCGCCGCCGCAGCCTGATCACTCACGGGACGATTCTCATTGTCACGCGCGTTCTCGCGCGATGACTCCGTGCCACAACCCGCAACGACGAGCAGGCATGCCAGCCAAATCAAGGACCTGGTCAATGTTGATACAGATGTCGACATGGTTCGTAAGTTTCGGACATCACTTGCGAATCATTACGACCGGACGAATGCGACCCCAAAACGTCGCGGTTGTAATCAAGACAGGAAACCTGGCAACGTCATTTCCATCTTGCGACGGAATAACAGGCTGCCCAACCCCTACCGTCCCATTATACCCACAAAGTGATGCCGGCGAGACCGATACTCGACTTCCACGATGAGCATCACAAGATTCTGACAACTGTTTTCGGATTTACCCCGACATTGTGCGTGGGCGACATCGCGTGCGGGCGAGCCTGACAGCTTGGCATGGTTCAACCACTTTCCATTTCCAAACTGGATCCAGCCTATCCATCGTCCGATGGAAGTCCGGGCGTGGTCGGCTATAATTGGCGGTTTTCGGAGAAATCTCTTGTCTTCGCCGTACGCCATCGAACTCACAGACCTGCATGTCGACGTTCCGTCTCGCAAGATTCTGCGGGGCATCGACTGGGCACTACCCTATGGTGCACGCGCCGCTGTTCTTGGCCCCAATGGATGCGGCAAGTCAACGCTACTCAAGGCAATAACCGCGTACGGACATTTCACTTCCGGTCGCGCCGTCATCTTGGGCGAAACGCTGGGAGAAAACGAAGTGCACCGCTTACGGACGCGAATGGGCATTGTTGACCCAACTCTCGTCCGGCTCATCGATCGTGGCGTCACAACGCAAGGACTTGCGGCCACCGGTTTTTTTGGAAACCTGACAACCCACTTTGATCGTCCGAGCCAAGCTCAACTCAAAATTGCTGCCGAGTTGTTGGCGGAAGTCGGATTAGGCGACCACCTTCAGCAAGATGTCACAACATTGTCATCCGGTCAGCGAAGCCGACTCTGGTTAGCAAGAGCTCTGGTCCATGAACCTGAACTTTTGATTCTCGACGAACCCACCGCCGACCTTGATATCCTCGCTCGCGAAACCCTGTTGGCGACTCTGGACAATCTCGCCCGCAAACGACCGCGCTTGACGACCTTAGTCGTGACACATCATCTCGAAGATCTGATTCCAAATACCGACCACGTGTTACTGTTAGGCAATGGAAGAACAATCGCTGCGGGATCTCCTAACGAAGTTTTGACTTCGCATCACCTGTCGAATGCCTTCGGTTGTTCGGTCGANGTACATCGGCATAACGATCGTTGGCAATGGTCAGTTGCACAGAGCACATGGGACCACCTCACCTTGAATCCGCCGTTGAAATGAGGTCGATCGCTGATATTTTGGCAACCGAACCTCCGGGATTTCCCTTAGAATGGACCCGTTTCAATCACAGCGTTACAGGATCCGGCGTTTTGGATCCGTTGGAGAAATCAAATGAATTGCTCAGCTCGTCTTCCCCTGCGACGCTACCCTTTTCTTTGGATTGCGGCCCTCCTTAGCATCATCCCGCAAGCGGATGTGGTCGGAGACGACATGCTGAACTTGAAATTACAATCACGCAACGCCCAGAACAATGGACTCCAACATGAAGACGTGAAATGGAACCCTCAAAAAACGGCCGTGGTGATCTGCGACATGTGGGATGACCATTGGTGCCAAGGTGCGGCTAGTCGAGTTGTTGAAATGGCAAAGCCGATGAATCAACTCGTGGAAAAGCTCCGAGCGAAGGGGGCTCTGATCGTTCACGCACCCAGTAGCGTTGTCGACTTTTACGAGGGAACCCCGCAGCGGCAACGGGCTCAGAAGGCTCCATTTGCGAAGGCCCCGATCGAGCTATCGACAGCTGAGCGTTGGGGCACGTTCTGGTGCTGGCCGGATCCTACGAAAGAGACCGACCTTCCTATTGACGATTCGGACATGGGATGTGATTGTGCGACTCCGTGCAAGATTCGCGAAGCATGGACACGACAGATTAATTTGATCGGGATGAACACCGAGGATGCGATCACCGACAACGGTCAAGAGTTCTTCAACTTGCTGGAGTCACGTGAAATCGACAACATCTTGATCATGGGTGTCCACCTGAACATGTGCGTGCTCGGACGGCCCTTCGGCATTCGCCAATCCACTCGACTTGGCAAGAACGTCGTTCTGATTCGCGATATGACCGACAGCATGTACAACCATCGCAAGCGACCTTTTGTGGATCATTTCTCCGGACATGACCTGGTCGTCCAACATGTTGAAAAATACTGGTGCCCCACGATTACCAGTGATCAGATTGCAGGGGGGAGTGCTTTCCGATTTTCGGAAGACAAGCGAACTGAACCTTAAATCAAAAACCGACCGGCCTGAGTGCGAACTGACTCTTTGTCACCTGCCGGCCGATCGCCATTCGACGAGAGATAAGAAATTCGTCGTTCTCTTTATTGGTCCTAAAAACGAGCAACAACAAATGCCGGTTGACCCCATCTGTGGAATGGATGTCGAGGAGTCGACACCCCATCAAGCGACACGAGACGGCGAAACGTTCTTTTTTTGTTCGGATTCCTGCCGCCAGAAATTCACGGCACCGGACGGCCTCGCCCTCGCAACCATGTCGGAAACTCCGAGTTGCTGCAGCATGCATTCGGGTCCTGCGGTTCCCCGCCCTGAAAAACCGGGCATCTATTTTTGCCCGATGTGCGAGGGAGTTGAAAGCGAGCACCCGGATACCTGCCCCAAATGCGGCATGGCGCTTGAATCTTCCGAGCCACCCTCGCAACGCATCATCTACNCCTGTCCCATGCATCCTGAAATCGAACAGGACACTCCGGGACAGTGTCCGAAATGCGGTATGCAACTGGAACCGAAACAGGTATCCAACCAGGACGATGACGGTGGCGAACTGGCCAATATGACGCATCGCTTCTGGGTTTCTGTCGTCTTGGGTGTCCCGATCGTGCTGTTGGCCATGCTGCCCATGATGGGAGTTCCGATTGACGCATGGATCGGCGGTGCGACCGTCAGTCGCTGGCTCCAATTTGCGTTGTGTACCCCCGTTGTCTTGTGGTGCGGATGGCCGTTCTTCGAACGCGCATGGATTTCCGTAACCACCATGAACTTGAATATGTTCACTCTGATTGCCTTGGGAGTCGGTGCTGCTTATCTCTACAGTACGATCGCCTTGTTATTCCCGGGTTGGATCCCCGCTGACTTCAAAGAGAACGGAAACGTTGCCGTTTACTTTGAAGCAGCAGCGATGATCATCGCCTTAGTCCTGCTGGGACAAGTCCTTGAGTTACGGGCCCGGCGGCAAACGGGAAGCGCAATCCGAGAACTCCTGAATCTGGCCCCTCCCACGGCGATTCGATTAAACAATGATCAGGAAGAGAAGATCCCGCTCGATCAGGTCCAGGTGAACGACATCTTGAAAGTCGTCCCCGGAGATAAGATTCCGGTAGACGGTGTTCTGATGGAAGGGAAGAGTAATGTCGATGAGTCGATGATTACGGGTGAACCCCTGGCCGTGGCNAAATCAATCGATGACACGGTGACCGGCGGTACGGTCAATCAGACAGGAGCCTTTCAGATGAAGGCAACCCGCGTTGGCAACGACACCATGCTCTCGCAGATCATTCAGATGGTGTCGTCTGCTCAGCGAAGTCGCGCTCCCATTCAAAAGATCGCGGATCGCGTTGCCGGTTGGTTCGTCCCGATTGTGATCCTGATCTCCGTGATCTCTTTCGTCGCCTGGTCCATTGCATCACCGTGGGAACCGAAGCTCGCCTACGCGCTTGTGAATGCCGTTGCTGTTCTGATCATTGCCTGCCCTTGTGCCCTTGGCCTGGCAACGCCCATGTCGATCATGGTCGGCGTTGGACGCGGCGCCAAAGAAGGGGTCCTGATCAAGGATGCCAGCGGATTGGAATCGTTGGAGAAGGTCGATACGCTGCTCGTCGACAAGACCGGAACCCTGACCGAAGGTCGACCTCAGGTCACCGATATCCAACTGACGCAGGCAAACACCGACGAGGCAACCCGAGAATTGCTGAGGATCGCCGGCGCGGTCGAGCAAAACAGTGAGCATCCTTTGGGTCAGGCCATTGTCCAATCTGCACGAGATCGTCAGATTCCNCTGCCGGCCGCCACGGAGTTCAACTCCGTCACGAGTTTGGGCGTAACGGCAACCGTCGAGGGACGGGAAGTGATCGTGGGCAGCCTCAAACTCCTTGAAGATCGCAACGTTCGCGGAGCCAGTGACCTGGACCAGAATGCGACCGAGCTACGAAATCAGGGACGCGGAGTCGTTTTTGTCGCCATCGACGGTGCCCTGGCGGGACTGATCGCGGTGGCGGATCCGATTAAGCCGAGCTCACGAGAGGCGATCCAAGAGCTGCATCAACTGGGCCTGCAGGTGATGATGTTGACCGGCGATAACGCCGAAACCGCGCGAATTGTTGCGGATCAGGTAGGCATCGACAAGGTGGTCGCCAACGTCGATCCCACGGGTAAGCACGAACAAGTGAAAACTCTCATGGCCGAAGGGCGATTCGTTGCGATGGCCGGAGACGGNATCAATGACGCGCCCGCTCTCGCCGCGGCCAATGTTGGCATTGCCATGGGAACCGGCACCGATGTTGCAATTACCAGCGCCGATATCACACTTATCAAAGGCGAGTTGACCGGGATTGTACGAGCGATTCACTTGAGTCGAGCGACGTTGCGCAACATTCGACAGAATCTATTTTTCGCACTGATTTATAATGCCCTGGGAGTTCCCATCGCCGCCGGGGTCCTAGTCCCGATTTTTCATGCCAAGTTGCTGTTGAGCCCAATGCTCGCTGCCGCGGCAATGAGCCTCAGCTCAGTCTCCGTGATCGGCAACGCATTGCGTTTGCGACGTTCTCACGAAGGGCAATCGTAAAGAACACAAACATCTGCAGCCAGACTCACCTATAAGGTGTATCCACCATCAACGACGATATCTTGGCCCGTTACCATGTTGCCACCGTCGATCAGGAACGTAATGTTCTCTGCCACATCATCTGTGGATGAGGCTTTTTTAAGGGGAGTCTCAGCAATGTTCTGATCCACCCTTGCTTGATGGCCTTTAAGCCAGCGAGAAATGATCACACCAGGACAGACTGAGTTCACTCGAATCTCCGGCGCCAAAGCCTGGGCCAACGTTTTGGTCATGGTAATCATTCCGCCCTTCGACGCTGCATAGGCCAACGAACTCCCCACACCAGTGATTCCGGCAATCGAGGCAACGTTTACAATGGACCCACCCGTTTTTTTCATCAATGGTACAGCTGCGCGAGTCACGAAAAACGCACCCTTGAGATTCACGCCAAGAATGTCGTCCCACATCGACTCCGTCATTCCCTCGAGATCAGCGAGGTCGACAAAATGCGTGGTGCCCGCGTTATTCACCAAACCATCGAGCCGTCCAAATTCTGCTTCGCATGTGGCAAGCATCGATCGCACTTCATCATCCTTCGAAACATCACATCGAACGACAATCGCACGGCGCCCCAAAGCCTCGACGTCGGCTTTGGTTTTTTCAGCATCTTCAAGAGAACGAGAATAGTTGATGGCAATGTCGTAACCTCGTGCAGCCAACTGCAGGGCTGTGGCTCGGCCAACTCCCGTGCCGCCACCTGTGATTAAAACCGTCTTGCTCGCTTGCGACATCGGAACCCTCTTCAATAAACGTGTTAATTCAGTTCGACATGCAATATGACGCTGACAGCACACGTTGCCAAGCCAATACCTTGGCAATTTGAGGTTAAGAGAGACCGCAAAAAGCGGTTATTGACAGAGCAGGACGCAACTCCAATGCGAGTCGCACCGGGCGGACTCAATATCCACTCTCGTGCGACTCGCGATCAGGAGGAGCAGCGTAACCGCTCCGATCCTTCAGNGACTTACAACCATCTCAACCAAGGCTGTGGGTCGTTTCACTGAGATCTTTTACCTTTGCAAAAGAATCACGCTCTGAAGAGCTCAATTCTTCCCGCACGACGGGAATTTCTTTGGGTGCCTGGATGCCAACTCGCACCGAAGCGCCGCATCGGCCCACAATTGTGACCTTGATCGTATCGCCAATAATGATCGATTCGTTTTCTTTCCTTCCCAATACCAACATTTCTGGTCCCTCCTTGTCACTCAATCGATTCGTTTCGTTTGATCCAAAATCTATTGATATGCTGAACATGTGTCAACTACAATTCGGAGCCCGTCATAAGGATGGAGATGGAGGCCGGAAATCCCCGCTATTTTTTTAAATGAGGGTGCTAGCAAGGACGATGAGGACCGTGATTTTTCTTGATGACGTCCAGACGATGCCGCAATTGATTGAAGCTTTTCACCTCTGGCTGGAGCAATTTGACGCGGTCGATGATGAACGGAGACTGTTGAGCAATTTGTGTCATTGCCGTGAGCNACTACCGGCACGTTTACAGCGTGATTTTGACTTACCGAGTGATAGTACCTACGGCGTCGCCGCGGAGCTGTTTTTAAGCCTGTGGGTGGACACGGAATCCCGAGAAAGATAGCTCGAACAGGCTCGCCAATCGCAAAAACCGGTCGAGCTGACTACGATGACAGCAGCAGAGTTTCCGGGACGTCCCCCTCACGAACGATCCAGCCATGTCTTTGACGCAGCAAAATCCGGCCACCGCGCTCGAACGGTTTGATCCGACCGTGCGGCAATGGTTCTGCGAGGCCTTCGCCGAGCCGACTGCGGCCCAGCAACAATCCTGGCCGGTCATTGCAGATGGTCGCAATACGTTGCTGTTGGCACCGACGGGTTCCGGCAAAACACTCGCCGCTTTTCTCGCCGCAATTGACCGGATCATGTTCCCGCAGAACACGGTCGAACCAACGGGTGTGCGTGTTCTCTACGTTTCGCCCCTGAAGGCACTTGGAGTCGATGTCGAACGAAACCTTCGTACGCCCATTGCAGGCGTCACGGCCGTTGCCAATCGTACCGGCGTCGACCACCGCATTCCGACGATTGGTATTCGTACGGGGGACACAACCAGTCGGGACCGGCTCCTTCTGAATCGCCAGCCTCCGGACATTCTGATTACGACTCCCGAGTCACTGTATTTGATGCTGACCTCGCGTGCTCGTTCCATTTTGACAAACGTTCAGACGTTGATCATTGACGAGATTCATTCGATGGTAGCGACGAAACGTGGCGCTCATCTGTTTCTCTCGCTCGAGCGTTTGGAAAAGCTACGGCAACAGTCAGGAGTCGATCAGCCGCTGCAGCGGATCGGGCTTTCCGCGACTCAACGACCGCTCAACGAAATCGCGCGGATGCTTGGCGGCGCTTCAATTGATTCAACCGACCAGGAAACTCTTGTGCCTCGCCCGGTGGAAATCATTGAGGCGGGTCGCCGCAAACCGTTCGACTTGAAGATTGAAGTTCCTGTTGAGGACATGAGTGATCTGACGACGGTTGAAACCAGCCCGGCGGCCGCCGGGCCATCAATCCCATCGATTTGGCCGGCAATTCATCCTCGCCTGGTGGAGCTGATTCGCAATCATCGGTCGACGATGATCTTCGTCAACAGCCGTCGACTGGCCGAACGGCTTGCAACATCGATTAATGAACTGGCCGAGGAACCGTTGGCTCGGGCTCATCACGGATCGATTGCCAAGGCAACTCGCCAAGAAATCGAAGATCAACTGAAACGAGGACAGATCCCCGCCATTGTGGCAACGTCATCGCTCGAGCTGGGGATCGATATGGGTGCCGTCGATCTGGTCATTCAAATCGAGGCGCCACCTACCATCGCTTCTGGAATTCAGAGAATTGGCCGAGCGGGTCATCATGTCGGCGGACGTTCGAATGGTGTCGTCTTCCCCAAATATCGTGGTGACCTGTTGGCATGCAGCGCCGCGGCAGCGCGGATGGCAACCGGTGAAGTTGAAGAAACGTTTTATCCGCGTAATCCTCTCGACGTTCTCGCTCAACAACTCGTTGCANTGGTCTCGTTAGAGCCGGTTCACATCGATGAATTGTTTGCAACAGTACGACAGGCGGCATCCTTCCACGACTTGCCACGTTCTGCGTTTGAAAATGTTCTAGATCTGCTTTCGGGACGATATCCATCCGACGAGTTTTCTGAGCTACGACCGCGAATCGTCTGGGATCGTCTGAACGGAATGATTTCACCGCGCAAGGGAACGCAGCGTCTGGCCATCGTGAATGCAGGAACGATCCCAGACCGTGGCCTGTATGGGGTGTTTTTGGCAGGGGAAGAGGGTCGCAGTAATCGAGTTGGCGAACTCGACGAAGAGATGGTCTTCGAAACGCGACCTGGCGATGTTTTTCTGCTAGGTGCATCGTCATGGCGAGTCATGGACATCACCAACGNNCGCGTGTTGGTGACGCCTGCTCCCGGCGAACCCGGACGCATGCCCTACTGGCATGGGGATGGTCCCGGTCGCCCGTTGGAGTTCGGCCAGGCGATTGGCAAGTTGACGCGTGAACTGTTGCAGCAAACACCAGCTCAATCACGAGCTCAGTTGGTCGACGAACACCGCTTGGATCAAAAGGCCGCTCAGAATCTGCTGCAGTATCTGCGAGATCAAGCCGAAGCGACTCAGGATGCGCCCAGTGACAAAACGATTGTTGTCGAAAGCTTTTTGGATGAAGTCGGCGACTGGCGAGTTGCGATCCTGACGCCCTTCGGAGCGCGTGTCCATGTTCCCTGGGCCATGGCCGTCGCTGCGCGTTTGCGAGAAGAGTCGGGGGCCGAAATTGACATGATGTGGTCGGACGACGGGATCGTGTTTCGGCTTCCAGAGTCGGAAGAAATTCCCGACGACTCCATGCTTTTTCCAAGCGCGGAAGAAATCGAGGAATTGGTTACACGAGAGTTGGGATCGACGGCATTGTTCGCCGCACGATTTCGTGAAAATGCCGCACGAGCCTTGTTGCTGCCAAGACGTCAACCCGGAAAACGAACCCCGCTCTGGCTGCAACGACGCAAGAGTGCCGATTTGCTGGAGGTCGCCGCCCGCTATCCCAACTTCCCGATCCTTCTAGAAACCTATCGCGAATGTTTGCGCGACGTTTTTGATTTGAGGGGCCTCAAACAGATCCTCAAGGATGTACAGCGACGCTCGATTAGCATACGTCGACTTCAGACACAGGTGGCTTCCCCCTTTGCATCCTCACTGCTGTTCGCCTACACCGCAAATTTCATGTACGAGGGTGATACCCCCTTGGCCGAGCGTCGTGCTCAGACGCTGGCTCTCGATCACTCGCAGTTGTGTGAATTGCTTGGCGACGCCGAACTGCGAGAACTTCTCGACCCAAATGCAGTGGATGAGCTGGGATTGGAGTTACTGAAACTCGATCCACGTTTTTCAATCACTCACGAAGACGGCCTCTGCGACATTCTGCGACAGCTTGGCGACCTGAGTGAAGTCGAAATCTCTTCACGATTGGCCGAGTCGATTTCCCGTGAACAGCTGCAAGGCTGGCTGAAAGAACTGATGGCTAAACGACGAGTCATCGAGGTCCGCATTGCCGGCGAATCACGTNTCGCGGCGGCGGAGGATGCCGGTCGTTTGCGGGACGCGTTAGGCGTCGCTCTGCCGCTCGGTCTTCCCGACGCTTTTCTGGAATCGATCGAGAACCCGTTGTTGGATCTCGTCTCCCGCTACGCTCGCACTCATATTCCATTCAAGGCAGAGGCTGTCGCCGAACGACTGGGGCTGGGAATCGCGCCGATCCAAATGGCACTGACCCGTCTGATGGAGTCAGGTCGTTTGCTTGAGGGAGAATTTCTACCGGGCGGGAGAGGTCGTGAATGGTGTGACCCTCACGTGCTCAAACTCCTCAAGCGACGATCCCTGGCAAAGCTTCGAAAAGAGATTGCCCCAGTCGAGCAACAGGCGTTGGCAAGATTCCTACCGCGTTGGCAATCGATGGAACATCCCAAAACTGGCCTGGATGGCTTACTGGACGTGATCGAGCAACTACAAGGACTGGCTCTACCTGCCACTGTCTGGGAGCAGGAGGTTTTGCCAAAGCGTGTGAGGGACTACCGCAGCTCCGATCTCGATGAACTCTCATCGGCTGGGGAAATTGTTTGGCGGGGATTCGACAGTCTCGGCAGTGACGATGGGCGAATCGCCTTTTATCTGACCGATCATCTACTAAATCTCGCACCCGTCGGTGAACCCCCCGCCGAAGGAGTTGCTCAACAGATCTATGATTTACTCGCCGCTCGTGGGGCACTCTTTTTTGACGATTTGGTCCGAGCGATCGGAGGTTTTCGTAACGATTGCCTCGACGGCCTCTGGCAATTGGTATGGCAAGGGCTGGTCAGCAACGACACTCTCGCTCCACTACGATCGCTGCGGGCGGCTAAAACAAACTCGCGCCGTAATACGAGACAGCGATCCCGACGTCGCTCGTTTCGATCGCGTCGGCAAACCCAACGTGGTTCGGAAGGGCGCTGGAGGTTATTGATCCCAGCCGACGTCGAGCGACCGAGTGTGACGGAACAGCAATTGGCGCAGGCAACTCAACTGATTGATCGTTATGGTGTGCTAACGCGAGAAATGATCACCCATGAAGGACATCGGGGTGGATTCTCATCGATGTATCCGATCCTAAAAGCGATGGAGGAAGCGGGAAAACTGCGACGCGGTTATTTCGTTGCCGGATTGGGTGCTGCTCAGTTCGCGATTCCTGGCGCCGAAGATCAACTGCGTGACTGCAGCCGAGATACTGAAGAACCAGAAACACCACTGATCCTGGCATCAACCGACCCAGCAAATCCCTATGGGGCAGCGATCCCGTGGCCGAAAAACGACGACGTGTCCGCGCGACCGCAACGCACGGCCGGCTCGCGCGTCATCCTCAACCGAGGACAACTAGTCGGTTACCTGGGCCGGACAGGGCAAAGCCTCATGACCTTTCTGCCGACGGACAACCCGGCCCGGGAACAGTCGATTGACGCATTAATGACCGCTCTGACTATCGATGCCAGCCAACACCCGATCGTGCTCACACGCATCAACGGCGCACCACCTCATGAAACGGATTTTTTTGAAGCTCTCAAAAACATTGGCTTCTTTCCAACGAGTCGCGGATTGATGTTGCGTAGTAAAGCATCCGGTAAACACGATCGTGGAACCGCCTGGAACGATGAGGGATCACTGGATGCCCGAAGGTGATACCATTTACCGGACCGCACGACGACTGCGTGCCGTGCTGGACGGAAAAACCGTTCAAGCTGTTGAATCTCGGGAGCCGGGTATCGAAGCGAGTGCTTTTCTCGGTCGGGCTGTCGTTTCAACCGAAGCTCGCGGCAAGCACCTCTTGGTTCATTTTGACGATGGGAATGTCCTCCACTCTCACATGGGCATGACCGGATCCTGGCACGTCTACGCCCCACAACAAGACTGGCGAAAACCAAAGCGACAAGCAGCCCTGGTCTTAGATGTCGGTGATTCTNTTTGTGTCTGTTTCAGTCCGAAACTGTTGGAGTTCATGACGACCACCGCGATGCGGCGCCACCGCTATTTAGCGCGGCTTGGCCCGGATCTCATGGATGATCGTTTCTCAGTCAGTGAGGCGATCCAACGCTGTCGCATTCACGACGCGAGTCCCCTTGGAGAAATTGTCATGAACCAAACAGTCGTGTCTGGCATCGGCAATGTTTACAAATCCGAGGTTTTGTTTTTGACAGGGCATGACCCCTTTAAAAACGGTCGCTCTCTGNACGACGAGGCTTGGGAATCGATCCTCTCGCGGGCTCGAGAACTGATGCACTCAAATCGTTCCGGTGTGCCGCGAAGAACCCGTTTCGGTCGTGATGGTCATCGTCTTTGGGTCTACGGTCGATTGTCGAAACCGTGTTTGAAATGCGNCGAGATGATTCGCATGCAACGCCAAGGNGATCTAGGACGATCGACGTATTGGTGCCCTGCCTGCCAAACCTGACGAACTGGCTCAGCGTGTTTCATAGATCTTGGTTTGGATCGATGAGACAGCAAAAAAAACGACCAGTAAAGCCACAAAAAAACACGAAGGGCTCATTACAAACCCTTCGTGCCAAAATCTTTATCTGAACTCAAACCGACTGATTTTTTACCGGCTGTCCACTTACAACCGGCTTTTGTTTAACAGCTTGATCACATTGCCATTAACGTCGCTTGCGACGAAAAGCACAAAGTGCGAGAGNACCAAGCAATAACACAGCCGAACTGGGTTCGGGAACTGCTTGAGCTGCTGCGGGACGCGGGCCAGCTTCATAACCACCATCGACGAATGCGGTCACAAAATCTGCCGAATTAAATCGTCCATCGCCATTCCAGTCGCCTTCTTCCCAGAGAGCGTCAGCGTCCACCTCGAACTTGCCGGCTGTAAAGACTTCAACCAAGTCTCCACTGTCGAATACAAGATCTTTGTTCGAATCACCCATCCAGGTGTTGAGAACGTCGTGGACGTAGTTCACGCGTGCGTCATCAGTAAGCGAACCATCATTGAGACGAGCCCACGGATCAGGCTCAACGCCCAATGCGTAGTCAATCGCACCCCTCAGGAGAGCGAAACCCTCATCGCTCAACAGCGTGGCTTCCCAACCGGGACCTGCTCCATCCTCTCCACCAGTCGGATCGTCTTCAGGTGCCGGACCGCGATTGGTGTTGCTCAAAAACATAGTGATTCGCAACCCTTCAGCCACTCGACCATCACCCATTTCTTCGCCTGCTTCATAGACCGAAATCACGGCGGCTTCGGGATGACTTTCCTTGAACTCAGGCATGACTGCGACGATCGATCCGGTTCCTTCTTGAGGGCTGCACCAGCTCATTCGTCCGCCNCCTTCTGCGCCCAAGCCCTGATCATCGTAAATCGTGTAGACACCATTCTGAAGTCCAGCCAACTGAATGATTGGATGAGAATCATCGACGATTTCGATATCCGTGCCGAAGTGAGTCCCGTGAAGAATCTCAATACCGTCCTCGATGTTATCTCTCACGGTACCGGGCGATCCNTGTCCTTCGCCTTCCCGACCAATGTCGCCCCAACCCAAAGTATCGCAGCCATAGTTCTCATTATTGATAATCGGCGTTGTTACATCCGCGAAATACTTAATTCGACCGGAGCTTACGGACTCATTAATCCAAACGAGATCAGCTTCTTCTGCTGCCTCGAAAGCACCATCTTGATCGGCCTTTGACGAGTCATTGCTCCAGATATCGAGGGTGTGACCAAGCCCTTCAAGAAATTCGATCTGTGCATCGTCACCTTCATCAACCGGATCATCCTGACGTTGAATGTAAAAGATGTCTGCAGCTTGCAAGTCCACGACGATCCCCGCCGTAACCATCAAAGCCGCAAACAATCCTGCAAACCATTTTTTATTCATAACGACGCTCATAGAATTCACCCACATTTAAGCTGTTCAAATAGTATCACCAGCCTCATAGGGTAAAAACAGCTTCACCTTTAATCAATCGACAAATCACCAAGTTAAACAAATGGTGCGATATTTCGTCTCAAACCAAAATAAATCGCGACCACCCATCAACGAACCTCNATCCATGCGGCAGCGGATACTTGAATTCGAGAGAAATCATTTTCGCTGGGGGCTTCAAACCTGAAACACCATCGGNTCAAGCGATGAAAGAGAAAGCATGGATGAATTATCCACTCGATCGCGACACTCATGTAACCCTCAGGGCGTAATCAAGAACCCGCTGAGTTGAAAGAGATCATGATTAAAAAAAGGTTTTTCCGGATTGAAAACGCTTCGATTTGGCTCGATCGTCATNTTTTTGGCGATTTGGAAACNACTCGATGATTCGAGTCTACCCGAGCGTTCCTTTGTCGAAATCTCCAACTTCCGCGGAAGTCGTGGTGGGCAGATCCGAGGTTGGCGGTAGCGAATTTCTGACAGACGATCGAGAGAATCAGATTTGTCCAATCCAACCGCGGACGTGTCTCGAAAATCACAACTTGTGATCCCAAGCAACAAAACGACCACCAGATTTATTCTCATACGTGGCCCATGGAAGCACCGCGCATTTCGAGACTGATCAGGGTGCGACGTTATCGAAACGATTTGTTTCTGTTTAACCGTACTGCTTTGATGAAAAGAAAAAGGGAGCGGCGCTTTTGCTATTCTCGCTCGTATTGACACTCCAAGCAAATCAGACGAACCGGTTGCCTTGTATGCATCCAATCTTGGATTGCGGCTCTCGTTTTGGAATNCGTAATTTCCTTGATCTCTCAACCTCATTCATGAACTCTTGAGAAACCATTTCCTGAAAATTTGACAGTCCATGATCAACAGAATTCGCAACCCAAACAGCTTGGAATACAAGGATTTTGACCACTTTTCATCATGATGTTTCGCGTCGAGTGCCGTCTTGATGGGTACGATCTCGAACCTGTCCAATACAACGCACACCCCATAACGTAAATTTTCGTGTAGGTTAAATCGATGACGAGACGGGAATNCAAGAGGACGTATTGATGATCAATCCCCTATTNTTTGGCGCCGGTGTTTTCCAGACACTGTATCTGCTGTTTGCAACAGCCGGAGTTGGCATTCCTGTCTCAATGCCTCCTGGAAAAGCCGATCCGTACCTCGCAAGGATCGCTCCTGAAGAATGCCTCTACTACACCAATTGGTCGGGCGTCGGCGACGCAAAAGTCGACAGTGACAACGCAGTCGATCAATTTTATCGAGACCCAGAAATCAAGCATTTCCTTAAACGCTTACCCGAAGGCATCCAACAGATTATTGAGATCGCCAATATAGAGGCAGCGCCCAACGGCGAAGACATTGTCGCATTCCATTTAGGATTTGCGGCGACACAAGTCCTGACAACACGTCCAGCCACGATGTTCATTACCGATTTTTCACCTGACCTCGCCAGTGCCTCAGGCGCAATCGTGATCAACGTCGAGGAAGGTCAACAAGTGCTCACAAAACACATTGAGGCATTTGTTGCGGCTGGCGATTTCGATTCTGTCGAAGAGATTTCGATTCATGGCTCGCCATTTTCTCGACTTCAAATCAGCGAATCACTCTCATTCACCTGGGGTGTCCACGACAATTATCTGATGGCAGCTGTAGGCAAGGGCGTGATCGAGGAAATCATCGACCGCTCTGCTACCCCGGCTCCAAATTGGCTGGTTGATATTCAAGAGCAGTACAAGCTGCCGCGGCGAGCGACCTTGACCTACGCCAACTTACGAGGACTGATTGCAATCACGACTGAATCGACGGATGATCAGCAAGTCATCGACGCCAGTAGGGCTTCCGGTTTTCAACATCTTGATTCCTTCGTCTGTGTCACGGGACTCGATGAACAACAGTACGTGAGTCAGACCTATATCAAGATAGACGAAGATTTAGATGGCCTCTTGACGGTTCTTCCCAGTCAGCCTCTGGAAGCAACCAATCTTGAATCGATTCCAGCAGATGCGATGTTCGCAGTCGCATTCAAAATGGAGGTAACTCAGGCCTTTGATACGTTGCTGGCGTTTGCCGAGCAATTTGATGCCAGCATGGCCAAGTCATTCGAAGAGTTTTCAGAAGGCTTCGAAGAGATGGTGGGATCCANTTTTCGCCAGGATGTGTTGGCCGCTTTGGGCGAAGAGTTCACGCTCTACACCACGAAGGCGGATGGCGGACTGATGACGGGCTGGACAATGACCGTCGAAGTCACCGACAGCGAAAAGCTCACTCAGATCAGTGACAAGATTATCGGTCTTGTCCAGTCAGAGGAAGCCAGCATCAATACACACCACTTCGAAGGAAAACAGGTCTCTACTTTACGGTCACCCGCTTTGCCTTTCGCGCCCACATGGTGCCTTAACAATTCGCAATTGGTATTCGGTCTTTTTCCGCAATCTGTCCGCAGTCATGTGCAAAGCGACACGACGAAAGGCTCACTCACAGACCACGACGACATCCAACGTTTGTTCACCGGAAACTCGAATCCCTGCCTGCTCGTCTATCGAGATACTCGCGGGATGATGGAGGAGGTTTACCCGACTCTGCAAATGGGGGTTCAAATGACCCTTAGCTTCATGCCACCGGAAATGATGAGCATGGATATTTCCATGTTACCCTCCGCCAGGGCCATCACCCGGAATATGCAGCCGGCGATCTGGTTGGCCCGTCGCGAATCCAACGGCTTCGAANTTGAATCTTTTCAAAGCCTGCCTGGCGGCAGCTTCAGTGCGTCAGCTCCGATCGCAATCGCAGCAGCGATCCCAGCGATCGATGCGTCCGCACGAGCAAGCAGACGCGCTGCTTCCGTCAACAATCTTCGTCAGATCATGTTGGCAGTGCACAATTACAGCGCGACACATAACAAGTTGCCCGCTGCCTATAACACAGACAAAGATGGCAAGCCACTTTTAAGTTGGCGGGTCCATCTCCTACCCTACTTGGACGAATTCGAACTCTACGATCAATTCCGGTTGGATGAACGGTGGGATAGTCCGCACAACCGCCAACTGATCGCTCAGATTCCAGACGTGTATCGCTCNCCGAGTAGTGATGCTGACCCAGGCAAGACAAACTACCTCGCACTTCGCGGCGAACATGGGGTGATCGTGCCGCCCGAAGAATCAGAACATGGAAAGGAAAATCCACTGGGCATTGAGTTTGGGGAGATCCTCGATGGGACCTCCAACACCATCGCTATCGTTGAAGCTTCGAATGAGAGTGCCGTGATCTGGACCAAGCCGGACGATCTGATCCCCAACTTAGCCAACCCGATCCAGGGCTTAATGGGAGTCCATCAAGGATTGTTTATCGTAGCCATCACTGATGGCAGCGTCCGGACCCTGCCGGCAGAAACCCCACCGGATACGCTTCGCGGACTTTTCACGCGGGATCAGGCTGAAGTCGTGGATGGCTTCTAAATCGACTCTGTTAATCGCGGCGAAGCATCCAAGAAAACGCACAACGAACGAGATCTTTCCGGCNAAACGTTTCGGTAGCAGGCGCCAACCGTTAAACTGCTAGGGTTGATTGGGTAGTTGGTGTTAGGCCCCGTTATGGCAAACCCCGACAACATCGACCTTGGGTTGATCTGAACTTCCTGCCACCAAATCTTCGAGTGCCTGCCCCTCATGTTTACACGATCACCGTCAAGGTACAGTTTTTCTTTGATCGGCACGGTCCTGATCATGATCGTCATGCCGTCCGCTACCGCGGATGACTCGTTGCTGACGGGTCACCCTCGATTCAGCTATCAAGATGCCTCCGATATCGACGCCATGGAGGATGCCTTACGCCAACAGCTATCGTCTCAGTCGAGATATTCATTTTCACGTGGATGGTGGAAATGGGATCGGTTACGAGCTCGTTATGTTGATGGTGGTCGCCGTGACGAAAACTCGTTGAGGATTCTGCGAGCCGTCTTTCGCGGACTCATTCTCGACTGGCATCGTCAGCTGGAACAACGCGGGGAAGGCGACCTGCTTTACCTCTTCTTCACGANGAATCGTGGTGATAAGACGCTCCGTAAATTGGAGGGACGTGATCTGATCCGTGACGTTCACGGAGGAGGCAGTCATGGCGGTTGGGGAGGAGCGGCACGCATGCGGATCTATGCCGAACTTGTCCGCGGCAACATGCTGACCGCCGCCGAACAACAGCAATTCGAGTCGATTGTTCGACAAAGCCTTGAACCGCGCATCGTGGAATTCGATAAAACCTGGCAGGGTGTGAACAACCACACCTTTGGCAATGGCGGTGGAATCGCACTCGCCTTGAAATATTTCCCGGACGTTCCCCAGGCGAACGAAGCACAGTCCTGGCTCGACGACGTTTGGAATCAATTCTCAGAATACGGTGATTGGAAAGAGTGGACCTATTACCCGTACGGTCCCATTTTTTTNCATGGCATGCTGGATATCGCTGAGGCAACTGGGCGAATCGAAACTGAACAGCCGTTGATCAAGGCTGTCGCGGAACGAGCGTTAGGTTTCATCCATGGCGGTGGAATCCGTGGGAACCCGAATGCTGGGTCGCGGGTTCGTGTGAATCAGCAAGAAGTTTACGAAGATCCCTGGAACGTTGGTTATTACAACGTCGAAACATCAGCACGCGATGGTCACTTCTGGTATCGCTTGGCCCAACACTATCGCAATCCGGAATACCTGTGGTCCGCCGAACAGGTCAACCTGGGTGGTCGACCTCCTGATGGAGTGGCATCGGCAGCTTACCTGGACGCCTACCAACGACGCTATTCCTGGTTCATTGATCGCAATATCGAGCCAAGTGTTCCGAAGGGCAATGTCGAAGTCGCTCTCCTCAGTCGGCTGAAGCANCGCATTCCTGAACGGCTACATCTGAGAACCAGCCGCGAAGCGGGACAACCCTTTGTGGGATTCTTCCTTTACGATCTAAAAGACGCTCATCTCGACAACGTGTCGGGGCATCTCTTTGAGTATTCCTATGACGGAGCAAAACTGTTGCACTCGTCGGGAAAGTACAACAATGTCTATTCAGGAGATCAACTCAAAGGCGGAGGAACGGGTGAAGAGAGCCTTGATCTCTTACTGGTGATGCAGCGCAACCATGAATTCCCGCTGCACCCAGATCGACAAGGCGATGACCGAGACTTTATGCGACGCGGTCAGATTCATCACCGACCTGAATCGTTGATCGCCGAGCGCAATGCCGAAGGTGACTGCTTCGGACAATACGGCTTCGATGACTACTACGGCCCGGAAAGTCGCTGGACACGGCGGGTCGTGCTCACAGCCAATGGGGTCCTGGCTGTTGTCGACGAATACCAGGGCGGCGCAAAACTTGGCGATGATTACCGGGCTGGTCCCGTCTGGCATCTAGCTCAGTACGAGCCCCCAGCCGACTCCCAAAACTGGTTTGACGCTCCAGCGTTCGATCGAGCCTGGTGGCAAACCGCGGAACGACGTCTCCTACTCTATTTCCACGATGACGGAACGCTTGATTATGGCACCGTCCAGCAAAGGAATTCACAGGACACGAATGCAAACGTGACCACCTTTGCCAGTCGTCCGATTCAAGGTGGAAAGCAAACACACTTCCTGAGTGTATTCGTTCCACACGATGGATCCGTCTCTGCAGAACAATTGGCCAAACGGATTCAATCGACGATATCTGCAACTGGGGAAGCAACCGTACGCTATCAGGATCTCGAATTGTTCATCGGGACGGATGGCGAGTGGCGAGTTACTCGTAATTCACCTGCGACAGACCTCGACACAGTTGGAGGCAATGAATAACGATGCTGAGGTGTAACCCCACACGAGTTTTGACTCTCGTCTTGCTGAGCGTCTGTTGCAATTCCTGGGTGAATGCTGCAGAGAACAATCCCTTTGAACTCCAACAGGACGACGTGGTCGTGTTCCTTGGTGGCACGAACATGCTGCGGCTCCAACAATCCGGTTACCTCGAGAGCTTGCTGACGCACGCATTCGCCGAACACAAACCACGTTTTCGCGATCTATCCTGGGAGGCCGACGACGTTTTTNCCTTGGGCACGGTGATCGAACGTTGGCGACCGGATGGATTCGGCGATCGCAATGAGCAATTTCGCCGCGTGGGTACGAGCGTCGCCATTGCACAATTTGGTGCGATGGAATCATTTCGTGGACAGGAAGGTTTGGCCGGTTTTGTCGCGTCCTACGAGGCATTGTTGAATGATCTACGCGAGCAAGCGCGATTGATCGTGCTTGTGTCGCCGATTCGATTTGAATCATCGAACAACCCGCACACTCCCAACCTGCGCCAACGCAACCAGGATCTTGCGGCTTATGTGGCGGCCATCGGTGAGCTCGCCAAACGACGTGATTTGGTATTTATCGATCTCTTTAACTCGTCGCTCGACAATTTGACTCGTAATGGAATGCACGTCACGCCCGAGGCTCAACCACAGCTCGCGAAAGAAATCGCCGGGCAGCTTGGATGTGCAACAGCCGATCCTGAATTCCTGGAACCACTTCGCGCAGCCGTCCGCGAAAAACATCGGTTGTGGTACGATTATTGGCGCCCCGCGAACTGGAAGCTGCTATACGGCGATGATTCACAACGCCAATTCACGCGTGGAGGCAATGACTACATTCCATTTCGCGAAGAATGGAAACGACTGCTGCCTCTGATTGAAAAAGCCGAAGAGCGGGTTTGGCTGGTGGCAGCCGGGCAACCCGACCCTGGAGCTGCACGACCGGCGCCAGAAACATTACACGGCGATCCGTCTGCCGATGTGGCTGAGGAGTTGC
Organism: Planctomycetaceae bacterium; assembly: GCA_002723275.1. Classification (GTDB taxonomy): domain Bacteria; phylum Planctomycetota; class Planctomycetia; order Pirellulales; family Pirellulaceae. The sequence continues at coordinate 421,351 of PBNZ01000021.1, forward strand.
AAGCCTTTACTATCAGCGACGATCTGCAGGTGAATCTCTTTGCCTCCGAAGAACACGGGCTGACTTCGCCNCTGGCGATCCGCTGGGATCCCGCTGGCAAGATGTATGTGACCGTGACAACCACCTACCCTCACGTGTTTCCGGGCGACCTTCCGAATGACAAGATCATTACCTTGGAAGATCGCGATGGTGATGGTGTCGCTGATCATCCCAAGGTGTTCGCGGATGGACTGAACATCCCCACCGGACTCGAATGGGGCGATGGAGGAGTCTATGTCGGACAAAATACAGAGCTTCTGTTTTTACANGATACCGACGGCGACGGAATTGCCGACGAACGTCGAGTAATGCTGAGTGGGTTTGGAAACGGAGATTCTCATCAGACGATTAATTCCTTTATTTGGAGTCCCGGTGGAGAGCTGTTCTTTGGTCAAGGAGATGGCTGTGAATCGAGAGTCGAAACGCCATGGGGCGCGAGCAATCTCTACCAGGCCGGCTTTTACCGATTGCGGCCGCAGCGTCTGCAACTTCATCCGCTCTTGGATGACTTCATGGGGCCGGGAAATCCCTGGGGTGTCGCCTTTGACGATTGGGGACAGATCTTCAGCATCGACGGCGCCGGCGGTGTTACCTTCCTGTCGCCCGGGCAGGTACCCACCTCGCATCGGCTCCGGATTGGCATGATTGGAGAGCCTGGCGGATATTGCGGAATTGGTTACCTCGACGCGCAGAATCTCCCGGAATCGCTGCGAGGTCATTTTGTAATTGGAGACTACAAAGCCAATCGCGTGAAACGATTCTCGGTAGATCGCCAGGGTGCCGGATTCAAATTGAATTGGGAAGAGCCATTACTCACTTCGAAGCATCGCAATTTTCGTCCCGTTGATGTCAAAATCGGACCGGACGGCGCAATCTATGTTGTCGACTGGTACAACCCGATAACCTGTCACCAGGATGACGCCTACCGAGATCCAACACGCGACAAGGCTCACGGACGAATTTGGCGAATCTCATCTCGACAAAGTCCCATAGAGCCACCCGACTTGACAAAAGCGCCTCTGACTCAAGTGCTGGATGCGCTCCAATCGCCAGACCATTGGACACGTTATCAGGCAAAGCGTGCACTAACGATCCGCAACGCAACCGAAGTCGCCGAAGCGATGGATACTTGGGTGCGGAACTTGAACACAACTTCNCCCGCCTATGAACATCACTTGTATGAGGCACTGGGCGCCTATGCCACGCTTGAAATCATACGACCAGAGCTGTTGATCAAACTGTTGAATGCTGATGAACCTCGAGCCCGTGCTTATGCGTCGAGAATCGTGGGAAGATGGCACGATCGACTTGAGGATCCGCTCGACTTGCTTCAACCACGCGTCGTTGACGAGGATCCGCTCGTCCGCATGGAGGCCGTCATCGCCTGTGCAGCGATTCCGACCGCCAACTCGATGCCGATCGCTGCTCAAGCGGTCGACAAACCGATGTGCGATTCGTTGACGTATGCATTCCGACAAGCGGTACATCACTTGAGACCCCACTGGCTGCCCGCCTTCCGCACGGGCACTCTGACCTTTGAGAAGCCTCAGCATCTGGCACGAGTCATCAATGAAATTGGTGACCGCGACGTGCTGGACGACCTGCGGCAACTTGCAAGAACATCAACCGTATCAGCCGACATCCGTAGTTCGGCAATCACAGGGATCCTCAGCGTAGGCAATGAAGAGGATCTTCACGAATTCGCCTTAGCGGCAACGCACTTTCAACAAGAGGGTAAACATGATGCCAGGTTACACGCTCATGCTCTCACGGAATTGGCCAAAGCAAGTCGACATCGTGAGCTTCGGTCGGCTGGTGACCACGTTGAATTATTGCGGAACTTAGCGCGACATTCTGACCCCACAATTCAAGTCGAATCACTTCGATTGATCGGGCTCTGGCAAACCCAGCCTCTGCTAAAAGAGGTCTTTTCTTTGGCCCAGGATGAATCTCGTTCGCGTCTGGTACGTGCCGCCGCGTTTGAAGCGTTGGCCGACCTCGATGACCCAAAGGCGATGAAGCTATTGGAAGGTTATTCACGAGATTTGGAACCGCCGGAATTGCGTTCGGCAGCGGTTCAAGCTCTCGCAAAAGTATCGATCCAAGATGCGAGTCAGCTTGCGGTAACACTTTTGCGCGAACAACTACTCTCGCAAGCAGCAACACAACAACTGTTGGCGACGATTCTGGACCGACGCAACGGAGGTGAGAGCCTGGCAACAGCATTCTCGAGCCACCCACTCGATGCGAACCACGCGCCAAATCTACTCCGAGCACTTTTCGCCACGGGACGATCGAACACAACGCTGTTCCAGGTGCTGAACGACCAGGCAGGCGCGGCGAACACGCTTCCGAAATACGACGAAGCATTCGTCGCAAAGTTGGTAACAGAATCTAATCGCGCAGGAAACTCGAATCGCGGCCAGACTGTCTTCAAGAATATGGCTTGCCTCTCCTGCCATCGGGNTGGCCGAGAAGGAGGAGCGATCGGCCCTGATCTGACAAGCATCGGCACCACACTCGCCACGGAACGGATCGTCGAAGAACTGTTGTGGCCCAATCGACAAGTCAAAGAAGGATTTGCAGCTCTCCAGGTTTTCACCGACGACGGTCGAATTCTGCAAGGCTACGAAAGACGAACCAAATCGAGTCGCGACGATGGCGACTTGATGATCAAGGAACTATCAACCGGAGAGCTACTCTCCATTAAACAGGATCAGATTGATGAAATCGTCGAAGCAGGCAGCGCCATGCCGACGGGGCTGACGGCTGTCCTGACACCCGAACAATTAGCAGACCTCATTCGTTATCTCTCAGACCTTGGGAAAATCCAATGATTCGCCGAATCGCTTTAACCGTCGCCCTCTTTGCCTGTGTCCTGATCTGCAACCCGGTCACGGCTGCGGAAACCAACTCCCACCCAGCCGTGCCGGATGGTTTCAAACCAATGTTCGACGGCAAATCACTGGACGGTTGGAAAGTCATGCCGGAATCTGCCGCGAAGGCCTGGTTCGTGAAGGATCATATCATCGTGGGAGAGGGGGATAAGGGGCGAAGTTATTTGACCTATCATCAGGGCGATATTGCCGATTTTGAAATGATCCTGGATTACCGCTTTCCGGGAAAAGGCAACAGCGGCGTCAGCATTCGCGCTCAGGATGACGAAACGGGCAAGCGGAAGTTCAAAAGTTACCACGTCGACTTTGGTCACGTGGGCATTGGAAAACAAGTACTTGGTGCTTGGGACTTCCACACGCCCAACCGACGTGAACACGCCTGCTTCCGAGGCGATCGTCTCGTGATCAACGAGAATGATGAACCGACGGTGACCAAGATTGAAGATGCCATCACGCTTGAGGAAATCAACAAGGGTGGCTGGAATCGCGTTCACATTATTGCCCGAGATAACAACTTCAAGTTTTACATCAATGGAAAACTGTCATCCGAGTTCACCGAACATCTGCCAAAAGAACGACGACTCGACAAAGGCATGATCCAGTTGCAGCTCCACGACCCTGGCATGATTGTGGAGTTCAAAGATCTGTATCTCAAAGTGTTAGACGATTAATCATCGTCATCATCCGATCCACACAACGTTTTCGTACGAATTCGCCATGATGCTTCCTTGAATCGGCGATTGAAGCAGGATCGCATTCAGTCCGTTGGCATCAATGCAATCGCAGCCCCATGGCAGTCATCCGGACCGCATCGAGGCGGAGTGTTGCGATCGCGGAGAATCAGGCCTGATCGTCAATTTCAACGGCCAAAAATTCGAGAAAAGCCCAAAAGTGGGGCAAATTGTCGCTGATCAGATCCGTGGTACGTGGTAACGTATTCAACTTCTGGGAAGCATTGGATGCCCCATCATCTCTCACTGATTACGATCGAATTCATGAATAAACACAAAGACACGCCCCACGGCTACCATAAACAAGAGAAACACACGAAGCACGGACCGCGCACCACGGCCAATTCAAAGAAGTCCGTTCACAAGGACTGGCGGGTGTGGGTCGCGGTTGGCCTCATGCTGGCCGCCATGATCGGCTATGTCGTCTCCATGGACGAATCACTCGGTCCAGGTGGTGAAAGAGTTCCTGCAGCCGCCGAAGGCGAATAAGGTTCGAGCTTAATTGGGGTCAGGAGCGAGGCGGTTTAGGATCCGTCTCCTCCATGCAACGCCTCATCAACTTTCTCCTCGACTTCCGCGCCTACCTCCTCGACTTCGCCAATCGCGGAATCTGCATCTTCCTTCGCCTGTTCCGTATTGACGTTAACTTTGACGCTGGTGTCACCACCCATCGGTTCATCGGAACTGGAAACAGTGAACCAGCCTCGATAAAGACCTAAGAGACCGACAATAATCACGATAATGACCAGTTTGCCGAGNAGTTTCTGCATTTAGAATCTCCACCCTCATGCTTGAAAAGGATCTCCGGTTTTCAACTCCAATTGTCGAGCGCCGCGAAATCCTACAGTTGTCGCCTGCCGAAAGAGTACAATAAAGAGGAATTTCGTCCTACTGCGGAGTTTTGGGTATGAGATCTAAGCGATTTGTTTTTGTCCCGCTATTGATCCTGGGGGCGTTGGGAAGTCACGCCGTTAAGGCGGACAAAACCGACTTATANCGAACAATTCAAGCTCGAGATGCGGATCTTTGGGAAGCAGCCCAGGATATCTGGCGTTGGGCCGAGCCGGGTTATCAGGAAACAAAATCAGCCGATCGACTCGCCGATCTGTTAGCCACATCGGGCTTCAAGGTCGAGCGAGGCGTCGCGGACATTCCTACGGCCTTCTTAGCCGAGTTTGGATCGGGCGAACCTGTCATCGGTATCTTGGGTGAGTTCGATGCATTGCCGGGCCTCTCGCAAACGGCTTCTCCCCAGCGAGAGGAGCGGACGGATGCAACTTACGGACATGCATGCGGACATCATCTCTTTGGAGTCGCATCGGCCGCCGCTGCAATCGCAATTGCCGAACGCATGGAAGCCGGAGATCTGAAAGGTACGATTCGATATTACGGCTGTCCTGCAGAGGAGGGCGGTGGTGCGAAAGTCTTCATGGTGCAGGCTGGTTTGTTTAAGGACTGCGCGGCGGTATTACATTGGCACCCGAGCAGCCAGAATTCGGCGGGTGATCGGAGCACGTTGGCTCGTATCGCCGTCAAGTTTCGATTTCACGGCACGAGCGCCCACGCCGCGGGTGCTCCCGAGCAGGGTCGATCGGCACTGGACGCTGTTGAACTCACGAACCACGCGACGCAATTGTTGCGAGAGCATACTCCCGATCAAACGCGTATCCATCACGTGATTACCGCAGGCGGTTCAGCGCCGAACGTGGTCCCCGACTTTGCTGAGGTCTATTACTACGTGAGGCATCCGAAGTCAGAGATCGTGGCACCTCTCTACGAACGCCTCGAACGGTGTGCTCAAGCGGGTGCCTTAGCGACGGACACCAAGCTTGACATCTCCTTTCAGGGTGGCATCAAGGAGATCATGCCCAACAATACACTCTCTCGCATCACCATGGCCAACCTGCGCGAGTTGAACGACCTGACCTATGATGATCACGACAAGGCATTTGCAATCCGTCTACAGCAATCGCTTTCCGTACCCAGGTCACTTGAATCAATCCAACAAGTGANGGACCAAACGGGAACGGTTGGCATGGGTTCAACCGATGTTGGAGACGTTTCCTGGGTTGTACCCACGACGGGATTCACGACCGCTTGCTGGGTCCCAGGAACTCCGGCCCATTCGTGGCAAGCCGTTGCGTGTGGGGCCAATCCTATTGCGCGGAAAGGAATGAACCTAGCGGCTCGCGTGTTAGCAGCAACTGCCTGGGACTTGTATCAACAGCCGCAAGTACTGACTGCCGCAAAACAAGAACACGAGCGTCGCATCGGAGTAACTCCTTACAAATCGCTGATGCTACCCGGCCAGAAACCGCCGCTTGATTACCGAGATCCTCCCAAGCGATGAGCGAACGTTCGCAAAGTGCTTTTATGAGTCACGAAGGAAATGAAGCTGCCGATATCGATGCGGATATCGATTCTGCTTTTCGTCGATGTTACGGTTGCTTCCGACCACACGACCGCTGTTTTTGCGATAAAATCCCCCGCATCAACAACCGCACAAACGTGTTGATCCTGCAACATCGACGCGAGCGGTTCCATCCCTTCAACACCGCCAGAATCGTTCACCGCGNGTTGACCAACTCTTCATTGATCGCCGACTACACACAGGATCTGGCGGCGATCCCATTGAACTTCTCCGATCAGGCGGGATTGCTGTATCCCGGACCGGATACGATTCCTTTAGAAACGTTGCTGCCCAACGAACGACCACGACAACTGGTCATCGTCGACGGCACCTGGCATCAAGCCAAGACGCTCGTTCGCGACATCCCTGCACTCGGATCCCTACCGCGATACGCATTGAGTCCCACATCGCCGGGTCGTTATCGAATTCGTCGGGAGCCCACCGCCGAAGCACTGTCGACTCTCGAAGCCACGGTCAGTGCCTTACAGATGTTGGAACCGGATACTCCTGGCCTCGACAAGTTGACATCCGTTTTCGATAGCATGATCGACGCGCAGCTTGCCAGTGCGGTCTCCCATGAGAACTGGCGAAAGAATGTTCATCGCAGTGGCTACGGCGCGAATATCCCTCGCGCTATCGCTCGAGATCCCAACAATCTGGTGGTTTGCTATGGGGAGAGTTCACAAGGAGGCGCCGGCACATCACACCATTCCAAACAACTGATCTATTGGGTCGCTCAGCGCATCGGCACGGGTGAGCAATTCACTTGTGCGATCGACTCTGGAAAATCGCTCAACCAAACCATGCTCGATCATCTCCGACTGACACAGGACGACTTTTCGGCCGCCGCCACGCCTTTTTTATTCGAACACCGTTGGCACAGTTTCCTCAACGATACGGATTCGCTAGTCGTCTACCACCCCGGCACGATCGACTTGCTGCGTAGCGTCACATCGCTTGCTCATCCTTGTCATGTGCTCAAGGCTGTCAACTTCACTTCTCATCGAGGGAATCTGGAAGAAATCCTGATTTCTGAAGAGATCGTCGCAAACGAACAGACTGCACCTGGTCGAGCCGGCCAACGACTTGCCATGGCGATCGCTTTGGTTCAGCATCTCCATCAACTGGCAAACAGGCACGAAGTCGGTTCGCCTTGATGTTCAATCGCCATGAATAAGCGAGTATGATGGCGATTGCAAACAAGAATGGACTCACCACGCGCGACGTGACATCGCCCCACATTGATTCACCCTAAAACCAAACCACCTTGATTTTCATGATTGCCATCACTCGCCCTCGTGCACACCGACCGGAATTTGAGCCAGGTCAACTGGTCACTCATCGTCGCTATGGCTATCGCGGAGTTGTTGTGCACAGGGATGATTGCTGCAAAGCAGACGACGCATGGTATCAAAAAAATCAAACTCAACCGGAACGAAATCAACCGTGGTATCATGTGTTGGTCGACGGCACCTCGACATGCACTTATGCAGCCGCCGAAAACCTCGCATCGGATGCAAGTCAGTTCCCGATAAGTCATCCGCTTGTCGATTCGTTTTTTTCCGATTTTGAAGACGGCATCTATATTCGCAATGACGTACCCTGGCCGATTGATTGAAGCGACACCCTTGCTGGAGCTCATCGTGGGAAGAATCAACAACACCCTGTTTTGTCGAACGTCACCGCACGACATCAGCAGAACTCGACCCATCGCGGCGGTCGGTCTCATCGTGTTTATCCTGTGGCTCGCTTGTCCTGTGACNGGCGCTGAATTCAAGCTTGCCCATCAGCAAATCACGCATGGACCTCAGCACCATTTCTTCGGCTACATCGGCCAAAGCCTCACGACTCCCTGGAGCGGCGACGGCCGCTATATTCTGTCCCTTCGCACTTCATTCCATGACCGCATGCCGGAACCTGGTGAACCCGCCGACATCGTGCTGATCGATACTCAGCAAGATTATCGTGTCAGTCAGGTCGATCAAAGTCGCGCGTGGAACTTTCAACAGGGGACGATGTTTTATTGGCATCCGAAGGCCGCGAATACGCAATTCTTTTTTAACGATCGAGATCCCGAAACGAATGACATCTTCACCGTGCTGTACGACATCAAACAGGGCAAACGGTTGCGTGAATATCGTTTTGACAACCTGTCGATTGCAAACGGAGGCGTTTCTCCGACCGGTGAATTTTTCTTAGCGATCAACTATGGAAGAATGGCCAAATTGCGACCTGTGACGGGATACCCTGGTGCCACCGATCACACGAACGGCGCACGCGCACCCGATAACGACGGTATATTTCGTGTCGATATCGAAAGTGGCAAGGCCAAGCTGTTGGTTTCCTTCCAACAACTCAAGCAACTGTTGAACGACCGTCATTCGGACATCGAGAATGTCGGGTTTTACATTAATCATTCCCTTTGCAATCGAGATGGAACGCATGTCTATTTTTATGCTCGCGCCCGATATGGCGACAAGACAATGTCGATCAACGTTCCATGCTCAGTCCGCACCGACGGCACAGGACTGAAGTCCCATAAATACATTGGCGGACATCCAGAATGGGACGAGGGCACGGTGGTCATCGGCGCGAAAGGAGATCGGCAGGTTTGTTATGATATTGAGCGACAGGCGATCGTAGGACAGATTGGTACCGAAGCGATCATCCCCAAGCCCGGCGGTGACGTCTCTTTGTCAACCAGCCCTGATTGGTTTGTTTGCGGATACTCCACATCAGACCGTAAGCACAATCAATATGTCGTTTATCGGCGGTCAGATGGTGCCTATGCCCGATCCGAGCTGTTTTCGCGTGGGCCGTATCAAAGGGGTGTTCTGCGAATCGATCCGGCTCCACGATGGAATCGAGATCAGACAGCGGTGTTGGTCCCCGCCTTGACCGCCGATGGAACTCGCCAGTTGCAACTGCTGACCATCAAGACCCAAACAGATCCTTGACCACTGACCAATCGATTTAACTCAATTACCATTAAGTTCACCTGTCGGAGAAATTCATGATCGTCGTTACGAACCAGATACCCATTGCCAAAGGTCGCGAAATCGACTTTGAAGATCGCTTTCGCAATCGCGTTCACCTTGTAGACCAAGCGCCTGGGTTCATCCGCAACGAGGTACACCGACCGCGCCCAATGCGATTTGATCACGAGAGCGGACAATTCGTTGACGACCCGACCGCCGAAGGCTATTACGAGGTCAAGACATGGTGGCGATCCATGGACGACTTTGTCGCCTGGACGCGCAGCGATGCCTTTGCAGAGGCGCACGCGAACCAACCTCCCAAAGAAATGTTTCGGGGACCCAGCAAACTGGATGTCCACGAAGTATTCTTGTCGACCGATGCAGAAGATGAGCAGCCGAACTAGGAAGCTTGCTCGGCCTTGGCAATCGTATCGCCAAATGTTTGACCAAAGATATCCCATACGGTAACGAACATAGCCGCCAGCGTCGGGCCCACAATGAGGCCCACCGCACCAAAAGCGGCAAGTCCACCGAAGGTACTAATCAGGATCAAGAGATCCGGCATTTGGGTATCACCACCCACCAGTTTGGGCCGCAGGATNTTGTCGATCGAACTCACCACGACGGCACTCCAAATCGCTAATCCAATCGCGTAGGCTGGCTCACCGGTCACGAACAGATAGATGACAGCCGGCACCCAGACTAGCGCGGTACCGATTCCTGGAATCACGGACAGAACCATCATCACGGTTCCCCAAAATGCGGCAGCGTGGATTCCCACGACGGCAAGTCCGATCCCACCCAACAAGCCCTGAATGGCACCAATCACCAAGGTTCCCTTAATGGTGGCACGTGTCACGGACGTTCCCTTTTCCATCAAGCGTTGCTTGACATCGTTAGGCAGCGGAATGTATCCCTTCGCGCGATCGCGAAGAGCAGGTCCCTCGCGAAGAAAATAGAACATGGCATAGAGCATCACGAAAAAGTGAAGAAAGAAGGTCGCTGTACCCTGGGTCGCAGCGGTCAAATTCGAGAACAATAGTTGACCAGCTTTACTCGCTAACTCCCCGGCTTTCTGCATTAAATCATCAGAGGTGATGTGAATCCTATCGTGGAACGGCACAGATTCTGGGACCTTAAGCTCCCAGTCGTCCGTATTCTTCAAGTGCTCCTGAATCCACGGTAAAGCCGTGTCACTGAGCTGCAAACCTTGCTCGGCAACGACACCCAAAAGCACCAACAGAGGTAAGACCGCAATCAAGGTGACGATCATCAGAGTAAACATCGCGGCAATGGATCGCCTACCGTTCAATCGCACCAGAATTCGATGATGGAGCGGATAAGTCATGCCGGTAAAGACAGCGGCCAGAAAGAGAGCGATCATGAAACCACGAATCATGTGGAAGAAGATGACCGATACCGCCAACGTCAGCAGCAACACAACTGTTTTTCGAACTCGATCAGGGTTGTCGAAAAAACCACTCATTGATTTCACCTATTCGAATGCATCCGTAGCGCTTGATATCCGTGATGCGTCTGACATCATCAAGGACTTACAATCCAGGAAACCATCGGCCAACTCAACCGATCTTCGAGAAGAGCCAATCTGNCTCTGGAAGCAATCATGGTACACTGTCCAAGTTGGTGGGAAACCCATGGAGCGAGTAATCATGATCAGAATTGTCCAGCTAAGCCGCCTATCGATTGTCTTGTTGTGTTTTCTAGGATCAGGAAACAACGTTCTTGGGTCAGAGCTTCCAAATATCGTTCTGATTCTCGCTGACGATCTCGGTTACGGCGACGTGGGCTGCTACAACTCGGAGTCAAAGGTCCCGACGCCCCACATCGACCGGCTCGCCCGACAGGGCATTATGCTAACGGACGCCCATAGTCCATCGACGGTTTGCACACCGACCCGTTACAGTCTCATGACCGGTCGCATGGCTTTCCGAAACGGTCGGGCAGGCGTCTTCACGGGAGCCGGCGGCCCCTGTCTGATCGAGGGTGATCGGCTGACGTTACCACAAATGCTGAAGGAGTCAGGTTATACAACCGCTTGCTTTGGAAAATGGCACATTGGAATGACCTTCTTTGATCAGGCAGGCAAGCCGATTCACAAAGATGGTCTAGAAGCGGTTAAACGCATTGACTACTCACGCCGAATTCCAGACGGTCCGCTGCACCGCGGCTTCGACCAGTTTTTTGGAACGGCTTGTTGCCCCACCACGGATTGGCTTTACGCCTACATCGACGGCGATCGAATTCCAACACCCCCGACGCACATTGTCGATCGATCGCCTCTGCCAAAACACCCGTATGCACACGACAATCGCCCGGGAATGATTGCACCGGACTTCGACCTTGAAGAAGTTGACCTTGTNTTTCTAGAGAAAAGCCAGGCATTCATCAAGCAACATGTTGCTGCAAAGCCTGGCCAGCCTTTCTTTCTCTTTCACTCAGCACAAGCAGTTCATCTGCCATCGTTTCCAGCTGCCGCGTTCAAGGGGCGTACCGATGCGGGACCGCATGGTGACTTCATTTTCGAATTGGATTATGTGGTCGGTCAATTGATGCAATCCTTGAACGACCTGGGCGTTGCCGAAAACACGCTTTTTATTTTTACCAGCGANAACGGTCCGGAGGTCGCCAGCATCATCCACATGCGACAAGACCATGACCACGATGGTGCTCGCCCATGGCGAGGAATGAAACGTGACCAGTGGGAAGGAGGGCACCGCGTGCCGTTTGTTGCNAGTTGGCCCGGCAAGATCCCACCCGGCACAGTCTCCGACCAAACCGTCAGCCTGACCGATCTGATGGCCACCTGCGCTACGATTGTGGACACCTCATTGCCGCATGACGCGGCTGAAGACAGTGTCGACATTCTGCCGGTTTTGCTGAATAAAGATAACGGCAAGCCCGTGCGACAATACACGTTGCAACAGACAATTAGTCTGGCGTTGTCGATTCGCCGTGGCCCCTGGAAGTACCTCGATCACCAAGGATCCGGTGGCAACAACTACAACCGTGGACGGCTCAAGCGATTTATGCTGAAAACTTCGACTCCCGAGGCACCAGGTCAACTCTATAATCTTGCGGATGATCCCGGGGAAACCAAAAATCTCTACCACGATCATCCAGAAATCGTGAAAGAACTTAAGACGAAACTTAATGAATATGTCCAATCAGGCCGCTCACGATAAGAAGCTCGGAAAGTTGCACGACGGACTCGATGTCTCGACGTTTGATCGAGATCACCTGTGGCATCCGTATTCGACCATGGTCGAACGCGTTCCCATGCTTGAGGTCGCCTCGGCCCAAGGCGTTCGGCTTCAACTGAAGGACGGCGCCGAGTTGATTGACGCCATGTCCTCCTGGTGGTGTGCCATCCACGGTTATAACCATCCGCATTTGAATCAAGCGCTCAATCACCAGATTGATCAAATGTCACACGTTATGTTCGGTGGCTTGACACATCGGCCGGCGGTGAAATTGGGACAGCAGTTACTCGACGTCGCTCCGAACGAACTCGAGACGGTCTTCTTCGCCGATTCCGGTTCTGTTTCAATTGAGGTCGCGATCAAGATGGCGATTCAGTACTGGGCCTCCCAAGGCCGCGGTTCAAAGAATCGTTTGCTCACCGTTCGATCGGGTTACCACGGCGATACAACAGGAGCGATGTCGGTCTGCGATCCGCTCACCGGCATGCATCATCTCTTCACCAACATCTTGCCTCAACACATGTTTGTCGAAGCCCCTCGCTGTCGCTTTGGAGAACCATGCGAAGCCGAGGACATCCATGATTTCGAAGCAATCTTACGGGAGCATGCTCACGAAATTGCCGCCGTCATCCTGGAGCCCATTGTCCAGGGCGCCGGAGGGATGCGAATGTACGCTGCAGGATATTTATCCCACGTGCACGAACTCTGCAAACAACACAACGTTCTGCTGATCTTTGACGAGATTGCAACAGGTTTCGGTCGCACCGGAAAATACTTTGCTTGTGAGCACGCGGATGTGTCGCCCGACATCATGTGCGTGGGCAAGGCCTTAACGGGTGGCTACATGACGATGGCAGCCACCATGACCACGCGTCAGGTTGCTGACGTTCTTTCCACACAAGGTCCGGGCGTCTTCATGCACGGTCCCACCTTCATGGCAAATCCCTTGGCATGTGCCGCAGCCTCCGCCAGTCTTGAACTCCTGGAAACAAACACGTGGAAAACTCAGATTCCACAAATTGAAGAGATCCTCCAAAGAGAGCTGAATGAAGCACAATCGATCCGTGGCGTCGCAGATGTCCGCGTGTTGGGTGCGATTGGCGTTATTGAGTTAGAAGCGCCAGTAGAGATGCAAGCCGCCCAACGAATCTCCACGGATCATGGAGTGTGGTTGAGACCTTTCGGCAAACTCATCTACACGATGCCTCCCTACGTGATCACCCCCGAGGAACTGCGACAAGTCACCAAGGCCATGGTATCGATTGCCAACGATCAGTCTAAATTGGTCTGATCTATCTGAAATGTAGTCCGTTCGAAGGTATCATTTTGGCAAAAACCGGACCATAATCAGAATGGCCGAAAGATGGCCACTCAAGTGAAAAACAAACTGCGCGCTGTCACTGAAAATAAAAGATGAAAGGAGAGACTTCGATGACCAAGAAGCTCTTGCGACGTAACTTCCTGAAAACCTCCGCCGGCCTTGCCGTGATGGGCACTTTGCCACGTCAGTCGAGAGCCGCCTTGGTCAATGGAAAACTCCGCACCGCTCATGTTGGCGTAGGCGGTATGGGCAGCGCCGACCTCGACCAGATCGCAAGCCATCCTCAGGTCGAAGTTGCAGCGGTCTGCGATGTTGACGCCGGTCGCCTCCAGGGCGGGGCTGGCCGACATCCGAATGCTAAAAAATTCCGAGATTACCGTGAGATGATCAGCAAATTGGGAGACACGATCGACGCCGTCGTTGTCTCCACACCCGATCATACTCATGCACCAGCGTCCCTGATGGCACTCAATGCCGGTAAACCGATCTATTGTCAAAAGCCACTCACTCATGAAGTGAGCGAAGCTCGCGAAATGCGAACGTTGTCCGAAGCGAAAGGCCTTCCCACTCAAATGGGAATTCAGGTCCACTCAGCACCAGCCTATCGTCGTGCGGTAAAGATGATTCAAGACGGAGCCATCGGAAAGGTCAGCCACGTCTATGCATGGTCCGCCAAGAACTGGGGCTATGATGGTGGTGCGTTCAATCGGGTTGATCCAGTCCCGACCAGTCTGGACTGGAACCTGTGGCTCGGAACCGCTTCGATGCGGCCCTATCATGCCAGTGTCTACCACCCTGGCAACTGGCGTAAGCTAGTCGACTTCGGTACAGGCACGCTTGGAGACATGGGCGTTCATATTTTTGATACGCCTTATGATGCTCTGGCGCTGACCGCTCCCAACTGGGCTGAAACCACATGCCGGCCTCCTACGGGTGTTGGTCATCCGGAACGCAACATTGTTCAATACGAATTTCCGGGAACGGATTTTACGACAGACACATTNATCTGGACCTGGTATGACGGTGCCGACGCACCGCCTAAAGATCTCGATTTGCCTGCGGGATTNAACCTCCCGGGTCAAGGCTCTCTATTCATTGGTGAAGAGGGCACGCTTTTGCTTCCTCATGTTGGTGAAGCTCGATTATTCCCAGAAGAGCGTTTCAAAGATTACCAACGTCCGGAGGTCCCCAATAACAATCATTATCATCAGTGGGTCAACGCCTGCTTGGGCGAAGGTAAAACCAGCGCAGATTTTTCCTACGCAGGCCCGCTCACCGAAGCCTTGCTGTTAGGCGTCGTCGCCAATCGCTTCCCAGGTCAAAGACTCGAGTGGGATGCCGTGAACCTGAAGGTCACGAATGTCCCCGAGGCGAACTCGCTGATTACCCACAACTATCGGGAAGACTTCTAAAGAAGATTCGGTGACAGGCGAGGTATCGTGATTGAAGGAGCTGCGTCGTGGGCGTTGAGGGAGAGTTAGCTGAATGGCTTGGCGTTGCCGCGACGCAGGGCGCCTCGGATCTCCATGTCGTCAGCGGATTTCGTCCAACCATGCGTCGACATGGACAATTGTATGAGATCTCGGATCGTGAAATCACGCCAGAGTCAGCTCATGATCTGCTAATGCCTGCGTGTCCCTCGCGGGCACGTCTGCAACTCGAAGAACAATTCAATNCCGACTTCGCGCTGCAATTAGAGATCGATGGTCACGTCCGCAGATTTCGAGCGAATTATTTCATGCATCAGCAATCGCTGGGTGCCTGCTTCCGCGTCATTTCGGGCAAGATTCCGGAATTTGAGTGGTCCGGATTTCCGCTCGAGTTAGGCCAAACACTGGCCCATCTGCGAAACGGCCTGGTTTTGATTTCCGGGGTCACCGGCGCTGGTAAAACAACAACGCTGGCAATGATTNTCAACCTGCTCAATGAGGAAACCGGTTACCGCATCATCACGGTGGAAGAACCGATTGAGTATCTGTTTCCCTCTCGAGCCAATTCGATCGTGACTCAACGTGAAGTTGGCCGCGACGTGCAATCATTCGCGGATGGTCTTAAGTATGGGTTGCGGCAGGATCCGGATGTGATTCTGGTCGGCGAAATTCGCGATCGGGAAACAGCTCAGATGGCTTTGAGTGCCGCCGAAACCGGCCATCTCGTCTTCTCGACGCTCCACACGAGAGACGCAAAGGGTGCCATTTCTCGGTACGTCGACTTTTTTCCTCAAAGCGTCCAGAATGAGATACGCTCACAACTGTCGATGAGTTTACGAGCGGTCGTCAGCCAACACTTGTTGCGCAGTTCAGATCCAAACGGAAAACAGGAATTGGCATTGGAAATCATGTTCAACAACGCGCCGATTGCCAGCGCGATCCGGCTCGGCAAGATCGAATCGATCGAAACCAATATCCAGACGGGCAGGGCAGACGGCATGATTACACTCGACGAGTCGATCAAGCGACTTCTTGATAACGGGCAAATCACCCGCGAGACGGCAGAGCGATTCGTTTCGGACCGCAACTACCTGAACCGCTAGTCNACGGGGCGATTCGTTTTTGTAAGTGACGACCGTCATCCACCCATGGTGATCACCCACACTGCGCAGGTCCTTCCAACACTCTCACTTCCGCTTTACCATAGACCCACATTCGTTAAACACTCCTTCGATTACAACATTGATTGATCGATTCGGCCGCTGCTTGCTATTTCTGAGATAAGGACCTGAACCCTTGGATGCACGCCATCAAGTGATGGCCACAAGTCTTGCGATCTCGCTTGTCATGTTGGTCGGAAAGATCACGGCATATTGGCTCACGGGCAGCGCGGCCATTCTGGCGGACGCAGCAGAGTCGATTGTTCACGTGGCAGCTACGGCCTTTGCAGCGTTCAGCCTGTGGTATGCATCGAGGCCCGCTGACGCGAACCATCCTTTTGGACATGGTCGAATCAGTTTTTTTTCAGCTGGATTCGAAGGCGCCCTGATTTTGACCGCGTCGCTTGCAGTCATTTCGAGCGGTGTCTATGACCTGAAGACGGGGCCGCAGGTAAAAGATGTTGAAATCGGTCTGGCGATCTCATCCGTTTTAGCCGTGATCAATCTTGCCTTGGGAGTCACCCTGGTCATCGTGGGCAAGCGTCACAACTCCCTGGTGGTCGTTTCCAATGGCCACCATGTACTCTCAGATGTTTATACGACCGCCGCAGCGATTGTCGGGTTGCTACTTGTCGCGTTGACGGGCCAGAAAATGGCGGATCCAATTGCGGCAATTCTGATCGGCTTCCTGATCATGTACAGCGGCTTAAAGATGATGCGTCGCGCTTTTGCGGGGCTGATGGATGAACTTGACAAAGGCTTTCACAAACGACTCAACGACGCCATTTCCGATTGCCTTGAACAATGCGATATCCACGATCTACACGACATGCGGGCTCGGCAAGTCGATAATCAACTTTGGCTTCAGTTTCATGTACGAATCGACGGATCCGCATCCGTCGACCAGGCGCACGATGCAATCACTGCCTTCGAAGAATCGTTGAAGCAGCAATTCCAAGATTTTGAAGTTCATATCAATTCTCACATCGAACCCCTTGATCGCAGCCGCCATGAACGCGATACCCAAAACCCTGATATCACCTAGAACCTTTTCGGTATTGTTCCTCAGCATCGCCTTTGCGTTCGACCGATCCCCTTTGCAGTTCGCAACCAGTGCTGCTGATTCACTTCCGTCACGGATTAATCCGATTGGGATCAAGGGAACGCTCTTTCTCGTGGGCGGACCGCTAACCGATGAGATACTCGAACAAGTTTCTGAAGTCGACACAGACATCCGACATATTTTGGCTCTCCAACTCGACTCAAGCCAACAGACTCTACGGTCCACTCGTCAATTGCTTGATGCCTGGCAGCAACATGAATTCGTTTCGCTTGAAGTCCAGAAAGCTGGAAAGACAGAAACGGATCTCAACCGGGTCGTTCAAGCGCTGCGTGAAACGGACATGGTATTCCTGCTGGCTCATGACCGCCAGGCATTGGAACAGCATCTGGAAGAACGACAACTTCGCCAGGCNATTCGCAGTGTCGTTGACCAAGGAGGCATGATTGTCGGTGAGGGAATTCTCGCTGAGTATGCCGGGGACCATAGGTCGTCGAATAATGAGTTGGGACTTGGCTTACTGCCAGACGCTTGCCTGACAATCTCCGAGCAGGAAGACGAAAACACAGGCAACCCACAGGCGGTCCACTATGAATTGGCCCCCGGTTCCACACTCGTCGCACAAGGACGGCAACTTCTGAGCAGCGGGATCCTGCGCATCACTCTGCCAGCTGGAGCCAAACGACCTGCCCGGACATTCGAATTCAACACAAGATCTCGCGCCGACTTGACCGCCCTGCGCCGGGCTCTCCAACAACGACGACGAGGAACCGTATTTCCCGCCGATAAACCGGCCGCACCCTTTCTCGAAAACGGCACGGTCATTGCGATCGGGGGCGACGGTATGCCGGCTGGAATCATTGACGAATTCGTAAAACGAGCCGGTGGAGAAAAGGCTTCGATCGTGGTTCTGCCGACCGCCATGCCAGATCCTATTCGGCCAGAACATCGAATGGCNAATGCCTTTCGAAAAGCCGGAGCTGGTCAGGTAACGGTGTTGCCCAAACGAACTCTCACTGCAGTGATGAGTGAGCCCTATCAGGATGCATTTCGCAATGCGACGGGCATTTGGTTCGACGGTGGACGCCAGTGGCGTTTTGTCGACGCTTATTCAGAAACTCCCATCGTCNAACTGATGCACGACGTTCTACGACGAGGTGGTGTGACCATGGGCAGCTCCGCCGGCGCATCGATCCAGGCGGAGTACATGGTACGAGGCAATCCATTGGGCAATCAAGAAATGATGGCCGAGGGATACGAACAGGGCTTCGGTTTTCTACGAGGAGTTGCCATCGATCAACATTTCACAGGCAGAAATCGATTTGCAGACATGAGTTCGTTGATGCAACATTTCCCTCAATTGCTGGGCATTGGTATCGACGGCGGAACCGCAATAATCGTCGAGGGTTCAACGGCGAACGTCGTCGGCAAAGGTTCTGTCCATTTTTACGATGCTGATGCCCACTCGCCCGATGATGAACGGGACTATCAATCCGTCAAAGCAGGCGGGAGCTACGAACTGCGAGAACGTCGGATCCTCTCGAATCCAGAGAGCTCCCCCGCCAGTGACTCACCGTAGCACCAAGGCTACTTATCGATCAGGGTGTTCGAACCAGACAACGTTCTTGCTCTGCTGACCAGCAATGAGCATATCAAGATCGCCATCAAGGTCGATATCGACGAGTCGCAGGTCATAGGCTGCCTGATTCGTGGCCACGATATGGGTTTTGAAATTCCCACGACCATCGTTTTCAAACCAGGCAGCGATCCGACTACCGTATGCACAAGTGGCCGCATCCAGATCGCCATCGGCATCGATATCCGCGACCTGCAAACAATGTGGAAACTGCAATTGGTCATTGATGNCATGGTGACGCCAGGAAGGATTTTCAAACCAGAGCAAACCATCTCCATGCCCAAGCGATGCGATAAAGTCGGTGCGTCCGTCGCCATTCACGTCGGCTTGTTGGATGTTGGTGGCTCCCGGATGAACCCCTGGGAGCTTGTGTTTTTTGAAGGGCTTGGTTGGATCATCACCCGCTTGCCACCAAGCAAACCACTCACCTTTGCCTGATTTATCCGTAGGTCCGCCTTTGGCGGCTAGTGAAATATCGGGGCGGCCATCGCCATCAACATCCCCAAAGCCAAAATAGTGACTCAACCCAGGCGCATCTCGATCGGCAAAGACATAGCGTTTCCAATCAAGTTCCTTGTTAGCCCCCGACGTTGATTTGAACCAAACGGCGGAATCCGGAATCTCTCCGACGGGTTGAGCACTGTTGGCGATGAGGTCAAAACGACCGTCGCCATCAACGTCCCCCTTCAAGAGGCCATGAATCCCATTGACCGTTTCGTCAATCACCCGAGCCCGCCATCGTTGCTGAGGTTGCTCGGGACATTCAAGCCAAACAACTCGTCCCGGTGAATAACGTGCGCCGATGAAATCAGGATCACCATCTCCATCGACGTCATAGACCTCACTGTGAATGAAGTCGTTTTCTGCGTTTTCATCAATGATCACCTCCGTCCAATCTGGATTGAGAAACAGACGTGTCTTTCCACCGCTGTTACTGATGATGTCGGGTCGGCCATCCCGATTGAAATCGGCCGCAATGGCAGTACTAACGTTGTCCCCTTCGTGGACAACGTGCTTTTTCCATTCCTCCCCGACAACGGGGGTAGAGACCAGAGATAAAACGAACAATATTCCACTGGCACGCATGACGTTTCTCCCAATTGATTGTTTTGAGATGTGTCGATTATGGTCGGGCACGACGTCCCACTGCAAACAAATTCGTGCTTGGCTCGATCGGTTGTCGAGATTCTTGATAGGAGGTGGCTGGGAACGGCCACCGGATTGAGCGTTTTGGTCGATTGTTTGACACCGGCAAGGCCCCTCCCTAAACTCCGATAAACGCCTCTAACCTAATCGACTTGCGGGCCACGCTGCATCGTGGCAATCCTGGAGACATTCATGAGCCAAAAAATCAATTGCGTCATCTTGTGTTTTATCTTGGCGATGAGTGGATCCTTTGCGGATGCTCGCGAGCAAAAAGAATACGATGCGGACGTCAACTATGACGAGAACAAGATACCGCATTACGATCTACCTCCGCTGCTGGTGACCGCCGAAGGACAATCGGTAACGACTGCTCAACAATGGGCGAACGAACGTCGACCACAAATTGTCGCACTCTTCAGCAACTTCATCTACGGGCGTGTTCCCGAGCCTGCGAGTCCCATTCAAACCGAAGTTGAAGTTGTTGAAGTTGACCCGAACTTCATGGATGGCAAGGCGACTCGCAAAGAGATCTCCATCAAATTTAGCAACGACCAGGGAACGGCGGAAATGTTGGTGTTGGTGTTCGTTCCGAACAACACCGAGAAACCAGTACCAGCCTTCATGAAGCACAGCTTCAACAATACAAGATCCAATGATTTCAAGGCTGACCCATCGCGGCCCGGTCGCATCAAGAATGGTTGGCCTCTCGGCGAATTTTTCGACCGCGGCTATGCATTTGTGGCCGTTTATCAACAGGATCTAGTCGGCCATAACGACGTAAGTTTTTCTCGAGGCATTCACCGCTTGTTTTTCAAGGATGGCCAGAGTTTTCCGAAGGCGCGCGAGTGGGGAGTGCTGGGTGCCGTAGCTTGGGGCGGCATGCGCGCCCTTGACTATCTGGAAACCGACGACGACGTGGATGCTTCTCGCGTTGCCTTAATGGGCCATTCAAAAATGGGGAAGGCAACACTCTGGACTGCGGCCCAAGACCCTCGCTTTGCGATGGCGATTTCAGCTCAGTCCGGCTGTGCGGGTGCCGCACTTTGGCGACGAAAGTCCGGAGAGACACTTCAAAAAATGGTGACCCGATTCCCCTATTGGCTCTGTCGCAACGCCTGGAAATTCATCGGCCAAGAAGATGACTTGCCAATCGACCAACACATGATGATCGCCTTGATGGCACCTCGGCCTGTCTACATCGCAAGTGGGATTGAAGATACATGGGCCGATCCGCGCGGAGAATATGCGTCGGCCTACCATGCCAGTAAGGTCTATGAGTTGCTCGGTAAAAAAGGGATGACCTCCGCCAAGTTGCCGCCGCTGGGAGAGGCGATCATCAGAAGCGACATCGGCTACCACGTACGAGAAGGTGGACACTCCGTCGATCTCTACGACTGGCAGCGATTCATGGATTTCGGCGACTACCATCTCAAACAGCAGCCTTAATCCACGGTCAATCAAATCTCGCTGAAGAACCGCCATTCCCGCGGTAAATGCTCGCGAACATCGCCCCAATTTGACAAATTTGGATCTGTTTTCCTGTCCCCGAAGACGCTCCGACTCCGCTTGGACGGGTGAGAAAATGGCGATTTGGCAGTCTGGCGCGGCAATTTTCTAAAAAAACCGTGGCTGTTTAACTCCCGACGACCGCGAATGACCGTAGAAAGCGTTATGGAATCGGAAAGAATTAACTTATGCCGGTCATCCCATTCACGAGTTGAACGGGAAGGTTCCGATGGAGGATGGCGTGTAGATCTCCTTCATCGATTTTTCTGACCCATAATTCTAGTGACAGTAATTCTGAATACAGTAATTCTGAATACAGACGGTTGTGGATTCAGCAACCACAGACGGGCAGAACACAACGAGAGAGTCCAAGACAGGGTTGACCGGGATGACTCAAGAAATCACCCTTCGATCGCAGCAAGTCGAATCGCTTTTGTCGAGATTNAAGGAAGGCGATATTGCAGCCCGTGACGAATTGCTCCAAGCAACTTGTGAGCGGTTCAACCACATGGCACGAGCCATGAAAAGGGACTTTCCAAAAGTAGGTCGTTGGGAGCAGACCGAGGACATTGTGCAAAACGCTTCCTTACGTCTATGCCGTGCACTGGAAGATGTACAGATAGCGGACACGCGTCACTTCTTCCGGCTCGTCGCCCTACAAATACGGCGAGAACTCATCGACATGGCACGCCACTATGAAGGGGCCTANGGCCTGGGGCGTAATCATCAGACGCAGCGGGCAATGAGCTCCGATGATTCAGCCCGGTCCGATCGTTTCGAGGCAGCTGAGATCACCAACGATCCGCATGCGGTCGCAATCTGGAGCGAGTTACATGAGGTGATTGAGCAATTACCGGACGACCAGCGCGAGGTCACCGAGTTGCTTTGGTATCACGGCATGTCGCAGCAAGAGGCAGCTGACCTGTTGAAGGTGGATGTACGAACCATCAAGCGTCGTTGGCGTTCGGCGCGGATCTATCTTCATGACAAGCTCCATGGCGACCTTCCGTCGATTTAGATGTGAGCCTATTTGAGTATCGGCGATACCATGAACCAAGAAGAGCGCCTGGACGAATTACTTGACCTCTGGGAAGATGCCCAGGAACGTGGTCAAAACGTATCGCCTCAGGAACTCTGTGCCGCCTGTCCGGAACTTCTTCCCCAACTCGAGAAGAAGATTTCCGCGTTGAAATCCGTGAATGAATGGATGAGCGTCACCAACAAAGTCAAACCGGGAGAGTCGGTCCTGGCCTTTGAACAGATCAAGTTGGAATCGGACTACGCCAATCTATCCGTCCATGCCGAAGGCGGGCTAGGCATTGTCTATGCAGCGGAAGATCGGGATCTCTACCGCAATGTGGCGATCAAATTCCTGAAGCGGCAATGTGCAGTCGATCCAAATTCACGCCGACAGTTTTCGGTGGAAGCGGAAGTCACCAGTCGGTTGGAACATCCGGGTATCGTCCCTGTATACGGCATGGGTGAAACCGATGACGGACTGCCGTTTTACACCATGCGTTTTATTGAAGGACAGTCACTCGATGAAGCAATCGCTGATTTTCATGAGCAGNATACGAGCGACTTGGATAGCGATCAGACTCTTGAGTTTCGGTCACTCTTGAATCGCTTCATCTCAGTCTGCAAAACGATCGCTTACGCCCATAATCGCGGGATTTTGCACCGAGACATCAAACCGGCCAATGTGATGTTGGGACGATACGGTGAAACGCTCGTTGTCGACTGGGGGCTTGCCATGGCCATTGGCNGAGCCGGGCATTTTAAACAACCCGACGAGAAGACACTCATGCCTCAGGGACAACCGTTCTCGGATTCATCCCAGGGACTGTCCGGCACGCCGGCCTACATGAGCCCCGAACAAATCACAGCCACCGACGCATTACAACCCGCATCAGACATCTATGCGCTAGGTTGCACACTCTACAAGCTATTAACTGGCGTCGTACCGTTCGAAGCCGATTCGATGTCTGAGCTGCGCGAAAAAATCATTCGCGGTGATTTCCCACCGCCATCAAATCACGCGCAAGGCATCCCCAAACCACTGCAAGCGATTTGCCTGAAAGCGATGAGTCGCCAACCAGAAGATCGTTACACAACGGCCATGGAACTCGCGAATGATGTCGAACGATATCTGGCCGATGAACCGGTAGTTGCATATGACGAACCACTCAGCTTATCTTTCGCGCGCTGGTCGCGGCGGCACCGTCGAGTCGCTCAAACGGCGGCCTTGGCTGGGATCCTGTTGTTCGTANTGACGGGCGTCTTTTCGCTTTGGCTTGCAAATGCAGCTCATCGNGCCAACAAGGCTCGTCGAGATGGTTTAGTCTCCCAATCGAAAGCCGCAGCAACCGCACTCGCGTCCGAACTCGATCGACGACTTTTGATCCTNGAAGGCGCCGCTCGAGATCAACAGCTCATCGATGCAATTGCGCAAGCCAAAACTGACCCCAAGAACCACGAACTCTGGCAAGTCGTCAACAACTGGCTGATCAAACAACGCCAGTTTTGGACTGAAAAACGTGGACTCACTTCCTACGCCTGGTTTGTCAATCTGGATGATGGACTGGGCACACAAATCGCAAGAGCGCCTCAATTTGAATCGGATGGACAACCCTACAAGAGCCTGGGGAATTCTTACGCACANCGTGAGTATTTTCACGGAATGCAGCCACAACCCACCCAGCTCACCCCACAAGAACTCACGCCGATCGATCGTCCAACTCTGTCGGCACCCTTTCGAAGCACGAATCACAATCAACCCATTCTCGCATTCTCAGTACCGATCATCTCAACCCGAAATGGCTCGAACGAGGTGCTCGGAGTATTGGGAATGGCCGTTGAAGTCTTCGACATTTCCTCCCTCTACGACGCATTGGTCGACGATGAGCGAGTGGATGATGAAATCCGAACCAATGATTACTCGCTCACCATTGTGCACACCAATCCGGACTACTTTGACGAGGCGAGTATCNAGAAGGGACTGATCATGCAGCACGATCGGTTTCGCCAAGGCAAGGAGATTTACGAGCCGGCATGGCTGGATCAAAGCGTGCTCGGAATCTTGTCAGCGACCGACGGCAAAAATCGATTTCTACCGAATTACCAGGACGTTCACGCGAAGGCTCCAGAACTGTCCGCATCTCTCGCCGCCTTCGAAACCGTCAAACTCCGCAGCCGAGGCGATAATCTGAATGACATTGGTTGGTCTGTCATCATTCAGGAACAACCTTGACACGGTCATTCATAGAGGCTGGCATCGTCATTTGGATAACGGTTGATGCTTGCTCCATGGTGCAGTCTTTGGTCGGCTCTTCTTGCCGGCACCAAATCACAATCGAATCCGTGATACCAGCAACAACGTGTTGGCACATCGCGTAAGCAATGACCGGTAGAAACACAATCGAATCAGCGGGCAAGATGCTATCCGCGATCAAAAGAGCGATGCCATTGTTATGCATCCCAATGGCATACAGCATCGATAGCTTCGTTCGTCGGTCAGATCGCGAAAGCTTTCCCGTCAGCCAGCCAGCCAAGAAGTTAACCAGGCACAAAAGAGCTGCGAGGCCAAAAGCGGTCGCGAGTTGAGTGAATTGATTTGCATCAACGACCTTCGAAAGGGATGTCGAGGCAAAAGCATAAATCAACAACAGCAGAATCACATTGCCCAAGAACCTTACGTGGGGTTGTAGCACCTGACGTCGACTCGACCCCAGTGCATAACGCGCTGCAATGCCCAGCAAGGAGGGAACCAAGAACCAACTGAGAAAAAAGGTTCCGAAAACCGAAATGGCAAGATGATCAAGTTCCGAGGCACGCTGCGCGTCGAACGACGAAAGTAGCTTGCCAAGCTCACCCCACCACAGTCCACCAAACCAGGGACACAACAACGTCGACCCCACAACGATCCCCAACGACAAGGCCACATCACCGCCGGACTTCTGCGCCCAAGCAGGTGAGCTACCCGCAGTGGGCATGGCCGCCACGAGTGCCAATCCGAGCAACATCTCGGAGATTCCCAGATTCNCTCCTAACGAGGTTAGAACAAACGCCAACAGAAGCACGAAACAGGTGGGAACCAACAGCTTGGCGAGCAGGGATGCGACCAAGGGAATTGGACGTCGTAATGCATTCCACAGCATTCTAAGGTCGATACTTAGCCCGGCCAAAAATAGAAGAACCGCCAACAATACACGGGAAAGCGACACCGTTGCCTGCAGTTCGTCGTGGCCGACCTGCACAGGATGCCGCAAGCTTTGGCCAAGACTTGGAATGCTGATCGCCAAAAGATAACTCGCGATCAGCAGCAAAAGAAAACCTCGGTGGACAATCTTCTCAATACTCGCAACCCATCCGCAGGCGAGGGTCCAAATCTTCACGTCAGCGGGCACGGTTACCTCTCCAGTCCTGAGGTCATGAATGGTTTGAGCGTCGGTGGAGACGCCGAGGACGGGGTGAATCCTCAGCTGGCCACACGCTTGCCTTGTCATGACTTAGCGAAAGCTAGCAGCAGGACGGGACAGAGAATTTTCATCGCGACTTGATCGGCAGACTCAAGTCATTGTCTTACAACATTTTGCGCGTTGTGAAGGATCGATCCTGGCGACCCTCCTCAAGGGGGATATTTGTTTTCTTCATGCCGATAGTAAATTGCGGTCGATGATGCCCACAAAGCGAACTCCAAGATGTTCCAACGCTTGAATGCTTACCACCGAAGTTCGAGCTGTTGGACACCACCAAATCGGGCTCCGTTTTTCCGCCCGAACATNCTGAAATGAATCCATTACAAGCTCAAATCGTCGAACTAATTGCCCGCAGGACAGGAACGAAGCCCGCCCTGACGGATCGCATTGACCGACTCGGCATCGACTCGCTGGCAATGGCAGAAATGATCTACGACCTGGAGTCTACTTTTCAAATCCGCACTGATGATGAACTCTTGGATCTGGCAACGCTCGAGGAGCTATNTCTTTACATTGAGGCAAGAAAGCCTTCCGGCGAAATGAAGAATTGACCGCAGGTCATCAATTCACACCGAACCCGAATTCGTGGTTCGAAGCTCTTGTTCAGCCACGGATCAATTGCCAAGCTGTTTTGCTTCGCTGGCAATCCGCCTGAATTTTTCTCGAGCTCGATCGTAAGCTTCTCGAGCGGCCGGACGTTCCTCTTCGGCGATGAAGGTGTGGCGCGCATCCCAGAGTTGCCGAATCGTTTCGGCACACCAATCAGCGCTTTGACTGGAGGCTCGTATTGGCTGATTGTCGACAATGACATCAACCGGGTTGGTGTGCATTTGCGGGAAATGCCTCAGCGCAACCCAGCTACTCTGTTGCACAGGAACGTCAAAGGTCAGATCATGAAGCTTTCCGTCGGCAGGTACGGTCGCATGAGCAACAACGCGACCGTTCACCACCAACTCCACTTCACGGTCACCCCCGGTCAGTACCTCATCCGTACGTGGAGCGTGCAGGTTGATCACATCACCGATCACACGACGTCCACCTTCGGGAGTGCGTGTGCCATAGGCAACGGCAATCGGCACCGTCTCTGAAAAACTCACCTTTGCCTGAATACGTACCTGGCCGGGTTTTTTCAGGTTTACGACTTCGGGACCAGGCTGGACTCCATTAACAGTAAATCCAATCGCGTGAGCGAGTCCATCCGAAACATAAGACTTTCCGTCAGCAAGGCCTCGACACCATTCTTGAAAATCCAGGCGCTCAATATCACCCAACTGAACATAGACACGACCTCGTCCCACGCGACGACTACTCATACAAGGGAAGTCGGTCTCGCCGCTTATCTTGAGGGGGAAACCACAATTCATCAGGTGGTACCAGGTATTCCATTCCGAGATACGTTGGGTATCCATGCAACTGATAAAATCACATACACCTTCAGCAGTCGCCACNCAAATCTCAAGCGAACCGGCGCCGTTCATCTCTGGCACTGCCAGATTAGGCAGTTCATCAGCGGCTCGATCGTAACTCTGTTGCAATTCACGCAACGAAATTTGCTGGTCCCTGTCCGCATCAATTTCATGAAATGCTTCCGGTAGCAACGCGTCTGCGACTTCGCGACCATCGAGGAGACCGTTCTTGTTTTGGTCGAGTCGCTTCACCATACGTTCGGCCGCAGCCGAGGGATTCACGATCATGGCCGAGTGAGGAAAACCTGTAACGCCACCTTGCTCCTTCGCCCAGCGCATCACGGGGACGGTCCATGTCGGCCAACCCTTCTCTTTACTTCCGGCCGAACCCGGAAAGGTTTGATTCCGCAGGTTCAAGAGACATACATGACCCAAAGCAGCGGAACCGAAGCCACTAATTTCGAGATCGTACTTCAACAGCGTCAACGGTTCACTCATCGCATCGGCTTTAGGTGAAAAGAAACGACGTTGAAAATCGAAACAGGGGCCCCAGGTCAACACACAACCCACGTTCAATCCTTCACCCTTAACCTGTCGAAACATATCCGCCGGCGTCACACCTTCCGTCGGCTGGGTGTAGTGGGAGCATCCAGCACCATGAATGTGATGATCTCCACAATAGAATCCGTGATCCATCGGATTGATCCAACGTGCGAGTTTCATCGTCACCTGCGTTGGTTCTTGAGCAACCTGAAGTTTTTTTATCTTCACAAGATACTCAGGCCCGCGACTGTATTCGATCTGATACTGGCCGGGAGCCAAAAAGATGGTTTCACCATCCGCGCGGTAGATCTGATGCTGAAAAAAGAAATCGGGTGCTAGTCGTTTCGCCTGGGGCGGAAACACATGTCCCAGGTGATCACGAATTGTCAATCGTGCCATCGTCGGCTGACCGTTGTGGTCTTGAATCGAAAGCTTGACCGGAATCCCGGGGCGGATNTCAAACAAGATCGGTACTTGGCCACGAAACCCGATGTCCTGGCTGCCTTCGCCGACATCAAAGGCAATTGTGCCCTCTCGCTTACCCGCTTCACTGGAATAGATCAACGCGATCGCATATTCCACATTGAGTCCGCTCAATTGGCGCGTCATCGGCGGAGACTGGAACATGTCTACTTCCAGGAATCGATCGGTGGCTCCTTCCGTGTTTTCGTTATCATTCAATTCTGTCTGGGCCTGTCGCTCAAGGATGAAGAGATTGGCCCCCGCATAAACAGGACCTGCCTGCGGACTGCGGATCCGTAGCTGTCGAGTCACACTGCTTTGATTAATGACCTTCACAAGCAGCGGGGTAAAGCCAACCTGCGAAATACGAGCCACTGCAGGACCTCGATTGACTTTGACACGAACCTCTGGATTCAATGAGACAACGAAGAGAACGTGACGATCAATGATTTCTTGCAACCGATTGGCATCTCTATTCCGAGCCGCCTCCTTGAGCAATGCTTCCGTCGCCTCTGGCAAGGGAGCTCCCAGGTACCTCAAGCTCTCAACAACTCGCAATAGATTTGCACCGAGCGGCTGTCCATCGACTTCTTCGACGCGTTCCACCGNAATCGAATCGTCTGCCCAACCTTCGCTCTGAAAAGAGACAGAGAGTCCGAAAACAATCACACAAACCCACGGGATGACGTTAAGACGGTCACGCTGATAGATAAAAAGCTGATGCACGATGAGATCTCGAATTGGGCCTTCTTCCAAAGAAACTTGCTGCTATCATGATTCTAACAGCATATCCAGCGGAACTCGATTGTCGGAAAAAACGGGGCGAAACGCGTTAGAACTGCAATTCCCTGGCTCAGCCACAGCAGTCTTTCCAAAAACCTCGACAAAGTGGTGGCGGCAATCCGATCTTAAAGATTAAGGTTTTCCGTGCTGTCCCCTCATCGCTTTCGGAGAAGATGAATGTCAAGTGTTCAGAGGCCTGATGCGAGATTGAAAGATACAACTTTCGATGCAGCTGCAGCGGCCTCGACCATCACGGATAACATTAATACCAAGGTCCACGACGAGGAATGGGCCAATGGCCTCAGTCATTCGATAGGTTGCATCGCAAGCATCATCGGTGGTTTTTATTTGATGCAGGCCGTCATCGCTCGCGGAAGCGGTCCAGAAATCATTGCTTGCACGATCTACGTCGCAGCACTGATTAGCGTCTACGCGGCATCGACATTGTCTCACTGGGTCACCACGCCTGGCTGGCGAGGCGTCTTTCGTACGTGGGACCAAGGGTTGATCTATCTGTTGATCGTCGGTACCTATACTCCTCTCGCAGTAGCACACGTCACCGGTTGGTGGCAAATCGTGACGGTTTGCATGTGGTTGATCGCACTAGGCGGATTCATTTCGAAAGTGGCCATGCGTCATCGGATCGACAAGATATCACTTTGGATCTATCTCGCCCTGGGTTGGCTTCCCGTCCTGGTCGCGCCCTGTCTCTTCGACCACATCAATATTCTCGGTTTGATCTTAGGCGGCGGCATCGCCTATAGCGTGGGGTCGATCTTTTTAATGAACGACCATCGAGGTCGTTACTTTCACGTGGGATGGCATCTATTCGTGATGGCCGGCAGTGCCATCCACTTCTATGCCATTTGGCTTTGTGCGTTGCCTCCGACCTAGCTCCAGAGCTCACCCTCAAAATTCAGCACTGCTCGGTAGTCGGACGGTAGTCGCGAAACGCGGGGGCGTCAGAATCGTTCCGTTCTACATGTCGGATGACAAACCGTATTAACGCATCTACCTGCTACTTTCCTCGGGGCCTGAAGCGGCATACCCGC
The DNA here is from genome assembly GCA_002723275.1 of Planctomycetaceae bacterium. Lineage (GTDB taxonomy): Bacteria > Planctomycetota > Planctomycetia > Pirellulales > Pirellulaceae. Next base: position 451,610 of record PBNZ01000021.1, read on the forward strand.
CCTTTCACAGGCGTATCGTCAGGTCCGGCATAACCGTTTCGCCTAGCTCTGGAAGCCGCTTGAAACGGTCGCTTTTGTAGTCAAAGCGGGTTGGCATCAACGACTTCTCGATTAGCGTGGACTTCATGTGATCCTTGATTCGAAATCCGATGTCCTGAGACAGCTTTCAACGACAGGCATCACCAAGATCCCATCAGCATCAACATGACCAACATGCCCAACGCCAAATCAGCTCCCTGGACTTCGTGGAACAAGCCTCGCATGAAGGCTGGCCGACCGCGTGCAAGATGCGGGCGGTTACGAAGACGGGCTGATTACAAGATTTCTAATCGCATCCGGTTCTAACGGTGATCTGCTTTTTCGATCAGCCGTTTCTCTCCGTTGCACCCAGTCACCTTTCGCACCATCTTGCTGAATTCGTATGTTTCTGAATGCACGAGTGACTTATCCATGGTCGCTTGTTCCGATGAAGAGAATTGTCACAGGCGCATTATTGACCGGCGCAACTACTTGAACCACCCGCGGCGATAAAAGAATGCCAACATCCCGAACGCAATACCGACCATCAAAAGTAACGTTACNGGATAGGCGGCGGGATTCTTGAGCTCTGGCATATCAATAAAGTTCATGCCGTAGATACCGGCGATCAGCGAAAGCGGCAAAAAGATAGCAGAGATAACCGTCAGAATCTTCATGCGACTGTTCGTCTTATCCTGGAACAACAACATGCAGTGTTGTTGAATGTACTCCAGACGTCTCTCCAGCCGACTCATCAACTTCAAAATGTGCTCCATCCCTTTAAGGATATCCTGGAAATGTTTGCGCACGTAGTCCATTTCGAGGGCCGGCAAGTCGACCTGTCTTAGAAACGAAAGACAATTCATTTGATCCTCGAAAACCGACATGTAACGATACAGTCGCTTTTTCAACTCCAGGATCATACTGACGTCGATCTCCGCATCTGCCTCATCGACTCGAGATGAAAGATCATCGATCTTCTCACGTATCATCAAGGCGATGGCAATGTTCTCTTTCACCATCGATTCCNGCAATTGGTGCAACAGTGAAGCCTTGCAGGGCGAACCCAATCGCGAATGCAAATGAATCGGATCGTCGAGCACAGAAACTTCACGATGCCGAACCGTCACCAGACATTTTGGCATCCAAATGAACGATACGTAATCGTGAAGCCACTCATCGGTTTCCGACAAAATGGGAAACTCAAAATAGATTGACTCGCCAACATGCAGGAAACGAGAGTAGCGATGAGGACGCAAACATTCTTCAATAATGCCAGGTTCAACTCCAACATCCAGAAGAATCTCAGCGGTGCTCTCAGGAATCTCACTTTCGAAATCAAGCCAATCGAAATCGCCCGAGGCAAGACTAACCGCATTCAGATCGTCCTCCTTGGTGATCAGCTTCCCATCGTCGGCAATCTGGAATCTTCGGAGAGGCATAATAAGCGTCGAGTGGTAGGTGGTGTTGTATCAGGAAGTGAAAACTACCGTTCCGAGTTCGCCCTCTCCAGTCAGAATGCGTCTCTCATGATGAGATCTCGCTTCAGATTNGGTGTTGAGCGTCGGTCAGACTCAATGGCCGGAGGCAACGGCTTGAACACATGATTGTCGAAGGATCGAGCGACATTCATGCCTTTAAGTTTGCACCTATTTTAGTGACTTTGGTGTCGTGAATCACCAGCAAATTTCGCCACATCACCCTGCAAAGGATTCATTCTGTTGAGCTGGGAAAGTTAACGTCGTATCCATGGCCCACCGCAACTTGGTGACATCTTTACTAACCTGGTTTTGATGTTGTTCACCAATAATCTGCTGGAATCGATGGTAGAAATCAATCTGCTGCCATTGATTCTATTTAGCANAGTCTTCGCCGGTATGCTCACCACCATGGGCAAACGTTCTGAGGTGATCGCTAACCTCGTGATTGNCATCAATGATGCATTGATGAGTTTCATTTTGTTGCTGATGAAACTGGCGCCTCTGGGAATCTTCTGCCTCGTCGCATCTCGATTCGGTAGAGCACAGCTTGAAGGGCAATTCATCGCGCTTGTTCAGGTCCAATTTTATTACATGGTCACGGTTCTAAGCGGCTTAGCGATCCACGGCCTGATTACGTTGCCGGCAATCTACTTTGTGATTACCCGTCGGAATCCCTATCGATTTATTGCACAAATGTCGCAAGCAATTTTGACGGCCTTTTCAACAGCAAGCTCAACCGCAACTCTTCCGGTAACCATGGAATGCGCGGAAACGCGAGCCGGAGTTTCAAAACGATCGACCGAATTCGTGTTACCATTAGGCGCGACGATCAACATGGACGGAACGGCTTTGTACGAGGCTGCAGCCGCAATTTTCATTGCGCAAGCATTTTCTGTCGTCAACCCAGACTTCCAATTGACCTTCGCTCAACAGGCTACCATTGCCATTACTGCCACCCTGGCTGCAATTGGCGCGGCGGGCATTCCTGAAGCGGGTCTTGTCACCATGCTGATCGTACTCAACGCGGTACAACTGCCCCTTGAATTAATTGGTTTGATCCTCCCTGTCGATTGGTTGCTGGATCGTTTTCGTACGGCCGTTAATGCATTTGGCGATTCCGTCGGTGCAGCCGTGGTCGACAAGAGTTTCGATGGTGAAAATCAACAATCTGATGAATAACCGAGGCCGATGATGCGAACTTTGCTGATAACTTCCTTGATGTTTTTCCTCGTGGCAACGCGAGTCCAGGCAGCGACCTTTCTCTTCGTCTCCGAGAGGGATGATCAAACGATCGCGACGTTCAAACTCGATCGACAAACGGGTGACCTTGAGCGGGTGAGCGAGATCAAGATTGACGGAGAGCCGGGTGGGTTGACGACCAGTCCTGATCAAACGCGACTGTATGCTTCGATACGATCTGAGGGCCAACTGGCGAGCTTCAACATTGATCCGCAAACTGGCAGTCTCACCTGGATCAACACGGTGGATGCAGCGGCAGATCCGGCTCACGTTGCCACGGACCACACGGGCCGTTGGTTACTTTCCGCATATTACGTCGCAGGCAAAGCTGCGATTCACCGGCTTCATCCGGATGGTTCGATCGATTCGACCGGTCGTTGGTATACGACCGACGAAAAAGCGCATGCAGTTGGAATTGACGAGCAGAATCGCTGGGTATTCGTGCCCCACACAAAACCCAACGCAATCTTCCAGTTTGAGCTCGATGATCGTAAAGGCAGTCTGGCACCGACTCAGGTCACGAAGGTCGAGACAAAGCCTAACACAGGCCCCCGTCATTTTGATTTTCACTCCTCCGGTAAATTCGCGTACTGCAACAACGAACAAGGCAGTAGTGTGACGCAATTTTCGTTCGACCCAGAAACCGGTCAAATCAAGGAATTAGAGACGCTTTCAACATTGCCCTCGAGTTTCTCGGAACCCAACAGTTGCGCTCGAATGGAGATCGCACCGAATGGGAAAGTTCTCTATTCGGCCAATCGAGGACACCACAGCATCGCTGCTTTTGCGTTGGACCCACGGGATGGATCGATGAAGCGCATTGGCATTTACCCAACTGAAAAAANTCCCCGATCGTTCAGCGTGGATCCTCATGGTCATTTTCTTGTCGCCGCCGGACAGGACTCCGATACCCTGGTGATCTATCGGGTCCAGAAGGATGGTTCGCTGGACGCGATCAAACGAGTACCTGTGGGGAAAACACCCTGGTGGGTGCACTTCTGCGACACGGACGAAAAATCGTAGTTCGTCGTCGACCGCGACAAGAGTCTCGGCTGCAACACATCAGCATTACAGATAGGGCGTCAACAATCTCGCAAATCCGTCACGCAGCTTGATTGCGAGGCTGCGTGAATCGACATCGTTAAGCGTCAAGAGCTTCGCTTTGGCAATACGATTCTCNACCACTTGCGACAATTGTTCGCAAAGGGACGAACTGTAACACTCGACGTTGTACTCAAAATTCAATCGCAAGCTACGGGGATCCCAATTCGTCGAGCCAAACATAGCGTAGGCATTATCGACCAACATCAGCTTTGAGTGATCAAAGGGTGGAGGCGTAAGATAGACGCGACAGCCTCGAATCAAGACTTGCCAAAGCATGGCGGTGCTGGCCCACTGCACCAGCCGCAAGTTATTAACCTCCGGTAAAATGATATCGACTTGGACCCCACGTAGCGCAGCTACACTCAGCGCACTGACAATGCTCGAATCGGGCAGGAAATAAGGGGTCATAATCACGAGTCTTTGTTGGGCAACGCCGATCGCTCCTAATAATGTCAGCAACAGCTTCTCAAAATCTTCGTCTGGACCATCTGGAATGCCGCGGGCCCAACTATCACCAAGAAATCCAACTTGAGGCAACCATGGCTCTCCCTGCAAAACTTCGCCGGAGGCAAATGCCCAGTCCGCGATAAAGGCGCGCTGCATCTGGGTCACAACAGGCCCAGCCAGGCGAAAGTGGATATCTTGCACCGGGTATTCGGGTTGTTGATCCAACATGCAGCCTTCGCGAATATTCAAGCTGCCCGTAAACGCCACCTGTCCATCGACGGTAAGCAGCTTTCGATGATTCCGCAGATTCGCATACTGCACCGATCTCGGCAGTCGGGTTGGTAGAAAAGTGCNACAGTCCACACCACGANGACAAAGCTCACCAACCACGGAGGTAGGCGAGTAGCGGGCGCCCACGTCATCAATCAACACGCGAACTTCCACACCTCTCTCCCGGGCTGACGACAAGGCATCTATGAAGACTTGGCCAGCCCTATCATGATCGAAAATGTAGGTCACGAGCGAAATCGAATGGCGTGCTCCATGAATGGCATTCAGCATTGCGGGATAAGCCTGATCGCCGTTGAGCAGCGGTTCGACACGATTCCCTGGAAGCAAAGGTTGGTCGGTAAGATTTCTCACCAGATCAACCATCTGGGCGAAGCGAGGATACCGAACTCTTGCTTGCTCAAGCTGTTGGCGAATCTCCGCGGGAATCTCAACATCTGGAACGGCAAAGGCCTTGTCCAGACGTCGCTGTAATTCACCACCTCGACGACGGAGTCGATTGACTCCAAACGCAAAATACAACAAAGATGTGACGACAGGAAACCCGAGCCAAATAACCGCGGTCCATGCAATCACGGTTCGAGTTTCGCGTTTATTCAATATGGCATGTACGGTCGCGACAGTAGCGATCACGACGGCAGACGCCAGATAAACAACGCTCCAGGAATATTCAAGCAACTCAATCACAGCGGAATCGTGCAACCCCTAAAGCGGTTTACAAATTCGTGAAAAGCTTATCGAGCTTGGTCTGGATGCGATTCCATTGATCTTTCGCTTCCGCAATGCCCAACCGAATTTTCAAAGCAAGCGCGGATCGTTGCTGCTTCAAACCGCTGATCAACTCAGCCAACATTTCACGATCTTGGCTCACAGGATCGCCCACTTAATCCATTGACATGACGACGTGATCGAAACTTCGTCCATACCATAAATCGTAACGTAAACCATCAACGCGAACCAAGTACAGCAGCAATCTCAAATGCCCCAGAAGATCCGATGCACAAGAGTCTCGATGTAAATTTCCCCCCAAAAAAAATGATCCTCATCGAACCCTACCAGCCATTGGGAAGCGAGCATTGGAAACCGAAAGTGCTCATTTTTTTGTTCAGTTTCATGGATACCTGTTCGAAAGCTGGCCACTGACCCTAACAAGTCCGCTCAGTCTACCGGTTGGCTATGCGAGGTTTCTCCCAAGAATTTCGAGTGGTTTTCGAACTGACCGATGCAAGTCAGTTGCGCACGATGAAATGTTCTCTTGAAATCCTTGGTCAATCCCCATGTANGAAATGTTTGCTTGAAGCGAGCAAAGGACGATACCGAAGAAAGCTCAAATTGGTCATAATAAGGGAGGTCTGGCGATTGTCACAAAATGGAATGAATGCGTGTCATTACCTGGCCCTAAGATTGAACATCGATCATATGAAATCGATACGACATCATTATCGTCCGAGACCATGTGTCGATTTTTTTCTGGCATCGATCAACATTGAGACCAGCATTGATTCGATCACGGAATCACCAAAGAGGTACTCTCGCGGGAGCAAATGCGGCTATGTCCACAAGTGAAAGCACAACGAATTCATCATTAGCCCCCGACCACGTCGCAGCAATCGACGAATTACGAGACATCCATCAGCAACTCCAAGATGAACTTGGACGCATTATCGTTGGCCAAAAAAAGGTAATTGAGCAATTGGCCATCTGTCTTTTTTCCCGCGGGCATGCACTTTTGATGGGTGTGCCTGGCCTGGCAAAGACACTGCTTGTGAGTCGCCTGGCGGACACGCTGGAGTTGCACTTCAGTCGCATTCAGTTCACGCCTGACTTGATGCCCATGGACATCACGGGAACCGATATTCTTCAAGAAACCCAAGGCGGGAAGCGTGAGTTTGAGTTTGTTCGCGGTCCACTTTTCGCAAACATCATCCTGGCAGATGAAATCAATCGTGCTCCCTCAAAAACTCAAGCTGCAATGCTCGAGGCNATGCAGGAACAGAAAGTCACGGTGGTTGGACGCACCTATGAGCTGGAGCCTCCCTTCTTCGTCCTGGCCACACAAAATCCGATCGAGCAAGAAGGTACCTATCCCCTGCCCGAAGCGCAGCTTGATCGCTTTATGTTCCTGATCGAGGTCGACTATCCAGAACGACTCGAGGAAATCGAAATTGCAAGAACGACGACGGGCGTCGATCTTCCCGACCTTCAAACGATCATCAAACGTGACAAGGTACTCGAATTCCAGGAGCTTGTTCGTCGCGTACCCGTGCCCGAACACATTTATGAGTTTGCCGTCGACCTGGCCCGTCACACGCGACCCAAAACGGCTGAAGCCCCTGAGTGGCTAAAGCCGCTGGTCGGTTGGGGTGCAGGTCCTCGAGCCGTGCAGTACTTGATCCTGGGCGCGAAAGCACGTGCCGCTTTGAATGGCAGTTACATGGTGCGTTTGGAGGATGTCATCGAAGTTGCCGAACCGGTATTGATGCATCGAGTGATCACGACATTCGCTGCCGAATCCGAGGGAATCTCGAGTCGCGATGTTGTCCGCCGACTTGTAGCAGAACTTCAAGAAGACGCCTAAGGTCTGACCGGTTTTCTGTTTTCCCATCGACCTCTTTTCGGATTGTTTGATTCATGGCTGTGCAGCTTCAACGCGACTTTCTTGACCCGCGTGTCCTGGGTCGTTTGAGTGCGTTACCACTCCACGCGCGATTCCCGATGTTGGGGAACGTCGCGGGTCGCCATCGCAGTCCGATTCGCGGATNGAGTATCGAATTCGCTGCCTACCGAAAATACGTACCTGGCGACGACACGCGTCGACTGGACTGGCGTGCCTTCGCTCGCAGTGATCGCTTTTACATCAAGGAGTTTGAAGCGGATACGAATTTGCGATTGTGCGTCGTCGTCGATACCAGTGGATCGATGAATTACAGTGACGGCTCAAACACCAAATTGGATTATGCAAGGCGGATCGGCGGTACCCTGGGCTATCTCGCGTCGCAACAAGGCGATGCCGTCGGTCTCTATTGTGCGGGTACCGAATTCGTCACAGAAATCCCTCCCAAGCGCAGCGCAGCTCACCTACGACATGTCTTGGATGAATTGAGTCGAGCGAAAGCCGGCGGTGAAACCGGACTGGTCTCCGCTCTACACGAGGCCGCTGAACGCGTTCCCCAGCGAGCCTTGATTTTGATTCTGTCCGATCTTTTTGTAGCACCAGAAGAACTCAAAAGCTGTTTTCAACACTTGCGTTTTCGGAAGCACGACGTCGCAGTTTTCCATCTTCTAGAACAAGCTGAACTGGACTTCGAATTCGATCGACCAACTCGTTTTGTCGATCTTGAAGGTGGTGCGCCAATTCTTGCCGATCCCAACCTCATCGCCAGCCAATATCGAAAAGCGATCACCCAATACCTGGAGGAGATTCGTCTTGTCATGCGCGACGCGGTTGTCGATTACCATCGCGTCTCGATCGACCAACCGTACGACGACGTTTTGGCGAGATTCCTGCTTTCCCGTCTGCCGAAAGGAGCCAAGTAAAGCGTTTCATCCCAAGTGTGAAACTCCTAACAAGAGATACAACTATGCCATCAAGCCGTTGGACCACGCGTCACTTCAATAGCGCTGATGCATCCATTCGTCAAAACCACATGTGAGCCACTAAGTCTGTGACCTTCCTGCAGCCATTATTGTTAGCCGCGTTGCCGCTGATTGCTCTGCCGATCATCATTCACTTGATCAATCGACAGCGACATCGCACGGTGCAGTGGGCGGCCATGATGTTTTTGCTCGATGCCAAGCGAATGACGCGGGGCATGGCGCGGCTACGTTACTGGCTGATCATGTTGATGCGAATGCTGGCAATCGCAGGCTTGATTTTTGCAGTCAGTCGCCCGCTCGCCAGCGGCTGGCTCGGAATGGCTGCAGGAGGAGGTGCCGACACGACGATCATTTTGCTGGATCGTTCTGCGAGTACCGAACAACAAGAATTACAAACGGCCCGCTCCAAACGCTCCGTCGCCGTCGAAAAACTCAGTGACTTTTTCCAGACACTCGGCGGCGCCGGTCAACTAGTGCTGATCGAGAACACTGAAAATGTGGCGATGGTGATCGATGAAACGAACCAGTTAAGCGAACTGCCTCAGACACGTCCTACCTCAACGGCCTGCGATCTTCCAGCAATGCTACAGACCGCCCTGGACTACATCGTCGCCAACAATAGCGGACGCACCGATATCTGGATTTGTTCGGACATGCGAGCCGCAGACTGGAAACGCGACGACGGCCGCTGGGCATCGCTGCGGAACGAGTTTCAACAATTGGATGGTACCCGCTTTTATCTGCTCTCCTATCCGGAACAAGCCGATGACAACCTGGCCATTACCGTCACGGATGCACGCCTAAGGTCCTTGGAAAACGCTGCGACCTTATCGTTGGACATCAAGGTGACGCGTACGGGGCAAGACCAGTCGCTACAGCAAATCCCGCTTGAATTTGTAATCAACGATGCCCGCTCGGTCTTGACCATCGAGATGACCGAAAATGAATACCTGTTGCAAGGGCACACGATCGAACTTAACGACGCCGGAAACTCCGGCTGGGGACGTGTCGAGTTACCGGCAGATGCGAATCCTCGAGACAACGTCTCGTGCTTTGTGTTCTCAACCTTACCAACTCACCGATCGATGATCGTCGCCGAAGACAATGACATTGCAGAAACGATTCGTGTGGCATTAACAGCTCCAGCCAATCCCGATGCTCGCTATGAGGCCGAGATCGTCACTCCTGATCGAGTTGGCGAAATTGATTGGAGCCAATCCTCGATGATCATTTGGCAGGCACCGATTCCGGATGCCAGTGTCGTATCCCAACTCAAAGCATTCGCCAAATCAGGACGACCGGTGATCTTCTTTCCACCGTCACAGCCGACGGACAACAGCGCGTTCGGATTAAGTTGGGGCAATTGGAAGTCGAATGATGCCGATCAACCGATTCCCATCGCATCCTGGCGCGGCGATAGCGGCTTATTGCAGCAAACCCTCAGCGGGGAACCTCTCCCAGTGGGCGAACTCAATGTATATCGATATCTGGAATTAGAGGGGGAAGCCAACAGCCTGGCACAACTTGATGGTGGCAGTCGCTTGCTCGCTCAAGCAACCCAAGTCGACGGGCCGGTCTACTTTTGCACAACGTTACCGCGTTCTAGTCATTCAACGCTCGCCCAGGACGGTGTCACCTTCTATGTCATGCTCCAGCGAGCCCTGACGACCGGGGCCGCAACCCAGGGCGCGGCACGGCAGGATGTCGCGGGCAGCGAATCGTCTCGAAACCTTGAAGGTTGGCAGTCGCTGTTTTTGATCGATCCCGATGTACTCTCATCACAACAATGGACCCAAACGGGCGTCTTCCAGAAGGACGACCGTCTGTTGGCGTTAAATCGACCAGCGACAGAAGATGTCCCGACAACACTTGGCAAAGACCAAATCGCCGATTTGTTCGGCGACATTGAGTATCGTCAGGTGGAAGAACAATTGAGTGACCGGAGTGCTCTGGCCAGTGAAATCTGGCGAGCATTCCTGCTTGCCATGGCCTTCGCGCTTATCTTGGAAGCACTCTTGTGTGTTCCCGAGGCGAAACCTTCGCAGAGTGAATTGGTCCAAGGCCGCAAAGCGAAAGAATTTCAATCAGAGTCGGTTACCGTTTAGACCCACACAGGTCAGAAGATTCAAGATGCTCATTCCCTTGGCCAATCTGTCATTCCAATGGACACCGGCAGGTGTTGGGCTTGGAATCGGTCTGGTCGCGATCACCGCGGGACTTTGCTTTTTCTCCTGGAAACGAAGCGGCTTCTCCAAGGGTACCGGCGCACTCGAAATAATCCGATTCCTGATTGTTGTCTTGGTCGCAATCACCCTGAATCAACCTGAGTGGCTGGAGAGCTATCAACCGGAAGAACAACCAACGCTCCTGGTGCTGCACGATGTGAGCAAGAGCATGGAGACCCAGGACGTCGTCGACAACGAACAATCCGCAGCTGCTCCCATCACGCGGCGCGAATCGATTCAGCCGCTCGTTGACCCGGCTCTCTGGGAAACAGTGGATGAAGAAATGGAAGTGGTGATTGAGCCATTCTCTTCTGAATTGAACCCCGCAGAAGAAGCCACCGACATCCATTCGGCTCTCGTCAACTCGGTCGCAAATCACGACAACCTGCGAGGCATCATTTTTGTGTCTGACGGCGATTGGAACTTTGGTGCCGCCCCCGTTCAGGCAGCAAGTCAATTGCGACTGAAAAACATCCNCATTTTTGTCGTTCCCAGTGGCAGCCAATCTCAACTGCCGGACATCGAATTAACTCGCTTTGATGCGCCGACTTTCGGCGTCGCCAATAAGGGACTGCGAATCCCCTTCGTGATCCGCAGCACGTTACCACGCGACTACGACGTCACCGTCACGCTCAGCACCTCCAACGGAGATGAAATCTCCAAGCAAGTACGAGTCCCTGCCATGGATCGATTGGAAGACGCCGTGGTTTGGACACCGGAGGAAGTTGGTGACGTCGAATTAACGCTGACCGTCCCCGAACATCCCAATGAATTGGTTGCAACCAACAACGTTCGCCAAATGCCGATTGCCATTCGCGAGGAAACGCTCAAAGTCTTATTGATCGAATCCGTGCCTCGCTGGGAGTATCGCTACTTCCGCAACGCCTTAGAACGCGATCCCGGCGTCGATGTGTCTTGTCTGCTGTTTCATCCTGGTTTGAGCAAAGTCGGCGGAGGTAAAGGTTATCTGGCTGCCTTCCCCGCCACCCTGGAAGAGCTCGCCGAATACGACGTCGTCTTCCTGGGTGACGTCGGCGTCAGCGACAGTGAATTGACACCGGAACAATGTCGCATGATCAAAGGACTGGTCCAAAGTCAGGCCAGCGGATTGATTTTAATGCCTGGCCTGCGGGGCGGCCATTTGTCGCTCCTCGAAACCGAACTCGCCGAGTTCTACCCGGTTGTACTCGACCCTTCACAGCCGAAAGGCTGGGGCTCACGAATCCCGGCTCAATTCGAGTTAACTGAAGCGGGTCGCCGTAGCTTGCTCACAAAACTCGAAGACTCAGAAGAAGCCAACGCCAGCATCTGGGAATCACTCCCTGGTTTTCAATGGTATGCCCCGGTGATGCGATCGAAGGCAGGAACCGAAGTACTCGCGTCGCATAAAAGCGAGTCCAACCGATATGGCCGCATCCCACTCATCGTTACCCGCAGTTACGGCACCGGAAAAGTCCTGTTCATGGGAACGGATGGTGCGTGGCGTTGGCGCGAAGGAGTTGAGGACAAGTATCACTATCGTTTCTGGAGCCAGGTCGCTCGTTGGATGGCGTACCANCGAAACATTGCCAGAGGAGAACGAATGCGACTCTTCTATTCGCCCGACCGTCCCGAGACAAACGATGGAGTGACCTTCAACGCGAATGTCATGAGTGCCACCGGAGCGCCGCTTCAATCGGGAACCGTCGTCTTGCAGGTTGTCGATCCCCAAGGCAACACGGAAAGCATTCGCATGACCGCGAACGGCGATGAATGGGGACTCTTTACCGGCTCCTTCACGCCCCAAGAACCTGGGACCTATCAGTTGCAGTTGAACTGTCGCGAAAACGAGTCCACATTGAATGCTCAACTTGTCGTACAAGGCATGGAACGTGAACAGATTGGCCAACCTGCTCGCTATGACGTCCTGGAAGAAATAGCGAAAGTCACGCGAGGGCGAATGGTACCGTCGGAAAAAGTCGAGGATCTTTTTCAGGAAATCGCGGCAATTCCGGAACCTGAACCGGTTATCCGCCGTCTCCGTATCTGGTGCCATCCTCTATGGGCTGGTTTTCTTGTTTTGCTTTTGGGAATTTTCTGGACAGGGCGTAAGATGGTCGGTGCGATCTAAATCGAGACAACGAGAATGAGGGACCAGCAATCATGCTGGATCGCGACCCGAATCGACAGGAATTGATTCATAGGAATTAAGGCCAAATCATGCAGATGCAAAACCCCAATCACAACCTTGAGATTCCAAGTGGAATGCGTGAGAAGTTGGAAGACTTCCGCCGTCGCGTTTGGATCATCAAATTAGCCGAGGGAGCACTGGCGGCGGCCTTTGGGTTGTTGCTGTCTTACCTGGTGGTCTTTGCGCTGGATCGAGTCTGGGACACACCGACAACGCTTCGTTTAGTAATTCTGCTGACAGGCGTGTTTGGTCTCGCCGTCTGGTTTCCCATGAAATGGCATCGTTGGGTTTGGCAAACTCGTCAGCTCGAACAGGTCGCGCGATTGTTACGACATCGCTACCCACGACTGGGCGATCAGATGCTCGGGATCGTCGAGCTGGCCAAGAGTGAGACGGAGCAGGAAAGATCGGCAGACCTATGTCGGGCTGCCATGCAACAGGTCGACCAAGAGACACGTAGCCGAGATTTTACAGAAGCGGTTCCCAATCCTCGCCATCGACATTGGGCCTGGGCTGTCGCCTTGCCTCTGATCCTGTTNTTGTCTGCTTTGGTCATTGTCCCCTCCGCGGGAATCAATGCTCTGGCTCGCTGGTTGATGCCGTGGTCAAACACCGAACGATATACGTTTNCCCAGCTCGAAGAATTACCGGATGAACTTTACGTTCCGCTGGCGGAACCTTTTTCGTTGAAAGCTGCGTTGTCGGAACAAACGATCTGGTCGCCGGTCACAGGGTCGGCTCGTTACGGAGACCAGGAACCGGTGACCGCGAGCCTTACGGAAGAGGGGCGTTACGATTTCCAGATGGCGCCTCAAAAGCAGGCCGATTCCGTGACAATTGCAGTCGGTGACGCTCGTAAACGCGTGCAAGTCCGACCAGAGACACGCCCGGAACTCACCGCGCTGAAGGCAACGATCAGGCTGCCGGAGTACTTGGAGTACGACGAAGAAATGATCCAAGACGTCCGTGGCGGTACTGTTTCAATCGTACGGGGCAGTCAAGTTGTGTTTAAGGGCACCGCCACTCGCGATCTACAGACCGCGGAACTCGACGGAGAACCCCAGACGATTGTTGGCAACAAGGTCGTCTCGGAACCGTATGCCGTCGAATCTTCGTTAGAACACCAACTAACATGGCTCGACATCCTTCGTCTGCCCGCCAAGCAACCCTTTCAGTTCTCCGTGGTTGTCGAAGAGGATGAAGCTCCGACCGTGATCGGTGGCGACTTACCGCGTCAAAAGGTGATGCTCGCCAGCGAGATTTTATCGTTTTCCATCGAGGCAGCAGATGATTTTGGAGTCAAAGAAGTCGGCCTGGAATGGGCAGGTATCGAAGATCCACTCCGTAATCCGAATCCAAGTGAAGGCGAAAAGTTATTGTCGGTCGGTGAACCGCAGGNAAAAAGCATGCAAGCCGCCGGCACCTTTTCCATCGAACGCGAAGGGATCGAACCGCAGTCGATCAAGCTGCGTCTTTATGCGACCGATTATCTTCCGGATCGAGGACGTTCCTATTCTCCAACGTATATCGTTCACGTGCTGAGCCCAGAAGAACATGCAATCTGGCTGACTCAACAGCTACGAAAATGGTTTAGCCAATCGCAAGACGTCTACGAGCGAGAACAGCAGCTTCATGAAATGAACCAAACATTACGTCAACTAACGCCGAAAGAAATTGATCAACCCGAAAACCGACGTCGCATCGAGGCTCAGGCGACCGCTGAGCGAAACAACGCGAGTCGCCTGGCAGCCTTGAACTCAGCAGGAAAACAATTGATCACTGAGGCCATGAAGAACGATCAGTTCAACGTTGAGACCCTTGAGAACTGGGCCGACATGTTGAACTCATTGCAGACGATCGCCGGACAACGCATGCCGTCGGTCGCCGATCTTTTGAAGCAAGCCGCGACAGCACCAGGAGATGCACAACAATCAACCCCGGCAGACCCAAGTGATTCTCAGGCTTCCCCCCAAAAACCCAACGGCCCTCAAGTCGGCGAAAATCGAGATGGTCGTACGGGTGCCGGAAAGCCGGATCAATCCGACAAGCCGGACGACAATAAGCCGCCGATTCCGAGTATCAGTGACGTCGAATCCGGTTTCAATGAACTCAACGAAGACGAGGACAAGCCCCAAGATGAAGAGGAAGAGAGTCAGGCGTCCAGCCAGGGCAGACTTTCATTACCAGGCACCGTGATTCAAGGCGGTGGAGCCGACCAAGAGTCGGAATCGCAAGCGCCGCCAGCTCAACAGAAGGTCGAAGAAGCAGTCGCTGCCCAGGAAGACCTCTTGGAAGAATTCGCCAAGGTTGCCGAGCAACTGCAGGAAATCCTGAGGAACCTTGAAGGCAGCACTTTTGTAAAACGGCTGAAGGCCGCTTCGCGACGTCAGCTTGAAGTCGCTACGGATCTCAACAAATCCCTGGGCAACAGCTTCGGCGTGAATGCTCAACAGGTTGAAGATACGATTCGCGAAGAAGCCCAGGACATTATGGAGCGGGAAGTCGCTCAAAGCGAAAACGTCCTTTTGATTCAAGAAGACCTCGAAGCTTATTTCAATCGTGTCCAACAGGGTAAGTACAAAACCGTCGTTTCCGAAATGCAAGACAGCGACGTGGTCAACGAACTCGCAATGTTGGCCGATACTGTACGGATCAACTTGAACGGTCAGTCGATCGCCCAAGCCGAATATTGGGCCGACGCCCTTGACCGATGGGCCGAACAACTCGTCGGCCCTGGCTGACAGAGCGGCAGCTCGTGACCGGGCTCGAAAGGCGGCAGTTTGCCACCATCGATTATTTTGGAAGTGATGAAAATTCTAGAACGCGAAATCAGCTTGCGAGACGAAACGCGAGCCGAGGAACAAACAAGACAGGCGTTGAGCGCCGAGGACTATCGTCAGCGAGTCGATCCTTTGACGGAGACTCAAGCTGAGCTATCCGGTCGTGTGAAAAAGATCATCACCGATCTATTGGCCTTGCCGGACGGGGCTGAATCGTTCCAGCAGGAATTGGCTTTGATGAGTCGAGTCGCAGAGGTGATGGACGAGGCGACTGGATTGCTCGCTCAACCTGAAACAGGACCCGAAACAATCGCGGCTGAAACCGAGGCAATCGAATTACTGCTGATGGCAAAGCGCATGAAACCAAAAGGCGGCGGCAGTGCAGGATCTGCTCCTGGCGGCGGAAGCACCGGAACAACCGACCAATCTGCGCTCGCCCTGTTGGGATCGGGTTCAGAAGAAAACGCGGGCGAACCTGAACGGGAAGTGACGCAATCCACGGGCACGACTGGCTCCGAGCTACCGGCGGAATTCCGCGCTGGATTGGACGCTTACTTCGGCGCTTTAGAAGCGAGTCAGAGTGAATGACCCTGGTGAATCGCACAAAACGACAGCCTTCGGACTCGCAAGGTCTCCGCTTCGGATTCCTTGGGCTATCGATTTGCATGACAGCCTGTATCTGGATGCAGTTAGGCTCTGTCGGATCTGCGCAACCGCCTTCGATTCGCTACGGGGATCGTACCTCGCCCGAGGTAAAGATGATTTACGATCGCGGGCTCAAGTATCTCAACGCCGCACAACAAGCCGATGGCTCATGGGCTGGCGGTCAAAAGGGCGGGGGAGTGACCGGACTGTGCTTGATGGCCTTTTTGGCTTCGGGCGAAGATCCTAACTTTGGCCAATACGGATTGAATGTACGCAAAGCGATCCGAAATATCATCAACAGCCAAAACTCCAAAACGGGTTATATCCCGAACAGCATGTACCATCATGGGTTTGCCATGTTGGCGTTGTCCGAAGCCTATGGAGCGGTTGATGAAACGCTTTTATGGGACGACAATTCGCGTGATAACCGAACGATTGGTGAGGCGCTCGAACTTGCTGTTCGTTGCGCAATCACGGCACAGAAGAACAATCGCCAAGACGGCTGGCGTTATTCTCCCACTTCCACGGATGCTGATACCTCCGTGTCCGGAGCAGTCCTGATGGGCCTGTTAGCGGCCCGCAATGCCGGCATCGAAGTCCCCGACTCGTCGATTGATCGGGCACTTTTGTACTTCCGTGGCAGCACCTCCGAGACGGGCATGGTGGCCTACACCGGCGGCATCGGCGGATTCGGCGAATCAATGAATCGCTCAGCGATCGGCACTCTCGTCATGGCGGTGGGCAAGCGAAAAGATTGGCCGCAATTCACCGCCACCACGGAACATATCGTGACACGGTTGGATCATCAGGAAACGGGCCATCCGTTTTATTTCCGCTACTACATGGCGCAGGCACTCTTCCAGGCGGATTTCGACGCTTGGACCAGCTGGAAACGCGAAAACACGATCATTCTTCGAGGCATGCAGGCAAGTGACGGCAGCTTCAACAGCGGCTATGGAACAGCCTATGGAACGGCCATGTCTTTGCTGTCGTTAGCCCTGGAATTTCGTTTTCTGCCGATCTATGAACGTTGATACACAAAACTTCGGAACCCTCCCCATGAAGCTAAAACTCCACGCAATGAAACTCATAACGAACCTGCTGGTCTGTTGTTTTTCGTTGTATGGTCTTGAGTGTGCAGGGACTGGCCCAGAGAAGTTACCGCAACTGCAGTGGGCCAATGGGGATCAACTCGCCGGACAGCTATTGTCAGCGGACGATCGTTTTCTCGAATGGAAGGCACCTATCTTCGAACAACCGTTCGTCATTGACCTGAAAACCATTCAATCACTCACCTTTCCCGTAACGGAGAAGCAAGGCAAGACCGATCAACCTTTCCGGATCTTCACACGTTCGGGCGACGTTCTGAACGGNGATTTTGTAAGCATCAATGATGCCAATATCACGTTTAAAACAGAGCGTCATGGCGAGATCGTATTCAACCGTGACGAGGTGCGATCGTTTCGTCGTTTGAATGATCCCGCACTCATCTTCGACGGTCCCTCCGGAGTGGAAGAATGGTCGACGATTAGCCGAGCTCGCAGTGCGAATGACTGGGAGCAACTTCCGCAAGGAGGGTTGACGACACAGGTCGTGAGCGCGGAACTATATCGCGATCTGGCTTTGCCTGCACTGACCGAAATCGAAATCACCCTGAGTTGGACGGCAAAGCCTGGCTTCCTGCTGACCTTCGTAGAACCAAACGCTAGACGAGTTCCCAAACATACCGTCAAACTCGAAACGTGGGATGATGAACTCGTCATGCAAGCGTTGGCGAGTACCGGCGATTTTGGTCCTGTCCTGACACTGCCAGGTGACCAGAAACGAATCCAACTTCGCCTACTTTGGAATCAGCTGCAAAAGGAGTTATCCGCCTATTCTCGGTCGGGTGAACTGATCGCAAAACTGAAGGCGGACCAAGGTGACGGTCGTAAACTCACCTGTCTTTACCTGAAGAACAAAGGCTCCGATNTGACGCTGGAAAGCTTGCGAGTCCGCAGCTGGAATGGAACCGCCTTGTCAGCACTGGCCGAGGGTCGTAGCCATGTCCACCGATTGGACGGAACCTTCGTCTATGGCGACGTGCAGGAGCTCGTGGATAGAGATATGGTCATCCGTGATGACTCGGAAGAAACACGAGTCCCCTTGGATGAAGTTTCCGGAGTGGATTTCGGTCTCGGTGAGGGCAACAAATCCATTCCACAAGCACTGCGAGCCAGCTTCATTGACGGAACGACCATCGGAGGTCAATTACAATCGATTCATGACGGGCAACTAACACTCGTCACGCCCTATGCCGCGCAACCCCTGACAACGAATCTCGATGGCATCTTCTTTGTCGAGATCAAACAGGACGGCGTCGTCACCGAGAGTAAACCGGCCGATGTCTTGGAATATCGTGGCGCTCGTTTGCAGGGTCAACTCGCGCCTGTCGGTAGCGAGGGCCTGCTTGGCTGGAAACCCGTAGGAAGCACCAACGCGAGTCCCCTGGTCTCGAGTGATCCGGCTCGAGTGATCCGCAAACTCGATCAAGACGGATCGAAAAAGGCATATGACGGTGACATGATTTATCTCCGCAACGGGGATGTCATTCCCTGTCGCATCGAGACGATTGACGATCAGGTCGTTGAACTTAAATCCATCTTCGCTGGCCACGGAAAAATGTCTCGATCCGAAGTCAAAGCCATCGACTTCGGATCCTCCGGCGAAAACGCGCTCTTACAATTCGACCACCCAACTTGGGTCCTTAACAATGACAATGAAGGGGCGATCGAGCGTCAGGGGGACCGAGTAACCTTCAATGAGTCGGGAACGATCGGACACGAGAACGCGTTCGTCGGAAACACGATGACGTTCGATCTGACCTGGACTGCCGACGAACCAGTCAGTCTTGGCGTGGGCATCCGTTCTCGCGAAGCAAATCAATTGGGTAGCTCGAGCGTCCGATTGTATTTCATTGGCGATCAGATCCACGTCCGCGGTTTGGAGCGGGAACGTGGATTCGTCTACCGTCATCGGCTTACCGATCGATCAGCGACGATTGAAATGTCCTTGCAATCCAATCGCTTTCGCATGTTTATTAACGGTGACAATGCACTGGACCAGGTCCTTCGCTCCCAGCGAGAGGATGGACAGGGCCTTGTCTTTGCCACCAAACGCGAGCGACCCAACAAAGCACCAACAGAGTTGCTAACCATCTCGAATCTGCGAACGGGCAATTTCCGCCGCGAACTTGGCACGGTCTCGATTGACGAAAACGACAAGGCCCAACTGCTTACAATTCCACGAAGTCGACGAACAAATCCCTCAAAGCATGTGCTCGTCGCCCAGAATGGAGATGTATTGCGAGGTCAGCTTGTGAGCATCACACCGGATGAAATCCATTTTCGGTCACGTTTTGACGCGATGACTTTTCCTCGGGAACGAGTTGCAACCGTGATCTGGCTCGATTCACCTGCTGACGACAAGGCAGCAAACGTGAATGCTGATCGCGTTGAACCACCCGTTTCATTGCAGCATCCGATGCAGGCTGTTTTGCTAGGCGACATCACCTTCAGCTTTTCTGCAGATCAGATGAACGAGACAGAGATCATTGGTAAACATCCCTACCTGGGTGATTGTCGACTCCCAATCAACGAAGTGAGTGAAATTCGCATCGGCGTTCAGCAAATCTCTGCGCAATCGCTTCCGTTTTCGGACTGGGTTCTAACGCGCGCACCCGAGCCGGCTTTTGCTGCCAACAGCGGCAACCCGAACGCGCCGCAGGGATTCGGTGTCGACTCACCGCTGGTTGGTACTCGCGTCGCAAACTTTCAAGCCAAGTTGAACAATGGCAAGGTGTTTCAATTGAGCGACCATGCTGGCAAGGTGGTCGTGCTCGATTTCTGGGCAACCTGGTGTGGACCCTGTATTCGAACCATGCCGGAAATCANGGACGCCGTCGCTCAATTCCCAAAAGATCAAGTAACCCTGATCGGCGTGAACCAACAAGAAACCGATCAGACCGTCTCCGACTTCCTCACCGCTCGTGAGTGGGATCTGCTCGTGGCCTTCGATCCAGAAGGCGAGATCAGTCAACGCTTTCAGGTCGAAGCCATTCCACAAACCGTAGTCATTGGTCCCACCGGCAACATTGAGCGGTTGCATATTGGTGCACACAACAAGTTGAGCGAGGAGCTGAGCAGGGCGATCGCGCAACTGATTGGAGACGAAGATTCCGGAGATGCCGGTGCCGAAGACTGACACGATTAAGGCAGGTCGCGTCGAGTTGGCAAACCAACATCCCGATCTCTGATTTCACGACGCAACTCGACAATGACACGAGTTTTTCAGCGTCAAAGATCCCCGACGTAAGTTCGATATCGAGGCCTCCTTCCCGCCATCCCTGCTGAGAACTGGGCTGGATTCCAAAAGTCGCTCGCCTAACGGTTCTTCAAAGGAGTGAGCATTCGAAAAAAATTCTGGTTTACCCACCTTTTGCTCCGTTATGATGGAGCCGTTCGGGAGGTCACCCGCAGAGCATGCCCTCAGAACTTTTGAGCGATCTACGTCTGTGAAACGTCCAAGAAGCTGATCCGAAAAGGAACATTCAATGCTTTCTATATGGGGCAACTCCAGTCGATCCTGTAGAGGTGTTTCGCGTCGAGCCATGCTTCAGGCTTCAGGAGCAGGCTTGTTCGGTCTGACACTTCCCAAATTGATGGTCGCTGAAGAGCAAGGCTTAACCGCAACCGCTCCGGCAAAGTCGGTCATCTTCATGTTCTTATTTGGGGGCCCCAGCCAATACGAAACGTTTGACATGAAGCCGGAGGCGAGTAGCGATATTCGCGGGCCCTACAAGCCGATCGGCAGTCGTACTCCGGACCTTCGCATTTNCGAACACCTGCCGCGGTTGGCAGATACATCGGACAAATACTGTGTGATTAGGTCGATGTCACACGACTTCAACGACCACAGTGGTGGCGGCCATTACGTACAGACCGGCCATCGTTGGCACGTTCCAATTGGCGGAGGTTTCAGTGCGACTCCTCAAGACTGGCCCTCAATGGGATCTGTCGTCGAGAGAGTGGCTCAGGGGCAGTTTGGTTTGGCCTCTGCACTGCCGAACTACATGGTCGTGCCAAATCGCTTGGGAAGGCTTCAGGAACAAGGTCAGTATGTGCGACCAGGTGAATACGCTGGTTGGCTCGGAAAATCCTACAACCCATTAACTACCAAGATCGATAAGCGAAATAACGACGACAATCCTTACTGGCGAAACTGCGCGGATGCCGAACTGGCTTTCGGCTTCGAAGGGCTCGATACGAACACGGGGATTAATCTCCAGCGCATGAAGAATCGATCATCGCTGTTACAGCAGTTTGATAAGCAACGGCAGCTTCTGGATTCGGATGATGCACGTCAAATCGATGCCCTGCGAACTCGGGCACTTGGGCTTGCAACTTCGAACCGAACTCGCGAAGCACTCGATATCTCACGGGAAAGCGCTTCCTTGCGCGATCGTTACGGACGACATCTATTTGGTCAATCGACTCTGCTCGCTCGACGTCTGGTTGAGGCAGGAGTGCGTTACGTGACGGTTCATTACGATGCCTGTGACGGATACAGTTGGGACTCACACGTTCACAGCAATGACGTCAAGAACCATCTGTTNCCAACGCTGGATCAGGCCCTCGCGGCCCTGCTGACGGATCTAGACGAGCGTGGTCTCTTGGACGAAACACTTGTCGTCTGCCTTGGGGAGATGGGTCGTACGGCCAAACCGACACCCAGCTGGGGACGAGGTCATTGGAGCACGTTATTCCCAGCCGTCATCGCGGGTGCAGGAGTTCAGGGCGGAATCGTATACGGCAGCTCTGACAAAGATGGTCAGTATCCCACCGAACACAAGACTTCTCCGGAAGACCTGGCAGCGACTATCTATCACGCGATGGGAATCGATCCAAAGATGATGATCGAGATGTCGGACGGGAGACCGATTCCGCTCGTCGGTGAAGGCGAACCNATTCGGGAGATTTTTGGATAGTAATGAAGGGTTTCATTGTTCTTCCGTGCTGGCTAGTTCTACTCACTGGCTTTCTTCTCGGTTCGGTCGATGCCGACGACCTAACCTTTGAGCAACATGTTCGTCCTATCCTGAAGGCACAATGTTTTCACTGTCACGGTGAAGAGGAAGAACCTCATGGCGGCCTGGACCTGCGACTGGTGCGGCTGATGGTCACCGGCGGAGACTCGGGCGAGGCGCTCATTCCAGGCGACGCTGAATCCAGTTTACTGTGGCAGCGTGTCGTGACTGACGAAATGCCAGAAGGTTCAAAGAAGCTGTCAGCGGAACAAAAAGCAACGCTGCGAAAATGGATCGAATCTGGTGCACGCACCGCTCGTCCTGAACCATCGGACGTTCGTGATGCCAGGTTCACTCAGGAAGAGTTGGCTCATTGGGCTTTCCAGCCCGTGAAGCAACCAGCGCTACCTCCGGCCACGGAACTCCCCCATGAAACAGCGGTCGATCTGTTTATCACCGAAAGGCTTCAGAGGAATGGTCTGTCCTTTTCACCGAAAGCTGATCGACAAACGCTGATCCGTCGACTCAGTTTTTCGCTATTGGGTTTACCACCTTCACCGGAAGAAGTCGCCCAATTCGTCAACGATAAGTCACCGGATGCCTACGAACGACTTGTTGACCGTCTCTTGGCTTCACCTCAGTTTGGTGTTCGCTGGGGTCGTCATTGGCTGGATGTTGCTGGCTACGCTGAGTCCAATGGCGATCAACCCTCAGATGGTGACCGCCCGCACGCCTGGCGTTACCGGGATTATGTTGTCGATGCGTTTAACGCGAGCCGACCTGTTGATCGTTTTTACACCGAACAACTCGCGGGCGATGAGCTGATCAAGACCGAGCTGGACATCCATAATCCAGAGCATTTGGAGATGCTGACCGCGACCGGATTTTTGCGGATGTCTCCCGATCGAACACAGACAACCAACACACTGGAAGAACGAACGTTAGCTGTCGCTGAATCACTTAAGGTCGTAAGTTCTGCAATGACCGGCATGACGGTGGGCTGCGCACAATGCCACGACCACAAGTACGACCCGATTGGAATCGACGACTACTATCGTTTTCGGGCGATCTTCGACCCGGTATTCCCGATGGAGAAGTGGGCGACTCCATCATCGCGTGTCGTCGATTTCACGACAACGGAGGTACTCGAAGAAGAGGCACGTATCGAGGCTCAAGCCAAAGCGATCGCGGACGACATTCAACAACGGCGAACCGCTCACGGACAGAAAATCCAGGACCAAAAACTGGCAGATGTTCCTGACGGTGATCGGGAAGCGACACGAACGGCTGTCCTCACCGAGTCGACGAAGCGGAACGACGAACAAAACCGCTTGCTCAAAAAATACCCGATGGTCAANCCTGTCAGTACCATTTCAGGCGGTCTGCTGATTGAGTATGACATGGCAGCCCATCGCCGCTTCGAAAAAGAGATGGAGAAGGTTGCGGCGGTCCGAGCTCGAAAACCTCCTCGTCGAATTGTAATGGTCACGCAAGAGCAGGCTGAGGTTGTTCCGGTTAGTCACGTACTCTTCCGTGGTAATCCCGAGAGCAAGGGAGCACAGGTCTCCCCCGACGAAGTGATGGTGTTCCGCCAGAACCGTGACATCACCTTCCCCAACAAACAAGCCTCAGCCGGCACAACCGGTCGGCGTTTGACCTACGCTCAACAGTTAACCGATGGTACTCATCCACTCACCGCCAGAGTTTATGTCAATCGAATTTGGATGCACCATATGGGCCAGGGCATCGTAACGACGCCTGGCGACTTCGGACTGGGCGGCGCCACGCCAACGCATCCTGAGCTACTCGACTGGTTAGCTGATGATTTTGTCAAACACGGCTGGGACCCTAAACGCTTACACCGCCAGATTCTGCTGTCATACACCTTCCAACAAAGCTCGACTCGCACCAACGAGCTCGACGCGATCGACCCGGAAAACAATCTTTATGGACGGATGAGTCTGCGACGACTGGAGGCGGAAGCAATTCGAGACTCGATCCTCGCATCGGTGGATCAATTGAGCCACGATCTGGGAGGCCCGAGCATTCCGGTCGTCGAAGCACCCGACGGCAAAGTGGTGATCGGCACGGCCCAGATTCGCGACGGCCTCAAAACCGGTGTGAGCAGCGGCAATGACGGGGCCACTCGGCGCAGCATCTATATTCAAATCCAAAGACGTCTGCCCCTAAACATGCTGGCAACCTTTGACCAACCCGTGATGAACCCGAACTGCGAGATCCGCAGTCCGTCCACCGTCGCGACACAGTCGCTTTGGTTTCTCAATGACGACCATATCATCAGCTATTCGCTGTTATTGGCCGAACAACTAGACCCGACTCTTGACGACGAATCGAAACTCGATGCCTTGTTCCTGCGCCTCTTCTCNCAACCGCCGAATCCGGACGAGAAGGCTGCTTGCCTCGAACTATTGGCACAGCAACGACTCAATCTCAAATCGGAGAATGACAACTCGGAAGAATTGGAGCGAAAAACCTGGGGCTCTCTGTGCCAGATGTTGTTCGCCTCCAATCGTTTCTTGTACGTCGATTAGGTTGATACCCAACATAGATGAAATAGATCGGAAACTGATATGAGCGAAGCCCTGTGTTCCCGCAGACATATGCTCCATTCGTCGGCAATCAGTTTGAGTTCGCTGGCGGCAGCCATGCTGCTGAAATGTGATGGCTTCGCAACGGAACGTACTGATCCCGTCAAACCGATCTTGGAAGNACAAACGTTTGACTTGCAGATCAAACAGCCGCATCATCGTCCGCAAGCCAAAGCAATGATTTCGATGTTCATGCTTGGCGGTCCCAGCCAGATTGATTTGTTCGATCCCAAACCGGAATTGATCAAACGGCACGGAGAGAATTTCCCGGGAAACGTCAAGTTCGATAATCCAGCCCAGGCGAGCAATGAGATCATGCAGCCGCTGTGGAAGTTTTCCCACCATGGCAAATGCGGCATGGAATTATCCGAGCTGTTGCCTCATTTGGGGCGCGTGGCTGACGATATCACGCTGATCCGATCCATGCATACCGGCGTGAACAATCACGTCCCTTCAAACTACGCGTTGACGACTGGCCAAGATCGCAAAGGTCGCGCAGTCCTGGGCAGCTGGCTACTCAATTCGCTCGGCTGTGAAACCGACGAATTACCGGCCTACGTGGCACTCACCGATCCCCGTGGTCTGCCCCTGCTTGGAAGCGAAAACTGGAACAACGGAAAGCTGCCCTCGATCTATCAAGGTACCGTCGTCCGTCCGACACAACCCAGAATCTTCAATCTCCAAGCTCCCGATCATTTAAGAGGCGCAGGACAAGAGGCTCAGCTCGCCTTTCTCGATCGCTTTAATCAGGCATACTCTCGCACCCATCCAGGCGAAAACGACCTGGAAGCTCGCATCGCAAGTTATCAATTGGCAGCCAAGATGCAGTTAGCCGCGAAGGAGGCATTCGATATTTCGCAAGAAACGGCCGCCACCCATAAAATGTATGGTATCGATCAGGAAGTCACGCGAGATTACGGAACGCGTTGCCTAATCGCACGACGTTTGGTTGAACGTGGTGTGCGGTTCGTCAAGATTCTGTGCCAAGGACAAGTTTGGGATCACCATGGATCGATCCACAGCTCGCTCCCAACTCGCTGCCGTGAAATCGATCAACCGGCAGCTGCATTGGTCGCTGACCTCAAACAACGAGGTCTACTCGACAGTACGATCGTCCATTGGGGCGGTGAGATGGGTCGCCTACCGGTGATTCAATTCCGCGAAGGCCTAACTCGCCGCGACAAGGTAGGTCGAGACCACAACACCTACGGATTCAGCCAGTGGGTTGCCGGTGGCGGCTTCAAGAGCGGATATGTGCACGGTGCCACCGATGACTTTTCTCATTACGCCGTCGAAGGCATCGTTCATCACTACGATTGGCTCGCTACTCTACTCCATCAATTCGGTCTCGACCATGAGCGGGTCAAGTTTCGTGTAGGTCCCACCGAGATCAAGCTCGTTGAGCAATCGGACGCCAAGGTCGTCAACGAATTACTTAGCTGATCCGCTATCGCCTTTTGATTCAGCGTCAGCGGATCCGGTCCCACCATCGCAAGCTCATGATTGCGATGTAACCTGCGCTTATTCAGCAGCCTCGATGAGCTGGTTTTTAAGGACGCCAACTCCTTCAATCTCGACCTCGACAACATCCCCAATTTCCATTGGCAAAGTTTTACCGGGCGTACCGGTATAAATGAGATCACCGGGTTCGAGCGTGACATATTGGCTGATAAAGCTGACCGCCTCATCAATGCTGTGAATCATATTCTTGGTGTTTGTCTTCTGTCGAACGTCGCCATTCACGCGCAATTCCATTTCCAGGTTGCCGTAATCGAGTCCGGATACGATATAGGGTCCCACCGGCCCGAAGGTATCGGAGCCCTTGGCTCGCCACCACTGAATATCATTATCCTGCCAGTTACGCGCGCTGATGTCATTTCCACAGGTGATGCCAAGGATATGATCCTTGGCCTGTTCCGGCGATATCTTACTGGCTTGCTTTCCAATCACAACAACGACTTCAGCCTCATAATGAACGCCTTCATGATCGGCAGGTTGCACGACCTTGCCTTCGTGAGCCAATAATGTGCTCGGCAGTTTATAGAAGGGTTCGGGAACTTTCGGAACAGGCTTGTCCCCGAGGGGATCCCGATAGTTCCCAGCCAACGCAAGCACCTTCGTGGGCTTCGTCGGAACGAGGATTTTCACACTTTTGACGGGATGGTTAGCGCCGGTCTTTTTCCATTCTCCAAAAAGAGAACCACTCAACTCCCAAACGCGATCCCCATCTACAATACCGTAGCTTGCTTGACCATCATGGTCATATCGCACGAATTTTGTAACATCGGCCATAACCCATTGCGCTGTACAAACAGTGCAGAACGCGACAACGAATAATCTGAATCGCATATCGACAACTCCTGTTTTTGATCGATTAAGGTTCTTGAAGAGAAAATCAGTCTGACATGTTTCACGCGCGGAGCAAGTCACAAACAGTCGACAACCGCGAAAAGCGGACATTGTTTTCTCTTCGGCCAGGTCGCCGTCGCACGACTTTAAGATCTCGTCGGAGTGCCTACCACACACTCGACACATCGCGACCTCAACTTTGGCAGGGCGTTGAGCTTTGATGGGAGATTGTTTCGAAGAGATTGATCAAACGTCGGACAATCGCTTGCGAGAATCGCCGAACTCATTGAGTTCCACTCCCATCCGATCCATCAGGGACAGATACAGGCTGCAGGCTCGACGATTATCGTCACCCTTTTCCAGATAATCTAACACTCGTCCGGTCGGCAGATCACCACCGCCGCGACCGGCCAGCAACATCGGCATCTGATCAGCTTCGTGTTTATCACCGTCGAAAAGGTTAGAACAGAACAACAGCAGACTATTGTCGAGCAACGTACGGCTGCCTTCCTGGATTTGCTTGATCCGATCGACCAAATAGGCAAATTGTTCAACATGATATTGATTCGTCTTCAGATACATCGCTTCGAGTTCTGGATCACGACCATTGTGAGTTAGATCTAGGTGAAGGCTCCCTCGCACACCTTCCAAAAATCCGAAATTCATTTGAGACAAATCATTGTTCAACATGCATGTAGCAATTCGCGTTTTGTCCATTTGAAATGCCAACACGATCAAGTCAAGCATGAGTCGCATGTGAGTCGGCACATCTTGCGGCAAGGCATCATTCGGTCGCGGGATATTCGGCTCGGTAATGGTCGGCTGCCAACCTTCGAGACGTCCCTCTTGGCTGGCATGATCAATTCGCTTTTCAATATCTCGTATCGATTCGAGATACTCGTCGAGCTTCTGTCGATCGGAGCCGGTTAATTCAGTCCGGAGCGACTTGGCGTCAGCGGCAATGTGATCGAGCACACTTCGATCCAATTTCCTGCCCTCCGCTCCGTCGACCAACATTTCAAAGACGCGTGCAGGATAGATTTCTTTGGTAGTTGGTTTGGTTGCTGAGCTCCATGAGATGGACGACCCGTAAAGCATCGATAGACCATCTTCCAAACGCAGTTCGGTTGGCTCGATCCCCAAGACAAGGCTTTTGAGAGCCGTTCGACCACCGATCTTTTCGGCCAATACCTGATCCATGGTGCGACCACATCGAATCGAATCAGGATCCGTACTCACCCATCCTCCCGAGAGCAAATTCGGAATTCTTCCTAAATGGGGACTCTTATGCTCACGTGCCTGTTCGTTGAAGAGCCCACCCAGGAAATTCATCTCTTCAACGTGAGGAGCCATAGCCTGTAAGCCGGGTCCCAACTGCATGGATGATCCCTGACCCTTCGCCCACCAGTGAACGGGCTCGACTCCGTTGGAAAAGAAGACGCAGGCAAAGCGAACGGGTGCCTCGGCTTCGTTCACCACGACGCGTTTCCCCGTGTCCTCCGCACGCGATGGCATTGACTCAAGCCATGGCAAAGCAAGTGTGGCGCCCGCAGCACGAAGAAAGTGCCGCCGCGATACTGAGGAACTCAAACTCTGTTGTATCGATTTTGAGATCAAAGTCATGGTCCTGTATCCGCCGTGGATCGCATCGTACGAAACTGAGTACTTTTCACAATCCGAACTGCCAAATCGGACAATCCCGCACCATTCCCAATATCTTCGAGCATCTCGTCAATCAATTGCTGATCGGAAAGCAACTGACGACGGCCGAGCGCATAGCCTAGCAGTTTTGCGCTCAAGGTTCGATGAAATCTAGGAAGTTCAGTTCGCAAATGGGACTGCAGGCCAGCAAAACCGTCAATCTCCGAGCCGTCGCTTAAGTGCCCACTCGCATCAATCTGCTGACCATCGCGATATTGTTCTCTCCAACGACCGATCGGATCGAAATTTTCAAGCGCGAATCCCAGCGGATCCATGCGCGTATGACAATTAATACAAGCCGCATCTTGTCGATGCGCAATGAGGCGCTCGCGAATGGTTAATCCGTCGTTGATCGAATCGTCGGCGGGAATCGAGCCAGCGTCATCAGGTGGCGGCGGCACGTGCGTATCAAGAACACGACGCAAAATCCAATCCCCACGTTTCACCGCACTTGTTCTTAAGGGAGCTGATGTCGTCGTGTGCACAACTCCGAGCCCCAACAAACCGCCTCGCTTCAGCAGGCTCACATCTTTCACCATCCGATAATCCGTGGCGTTCTCATCGATTTGATCAGGGCTCATACCGTAGTGAATCGCTAACCTCCGATTCCAGAAGGCGTAATCGGCGAAGAGAATCTCATCAACAGGTCGAGTGTTTCGAACGATGTGCCAGAAAAACAACTTGGCTTCGTTGTACATCGAATCTTTGAGTTCCGCATCAAAATTCGGAAACCTCTTTCGGTCGATCCCGTCGTAATCCGAGAAACGATAGAAGCCAAACCACTGCCCAAAGAATTGTTCCGCGAACCTTTCCGCTTTGGGGTCCTTCAGCATTCGACGAGTTTGCCGCGTTAGTTCTTCATCGTCCTTTAACCGTTGTTGGGCTGCTGCTTCCCATAATTCACGATCGGGAGGCGATGCCCACAAGAAGTAACTCAACCGACTCGCCAGATCCCATTGTGACAATTCGACAATGTCGTCAGTGGATGCTGTAGTTTCAATTCGATAAAGAAACTCGGGTGCCACCAGAATGCGAGTCAGCAGAGTCCGAATCGCGGTTTCATGATCAACCTCTTCAGTTCTCTGCAACTTCTCATAAAAATCACGCAGCGAAGTACGTTCTTGCTGAGTCAACGGTCTTCGCCAAGCTTTCGCCGCAACTTCGAGAACTTGATCAACATGATTCTCCCGCGACTGCTGCAGGCTATTTTCGATCTGTTGGTGATTCTGCAGTAACCGACTCATCATCGGTCCGTAGAATGGCATTTGATCGATGACTTCAGGCGTTAATTCACGGACAGGCGTCACCGAGATTTCGCGACCCGCACGGCGGCCAGCCTTATCAGTGATAAAGGTCAGAAATGTATCGTGATAATCGAAGGACGAGAGCAGATCATTCCACGCGACGTCGAGTGCCTCGCGCATCGTATCGTCCAGCATGTGTTCAACCAAAAACCGATCATCTCGATGGTACTTGATTGAATAGTGAAAATCGTTTCGCTCAGCGTTGTTGTAACTGTTGTCATAGGGTGCTGGAATTGGATCGCGATCCGACGGCGCAGGTTCTCGATGGGATACATCTGGCAATGCCTTTGCAAATTCATCGACTCCCGATTTCCAAGTCGCGAAAGTCTCGCCCTCGGAAGGCCCAATGATCGTTGATGCCTCACCCGAATCAGCCGCAGTGTCACGTGATGCCGTCGCGTTTCTTAGGACACAACGAACGATTGCATTTGGATCAGCATCTTGCGCAAGCTCGACCTGGACTCTAATCTGTGCCCCGACCGTGCCATCGGGTATCGAAAAATCAAACGATTGAACAACGTCACAGGGTAGCGAAGTTGTCCACGGGCCTGCCTCCTCTTGGTAATCGGGAACATCGATCAGGTGATCCGAGAGCGGCACCGCAACTGGGCGAGGACCATCCTGCTGACGAAACTGAATGATCGCGTTCTGCCAGGTGACCAACGCCTGTCTTTGAGGCTGTCCTGTCGCCGACACTGTTTCGAAATCAACGGAAGCCAACTCGTTCTGCTCATCCCAACGCAGCGATACCTCGAGCTCACCTTTCGAATTCAAGCTCAACGCACCTCGATTAAGCAACAGTGCTTCCTCCGAATCGCTGACTGTCCCGGATAGTCGCCTCTGCCAACCGCGTTGCTGCTGAAAGAGTTTATTGCAATCGTTTCTGACCTCCATCAACATGTCGGCATTCACAACTCCCGCAGTTGGTTCGGGAAGCTCCTCCCAAACCGATGCAATTTCCGTCAGAGGAAAAGAAGAAGCATCATGCAACACGTCATGAATATGCTGGACAAAGCGAATGCTGATCCCTTCTTCTCGAGCCAGTTGTTCCAAGCTCGCCTGCGACCGACCGAGTTGATCGCGATAACGATATTGCCAGACTACGAAATAGGCTCGGGCATAAACATCCATGCCGAAGGGTTGTCCACCTTCTCCCGCGGCTGATCGAAAACCGTGCTCTCGATAGATTCGCTGAATGCGCCGAATTGCCGACAATTCCTGTCCTGTCTTTCCGGGCGCCTCATAAAACTGAATGGGTCCGGCACCGACAATCGCATGGGATGCAACTCGCTTGGCCGCCTCCAGATACCGTTCCAGTGTAGAATCTTGAATGAATTGGACGTCGCCGACATTCGCAAACCCCTCACCGCCAATGGCATCTCCCATGAGCAGCGAATGAAATTGGAGGTCGAGTCCGGTGAGGTCCTGAATCGTATAGCTATACTCCGCATTAGTAAGCCTTCGCATTTTCACTCGACCCGGATCTCCTGCATCGCGACGAGCGATGCGAGCCATCGCTGCCTCGATCTCATCGATCGCGCGTCGACGTTCTGCGTCAGACGGTTGCGGCATGTCTTGTGGAGGCATACGTTTTTCGCGAATCATCTCCGCCACAAGTTCCCAACTCTTGAAACGTTGAGAGAATTCGGGAGCTGCCACCATCGCTTCGAAATTCACATTCGCCTCAGCTCCACTCCCACCGTGACAATCGAAACAATACTGATTCAACACTTGCTTCGTCGCAGTGAGGGCATTCTCGCTACTCGCGACAGGATGCGGAAACAAACCGCCAAGAACCAGAACAAGCGATAGCGGAACGATGATGTAGCGCATCACAGCAATCCGAGTGTGAAATGGGGGCGGAAGGCAGGCCTCTATTCTACACATTTTGCGACTGCAAATGAGCTGTAACTTGCGTCGGATCAGAACTGCGGAAGACAATCTGTTGTGCAAAACAGGAATTTGACGAAGTCGATTTTCATCAAATCGCCATCCTTTACGATCATCCGCCGGAGACGGCAGCGTCGACGGCCCCCTGTATCCTTATCACAACTGACTCCAAACAATCGCTTCGCAGCAAGGACAGGTCAGTCTATTGCAAGATTCGCGTGACGTTTGCAATCCCAATCAAGCGCGCTTTCGTTATGATGGGGAGATCAATCTTCGAATCAATGTCGGTTGCAATCCGCTCTATCGAAAGTCAATGTGAGAGTACCTTTCCAGATGACCGAACGTGTTTTACTCTTCGTCGCTATCGCTTGCTTAGGCCTGCCGCTGAAAACCATCGGATTTGCTCAGGAAATCATCGGCACTCATGTAATACCTCATCAATTCTCCGATGAAATTAAATGGCGGCGGCCTCCCAATCCAGATCTGTCTGCCAAGGTCGACTTGTTCGTGCAAAACAACCAGTCGCAGGCTCTTGAATTAGCGAAATCAAATCCACCAAAATTCGACAACAAATCGCCCGAGCAATTGCTTCAAAGCTCTGACTGGGCATGGCACGATACGCCATCATCGTGGTTGGATGACAAGGTGGTTGTGCCTTCCAATGCAGTAACGGTAATGACCTTCAACGGCATGTCATCCGACTGGGGTACCGGTACGAAACACAAACTGACCCTTGGATCGACGAAAGCTGCCTTTACAATTGATCGTCCAACCAACTGGATGTCAGCCGTGACATTTCGTTCGGTCGATGAAGCAGGCCAGGCGTCGACGGAAGTACGACCTAATCAAATCATTGTTTATGTCGAAAACGACGACGATCGACCGCTTCGAATTCAGGCGATGAAGCTATGGCTACCTGAGCCCGACGGGAACCATCACGTTTTCCACGCCGCGCGTCACTTTAGTGAACTGGATTGTTTCCCCTCAAACGGCATTGTTCCACCGCATGACAAGGGCGGCTTGATCGTCGTATGCGATCGGCTTCCTTTGACCTATGTGGTAGTCGAATTGATCGTCAAACCAGAGGACCAAGAGCCGAAGTCACTGTGGGCTCACCTGCGAATCAAGCGTGAGGTATTCGACATCAGCGGTGGCTGGGTGGTTTCCAAGCTGAAGGAAGGCAACAGCCTGCAAATCGATGATTACCTGTCACTCTTGAAGAGAATGCACATCAATACCGGACAAATCCAAAACGTGGCGGGTTACACGGATAACCCGACACAGTACAAGAAATGGCCACTCAAACGATTCAATCGCATGTGGCCCCTAGAGAATTACGACACAGACTCGATGCTGCCCGAGATTCACGCGGTCGAGTTTCTTGGCGAACCACAATACGGCGGTGGTCGCCCCGTCCCCCCACAAAAAGTTTGGGAGGGATTGGCTCCATACCAACCCAGCCGACTTCCCACATCCTTGACTCTCAGCGAGGAACACTCATGGCGTTATTATGCTGGGATTTCAGATTACCCTCACTATGATGCGTACCGGGTCACAGCTCCCGCCGCCGATTCCTGGCGCATGTATGATCGATGGGGCGGCGAACGAATTTCCTGGGGATCTCCGCTGGAAACCATTGGCGTTATGACTCGCAGCTTGCGCGAGCAGAGTCGGCCTCGTCCGATCGCCTATTGGTCGCAAGGAGCCCACGATGGATGGAGTGGTTTTCGACGCTACCGTCGCACTTCTCCGACACCAGATGAACTTCGCTCTCAGGCCTGGCACGGCTTATCGAACCGCGTTACATCACTGTACTGGTACAATCTAAGCTTGGAATCACTCATGAAATTTCCCGATCTCATCGATCCAATTATCCGGGTCAATCGGGAGAGCCTCATGTTGAATGAGATCTTCCTCACGGGAGATGCTTACGAGTACGAGCGCATCAACAATGAGTGGGACCTGAGTTCGATCGCGACTCGCGACGCACTGCTGATGGTCATCAGTGACCTGGATTATCAAGCCGACACGAAGAAGCGAGAATTTATCTTCAAGCCCCGTACCGGTCGTTTTCAATTCGATTTACCGCCTTGGCTAACGGGTGACCTGCAGATTTTTCGTGTTGATGCGGACGGAACTCATGATGTCGCACACCGATCTTCGAAAGATCACGTTGAAGTGGATGATCAAATCCATGTGGCAGGAATCTATATCGCCACAACGAATGACACTCTCAGAAGTCGAATCGATGCATTGCACTCGGAATTAATTGCGTTGGAAAAGTCGACAAAGATCGATCCCGTCAATCAAGAAAGTGACCTGGCACGATTAAGGCAGCACCTTTCAAAGTAAGCAGTCGGCAAAATGAGTTTGCTGAACCAGCATGGGCTTGACGATTCAGCACTGCAAATTCTTTTTTGAAAACGATACTGCGGCAATAATTCCTTTGCAAATTCGAACGGAAACCCCACCATGAAGCGATTTACGATCTCCTTCGCTTGGATTCTCCTCGCTGGAATAAGCTTCACAGGTCATTGGCCCAATATCGGTATGCGTGTGTTCGCAACAGAAACGGAAGAACATTCAAAACCGTTTTTTGAAGTCTGGGAGGAAAATAACGTCTATGGCAACTTGAATGTGGCAATGGACGGTACGGTTTTGCTATTCAGTCTCCAGGGCGACCCGCATCCCGATAAACGTCGAGGTAGCAAAATCTATCTGAAGCGATCAGAGGACGGCGGCACAAGCTGGTCGGATCATGAACTCATCGGCAAACGCATTGATCTCGATTGGCAAGCCTTAGGAATCGGCCCGTACGATGGTAAGGGTTGGGGCCGAGACGAACACCATAGTCATGCCACGCTTGGCACGAGCGTTGTCGATGAGATCACGGGTGAAATCATGATCTTCATCACGGCACTTTACCCAGCTCCGTTCATGTACAAGAGTCGCGATCACGGTAAAACGTGGCAATTAGAAAAGATTGAGTTCAGGAAAGACTCAAATGGATTCCTCCCGATTCCCAACGCAGCATGCGATCCTGCCATCAACCTCAAACACGGACCTCACCGAGGTCGTCTTTTGGTTCCATCGCGAGTCATGGTGAATTATGACAAACGGGCCGAGTCAGAAGGTTACACGAATGCCGTTTGCAGCAACGATCACGGCAAGACCTGGCATTCAAGCGAACCGTTTCCGCTCCAAGGAACGGGCGAATCGGGATTGGTTGAACTTAACGATGGCACGATTTACTTGAACTCTCGCACCCATACCCGAAAGGGAAACCGCTGGGTTGCATACAGTGACGACAGTGGCCACAGCTGGCGCGACCTCCAGCAGGATGATGAATTGTTTGATGGACCGCCGGACATGTACGGTTGCAAGGCAGCTCTCTTAAAGATTGATCGAGATGAT
>PBNZ01000022.1 GCA_002723275.1 Planctomycetaceae bacterium
GGTGATTGAGTGGGCAGCGACGGCGCTGAATCCTCACCCTTTCACCTGCAAATCGAAATAAAGGGTTCGGATCATGTTGGGTGCTGAGGAAGCGAAGTCCAAGAGAGTTTGAGAGTGAATTGGTGTGATGCAATGTGGGCAGTTAGTGCCGGAGATCCCTGACGAACAAAGTTGCGCAGCAGTCAAAACGCGAAACGTGGCGATTGGCTATGATGGGGTGCGAAAGGGAAACCGAAGGCAATGCGCAAAAGAAAACGCCTAAGCCCTTATGAATTGGGGACTAGGGCGATGGCGTGCGACGTGATGCGACGAATCGCGAAAGTAGCGGAGGAGGGACTCGAAGTTGTCTTGAAATTCCGGGGGAAAACCTTCATTCTCGCGGTCGCGGGGGATTCATTGCGGATATTTCGGCCCGAGTAATCGTGACTCAAGCACGGAGTCGTCACTTCAAAGACCGCATGTTGCATATGAGCTGTACGCTGTTGGACTATCCTGATATGGCTACCTCAATTATTAATTTCAAAGATGACTCATCGACGCCGATCTAAAGGCGATTGTTGACCGATGGGTAAACCTCCGGATGAATTAAAGGCCCGCATTGTCGCCACTGTTCAGGCCGTGGGCGGTTAGGCTCTGCAGACTCACTGGAGTCACGTGCCTTGCGAGTCGGGTGTCTTCGTTGATAGGCACGCTGCCTCAAGAATTTTATACAGGTAAATTTTCCCAGCAAGCGAATGGCAAATGGGGAACAGCTGTGGCTTATTTGAAGGCTATTTTTAAATCAACGACCTGCGCGGAACCCAGCCACTCCCAAAAGGCTCCACACCGACAATAAGCGATTTCAATGTACCAATCATTAGATACGGTAAGAATTAGTCGCATGCCTTGCACATTCTCTGGTTTTTAATGCTGATAAGATTCACCGTCGCTCTTTAAAAATTTGAGTCAATCACTTTAAAATATAGAGACAAGGTGTAGGTCAATCTTCAACGAGCAAAAGCAACTTGGTTTTCTCAGGATGGAGCAATTGTCTGCCTTCCCTCCGGAAAATCCTCAGAACAAGGGGAGGATTATCCAACCATTTCAATTGCACCAGCTGGGAGTCCCGTGCGAAATTAATCTTCGCTCCAAATATTCTAAAAACCTTAGGTCCTTAATTGAGGCCTCATTTTTCCGTTTACCTCATTGAATTGTCAGGCCATGTCAAAAACCGTTCCGTCAACAAACGATCCCAAACAAAGTCGCGGATTGCTCTTTGGTTTACTAGGGATCTCTTTCATCATTTTAATACTGGGTGGATTGCTTACGTCACTGGGGATCGGGCCTTGGTATCAGGAGCTTAGCTTTCCACCATTTCAACCACCAGCTTGGGTCTTTACACCTGCTTGGGTTCTGATTTTAACTTTGTTGGCAATGGGCACTTGGAAACTGATTTTACAAGGCCCCGAGCAATCGATGGCACTGACCGGAATCGCACTCATTCTTTATGGATGCCAGATTGTCTTGAACGCAGGTTGGTCTCTATTGTTTTTTTCAGTTGCCAGACCTGATTTTGCGTTGGGCACAATAATTGTTCTGGACATTGTGTTGGCCGCGATGGTGGTGACTTATTTCCGAGTTTCCAAATTTGCTGGCATTTGCCTAATCCCGTACCTTGCGTGGCTGCTTTTTGCGACAGCGATCAATTGTTGGATCGTGTTTAAAAACCCTTCGTTTGGCTAATTTCCTGCGCGGGGATTGCGTAGCAGATGACAATTCAATCAGACCAAGCAAAGGCAGAAGCAAGCAATTGGCAAACGCAAGTCCTGGAGTACTGCTTACGCATCGGTAATTTTTTTTGCTTTGCCGGGTGGGC
Organism: Planctomycetaceae bacterium; assembly: GCA_002723275.1. GTDB lineage: Bacteria > Planctomycetota > Planctomycetia > Pirellulales > Pirellulaceae. The sequence continues at coordinate 1,856 of PBNZ01000022.1, forward strand.
ATGGGGGCATCTTTATTGGGAGCCTTCTTATGCATCCATCTTGTGGAGCGAAGCTTCATTTGAATGGTTTCAACAATTCGGTTACAGCTGGGAAGAGTTCACAGGAACGGGTGCGAATGATGGTTTGATTCAGGAATGCATTCAATGGATTGGCTGGATATGCGTGGCAAATGCCGTCCTCAGCTTTACTGCGAGACGAAATTCTTGGATTCAACTATGTCTGCTAACATCGGGTAGCCTATTCATGTTAGCTGTAGCAGTTGCCAAATACATACGGTCAGGATTCGAGCTGCCGATGTTAATCGAGCACGGAGGCCAAATCTTAAGCCCGATTCTATTAGTGATGGCGTTGTCCATAGGTGTTCGAAATCGAATCACGACCCTGACTGCCATCATCGCAGTCATGATGACATTCGGCGGACATGGACTTTACGCTGTTGGACTTTGGCCAACTCCAGCAACGTTTGTGGGGATGACTCGTGTAGTGATTGGATGGGATTACGATGCGTCAAAATTATTTTTGCTAGTGGCTGGCGTGCTGGACTTTATTGTTTGCTTTGGTGTCTTGATCCCTTTCCTTCGCCGCTCATCCGCTTTATACGCGATGATTTGGGGTATCGTCACCGCTGCAGCGCGGCCTGTCGCCGGTATGTCCTGGGAATTAAATTACTGGGGAGCGGATCAATTTCTGCATGAGTCAGCCTACCGGGCGCCGCACTTTTTTATTCCACTTTTCTTGTATTTGTATTGGACCTACACCAAAGTACAGCATTCGTTTGGTTCCTTAACATTAGAGACGAAGGATATGACCTTACCTTCAACCACAAAATGAATCATTCTCGACTCAAATGTCGTTGAAAAAACATCTTGCAATTTGGATCAGCCATGAGAAATCGAATATTTGCATCACTCATAATCTTGCTTATCGCCAACACCGTTGTGGGCCAAAACCGGAGAAGGGTCGATTTATCGATTCCCGAAGTTGACCGTAAAGATGTCATTTGTTTCGCGCTGTATACCGTTCATGATCAGACGCTGAAATTGACAGCCCAGCTTTATCCCTTGAAGAATGACGAAGTGAGGCTCGCCCGACTGGAAATCAAAAAAGAAGGTAATTGGGTCGAAGTCGCCCAGACAGAAGTGATCGAACAAGGTTGGACAGCACCTTTTCGCGTCGCAAAATGGGATGACGCCAACACGTGGCAGTATCGAGTTCGCCATGGTGAGCAAGCGGTCTATGAAGGCACCATTCGTAGAAACCCCACAGACAAGGATGAGATCGTCGTAGCTGGGTTTACTGGTAATTCGATTATGCCTGCTCACGGCGGAGATATTTCGCGACAGGATATTCTGGACAACATCCAAAGAATCAATGCGGATATTCTTTTTTTTGCCGGTGACCAAGTTTACGACCACAAACGTCACTATGCTGCATGGCTCAAATTCGGAAGGGATTTTGGGGATATCATCAAAGATCGCCCCACCATTTGCTTACCCGATGATCACGACGTTGGTCAACCGAATCTTTGGGGAGAGAGTGGCAAGATATCAACACTTCGCGGTGCAGCGGATGGTGGTTACGCGCAGCCAGGCTTATATGTGCAAGAGGTTGAAAGAGCTCAAACGAGTCATCTTCCCGACCCAGCCGATCCGCACAAAATCGGACAAGACATTAGTGTTTATTTTACGAATCTCAATTGGGGAAACATTGACTTTGCTATTCTCGAAGATCGCAAGTTCAAAACAGGGCCAGCTGGTCGGGTGCCCAAACAGGGGCCACGCCCAGATCACATCCGGAATCCTGAATACGACCCGGTAAGTGTTGATGTCGAAGGCGCGATTCTGTTAGGAAAAAGACAACTTGCCTTTCTAAAATCTTGGACTCAAGATTGGCAGAACGCCAAGATGAAAGTTGCGTTATCGCAAACTATTTTTTGTGGCGGAGCTCATATTCACGGAAGTGCTAGTGGCCGCTTGCATGCTGATATGGACTCCAATGGCTGGCCTCAATCAGGTCGAAACCGAGCAATCGACGCTCTGAGGAAAGGTTTTGCATTTCATCTGGCAGGGGACCAACACCTGGCAACTATTTTTCACCATGGAGTCAACGAACATCGCGATGCGATTTGGTCCTTTTGTGTTCCCTCAATTGCGAATTTATATCTGCGTTGGTGGGCGCCACTTGAGGCTGGTGCAAATCGAGAAGATAACATGCCAGAATATACCGGTGACCATCTCGATGGCTTTGGTAATAAAGTGACCAATTACGCGGCTGCCAATCCCGAAAAGAAACCTGCCGGAAATATCCTGAACACTCGATCCGCTGGTTTTGGCATTGTTCGACTTAACACGAAAACTCGTGAAATTACGATGGAATGTTGGCCGCGGAATGTAGACATCACCAGCGATGATGCTCAGCAATATCCCGGTTGGCCGCGCACCATTTCGCAGTTGGACAATTACCACCCGCGGTCGTGGGGAAAAATGAAAGAGTTCCAATTCGATTATGCTCATCCTGTAGTTCAATTAGTCGACAATGAGACCGATGAAGTTCTCTATACAATCAGGGCCCAAAATAGTTTCTTCACTCCCCATGCCCCACTGAATAGAGAATTTACCATCAAGGTTGGCAAAGACAGTCCAGACCGTGTGATTACCACTAGTGCCAAGGCCAAGAAATAGTCGACTTCGATGGTCAGGCATGAATTAGGAGCAGGAACAATTCAAAGTTGATCCGATGTATCTGGAAGCATGTGGACAAAGGATAGTCGATTGTCTCCCTGACCAAAACTGCGACCGTAATTGATTGCCATTTTGAATTTTATGCAGCTAAGTATCAGCGGCCCGAACCATGACGCGATGCTGACTATTGCCGCATTCAGAAGTTTTGCCCATCGTTCAGGCCGTTGGCGATCAGGCTCTGCAGACTTGCGAGAGTGGTCACCAGCTGGACGTTGCCCCAGCCGGTCTCTTGGAAGACGGAGATCCACAAACGGGGGGATGATTTCACGACGAGAGAGATCTGCTGATCAACCAGCTCAGCGACGACGCTCCCACCAAGTAGCGATACAGCCAACGATGCCAAGCAACGTCCAAGTGATCACCGAGGCGGGTTCGGGAATGGGGGCAGGATCTGAACGAGTAATAGTCAGACTGTTTGTTCTGATCGACGGCGTAACGTCGGAAGAAAAGACGATGGTGGATCCCGTTCCAAGTCCAATGTTTTCGTCATCAAAATACATATTTCCCAAATATAAATCACTCGAAGAATTATTGAATTTAAACCAAGCAAGTGTCGGCGTTGCACCCGTAGCTAAGTCGACATCAAACCAAAGACCTTCAGTCACTCCTTCTCTAGGAACGTTACCGCTGTGGTCACTCAGCAACCATTCCATCCCATCAAATTGAAAATCAAGGTCAATAATTCCAGAGGCAGAGTAGCCATGCCACTCATGATATGTCGTTAATCCGCTGAGATCCGCTCCTGTTGCAAAAGATTCGGTATTCGTGTCCAGCGTCGTATCGTAAGTCATCGAGTAATTGAAGGCCCCAACTTCTTCTTCCAAGTCCACTGTTTTATACGTGCCACTGAACGTTAAGTTAACGATGGATGCCTGGACATGACTTGGCATCCCAACGATGAAAACGACGGCAATTGAAAGGAAGGAGAGTCGGATCATAATGATTTCTCAATTTCGCGGAGGTAATCCAGGGCAGCTACGCGCGCCAGGGTACCTGGCGTGCGAGCCAATCTCAAGCCTTTGTTCCAATTCTGGTACTGATTCCGGAGCTTTTGATGAGGCCAAGAGGCTACCGATAGGTATGGTCAGAGTTTCTGGAGCGTCTGGCGATCCTACTGCAGACTGATGCTGTTCTCGCGACACAACTTTACTTGCCAACGCCAGAGACCGCGGATTACTGGTACGGGTTGATCAGTAATCCCGAAATTGGGTTTTGCCGCACGTTTGCCGGCCACTCTGGATCCGGTGTGTGAGTAAACTCGGCGTCATTAGGTATTTTTGCAACCTCTTCCTCGTGAAGGCGGTTATCCCCAGATACGAATTTAATTCTTCTACTCATCGAGACGCTATTGCACTTCCATGTTTTATTTTCATAGACGTAATCAGCCGAGTAGCCAAACACCCACAAAGAGTTAAATTCGCCTTCATTAGATTGATAATTAAATGGTTGATTCCACGAAAATGAAACAGAGGCGTGATACGGGAACTCACGCGATGGGGTGCTTTTGACATCAAAGGAAAGAGGTTCTTTGATTTCAGGATTACCCCATGCCAATGTCTGTGTCCCGTCGATTGCAGCACTGCGATCCCCACCGTACTTTTTGGTAATCGCAGCGGGGATTTTCTCCTCAACTGTTTTCGCTAATGCTTCAAAACTTGACAACGCGGCCTTTTCTGAGTCACCACAACCGAGGACTAGCACAGCACCCACAATGAGAATGAAATGTTCGTTCTTCATCTAATTTGTCTCCATATCGCTACGTCAGATGGATCTTATTCTCTTCGATTCATCCGCGCGATTCTACCTCTACCCGCTGACGTCCAAGCCTCTCGTGATGGTCTTGTAATCCACTTCTTCACCAATTCCTGAACTTCTAGTGGAGTCCCGATGTAATGGCGGGCAGATTCAGAGTTTATGGAACATCTGCGTTTTCACTAAAACCCGGTCGATCTTATCTTGAGATAAGCCTATCGTGATTTTGAAGCGGTCAGATGATGAACTAGTGGCTACGTCTCCATCAAGTAGTGACATAGCCGACAAAATCGATTCTTGAGAGCTCTTAACGGCTCATCACATTGATTAACTAGTGACACCAATGGCTTGAACTGAGGCGATTCAAGGTTGAGAATAAGAGACAGTCAACTGACTCCGACCAGTACTTAGGAGCACCCAAATGGAAAAACCGAAGACCACTAAGCAAGAGACCCACGACTTGGTTGGCGTAGAGTTGGTTCGTATGATTGTCACTTTCATAGGGGTAATGGCCGTAGCCTTTTTCGCGTCGCTTGTCGTGCCTCGGTGGCTTTCTCCGCCCGAGGAAGGTGTTGAACGTTTCAATCGGCAACAGGAAGCACAGACGGAGCTTCAGGAGCGAAAACCGAGTGAACTCGATGGCCAGATCAATCACGTCGAGCGGTAAAATTTTGACGTGTCTTCTTACGTTTCATCGCGTGCAGGCTGGCCCTGCAGGAGTTTGTCTTTGGCGTCATTCGGTCGTCGCAATATTACGATAATTGGTAGATTCGTAAAAATCCTTCGGTTCAATTCTTTCTTTGAGTGTGTCGTAGAACGCCACGCTCGCGTCGTCGCTGAGGCGTTTTTGTTTTTTATCCGATTTGAACGTGTTGGGGCTTGTTGGCGAAATTGCCCCAACTTCTAAATCGGGAAGATGCTCAGGGTTGATCGTATAAATCTCAGATCACTCTACCGAAGTGAAAAGCACCCGAAATGGAAAGCTGTTTGCCGAGATTGGCGGCTTAATGTGTGCTCGATGGGACGGCTCGCTTGCCGCCCGCACCAAATCTGGATGCCTTCCCAAAAGTGTTACCGTGATTGATTTTTAAAAGTGCCCGGACATCCCAAAAGCCATGATGGCGGATAAATCACTTGAGTTTGCCGATACTTGCAAAACGCTGGAAATCTCGTTGTGGACATTGCCTCGCTACGCGCATTTGCAAAAATTCGCGTATCCATGGGTTTTGACACGCCTCACAGGCAATGCCAGAATCCGGTCCTTTTTCCAGTGGTGAAAAAAGATCGAAGAATGGCTGCAGGACGGACAAACCCCAGGGTGGGTTTTGGTGGCGATCACACCAATCGGAAAAAATTTTATGGTTAAGAGACCTTGAAAGTGTCTTTCCCTAAATTGCCTCTTTCTGAGCTTCAAAAAAAGTCCAAGACTTTTCGTCGTGGTTTTGAGTTATTTTTATTGCAGGTTGACGGTACTATTCCCAGGAAATTCCCGGATAGCAAAAGTCATCATCGCTCGTGGCGTGATTCAAACTCCGAATCGAGCTTTTTTAGTCGCGATGAGACGCTGTTTTAGATCCTTATCAACAACGCGGCTCCACTGGGGTCCACGTCGAAGCCAAAAGGGAGATGATAATGAGCACCGAGCACACGAAAAATTGGCCTGAACTAGCAATCGGTCTTTACGATCGCCTGACCGGCAATAACGCCGAGATCACATACGCATTTGAAGAGATGCGAGTACAGGTTCCCAGCGGCACGGGCCCTGAGGCTCAACACGCCGAATGGGTTCTCGACGGATCCTTAAGGATCAGCACGAACAACAAGGGTGCGTCCCCAAAGTCTTAATGGCCGGCGAACTCGATGTCACAATCGTCGGCCACGCAGCAAGATTGATTTTTCAAAGTGATCATATCACTCTTCGTTGTGCAGACGTTCGAACGGCGTTCGCCATCGCGAGAGCTCCAACACCCAATTTGGGGCCGCTTGGTAAACTGTTAACGTTTTCCGAGCTTCGAGTACTGGCTAGTGTGGGAAATACGAAGCCGTTCGAGATCTTCCCCAACCCGAGCCGGGTGATACGTTGGCTTAGCCCTCGAGTAAGGGAATTAAGTAAGTAGAACAAGCGTGTTGAAAACTTCACGGTTGAACAGACGAGCCTTACGGATGCTTTCGCCTTATTTGCGGAAACATTAACGGTAAGGCTTTCTGTTATTTCTTGTTTATCCTCGCAGGTCGCATGACTGTCTGGGGTTGCGGCCAATAACGAACGCCCGAATTTGATCTATGTCGATTCATCGCCCGCGGTCTTTTACGCACGCAAGATCGTGATGAAGCATGTCCTACACTGCCGCTGGTGAAACTTGTATGACACCGGCAGGAACGGAAACTCTAGCAAGAGTCTCGGAAATCCAATGAAGGAGGTCAGTCGGCGTGCGGGGTAGAAGATTTAGAGATGACGTTTTAAAACGACCCGTGCAGTTGCCGAACGGAACCGGAACGATAGTTTTCGACGTGCATCGTTTGGGTTGAGACGAGCGATATGCCGGCAATTGCACACAAATATTGTGATGACTTAAGGCCTTTTTTCAGCAACGGTCTCAGAAAGAAGTAAAATTGGGGTCGCAAATGCCTGCGTTGGACCGCGTCGAGCAGCCGTGGAGTTTGCCTTCCGACTACTTACTTCTCGAACAGCGGTGAGCTAAGTGCGACAGAAATGCGTTTCGCTTTACCCGCGGTAATGTACTCACGTACCAAAGAATCAGACCAGCTCCTCAGCTGCATTGCTTACTGCCCGCTTCGAACATGATTTGTGGCGGTGTTCATCTACGCAGGCATCACACGAGTCGCTGAGCGTTCTTCTACCACGGCTATTCCGTGCGATGGCGATGAGTAATAAATTTTCCAGGTTCCACAGGATGCTTTCATCTTACCGAGTCAACCAATGCTATGTCTTTGCATCGAAGGGCTCTTGCAATTCTCTGCACCGGACCATCTCATCGATCTTGTTGTTCGATGTCCTGGCCGTCTTCTTGTTGCAGGGAAAAGTAAATATCTTCATTTGAATAAAGCGGATGGAGCATCCCACTAAATGGGCACTTAACAACGGTGAAATGGCGATCCTCTGAGTTGGAGACGACGTTATGGTCCAGTCCTCGATTAATTGACGTCGAGAATGCACCTCATTTGGTTTTACGTGACAGTGGTAACATTACCGGATTGCATTCCAAAACCATTAAATGCTTTTCGGAATTGACTGAGATTGGTTGAGATGCGAAGCCGACGTGCATCCTCAATAATCTTCAGGCTTCCGCTACGTAGCGAGCGGGGAATAAGTCGGTGTTCCCGGACCGGAAGCAGCTCAGTCACATTCTCGAAGGTTACTGTTGCAACTCGGAGGAATGCTTTCTTGTGCTGGCGGTGGGAAATAGATCAGCGACTGCAGTTAAATTTTCTCAAACTGATTTAGAAAAGATTCAGCGTTTTTTAGATGGGTGCGTTTCTTTTTCGCATCCATCTTCTTAGCCATGCTGCACATCATCGCCCAGCGGGGGTTTTTGGCTAATCGATCCGATTGCTTTAATATCCATCGCCAGTAAAGCCCGTCCCATATTTCACACCAGGGCGCAGCTCTGTAGTGGCTCATTTTTCTAACGTAGGACGAACCGGAAAAATAGGGTTTGGTGGTTATCAAGCCGCCATCTGCATTTTGGCTCATGGCATAGGCATTAGGTACCATGACCCAGTCATAGCTGTCGACGAACATTTCCATGAACCATCGATAAATTTCGTCCGGGTGAAATTCGCACAGAAACATAAAACCACCGAGCACCATTAATCTCTCGATGTGGTGGCAATAACCCGTTCGGAGGATGCGGTGAATTGTGTCGTCGATGGGAAGAATCCCGGTTGTGCCATCGTAGAAAGACGGTGGTATTTTATTCTGGTGTTGCCAGTGGTTGGTTGAACGCATCACCACGCCTAAATCCTCATAGGAGGCCCGCATGAATTCTCGCCAACCAATGACTTGGCGAAGGAAGCCTTCAATGGAATTGATGGGAACGTCGTGTTGGTCGCAATATTTAAGAGTCGTCTTCAATATCTGTCGTGGGGTTAACAAACCCACATTCAGCATCGGCGTCAGGACACTGTGCCATAACCACGATTCGCCCTCGACTATGGCGTCTTCATAATCACCAAAACTCTGAAATCGATTTTCAAGAAACTGCTTGAGCCATCTCGTGGCGGCTGCGTGCGAAGTTGGATAAATGAGGTCTGCAAGTGAGCCCGGGTTTTTGGGGAAGTTATCATTGATGTAGTCACGAGCCAATAAATCGATTTCGTCTCGTTTTACAGTGGGGATCGCAGGTACTTCCTCGAGCAATTTTTTAGGTACTTTCTTTCGGTTGTCCTCGTCAAAACTCCACTTACCACCTACAGGTTCGTCACCCTCCATCAAAACGTTTAGTCGCCGCCTTTGCCATTTATAAAAATCCGCCATGAACCACCCCTTTTTTCCGGAGCGATATTCGGCATTTTGAGAGGAGGAATTAAGGAACCCTTCCGAGTCAATCATTCGCAAATCGATGGATGAGTGGGCCGACGCAAACCGTTTTAAACGTTTTGTTAGAACGAAGTCTACGGGGTCCATGACGAGTAAACGCAGCTTCTTTTTTTTGCAAACTTTCTCAAGGCATTTTTGAAGGGAGCTAGGTCGACGATCGTGTTCGATATAGATCACATTGTGGCCTGCATCCGACAGCATTTTCTCGAAGCGTTTCATGCTCGCCCGGTGCATCCACAGCTTTTGCTTATGAAACTTAGCAGGGTATCTGGCATCTCCAAAAAACAGGCTATCCTCAATAAGAACTACCGAGTTCGGATTTTCTTTGAGCCCTGGATGTCGCTTGAAAATTTGATTCGGAAAAATGAGCAGTGTTTCGTGCATGTGGATTGAAACTGTCAAAATGCGGAGAAAATTCGCCGATGTTACGGATCGGCCAGTATCCCTTCGCATACCGTAAAACGCCACTCAGATTAACTGCGTTCGATTGCGGCATACCCGCGGCACATGGCTGGCGATGACCGGCGCATACCTCAAGGTGGTGCAACAAGTGATGCAGCATCAATCTATCACGTTGACGACGGACACTTACGGGCATTTGTTTCCCGGACAAGAGGCCGAGTCGGTAGGTCGGATGCAGCCAATGCTGGGCGATCATCAAACCGCCCCCGAGGCCCTGCGGGCAACCGGAACGGATAACCGGACGGCCAAAGGCGCGCAGCAGCTGGCGCAGCAGTCAGAACGCGAAACGCGGCGATCGGCTGCGAAGGGGTGCGAAAGGGAAACCGAAGGCAACGCGCAAAAGAAAACGCCCAAGACCTTACGAATTGCGGACTTGGGCGATGGCGTGCGACGTGATGCGACGAATCGCGAAAGTAGCGGAGGAGGGACTCGAACCCCCGACACGCGGATTATGATTCCGCTGCTCTAACCAACTGAGCTACTCCGCCATATCTTGAAGAAGACCGCTAGCTTAGCCAAGTCTTCATCACGCTGATTGTCACGAATATCGGCAAAATGCCCCCGAAAGTAAAGGGGGAGAGCTTTTCTGCACCGGCGTTCTTCGGGATACCGCCTGGTGATACTTGTCTTCTCGTCACATTCGTTCCATTCGGGCGATCCGTAGCCCTTGAGGCGATGATTACCGACTCTGAACAGGCCAATTCAATGATGGGGGGATCATGCGTTTTCTGGCGCAGCGCCTCTCGAGTGGCCTCTCTCGTCACTGAATCCAGCCATGGACCCCGTAGTCAGGTAACTGATCTACTGGATTTCCGCAGCGGGCAATTCGGATAAAAGGTGCAGACGTTCAATCTCAATCTCGGAGCCAAGCTGTCTCACGATGGGCAAAAGCTATGCTTTTAAGACCCATATCCCATCACATCTTGGCAGGCACGATTCGATGAACCACAAACACCCGTCATATCTTCGCAGCCTGGTTTCCGCCGTTCTCGTCGGCATTTTCGCCTTGGCCATTAACCACTATGCCAAAATGGGGCCGAAATCATTGCATCAGTCGATGAAGTCGGTGGAGAAATATGCACTCAAGTATGTAAACGCTAGTCAGGAGCCGATGTCACCGGTGGCCCATCGAACGAAGACGCTTCAAGATATCCACGATGCGATTTTAGGAGAGTTCTCAAAGTGGAAACGGCAGCGTCATCATGTCGACCAATTCAAGCTCGAAGCCGCGGTTCAGGAGATGAACTTCATCGGTTCCTTTTTGGACCAACAGCAGGAATTGTCTGATGCCGAGCGAAACAGATATCGGATGACGCAATTGGTCACATGTTTTATGGCAGCAGAAATGCATCCAGAATCACAATCAAGCAACTTTCTCGAATTGTGTACGCAGTTCCTCGAAACTGACACACTTGCCAATAGCGGCCGCATTCAGCTAATTCGATTCTACCACCAGGTGAATTTTCAGGATCCACAACGCGAACAACTCCTCTACAGCCTGCGTGATTTTTCGGAATCACATAGCGAGAAAAAAGGAGTTACCCTGTACGGCATGGTGGCTGAAGAACTTGCCATGCGACGGCACAAAGATTTAGCCGTCGCTGTGTTGAAGCAAGGCCTCCAAATCTATGCCGGTAGCCCTGGAGTGAGCCGACTGGTAAATGCTCTCGTTGAAGTCGAGCAATAGAGTCACTCGGATCACGGAGTGGCTCGTACCTGGACACGATTGTCCTGGATGGTTAGCCTGCCATCTGCAAATAGACGGATGGCTTCTGGATATGCCTCGCACTCCTCTTCAAAGATGCGAGAAGCCAGGTTGCTGGGAGTGTCGTTGTCGAGTACCTCGACGCATCGCTGAAGAATGATCGGGCCATGGTCGTACTCGTTGTCGACAAAGTGAACGGTACAGCCGCTGACTTTCGCACCGTGCGTCAGGACCGCTTCGTGGACTCGCAGGCCATAGAAGCCTTGGCCACAAAAGGATGGGATCAGGGAAGGGTGGATGTTGATTACTTTACCCGCAAAATCATCTGGGATCAGAATGTGTTTGAGGAATCCGCCCATCACCACCAGATCGATCTTGTCCTCTCGTAGTTGTTGAAAGACCGCTTCGCTGAAAGAGTGAGCGTCATCATGATCGGTGGTGCGAATGACTCGGGACGGAATGCCCGTTTCTTCTGCGTAGCCCAGCCCTTTTGCTTTCCCGCTGCTCGATACCACACGCTGAATCTGGATTCGATCCAGTTTGCCCGCAGCGATTTGGTCAATCAGATTCTTGAGCGTCGTACCGCCACCAGAAATAAGAACGGCTATCCGGCAAGTGCTCACGATGGCTCTACCTCAATTTCGAGCTTCAATGAATTGCCGCCAATTTCTAGCTCCTCTCCATCTCCGTTTTCAGAGACTTCAAGCTGGCTGGCGAGCGTCTCGTCGGAGATGTAAGCTTGGTTTTCAGAAACGGCTTGAGCCAATTCGGGCGACTCGGTGGAGATCCGAACGCGAATGCGATCGGTATACTCGCAGTCCGCCTGTTTTCGTTGATCCTGAATGATGCGGACGATATCGCGAGCGAGCCCCTCTCGAATTAACTCATCAGTGAGTTCGGTCGAAAGCACAACAACGCATTCATCGCCTTGCGAAGCTGCCCAACCTTCCTTCGCTTGCAGACGGATCTGAATATCCTCGTTATCCAGAAGAACCGTTTCATCTCCGACAGGAAGGGAGATTTGTCCGTGATGGTTCAATTCGTTGAGGAGTGTGCCGCCATCGGCTTCTGCCAGTGCCTTCTTGACCCCTGGCATTAACTTACCGACTCGTGGCCCCAGCCGCTTGAAGTTCGGCTGAACCTGGTAGCTGATGTACGTCTCTGCGTCGCGTGTAAACTCTACTTCTTTTACGTTGAGTTCGGTTTTGATCAAAGCGACGTGACTTTTCAACCAGTCGAGATAATTATCGTTGGCGAGAATCACTTCAACCTTTGCTAACGGTTGTCTCACCTTGAGCTTGGCATTCATGCGTGCGCTTCTACCCAAAGACGAAATCTCTCGAGCGAGCTGCATTTGATGCGACAGCTTTTCGTCGACGGTTTCCGCGAGAGGCTCGGGGTAGTCGCAAAGATGAACGCTTTCGACCGCCGATCCCTGAAAGACTCGCGTCAGGTTTTGCCACAGATGCTCCGACAAAAAGGGAACGAACGGAGCGATCAGCTTGGCGGTCGTGATGAGACATTCATAGAGTGTCCAATACGCGTCTAGCTTGTCCGGCGAATGCTTGTCACTGCTCCAGTAGCGATCACGACTGCGCCGGACGTACCAGTTGCTGAGAGCATCGACGAATGCGGTGATGTCGCCGCAGGCTGAGAAGCTGTCGTAGGCATCCATCTTTTCCGTGACAGCCGCACATGTTTTGTTCAGTTCGCTGAGGATCCAGCGATCGATTTCCGCACGTTCATGAATCGGCTTGTAATCGGCAGCCCCCGATAATTCCTCTGGAGTGACCTGTCCAGCCTTGGTGCTGAGTCTTTCACCTGGATCGAATCCGTCAATGTTGGCATAGATCACAAAGAAACTGTAAACGTTCCAGAGACGCAGGACAAACTCGGGAATGCTGTCCTTGATCGCTCGTTCGCTGTAGCGGATCGAGGTCCAGGGAGCCTGATTCGCGAAGAAATACCAACGCAATGCGTCCGCGCCGTAACGTTCGAAAATCTCGTTCGGTTCGCGGTAATTGCGCTTGCTCTTTGACATCTTCCCACCGTCTTCGCCCAGCATGAGGCCAAGGACGATGCAATTACGGTAAGGGTGCGGGAAGTCGTGAGGCGTTGCGCTGTCGGTGCCATCTTCGTCGGGACCAAACATAAGCGTGCTGATTGCCAATAGGCTGTAGAACCATCCTCGCGTTTGATCGATCGCTTCGCTGATGAAATCGGCGGGGAATTGGTTTTCGAATGCTTCTTTATTCTGATGGGGATAACCCCATTGCGCGAATGGCATCGCGCCCGAGTCAAACCAGCAATCGATCACCTCAGACACACGCCGCATTGCCGCTCCTTCGGCAAACGGTGAGTCGTAGGTGACTTCGTCGATGTAGGGCTTGTGGACGCGGAGGTCGTCCGGAAGTTCCCCGTTCTTTTCTTTGGCATTGAGCCAAACTTCGGTGCCTTTCACGCCAGGCTTCGAAAGCAATTCATCGTACGAGCCGATCGCCTCCATTTTGCCCGTTGATTCGCAAACCCAGATTGGAAGTGGCGTCCCCCAATATCGCTCTCTCGATAAAGCCCAATCAACATTCGATTCGAGGAAATTTCCGAAACGGCCGTCACGAATATGATCCGGCATCCAGTTGATCTTCTGATTGTTGGCAACCAACTGATCTTTGTATTGCGTCGTGCGGACAAACCAACTGCGGCGAGGATATTGGATTAACGGGTCTTCGTCAGCTCGCCAGCAAAAGGGATAGTCGTGCAAGTATTGCTCTTGATGAAACAGAATTCCCCGATGACGCAATTCCCGTGAAATGTCCTTGTCGCAATCTTTGACCCAGCGACCCTCGTAATCCGCTGCAATTTCCGTGAACTTGCCGTCCGGTCCGACCGCACAGATCAATTCAGGGCCGTCGTCGTCAATAAATTGCTGCTGCTGTTCGATCAGGACTTCGTAGTCGACTTCACCAAAAGCTGGTGCTTGATGGACCACTCCCGTACCACTGTCAATTGTGACGAAATCGGCAGGGACGACACGCCATGCAAGAGCCTGCTCGGTCCCATCCTTTCGTTGCCCCATCGCATCGCCGTGGTCTCGATAGTAATAATCGAAAGGCGGCTGGTAGCGGCGGCCGATTAAATCTTTGCCCGTGCAGGTGGAAACAACCGTTAGCTCTCGTTTGAATTTTTCACCGAGTGATTCCGCCAAAGCCTTGGCGACAATGAATTGCTGGCCATCTTCTGCGTCCTGAACGGTCACGTATTCCAAGTCGGGATGAACTGCCGCGAATTGATTACTCGGCAGCGTCCACGGGGTCGTCGTCCAGACCAGAAGACTGGTGTCGGAAACGGCACCAGCGTCGTCTAGCAGCGGGAAGCGAACAAACACACTCGGATCGGCAACCTCTCGGTAACCCTGACCCACCTCACCACTGCTCAATGCCGTTCCGCCTTGTGCCCACCACCAGACGATCTTGTGCCCTTGGTAGAGCAGTCCGCGATCAAAAAGATTCTTCAGACACCACCAGACACTCTCAATGTAACTCTGGTGGTATGTGACATACGCCTTGTCGAGATCGACCCAGAAGCCGAGTCGGTCCGTTAGTTTCTCCCATTGTTGCATGTAACGCCAAACACTCTGCTGGCACAACTGAATGAAGGGCTCAATGCCGTACTCTTCGATTTCCTCTTTCGAATGAATGCCGAGTTCCTTGCAGACTTCGACCTCCACCGGCAGGCCATGAGTGTCCCAGCCCGCTTTTCGCTCACAGCGATAACCTCGCATGGTGCGGTAACGTGGAAACAAATCCTTGATCGCACGCGTCAAACAGTGACCGGGATGAGGGAGGCCATTGGCGGTGGGAGGACCCTCATAAAAAACAAATGCCGGCGCGTCTTCACGCTGATCGAGTGAGCGTTTGTAGATCGAATTCTCTTTCCAGTACTCAAGAACTTCCTGCTCGAGTTCTGGAAAGCTGACATTGTTGGGAACCGGATCAAACATGGGATTCTTTGTCGTTTCTTGTTCAGTTGTGGACCCGCTTAATGCTCAGGACCAATCGCCTTTTGATGAGTTTGCTTCAACGCGAAACCCTTGCTGCCACGAAGTGCCCTGTCTCAGAGACCGATTCTGCCTTGTCGAAAAGAAGCTGCGCAACTCAAAGATCGCTGATGCCGTGCCGACGCAATAGCTCTTGAAAACCCGATAGGTCCCGCAGAGCATCGAGATCTGAGTCGGCTTCGATATGAGCAAAATCGTCATAGCCTAATTCGACGGCTCGAGACAAAGCAGATATTCCCTCTTGAACGTGCCCGTTCATCGACAAACTACACGCCAAGTTGTACCGGATCACGTGATCCTCCGGGAAACGTTCGACGAGTTTTCGGTCGAGCTGTAAAGCTTCCTCGTAGTCGCCACGACGTGCGAAAAGTTCGGCCTGGCGACGCATGACATCCGTATTGGAGTCACTCCGTTTCAGCACGTCACCAAAAAACTGAAAGTCAAATTCGTCCTGACTTTGCTGGTCATCGTAGCGTTGGTTTGACTTTTCTTCAGCGGGGTTTCTAGTTGGGTCTTGGGATGAACTCATAGGTTCTTTGAATTGAGTTGGCGCATGCTCGCAAGTGGTGCTAAAGCCTACTCGTCCTCCTCGAATTCTACCTCTCCGCCGCCACTGCCGCCACCACTGCCGCCACCAGGATTCTCTTCGTCGAATTCGTGTTCGCCGTAGTCGAAGTCGTCTTCTTCTTCCTCTTCAAAGTCGTCGTCAAATTCGTCGTCGAAATCGTCTTCTTCAAAATCTTCATCGACACCGTCGTCCTCAAATTCGTCGAGGTCGGCAGTGATTACCGAAGTTGATGGTATTTGGGTCCAATCTTCGATTTCCACATATGCGAGTAGCATCTAACAGGCACCCTCTGATCGCAAAATGAACAATCGACACGTTCAGTGACGTGTCGGCAAATCCTTGTATTTCAAAAAGTTGCACGCGGAAAGGGATTCCGCTCTGAATCACCAAGAATTTAACCAATGCCCGGCGTATCGAGAAGTCGTCGAACCGCTATTGACTCCAAGATCGAAGCCCATGCGGACTGCGCGCACAAAAAAAGGCGGGCTCGGACGAATGTCCGAACCCACCTCACACGGGGGGGGGGGGGAGAAAGCCCATGGTGTGTGTCACGGTGCGTGCTCCGTCGCGCCCTGTGTTCACTTTCAAACTACGTCGGCTGCCAGCGAAATGGAGCAGTTAATTAGTAAAAGGTGTGGAAATGGGTTAAATAAAGCGGGCAGGTTAGCGATTGGGTAGGTTTGGTGGCTTGAATGGCCCCTTCACGCCTCCTTTTCTGTGAAAAGCACGACCGGAATACGGAAGTCGGCCCGGCGACCGACGATTCAGCCGCCGCCTGAATTACCACCTCTGAGGGGATTGGTGGCTCAAGCTGCTCTGTTCTCCAAACGCTGGAATGCTGTACAGTTCCCGCCCCGATAAGGAGGAGACGATGGTTCTGCGATACATCCAGCCGCTGCGAAATATCCTGCGGATATTTTCCTATGAAAACTCACCCCGCCAGTTGGCTCTGGCTATTGCGCTCGGCACAATGATCGGGCTACTGCCCAAAGGCAACTTGATCGCCGTGGGGCTCACCATTCTTTTGTTCGCGGTTCGCGTTAATTTGGGAGCCGGACTCAGCGTTATTTTTCTCGTCTCGTGTCTGTCGCCTTATCTCGATCCATTAACCCATGGCCTTGGTGTGAGGGTACTCAGTCACCCAGTACTCCATCGGTTTCTTGCGCAGAGTTATGAGTTCCCCATTGTGCCATGGACGGCTTTGAATAACTCGGTCGTGATCGGTGCTTTGTTATTGGGGATCGCATTGTTCTATCCCATCTATCACTTGAGCGAATCGCTCTTTCGTTTTCTTGCGCGACGACGCGCGGCAACGAGAACGGCGACGGCTGATCCTATGGGAGGCAGAGGAGCATGATCCGTTGGAAATACGTTGTACCTCGTCTGTTGGGCATCGCTGCCATTGTGGGATTTGTCTGCATTGCGCTGGGCCCGCTAACTCGTCTCCTGCTTGTTTTTGGTGGCCAAGCGGCGACGGGAGCGCGTGTTGACGTTCAGCATGTCGAAGTGGATCTATTGAAGTCTCAAGTGACTGTCAGTGGTTTGCAGGTCGCGGATCCTAATCGCGAGCACCAGAATTTGTTCGAGGCGGACCGGATTGAATTGGATATTGATACCCAGTCGGCATTCCGCAAGAAATTCGTCGTGCATGAGGGACGTTTAACCGGATTGCACATCCAGTCGGGGCGTACGGAAAGTGGTGCCTTGACCGATGCTGCTGGTGGTGATTCTGGGTCGGTGTTTTCCGCTGCGAAGGATCGGAGCGAGCAGTGGATTGACTCGACGGTTGATATGTTGGAACAAGATGTTTGGGACGAACTACAGACCGTTCAGCTTTCTCAAGAACTACGTCAACGCTGGCCGTTGGAATACGATCGTCTTCGTCAACGTGCGAAACGCATCGAAGTGCAGGGGCATCAACTTAAGAACGCGGTTGAACGTATTTCAGAACGACCTCTGGACAATCTTCAGGCGATTCCACCAACGCTGGGACGCATCGATGGTCTGCATGCTGAAATCGTAGATGCGGAAAAAGAGTTGCAACGACTCAGTGCCCAGATTGAATTGGATCAGAGTGCAATGATCCAAGCGAAACAGCATGACGAGGTTTTTCTAAGAGAAAAGCTGCATCTGAATGCGCTCGATGCTGAATCTTTGAACGAATATTTGCTCGGTCCCGTTTGGGCGAATCGTTTGCGCACAACACTCGCTTGGGTCGAGTACAGTCGGCAAATCACCTCGGCTTCGACCTCTGAGGAAATCCCTGTCGACGAACGTGGAATCAGCGTCATTTTTCCAGGTTATCACGCCAGCCCTGACTTTCTGATTCGGCGGTTGCTATTGGAGGGCGGGGGAACTGCAAACGGGAATCCATTTGCCTTTAGCGGCGAGATGAAGCATCTGACTCATCAGTCGCAGCGACATGATGCTCCAACTTCCCTGCATTTAGAAGCGACTGGGGCGTTGCGACTGACGGCGGATGTGACGCTTGATCGTCGACATGCGGTTCCACAGGATCGTTTTCTGATTGATATCCCTGCGATGGATCAATCCGAACAAATTCTCGGCAACCCTCAGAAAATAGCGATGCGTATTGCGCCCGGATCCGTAAGCATTCGAGCTGATCTGCGCGCCGAAGGTGATGAACTTGATGGGCAAATTGTGATTGAACAGGCTAATCTGAGCATTGAACCTTCTTTGGGAGCGGAGTACGCCAGGTATTTGACCGGAGATCGACTTGGTCGGCTGCGAGAGATTGATCGCTTTCAGGCTCGCGTTTTCCTGGTCGGTTCGTTACGTCAACCGCGATGGCGATTGGAGTCCAATCTGGGAGAGCAAATTGCAGAAGCTGTCAATGCTGCTGTTCGTGACGAATTAGCGGCGAGGCAGCAGCAATGGATGGACCGAGGAAAACAAGAAGCGGATCGCGAAATTGCCCGTATCCAGGATCAGTTCGTGCGGGAAAACCGTGAATTGCTCGAGGCATTAGAGATCGGTGACGCGCAACTCGATGTGCTTCGTCAACAGTTACAGGTGGGAATCGACTCGCCTCAGGAGATTATCGGTCGCGGGCGACAACTCCTGGATATGTTCCAATAAGCCTCCCTGTCTCAGCAAAAAAAACGCCGGCCCGAGGGCCGGCGTGTTCGAGTTGCCGTTATGGCTATTGATCGTTCTTACTTGCGGCGGCGAACGCCAAGCAGGGCGAGACCAGCGAAGATGATCAAGGTTAACGACGAGGGTTCGGGTACTGCAAAGACCGAAATGTTGTCCAAGCGACCGTCGACGAATGCGCCCCCCGTTCGACCACCGGCGATGAAGCGATAGCCTCCCAGGTTTGCTAGATCGAGACCCGCAGCTTGAACGTCCGACATGATGTCGTGGATTTTCGTGTTGCCGTGGACGTCTTCCAGGATTTGAACGCTAACCGATGCGTCGCTGTCGTTCGGAAGAACCGTTACGATCGCTCGGTGGAGCGTGTTGTTGTTCAAGTCGAGGAAAGATTGCACGTCGGCTTCGCCGATCTGTGTCCCGTCCCAGTTCAGATTGACCACGTCGATATTCTGGAAAATATCCAAACCGATGGTCAACGCTCCCGGGTGTGCAGGTCGTTCCCAGACGGCACCGCCAGCAGCGGGATTGTTCGGGCCAGTCGTGCCATAAACGCTTGTCGAGTACAGACCAACGCCCAAACCATCAGCTGCGGAACCACAGCAACCGCCAGCTTCAGCGTTTGCAGCATCATCCGACATCGAAAAATCGAACGCCATTCGCAAGCCAGCGGGAGCCGGACCCGTCATCGACGGTTCTTCGTCGAATGCGATTGAGTTGTTGTTGCTTCCGGTAAGCGACGTGAGTCGAGCGTAATTGCCGGTGGGGCCGCCATCAGTGACAACTTCCGGGGCTGCTCCACCAGAATTGGTGAAAGCGTATGGCGTAGTACTGTGACCATCGAAATCTTCAATGATCATCGCATTAGATGACTGAACGCCGACGAACGTAATTGCGACTGTACAAAGCAAAGGAAGGATTTGAGTTTTCATGAACATCGCCTTCTAATAAAACGGACAAACTCGAACTAAACCAAAACAGTATATTTATGAAACAAAGAGTTCGTCGTCGGCCTTGATCCATGGATTTGGATTGTTGTATTGGCGATATTGCGTTGAATCGTTCCAGAAGCGAACGTTCAAAAAGGCAAGAACGCTTGATGACGCCGGTGACTTTAAACTCCTTGTAAGGAAGCAAGTCGTATTGTTTGCGTCACTAGCTGGCCCAGGATTGAGGTGGAATGAAGGAAATACCCTCCTGGTTGCCGATCATTCGGCACAACGTCAATCCGTTCAGCGGTTTGTACTACAGGCATTTTTTGGAATATGCCGGTTAGTTAGATGGTACTAGATGAGATTGGCATGTCTAGACCTTTGTTGAGAATTTGTTTGCCATGGTCACCCGACTTCGCGAAATGTTATTTTATCTGAACAACATTCGCACGAAATGAAGGAGGTCTGGCCTTTTCGAGCGACGTCTGGTTCTGCCAATCGCTCGCCTGTTGCATCATCGGGGTTAAGATTAAAGAACGGTGGAGCCAATCCTGAACTGATTCGAAGCGGCTGATGGAAAACTCTGAATTCAATCCGTATTGCCAGTGGCTGGACTTACCGGCTGAGCCGCAAGACTTTTATGGTCTCCTCGGTCTTAAGCCTTTCGAATCCGACACCGAGCTCATCCGGCGGGTTTCACTTCGACTCACGTCCACCGTGCGAAATATTAAGCCGGGTGATCACACGTCCGATTGGATGAAATTGCTCGATCAGATTGAGCAGGCGCAGCAAACGCTTTGCGATCCAAATCAAAAGTCGCGATACGATCGAGCATTACGAGAGACTGGGGCTTCAAGGCCGTTGCCCGGTAACGCACCTGCTTCGTTGGATTCGGTGAAGGGCGTTGATCCGATGGCGCCACTTACCACCAGCCAGCCCGACCCATCACCAGGACCCAGTGCGCCAGGACCCAGCGCGCCAAAAGCTTCACCGCCCAAACCGATGCCTGCCGCGAGACCAGCGGTGCCACCTGCTCAACCGGCAGCACCCTCGGCTGGCATTCACGTTCGCAAAAGAGTGCGTCGTCCCAAGCAGAGAATGCCAGTGTTGTTCGCCCTGGTCACCGTTACCTTTGCGGTCGTCTCGGTGCTGATCCTCTCGGTGATGAACAGCAACCAATGGATAGCGCGAGGTGAGAAAAAATCGTCGGATCCTACCAGCCTCGATGCATCGACAGAGAAAATGGATGAGCTTGATGGGGCCACATCAGATTTCAGCGAATCCGATCTCGTCGATTCACATCGAGATAACAGCCGTCATTCCTTGATTCCGTCTGCCGAGGTGGTTGAATCACAAGTTGTCGAGCAGGAAGAAGCGGAGATGTCAGAGGCCTCGCTTACGGTTTCCGACAGGGATGAAGTTGCCGATCGGGTGATGGAGCCGGCGGTGCCACCGATGCAGGAGCCGACAACTGCAAAACCGTTAACTGAAACCGCACCGTCGCCCACAGCGGCCGAAGTGGCCCAACTGAACAAACTGGTGGCCAACGGCCACCTTGCCTTGAACCGAGGGGAATTTGCGACCTGCGACACCCTGATCTCTCAGGCGCGGCAATTGCCGCTTGATGATCGTGGAGAAGGTTTGCTCGAGAGGTTAGCAACGCTCCATGACTATGTCGTTCAATACCATCAGGCGATTGAGGAAGGTCTGCAGGGCATCGAAGGGCAGGAATTAACGCTGAATGAGACAATCGTCTATGTCGTTGAAGTCAATGATTCGACGATTGTTTTGAGGATGTTGGGACGCAATCGTCGGCTGGACCGAAACAAACTGCCGACTGGATTCGCGATGGCCATTGCGGATCGTTGGTTCGACCAGAAAGCAGCATCGACAAAGGTCTTCAAGGGAGCTTTCATGGCGGTCAATTCACGCTTCTCAGATGATGATGTTCGAGCCATCTGGTCAAAGGCCGCGGCCGAGGGCGTTGATCTGGGTGACTTGATGCTCGTGCTTGATGACCGGAAAGCTCTGCAATCCACAACCGATACGACAGACAATCAGTCGTCGAGTTGAGTCACCAGCAGTTTTTCCGCGGTCTCGTGGCCGAGTGACTGTGTCTGATTGTTGACGAGCACCGTTACCACTCCCGCTTCAACACGATTATCGGTAACCTCGCCCTTAGCCCCGAGTGGAAGACCAATCTCGCTCAAATACCGCAGGAACTGAGGTTCCTGGTCAAGCACCCGAACCAGACGAAAACTCTTACCCTTACCGCACTGGGCTAGACAATAGTCACTGCCATCGGGCAACGTACCATCGGCCTGCGGGATTGGATCGCCGTGCGGATCCACGGAGGGGTAATTCAAATAGGCGTCAATCCGATCCACCAGCAAATCACTAACGGCATGCTCCATGTTCTCAGCTTCGTCGTGCACTTCGTCCCAGGTTAGACGGAGTGTTTTAACGAGGAACAATTCAATGAGTCGGTGGCGCCTTAAGACTCGCAACGCTAACGCCTTGCCCGAACCCGTGAGTTGTACACCTTCATAGGGCGTATAAGTCACTATGCCCGATTGGCTCAAGGTCTTCAGCATGCTTGTGACGGTTCCCGGCGAAACATTCAATGCGGCGGCAATTTCACCGGTTGCTGCTGGACTTTCGCCTTTGGTCGAGCAGAGCTGATAGATCGTCTTGACGTAGTTTTCAATAGTGAGAGTTGACAATGGGAAGCCTTGACGAAGCCCTGATGACAATGCGAAGCTCTGAATAAGCGGACGCAACCTCCTCATTGTACGCTTTCGATGGTAATCGATTAAACCCACCGACTTGCGGTTCTGTCATTTCTCCTTCATGATGATCGCCGGCCCTGCAGCTGCTGCAATGCCGTCCAATTCAGGTAATTCATGGCAAATGGGGACATGATGCAATTAAATCGACTTGCCGCGGAAATCGTTCGACGAGCCGAAGCTGATGCTGGACGCTTGCGAGTCGGTGTTCATCAACTTGAAAATGGCGCGAAGCTGATCGATTTTGGGATTGATTGTGAAGGTGGATTGCAGGCTGGTTTGGAATTGGCTCGCATCTGCACCTCGGGTTTAGCAGGGGTCCATCTTGTTCCGGGAGCGTTGAGCGTGGGCCCCGGAGTCGATGTTGTTGTTACCACGGACCATCCCTTGTTTGCGTGTATGGCTTCTCAGTACGCCGGTTGGCAGATTAACCCCGATGGATACTTCGCGATGGGGTCAGGCCCCATGCGATCGATGGCTCGGGTTGAACCTCTCTTTGAAAAACTGGACTACACCGACACTGCCGACATCGCGGTGGGAGTATTGGAAACCGCGAAATTGCCGACGGCGGACGTTTCCGCATGGTTGGCCGACCGATGTGGCGTTCCCCCGAGTGCTGTTCAGCTTTGCGTGGCTCCCACGTCAAGCCAGGCTGGAACGATTCAAATCGTTGCCCGTAGCGTTGAAACTTCACTCCACAAGTTAATGGATCTTGGATTCGATTTGCATGCGGTTCGCAGCGGTACGGGCGCGGCGCCGTTGCCACCGGTGGCAGCAGATGACCTGACTGGAATCGGCTGCACGAATGATTCGATTCTGTACGGAGCACGGGTCACCCTATGGGTGCATGGAGATGACGAATCGCTGGCTCAACTTGTGACTCGAGTTCCAAGTAATGCATCTTCTGATTTTGGGGAGCCATTTGGCCGGGTTTTCGCACGTTACGATCACGACTTCTATAAGATTGATCCTCACTTGTTCAGCCCCGCAGTCGTTACGCTCATCAACCTGGATACGGGACGAGTTCATGTTGCGGGTGAGGTCCGAGAGGATATCCTCCGAGACTCGTTTCTGGGACCGAACTAAATGGGGTGGCGATGAAGTTAGGTGTCTTGGGGTCGAGTTCGAGTTGGTACTTTCAAGATCTCCAGCGGGCTGCCGCTGCGCAGAATGTTAAGGCAGTCGCTGTGCCTTTTACCTCCTTGAGCGCTGGTCTGGGGGCAATGACTCCTTGGTTCCGTGCTGAAGAAGAATCCTCACTACTCGATTTTGACGCGATGCTCGTCCGTTCTATGCCGCCGGGCTCATTGGAGCAGATTGTTTTTCGGATGAATGCGCTTCACCGACTTGAGTCGGCCGGGGTGCGCGTCGTCAATCCAGCTCGAACCTTAGAGATCGCTATCGATAAGTACCTCACTTCTGCCTTGCTGGCCGAAGTTGGGTTGGCGACTCCGGATACGATTGTCTGTCAAACCGTCGATGATGCGATGCAGGCTTTTCACGAACTGGGCAAAGATGCCGTGGTAAAACCGCTTTTTGGAAGCGAGGGCAGGGGGATCACACGGATCACCGAAGAAGCCGTCGCCTGGCGAATCTGCAAGGCACTGGTCGGCATTCAAGCGGTCTTGTACCTGCAGCGGTTTATCCCAAATCCTGGTTTCGATTTTCGATTACTGCTTGTCGGAAACAAGTTGTTCGGAGTTCGGCGACAGACTCATGGAGACTGGCGCACGAATGTGAGCTTAGGAGCCCGCGTCGAATCGCTCGAAATAACGACCCAATTGGAACAGATTGCTCGGAAATCTCAGGATGCCGCACAAGCACCGATCGTTGCGGTCGATGTATTGCCTGGCGACGATGGGGTGTTGTATGTGTTGGAGGTCAATGCTGTACCGGGATGGCGAGGCCTCGCGAAATGCTTGCAGGTCGATATTGCTGCAGAAGTTGTGAGCTATGCCATGCAGGGTTGACGATTTCATGGCAATGCGTGGTGAATTTCTCTGGAATGTGCTTCAATGGCCACATTGAACGAGGGCGTGGGTGTTTGCCATCGTCCGCATGCTGAAGCCGTGACGGCATGCTTTCGGTTCGGACGCAAGCCCATTGATGACTTCATCCGTCGAGAACGTGTGCAATGTTTCAATCGAAGATCAATGCCGCTTTCTGGGTAACCCTATTCATCTCACCCGTCTGCCTTGGCCAGCAAGATCGGCCGATCGGAGATGATGAGGGCATCCCGGTTGTTTCTTGGGAAGATGCCGAGTCCGTGGTAGGCCGCCAGGCCTTTGTCGTTGGTAAGGTCGTCCGAGTAGGGCATGCACAGCGAGTGCATTTCTTGAATTTCGACCAGCGTCGTCGTGATGTTTTCAGTGTTGTTATCTTCGGTGACAACTTGGAAAATTTTCAACCCAGTCTCGAGTCACTCTACGAAGGCAAACTGATTCGGATTCGTGGTAACGTTTCACGCTATCGCGACATTCCTCAGATCGTGGCAACATCGCCGGCACAGATCG
The DNA here is from genome assembly GCA_002723275.1 of Planctomycetaceae bacterium. GTDB lineage: Bacteria > Planctomycetota > Planctomycetia > Pirellulales > Pirellulaceae. The sequence goes on from PBNZ01000022.1 coordinate 27,045, forward strand.
AAGTGATTAATTCGCTGCCGAAGTTTTCGACACCCGTTCAACGTAGTCCCCGTTCAGCAAGACAGGGCGAAGTTAAGGTTGCGTCACTGAACCTGCTGAACCTGTTTGATCATGAAGACGATCCCTATCGTGCCGATGAAACAACGAAGCCAAAACCGCGACGTGAACTGACTCAACTCGCGAATCGGATTCTGCAAATCGATGCAGATATCTTGGCGTTGCAGGAAGTCGAATCGCGCGGTTACCTGCAACGGTTTGTCGATGTGTTCCTGCCGCAAGCAGGTTATCAGCATGTTGTGCATTTGGAGGGAAATGATAATCGCGGCATCGACGTGGCCTTGTTGTCACGATTGCCCGTGGGGCGGGTCAGCACCTATCAACATCTTCGCTATTCGGATGCCGGGGGGAGACGGCGCCGTCTGAATCGGGATCTGTTGACCGTTGAAATAATGCCGGAAAAAGGGCGTCGTTTCGAGGTCTGGGTTGTGCATCTAAAGAGTAATTCCGGGGGGCGAGAGGCAGCCGAACCCGTCCGCCTGGCCGAAGTCGGTCAAATCAGGAGAATCTACGACCAGACGCTCCTTGCTCATCCTGATGCACGCATTCTTCTCTGCGGAGATTTTAACGATACGCTGGACAGCAAAACGATGACGATTCTGATGGGCTCGTCGCAGGCAGCTTTGCAAACTTTGGTCGCCGATAAAGACCGATCCCAAGTGACCTATAACCGGGGGCAGTATCAGTCCATGATCGACTTCATCCTTGCGTCCCCCGCAATGGCGGAATCGTTTGTTCCCGATTCTTATGAAATTCTACCGGGAACGGTTAAGTCGAGCGGTTCTGACCATAATCCGGTCAGCGCACGGTTTCGACTTTCTCCCTAGCCTTCGTCGAAAAGATGATGCCCCTCCCTTTTCACGACTGATGGGTTGATTACATTAACGGGCTGACGTTGGATCAGAGTCGAAAGCGATTTTGAGTCTCCTCGTCGATCAGCTGCGGCACGAGGAACCCCCCCCTTTCTAGCTCAGGCTGGCCATTGTTCAAGCTGAGGAAAAGATCAACTCAAGAAGCAAACTGACGCTTGTCTCCATCACGGTTCTGGTTTGAGAGTGAGGATGGCAAGATCAAACGGCATTCGATCACGTCAAAAACTCATCAAGGGAGTCAGTCAAAATGAGCAATATCAAAATCACCTCGGCCGATAACGTTTTGGAAGTTCGTGCCACGGGTAAACTAACCAAGGAAAACTATGAAGAGCTCGTTCCAGCGATTGAAGCTCAGATCAAAGAGAGTGGAAAACTGAAGCTGCTCTTTGAAATGCATGACTTTCATGGTTGGACTGCGGGAGCCATGTGGGAAGACATCAAGTTTGATACCCATCATTGCCGCGACATCGAACGATTGGCGATCGTTGGCGAATCTAAGTGGGAGCAGGGGATGGCTGCCTTCTGCAAGCCGTTTACCACCGCCAAAATCCAGTACTTCGATTCCAGTCGAATCGACGAAGCTCGTACCTGGATTCACGAATAGTCTGCACGGGTTATCGCACTCTTCTTTCAAGCTTTGAAAGAAATGACGAGTTAGTCGTTCAGCACTAACCTGTCCATTGAGAGCGTTGCACAACGCCTCGCGTCGCGATTTCTAGCGAAATATCAAAAGCGATCTCGCTTCCGCGAAAAGGTTCCTGCCCCCCAGGTGACTACACGGCACTCCGTAGTGGCAATTTGTCGGGTAAGGTCGAGGCCATCGTCGCCAATACCTCATACCAGTTGGCGGGGTTACCTGGAGTCAGACGTCCCAGGATCCGTGGAACATCGGTGCCCGTCAGCGGCGGGGAGTTTCCTGGAATTTGGTCCAGATGGAATTGTGCCAGTACCGCGGTAGCCGCCGCAGTCAGTGATCGAGGTGGAATCTGCCATGACGTAACCGTACCGAATTCGATCTCCCCAATGCGACGTTTGAGTTCTCGCACGAACAGTCCGTTGTCCTCTCCTGTACCCGTCAGGATCAATTGACCGACCGGTTGCGACTTCGGAAGCTTTTCCTTGATGTGAGTTGCGACTCGATCGGCAAGTAGATTCGTTGCCGTGCAGAGGGTGTCATGGACGGTAACCGCTCGTTCCGTCGTCGTCATGCGAAGAATATCAATCAAGCCGTCGGTGGCTGGTCCGGTGGGGGTCCAGTCGGTTGATTGGTTTCGATCAAGTTCTTCGTGCCATCGACGGAGCAGTGTTGGTCGGTTGCATCCTTGGACCGCCAGTTTTCCGTGGGGATCCTGAATTGGGCTATCAAGCAATTCCCCGGTGATGGCCTCGAGCAGTGAGTTGCCCGGTGCAATTTCATGCGAGATCAAATGTTGGGAGAGTTGCACTGCCTGGCGTGGTGGCAATAAAGTCAGTCGCAAACGGTCTTCGAATTCCAAGATGGCGCGGATCTGGCGTCCAGCAATCTTGCCCGGATCGCCCAGCAACATCCAGAATCCGGTGGCTTCGAGCGGACCCCCGCGACCACCGTAGGCCAAGTCTCGCCCCGGTAGGTCGTCAATCACCGTCAAGCCTGTTGCTTGAGAGAGTAAGCTCGTATCACACCAGGGACGATAGCGGTATCCGTCTAGCGGGTCTTCTTGCCATTGTCCAAAACCGTGCAAGGCACAGGCCAGGATCGTGCCTTCATCCGGGTTGTGGTTTGCCGATAGAGTTTGAATCGCTTCGGCAGCGCATTCAGCCAGGAAAGCAGCATGGTTTACATCGGAGAAGCCGCTCGCCGACGCCACTTCATCGGCCAACGCAAACCGTTCATCCTGCAAAGAAGTCGCAGTGACGAACTCATATCCGGCTGACAGTCCTCGCCCTGTGATCTTCAGCAGAGCTGCGTTGAGTTCTTTGCGCCGTGAACTAAGATGCAGTCCGATCAGGAAACGCGGCGGTCCTTCGTCGCGTCTTGTCAGCCTGCCTCCTGCCAAGGGCCAAATTGTCGCGGCAGTGTTTGTCATCGAATGGTCCGTCATTCGCGATCGTGACCTGCCGGGAAATGCGGCAACATCTTGTTTGCCACGGCTATTGAATCGATTCCCGGCGGATGCCGTCAACTTGTTTAAGCAACCATTTTGACTTCCGCGTGCTCGCCCTTTAATGCGAACATGAATTCTTCAAAGATCCTCACATCCAGAGCCGATGCGGATTCCGCTTCCGGATGGAATTGAGTCCCCATGGCGAACCATCCGTCCATTCGCGATTCAATCGCTTCGACGACGCCGTCGGGGCAACGCGCGGTCACAACAAAGCCAGGCGCAATCTCGTCGACAGCCATGTGGTGCATGCTGTTCACTCGCACTTCACCATCGCCGTAAACGCGTTCCATCACGCTGTCCGGTTCAACAACCAGGCCATGCCGATGCGATTTGTCCTGTGGATCCTTATGGGGAATCGCCTTGGGGCAATCTTCCGGGATGTGTAGGAAAAGGTTTCCGCCCATCGTAACGTTGAGCATTTGCATGCCCACGCCGATTCCGAAAACGGGCAGACGACGGTCGCAAATAATCTGACAAAGGCGTCGATCAAACTCTTCACGTCGCGGTTCCATCGTGCGAACGGTGGGATGCAGCATGAACCCATCATTACGGGGATCAAGATCGCGACCACCAATGAGGACAAATCCATCAAGGCGATCGAGGACTTCGCCCAAGTCATCAGAGTCTTCGCTTGGCGGAACAAGCACCGGGATTCCTCCTGTTGCAACCACCGCATCATAATATCCGGAACAAATAAGCGAGTATTCCGGATGATTATGCGTGGCTGCGACAAGATCCGTGTTCAAGCCGATGAGTGGCTTCCTGGACATGAAACAATTCCTTTCGCATCAATAAAAAATAAGTTGAGGAAGCGGTTCCCAATCCAATTGGGAAACGTGGCACGTGCACTGCAATCTTGAGGCATCCAAGTTGCTTGGAAGTGAATGCCATGGATTGGGGGCAACGATTCTGGTGCTGTGGCCAAATCACGCGACCGGAGCAAATGCGGTGGCAAATCGGCGAGAAACCGGACTGCAGGTCCGTTCCGTCCATGTTTGCCGTCCTCCATGACGGTCTAAGCTCGCTGGGGCCGGGCATAGGACCCGACCACAGTGAACACGCTAATTGGGCTTCAAACTCCCATGATTCCTGGCGTGCCGTGTCCTCCGCGAAAAGAGATGTAAGTCACGATTGAAAGTACCGAATCGCACGGAATGAGCAATAGAGTCCGCATATTTTGCGTATCCGATCGATCCTACCCCCTATATCCTGTGCATGCAGGGCTAGCTGCGGACCGTTTTCACCTCCCCCCAGTTAGTGCGGTTTTGCCCAAATCCAGACCTTTTGGGCAGCCTTTGCGGGCCGGTTTACGATTTTTGGCCCGACGGCTATGCTGAAACGTTTGCCTCAACTCCACCCAGATCGCCCGGAGATGAGCCTCCTGGGCTCGGAACGGAACGAGAGGATTCATGCGTTTCGAACGTGTTTGTCTAGAGTCATTCGGCTACGGCTTGCCAGAGCAGGTTATCACCAGTGCCGAAATCGAGGCGCGGCTTGCTCCCTTGTACCAACGGCTGAAGTTGCCCGAGGGCAGACTGGAGTTGATGACAGGCATCGAAGCTCGGCGACTCTGGCCTCAAGACAGCTTGCCAAGCGATCATAGTATCGAGAGTGCGCGTCGAGCTTTAGAAGCGGCTGAGGTCGGACCTCAGCAGATTGGTGCGTTGATTCACGCATCGGTCTGTCGCGATCATCTCGAACCGGCAACGGCATGTCGTGTTCATCATGAGTTGGGGTTGCCAAGCGACTGCATGATCTATGATGCCTCCAACGCCTGTCTCGGGCTCATGAATGGTGCCATTCAAATCGCCAACATGATTGAGTTGGGACAGATCCAGGCCGGCCTGGTGGTTGGGACGGAGGACAGCCGACACTTGATGGAAACGACGATCGATTCACTTAATGCCGATCAAAAGATGACTCGACGTCAAATCAAAATGGCCGTCGCTTCATTGACCATCGGCTCCGGCAGCTGTGCCATGTTGTTGGTGGATCGTTCTATCTCTCGAACGGAGAATCTGCTTCTCGGTGCTTCGGTGCAAGCGAATACAGATCACCATCAACTTTGTCACAGTGGAAAAGACGAGGCGATTGCAAGTGGCATGAGCCCTTTGATGGAAACAGACTCCGAAGCCTTGATGAGAGAAGGGATTGCAACAGGAGTTGTCACCTTTGCTCAGTTCCTTGAAGAGCTTGGTTGGTCGACCGAACAAGTCGATCGTTCTGTTTGTCATCAGGTGGGAGCAGCTCACCGGCGCCTGATGCTTGAATCGTTAGATCTCGATCCTAAGGGCGATTTTGCAACCTTTCCTTGGCTCGGGAATACGGGCTCGGTGGCGCTGCCAACCGCGATGGCGATGGCCTGTCAGACAGGATTCATGCGAAGCGGGGATCGAATTGCGATGCTCGGCATTGGTTCGGGAATCAATTGCCTCATGCTCGGCGCTCAGTGGCAACATTCGCGGGTTGGCGGACCGGACTTGGCCCAGCTTCCCGATATCGCCGACCGGATGGTGTCCATCGAATCATGATCGAGAGCGGATCCGTTACGGGCTGATTACGGCTGCCTGAATCACGATTAAATGTGGTAAATCTTCCATATCGACCCTGCTTCTGGTGTTTCTGGCCGGTAGAATTGGGGGTGCGCGTGTTTGTATCTCTTTTCGAATCGGTTTCCAGGTCATGCAGCAGCCATTCAGCCGTTCCGAATTTGAAGCAGAAAATAGAGAGCTGCGCGAACAGCTTGCCTGTCTCCAGCGGCTGCTTAAGTTGCAGGAACGCGAGCGACAGCAGATCTCACACGAAATCCACGATGGGTTCGTGCAATATGTGGTTGCCGCGCAAATGTCTCTCGAATCGCTTCAGGCGAAGCTTAAGGCTGACAACTCCACGGTTCCGAAAGAGTTGAATCAGGTGCACGAGTGGATGGAGCGAGGCTTAGCGGAAGCGCGTCAATTGATCGACGAATTGGGACCGACCTTCATCGACCAACGTAGCCTCGTCGAAGCGGTTGAGTTCTTGATTGGTGAGGAGGAGCGCCGAGGTCTACAGGTTTCATTGCGGTGTGCTTCAGAAATCGGGCGACTTGATCCAATGCTTGAGCAGGCGGTGCTACGGATTATCCAGGAATCTCTGGCGAATGTCCGCCGCCACGCGCGAGTTGATCGTGCGCAAATTCGATTGTCGAAATGTGACGAAAGACTCCGTATACTCGTCCGTGACAACGGATTGGGCTTTGCTGTCGGAAAATATCCGCGCGAATGCTTTGGTTTGCGAGGTATTGATGAGCGAGCCAAGTTGTTTTCGGGAGAGGCAAGGGTCTTGAGCCGTCCAGGTCATGGGACGGTGGTCGACGTTGAGCTTCCCCTCGTTTGCAATCTCTCGGATGCATAGGCTCTCAAATGCATCGCGGCTTCGGCCGGTGAGTTCTATTTGGGGATTTGAGGTTCGCGTTGTTCAAATCGCACTGCCTCCTTAGAATAATCCGCCATGAACACCGCCCACAAACGGAAATGTTGGATCGGCTTTGATCTGGGGGGCACCAAAATGTTGTGCCAGGCATTCGATTCAGAGTTCAGCTGTCTGAGTCGAAACCGAGATCGAACCCGTGGCTACGAGGGAGCGAAGTCTGGAGTTGAGCGGATCATTAAGTTGATCGCAGAGACTCTGAAGGACATCAATCTGCCATCCGAAGAACTCGGGGGCATCTGCATCGGTTGTCCTGGGCCGCTAGACTTGGATGAAGGTGTCATCATCGAAGCACCGAATCTGGGTTGGAAAAATGTTCGAATCAAGAAAGAGCTCGAGCAGGAGTTCGGTTGTCCCGCGGCGATCATGAATGACGTCGATGCGGGTGTCTATGGTGAATACCGTTTTGGGGCTGCCAAGGGTGCTCGCTGTGTCTTAGGGGTATTTCCGGGGACTGGTATCGGAGGTGGTTGCGTTTACGACGGTGAGATTTTGCGTGGCCGCACCGGTTCCGCTATGGAAGTCGGGCACATGCAGATTAATTCAGGAGGCCCTCTTTGTGGCTGCGGTCGTCGTGGATGTTTGGAGGCGGTTGCCAGTCGTCTTGCGATCTCCTCCGCTGTCTGTCAGGCCGCCTATCGAGGTGATGCGCCCTATCTGATGGAAAATTATGGCACGGATCTCAGCAATATTCGTAGTAAGGCCTTGTCTCAGTCCATTGCGAACGGTGACGAAGTGATTGAGGAGATCGTTTGCAACGCCGCTTGCCAAATTGGAATTGCCGTTGGGAATCTCATCAATGTACTTCTGCCGGATACCGTGGTACTCGGCGGTGGTCTGGTTGAGGCGATGCCTGATCTGTTTGTGAAGCCGGTCCGGAAATCGGCGAACAAGCGAGTGATGCCTGCCTATGTTGACTCGTTTGACGTGGTGGCAGCGAAGCTCGGGGATGACGCCGCCATCATGGGAGCGGCGGCTTGGATTCAGCATTTGGAAACAGGGAAGGACGCAGGCTAGTCTTTGTCTTTGTTGTCTTGCGCGGCGAGTGCTTCATCCACGCTGGTCGGATCAACCTCGCGACAGGTCTCGATGAGCCGATCTCGAAGTGGTAGTATTTCCGCTATCCAGGTGTTAGGGTCGATATCCGGTGGAGCCAGCTGCGAAAACTCGCCGATCAGCAGAATCAAACGCAAGAGGTGACGGAAAAGGACGCCTTCTTGTTTCTGAAGACGCTTGCTGGTGATGTATTTATCAAAGTTTCCTCCGAACTCAAGAATCTCACCCGCTGCCCAAACGGGAAAGACGCGAACGTCATGTACGCCCGGGAAATCGTAATCGAAGAGACGCTTTAATTTGTCCGCCAAGGTCAGGACGCGAGGACGTTCCTCTTCAAAGAATCCACCTCTTCGATCCTCTTCCTCATCTTCTTCCTCGGCGGGCGCGAGTTCTTCTGGAGTTGCGAGTCCCAGTTGCAGGAGTTTGACATCCAGTCGCGTGGTTGCCAGCGGTCCGGGAGGTAATTGGTCCTGCCCAGGAACTCGCACAAACCGAGCAACCGAGAGTGGAAGTTCCAGGATGCTCTCAAATGCTTGAAGCCGTTCCTGCTCATCGGCAATGCCAAGTTGATTGATGACGAAGACACCGTACAGAGGATTCACTCCGCGGAGTCCCAGCAGTTTTTGCATCTCTTCTGTGGGAGTTGCGTATTCGGCTCGGTAGGGAACGGCATCTTCCGGAGGAGCTTCGTCCGTCTCCAAGGGAGGCTTGGGATCGAGGGTGACGTACCCTGCTCGCCAAAGGATCAATAGCATCTCGTCAATCGCACGGAGTGATTGCTCGAGACGTTTGCCTGTCATTAAACGCTTGGACACTAAGTCGCGAATCGGTTTTGTTTCTGGCGAAACATCGAGCATGTAGGCGAGAAGTCGCCAGGGCAGAGGACCGCGGCTTTCCAGATTCCGGGCCGACGCTTCACGTAACTTGTCGAATTGCGCCTCCGTCCAGTACTGTTGGTTGGCACGGCGAGTCGGCATCTTCTTCTTTAATGCCTTCTTGGCCTTTCGAAGTCCCGGGTCTTTTGTGTCATCAGGAATCTGATCGTATTTCACTCGCCAACGCTGGATTTTGACGTCGTCTTCGTGGGCCAAGGCAAAGACGAAACCTTGAGTGTCGAATTGAGGACGCCCGGCCCGGCCGAACATTTGGTGGGCACTGCTGGGGTCGATCAGTTTCTTGTTGTCTCGAGGGCCTTTCAAAAGATTAGGCAAAACCACACTACGAGCAGGAAGATTGATTCCGGCCGCAAGGGTCTCGGTGCAAACGGTAATCGACAGGAGCTTTCGTTGAAACAATCCCTCCACAACACGTTTGTAACGCGGCAGCAGTCCAGCGTGATGAACTCCGACCCCTCGTTGCAGGATTTGACGAAGTTTTGGGCCAACGCCCTGGCTCCAATCCAACTTTTTGAGCTCTTCGGCTAACTGGGCCTGTTGCCCGTCGACCATGAGGTTTTTGCCTTTGAGTTGTTCGGCGACGTCCCAGCATTGATCCCGATTGAAGCAGAAAACAAGCGCGGGAGTGAAGCGGCCTTCATCGCCCCCTTGTGCCATCTCTTCAATGAATTCATTCAGTAATTGATCACCGATCCATTGGAAGGTAAGAGGCACCTTTCGGTCGTCGCTTTGAACCAGTTCGAGGTTGCGGTCATGGGTCCGCCTCATCCACTGGATGAATTCAAAAGCGTTGCCGACGGTGGCAGATAGCAACAGAAGACGTACATGAGGTGGTAGTAGGCCTAGGGAGAATTCCCAGACAATGCCTCGTTCCGGGTCATTGAAACTGTGGAACTCGTCCATGACGACGGCGCTGACATCCTCAAAGCTTGACTCTTCTCGTAGCAGGCGATTGAACAGGATCTCCGCGACGACCACGAGTATCGGGGCGTCCGGGTTCACTCGGCGATTTCCGGTGACGAGACCAATGTCGTCTTGCGAAAAACCCCAACGAACTGCAGCCAGTCGAAGCTCCTGTAGTTTCTGCTCCGTCAACGCGATCAGCGGCGTCGTATAGTAGGCTCGCTTGCCGGTACGTAACGCCTCGAATAAAGCGGCTTCGGCGATGAGAGTTTTGCCTGTGCCCGTCGGGGCGCAAACTAATACGCCTTGCTCACTCGTAAACCATGCGAGTAAGGCTTCTTCTTGGACAGGGTAGGGCTCGAAGGGCAGCTGATCCAAATATTCAGCGGCCAACTCGTCACGATCTGCGGAGTCACTCAACGGTTCAGCAATCGTTTCGTCCGCCTTTGCTAGGAGCTTGTGTTGACTGTTTCCAGCCAGGTTTTCGCCATCAGAGCGTGACCTGCCACTGAAGGATGCACGCCATCGCCGCCCCAGTAGGCGGGCTCTGTATTTTCCACCGCCTCGTCAAACATCCGTTGGAACGGTACCCACGTGCATTGGAATGCGTCACTCACCTTGCGACAAGCTTCACGTCGCTCGTCGAATTCTGGGAACCACTTATCACTCACGGCACCACAACGAAGGACGAACGGTTCGCAGATCACAATCTTGGTTTCCGGTAATGCCGAGCGAGTTCGTTCGAGTAATGCTTGGAGTCCCGTTTCGTAATCCTTGACGGTGCCCTTGTAGTTGCCATTCAATTTATGCCAAATGTCATTCACGCCGATCAGAATGCTGAGCACGTTGGGGCGAAGATCAATGCAGTCCTGTTGCCAACGCTGATCCAAATCCGGAACCTTGTTGCCGCTGATGCCGCGGTTGTAACACTTGAGGTTGAGTGTGGGGTGGTCGGCCAGGAGACTCGACGCGGCCAGCATCGCATAACCTCGTCCTAAGCCGTCGATTCGATTGGCTTGCTTGGCATTTTTGTTTCGGCCAGCATCTGTAATCGAGTCTCCTTGGAACAATACGACACCGTTATTCGGGATTTCGTTCTTCAATTCGTTTGCCAATCCTTCTTGTCGATTCCAGTGAATGGTTCCTAGAGAAATTCCGGCTGCTGCTGCGGTGCCGATCAGTTTTCGCCGAGAAATGGGAGTCTCGATCGTTGATGGATGCATTGATTCGTTCTTTCGATGGGACAAGGTCGATAATTGGATCGCGTGGTTTCTGTGCAAGAGCGTAATGTATTCCTGGCTGTCTGGCCAGTTTAGACGGGATTGTATTGGGGCATTGATCCAAGTGCCGCTCCGTTTTGTTTTTCCAAATTGTCGCTCTCTGGTACGATGATCTACTGAGTTCATGACTTCAATCGAAAAAACTGAGGAACGTGTCACCTTGTCAAATAACGATGACGAATCAGGCGATCGACCAGACTCAGAAACACCGGGTATGAACCAAAAGGTTCAGGTTCCTGGAGTTACCGCTCGAGTTCCCACTTCTCTTGGAAATGGTGTGATGAGTACGGGGGCGATCGTGATGAATGGTCCGCACACGTTCGTGCTCGATTTTATTCAGCAGATGGGAGCGCCGACGCACCTGGTGCGTCGTGTTGTGCTGCCACATGAAGTGATGCCGAAGTTGATTCAGGCACTGACCCAGAATCTGTCGAATTACGAAGGGCAATTCGGTCCACCGATGAAGTTGCCCAAGCCGAGTCCCTCGGGAAAGCGACCTTCGGTCCAGGAACTCTACGATCAAATGAAGATCGACGAAAACGAATTTGGCGGACACTTTGCTGAGGGAGTCATGATTCGACACTCTGCAGCTGATTTCTGCTTCGACTTCGTGACTCAGTTTTTTCCGAACGCGGCAGTTTCCAGTCGTATCTTCATGTCGGCTCCGCACGTTCCGCCGCTTTTGGAAGCATTGAAGGTCAATTACGACAAGTTCAAGAATCCCAATCCAGGCACGGATGATTAGGGATTCAATTTTCGGAGCGGGGCTTGGGAGAGCCAAGTTTCCGAATCGCGTGTCCGACAGTTCGTGATGTTGTTCTTGCCTGGTACGCTTTGCCTTACGGGCAAGTCGCGGAATCACTGTTTTCGCTCTGCAAGATCTCCCATGCCTGGCTCAGGAAGGTTCGGAGTTTCTTTCTCTCGAGCATCTCCAACGCTTCTTGAGGAGAAACCCAGCGGCGTTCACGTCCCTCCGCTTCCGGCCATCTCTCATCGCAGGATTCGACCTCCATCAGAACAACTTTTATCCGAAGGGCCATGTTCCATTTGTTGTCGTTAAAGTGGCCCAGCACCGGTTTCAGGATTTTGCCGTGCAGACCGGCCTCTTCATAGCTTTCCTTCAAAGCGGTTTCAACGTAGGTTTCGCCTGAATCGATGATGCCCTTGGGGAAAATCCATCGTTTTTTTCGCAGCGACGTAATCAGACAGAACTTGATTTTTCCTTTCGATCGCCGAAAAGGGATGGCACACACTTGTCCCGTCACGTTGCCTTTTTTACTCATAATCTCGGAATAGGACGCGTTTAAAGAACATCGAAGAATGGGAAGGCTATGCTAAGCACGGGTTGTATCGAATCTCGGGCGATTTCGACAAGATCATTCCCACATGTCCATTTCTTCGCCGTGTTTGGCAGACAGTTCTGGTCATCTGCTTGTAACCGTTAATACCAGTCTGATTCCAGCATTCAAGGCGATTTCCCCAGCGAATCCTGGAGGCTGGATCGTTGAGTAAAGGCTGATTGAGTTCTACGCTTCCTAAATACGAGAGTTTCTTGTCGAAAATGGCCTGAGAATTATGCGCACCGATCAGATTGACCGAGTTGGAATGGCAAACAATACGCGAACCAAGAATGCGAAGGAACATTATTCCGAGCAGCGATTTCTCGAATTGTTTCTCATCATTACGGTTCTAGGAATCACAGCCCTGTTCTGGTATTCGCCAACGTTCGAGCTGGCTCTGTTGTCGTTGTATTTTCTTCCCGTTACGCTCGGTGGATTCTTTCTGGGGCGTTATCGTGCCTCGATGCTGACTCTGTTTTGTGTGTTGTGTGCATCCGGTTGTGTTTTGCTCACGCCGTTGGTGCAATCTCCATTGACGATTGGCATCACGTTGTTTGTCTGGACCTGTGTGATGGCGATCACCGTCTTCTTGATTGGTACGTTGAGTGATCNGAGACAGCGCGAGCTCGCCGATTTACACGAATGCCATAAGACGGACACGCTTTTGGATATGCTTACGGGAGTGGCGAATCGTCGAGCTTTTGAGAATGAATTGAACCGCCGATCGGCAGAATGGCACCATCGACAAATTGACTATTCGCTGTTGTTAGTNGACATCGATCATTTTAAGAAGTTCAACGACATTTATGGTCACCAGGTGGGAGACGCCGTGCTTCGCGGTGTTGCTCAACAGATCAAGGACAGCGTTCGCGAAACGGATCTTGTCGCTCGTTATGGTGGCGAAGAGATCGCGGTGATTATGCCAGAGACCACCGAAGAAGAGGTGAAGCAGATTGGCGAACGAGTTCGAGAAGCGATTGAGCGGCGACGATATGAGTTTCAAGGCCTCAAGTTGCGATTGACGGTCAGTATTGGAGCAGCGCGAATTATCGAGGATGAAAGAGGGCATTCACTCTTGGAACGAGCTGATGTTGCTCTCTACGCGTCCAAACAGGCAGGCAGGAACTGTGCGCATTTCCACAATGGCAACAACTGTCATCAGTTCGGAATGGTCTCACCGCACATTATCAAACAAGATTCGGATGGGGAGATTCACCCGCCCGTTGATTCGTATGCCGATCAGCACACGGGCTTGCCGAGCCGCAAGGTATTTGTCGAAGAATTGCGACGCCGGCTCGCTGAGACGAGACGTNATGAGGCNGACTTGTCACTCATGCTTGTTCGAGTTGACCAAGGAGAGGATTTACGGAGCGATGATCCGACAACTTTCCGAAAGGCCATCCTCTTCGTGGGAGAAGCGATCCAAAACATGATGAGAGACTCCGATCTCGTTGCCCGGTTCGACGAAGATCAATTTGCAGTGCTGCTACCCTCAACTGCCCTAGAGAAAGCCATAACGCCGGCTGAGCGATTACGAGAACGAGTCGCGGAATATCGCAGCCTGATGCAAAATGGCGTTCCTTTTAACTTGTCAGTGAGTATTGGAGTGACTGGATATATTCCCTCCGACGACCTGGGAGCGATCGTGAATCGGATGCAGCAGTCCGTGGAAAGTGCGATCGAACGAGGCGGCAACTTTGCTTTCTATGACGATGGCGGTGGCAGCATGCCTGCCGTATTCTCAAGCAATCTGAGCTATCCGGTNCCACGTACCTAGACGAACCGGCTTGACCGATCGAAATGCAGATCATCAGAACCTATTGCGAACTCTGAGTCTCGACCACCATGCCGTTGGTGAGTTCTGAATCCGGAGCGACGATTACCTTGTCGTCTTGTTCGAGCCCCTTTGTAATCTCCACTTCAAAGTCATTTTTGAGCCCAATTTCGACGGTGCGCAATTCTGCGCGATTGTCGCGAATCGCGAACAGTTGCCACGTTCCGTCGGAACTTCGGAACAAAGCTGAGCGAGGGATGATGATGGCATCGTCTTTTTTTGCGGTATAGATTTTGACGCTCAACCGATAGTCGGCCCCGAGCTGGATGCCCTGTTGCTGAAGCTCATCGAGAACGCCCGAGTCAAAGGTCACGATGACATTCACCCGCTGTTGTTCGACGCCCAAGGATGAGACTTTGGTGAAGCCTTGGGGGAAGATCCGTGAAACCTGCCCTTTGAGGATTTTTCCTCCGAGCGCGGNACCTTCAATATCAACAGCGTTACCTGTTTTCAGTTTTGCAGCTTCTTGAGTGAGGACTTCGACAACGATTTCGAGCTTATTTAATTCACCAATCTCAAGCAGGATTTCACCCGCCTGCATGACGCGTTCATTGGAGACTTCACGTCGAAGCACGGTTCCCTCCACAGGAGTTCGAATCACGGCACGCTCTTGGTCTCGTTCCACTTTTTCTTGTTTGCCGATTTCTGTGTCTTTCAGAAGTTCAACAATGGCCTTGCCAATGGTATACATCTCCTTGTTCATTTCATCGTTTCGCATTTCGACACGACTTTCGACCATCCGCAATTCCGACTCTTGCTTCTGGGATTCCGTCAGCGAATCGCGGCGGAATAGTTGCATGGCGCGGCCAAATTCACGCTCGAAGTATTTGTACTTTTCGCGACTGGCAAGGACAGTTTGATCTGCTTGCTGAATTGATAAGATGACTTGCGCGAGCATTTTTTGGTATTGCTCGACGCTGTTCGTGGCCTCCCGGAAATCGGTTTCGATATCCGTCGTATCCATCCTGGCGACGATCTGNTCCTGTTCGACTCGATCACCTTCGACGACTTCAATCGGAAGGATTCGTCCCTGCTGAGGCATGGTGATTCGATGGATTTCTGGTAGTCGCGATCTCGCTCGTTCTTCAATGTAGGAACGGATCTGTCCCTTTCTCGCCTTTGCTGTTACGACGGGCACGCCCTGAGGTTCACTCAGCAAAACCCATGCGCCAATTCCCGCGCAAACCACTCCGGCGATTAAGATCCAGCGAGTCATGGTTGAAGTTCTCCGTTCACGTCACTCTTTGATATTCAAGGCGTCCAACCAATCGAGGTTTTGAACCGCCCGGTAAACTGGAATGTATGCGATCATCGTAAAGATGAATCCAAGCAAGATGGCTTTGGAGAGAATCGTGCTCGAAAACACAAAGGGTAAACGCATGATGTCCGTTGCCACAAAAATATTAATGAAGTAGCTGAACCAATAGCCCAGGGGTAGGCCCAGCAAGATGCCGATGCAATTCACAATTAGGCTTTCCCGGAGAAAGATACCGCCAATCTGTCGTGGATGGTAACCCATGACTCGGAAGGTTGCGATCTCTTGTCGACGTTCAGCCAGCGAAATCAGAGAGGATGTCACGATACTGCCGCAGAACAGCAGACCGGCAAAAAGAATGAGTAGTGTATTCACGACTTCGAGAGGTTGAAGGAGGACGAGCAATTGACTCTTCTGCTCACGAAGTGCGGAAAAACCTTGTAATTTGGGTGTCGCCTTTAACGCTGCGTAGAATTCTTCGAGGATCCCGGGGGTTTGATCCACTTCCGCTTGGACTGAGTTCAACGAGTGTTCTTCGTTCATTAGTTCGTTCAGGTAATCGAAGTCCGCGTAGGCGCCGGTGCCAACCAGGCTNTCGACGATCAGCTGAACAGGTAGCTGTAGCGGTTTTCGTTCGCCAATCAAGGGAACCACGGTGACCTTGTCACCCGTCCTGACGTGTAAAAGCTTGGATAATCGACGGGTTAAAACGAGACCATTTTCGGGAATTGCGACCGCGTCTCCATCTGCATCACGGGGCAGGGTNAGTCGTGCCGTTGGCAAAATACCGGTGATCGCGCCTTGCCGACGGTGGTTCCCATTGGAAAAAGTACAGCCGACGGTAAGTATCGGTTCGGCATAGTCCACGCCCGGCATGCGTGCGACTTCGAGGTAACCTCCGTAGTCCACCTCATCCTTGAAGACGAGGTCGAAGTCGCTCACGAGCATGCGTTCATAGGTGAAGTCAATCAATTCATCGAAGGAGTCGCTAAGCTGAATTGTTTGCACAATCAGTGCCGATCCCATCATCGCCGAAAAGATGCCGGTAAAGACTCTCAAGCGGTGACGGAACAACCCGCGAATTACCATTTGCCAACGAAAACCAAGCTGCTTCCAAAACCTTGGCCAGCGTTCCAGGAAAATTCGACTCGCGGTATCTGGCGCGCGCGGCCGCATGGCTTCCGCTGGCCGAAGACGCATGACTTGATTGACACCGCGAAGTGTTCCAGCCACGGCCATCACCACGCTCAGAAAAATGCAGGCTCCCACAATGGACAGGTGGGGACGATTGACAATGGTGGAAAACTCATAGAACTGACGAAACATGTCCAGCATGAATCCGGCGAGCCAGTATCCGAAGGCAGCACCGAAGATGCCACCCAATAAGCCCACCGTGACTCCGTACTTGAGGAAGTGTCGTACCACCTGTCCGTTGCTGTAACCAATCGCCTTTAAGGTTCCAATGACCGTTCGTTGTTGTTGAGCGAGTCGCATCATCAGCACGTCGAGGATCAGTGCAGCCACTGCGAGAAATACCGTTGGGACAATCAGGTTAATGGTCCGCAAGCCTCGTAGATCGCTGGACAGTTGCTGATGAGATTCGTGATTTGCCAATTGTGTTGACGTTGCCTCGCCAAATCGTTCTAGCCGCTGTTCCAGTTGACTGACGACGACCCCTGCTTTGTCCCGATGCTGGGCGGTCAATTGGCCCACAATCTGGTTCGTTGCTCCGTCAAAATTACTCGCTTCTTCCGCGAATTGTTCTTTGACGTAGAGAATGACAAAGCTGGTCTTATCGGGAATCATCGTTCCTGGAGCTCGCGCAAACACAAACTCGGAGCTGATCGCCGTACCGACCACCACTAGCTCTTGTCGTCGATCATTCAACAGTACATGGATTCGATCTCCTGGCCGAATGTTTCGGCTTTCCGCGAACCCGTGACTAATGATCACCTCGTTGTTACGGCCTTCGGTGAAGTAGCCTCCACTTTTCAGGATGAGATTGTTGATCACAGGTTTGGGATCCGGCGGCATCGACACGATGCGACCCGAGAGCGGGCGTCCAACTCTTTCCAGATCAACGGTGACCGGGAGGACAATCCGGGAGTGTAAATCCCCAACTCCCTGAACTTGTCTCAATCGTTCCACCTCGGAACGTGGTAGCTTTTCAATCTCAATCCAAAAGTCGGCCATGCGACATTCTGCGTAGTAGCTTCGCCGTGATAACTCCAGGTTGAAATAGAGAGAAAGATTCGCCACATAAGAAGAAACGCCGAGGCCGAGGATCATAATGATTGCGGCCAACAATCCTTTTGCCCCGTATAAATCACGACGCAGTTTGCGATCCAAAATGGTCACCACGTCACCTCTTCCGGAGCAATCTGCGTCTCGTTTGGACGATCTTCCGCAATGGTGCCGGAGCCAAGTCGAACAAGGCGATCGGCGATCCCCGCGATCGCCACGTTGTGGGTGATGATGAGGATCGTCGTCTTGAGACGTTGATTTAGATTGACCAACGCGCGCAGAACTAATCGTCCCGTATCTAAATCCAACGCCCCGGTTGGTTCATCACAGAGCAGCAGGTCGGGCCGTTTCGCAATCGCTCGAGAAATCGCGACTCGCTGTTGTTCACCGCCCGAAAGTTGTGACGGAAAATGCCCCGAACGATCTTCAAGATGGACGAGTTCCAATGCGGCCTCCGGCGACATTGGATCCCGCGCGATTTCAGTTGCGACTACGACGTTTTCCGTTGCCGTTAATGTCGGGACCAGGTTGTAGAATTGGAAAATAAAACCGATCTTTTCGCGACGGTATTCGGTGAGCTGACGTTCGGAATAGGCGTTTACTTCCTGATCGCGGAAAAAAATCTGTCCATGGCTGGGGCGATCGAGCCCACCAATTAGATTCAGTAGGGTACTTTTTCCAGAACCGGATGGACCGACGATCACCGTGATCTGGCCCTCAAGAACCGAAAGATCCACGTCGTGAAGGACCGGAACATCAACATCGCCCATGTGATAAATTTTGCTGATATCACGAAGGCGAAGGATTGGATCAGGGGCATTCATGAGGAANAGTTCCGGGACACGACCTGATTGTTGATTTGACGAAAATATCGACGTTCAATGAATTCTGGATTCCATGAATTTACGGAATTAACACTGGAACGTATACCGTGAACGAGGGCAGCGAGGCAACATTGTCCGAGCTAGATTTCCGNGTTCGAAAGCTTGGAGCTGTTGAATTGGATGAGTCCTAAGGCAATGTTCGTTTCAGCAGCAGACTGGAGCGGACATAGCCGTGGGAGGACTCGCATGGCACGCTGAAGAGGTGACCTTCGGGATGCTGTTGACTCGCGTTTCTGAGCAAGCGACCACGGAACGCAGACTGTTCTTGATCCCACTCCAGCTTCACGTCTTTGAAGGCCAATTCGACTCGTTCGATTGGGTAAAAAGCCTTGAAAATCGACTCCTTCGCGCAAAAAATCGTGCGAAGATTAGCGTCGACTTCGTCCACGGTGCTTCCTGAGTTCACCCAGGCTGTTTCGTCGTCATGACAAATGAGTCGCGAGATTTCTTGATTGATCGTGTCTTTCTTAAATTCAATGTCGTAGCCGATCCCCACGGCGAACGATTTGTAGGCAACCGCCGCACACGCGAAGGCACCGCTGTGTGATATGGTCCCCACCAAATCCGCTGGCCAGATTGGCTCTCGCCGTTTGCCAGTCAGGATCGGTCCAGCGGGCTTCCCAGTGAGATCAAGAATGGCTTGGTGAGCGGCGGCGCGTCCCAGCCGAAAATGCTTTTTCCGGATTTCAACGGTTCTTGGCCCAAGGTATTGCTCCTCCTCCGGATGTAACTCAATCGTCGGATATTGTTCTTCCGAGAAACATCGAAATGCAACTTCGGAAGGGAAGGGCGATGGAAACATCTTGAATTGGATGCCTTAAGATAGATGGATTCACTCGGCTCAAGGGGCGATACAATCTCCCAAAGCCATGTCCGGAAACTGGGCAAAGACACCAAGAATATACCACTTGACGTCAAGCAAGTACGATCGGGCTACTGCCGTCCTTGGAAGCGACATGTTCGCAGAGATGTTGGACTTTGACGATGCCGGTGACTTTTACGAATTCTGCATCCGTTTCGCCGATCTTATTCAAAATGAAATCTCGGAGATTGTTTTTGTGAGTCGGCTTGACGGATAGGCAAGAAACCTGCCGTGGTGAGGGTAATGCGATCAATCCTCGATGGGATCTGAACTTTTATTGGCGATCGNGGATCGATTCCTGGGGCCAGCCGCCGACACTCCACAGGCTTCCGCGTAATTCAACAACTCGACGACTCATCCCGTGCCCAGCCTTTTGCGACTTTGACTCGGCTGTTAAAATTAGAACCGACAATGGACAAATCGTTAATTCAGTCCGTCGTTTTGCGGTTCTAATATAATCGCAGGCCTCCACCCCTCTGATGGTGGTTAAGGGAAGAGATGAAGCTGTAGCTCAGTTGGTAGAGCAACGGACTTTTAATCCGTAGGTCCTGGGTTCGAGCCCCAGCAGCTTCACTTTTCGCCTCGCTCGCAAAGGCCACTTCTGAAGNGGTGTCGAGGGTTCAGCTTGGCACCGGTGNGCCATTAGANTTCTGGAAACAGCCCGNGCTGATCGGATNCTGAGTGCTGNANTAGCGTCGAGATCTCATCGACTTCAACCTCAGGCGAACGTTGCCCGGTTTTTTTCCAATGGAGTTCGGGATCAGCATAGACTTGGTCGAGGGCACCAAGGTCATTTGCCAACGTTTGCAATGGCTGGTGATCGATTTGGGGATCCAGCCGATGAATCTTGCGGGATGCCGTTTCTGACGAAGGGCTGGGATGGATTGTCCATGCGTTGGCGACCGCCGCTGCAACGGCTTTCAGACGTTGAGTTTGTGAGTGGGGTGACGCGTTGGCTGAAGTGTATCCGCCGGCGAGAAACGCCCAGACGAAATCTCTCGTTGTCACATCACCGTCACAGTTCCAATCGCCTTCTGACCAGGTTGAATTGTATGCGACCGCATCTTCAAANTTTCCTGCCTGAAATATTGTCACCAAGTCTTGTGAATCGAAGACCCCATTNAGATTCGAATCGCCGTAGGAGGTGCCCATGACATCTTGAATNAGAACTGCCAGGTCGTTCTGGTCGATAAGGCCGTCGCCGTTCATGTCGAATCGGAGATCTTTTTCACGATGACGGGTACAGAATAGATCGACGTCTTTTAGATCCGTAAGTCCATCGCCATTGAAATCGGCTTCATCATCAAGTCCAGGTGATCCGTCGACGGAACGACTTTCACGCCAACCCTCTTTCGTCGTCCATTGATCGAGGCTTCCCGAGGCTTTCAAGATAGTCAGAGAACGCCCATTTCCGTCTGTTGTTGGGAACCAGGCGTCGTCGTAATCGAATTCTTGAACGACCTGTCCAAATTGATCTTCGAGTCGAATCGTTTCACCGCCATTACTTAGCCGAGTATTGCTAGTCTGATATTCGCCGGCGATCGCGATTTCGTTGCNGTACCTCGAGCGAAACGCAGCTTCGTTTTGCACGACGACGGTACGTTNACCNGGACTGAGTNCCAACTCGGAGAACGAAAACNGGATGCCTTGCGTGAAGGCGAGGCCATTCAGNTTGAACGGGCTGTCTGAGATGTTGACGATTTCGATGAATTCGAAATCATCATCATCCTGGCCTGTTGGGGGTTCCGGATCGCGTGGATGATACATGATCTCGGAAATGCGTATCGCCGAGGCATTGATCGAGAAGTTCGNTTCATTTAAGGCACTCCACTCTCCGTCCAAAAGCGTTCGTGCCTTGACGATGGTCCCCTGGGAGAGCGAAATGGGACCGTCGTAACGAAGGGCAGTGGGAGCGATGCCGGATTCCGCAACACCAGGATCGAGGACGNTTTGTCGCGGATCGGATCCATCGAGCGTCACGTAGACGTCGCCTGGAGCCTCGATCAGCAATTCGAATCCAGCTGCCACTTCGCCTCCATATTGATTGAAGACGGGTGCAGCGACCTCGGGGTACAGGTCTGATCGAATCAATTGTTGAAGCACGATTTCGGATCGACGTGGGAAATACTGATCGAACAACTGATCTCGCATGGATCGCCAGTCGTGCAACGTAAAGGTGCGGCCGTCTTTGCGAACTGATGACGATTGGGTGTCGCCCCATCGGGNTGACTCGGCGATGAGNGGTAATTCCACTTCGGCTGCGAGTCGATGATAGCGAGCGGCTGGTACGTTACGTTCTGGGTGATCAGGATCCCACTGCGAATTATTGGGATCAACGTAAAGGGCTCCGCCATTGAAGAAGTGCCGGTGGATGTGATCGGCGAAGATNAAACGAAATTCATCATTGGATTGGAGTGATCGATAGAATTCTGCTGATCCTGCAGAGGCGCCGACCTGGTTGGTTGAGATACTTGAACCTTCTCCGTGATCGAGAATTTTTTCCGTATCCCAGGCATAAAATTTAAACCCTGTGCTTTCTGGGCCACGGAGTCGACCGGCGTAGTAATTGCGGTGTGGCCAATCGACGTTTCCGCCGTAAAAGTTCACCAGCAAATAGTCGATGTAGTTTTCAAGATCCAGCATCACCTCTTGGTTGGGATCGTCATGGCCGTCCGGCCCTCTTCCCAACAATCGTAAAAAGGCGGTATTGCTGGCCTGTTGGTCGTCGTCTCGTACGTCACGCGCGAGTGATCGCAATTCGTTCCAGGCTGCTATGCTTCCGTCACGGATCATCCCTGTATTGAGAGCATCCCAGTCGTCTTTGTCTCCGCCGTAATAGCTTGCTGAGAATGAATTGTTGGGGCGCTCGACCGCGTTGTACATGCCCCAATAAAACCCATTTAAGTAGACGTGCATGAATTTCCCGTGAGCGTGCGCGTGTTCCATTTCCAGCAAGGTGGTGCGTGCCCAGTGATCACGGATGTACTGAGTGGTCGTGGGGGTGTGGACCCAACCGTCGTTGTACCCCCCTCGCAGAATGATCGTGTCGAAACTATCGGTCGCTTCAGCTCCGAAGAGTGGGAATCGGAGCTTGGTTGGGCCATAGCGTCCACGAAATTCCAGGCGAAATGATTGCTTTTTTGAGTTTCCGAAAGTGCGGACGTTATCGCCCGCGATGCGGATTCCTGCATCAGCTTGAATATGACTGCCGTCGGGATAGATGAATTCGACCGAGGTGGGTCGTTCCCACTCGAATCCCGAACGAATTGAATTTGTGTAGATTCCGTCATCGCCGAAGAGATCCGCCATATCCATTGAGATGGAAACTGTCGGTGCCGCCTTTAGACTGTCGATGATTTGACTCGAAAACTCGCCCTTATAGGCATCATTTGGACCAATTACATCGGGGTCCATCCCGTAGTCCGCCGGTGTTCGTCGCCAAGTTTCGGGGAAGCCGGCATCGAGAGTTGCCTGGACATCTTGGGTTAACACATCCTGCAGGAAAACGAAGCTGCGAGTCTCTACCNTGGAGGGAAGGTGTCCGTCCTTGAATGCTGCTACTCGAAGGGTCGTCGTTCGATCAATGTTTAATGCCGCGATGGGAGCGGTTGAGCTATCTGCCGGAGCTACTTGCGTGCCATTTTCCAGCGATGGTTGGCTGCCGTCGGTTGTGTACGAAAGCGTAGCTCCGACGGTTTCCGTCTTAATCACCGGTTGCACCGGTGAATCATAGAGGCCACGAGATTCACTGACGTCGATGGGAAAGACCAGCCCATTGTAGGAAACCTCGNNATTTGCTAAGCCGGGGGTCGGGGTTTCTAGAAAGCGGGGTTCGTGCGAGACGATCTCACCGGCCTTCTGCCCTGCGAGTTCCAAGGCGATCAAGAAATCGTCCGATTTCTCATTCATATTCAGGCCATGAATCGCCAGAACATTGGCTCCGTTTCTCAGCAAGCGGACGTGCTCTGAAATGTCGACATCTTCAAATTGCTTCGCCTGACTGTCTCGGTGCGTTGCCGTCGCGTTGGAATTCCACTGGACGGACGCAGGGGCATTCCGCCGAGCCACTTCGACGCCGTTTAAATAGGCAACATACCCATCGTCATAACGCATTCGTAACGTCGTCGAGAAGTAGGATTGGGCATCCGAGATTGTGAAGGGGAATCGCGCGTAGGCCGATGCTGAGACTTCAAACATTTCAGCTTCGACGTCGGTGCCGATAAACTCTTCAAAGCCCGATCGAATTTCGAAACCAACGCCGCCGACTCCACTTTTCCAGCTCGAATCGTCAAATTCAACCTGAGTCCATGTCGTTCCCAGCTGGTCACCGCCATTTCCGGTCGAGGGGATCATCGCCTTTACTTCGCTATCGGATGTGACCAGGACCGAATCCACTACGCTCTGAGTGACTCCGTACGAAACGTCCGGCAACAGTTTCGGAAGTCCATTTGCAAAGGCTGAAATAATGGTCGTGCTGTCTGGTTTTGATAATGCCAGGTAGTCGCCGTCGGAATTCAATTGAAAGTTTGCGTGGAGTGGACCGTTAGGATTTGTTCGATCCTTCCCAGATGCGTAAACAATCAGAAAATTACTCGGTGCGAGCGTGACGGCAGGAAAAGTCCATTTGTCGCCGGCTTCGATATTATCCGTTAAATGCCAACCGTTAAGATCGACCGACTCGTCGCCAGCATTGAATAACTCGATCCAATCAGGACGGTCTCCGTCTTCATCGCGGAGCCCCTGATCATTGCTGGAGACGACCTCCGATATCAGAATACTCGCATCTAAAACAAGTCGCGATTCTAGACGCTCTGGATGACCGACGGGGCGCGAACGGTTATGAGTATTTCGCTGACGCGAAGCTTGAGCCCCTCGTTGTCCGAACGAGTATTCTCTGAATCTGCGGCGCATATGAACACCTCTCGATGACGGAGCGTCCGAACCTGGTTGGTTTCCGATTTTAGCAGAGGCCTGAGGGCAATGGCCTTTTTTCTGTGAAAAGGAAGCGATGGAACGCTGAAAGAAAGGGAACTCCTTGGGTTTCCATGGCTCCCAAGGTTGCGGATCTAAAACGTGACGTTTCGAAAGTTGTCGTTTTATTGAGCAGAGCTCACGAGTCCTGCAGCGCCCACAATACCGGCCGTATTTCTTAATTGAGCCGCTACCAGCTCAGCCTTGGTTTCTAGTTGAGGTAGAAAGTCTTTGGAGCTTGAGCTAACGCCGCCTCCAAAGATGATCAAATCCGGAGAGAACAGGTTTTCGACATAAGTTAGATACTTCTGGACTCGCTTGGTCCATTTTTTCTTCGTGATCAGTTGTTCGTCGAGCAACCGAGCCGCGGCTTTTGTTTCAGCAATGTGACCGTTAAGCTCGATTTCGCCTAGTTCGGTATTGGGCAGTAATCTTCCGTCGACAAAAATCGCACTCCCGATTCCGGTCCCAAAGGTCAGCATCAAAACAATGCCTCGTTCGCGATAAGGCTGACCGGATCCATATTGCATTTCTGCCAATCCAGCAGCATCGGCATCATTGATCAGTTGAATCGGAAGTTGTAATTGATTTTGCAATTCTTGAGCAGCGTTAGCGCCTTCCCAGTCAGGATCCAAGTTTGTTGCTCGGTGAACAATGCCTTGTCGTACGATTCCCGGAATCGTACAGCCGACCGACCCTGTCCAGTTGGATTGGTTGAGGATCGTGCGAATCACCTCAGCGACGCTTTCAACCGTGGCAGGCTTGGGGGTGCGTATCCGAATGCGTTGCGTCACCAGCAGGCCGGTATTCAGGTCGACTTCCGCGCCCTTGATCCCAGATCCACCCACATCGATTCCAAAGGCGGTGCTCAACTCGCTACCTCTCCATTGAGAAAAGAACTAGACGCGAAAAGATTGCCGGTGCCACACGAGTATCCTGGCGTCTCTCGAAAGCTCATTTAGTATCAATCGTTCGCTCATACGGTCCTAGTTCTCAGTTGAGCTTCCGATTCGATACAGATGATCCGCAGTACGGATCAAAAGATCGTTGCCGATGACGCCGTAAGATGCAAGCGTGCGTTCTCCGAGATCGTTGCGAGCGAGCTCCTTGAATTCGGGGTCGGCACTAATTACGACGCCTTCACCCTCCTCGCTTTGGCAGTAAATCCGACCATTTGCGAACAGCGGCGAAGACGAGTAGTTGCCTCCCAGCCGTTCCTGCCAGACAGATTCGCCCGTGCGGGCATCGACGCAACTCGCGACACCGCGGTCAGATACCATGTAGAGGTGATCTCCAATCAACAACATGGAAGGTGTGTTGGGGGCTCCTCGTTTAAGTGTCCAGGCAACATGTGACTCGCTGACATCTCCTTCACCGTCGGGGCGGATCGCAAGCACACTTGGACTGTCGTATCCTGTGGCAATGAAGACCATGCCATGTCCGTAGACGGGCCGTGGAACGACGCTGTAGCCTTCGTAGTTGACCCGCCAGATTTCGTGACCATCAGCCGGGGCGTAAGCCACAACACAATTACTGCCCGGACTGATTACTTGAGGCTGGCCTGCCACTTCAATGACGAGCGGAGTGCTGAAGGAAAAGTTCTTGGAAGCGTCCGAGTTGCGTTCGGTTTTCCAGCGGACCTCACCCGTACGTTTATCCAGGGCTGCCACAAAGGGATCCGTCGCTCCATCACAGCTAAAGATCAACAGATCATCGAAAAGAATCGGCGAACCTCCGTTGCCATGAACGGGCGGATACGAAAGCTCTTGAGTTTTCCAGACGGGGTCTCCGTCCGCGGTCAGGCAAGCTGTTCCCTGATGGCCAAAGTGGACGTAGACGTAATCGTCTGCAACCAGTGGTGTTGGGCTGGCGTGGCTGTTCTTGCCGTGAATGTCGGGGGCCGTATCCGCGTTTTGTTGGAAAATCTCGACCTGCTTCAGTAACTCGCCTGAGTCTGCATCGAGAATCAATAACTGCAGGGAAAGATCGTCGCTCTCTTCAACAGGAACTGCAGCCGTCAGATAAATGTGCTTCCCCAATACAACGGGAGACGACCATCCCGATCCAGGCAATGCTTTTCGCCAGAGAACGTGTGTCTCGGCATCCCACGAAATAGGTGGCGAAGCGGATACATGGCCTTGGCCGTCCGGACCTCGGAATTCAGACCACTCCCCGGCTGACAAGAATGTACTGAAAAAAAACATCGCGACGGTTGCGAGTAGACATTGCTGCATTTTGTTTTCCTCATCCAGATTCTATTCGTCTTACCTATTTTGGGGCGAGAGCTTCTCTCATTTCAAGTCGTTCTGGGAGATCTTGATACTCTGTCGACTGCAAGATGCTTACTGCACGATGGCCGGTATGTCGTCTCAAGAAGGTCCTTTGCCGTGAAAAAAGGGTAGGCGGTGAGGCATGGCCAGAATTCAGCCGCCTGTGCGTTAAATTTGGCCGCTCGTCAGGCCGTTCCTTTTTGGAGGGATGGTTGCAACCGAGCCTTCCATTCTTTTGGGAGGAGTGCGATTATGGAGCCGTTACTTGCAACACGGTAAAAATCAGGGAACAATATCGCTCGTCGGTAGCTGTTCTTCTCAATCGAAAGGGTTCGAATGTCGCAGGTTCATTTAAGGCTAAAGGCAAGTGAAAGTGTTGTTATTTCAGCAGCCGCTTCCATCTATTCTGCCTACATCATGAACGGCCAAGTCAAGGACGGAGAGCAAGAAGCATGGAGAGAACGGGCGGTTCAAGAGGCTGTCGAACTTGCACGACGACTCGATGATTTGATCGTCAGCGATGATGAAATGGGCTAAAGCTGGACTCCCTTGGCGTTCACGTGGCTGAGTCGATGGATAAATGAGATTTATATGATGTGCCGTGCGCTGCTGCTGCTTTTGTTGTGTGTAGGAACGAGCTTTGCCGATGGGAATCGATTGAGTTACCTCAATGGTCCCGTTGACCCATACTATGTGCACCGGGATTTTGCCCGTCTCACCACTCCTCAGTGGGCGGGAGAGCAGGGCGTTGACGCAGTCGTCGTTCTCGCAATCGACGATATGCGAGATACCAAGGGCTACGAAGCCTATCTTCGCCCGATTTTGGATCGGCTCAAGGAGATCGATGACCGAGCTCCGGTCAGTATTATGACCAACCAGGTCCCGGCTGATGATCCACAGCTTCAAACATGGCTGGATGAGGGCCTCACGATTGAAGTCCATACGGCGGATCATCCCTGTCCTCTCTTGCATGGGGGTGATTTCAAAAAGGCGAAGAGTACCTATGACCGCTGCGTTGACGCACTCGCCGCCATCAAGGGAAATAATCCCGTCGCCTACCGAATGCCGTGTTGTGACTCGATGAACACGCCTAGTCCGCGGTTTTGGGCGGAAATCTTCGATAAAGTGACTCCAGAGGGACGGTTTTTGTATGTCGACAGTTCGGTCTTCAACATTACCACCAAGGAAGATCCGGTTCTCACGAAGGAAACAACGCTGGATGCCAGCGGCCAACCTCGCTTCCGAAAATATCTTCCGTTTCCCTCTTTCGTGAACACGATTGAGGATTACCCCTATCCTTACGTCATTGGGGAGACCTGCTGGGAGTTTCCTTGTGTGGTGCCGTCGGATTGGGAAGGGCAAAACTTACATCGTCCCAATAACCCTCAGACCGTTCTCGATCTCAAATTCGCGTTAGATGCGACGGTCAAAAAGCAGGGAGTCTACAATCTCGTCTTTCATCCTCACGGCTGGATGCGGAACGATCAGGTGGTGGATCTGATCGACTATTCGGTGGAAAAGTACGGCGATCGTGTCAAATTTCTCACTTTTCAAGAGGCCCACGACCGTTTGCGACAACATCTGATGAAGGGAAAAGCATTACGAGATCCGTCCGGCGAAAAGTCGGGTGTGAGAATGCTGGACGTTAACGGCGACGGTTTTATGGATCTCCTCATACCGGAAGCCGACGGAATGCTGACGACACGCGTCTGGTCTCCCAATTCGTCTCGTTGGGAGGAATATCAGCAGCCGCTGGGCCTGGAAGGNGTCTCGNTTGGCGTCGTGCATGGCCCGAATGCCTCTTTTGCCCGTGCCACTAGTGATTTGATTGAGCTCTTCACCTTCTCGGGCGATGAATGGAGTTCGGAATCGTTTCCCCAGCCGCAACTTGCTGAACAAAAGACAGAGGCTCAGGCAGGCGATCCATCCCCACGGGTACAGCTATTTGATTTAGACGGTAATGGCACCTGTGAAATACTGCTGCAGGATTCAGGTCAGCGGGTGATCTTGTCACGGCAAGAGACGGGAGCTTGGGAAAAGCTGCCGTATCAACTGCCTCAACGAATTCAATTGACGGAAGCCGCTCGTCAGGCCTGGCGATGGATTGATCTGAACGGTGACCAGGGAGCCGATATCGTCTATTCCAGTCCCAATGAGTATGCGGTTTACCATTTTGAGGCTGAGCAGGGGTGGGTCGAAACACTGGCGTACGATCGACGTGCCCCAAATGCAGGCCCTCAGCCGATCCCCGCATTTATACGGGCGGATGGCAGCAATAACGGTGTCTGGGTCCATTCCAAGCACTTCTGGTGGCAAAACGAAGATACCGATCGTCTGCCAGCCAAAGTTGACCGGATTCCATTTAAATCGATTCTGCGAAATCCCTGAGTGACGCGAATTACCAATTGACTCGCGCTATCTTGCCGTTGTCGGTTTATTACCGACGACCGCATGGAGTGTCAGATTGACGCCAGTAGGGTGGAAATCAGCCGCTCTTGTCCACCGGTTCTGAGTCACCCAAGTTGTAGCCCGCGGCGGGAAGATTGACGAGAGTCTAGCTACCGCGGCGTTCGATTCGATTTCGGTAACGTAGCGTGCCATCCATTCTCGTTGATATTTTCCCAACAAACCGGCTGTTCGGTCTAAAGACAGCGCTGAATCCAGCACGATGGTGCGTGCATGCGGACGCTCGACCACCAAGACGCATTCGCCGCTGACCNTCTGCGTGTTTTCTTACGCGTCGGCTTTTGCACAACCTCTAAAAAGTTTTTTCGATCGTCAGGATTNCTGTGTTGGACTCAGACAAGCTTCGAATCGGTTAGCGCGGCCAAGCTTTTTTGAGGGTGTCGATTATCCCTTTGGTAGCNGGCTGGCCTGATCGGATTCCCGTTGATGATTGCTCCGGCTGGTGACCATGTATGCGAATGACGACTTTAGCCAGCTTCGCGGTCGATTTTCGGGGATTCTGTGAGATGTATGTCGCAGAGCAGGGTGAGTTGGAAGACTTCGGGTTATCCGTGTCGATGGAGGTTATTTCGATTTGGAGCAATTGGTTTTTTTGTGGTAATGCGTTAATCGTGATTAAAATTAACGGGNTGGAACGAATAACGTATGTTCCCCCTCTTCTCACATCAGGTTTTAATCATGATCAACAAGCGATTGAATGTTAATTTTATTTTACGTGCGTTATTAGTCACGGCCTCGGTGTTCGGTATTACNGTCACCACGTTTGCCGANACCACCCAAGATGGCCGAATTTTTACGATTGATGAAGGCGTGAGTTTTGAGATTGGCAATGTGGGGGCTAGCGATTACTTATTCGATTGGTCCGACCCAGACGGCGTCATTTATTCCGAGGAAGAAGACCCAACGCTGACGCTACAAGCCGGCGAACTCTACACATTCGTGCGTACTTCATCCGCACACCCGTTTATTATTCTGAACGAGTCGGCCGCTTCATTTATCAGCGGGACGGACGGGCAGTATTTTCGAACTACAACGGACAGTGTCCAAATCGAAAACACGATCTTGACACCTGTCGAGGAGTTCGTGGCTGATCCCTTCCCCTCAGAAGACGTTATCGAGTGGAGGCCCACCGTCGGCGACTATTGGTATACCTGCCGTGTAACTTCTCACACTGGGATGGCTGGTCGAATTTCCGTCGTTCCGGAGCCTGCCACCGCGGGATTAGCCTTACTCGCAGCAGTTGCTGTGTTTGGAGTGAGTCGAAGAAGTCTACCGAAGGCTAAGTGTGCCTCGTAATTGACTCGCATTTTTGCACCGCCCAAGCGTCATGCCAATGCTGACACCGGCCGTGGGCGGTTGGAACATCAGCAGGGTCGATACCGCGTTCTTGATTCAATGAACGCGGTATTTTTAATTAACGGCCGACAGCTTACACGATTCTCACCAAGCTTCTGCCGCTTCTTGCCGCAAAGTCACACCCGTTTTTGTATTTGCGCCTNTAAAGTANTGCAGCGACTCAACCCATCTATATCTGATAGTCGAGCTTTCGTTATCCTGCTGCGAAGCTGCCAGCCAGATGAACTCGATGCGCGTACGAATTTCGCTGCAGCCTCGATCAGCTTCGGCGCCTTTTGACTTTTGCAATTGGCAGCTGAACTCGTTTTATGATGAATATCGTGACCTCAATTAAATAAAAGCCTCTGTCCATCGACGTTAGTGCTGGTCACTTTCAGGTTAGTGATCACGTTTTTTAAAAAATGAGGCGATTCAGGCACAGCTTCCACGGCGACCACCCTGTGTCGATAAGCGCATGAAAAAAACCGCCGCAGGCTGGCTCGGCCTGGGCGGTTTTTGACTTTTCCAATTGGTAGCTGAACTCGTTTTGTGACGAGTATCGTGACCTCAGCTAAACATAAGACTCTGTCCACAAAATGCTAACTTGAGTCACCTCAAAGTTAGTGATCATTATCCTTAGAAAGGAGGTGATCCAGCCGCAGGTTCCCCTACGGCTACCTTGTTACGACTTAGTCCCAATCNCNGAGTTCNNCTTNGGCGCNTGCTTCCCTNACNGGTTAGCTCNGCGACTTCGGNCGCNCCCCNCTTTCGTGGCTTGACGGGCGGTGTGTACAAGGCTCAGGAACATAGTCACCGTGGTATGCTGACCCACGATTACTAGCGATTCCGGCTTCATGCAGGCGAGTTGCAGCCTGCAATCCGAACTGAGCGCCACTTTTTGGGATTTGCTTGCTCTCGCGAGGTTGCTTCCCTTTGTATGACGCATTGTAGGACGTGTGCAGCCCTGGTCATAAAGGCCATGAGGACTTGACGTCATCCCCGCCTTCCTCCGGCTTATCACCGGCAGTTTCTTTAGAGTGCCCAGCTTGACCTGATGGCAACTAAAGATAAGGGTTGCGCTCGTTGCGGGACTTAACCCAACATCTCACGACACGAGCTGACGACAGCCATGCACCACCTGTGTTTGTATTCCCGAAGGCACTCCTCCTTTTCAAGAGAATTTACAACATGTCAAGTCCTGGTAAGGTTCTTCGCGTTGCATCGAATTAAACCACATGCTCCACCGCTTGTGCGGGCCCCCGTCAATTCCTTTGAGTTTC
>PBNZ01000023.1 GCA_002723275.1 Planctomycetaceae bacterium
AGCACTTAACACTTTCGCTACGACCGAGAGGATGTGGAAGTCCCCACGATCTAGTGCTCATCGTTTACAGCTAGGACTACCGGGGTATCTAATCCCGTTCGCTACCCTAGCTTTCGTGCCTCAGCGTCAGAAGAGACCCAGTGAGCCGCCTTCGCCACCGGTGTTCCTGATGATATCAACGCATTTCACCGCTCCACCATCAGTTCCGCTCACCCCTGTCTCCCTCAAGCCTAACGGTTTGGAGCGCAATTCCACGGTTGAGCCGTGGGATTTCACACCCCACCTGTTAAGCCGCCTACGCACTCTTTAAGCCCAGTGATTCCGAATAACGTTTGTCCGGTACGTATTACCGCGGCTACTGGCACGTACTTAGCCCGGACTTCCTCTGCGGTTAGGTCAACTAAGAGGGATAGCCCTCAAAGATTTCCACCCCACTGACAGCGGTTTACAACCCGAAGGCCTTCATCCCGCACGCGGCGTCGCTCCGTCAGACTTTCGTCCATTGCGGAAGATTCTCGACTGCAGCCACCCGTAGGTGTCTGGGCAGTGTCTCAGTCCCAGTGAGACGGGCCACGCTCTCACGCCCGCTACCCATCTTCGCCTTGGTGAGCCATTACCTCACCAACAAGCTAATAGGACGCAGGGCCATCCCCAGGCGGAATCTCACCTTTGGTCCGGGGACATTATCCGGTATTACCGGCAGTTTCCCGCCGCTATCCCAGGCCTGGGGGCAGATACCCTACGCGTTACTCTCCCTTTCGCCGCTGTCCAGATCCAGTGCAAGCACCGGATCCTTCTCGCTCGACTTGCATGCCTAATCCACGCCGCCAACGTTCATTCTGAGCCAGGATCAAACCCTTCAATTAAATTGCTTACTGCGGCTAAACCACGAATGGTTCATCGCAGGTTAAGAGCCAACTGATGAGTTTGGTTGGTAGCGTATCCGTTTGGTCAACGGACCGCTGCCTAATTGCATAGTCTTATGCTTTCGTTCTCAAAAAAGAACATCACAAGAGGTCACTACCAAATTGTCAAAGAGCTACTCCTACAGGCGACGGTATGTCGCTCGCAGGAACACGTTATAATATCGACCTGTTCATCCTGGTCAACACCCAACGGGAAAAAATTTTGATCGAATTGTCGGCGAACCCGTCCGATCTTTATCTAACCAGAAGAAACTCTCTTGTTTGTCGCAAAACAAGCCGGAAACTCAACGCAGTTCGCGTCGTTTCGCGCCGATCTTTTTCGAGCGTTCAGCAAGTATTTGCCGATCTCCTGCGTCAAGAGACGGGAGCCATTCGATTTCGACCTCGAATGCAGCCGTTTTTTATCCCGAATTCAGGACACTTATCAGCAATTGTTGCCGTTAAGCAAGCGAATCTTGTGCGACTTGCCTGATTTGCTCCGCGATGGACACGTTTTCGGTCTGCAATCGACGAGACAAAACGTAGTTCCGAGAGCTGCTTGCGCATGAAAAAGGTCGCCGACTTCATGTCGGCGACCGGACCGTCGCTTAGGGAAAGATTTGCGATCTGAGACGGTATACGAAGTGGATTAGACGCGTCGGAGCCAGGTCAGACAGGTCACCAACGCCAGGCATGCCAGCACGAGCGTGCCCGGTTCAGGAATGCATTCGGGACACGTCTGATACTGAATGTGGTCGATCTCAATGCCCGATCCACCACCTGTGTTGGCGATCGTTAATTGGGCGATCCCGGTGTCGCTCAGCATACCTAGAAAGCTGTCTTCTGCGGTTTCTCCGGTGTAGAAGTCATCGGCCAAGTCGCCAGCATCCAGGCTCAACAACAGGTTGAGGTCACTGTCGTAGGCGGACAGGATCACATTCGTCGATGCCATGTCACCGTCTGTCCAAACGAGGCCTGCCGCCTTGGCGGGATTGTCGAAGGTGATCGTCACCGAAGAACCAGCAAAGAACCAGGAATGTCCCGCATTCCCGCTGCCGTCAATGGTGCCGTCGTCGGCATCCACCGAGTCGGTGACGAAATTGTCCAGGCCCGAAACCGAAAAAGGTTTCAGGATCCGACCACCGCTGATCGCGATACCGCTGTCTGCGTAGGTCTCATCTTCAAAATTCTCAAGGACGAACGGGCAGCTCTCACAAAAGATTCCGGCTGGACGGTCCGCAGAGGAAAGGTACGGGGTTGGCCCAAAGCCAAGCGTTGCAGCTTGAATGCTTGAGGGCAGAATAATCGTGAGTACAAACAAAACACGAGCCAAACGGCAGAAATGCGTCTTCATGGTGCTCCAAACTTTTTGTCTCGCCCTGCCATGGGGAACAGCAGGGTTGAAGGAAACGGTTCAGGGACGCCCGGTCGAATGACCAAAGGGGGGAAATGGCGTGCCTGAGTTGGTGTTAAGTCTAGGGTTGTGTAAATCTGCTTCTGGACGCTCTACGTGGGGGGGCCGCGTAGAGCGCCGTCCTTCCATCCAAACCCGGTATTTGGGCCCTCGGGCGAGGGGAAAAACACCAAATAACAGGTCTCATCCACCTGGTCTGCCGTCCTCCTGACCACCAGGTTCTGCTGCCGACGTCCTATTAACGGCGTCGACGGCAAACGAGAACCACTGCTGCAATCAACAGCATTCCCGCTGTTGACGGTTCGGGAATTGCGAAAGTGACATGGTCAATTTCAATTCCCATTCCGCCGCCTGACTGACTGATGACAAGTTTGGAAACTCCGTCATTCGACAGCAAGCCAACAAAACGATCTTCGCCAGTCGTTCCTGTGTACACCTCGTCCGCCGTGGTGTCCCACGCGATGTCACCAATGGAACTGCCATCCGTGTCAAAGGCTTCGAGTTTCAGCGTCATGTTTTGCGGCCCGTCGGTGAAGACCAAGCCAGCCGCAACCACTGGATCTGAAAACTCAACCGATATCTCATTTAACGCGTAAAAGAACGAATGTCCCTGACCTCCCGACCCATCGATCGGTCCGTCATCCGCGTCCACCGAATCGGTCACATCCTTGATGCCTGAATCATGGCCCGGCCCCAAAATCTTGCCGGGATAAATGTTCAGCATCGGATCAGCCGATCCGTCTTCAAAATTTTCAATTACTGGATTCATTTTGGCGAAGTCGCTTGGCATGTCCGCCGAGCTCAAATAAGCCGTCGGCTCAAACCAAATCGAACCCGCGTTCACGGCACTCGAAAGGACCATTAGTCCGATCGTTGCCAACAGTATCAATCCACCCCGTGTCTGCATGGATCTCTCCCGTTTCGCAATGTCAATCGTTGGACTTAACAAGCCATGGGCGAGCAAATGCTGAACGAAATGCCCAGCAAGTATGCGGAACTCTCCAACAGATTCTCAGCTAACGGCTTTTCAGCGATAGGAGAACATCAATGAGGAGAGAGCCAGATAGGGTTGCTCGTCGAGACTTGACTGTATGCATATTCCCGGCGCGGTTGTCCGAGGATGTATGAAGTCTCAAACGAAGTGCATTGGCAACCCAAAATAGGAGATCGTGTTTAGTCGATAATCGAGATGGACTCGGTGTGACTCATGCCACAGATCTTAATATAAACAGAGGATTGAGTGCGTCAACAAGTTCGCGAATTAAATTGCCTAAAATACCTGGCTTTTCAGGGTGTTTTTTCTTGGTCGTCGGCCGGCACTGTACGGATGAACCCTGTTTTCGTACCGGTCATGTCGATCAAAGGAGCTGAACGTTTTGTCAGGTCCGATTAGCGACGTGAACTCCCCCGCCGACGCTTCTAAAATGAAACAATCAATTTTGCGTTCTCGGCGATGAACGTCACGATTTTTTGACCAACGTTCGCGCCAGCCGTCCATCACCCTGGGGTGGTTCAGAAATATGAACCGTTTTGCGCTATCTCTTATAGGATTGGTGCCAAATATTTGACGCATCTCGCTGCGGTTGGATGCTGCCGGTGATCGCGTTGCTCCGATTTGGCGAAGTCGCTAGAACCACAGGATGAACGTTGGTGATCTTTGTTCGGTCTTTGTCTACGGCACATTGCAGCGAGGCGAATGTCGTGATTCCTGCTGGCCGTTTCCACCTGGGCGCGTCGAGCGAGCTCGTATTCGAGCTCAACTCTTCGATTTAGGCGAGTATCCGGCGATTGTGTTGGGGGATGATTGGGTATTGGGCGAATGTTGGCAGTTTGCTCCCGCAGAGATGGCCCGAACGCTCTCTATTCTGGACGACATTGAGGGTTATTCCGGCAGCCCCGATGATCTTTACTGTCGTCAGGTCGTCGAATTTGAGCGATTGGATGCGGAAGCGGAGCAGGAAGGTCAGGCTTATGCCTACTTTTTTGCTCAGCCCCATCGCTTACTGCAGATCGGGCGACGCATTCTGCCCGTCGACGGCGTTTGCTGCTGGCCGGAATAGTCTTCCACGGCGACAGGCGGGTGATCGGTGCTGAAAAGCAAACGAAAGTTAACGATACTGCTTGGCCATTTTGGCAACGGTTATCTTAAGTTTTTGGCGGCTCGACGCAGGAGCTAGTAATTCAGCCTCAGCCCCCAACGCGAGTACGCGGGGAATGATTTCCAGGTCGTGGCCGGCACGAACGGTCAGGACAATGCTGCCGTCGGCTTCTCGTTTGATTTTTTGTTCCGGATGCCATGGATCTTCTTCGATCCAGGGGGCTGCGTAGGCACTGATTCGAATCCGAAATGTTCGAAGTTTGCCCCCGCTAAAGATGCCGATACTTTCACGAAGGTGTTGTTCCAGGTGGAAGTCAGCGCGAGGTTTAAACCAGTCATCCAGAGCTGTGGCTTTGCGGAATCGATCCAGCTTAAGGTGCCGGATGGGGTTTTCAGGGTCTTGAGCATCGGACGCATCGGCGATGACGTAGAGGCTGCCGTGGTGAAAGGCGATGCCGTAGGGATGGATACGTCGTTTTGAGGCTTTGTCCTGTCCGAGCGGCTTGTAGTCGATTTCCACGATCCGATGCTCAAGGATCGCTCGATTGACAGTTTTGAGGATGCCTTGATGCTTTTCGTAACTCTTGGATGGGGTTCCGAGCACATGGAGAACTTGCCGGTATTTTTCGTAATGGCTCCAAACCGTCGATGGCAGACTGTCGCGTACCTTGTTCCAAAAGGATTCGATTCCGATCCAGAAAGGAGTTCCGGCGAGCGGTGTGAGCAGGTCTCGGCCCAGCGAAAAGGCGAGAAGTTCCGAGGCGGAAGCGGTGATTTTGTGGGAGCCACGAAAGCGAGGTCCCAGCTTCCAGACACGGCCACGCGCTGCTTCGTGCACGCCCAGATCGATGCCTGCCGCCTGCAACGCCTCAAGGTCTCGCCGCACACTACGCGTGTGCAGCGACGTTAATCCGAGCTCCTCGACAAGCTCATCCCGCAGTTCTGTGAGGGTCCGTCCAAAGCGAAATCGCTCGAGAATCTGCAGTAATTTATGTTGCCGAATCAGTTGTTCATTCCGTGCCATGAGAAAGGCTCCGCGCAGCGAATCACATCCAATCGAACGGTGGGCCCTGCCTAATTCTCGAGAAGTTCGACGATCCGATCGAGCACTTGATCGATCTCCATCCCGTCGCTAATGATCTCGATGGCATCGTCGGCCTTGACGAGTCGTCCCACGGGACGATGTGCATCCTGGTAGTCTCGTTGATTCTGTTGGTCGAGGATTTCTGAAAGCGTGGGGGCGGAGCCATGGCGTTGCAATTGCTCCTGACGCCGCCTTGCTCGTTCTTCCGGGGTGGCGGTGAGGAAAATCTTGTGTTCGGCCTGAGGGAATACGAACGTCCCTTGGTCACGACCTTCGGTGACGATATCACCGTCTCCCGCTAATCGTTGTTGTTCGGCCGATAAATAGGTGCGAACCGTTGGGTTGTCGGCCACGTGCCTGACGGCTGCGGTGACGTCCGTCGACCGTATGGCCTCCGTCACATCGACATCGTTGACGCGTATCCAGCCCTCACCGACCTCAAGGCGGATCGCTTCGATAAGTTTTCCGATCGCGACTTCGTCGTTCAGGTCAACCTGATTTTGGAGGGCCGCCCAGGCGACTGCGCGATACATCGCGCCGGTATCGAGAAAGCGATAGCCCAACCGTTTTGCCAATTCACGGGCAACGGTTGATTTTCCTGCTCCGGCCGGTCCATCAATTGTGATGATCATAAGTCCCTAGTTGGAAATGGGGCAGTTGTCCATGCCAGGGTTGAATTCCAGGATGATCGGTTTGATTTCGAGCAACTCAAAAGCGTGCTTCGATCTCCAGGACTTCGTGAGGCGATACCTGGCACCGTAATTGATCGCCATCGATTTCGCATTGGGTGACGGTCTGGCCGCGGAGATCGGTTTTTCGAGCCGACTCGAAGGGGCGAATCGTGCTGACTCCGAGGCTACCCGGGCGTCCATCCGTTTCGCCGAACCGCATGACTAAACCAACCACTTGGTCCTCCTCAATCCAGGGGTTCCAGCCCAACAGCTGGACGTGTCGTGCGTCGAAATGAAGCAGCCAGTTGGAGGAACTCTCGGTAACTCCACCAAACTCCGGAATGATGATCTCGGGGGCGATGAACGCCTGGGCCTCGCGAAAGGGTTGTTTGAGATCGACACCGATGCCCAGTCGGAAACGACGCGCTTCTTCGCCTCGGACAATGAGTAGGCTGTCGAGCATTCTCATCCCGACTTTGCGGTGATAGGGAAGCCCACCCGTCAGAATCGCCGTCCTTTGTTTTCCGTCGTCCAGTTGGATGAACAGCGGTGCTTCAAACCGTTGTGCAGTTGATTCGCAACGAATGCCATTCAGGCTGCGTTCCACATCGGTGGCTTCATTCGACCAGGCAAATCGGCTGGCATAGTAGGAATCCCAAGGATTGTCGCCTGGCAAAACCTCCGGTTGAATTTCAATATCTAACTCGATCAGCCGATTGCCGCGGTTGACTCGAACTCGCTGGTGATAGCTGGCCACCGTTGTTGCTTCCTCGTCGACGAGTCGGCCGCGAGATTCGATTTCACCGACGATTTGGTTGGATTGAGTCGTTTCGACGTGATCCGCCACCATTTTCGTGTATCGCTGACCCCCGTTAAAGCGGAAGGCGAGTTGTTGTGAGATGCGGTTGCCCCGCGTTGAATAATCTCGAACCGATCGTAAGCCGCCTGTTTCAGGGTCGACCGTCGCCTCGAAGTATTCGTTGCGTAACGTGTTTTCCTCGACGAGCTCTGGAGTTTTGTTCGGCTTGGATGGACCCCCCGATGTTCCCAGCAACGTGATTCCCATGGTCGGAGCATCGAGCACCAAGGATGTTTCTTGGCCCTGCTGCTGGGCTGCGAAAACGGGAGGTTTGGCGGCCGGGCATCCCTTGAGAGTTTGATTTGTCGTGTACAGGCGTCTGGGAAAACCAAGCGGGTTCAGCATCGCCAACCCACTCCCGTCGCTTGTGGGACGGTGGATTTTTTCAGCCAAGCATCTGCCGGTTTTCATCAACAGCTGCAGCCAACCCGCCTCTTGGTCGGACCAGCGAGCGTCATCGAAGGCGGCCTTGGAAAAATCAGAGCTGATTTGTGCGGCCTCTCGCCACTCACGTCGGCTTTCTTCCTGATCATCGACAATCAGCGCTAGACCGCGGCAGCTGGTCAGCGAATCGATTAGCAGTTGACGACGCCGATAATTGACGGAACTCGAGAGTGGGTTAATGGTTTCCTGGTAGATACGAGGTGAACGGTATTGATCGGCCTTGAATTTTTCGTGCATGCCTGGATCGTAGGTTTCATCGAAGTATTCTTCGCACGTCACAAAACGTCCTAGGGCGTGCGTGTACTGGCTGATTCTCTTCAGAGTCTCGTACCAGGGGCTT
The DNA here is from genome assembly GCA_002723275.1 of Planctomycetaceae bacterium. Lineage (GTDB taxonomy): Bacteria > Planctomycetota > Planctomycetia > Pirellulales > Pirellulaceae. The sequence goes on from PBNZ01000023.1 coordinate 7,816, forward strand.
ACCTGCCCGGCCCAGTGGGCAAAGCAGCGAGTCGCGACGTGATCCATGTCCATGGAATCACTAATGCTATTTGCCAGCTTCAAAAAGGTGGCAGGGTCCGAAGCGTCCAGGGGAGCACGCAGGATAGCATCGATGCTTAACTGACCATTTCCCTCCCAGCGAGATTTGGATTGCGTTGCCTCCGGGAAACGTCCCCCGTCAAAAGTCGCGTGGATCGCAGCTCGATAGCCGAGTTTGTTCAGGAGTTGAGGCAGGCTTGGCGTGAGTCCAAATGTTCGCCGTCCAAACACTGTCGGGCGCACGCCGGTGACCGCCTCGATTTCCGAAGCACCGTCACGAATTTGCCGATATTGATCCTCCAGAGAGAGGAGAGACATGGGCAGGTCGTCATAAGTGCCGCCTACCAGGGACGCGTTTTGCGTCTCGAGGGCTCGCTGCAATGCCTGCAGGGTGTCGGGAGCTTCGTTCGCCAATTGCCGCGCTTGTTGACCAGAGATCATCACATTCGACTTGGTAAACTCACGCAATTGATGAGCGAGAGCCGTTTTCAGCAATGACGCGTCCAGGAGAGTAATGTCAACCAGAAAAACATCGACGGCATAGTAGTGATCACGTTCCTGAGCCAGGAAGTCATAGCAACTTTGTAACCTTTTATTGGCGGTTTCTTGATCGCCTTCCACCGCCGCTTTTGCCGCCAAAACGACCTGCTCTTCGAAAGTCGTTTCCTCCATGGTGGTCGAATACCGCATTTGCCGTGTCAACAATTCGACCTGCAGGTAGGCATACCCCAAAGCCAAGAAGTCATCGACAAATATCGAGGCGCTGTCGATTGCGCGGTCCGCGAGGGCGGTGCTAATCACTTCCGCCTGGCTGCTGGGGGTTCGTGACACGACTCCTCCCTGCGCCTCCAGGTCTCGAATGATGCGGGGATGAAGCTGGCCGGCATAAGGCCGTGGTACGACCCAAAAGCGGTCCTGACGCTCTTCCGGCGGATCATCGACCCGGTGCCAGGTTGGCATTTTTCCGGTTTCCGCAATCAATTGAGGGTGCCACAGAGCAGTCCAGCTGACGAGCAGGCTTTCCGCGTCCTCGCCGTCGTGGTGGATCGGAAAATCATCAAAACCGTGGCAGCCCAGCAGAATAGCGACTTCTTGATACGGCATGAGTCAGACTTGAGTTGTCCAAATGGGGTTCGTCGAGGGAATGCTAAGTCCGTTGATCACTGGGCAGCAGCCGGCACTTCCGCAGCCCTTGATGGGGGCTTTTACGCAGCCGGTTGAGCATCAGCGGGTAGCCCCTGAGATGAATCGGGGGCATTGTTGGTTTTTCGAAACATTTTATATCGCACGAGTTAATGCTCGTCGACAGGGTTGTGACGATCATAGGTGCGTTATGTTGTTGAAATAATTCAGGTTACGACGGTACGAAGACACCCGAAATGTTTGACAACTGCTCACCCCGCTCGATAAACTAGAGAGTATTAAGGAACAGGTAATAGAACAGGTCACTTCAACTCTCGATTCTCGGTTGGGGGCAGGCTCGATTCTCGGGCGGCGCTTACACCTCTCGGATCGCAATGCAATCATCCAGATTGCTTGGGAGTACTTGCTATGGCGACATCAAATGCCGTTTGGGGCATTGATATCGGACAGTGTGCTTTGAAGGCACTTCGATGTCGGTTGGACGACGATGGTGAGACGATCGTCGCGGATGCATTCGATTACATCGAATATCCGAAGATTTTGACACAGCCTGACGCGAATCCGGAAGAACTGGTGAAAGAGGCATTGGGGCAGTTCTTGGCGAACAATTCCGTTCGCGATGCCCAGGTTGCGATCTCCGTTCCCGGTCAGAGCGGTTTGACGCGGTTTATCAAGTTACCGCCCGTCGAAGCCAAGAAGATTCCCGACATCGTCAAATACGAAGCGAAACAACAGATTCCCTTTGCGCTCGAAGACGTCATTTGGGATTACCAGCCGTTGGTGGGTGGTTTGCAGGACGAGGGCGTTGCGTTGGAGACAGAGGTCGGGTTGTTCGCGATGAAACGTGAGCAGGTTTTCCGCGCTCTGCGACCGTTTCGTGATGCGGGTATCGAACTCGACTATGTCCAGCTAACCCCCATCTCCATATATAACGCGGTGACCTACGGTGTGTTGAAGGACATGCCAACTGCGGCCGATTTTGATCCCGATGATCCACCGCCTTCGGTCGTTGTGATTTCCATGGGGACAGATACCACGGATTTGGTCATTACGAACGGGTTCAAAATCTGGCAACGCAGTGTTCCGATTGGCGGGAGTCACTTTACGAAGCAGCTCACCAAGGAGATGAAGCTGACCTTTGCCAAGGCAGAGCATCTGAAACGCAACGCACGGCAGTCCGAAGACCCGAAGGCTGTTTTCCAGGCGATGCGACCCGTCTTCAACGACTTTGTCCAAGAGTTGCAGAGAAGTATCGGTTACTATCGCAGCATTGATCGCAATGCCAAGATCGAGCAGGGAGTTGTGCTCGGGAATGCGATGCGATTGCCAGGCTTGCAGCCCTATGTCGAAAAGAACTTGGGAATTCCGATCAAGAAGGTTTCGGAGTATCGACATTTGTCGGGTGTCAGTGTCGTTTCGACCCCCAAATACAAAGATAATTTGCTCTCCTTTGCAAATGCCTACGGACTTTGTATCCAAGGCGTTGGTAAGGGGCGACTCTCCACGAATCTCATTCCACGAGAATTAATTACGGCACGTCTGATTCGCCAGAAGAAACCTTGGGCGCTGATCGGATTGGCTGTTTTTCTGCTCGCCGTCGCGTTTAACTTCCTCTTCCATTGGAATCGCTGGCGAGAAGCACATCATGATCGCTTCGCAGCGGTTTCCACCGATGTGAACAACCTTAGCTCGACCAGCTCCAACCATGTCTCGCAATACGAGGGTCTTACGGCTGAATTCGATCGATTGAAGCAGGCGGGCGATGAGGTGGTCAGTGGTGCTGACGCCAGGTTCCTCGTCCTGGAATTGCTCAAGGCGGTGAACTCCGCTTTGCCGGTCGACGAGGAAGCGGACCCCATGGCGATTCGAAAGGGGGATTTTGACAATCGGCCCGAGCTGTTCATCGAGTATGTAGAATCACAATACTTCTCCGATCTTGGTGACTATTACTCGCCGGATGCTAAAGAACGCTATCAATCGTTTCTGACGAATCTTGAATTCAGTAAGCGTCGTGCCGCAAGGCCCGATGATGGCGCAGCTGCCGAAGAAGAGGCGACAGATGCAGGTGGCGAAGAAGGATTCGATGAGGACGGATTTGAAGACGACGAATTCGACGACGATCTGGATGCAGGTGGCGCAGAGGATGAGATGGAAGACGAGCCGTTAGTGGAAGGGAATGAACCTCCCCTGCCGAGTCCAGGTTGGGTATTCCAGATACGTGGTTTCCATTTCCACAACGAAGATGAATACAACTTCGGAGAACAGTACCTGTTTAATACTCTCCTGAATAATCTTGAAAATGGAACGGTTGATCTGCCTGCTGGCCCCGGTGGTGAAATGATTACCTTCACCATGCAAGAGTTGGGGATCTACTGCCCGCTTGTTGTCTCGGAAGGAAAAGAGATCAACGTGCTGGTCCCCAATCCCGATTACAAGGGCCCTGCTGGGGGTGGTCAAAACGGTGGGCAAGTAAATTTCAAAACCGTGAATAACGGCAATGCCAATGCTACCGATGGTGAACTGATAAGCCGACAGGCTTATGAATTTACCGTTCAATTTATGTGGATTGAGACACGGGCTAGCCAGCGTTTAGAAGCTCGTAATAAACCGGCTACAGAAGAAGATGGCTTCGATGAAGATCTTGCGGGAGGACTATAAAGATGGATCAACTTAAAGAGTACTTTGGTGTTTTCAAACGCCAACACTTTTGGTTTGTCGCTCCCGTGCTTTTGATCTTGGGAGTCGTCGTCTGGTTTATGGCTTCCAAAAGTTTGACGGACGAGTTCTCTTCGAATAAATCCAACGTCGACGGGCTCCTTTCGAAGATGCGAAACGTCAGCGGGTTCGAAAAACATCCCAATTCGGAATATCACGAGGGGATGCAGCAGCTGATCGATGGTCGTCGTGAAAATGTCAGGGCGGCTTGGCAAACGAAGTACGATAATCAAAAACAGGATTTGGTGTGGCCTGAGGTGACTCCGGATTTCCGCGATGCTGTAAAGGATATGAGTCCGATTGAAAAAGTCGATTTCAAGACTCAGACGATTCAGCAATCCTTGCGGCGATCCTACAAGAGGTTTGTCGACGAAAAACTGCCTCAGCTGGCATCGGAGATCGGGGCCAAATGGAGTCCCACGAAGGCACGCGGTGGTTCCGCCTACCGTCGCAGTCGAGAAGCGGCTACGGATGATGGTGACGCAGTCGATCAATCCCAGCTGGTGATCTGGAATCCCGACAATCAGGCCATCATCGAAGAGAGATTTGATTGGCCCTCCACACCGACTACTCTGCAAGTTCTCTATGCCCAAGAGGATATCTGGGTCCTCGAAAACCTGATCGGAATCATCAAAGCAACGAATGGCGATGTGCAAACTCGATCTCAAGCAGCCATCAAACAGATCGCTTTCATCCAGCTCGGCAGTGACGTAGAAAAGCCGAGTTTTCGCGTGCTTGTTCCCCAGCCCATGGTAGGGAATGAGGATGGTCTCACGGAAGAGGAGATGGAGATGGAGATGGAGGTCCTGGGTGGTGGTGATGAGACGGGGGCCGGTGGAATGGAATTTGGTACCGAAGGCGAAGGCGGCTTCGATGCCGATGGGAACCCGCTGCCGCAGCAAGGCATGCTGGCTTCATTAGTCGCCAATCGCTACGTCGATAATAACTATCAGCCGATCGCAAATCTGGCTGGCCTGGAGGCGAGTGCAGCGGTTGCTAAACGAATCCCCGTACGGATGCGATTGTTGGTCGACCAGCGAGCCTTGAATCGCTTGCTCGTTGCCTGTGCGAACTCCAAGCTGACCTTGGAAGTGCGGCAACTAAGGTTCAATCCCCAAGGCGAGTCTTTGGGGGCCGGAAAGGCATTCGGTGGAAGCGGTGAAGAGCGTGGCAGGACCACCGGAGGTTTCGGTCGGCAAAATACAGAAACGAAACAATTACCGAACTATACCTCGTTCGATCGCATGGTCGAATTGTATGGCATTGTCTACATCTTCAATCCGGTCGACGAGTCGAAAATCGGCAACTCTCCGGAAGATGAATTTGCGGCGATGTAAGGCGGAAGATTTCGGAACGGTTCACTGAATTTTCAGATGATGGGAAGAGAGTGATGAAGTTCAGCTTCAAAAAAGGCGGCGATGACGGCGGCGAGAAAAAGCCTAAGGCGAAAAGTAAGTCGCGTGGCGGCGGTGATGGATTAGCGTCTGTCAAGAAATCACTTGCCAATCACGGTGAAAAAATTCTGCTCGCCATGATTGGTCTCGTCTCGCTGTACGTCATCTACTCGGGCTTTAGCCAAGAAGGTATGAGTTCGACTCCCGATGATGTTAAGACGGAAGTTGGCTCCGCCAGAAGAAATATGGAAGCCACGACATGGAATGAGGTCAAAGATGCTCAGTTTTCCGATGTCGATCGGTTTGATGAACAGGCCAGTGCGGACACGATCCCCATCAAGGTCGAGCATTTCACCCTGCGTGCACCTTTGCATCCAGTGCTGCAGGAAGAACGACAAAAACGTAAGGATCCTGTCCTGATCGCTCCCATGGAACTTGAAGTTCGACCGGGCTACGGAGCGCTCCTGACGGCTGACAATGGCCAGGATGACCGTCGTGGAGTGAGAAGTGTACTGGGAAGCTCCAATGAGGATACCCGACCCCTGCCTGATCAGGTTCGCGAGCGAATCGGTGGACGTTCTTCAAGCAGCGGTCCCACCGAAAGTCGATACTTTAACTCCGTGCTGGGGCTCGTGCCGGCAAAGGCTCATCAAGATGCCTACCGTGACGCACTTTCAAAGGCGATCGAATACTCGATGGAACGCGATACGCCCCGCTATCTCGCGGTCGAAATCGAACGACGTGAGATTGCTCCAGACGGTACCCCCGGCCAATGGGTTGCGCTCGATTCTCCACGAGTCTTGGCGACCGAGCCTGGTAACTGGGCGAGTAAAGAAGAGGAACGTATCTCGTCGGATCATGTCATTCCGGCTCTCGTGATGCCGCTGCCGCCGATCGTGATGCGCGATGTTGGCACGTGGGCTGCGCATTCTAAGATCCCGCAACAACAAGTGGATGAGCGGGGTTCGGTGATCGAACCCTCTGAACTCAATGACCGTGGAAATACCAGTATCGATGAAGATGGTGAGTTTAGCCTCTTCGGTGCTGAAGAATCATTCGATGAACGTGCCAATCCCGACGAAGGTCAAGATGGTGATGAATATGGCGGTGATGAGCTCACGGAGGCTGACATCAGGGGACAGCTGAAGGTCGAATTCGGCATGTTGCGTTTCTTCGACTTCGACGTCGCACCAGGCAAGGCCTATCAATATCGCGCTCGTTTATTGCTAGAAGATCCCAATAATCCAAATTCCCATGAACGGCCCTCCACGGACGCTTGTGAAACGGATGTTGTGATTCGTCGTCAGGCGACTCCCGAAAAGAAATTCGTAGAAACCCCTTGGAGCACGGAAAGTGCTTCGGTGATCGTTCCTAGTGGTACACAAATCTTCGCTGGAACAGTGGCCGCGCCCGCGCGACGAGCTGTGTCGAGTTCCGGCGGCAGGATTAGCCTGCCGATGAGAGCCACAGATGAACCGGTTGCAAACGTGATGGGTGTGGCCTGGGATTCCGGCGAAAAGCTGGACGTTCCTGCCCCGCTGGAAGTGCGTCGCGGATCACTGGTTAAGAAAATGAAGGCTGAACTCGAAGTGGTTGATCCCTCGATTTCACGCGTGCGCAAGGTTAAGGATTACAACTTCAACACCGACTTCCTCGTTGTCGATATCGCCGGTGGTGAACGGCTGGATCGTCGAGGTGATCTCCGCTCACCAGGGATGGTTCTTGTGATGGATCGAGCCGGAAACCTGATGTTCCACAGTGAGCTCGCAGATCGTGATTCCTATAACTTCTATGCGATTCCACCGGATGAAGAGGAAATGCGATCCGAACAACAACAACTCGAAAACGGGGAAGGCGAAGGCGTTGAACGCGGACGTGGCCGCGGGCGTGGTCGTCGTGACCGAAATCGAGGCGGTGAGCAGGACGAAGCAGCCGATGACTTCGGAATTTTCGGGGCAGAGGATGAACGCGGTGGTCGTGGTCGCTAAATCCACCTGCACCTTCTTTTGGCCGCACTTCAACGCCGCTAGCAGTAAGGCTAGCGGCCTCTTCGAGGCTCTCCGTGGGATATAAAATCCTGAATTCTTTTTGGATTGCCCTTGACGCTGTTTTCTCCAGCAAGTACTTAACCGCCACTCGTCGGCAGACTTCATATCCGAAGTGACGAATTCGTGCGTGTTGATGCACCAAAAAGCTTGGTGATTTCGACTGCGATTCGGAAACGGTTTTGTGACTGCTGGCAGAATTGATTTTGCAAGGAAGCCCCGAACCGAATTACATTCGATTTAAGGAGCGTCGCGTTGATGATGGACGCGCAACGACTGAGCTGCGGAGTGCTAACCGCTTGGATTTTGCTGATAAATCTAGGGCAAGCACAAACAACGAATCTAAGCCAGCACACCCTGGTCACTCAGGCCATGGTGGGGCAAGCCTCAACGAACGGCGATCGTCGCGAAAGCGATGATTTACTTCGTCGTGCTCGCGGAGCGATAAAAGATGGCAATCTTGCTCAGGCAAGATGGTATCTTGAGCGAGCCGAGAAGATGCAAGTCGACTACAGCGGATTGCTGAAGCGATTTGTCGACACACCTCAGAAGGTGCGTCGAGATCTTGCCAAGCTAGATCCCACGACGGCGAGCGAGGCGCCCACGACCGCCACGTCAACTGACGAGGCGACTACGGCTGCCAGCACACCCCCGTCACCACCGGCACAGCCCTTGACCGTGAATAACGATCAAGTATCCAAGCCGCTGCCAGCGACGACGACAACGAATCCGCCCGTCGCACCGGCTCGCGAAGTCATCAATAATCCGTATGCAAACGGAACGAGTCCGGGGCAAGCTCCACAGCCTGCTGCCATCACAACCAATGCAAACTCTCCTTGGACTGCAAAGAAACAACAAACGGCTCAGCTATTAGCTTCCGCACGGGCCTCTTTGAATCGCGGTGATTTAGCTCAGGCCGAAATGCTCGCGAAACGGGCTTACGCGATGCGGGTCCCAGACAGCGAGTTCGGTCCTGGTGAGATTCGACCTTGGATGGTGCTGTTGGAAGTTGACAAAGCAGTACGCCATTCTGGTGGAAACGTAGTCGCGGCCGGGGCCAATGGCCCTGCGGGTCAAGTTCGGCAGGCGATCGGGGGTGCTCCCGACGGTTCCCAGGTTCAACCAGCTCAAGCGGTAAATGGTGTTCCAGGGCAGCTTGGTTTTACGAACCAGGCCAATCCCTTGCCCGCGTCAGCTCCGACTCCTCGTCCGCCAGCCGTACGTGTTGCTCAAAGGGAAACTGACGATGGATTGTCGGGTCTGCCTCCAGCGATTCCTGAATCGCCCGCGATGCAGCTGATCGAGGAAGGTGAAGCAGCAGTCAAGCAACGTGATTTTGCCACGGCTCGTGAACGCTTCCGTGCAGCATGGAAATACGAACAAGAATTGGATCCTCAAACCCGGCAGCGGTTGCAGGATAACCTTCAGCTTTCGCGTGTAACAACGACGGAGAATATGCCCGCACCGAATCAGCTTACGGCGGGCGAGCAGGCGATGGTGCGTCGATTTGGTGCTGAGATTTCTCGGCAACAGGTCGCCATCAATCCAAGTCTTCGCAGTAGCCCGAAGCAGGCCTGGGGCGAGTTGAAGCAACTCCGACAGCGAGTTGTTGACGCAGACATCCCGAATGAATCGCGACGACAATTGTTGGCTCGCGTCGATCGCAGTATTGACGAAGCTCAGGAATACATTGAACAGAATCGATCTCGCATCGAATTGGATGAAGCGAACCAGGCCGTTTTGGCTGAAATTGATCGCCGACGACGTCATCAGATTCAGATTGATGATGAACTCACGCGAATGGTCGATGAGTTCAACAAGCTGATGGATCAGGAACGATTCTCGGAAGCAGTTATCCTGGCCAAACAAGCGAGAGAGCTAGACCCTGACAATCCCACCGTAGAATCGATGGGATGGAAGAGTCGATTCGCCGAAAGATTGCTGGTGGACATGTCTCTCCGCAGTCGCTCGGAAGATGGTGTTGTCGGAGCCTTGATGAGTGTTTCTCAATCGGGCATCCCGTTCGACGATCGTTATCCGATTGAATTCCCTGAGGATGGCAATGCCAAATACTGGGATGATCTGACGAAACGCCGACGTCGAGCAATGCTCGAAGGTTCGCAACGCTTCTCGGAAACCGAAATGGAGATCCAACGAGCATTACGCGAAAAGGTGCAAGTTGATTTTACCGAGCAACCGCTTGGTGAAGTGCTGACTCACCTCGGTGATCTCGTCGGAATCAGCATCTACATTGACCCCCAAGGCCTGACCGCCGAGGGTGCGTCCAGCGATATGCCGGTTACGATTCAATTGAATCAGGAAGTACAGCTGAAAAGCGCTCTGAACATCATCCTCGAACAGTTCAATTTGAGTTATGTGATTCAGGATGAGGTTCTCAAGATTACGAGTGAGCAGATTCGTGACTCGAAAGTGTACGTGGAAACCTATGACGTGGCTGATCTGGTGATTCCGATCCCCAACTTCCTGCCGAGTTATAACATCGGTCTCCCGAGTGCCATTCGAGATGCCTACAATAGCCAGGGTCACGGTACCTTCACCGGAGGTTATGACCAGGCTCCCTTGACGATCATGGCGAATAATCAACAGAACGCAGGCGGTAGCAATTCCGTGCTCGCTCAAATGACGAGTTCGGGTGCTCTGCCGAATGCCTTAGGTTCGTCTCAACCGCTTGGCTTCGGTCCGGGTGGACTGGGAGGCGGATCGATGGCCGACTTTGATACGCTGATCGATCTGATTACCGCGACGATCGCTCCCACGACCTGGGACGATGTGGGTGGTGAAGGTTCGATCCAAGGTTTTCCAACAAATCTCAGTCTTGTCGTGAGTCAGACACAAGATGTGCATCAACAAATCGCGGATCTCTTGGAGCAGCTGAGAAGACTTCAGGATCTGCAGGTTACGATTGAGGTTCGCNTTATTAACCTGAACGACAGCTTCTTCGAACGGATCGGTGTCGACTTCGACTTCAATATCGATGACAACACGCCAGCTAATCCACCGGAAGATGGTGGCCCGAGCATTGTGATTGGTCTTGATCCTCAAGGAAATCCGACGGCCGATCTGGACCTTCAATTCCAACAAGGAAGCTTTGGTTCTGCGGTCCCCGCGTTCGGTGGATACGATCCTGGAAGTGCGGCGAGCTTCGGCTTCGCAATCATTAGTGATATCGAAGCGTTCTTCCTGATCGAAGCAGCTCAGGGAGATACTCGAACGAATGTCCTCCAGGCACCCAAGGTCACGCTCTTCAACGGTCAACAGGCAAGTGTGAATGACTCACTCCAGAGACCGTTCGTAACCAGTGTGACGCCGGTTGTCGGTGACTTTGCGGCGGCTCAAGCCCCCGTGATTGTTGTTCTCAGTGAAGGGACTCAATTGAACGTTCAGGCCGTCGTCTCGAATGATCGACGGTTCGTGAGACTCACCTTGGTACCGTTCTTCAGCAAGATTGGTGATGTCGAAGAATTCACCTTCGAAGGACGGCGTGTGTCGAACACTGGAACCTCAGTTGCCGATCCGACGAATCCTGAGGAAACGATCGAGGATAATGCTGAGGAGGTGATTGAAGGTACGACGGTTCAGTTGCCGCAGTTCGCCTTCACCAGTGTGTCTACCACGGTCAGTGTGCCTGATGGTGGAACAATTCTTCTCGGTGGGATCAAGCGACTTCAAGAAGGTCGAAACGAGCAGGGTGTACCTGTCCTCAGTAAATTCCCTTACATCAATCGTCTGTTCAAGAATGTTGGCATCGGCCGCACGACGCAGAGTTTGATGATGATGGTCACACCACGGATCATCATTCAGGAAGAAGAGGAAGAACGACTCGGTATCGCTTTGCCTGACAATTAATGCGGCGGAAAACTTGAAAAGCTCGTGGCGTGTAAACGCTGCGAGCTTTTTTTTTGGCGCCGCCGGATCCCACGAAATAGCAGGCAAAATCTGAGCAGCCTGGAACCTTGTAAATNTTATAATCTTATAAGTCGCCACGTGAAAATCAGGCGGACGCATGTTAATCTAGTCGCCTGGGGTTGGACTTTGTGGAACGCGAGGTCTAGCCTGCGTTTCGCAAATGCCATTCGCCCCATCTGGCCTTGGCGACTCTCTTTCCTCAAAGGATTCCGTCATGCATCGAGCTGCCTGGCTCTCCCTTGTTGTCACCTCGATCTTGGTAGGCATCGTTATTGCGAATGAAGTATCAACTCGTCCGACTCAAGGACTTCACGAAAACGTTCCGTCGACCCATGCGTTGATTAACGCTCGACTGGTTCTCGAGCCCGGTCGAGTGATTGAGTCTGGAACACTTGTCGTGCGAGATCACGTGATCCTGGCGGCCGGAGAAAACGTGCAGGTGCCCGCTGATGCGAGAGTCTGGGATCTCAATGGCAAGTCGATCTACCCAGGTCTGATTGATGCTTACAGCGAAATCGATGTGGATGCGAATGAGAATAATCAGGGGATTGGTCATTGGAATAACAACATTCAGGCGCAGCGAAGTGCTGCGGTTGCGTATAAGGCTGATGTCGGACTTCATCAGCAATTGCGATCCTCGGGCTTTACGGCACGATTGGTCGCGCCCTCGGGAGGGATTATCAAGGGAGTCAGCGCGCTGGTCTCCACAACGGATCAGGGTGGAGATCGTGCCGTGCTCGTCGAACGAGTTGGTATGCACGGAAAACTGACGGTGCCGAGATCTGGTGGCAGGGATCGATACCCTAATTCTCCGATGGGGGCCGTCGCTCTGTTGCGACAAACTCTCTATGACACTCAGTGGTACCGTGATGCTTGGAGAGTCTTTCAGAATCAAGCCGGCGTTCCCAAGCCTGAAACGAACGTGGCCTTGCAAGCTCTGCTGCCATTCGTNGATGGCGTCCAGCCTTTCTTTCTGGAAGCACCTGATGAGCAGTATTTCTTGCGAGCCGACGCCATCGGTAAAGAATTCGGGCTGAAGGTTGTCGTCCTTGGTTCAGGTGAAGAGTATCGGCGACTCGATGATGTGATGAGGACGCATCGCCCCATTATTCTACCGCTTAAGTTTCCGAAAGCGCCGGACGTGGCGACTGTCGAATCTGCCCGTGATGTCACACTCGAAGAGCTCATGCATTGGGATCATGCGCCGGAAAATCCTGCTAGACTTCGCGAGGCTGGAGTTGTCATTGCCCTGACGACACGCGGGTTGGATAAAAAGGCTGAATTCCTACCTGCTCTGCGAAAGGCCGTTGAGCGGGGGTTCGATCCGAACGACGCTCTTGCTGCTATGACCACGGTGCCCGCTGAACTTTTCGGCGCTTCGGACAAAATTGGTTCTTTGGCCGCCGGGAAGCTGGCCCACTTTTTTGTGACCGACAGGGATCTGTTTGCCAAGCAAAGCCAGATCGTTGAAACCTGGGTTGCTGGTAAAAGATTCGTGATCAATCCCGCTGCCAGTCGCGATCTACGGGGACGCTGGCATGTTTCCCTGGGAAAGCATGAGCAGCAATGGGAAATCACCGGCAAGGCCTCGTCACCCGCAATCAAATGGTCTGTGAAACTGGACGAAGATGAAGCCCTAAAAGGGAGCAAAAACGAAGAGAGTAAAGACGAAGAGAGTAAAGACGAAGAGAGNAAAGACGAAGCTGAGGGTCGCTCTAAGCCCAAAGGAAAAGCTCTCCAAAAGGTTCGTCTTGTCGGGACGCAATTGACTGCGAACCTCGATGCAAATTTTTTCGGGCAAGAGGGTGTTGCGCGAATCTCTGCTGTTGTCCTTCCTCATCGACGTGGTGGCTATCGGATCGATGGCGTTGTGATGTTGCCGAACGGCAAGAGCATACGGNTTGCTGCGAATCCTATCGATGAGAAAGTAGAGGTTGCGGACGAGAAGGAATCCGTTGAGGTGGGAGAAACGGAGCGGGGCGACACTCAAGTTAAAGATGACGATCAGGATGGCAAGCAGGAGGTCGAAGGAGTACGGGTGGCGAGCTATCCCGTGAACTTCCCTCTCGGCGCTTTTGGTCGTGAGACACCACCAGATCAAGGCGCATGTGTGGCCTTCACCAATGCAACGATCTGGACGTGCGGGCCTGAGGGGACTCTGCAGCAATCAACACTGATTGTTCGCGATGGCCAGATCGAAGGAATCGTACCCTCCGATGCCGAATTGCCCGCGGATGCTCAAGTGATTGATTGCTCGGGTAAGCACATTACACCAGGCATCATTGATTGCCATTCCCATATGGCGACGGATGGCGGTGTCAATGAAAGCGGTCAAGCGATCACTGCTGAGGTTCGGATTGGGGACTTTATCGATGCTCGGGACATCGCGATTTATCGACAACTCGCCGGTGGTGTGACCACCGTCAATATTTTGCATGGTTCCGCTAATCCGATCGGAGGGCAGAATCAGGTGATTAAATTGCGTTGGGGATCGGCTCCTGAGACGATGAAATTTGCGGAAGCACCGTCTGGAATCAAATTTGCGCTTGGGGAAAACGTCAAGCAGAGTAACTGGGGTGATCGCTATACCACGCGCTATCCTAAGTCACGTATGGGCGTCGAACAGATCATTCGTGACGAGTTTCTGGCGGCCCGACAATACCATGATCGTCGCCATGACTGGGAGACTTCTCGCCAGGGTTTACCGCCACGGCGTGATCTGGAATTGGATGCCATTGTCGAGATTCTGCAGGGAGATCGTTGGATCCATTGTCACAGTTATCGACAGGATGAAATTCTGGCGCTGTTACGGGTCTTGGAACGTTTCCAGGTTCAGATTGGAACGCTGCAACACATTTTGGAAGGCTACAAAGTGGCGGAGGTTATGCAGCGTCACGGTGCGATGGCTTCTGCTTTTTCAGATTGGTGGGCCTACAAAATCGAAGTCTACGATGCTATCCCCTACAACGGATCGTTAATGCACGATATGGGCATCGTTGTTTCGTTCAATTCTGACGATCGTGAGTTGGCAAGGCACCTCAACCATGAAGCGGCGAAGGCGGTTAAGTATGGCGGTGTCTCACCCGAAGAAGCCTTGAAATTCGTTACGCTTAACCCAGCCAAACAATTACGGATTGACGAATTCGTCGGCTCCTTGGAACCCAATAAAGATGCTGATTTGGTTATTTGGAGCGGGGACCCGCTTTCGACACTTACTCGTTGTGAGCAAACATGGCTGGACGGTCGCAAGTATTTCGATCTCGAAGAGGATCTGAAGCAACGTCCAAAATGGCAGGAAATGAAATCTGCGCTCGTGCAGAAAGTTCTCGATTCGGGCCAGGCCATGAAAAAGGAAGGTGAATCAGAGCCTCGCGAACGAGATCTCTGGCCACGCTTTAATATCTACTGCCGAGGTCACGCAAAATAATTCCAGGCATTGCCGGATTCAATCAACCATGAAACGAAAAATATCCTTCATCACTTTGGCTTGTGTTCTCGTCATTGCCAGTCGTGGTTTCGCTTCTCCTGAAATCCCCGGCGCAAAGCAATCCGAACCGATTGCGATCGTCAACGCGACCGTCTTTCCGATGTCGTCGGAGCCGTTGCCAAATGCCACACTACTTTTTGAAGAGGGGAAGATCGTTGCCGTCGGTCAGCAGATTGAAATCCCCGAAAATGCTCAGCGTATTGATGCGACGGGCAAGCATGTCTATCCCGGTTTGATCAATGCGGGCGGTCAGATCGGCCTGATTGAAATAAATTCGATTAAGGCCACGGATGATTCGCGCGAAGTTGGCACCTTGAATCCAAACGTCAAGGCTCAGGTTGCTGTGAATCCAGACAGCGAGATCATCCCGGTGACTCGCGCGAACGGTGTTTTGATGTCGCTGTCCGTCCCGCGAGGTGGGCTAATCTCGGGAACATCTGCTCTCCTGCAACTCGACGGATGGACTTGGGAGGAGATGACATTGAGCGCTCCTGCCGCGATGCACATTCAATGGCCCAACGTGGGATCCAGTGGCAACAAGGATCCTCTGCAGACGCTGGTGGAACTCTTTGAATCTGTCGATGATTATGCGAAGGCGATCGACGCTGGCGCTGCCGTTGATGTGCGACTCGACGCAATGTTACCGGTCGTCCAAGGGAAATTGCCTGTGGTTGCTCATGCCAACACGACATTACAGATTCAGTCGGCTGTCGCGTTTGCCGCAGAGCGGAAGCTGCCACTCATCATCTTCGGGGGATACGACGCGCCCTACTGTGCTCGCTTGCTGAAGCAGCACGATGTCCCGGTGATTGTGAGTTCTGTTTATCGCCTGCCTCGTCGACGCTCAGATGCCTTTGATGAATCGTATACGATTCCCGAGCGATTGCGTCAGGCGGGTGTGAAGTTTTGCATTGCGGGAGTTGGACGCTTCAGCGCGGCAAGCCTTAGGAATCTTCCGTATCACGCCGCAACGGCAGCGGCCTACGGATTGAGTGAAGAGGAAGCCTTGAAGGCGATTACTCTTTACCCCGCACAAATCCTCGGTGTTGCCGATCAAGTTGGTTCTCTCGAAGTCGGCAAGCACGCAACCTTGATCGTCAGCGATGGCAGTCCGCTTGCCACGGAAACGCAGGTTGAGCACGCATTCATTCAGGGACGCCCGGTTGACTTGGAGAGTCGCCATACGCGGTTGTGGAAAAAGTATCGAGTCAAATACGATCGGATTCGTGATTCGCAGCCATGAGTCGATCGACAATCGTAGTGCTAAAAGGATTACGTCAAGAGCAGTTGGGGCACTGCTTGCGAGTCAAAAGATTCAGTGAACTGCTAGCCGACTGATTGTATTCGTGATGAGAGAGTTGAATTCCTCGTGAGCTAGAAATGTCCCGAAAAACTCGCATTGACTCGCTTGTTTGCATCGCTGGGGCACCGCTAAGAATGGCTTGTTTGATGGTTCCGATTCGGCTCCAGGATTGATTGGAGATGTCCTCTGGGTTAGTTCGTCTTGGCACACATTCGGGCTTCTGTTAATGTCCGTGAATCAGGGGGCGTCAAGGTTTTTCCCGGACAAGTTCGCATCTTTAGGATGTTGGCATCCCGTGAAAAGCACCGTGAGATGGGACGTCGCGAATCGCTCGCAATAACTCATTCTCACGATGAGGAAAACTCGAATGTGAGTTGACGCAAGGATGCGTTGCAAACGTTCGCGTTGAGTTGGGATTTCAATGCCCGGAATTCCATAGGCCTGGGCCGATGTCGAATACTTGCTTCGGCGCAAGAGCGGAATTGCCGTTTAGATTACACGGAGGTCGATGAATGAGTCTCGATGGCGTGCAGGACTTGCGAGTTCATATCCGTTGGATGATTCGACGAGATATGCCAGAGATTCTGGAGATCGAGAAGCAAAGCTTTGAGTTTCCGTGGTGCGAAGAAGACTTTATTCGTTGTCTTCGACAACGGAATTGTATCGGGATGGTTGCGGAGCGAGACGAACGCATCGTAGGTTTTATGATCTACGAGTTACACAAGACTCGTTTACATATTCTCAACTTCGCGGTGAATCCTGAATTTCGTCGTCGGGGTATTGGTGCTCAGATGGTCGATAAATTGGTTGGGAAACTGTCTCACCAACGTCGTACTCGCATTCTCTTGGAGGTTCGGGAAACGAATCTCGAGGCGCAGTTGTTCTTCCGTTCCAGTGGGTTTCGGGCCGTATCGGTACTTCGAGACTTCTATGAAGATACGACTGAAGACGCCTATCTTATGGAGAACAAGTACCAGCCGACGCTCAGGGAAGCTTTGCAGCCGGTGAATCGTATTTCGCGATTGGCTGGATAGCTGCGATTTTGATTGCCCGTCGTTTGTCAGGGCTGTTGTGTCTGCAGGTCTTCGATGGTCCGCTGTAGCTCACGAATCCGTTGCTGCAGTTCTTCGACTCGAGCCGGATCGTTGGCGTCTTGGTCGTTCGGAAAGGTTTGCGGCACGACGACGTTGAATCCCGTCGGCATCGAGTGCAGCAAACCATAACGACCGTTGATCAGGTTCTGTAATTGGATAGCCCAGCGTCGTGTTTCGGCTGGCAGTTCCTCAATCTTATCCGAGGACACGATCCATTCCTCGGTCCCCTGTCGAACGATCACCTGGGCCATTCCGTCGGCTCGTTTGATGGTGAATTCCGTATCGGCGGGGATCTCAGGCTGGCGGGTGGGGAGGACGATACCCGGACTCATCAGTCGCAGATTGATTCCCGGTCCCAAGCGACTGTTGGCCTGTTGTTCGATCCAGTCCGCTAATTCTTCCGGATCGCGGCCCAGTGGCAAATTGTAGTTGGCCGTTGGTCGCTCTTGCGGCGTGATACTTAGATCCAATGTCTTGTCAGCTCGCACAATGGTGACCTGAATCGGTTCACCTCGACTGGCATGAATCAATTGAGCGAGATGGTCGATCGACGTCAGGCGTTGTTTCTCTACTTGAGTGATGTGGTCACCGGTCTGCACTCCAGCTTTTGCCGCGGGTGCTTCCGCAATAATCTCTCCAACAATGACCTTCGGTTCAGCGGCGGTTCCGGAATTGGTACAGCGAACACCGATCCAATATCCGACCGTTGTCCATTGAGCCAGTTCGTGGGGGCGAATCGTTTGAGGGGAAGGGGGTTGCGCGGCTGTCCAGGTGCCGGATGTGAACCAGGTCACGAGCATTGCCAGGGCTCCGACCGTCGTTCGCTTTTCCAAAAGCTGTGTCATCATTTCGGTCAATCTCCCACTGGTTTTCGACGATGCGAAAACCATTTCCCTATTGATATCCGTTGAATTGAACGTTGATGTTGTCCGTCGGTATAAAGGCACCTCGACCGTCACGAAGTTGAACAGGATGCCACGTGCGATGCTGAGTGACCTCGTGTCCGTCGTCAGTTAACGCATTACTGAGTTCTCGCGAAAGCTCTTGATGCTGGTTTAGCTTGGCTCGATCAAGATTGGTCACGTTGTTGACGGGAACCTGCATCGGTTGCAGGCCGCCGCTTTCCTGGTCTGGGACCCAGACAACCAATTGTTCACCATTGATCGGAGCGGTTGGTTCAACGGCAACGTTCGAGCCTCGTGGTTGTTCGGGTGAGTCCAAATTGATTGTTCCTACGCCGTAGCCGACAGTCAGTGACAGAAATAACATGGCTGCGACCTGGAGCATACGCCATGATTTTGAACGATGTCTCGTTGAACTTGGTGATGTTGAACTCAGTTGCGAACGCGGCGTGACAGAGTCCTCCATACGAAGAATGGTTGGCGGCGTCTGTGGTTCTTTCACTGCGTTGGATAGCTCTGTCCGCCAGGTTTGTGCTTCGACATAGGCCAGAGCCATGTCTTTCCAGCGTTCAGGATGTGCCTCACAGGCGGTCAATAATTCGCGTTGCTCTTGTTCGGTGAGTTCTCCATCAACCAAGCGATCGATCATCGTCTCACTAATGTGGTTCTGGGACATGGCTACACCTCGGTTACTTTCGCGGAAGTCAAAACCTGACGCATTCGTTTGCGGGCGCGATGCAGTCGTGACTCCACGGCACTATTTGTCATGTTCAAATGATCCGCGATTTCCTGGTAACTCCAATTCTCTGTGTACTTGAGCAGTAACAGCTCGGCATCACGAGGATGCAGTTGCTTTAGTGCGTCGCGAACAAGCTGCCTGCGTTCGTCGGACAACAACCATTGCAACGGATTGTTCGGTTGACGATGTTCGTTCAAGGGCATGCCGCGCTCGGCATAATTGCGTTCAAGCCTGCGGCGTCGGCCTTGTTTGCGCCGATACATCAGCGACTGTCGAACGGCGAGTTGATACAACCAGGCCCCTACTTTAGCGGGGTCGGAGATCGGCGATTTCTGCTCAATGGCGGCTGAAGCGACCTCCTGGTAAATCTCGTCGACCGCCTGAGGCTCCCCGCACCGAGCGAGAATCACCGTACGCAGCCATCTCTGGTGCTCTTGAAGCTCCTCCTGCCAATTAATCCTGGCGCTCTTTGCCGGAACACTCGGATTTTGCGGGTCCTGAGATCGGGTCATCGTCTGTGTAAGGGTTGCCGCGAGATCGTCGATCTTGCAAGGGAACTTCAGATAAATGCCAAGCCGGAACAACCCCGGTCTTGGAGGTGAAGTGACCCCAGTTTTGGGGTCGAAGCAATATTCTACACCTGACCCCGATGAAAGGGGATCGAAGCCCCTAAATTTGACCGTCTGTGGTCACCGTGCCAAGCACCGGGATCTCGTATTCCCGCAGCAGTTTGACGGCTTCGCGGAGTCGGGTGATTTCCAAATCTCGCATGGAGACGACACATAGGACTGCTTCGAAGACGGTGCAGAATGGTAATGCCAGGGTGGAGTCGAGAGAGCCCACGTCGCAGAGTAGATGGAAGTTTTCTTCCGACAACGCTTGGACTATTTCGGACACGGCTTGAGGCGTTGTCGAATTCGCGGTGCGGGATAATCCTGTGATGTCGTCGCCACAGGGAATGAATTGGATCCCGGGTATGGATGTGGGGCGAATGACTTCGTGGGGTTGTTTCGCTCCCGTAATAAGGTCGCAAATGCCAGGTTGGCCGATACTGTCGAAGCGGCGAGTTAACCCTTGCTCGGCCAGATTCGCGTCGATCATGATGATGTTACGGCCATCCCGTTCGAGCATAAAGCTGAGATGAGCCAAAGTGTCGGCAATTCTTCCTGTCTGAAGAGGCGACACCATCAACAGACTGTTCGGAAGTTTGTATTGCAGTCGCGTGTGCAATTGGTTCGACAGATTCGTGAATCGCTCTTCAAATTCTGGTTTTGCCAGGTTTTCTTGAATCTCGTTTTCATACGCCGTCGGTTCCGTGACCTTGCCCAAGAACGAATGAATCGGTGGTGGGAACTCTGGTCCCGTGGCGACGAATTCAGAATGAAGGGGCAGAATCTCCGAATTCATCTTATCCTCTGTCGAATAATCGTCATGCGCCCGCATCGATTCATCGCTGGCCGTCGCTGACTCATGCTGATCCGACTCGGAAATGTCATCGCCTGTGACTTGATCGGTGGCTTCGGTTGTGTCCGATCGCTCCATGCCAGATTCCTGGTCTGCCGATAAGTCAACCGTTTCAATGATCGGGGTATAGCGAATCACCCCGTCGCTGGGTAACTCGTCACTGGGTAACTCGTCACTGGGCAACTCGTCACTGGGCAACTCGTCCGAAGTGTCCTCGACCTTTTCGTCGAGTTCGCATTCCGAGCTTTCGTGAGAGTCTACAGTTTGAGATGGATGAATCGGTTCATTTGGTGCGGGCAGATCGTTGTCGCAGAGGTCCGAGTTGTTGAAGAGACCATAAGCCGATTCTGTCGTTTCGTGATTGAGGATTCGTTCGATCGAGTTGATGCTTTCAGTGATCAGCGGTTCAAGGCTGCTGCCCTCTGTCTCGCCCGCTTGTCCCCGTTCCGATGGAATGGGATCTTCAACGATCTCGGGATATGTTTTTCTAGGAGGTTCAACGACACTATCGAATTCGTTGGGGTGCTCGTTTTTGTCGAAGAGTTCCGTTTGCTCAATCTGTTGTTGAGGAGTTGTCGTGGGAAGGTCTTCGACGTCATGCTCTGAGTCGGTTGCGTCCTCTGTGTCATTGGGAAGGGGATGCGATGGACGAGCTGTTGGATCGATGTCGAGCGAGGGCTCGGAGGTGTCGCCATTCGAAATGGTTTCGGGGGCATCACCTTCGTCTTGCGGACTCGGAATGTGAACGATCTGCGGCGTGAGTGATGTTGGGAACAACGGCAGAGCATTGGATGTTGATGAGTCGACATTATCCGCTTCGAGGGTTGTTTTGCCGTCATCGTCATCGGATGAGGGCAATGTCAACTCTTCCTTCCAGGGATGCGGGAACAGTTCGCTTGGTTCTTCATCCTCCTCCGTAGAAACAGGAGGTTCGATGTCGTCTGAAATGTCTGGCGAGTCGGTCGTGTCCAGGTTGTCGATAATTGTTGATTCGGGTGTCTCTAGAATGTCAGCCGTGTCAGTTTCGTCCCCATGGATGATTGGGAGATTAGGTTCAGACATGTCTGTCGACTCTGAGGCGACAGGTTCGTCTTTTGATACGAGCGACTTTGGAGGTTTTTCTGCTGCCGAGGTGAGATCCTCGGATTTCTCTGCAGTTGAGTCCGTTTGTTTGGTCGGAGCGGGAAACGCACCGCTTTGTTGCAGTTTCCGCAAAGCACTCACGGTCAAGCTCATTCGTACACCTCGCTCCGGTCTCAGGACTGATCAGCTTCGCGGTCGCTGCGGTGCTAACTCGATCTGCGCAGACGGGTGAATAGATTTCGGTAATGGCTTTGACCCGAGTTCGGTAATGCCGATGATTCGATTGGCTCTTTTTCTTTCCTTGAGTCCCCGTCGATATTGGTCGGCGCTGGGGCAGAGTCGCATTCCGTCGTCAGGCTCGCTGGGCTGTTCT
Source organism: Planctomycetaceae bacterium (assembly GCA_002723275.1). GTDB lineage: Bacteria > Planctomycetota > Planctomycetia > Pirellulales > Pirellulaceae. The sequence continues at coordinate 29,544 of PBNZ01000023.1, forward strand.
CGTTGGTAAGGTCTTCGCCATTGTTGTTGTCTTCACAAGTATCGTCGACAACGGTTGACGTCGAGTCTTCAGAGTCCAGCTCTTCTTCCCATGATTCGAGCGATGTGTCGTCAGCTGGCGGCGCGTGAGAGGTTGAGTCAGCGTATTCATCCGGTATTCCGGCATCGTCCTCGTCAGACGGGGCAACGAATGTAATCAGGTTCAGTTGCACGTCGTCATCATCATCTTCCATTTCATCCGTCTCATCCCAGTCATCGAGGTTGGGTTGCGGCGTGTCTAATGCCTCGTTCGATTCGCTGCTTGCACGTCGAAGGACATTCGATAGTTGTTCGATGAGTTGCTGACTTTCATCGCAAGTGACCGTAGGATGTTTGTCTGCAAGGATATTCGGCTTTAGGAAGTTGTCGATGACCACTTCCTCTTCGGCAAAATGTTCCTCAAACGGATTCAACGCTGAATGGGCATCGTGGAAAAGGAGTTCTTCATTGGCACCCTTGTCGGCATCGATTTCCAGATGGACGCTTTCTGTTGGCTGCTCGCCTGCATTCTCAGTGACTTCACTGTCGACGAGCGAAGGATCTGGGGTTTCGGTAAATAATTCGTTTGTCGACAGCGATGGTGTTTCAGGCGGGCTGTTCTCTTGGTCCGGAACGCTCCGCCGATCGGAGTCTGATTCGACGATTTCGTCGAGTTCACCGAATTCGACAACTGCCGATTCGTCGTCGCCTGAATCGATGAATTGTGTGGTCTGAGGCATGGGAAGCTGTTGGAGATCTGCCCAGGCTTCAGCAATGTCATTCGCGTTAATGGAGAGGCCTTTGCTTGCAGCAACGAGCACCAAAGCGTGCCCACATAACTGGTTGATAAGTCGTGGGATACCTTCCGTGGCTTGATAGATCGCGTTGTATGCTTCTTCGGCATACAATTGGTCGACGTTTCCACCAGCACGAATCACGATGGATCGCACATATCCGCGCACCTCTTCCTTGGTCATTCGCTCAAGGTAATAGCGACCAGTGATCCGTTGATTGAAAGATTCGAGCTTGGGATGAGCAAACTTTTCTTCCAGTCGGCGATCTCCGATCAAAACCAGGCGAATGCAGGGATGATTGTTTGCCATGAGATTTGTCATCATGCGCAGTTCATCGAGCAAAGGCATGCGAAGGTCTTCTGCCTCATCCACCAATAACAGGATCCCTTCGGGACAATGTTCGGCGTTGGTGACATAATCGATCAACGCCAGTCGCGCTTCACCCTCATCTAACCCGTGATAGCTCAAGCCTAATTCGTAGAGCATGACTTGGAGTAATGCTCTCCGCGTGGATAGACGTCCGCTCGTCATTTTGATCACGCGACAATGATGAATCAAAGCGTCTTCAAGGAGATGGCTGACCAAGGTCTTGCCAATGCCAACTGTTCCTACAACCAACGCTGGACCCTCTTTTCGCAGGATCTGACGGACGATCGATGAGCGAGCATTCTCAATCGTAGCTGCAGCAAAATATTCTTCTGTGTCAGGGATGCTTGAAAACGGGCGCCGGTCCAGTTGGAAGTGTTGTTCGATCTTCCCGTCGCAAAGCGGTTCTGAAGTTCCCAACAGTTTCACGACTTTGGAGTCTTTCGGATTGTTCGAAGACGGTCGAATTGCGGAAAATGCATTCACGAGTTGGCTCCGTAGTGAAGCGAGGGTTGGGCGGTGACCACACAACGGGTGATTGAGTGACCTTCGAATTGCTGCTGTCAACGAATACTCATCCCGCCTGGTTGAGCATCGGCGCGGATCGGGTGCGTTATCACGAGCGCACCCGATCATTCGTTAGAATCGGCAAACTTCGCCACCGTCTCCAGCGGAATGATGGATCGGCTTCAGTTCTGAAGAATGCCGAGCGAGATGCCTGCATGCTGGCGCTTATCCTGGAGAGCTCGCTAGCGATCGGATAGAGGAGCCGCCGGTGTCGTGAATTCCAGGACACCCTGGGTGTAGGCGTCGAGTGGAGTGCTGGCGAACTCGTTTGCGAAATTGGTGTTTGATGCTGCTAGGTAAAGCACCAAGAAAAATGCTGCAACGACCACGATTTCTGCTGCGAAAACGGTTAGTCGCAGGGGGGTTGTCGAGAGTTTTGGCTGTGGGATCGCCTTCTCATCGAGGAAGACGGAACCTAGCACAGGCGCCTCCGTGAGCGTTTCAATCTCACTCACTTGAGGCAGATCTTTTTTGGATGTTCTCATGCGTGGGTAGAAGAGAGTGATCAGGCCGAAGCAGACCGCAAAGATGAATGCGGATAGGAACTCAGTCCGGCTCAACTGAGCCTGTTCCTCGCTCGACAGAGAGATTAACTTGCCGTTTCCGTCGGTTCCTGTTTCGGCGAGTAATCGGTCTGCAAACAGCGACGAAATTAATTCGGAAACCTGACGATCTGGGGTTTCGAGAGTCAGAGTTGTTCGCGATTTTGTCGGGTCGGCAAGTTCAACACTCGAAATGTTCAAGTTGATTCTTAAGTCGTGGGCATTCGGTAGCGGCAAACTGGGAGCAGAAGCCTGTGCTTGTTCGATCACGGAACGAATACCATCGACGATGGTTGCTTCAGTTGCCGTAGACGTGTTCGGCGTTGGATGTTCGATGATGGCGGTTGTCTTCCATTGAAGATTCTGTGCGGCCACGAAGGGAAGAATCGCCAGGATGACTGCCAAGCTTGTCACAAGAAAGGTGTAGAATCGCCCAGGTAAGCGAGGGGCAGAGCTGACTTGTTCAACGCTTTTGTTGGTCATGGGACACCCATCTGGATTTCACTAGCTTTGATAGTGTTGCTTCTATTGCCTCGGTAGAGGCTATCCTCATCGTCATCGTCGATTCCTTGGTTCGACTTTAGTGTTGGGTGACGTCCACGGTTGCCAGCATGTCGTTATCTTGCTTCTCGGGTGACGCACTCGCGGGGGTCGATGATAATCGCCAAGGTCTCATGCTTTCTTGCAAGTAAATCGAGCCAAATGCTTATATGCTTAAGTTCTGCTAAGTACGATTCCGCCCGTCAGCTTCATCTCGACGGACATGCGGAGTGGACCAACATCGTCTGGTGTTTGCGTTGAACCACATTCGGTGGAACTTGCGAATCCGCTTGTATCACCATGGCGGTAGACATGAACTCTGAATCAAATCCTCCTGACCGAACGGCAGCAGAATCGACCACCCTGAGCGTCGAGCATCCTCGTTTAACGAGTTATCTGCAGGGGCTCGATTTGCAAAAAGAATTGCTGCGGTTGCTGGAGAGAGGCCACAGCGAATTCGTTCTTGATTTGGAGGCGGGTGAGGTGATTTCGAGTGCGGTGATTGGCATGTTGATCGGAGTTAATCGTGAGTTTCTGTCACGAAACGTCAAGCTGGTTTTGACGAATCTCGTACCCCAAATCAGACAGGTTTTTGAGTCGACTCGAGTCGACGAACCTTTTCAAATCCGAAACGCTTGAGCTGAGTGAAACGCGATTTGACGTTGATGTTTGAGTGGCGCGGCCGGTGATTTTCCCGGAACGAATTGCCCATATCTGTTAAAGTGAGATTTTTACGGGATAGGTTTGTCGGTAGCGTGGTTACCCGGGGATGTCTCAGAGCTCGGGTTAAGAGGAAATCATTGATGCGTTGTTTCGCGATTAGTATTGTTGTCTTGATGCTTGCTTCTCGTTGCGAAGCAATCACGTTCGAGCAATTGCTGGAATCGTATGGCAATCTTGAAACGGTCGCGGGAACGGGCTTGATACCTGATAAGGCTGTGTCCGGGTGGCTTCCCGATATGGAAGGTGGATTAGCCACCGATGCCGAATTGTCTCGCCCGCACATGACGATGGCCGATGCCCTTGGAAACCTTTACATCGCAGATAAAGATGCACATGCCATTCGTATGGTGAAGCCGGACGGTACGATTCATACCATTGCGGGAACTAACTTTCCCGGATATAGCGGAGATGGTCCCGGAGTCGAAATCGATCTCTTTGCTCCGAATGGTTTGTACACCTTTCCGGATGGAACGACTTACATTCTGGACCTGGGTAATTCACTCATCCGAAAATGGTCTCCCGATGGTAATGTCGTCACGGTTGTTGAAGATCCTAGCGTCATCTCGATTGGCCGTGGTTTATGGGTGAGTCCTGACGAATCCCTCATCTACTACTCGTCGGGTACGGAGGTACGTCGTTGGACGGAAGACAGTGGCGTGACGGTGTATGCAAGTGGATTTGTGGCACTTGGGAATCTTGCCGTCGATCCTGCGGATGGAGAATTAGTGGTGACGGATCGTGAAGGCCACGGCGTTTACAAGGTTTATGAGAATGGCACTCGCGATCTCATTGCCGGTAATGAATCAACGACAGGAGGCGGTTCTGGCTTTCTGGCCACTCAGACGGGACTCGATGAAGTACGAGGAATCGCTTTCCATCCTGAGGGAGGCTATCTCTTGGCGACGCATGAGGGTGGTCAAATATGGTTTGTTGATGACAACGAGAGAATTCATTTGTTGATCGATGGTGACGACAAGCGAGGCACGCACGGGGGAGATGGTCTACCACTTACAAGTCCCGGTAAGAAGATTAGTGAGGCGCGCGCAGTTACGTTTTCGACGGAAGGCGACATTATCGTCACCGAAAACGACGCTGGCTTCATTCGATACGTTCGAGCAAACCGAGCGATCGGCGTATCCGGTGATTTTAATCTCGACGGTTTGTTAGATGTCGAAGACATTAACCTCTTGTCAATTGAGGTTCGCAATAACACCCATAAGAATTCATTTGATCTTAATGCTGATTCGCTGGTGAACGATGATGATCGCCAAATCTGGGTTGACGAACTCAAATCCACCTATTTCGGGGATGCCAATTTGGACGGCGAATTTAATAGTCGTGATCTGGTCCTTATTTTCCAAGCAGGAGAATTTGAGGATGACGTGATCGGCAACTCGACATGGGCAACAGGAGATTGGGACGGCAATAGCGACTTTAACAGTGGTGATTTTGTTGTCGCTTTTCAGGCTGGAGGTTATGAAGTCGGGCAACGTGCAGCAGCGTTTTCCGTTCCCGAACCTGGGATGGTTACGACCGTTTTTCTCTTCCTGTCACTTCTGATCAGCTGCCGTCGATTGTTCTAAATGGCGGATCTCGTGATTCGGGCAATCGCGGGCTGCCCTTGGCCGGGGGCTTTTCTTCGTGGTTGAGAAGACGTATCGTAAGCGCTAACCAATACTCTCACGTGTCTGTTCCTGGTGAAGACTATGAGCGATCCACGAGCATCTGTTTCACAGCCGACCGCTATTGACGAGCATCAAGAACGCATTGAGGGAGATACAAATCGATCTCCTCAGCGAATCGCCTATCAACAAGAGTTTCTGGACGAGGCGACTCATCGTGTCTTGGCAGAGGATGCTGAACATTTTCTCCATCAATCCCTTTCGACTCCGTGCATTGATGCGATTGTGGAAGCGGAGGGGATCTATTTGCATGATATTTCCGGCCGAAAGATCATGGATTTTCATGGTAATGGGGTACACCAGGTTGGGTTTCGACATCCACGCGTTATGCAAGCAGTGAAGGATCAAATCGATGTGATGCCGTTTTGTACCCGCCGGTACACGAATCAAGTGGCCGTGAATCTTGCTCAGAGGTTAGCTGAGGTGACTCCGGGGTCCCTGTCCAAAGTCTTGTTTGCACCCGGCGGTACCAGCGCGATTGGAATGGCGATGAAACTCGCTCGTATTGCGACCGGGCGTTATAAAACGATATCGATGTGGGGCTCATTTCATGGCGCATCTATGGACGTAATATCGGTAGGTGGGCAAGCACTTTTCAGTGAAGGTCTTGGTCCACTGCTTCCCGGTGCTCTGCACATTCGGCCACCGATTTCTGAGGATTGTCCCTTCGGCTGCGAAAAAAGGTGTAATCGTTCTTGTGCTGAATATGTACGACATATTATGCAGAATGAAGGAGGCATCGCTGCGGTAATCGCCGAGCCGATTCGATGGTCAACGGTAACTCTGCCGTTGGCAGAATATTGGCAGAGAATTCGAGAGTTGTGTGATGAATATGGAGTCTTGCTTGTTTTCGATGAGATTGGAACGGCGTTAGGCCGAACTGGACGTATGTTCGCTTACGAACATTTTGGTGTTGAACCCGATATTGTAGTGATCGGTAAAGGATTCGGTGGCGGCGTGATGCCGTTGGCAGGCATCGTCGCTCGACCTGAATTAGACGTCGCTGGGGATCGAGCCATCGGTCATTACACTCATGAAAAGAATCCAGTCAGTTGTGCGGCTGGATTAGCGACCATCGAGACGATCGTTGATGATGATCTTGTTGGACGTGCGGATCGCTTGGGGCAACTTGCCGTCGATGAACTTCAACGTTTGCGAGAGAAGCACAGTTGCATTCGAGAGATTCGCGGAGCTGGATTGTTGATCGGCGTCGAATTGCAGGATCATTCGCAGTTCGGTCCGTCTCATCAGCTCGCTGAACGTATAATGTACGGGGCGATGGCGCGAGGGTTAAGCTTCAAGGTATCCTCAGGAAACGTGCTTACCCTGGTTCCTCCGCTGGTGATTTCCGAGGATGAATTGCGGCAAGCGATTTCAATTCTTGACGAATGCCTTCAAGATCTCACCACGGATTAATCCATTCCACCCATGTATGAACCCGGCAAAGCCGCGTTTTTACGACTCATTTTTCGGGATATATGCGTTGTATTGCTGTCCTTTTCGGTTTCCCGCAAATTTCCGATGCGAGTCGTTTTTTTCTTCAAGTCCGCAGTTTGACAACGGGCATGCGTGACATAGGTTTCAAATGTCACATCGAATGTTTTCATGTGATGTCAGTTTGTAAATCAGTCTTTTCTCCATGTCGAAGGTGATGATCAAACGTTGGTGTTCGGTCGCATCCTCCGATATTCGGCTGCTCGTTTGAGAAGACACTGCGAAGTACTGAGGGAGCATCGAGGGGTGTTACCAGACAGCTTTGCGGGGAGAGAGGAAAAGATTCGCAACTGGTTTAGGTGGTGCGGTTCAGGCTTTGCCTTCTAGGACAAGTTCGACCTCGCTCCTGACTTGTTATTCAAATGGTTGACACAGCACTTGTGGACGACCTAGGAGAAATCGGAGGAACTTCATGAAGACTCTTGCCAAGAAAGTACAACGTTTCCTGGTTTCCGAAGATGGCCCGACTGCTGTTGAGTACGCAGTCATGCTGGCTTTGATCATCATCGTTTGCTTGACCGCGATTCAAGCGATCGGAACCAGCGCCAGTGACACCTTCCAGGGTGTTGCGGATCAGCTTGACGCCGCCTAAGGATGAGACCGACGCGTTCAGTCGAAACATAGAAAAGCCCCCTCGCCGCAGTTCGCTACGAGGGGGTTTTTCATGACCTAAGCCAGACAATCCATAAGAGTTTTCTTCGAAGAGAAATCATTGAGGTGTTCCATGCTGTGGACCTTGCCTAATGACATGCTGGCTTCGGCCATCGAAATGCTGTGCTACGTTTTTAGCATGGGAGCCGTTTTAATGAGCTTCCTATTCACTTTGAAATGACCAGACTCCTGACGGAATCCACGGGGAATAAAAATGTCGGAATTAATTGATGGCGTTGTCCAAAATTGGCCTGTTTGGTTGGTTTCGATCACGCTCGTAATTGCCGCCGTCATCGACGGCATCAAACTCAAGGTGCCGAATTGGATCACCTTTCCGATGATCATTACAGGCTGGGTCTACAGCGCCTGGGTCGCGCCCTCGCTTGGCATGGCTTGGTACGAGGGTCTCGGTTGGAGCCTGTTCGGCACGCTAGTAGGGCTGGCGCTTCTGTTGCCTGCATATGCCATCGGTGGCATGGGAGCCGGAGACGTGAAACTGTTGGCCGGGATCGGGGCGTGGATGCACGCAACCCATACCGCGTATGCCTTTGTCGTTTCCGCAATCATCGGCGCTGTGCTGGCAGTCTTGATGGTCCTTTACCGAAAAGCCTGGAGGAAACATTCCAATCAGTTCTGGCTCATCTTCAATGAGATCATGACGATCAAGGATCCCAACAAACTCAGTGAGATTGCTGCGGATCGAAAGAGCTCGATGCTGTTGCTTCCTTACGGAATCCCAATTGCGATTGGCACCATTGTCTACTTCGCCTGGATGGACATGTTGGTTTGAGCCTCTGAGCGGCCTGTTCATTGGAGAGGTGCGCAAGATGCGAGAGATCAGGGCCTTGGGGTGACTTTGCCGGACTTCCGCTGGAAACTGGACAAACTATGTCAGTGATCCCGAAAAGAACGACGAGGTGGCTCATCCGGTGTGGATGAGTTACCCGCTGTTCGTATTCGAGAGTGAACTGTAGATCGTCTGAGAAACCGTGAGAATTGTCTCACTCCGAGAGAAATCGCGGAGTCCACAAACTCGACTACGAAACGAAGAAAGGTGTCCACGTTATGCGTCCTAAATCCATGGTTCTTATCGTTGTCGCACTTGGCTGCGGGCTCATTGCATCGATTGGTATCAGCCAGGTCATGGAGAATGGAGGCGAGCAGGAAGCAACGCCAAAGGTTGAAAAAGCCAAGATCTACGTCGCTGTTCGAGATGTCGAACAGGGCGTTATGTTGACTCCTCATTGTGTGAAGCTGGAAGAATGGCCAAAAAATCTCATTCCTGACGGCGCTGTGCGTGAACTTACGGAGATCGAAGGCAAAAAAACGAAAGGTCGGCTCTTTCCGGGGGAACCCATTCTGTTGCCGAAACTCGTTGATAAGAATGAATTGAATGTCGAGTCGGACAACATTCCGCAAGGCATGCGGGTCGTGTCTGTCAAGGTAACGGTAGACAGTTCTGCATCTGGATTGTTGAATCCTGGTGATCGAGTCGATGTGCTCGTTTATCTTCGCCGAGGCGCTGGAATTCCAGTGACCACCACGCGGACGATTATGAAAAACGTGAGCGTATTCGCGGTTAACGCCGTAACCGAACGTGAAATCGATGATGATTCTTCCATTCGCGCCAAGACCGTTTCGTTGCTTGTTTCACCCGATCAAGCTGAACGAATTACTCTGGCAAGTGAACTTGGTCGAATCAAGCTTTCACTACGACGAGGAGATGACGACACCAGTGGGGAAACGCCAGGAGCTACCTTGAGCAACCTGGAAGGTTGGGAGAATGGTTCCAGCAATCTCTCGGAATCCGCCAATGCAGGCGCCGGTATCCTCGGAAGCTTCCTCGGATCGATGGTCGACGCAAATGTCGATACTGAGAGTGCCTCGAACAATGACGCGAGTTCGGAAGTGAGTCCCGCGCCCAAGGTTTGGTCGATGGAGATCATTTCAGGTGCCGGTGATTCGAGTGTTTACCACTGGAATGATCGTGACTCACTTCCGCTTGAGCGATTGGGAGACAGGCCTCTTGAACGCGAATCAGCAGATGCTCCACAGGGATCTCCACAGGGCATTGATGACTGGACACCCTCGACATCTTTGTCCGGACTCGAAGAGTTGATCCGGGCAGAAGATGAGTTGAATGACACCATGACCGATTCGGATAGCACCGAAACGGATAGCACCTTGGAATAGTTTTAATACGTCGAGATTCATGGGAATCTCATGCTGCACTACAATCAGAGATCGTTGCTAACGCAAGGACGCAAGCATGGTCAAAACGGTAATTCAACGCGCCGCGATTGTTTCAATATTTTGCACGTTGCTCGTCGGACTTCAGCCAACTCAGGCTCAGACCGCCCAGCAGGAACTGGAATTCAGAGTTACCAAACCCAGCCATAAACTGGAAATGGTGGTGAATTCCAGCCGCATTCTCAAGCTGGACAAAGAGATTCCTCGTGCCATGGTGAACAACCCGAACATTGTTCGGGTGGTCCCCATTTCTCCTAACAAGGTTCAGCTCTCTGCCGCACAGCCGGGCGTAACGGAGGTGAACCTGTGGGATGAGAACGGTAACCTGCATACCGTAAATCTCATTGTCACGGGCGACGCTCGTGAATTAGATATGTTGTTGAAATCTGAGTTTCCCCAGGCATCGATTCGAGTGCGACCCCTTCGAACGGCAGTCGTGCTGTCGGGGCGTGTGGATCGAACGGAAGATGTCACCCGCATTATTCAGTTAGCTGACGATTATTATCCGAAGGTGATCAACAACGTGACTGTTGGTGGCGTCCAGCAAGTGCTGCTTAACGTCCAGGTCATGGAAGTTTCCAGGACCAAATTGCGTGCTCTGGGATTTGACTGGGCTGCAATTGGCCAGGGCGACTTCGTCGTCCAAAGTGTTTCTGGTCTCATTGGCGAGTTTGCTCCCGACGCTGGGTCAGTTTCTGGCGCTGGTGGAGCGACGGTTAACTTTGGCATTGTTGGTAATGATGCGAGTTTCTACGGGTTTCTTGAGGCATTGCGTGAGAATAATCTCGCCAAGATTCTGGCCGAACCGAAATTGGTCACGGTCAGTGGTCGACCAGCGAGTTTCAACTCTGGTGGTGAGTTTCCGATTCTTGTGCCACAAAGTCTGGGCACGATTGGTATTGAATACAAGCAGTTCGGAACCCGTGTCGATTTCGTGCCCATCGTGCTCGGAAACGGTGCCATTCGTCTCGAGGTACGGCCGCAGGTTAGCGAGCTGGACCGGGCAAATGGTGTTTCCGTTCAAGGCGACCGGATTCCCGCGTTGCGAACCCGGTGGGCGGATACCGCTGTCGAAATGCGAGCGGGACAGACCCTGGCACATGCCGGGTTGATCCAAACTCGAATTGAGAGTCAGAATCGAGGGATTCCTTGGTTAGCCGATCTTCCCTGGGCAGGAGATGCCTTCCGCCGTGTGGAAGAGGTCCAAAATGAAATCGAGCTGGTTGTGACAGTGCGTCCGGAATTGGTCGATGCTCTGGATCCCCATGAAGCACCTGCCTGCCTACCAGGTAGTCAAACCACCAGTCCTCAAGATACGGAGCTGTACTTCCGCGGTTACCTTGAAGTTCCTCGCTGTTGTGCGGATGGCAGTTGTTCGAGATGCCAGGCGGATGGCATACCGGCTCAGGGTGAGACGATCATCCATGGCCCGGTTGAAGCTGTGCCCGCCGATGGCTCCGCTCCCTTGCCTGATCTGAATCAGGGAGCATTTAGATCGCCTCAAATCTACAGGCCAGGGGCTGTTTCACGTGGGGCGTCCACCGTGGTGCCAGCCTCTGCTGAGTCCGCTACCCGCAGTCCTCGACCGAACGTGACGACGGAGAAGTCGACCGGTGATCCAGGTTTGTTTGGGCAGGTTGGCTACGATGTGTTGGATTATCAAAAGCGGTGATTTCGTCATTGTAGATCTTGTATTCGGCAAGTTATCGCGATAGCTACGGCTGGTACTGAGCTTGAAGGTGTAAATCATGGGCAATGTTCTTCGTTTGGCGATCGCTGACCCTGATGAAAACAGTCGAGAGAATCTGAAGAACCTCCTGCTGGGAATGGATTCCGTTTGGCTTGAGGCAGAGTGCTCTCGGTATGAATACTTCATGGATGTGGTCGAACAGAGTAGCCCCGACGTTGCCGTTGTGGCCGTCGATCAAGATATTGCAAAAGCAATCTCTTTAATACAACAGCTCCGAGATTCCTCGGATTGTAGTGTTGTTGTGGTGAGCAGCTCGAATGATGGATCTCTCATTTTGCAGGCAATGCGAGCGGGAGCGAAAGAGTTTCTCACCCAACCCTTATCAGTTGATGAATTAGTTGCGGCCTTCGAACGAATCAGCGATCAGCGGACCGGATCCGGAAATTCGCGCACACGCGGTTGTGTCTGTATTGCGATCGCTGGAGCCTGTGGTGGCGTCGGTTCCACCAGTTTGGCTGTGAATCTCGGCTGTGCTCTCGCTGCCGACGAATCGAACACCGTGGCGCTGATCGATCTTGATATGTCGCTAGGGGATGCGGATGTCTTTCTTGACACCATTCCGGACTACACGATCGCAGACGTAGCTCAAAACGTTGCGCGAATGGATTTTGCCCTTCTCAAAAAATCGATGACCAAGCATTCATCGGGCCTTTATCTTTTGCCACGACCCGTCCAGCTACAGGATGCACCGCTGGTGACAGCGGAAGATTTTCGCCGCGTGTTGGGACTCCTAAAGGCGAGTTTCACCCACGTGCTTTTGGATCTGTCCAAGGCCTATACGCCGCTCGATCTGGCAGCACTTGAAGAGTCGAACTATGCCATGTTGGTGACTCAATTGGATCTGCCCTGTCTGCGTAATGTTGTGCGACTGTTAGTGTCCTTTGATGAAATTGAAGGTCTCAAAGACAAAACACGTATTGTCGTGAATCGCATTGGTCTCGATGCAGGACAGATCGGACTCAAAAAAGCCCAGGAAACGATTGGGCGAGAGGTTTTCTGGCAGATTCCCAACGACTATCGAACGATGGTCGAAGTCCGCAATAACGGTGTGCCCTTACTGGAGCAGTTTCCGAAGGCTCTCATCACCCAATCCGTCACCGCTTTGTCCAACGCCCTCGCAGGGGATAGTGCAGAGGTTCGGGTGGAACAGACCACGGCCCAAGGAGGTTGGCTCAACTTCTGGAAAAATCGGCCGATGCGGGGTAACGGATAGCCGCAATCTGGGCTCCTTTCTTGACGCCTGACGGCCGGTGCCCCCGGATTTTCTTCGCGCTCGCAGCGTTGGTGCCGCCTGTATCGGTTGTTCTGCTGCTGATGGCTCGCTCCCCAAACGGTAGCTCTCGCTGTGAGCTATGGTTTTTCTAGGGAGAGTCCGCATACCAGGACTCCGTTGCCTCGAGTTGCCGACGAATTTGCGCTGATGGACGGGAGCCGCTGATGAAAACTATTGGTTCGAACTCAAGATCGCCAGAGACCTCTAAGAACGAAGAGTTCGACAGTCTGAAACGTAGGATCCATGGGAAGCTCGTCGATAAGCTCGATCTCAATAAAGTTGGTGAGCTAGAGGGAGAGACGCTTCGCCGAGAAATTCGACTGGTTGTTGAGCATCTTTGTGACACTGAAGATACGTTGCTCAATCGTAATGAACGTGAACGGTTGATTGATGAGGTGCTTGATGAGACCTTTGGTCTCGGTCCTCTTGAATTGCTACTGAAGGATCCCAAGGTCTGCGACATTCTCATTAACGGTCCGAATAGCATTTTTGTCGAGCGACAAGGCAAGATGGAACGGACTGATGTTGAGTTCCGAGACAATGCCCACTTGATGCAGATCATCGATCGTATTGTCTCGAAGGTCGGCCGTCGTGTTGACGAAACCTGCCCCATGGTCGACGCCCGCCTGCAGGATGGATCACGTGTTAATGCGATCATTCCACCTCTGGCACTCGACGGAGCGGCTGTCTCGATTCGACGTTTTGGGTCGAATCCACTGAAGCTGGAAGACCTGCTCAACTTCAAGGCGTTTACGCCTGAGATGGTGATGTTGTTGGAGGGCGCCATTAAGGCTCGCTTGAATGTTGTGATTTCCGGAGGGACAGGCTCTGGTAAGACAACCATGCTGAATACGATGTCGAGCTTTATTTCGAATTCCGACCGAATCATCACGATTGAAGACGCTGCGGAAATCCAATTGCAGCAAGAGCACGTTGTGCGACTTGAAACTCGACCACCGAACATCGAAGGCAAAGGAGCAATTACAGCCACCGATCTTGTGAAAAACGCGCTTCGTATGCGACCTGAACGAATCATCATTGGTGAGTGTCGTGGTCCGGAAACTTTGGACATGCTGCAAGCGATGAATACCGGTCACGAAGGATCCATGACAACCTTGCACGCAAATACTCCGCGTGATGCGATCGCTCGTATGGAAACCATGATCATGATGGCGGGTTTTGAGTTGCCCATCAAAGCGATGCGTCAACAGATTTCCAGTGCGGTGGATCTCATTATCCAGGCCAGCCGTCTGCAAGGCGGGAAACGTCGTATTACTCACATTACCGAAGTCGTGGGAATGGAGCAGGATACGGTCGTGATGCAGGATGTCTATCGATATATCCAAGATGGAATCGATGAAGCGGGTGGGGCTCGAGGGAGATTTGTGGCAACCGGAATTCGCCCGAACTTTATGCCGCGGCTTGAAGCCGTAGGGATTCGTTTGCCGAGCAGTGCCTTTAGCGAACGAGTCATGTTGAACGACTGATGTTCACCGTGACAAAAACCGTGACAAAAGCCGGTTAGAACTCTTGAGGCAGAAACCATGACAATGACGATGCTCGTTCTGATCTCCGCGTTTGTGGGGGTTGCAGCTTTGGTTGGCGGTGTAGCCACGTTATTCCGAGGTACCACCGAAAACGTCATCGAAGACCGACTCGGTGTGCTCACCGGACAAAACAAGAAGGTCGCTGTCGAAAAAGACTCCACTGTTATCGCGCGACCGCTCGATGACGTACCGACAGCCATCGAAGAGTTCGTGGCTCGCTTCCTCAATATCACCTTGTTTCTCGAACAGGCTGATATTCGAATCGAACCCAGTAAATTTCTGATGATATCCAGTGGCCTGGCAACGATTGGCGTCATCGTCGTCCTGGCGTCCGGAGTCACGCCCATTCTAATCCCTCTTGCAGCTGTCGGATTAGGATGCCTGCCATTTGTTTATGCGGCCATCATGCGGCGGCGACGAAAAAAACTCTTCGCCAAACAGCTTCCCGATGCACTTGAATTGATCGGTCGAGCTCTCAGGGCAGGGCATAGCCTTGGATCTGGGTTTCACCTCGTTGCCAGCGAAATGGCAGAGCCAATTTCCACGGAGTTCGGTCGGTGTTATGAAGAACAGAACCTCGGTATCCCCATGGATGAAGCTCTCGAGTCGCTGGCGGATCGAGTTCCTAATCTCGATTTGCGGTTCTTCGTGACTGCGGTTGTTCTGCAACGACAGACGGGTGGTGATCTTGCTGAAATCCTCGACAAGATTGGCAATCTAATTCGAGAACGATTCAAAATCTGGGGGCAGGTGCAAGCCTTGACCGGCGAAGGACGCCTTTCCGGTGTTGTCCTGTTGGCGCTACCACCAGTGTTGTTTGCCGTCATGCTTAAGCTCAACTACGAATACGTCATGCTGCTCTTTGATGATCCATTGGGGAAACAGATGCTGGCATTCGCGATTGTTACGCAGCTCATTGGCGCGATCGTGATCAAGAAAATCGTCAATATCAAGGTGTAATCGTAGTTCAGAAATACCCGCTCGTTGGACTGATTCATTACATTTCTTCGAAGAGTTAAACCATGTTGTTATTCGCCTTCATTGACTCCACTCTGTTGATTTACGCTGCAAGCTTCGTCGCTTTTTCAACGGGAGCGTGGTGGGTAATGGACCTGCTCGCAGCGAACAAGACGCGCGCGTCCGAGCGACTAAACGAACTCAAGAATCCCCATAAGCGTTCCTCGGTGGAATCGGGGGCGAAGAAATCCGACACCGTAACGAATGTGCTCAAAAAAACAGCACCCGCGCTCGCTAAGCCTCTTCAGCCCAAGAACGAAAATGAACAGGGAAAGCTCAAGCAAAGGCTGGATCACGCTGGGTTCCGAACGGAATCAGCTCCCGGTATCTTTCTCTCACTCAAATGCGTTGGCTTGATTGCCGGAGCTGTGCTCGGGGGTGGTTCCCTGATGTTTACTGGGGTTGAGCAGGGAAGTTTGATGAGAGTTATCGCCTGCGGTGGTATCCTCTTTTATGTGCCTGATCTTGTGGTCTGGTTTTTAAGTAAGCGAAGAAAAGAAGCCATCTTCTTGGGGCTCCCCGACGCGCTCGACCTCATGGTGGTCTGTGTTGAGGCTGGGCTTGGTCTGGACCAGGCTTTGCGAAAAGTCGCCGAAGAAATGACGAAGTCTCATCGGGTGATTGCTGATGAATTTGCGATTTGCAATTTTCAGCTCCAAATGGGGAAGTCTCGCCGAGAAGTCCTCAAATCTCTCGGTGAAAGAACGGGAGTTGATGATCTGCGGGCGCTGGCCGCTGTGTTGATTCAAGCAGAGAAATTCGGAGCAAGCATTGGGCAGGCTCTACGAGTTCAAAGCGATTCGATGAGAACACGTCGCCGCCAATTGGCTGAAGAAAAAGCAGCAAAGACTGCCGTTCAATTGATCTTTCCTTTGGTGCTCTTTATTTTTCCTGGCATCTTTGTGGTTTTGGTGGGGCCGGCGGCCATCACCATGGTCCGTGAAATGTTCCCGGCAATGCAGGGCGGCTAAAGAGATTTCCAGCGTGTGAACTCGACATCGGTAACGCTGGCGGTACTACCGGTTGTAACGGTTATTCCGGTTGTTTGATCACCCTGCAAATGGTTCACGGGTCGCAATCCGCATGGGCGATACATATGTAACGCTGATGCATCGCTCAACGCTAGCCCATCAGCTCATTCAACAGGCACGCCCCCCAGGAATAGGTCTTTGACGCAAGGACCGGGGGAAAGGACGACAATCTGCCTGACGTCGATGCGAATGGAGATGCATACCATGTTGCGAGTCAGGACCTGCTTTTTGACGGGCCTTGCGCTGTTCATCACGATTTCCTCCGCGCAGGCAGGATGGCACGAGTTTTGGCATCGTGTCCACACCGATTTTCATCGCAATAACGCTTGGCCTGAGCCTTTCTCGACGATTGATAAGCGAGCCGCTCGAGCCCCATTTCATGCCATGGTGCGGAACGGTTGGCGATTGCAGAATACCCTCGGTGCTGCCTACTTCCACCATGAGACCAATCAGCTCAACGACGCTGGTAAACGCAAGCTCCACTCGATTCTGGCCCATGCGCCCGAGCCCCATAAGACGATTTACGTCTTCCAGTCGATTGACCCTGAAGTCTCCGAGCAGCGTCTCGATTCCGTTCAGCAGGCCCTGGCTCAATTACTGCCGGACCAGCCAATGCCTGCCGTGATTCCCACAAATACGGAACCTACCGGGCTGCCTGCTGAATACGTCGACTCCGTCGAACGCAAGAGTCGTTCGTCCATTCCTGAGCCTCGTTTGCCGTCCTTCCAGGCTGCGGGTGAGTTGACCGGCGGTTAAGCCACTCAAGCTTGTTAATCACGAGAAGCCCGATGGAGCATCAGTCATCGGGCTTTTTTGTGCGCAATGCCTGTCCGTGAAACGTCTTCTGTCGAACAATGCTCCGTTCGCCCTAGGAACAGTGCTTGCAACGCTGGCGTTAAAGTCCGCATATCTGTTGGAATTGACCTAAAGCGGTTAGCGTTGTCAGTCGATCCTGATTGAACGGTGGGCTGTTCTGGCTCATGCGCGTGTAGTTCGTCATGGATCATGTTGAATCGAAGGCGGAGGTTGTTGTGGCTTGCAAATTCTGGACGCGATCCGTTTTTCTACTTCTTGGGGCCAGTTTGATTGGCTGCAAGTCAGGGACTAATCAAGAGCCACTCCGTATCGACAACCTGCTGGAGCAAAAGTCATCCGTAACGGACGGTGCTTTAGCCCACACGAAGAACACGGTTTCGGTTCCACAGGTTGCCGAAGACTATTTTACCGACAGTCGCAAGACACGCCGCGACTTGGCCGACTCGTCGGGGTGGCAAAAAGAAAGCCCACCCAAGTCGGGCTCTTTGAAAAACGCAGCGACGGCTGTGTCTGAGGCATTCGCTTTTAAGCCACGAGTGGTTCCTGCGGCTGATCCCACAGATCTTGACTACGTCCCTGATACGATTAAGCCCAGCCTTTTTCTTTCGGCGGCCGCGCTGCATGAGCAGCAAGGGCAGTTCGAAGCGGCTGAAAAACAATATCAAAAACTTCTTGCCAACGAACCTACGAACCGTGCTGGGTTGATTGGGCTCGCAAGATTAAAACACCGACAGGGCAATCTCGAAAAGTCGATTGAGATTTACGGTATCGCCGCGAAGCATCACGGCGACGATCCAGTTGTGCTGAATGATCTTGGGTTGTGTTTGGCACGAGCCGGGCGTTCTGCCGAGGCCATTACCTATTTGCAGAATGCCATTCGGCTCAATCCTGATTCTCTCATGTATCGCAATAATCTTGCTGCAATCCTGGTTGAGTCAAATCGATCGCAGGAGGCAGTGTCTACGCTCGCAAAATCGTACGGTCCAGCCGTTGCCAATTACAACGTGGGTTATTTGCTGAATCAGCATGGTAAGAGTCAGGAGGCAACTGCCTACTTCGTTGAGGCACTGGAAATCAATCCGTCCTTGATGCCGGCTCGTCAATTGCTCGAACAACTCGCGCCGCAGGTAGGAACACTTCCTCAGCAACACCAGCCTCCGGCTGCGAGTGACGCTCCTCGCACCAGTGCAAAAACTCCAGCTGAAATTCCGCTGACGAAACCGATGGATGAATTGCTGCAGGTGAAAGCTCCGGCCAAGCTGACCGCTGTAGCGCCGGAGCCTACGGTCCAGCCTGAGATTTCCCAGGTGACCTTTATTCGGCAGCCGATGACTCAGCAACGTGTGGCTCTGGCCGCGTCGACATCGCTTACGAAAAAGCAGATCGAGACGAAGGCGGAATCGAAGGCCGTGCCTTCGGCGGAACCCTTGATTCGTTTGCCCACGCCCAAAAAGTCGATGCGTGCCTCATTGCTTTCGATGCCGTCTTTCCCGCAGTAGTCGGAGTTCAAGGTAAGCCGCAGGATAATCCACTCCCGCGGCTGCAGGGATTGTCCTGAAACGGGGCTGCCGTTCTGAAAGCAGCTTCTCTAGCTGGCGTATTTGGCGATGGTGTGAATCCAGATAGGCGATCTGCCTCTGAAAATCCTGCTGATTGTGGCCATCGTCCGCGCGAACTAGGTTGTCGCAACGGAGGGTGCTGCATTAGAATCTGAAGTCGCTTTGGAGGCTCTCGTCAGCCGTTCCCAAAATTCGATGAGGAAGACTTCATCCTGAAATCGAATTCGCTACCGAGAATCCGTTACTCTTCTCATGGAATGCTCCGGCATACTGAGTTGAGTTTGAAATACCGTTGTGGTTACACCAACACCGCACAGACAATTCAAACTGCCCGAAGGAATCCCGTATGTTCATAAAAACTCGTCTCGGCATCATGATGTTTTTGCAGTTCTTTGTCTGGGGAGTGTTCTTTGTCACCATGGGCACTTACCTCGGCAAACTATTCGAAGGCAGAGAAGGCCTCAATTCGATCATCGGGGGTAGTTACGCGACGCAAACATGGGCAGCTCTGTTTGCACCCTTGATCGTTGGCTTTCTTGGCGATCGTTACTTGAATAAAGAACACCTGAATGGAATCTTGCATTTAATTGGAGCCGTATTTCTCTGGTGGGTAAGTTCCGTTGAAGATCCATCGATTTTCTTCTGGGCACTGTTGGCCTTCTTCATTTGTTACATGCCAACTCTGGCGCTCGTGAACACAATCACCTTCCAGAACGTGAATGATATCGAATCGGATTTTCCAAAGATTCGATTGTGGGGAACATTTGGCTGGATTTTTGCAGGCTTGACGATCTCCGAGTCCTTTTTTGGACTGTTCTCATTTCCGATTCTTCCCGGCATTGAAGACGGTGGAAGCTCAGCGGTTCAATTTAAAGTTGCTGCTGTCGTGAGCGTTATCTATGGAATCTACAGCTTCACCCTGCCGGCTTCTCCTCCTGAGGGTAGAGGTGAGCCGGTCAATGTGATCAAGATTCTTGGTTTCGACTCGCTGAACTTGATGCGAAATCCGTCCTACTTCATTTTCGCACTTTGCTCCTTCTTGATTTGTATTCCACTCGCCTTCTATTACGCTCGAACCGGTGAGTTTGCTTCGGCGATGCATTTTGGTGATCGAACTGCTGGCGTTATGGCTCTCGGACAAGTTAGTGAAATTGTCTTCATGGCGCTCGTTCCATTCTTCCTATTCCGACTTGGCGTCAAATGGATGCTGTTGGTTGGAATGTTCGCCTGGGCTTTAAGGTATGTGCTCTTCGGCCTGTTACCCGGCGTTGCACCGATGGTCGTGTTCGGAATTGTTCTGCACGGTATTTGCTACGACTTCTTCTTCGTCACGGGACAGCTCTATACGGATCGCGTGGCACCCAGGGAGATGCGAACGAGTGCTCAAGCGTTGATTGGATTGTTGACCTACGGAGCTGGAATGTTGGTGGGTAACTACATTCTGGGTTGGTGGGGAGATCGCATTGAGCTGGATCCGACAACCCAAGCTGGTTGGGAGGCTAGAGCAAAAGAGTTCTGGCTGATGCCGGCCATTTTTGCCGCCTCTGTTGCTGTGTTTTTCTTCCTCGCCTTCTGGGACAAATCGAGTGCTGCCGCACCAGGCGATTTGCCGGTTGATGAGTCGTAAGAAGACAGTTTGAAACTGCAGTGGATGACACCCTCAGGATTCTTCCTGAGGGTGTTTTTTTACACCTGCTGTTTCCCGTGGTGAGATCTGACGACTGCCCCCTGAGTTGGGGCTGGCTCTCCTTGGCGATCCTTGCCCGAAAATGGACCCGCGAAGCCGTTTTTTTGGCGGGTAGGGGCCTCCTTTACCGCCAAAGATTAATAATAAGAAATCTTCCGCAGGATTTCTCAGCGACTGGCAACTATCAATTACTGCTGCTGCAATGGAGATAGCTTTGCATCTCTGGCCTAGATTTCGCTGGTGCCGATGGAGAGCCAAAATGTCTCCCTCTGCAGCCGGTTTTCTGTCGTCGCAAACAACATAAGTCTTTGTTTGAAAACGGTTTAAGCGGCAACGGGAAGACAGGTCGCAATTTCGGTTCCATCGGATTCCGAATGGCGCCTAAGATACTGGTGGTCCGATGGCCGTTGGATCGGAGGGCTGCGTTGACGATATCACTCTTGAAATAGACCTCAAGAGCGCGTCAACGAAGTCTTCTCGGATGACTTCGCGAACAATCGGTCACCCTGAGTTCGTATTTTCCGAATGGGTCGAACGCGGATCAAAATTGGATCTGCCCGAGATCTGACACACTGAATCGAGCATTGGGAGTTCCAATCGTCGGGTACGGAGAGAGAAAAAACATGAATAGCAGAAATATTCTTATCGCATTGGTGCCGGTCTCGCTGATAGCTGCGGTACTGATCGGCTCGGCGGTGAGCGAACCTCGGACGACGAGTTCTGAGACGCGTGCTGTCAGCCAGGCAGAAACGATGTCAACGGCTTTTCGCAACGCGTCGGAGGAGGTTTTGCCGACCGTTGTAAAAATTCAATCCAAGGTCACGTCCCAGAATGTTATTCGGCGTGGACCATCCATGCGCGAAGGTCTGCCGGAAGGCTTTCGCGGTTTTGAAGACTTCTTTGGTGAGGAAGGTTTTCCCTTCGAGCAGTTCGAAGGACGTGCTCCTCAGAGGGAGGGAACCGGTACTGGGGTCGTAATCAGTGAAGACGGCTTGATCTTGACGAACAATCACGTGGTCAGTGGTGCCGATGTTGTCACCGTTGAGTTGGCTGATGGGCGCGAGTTCACTGCGGAAGATATCCGCACCGATCCGCAAACGGATCTAGCCATCTTACGAATCAAGGGTGCCGGAGATTTGCAGGCTGCCAAGCTCGGTGATTCCGACGGCGTGCAAATCGGTGACTGGGTTCTCGCGATTGGCAACCCGTTTCAATTGGAAGCGTCCGTGAGTGCAGGTATCATCAGCGCCAAAGGTCGTTCGTTGGGTGCCGCTTCCCGGGCGAGCTTTCTGCAGACTGACGCTGCGATCAATCCCGGTAACTCGGGTGGACCGCTCGTCAACCTTCGAGGTGAAGTTGTCGGAATCAATACCGCAATCGCTTCCTCGTCGGGAGGCTATCAGGGGATCGGCTTTGCGATTCCGGTCAACTTGGCCAAGTGGGTGTCGGACCAGCTGATTGACAATGGTTCCGTGCGCCGTGCCTGGTTAGGGGTTTCGATCAGTCCGGTAACCCAAGAATCGGCGGAGATGTTGAAGATCGACCCGCGGACTCCGGGCGTCGTTGTCCAGCAGGTTGGCGAAGGCACCCCCGCTGAGCGAGCCGGGATTCGTGCCGGTGATGTAATCACTCATTTCGGTGGTAAAGCTGTTTCCGGTCCTGCCGAATTGCAGCGTGCCGTCGAGAAATCCCCGTTGGGTAAAAAGCAAGCGGTCCGCGTGTTGCGACGCGGGAAGCGAGTTACCCTGACGGTTAACGTTGAGGCATTGCCTGATCAGATGGCATCCGCGACGGGAGAACAGAGACCGCTGCGTGATGATCAGTCGGTCGAGGACGAAACGCTTGGTATGAGCGTTGCCGATCTCGATGCGGATCTGGCAGACCGGATGAAGATCGAGGTTGAAGAAGGCGTCGTTGTCACGAAAGTTGCACCAGGAAGTGTCGCTGCCCAAAGTGGTGTCAAACGCGGCATGCTGGTATTAGAAGTTGACGGCCATCAGGTCGACTCTTCGGAAGACTTCATGACCGCCGTGAAGGAAGGCAACCTTGATAAAGGGATCACGCTCACAGCGCGCGTTCCCGGAGTGGGCAGCCGCTTCTTAATGTTGAAAGAAAGATAGGCTCCCATTGAGTTGGCTTGAACGCCGTGCTCTTTAAACAGGGCACGGCGTTTTTTTGTGTTACCAACGGCATCCTGCGTGAACCTGCTTAGGATTGTCAGAAGTATTCGGTGCGTCACTCAGGCTCAACCGTGCGGCAAGGCTGATTCAGTCGCCGCTTCCATGATGGCAGCCTCGGAGGCCTCCGATCGATCGAATTCAGCCGTCATCCGTCCTTCTGCAAGGACAAGAATACGATCGCTGACAGTCAGCAACTCGGGCAATTCGCTGGAGGTTAGGATAATGGCGATACCCTCCCGGCAAAGTTGATCCATCAGTCGGTAGAGCTCCGCTTTCGCGCCCACATCGACACCCCGAGTGGGGTCGTCGAGTAGCAGAACTTTGGGCTTCGTCAGTAACCAACGGCCAATAATCGTCTTCTGCTGGTTACCGCCACTGAGACTTGTGATGGAAGATTCAGGGCCTGCTGTCTTAACCGAGAGCCGTGCGACGGAATCATCGACAATTTCTGCTTCCTTTTTGCGACTAATGACTCCCGAGGTGACCGTCTCTTCCAGCGTGCACATGCTGATGTTCTCGCGCACACACATCTGAGCGAAGATACCGAGCCGTTTGCGATCTTCCGTGACCATCGCTACACCCGCTCGTTTGGCTTCATTCGGATTTCGGAACCGCACAAGTTGGTTCTCGAGCAGGACCTTCCCTGCCGGAGTCTCCTCACTGGCTCCAAAGAGACACTCGAGTAATTCGGTGCGACCAGCACCCATCAGCCCTGCAATTCCCAGGATTTCGCCACGTCGTAGTTCAAACGAGATCTCCTTGAGTCGCCATGCTCGAGCGTGACCAGGCCAGGGCAGGGAGAGATTGTTGACTTCGAGGACAACATCTCCCACCTGTCGTGAATCACCTAAGTCAATCTCTTCGATTTCTCGACCAACCATCAAGTGTGTGATCTCTCGAGGTGTCGTCTCCTCTTTTTCGAGCGTCTTTACAAGTTTGCCGTCTCGCAACACCGTAATTCGGTCCGACAGTCGGAACACTTCATCCATCTTGTGCGAGATATAAAGGATGGTTACCCCTTTTTCGCGAAGATGGTCGATCACTCGGTAAAGTCGCTCAACCTCCGATTCAGTGAGAGCACTTGTCGGTTCGTCCATGATCAGGATTTCGGAGTTCAAGGAGAGCGCTTTCGCGATTTCCAGCAGTTGCTGATCTCCGACTCGCAACGATCCTGCAATGGCCTGAGGATGGACATCGCATTCTAGTTGCTTGAGCAGTTCACTCGTTTCCGCATTCATCTTGCGGTTGTTTAGCAAGCCCAGGCTCGATGTGTGCTCGCGACCAAGAAACACATTCGCCGCTGCCGATAATTCTTCGACGAGGTTCAGCTCTTGATGGATGATGCTCAGCCCACAGGCTTCAGCGTCACGAGTGCCCCGAAAGTTAACGGATTCTCCTCGGACTTCGATCTGGCCATCGTATTCTGTAATGACACCGGACAAGATCTTCATCAATGTGCTCTTGCCGGCTCCATTCTCTCCGCAGATCGAATGGAGTTCTCCCTGGCGGATGTCGACCGATACATCATCCAGAGCGACGACACCTGGGTAGCGTTTCGTCACATGTTTGATCGAAATGATGGGAGTATCCGCCATGCGTCTACGTCCTTTGGGATCGAGCCGATTCTGTCAGCTTGAGTCCACCAAGCAGTAAGCCAATGATGATTCCGGCTACGATTCCGACGGTCACCCCCTGTGTCTTTTGGGTCAGGACGAAAATGACTGTCCCCACCAAGATTGCCAAAATGGGAATGGTGATGCTGCCCAGTATTCCCGGGAAGAAGCTTTTCTTGGCACCACTACCCTGGCGTCGCAATTCGTTGAAGGCCACGGCGAGCACGACGAGGAAGCCAACGATCATGCCCTGGTAGTCATCGGATCCCGCTCGTACGATCTTGGCGACCGAGTCGATGACAACTCGCAAGAACAAGACACCTAGCATGACGCCGGGGATCAGTCCGACGCCGCCCTGCAGGCTGCAACCTCCCACCACGGCAGCGGCGATCGCATTCAGTTCGTATCCGACGGCGAGCGTTGACGGGTTTGCTGCACCTACCTTCGCGGTGTAGAGCACACCCGCAATCGCCGCAGTGACCGACCCGATACAATAGGCGAGCCATTTGAGGTGATCCGTACGGATGCCGCTTAATCGAGCTGCCTCTTCATTGCCACCCATTGCATAGAGATGACGACCGATCACCGTGCCGTTCATTAAGAACCAGCAGAGGATGCCGAGCACGATGAAAATCACCAAGGCGACCCACCATTCGCTCAAATAGGCGAAGGTTGCATCATCAGCCCGAACAGTCGTGACCTGATTGCCGAGCTGAGCGGTCACTGCTTGATTTAGAATCTTGGCCAGACTACGGAGGCCGACGAGCGATGCTAACGTCGCGACAAAAGGAGGCAATCGGACGATTGTAATCAGCCAGGTATGGACGGTGCCGACCATGAAGCCGACCACCATGGTAACGCCAATGGCGATACAGACCACAAACAGCCCGACATTCGTGGGATCCGGAAGCATGTCGGGGCCCTTGGGCGCCAAAATCAACATCACCAGTCCGCAAATGGATCCTGCGAAGACAATCATCGAGCCGCTGGAAAGATCGATTCCACCAGCAATAATCACGATCGCGGCGCCCAACGCGAAGATTCCCAACAGCGCCGTTTGGTGCAGGATGTCTTCCAGATTACGGACCGGCTCGTTCAGGTAATCCGCCGATCCGTTCATCAGCAGGTTGGCGCCAATCGTTCCGCCAATCACGATCACCAGCGCAACGATGAGCCCCAGTTCGTTGCGGAACCGTTTCGCGAAGCTCGTGGTTGCCTGGGTGTCGTTACCCTTATTCATTTTACGATTATGAACCCGTCAAGCTCCGCTCTTTCATCCACTCCCGAAACTCAGGATAGGTGAAGAATTTCGTTTCCTCATTGAACATCTCAGCCATTAAAGGCGATGCTTCGCTAGGAACCACAACTCGTAATTCGGTGGTGTAAATGTCAGCGCCTTCGCCGTTAAACTGTTGAGTTGCGGGGTCATAGCCCGGGAACATCGAGGCAATTGTCTCGTGATCTTCTTCGACAAGCGCCTTCATTAGTTGCGTACCGAGGTAACCCATTTGGTAAGGATTTTGGACAACCATCGCATCGATGTTGCCTTCTTCCATATCCTTTAATGCAAGTGGAGCCGCGTCGAAGACTACGATTGTTGTTTTGTCTCGAATGTCACGATCTTGAACAACTTTGACAATTGCATGAGCGTTGTATGCCCAGATTCCAACGAGCGTGTCGATGTCGGGATGATTGTTCAACGCGGTTTTGACGTTTTCTTGTGCTGTATTCTGATCGCCCTGGTCGGCCAAGCTGTCGCGACTCACAAAATTCGCTCCGGCTCCTTCACCGAATCCGCCAATTCGCTCTTTTGCATTTGCAACGGTCTTCAGTCCGACAAAAGTTGCGTATTTGCCGCCCTCAGGTCTCAGGCCCTTTGCTGCCTTTCCGAGCTCCTGACCACCAATCACGTTGTTCGTACCCAGGTAGGCGAAGCGGCAGTCCTTGTTCGACATGTCGGAGTCGACGGTGATGACTTTGACGCCCTTCTCTTGCAACGCTTTCATGGCGTCTGCAATTCGACTGTTGTCGGCAGCAACGGACGAGATCGCGACGGCCGCGATATCCGACTGCGTTGCGTATTGCTTGAGCTTGTTGATCTGAGCTTCTTCGGAAAAGTCGCCTTTGTCCAATTCAGCGCGAAGATTGACATCGGCTAAATTCAAGTCGGCATTCGCTTTGTTCATTCCCTGTCGCATGGCATCCCAGAAGGGATCGTCACCATTGGTCAAAAGAACCAGCCGCATCGTCTGCGCTGAGCTACCATCCTGATTGGTGCCTGCATTGTTGCAGCCAGAGACAGTGAAGAGGACAAGCGTCGCGAGCGCGAGAGTGTAGCAAGCCAAACCATGTCGATACGAGATTGCCGCCATGTGATACATCCCTTTAGGCTTTGCCTGCGGACACAGTCGATCCGGATCAGGCGGGGCTGATTCTCAAAAAACTCCGATTCTAAAGGGGGGGTGCGACGCATACAAGTGCTTGCGCTTGCTGCAGTGGGGTTTCACCGTGCAAGCAGTACGGATTGTTAAATCTTCTTCAATTCGGAAGCCCAAACAACCGATTTAATTAGAGAGTTCCCACCCTTCCTCTGCTCTAAGCTTTCCCACCTTCCATGAGCAATAATCCCAAAACTCGACGGTTTGCCGATACGTGCCGGCTAGCTTCCTCTGAACCATGTTCGACCAGTCGATTAGTCGGCAATTGGCAGCTCGACGAGGTGGTCGCCTCGGGGCGAATGAGAAACGTCTATTTCGCACGGCCGCTTGGCTGTCCTCCCTCATGGCCTGCGGACTACGCTGTCAAGGTTTTGAACGCTGATTTCGCTGAAGATCCCGTTGCCATCAACTCGTTGCAGCGAGAGGCTGAAGTAGGGCGGCATAGCTCCCATTCCAATCTAGTGCCTATCCTGGAAACGGGCTTGAGCGATGTACATCCGCACGTTGTCATGCCGCGTTTGCACGGCGCTTGCCTCAGCGATGTGATACAGCGAGTTGGACGGCTAGCGATTCCCCAAGCAATCTGGATTGCTCGTCAAGTCGGCCAGGCGCTCCAGCATCTGCATGGAAATGGTTGGATCCACGCCGACGTGAAACCCGCTAACATGATTGTTTCTGAGCAAGGTCATGCGACGCTTGTTGATTTAGGGTCTTCCCTGCGACCTGACGAGTCCATCTTTTCGTGGCAGCGCCCTCTTGCCGGAACGTTGGAGTATGTCGCACCGGAGACGCTTACCTCGGCGATGCAAACTTCCCCGGCAAGTGATATCTACAGTCTTGGCATTTCGTTATTTGAAATGTTGACCGGTCGTTTGCCTTTCACCGCATCGAATCCATCTGAATGGGTCGAATCGCAATTACGGAAGACGCCGCCGAGAGTCAGTGATGTTTTAGGCCAGGTCCCGAATGATGTCGTTGATCTGGTACGACGAATGCTGTCAAAGTCGCCACTTCGTCGTCCGCAGTCGGCGGCAGAGTTAGTTGATGAACTAAGCCGACTTGAGATCGGTTTGTTGACGACACATCAGGACAAATCACGATCCGCTGTCGCTTGATTTGCTGGTCATGACAATGGTTAGTCGAGCGGTAAATTTCGATAGCTGCGATCGAGAAGGTCCATTGGATGTAGCACCTGGAACCGATGGCCCGATCGCCTCGCCTCCTTCGCGATCTGCAGCAAACATCCTGCATTCGCCGTGATCACTACTTGAGCTTGTGTCGAAAGCAGATTCTTGAGTTTTCGTTCCGCTAGTCTTCCCGACATCTCGGGTTCTGTGAGATTGTAGGTGCCGGCAGCACCACAGCACAATTCGCTCTCCGGAAGATCGACAAGTGTCATCCCGGGGATCTGTTTGAGCAGGTTGCGAGGCGCGTCACGAACTCCTTGAGCATGGGCGAGATGGCATGCATCGTGATAGGTGGCCCGAGCCTTAATCTCACCGGTGGGTGGAATCAGCCCGAGTTCGTCCAGGAACTCATTGATATCTTTGACCTTGGCAGCAAACTCACTTCTTTTCGATTCGTTTGAATCGTGCCAATGCAGTCCGTACTCTTTCAGCATCGACCCGCACCCCGCAACGTTGACGATAATCGCATCGTATTCTCCGGGGGCGATGGCAGCGATGTTCTGGTCGGCGAGCTGTTGTGCCGGTGCTGATTGTCCGGAGTGAAAGTGAATCGCTCCACAGCATTCTTGTCCAGGCGGAACAAAGACGTCGCACCCATTCTCCTGAAGCACTCGTGCGGTAGCCCATTGGGTTGAGTCGAACATCACATCACCGACGCAGCCACGAAACATTGCCACCTTGGCCCGCCGGGGACCCTTTGCGGGCAGGTGTTGCGGTAGCTGAGGCTGTTCCCTGGGTAAAGAAGGAAGCATGTTGACGAGCTGTTGCAAACGGCTTGGCAGTAATCTGGTCAGGCCAAATGTTTCTGCAAGCCGGTCAAGACGTAACCATTGAGACCAACGCGCAAGTTTCATCGCGCTCCGTAGTCGAGTTCGATTGGGGAAGAGACCGAAGAGAATCCAACGATGAAACCAGTCGTCGTTCTTGGTTTGATTTTCATTGGTCTGTTCCATTGAGACACGGAAAGGCTCAATTAGTTGGCCGTACTGCACGCCCGAAGGACATGCGGTTTCACAGGCTCGACAGTCAAGGCAAAGTTCCAGATGGCGACGGACCGATTGATTCAGATCCAAGCGACCATCGGTCACCGCCCGCATCAAATAGATGCGCCCGCGAGGACTGTTGTTTTCGTTTCCCGTTTCGACGTACGTCGGACAAGCTGAGGTGCAGAGTCCACAGTGCACGCAATCCAGAAACCGCTCATATTTGATGTCGGATCCAATCGTCGTCGACGAATCGGTCGGTGGTTGGGTTGGGGTTTCGTGGCTCATGCGAAAACGAAGCGTTCGGGGTTAAGAATGTTTTGAGGGTCAAATTGCTGCTTGATGCGATCCATCATCCAGAAGGGATGGTCGAGTCCACCCCAGACGGATTGTCTGGTCATCTCTTGGCCGCCGGGATTTCGGAGTACCGTTACATTGCCATGATGGTTGGCTGTAGCCGGCCTGAGGAATCCAGTGAGAGATCGCGAAAGTCCTTCCGCCGGGAATTCGTCAAAGATTAGATTTGCGATGCCGCTGCCAGCGTGAGCTTGAATGGAACACTTGGAATCCAATTCACGGGCTGCTTGAATCATGGAGGTGATCCCGCTCGGTACGACGTTTGTCTTTAAAGTTAATGCAGTATTTTCGTCCGCGGGAAATTCCGTTAACCGTGAGAAAAGGTTTTCAGCCTCTTCAGCTCCGAGGGTCGTGATGTTGTGGACACCCTGTTGCTGCCACTCCTGGGCCACTTGCTGATTCATCCATTCAAGATCGGTGTCCGGACCCTCGAAGATTGCGAAGAGCCTGTTTTCGTCGTCGGTCAAATCTGACCATTTGGGGCCGGTGATAAACTCCAGGGCTGCTGGGTAGGTTTGCGATTGAATCATCGATGCGAGCACGGATTCGAGTTGTTCCAAATCGTCGATCTGGCATGAAACGATTGTACGACGGGTGGATCTTGGCTTCAGCTTAAACGTGACCTGAGTAATCACGCCGAGTGTTCCGAGAGATCCAATCAACATTTTGCAAAAGTCGTATCCTGCGACGTTCTTGACAACACGACCGCCTCCGGAGAAGATTCGTCCAAGTCCATCAACTGCTTGCACTCCGATCAAATAGTCGCGTGCCGTTCCAAAGCCGAAGCGGCGAGGCCCGCTTGTGTTGGTTGCCAGTACACCACCGATGGTTGCTTGATCGGCTTGAGGTGCATCGAGTGGAAGTTGCTGACCCCGCTCAGCGAGAATGTTACTGAGTTCTCTGATCGTCATTCCGGCTTGTACGGTGATTGTCATATCCTCGGCAGGGTATTCGATTACTTTCGACAGGTCGGTGAGTTGGAGAGCTGTCCCCGGTTGCCTTGCAGGACAACCGTAATCGAGACTCGTGCCTCCTCCAACGGGATAGATGGCCTCTCCCGTTTGAGACGCTGTTTGCAAAGTCTCCATCACTTCTTCAAGTGAGTTGGGCCGAATCGTTTCCGTAATCGGAAGGCTTTCGTGGGTTACAGACATCGTAAAACTCGACTAAAGTGCGGCGCGTCGGCCTGGGTGGTATTGTTCGACGCCGCAAGCGCCGGCTGTAGGGAGTAGTTTGTCGGGGCTCAGCCGGTTCGTCGGGTTAAAGGCGATACGCAAGCGTTCCATCGCTTCGAGATCGCTGGGCTGAAACATCTTGTTCATGAAACTGATTTTCTCTACGCCTATACCATGCTCGCCCGTCACGCTTCCACCACATGCAAGACATTCGTCGAGAATCTCTCCACTGGCCTTCAGGACTCGTTGAACTTCAGCTTCTTTGCGTTCGTCGAAAAGCAAAATGGGGTGTAGGTTGCCGTCGCCAGCGTGGAACACATTGACGATTTGGATATCGTATTGCTCGCCGATTTCGCGGATCCGAGCTAATATATGCGGCAGCTTCGACCGAGGGACGACGCCGTCTTGAGTGCAGTAGCTGGGGCTTAGGCGTCCGATCGCTCCGAACGCCAGTTTGCGGCATTTCCAAAGCTTTTGACGCTCTGCCTCATCCTTTGCCAGGCGAACCTCTCTGGCGTTGTGCATTTTGCAGAGCCGTGTGACCTCGTCTCGCTGTTCATCAAGACTCGCCTCGAGTCCATCCACTTCGATCAACAGTACAGCATCCGCGTCGAGTGGAAACCCGAATTCAAAGGCTTGTTCGAGGGCGCCAATGATGCCCTGATCCATCATTTCCATGGCGGCTGGGATGATTCCCTCTGCAACGAAACCGGAAATTGCATTCGTCGCATCCTCGACGGAATCGAAAACGGCCAGCATCGTCCGGTAGCCTTGCGGATCCTTCGTGATGCGAACGCACACTTCGGTCGCAATCACCAGCGTTCCCTCGCTGCCGACCACCGTGCCTGTTAAATCTAAGCCAGGGCCATCTTGCGCTCGGCCTCCGAAGTATGCGATTTGTCCGTCGGCCATGACGACTTCAACGCCGAGCACATGGTTCACCGTGACTCCGTACTTGAGCGTGTGGGGACCTCCCGAATTCGTGGCTACATTACCGCCGATTGTGCATGCACCTTGGCTGGATGGATCGGGAGCATAATGGTAACCGCTGCCCTTAAGTGCCTCCGTTAGTCGGACGTTTACTACGCCTGGTTGGACGATGGCGTAACCATCTCGCAGGTTAATGTCGAGGATTGTATTCATGCGAGTCAGGACGATGATGACACCGCCACCGACCGGCAGGCAACCTCCAGCGAGACTCGTGCCGGCACCGCGAGGAAGAAAGGGAATGTCGCTTGCGTTGCAGAGTTTCACGACTTCGGAAACTTCGCGAGTTGACGTTGGAAAGACAGCAATGTCCGGGCTGTTCTTTTCGATGACGAAGCCATCGCATTCGTAAACCAGTAAATCCGATTCGCCCGTGAGCACTCGATCAGATCCGAGTAGCTCGCGAAGCTGGTCCGCTACTTGATTCAGTCCCGCTTCTGTCATATCAAGCCTTTGGGGGATGGGCTGTTTTCGCCAATTCTAACCGAGAATCACACGGAACTGAAAGTTGCATCCCCTTCTTTTGGAATTGTTGGAAATGCTCGTCGGAGCGAGTCTGGGAGCTACCTGCGGTCATGAAGCATTTCGAACCACTGGCTAATCAAGCCGTTTAGAGAGAATGTCCACGATCGTGTCGCCGATCTTGAGCGAAGAGGTAGCTGCTGGAGAAGGTGCGTTGCAGACGTTAATCGTGCGTTCCGAATCCAAGATAAGAAAGTCATCGATCATGCTGCCGTCGGCGCCCACGGCTTGAGCGCGAATGCCAGCCGGAGCGCTCTCAAGTTGGCTGGCATCAATTTCAGGGATAAGACGTTGTAAAGCTCGAACAAAAGCTGCCTTGCTGAATGATCGCCACATTTCGCCGGCTCCGACACGCCAATATTTGGCGGCCAGTTTGAGGAAACCGAGATAGGTAAGCGATTCGAAAAGGTCGCTCAGGTTAATGTCGGTCTTTCGGTATCCCTCCCGGGCAAACGCGAGAACGGCGTTCGGGCCACATTCGACGCAACCGTCAATCATCCGTGTGAAGTGGACTCCCAGAAAAGGAAAGTTAGGATCCGGGACGGGATAGATCAGGTTTCGGCAAAGATGATAGGCCGTTGGCTTTAACTTGAAATACTCACCTCGAAAGGGAACGATCTTTGCCTGGGGGTCTTGGCCGGATAACCGCGTTACACGATCGCATTGAAGTCCGCTGCAATTGATTAGATATCGAGCCTCAAATTCGCCCGCCGATGTGACGGCGGTGACTGCGTCGTTGCGTTTATCAATACGCGTGACCTTGGCATTGGTTATGAATGAGGCGTTGCTGGCTTCCAGCTTCTCGGCCAGTCGACGGCAAACCGCGACGTAGTCGACAATCCCGGATTCCGGAACGTGGATCGCTTGAACTCCCGCGACGTGCGGTTCCAGTTCGATTAAGCGTGAGCGGTCGATCATCTCACAGTTCACGCCATTTTCTTGTCCTCGCTCGAAAATTCGTTGCAATGCCGGCGTTTCACTTTCGTCGACTGCCACAATGACCTTGCCGCAAACCTCGAAGGGAATTCCTTCCTCTTGACAGAAAGTTTCCATCGCCTGTTTGCCAAGTCGGCAATTGATCGCTTTGAGAGATCCTGGCCGGTAGTAGATGCCGGAATGGAGGACCCCTGAATTGTGTCCGGTCTGATGGTGCGCCAGCTCCGCTTCCTTTTCCAGAATGGCCAAGGTGAGAGACGGATGTCGAAGATTGATTTGATAGGCAGTGGCGAGTCCGACAATCCCGCCTCCAACGATGATCACATCAACTTTGTGCATATTGCTCGGTGCGTCTCATGCGGGACAGAAGCGTTTAGTGAGTTCTCAGTATCTTGTCTTATCGGCTATGTTCAGGTGCGCAGTGCAGATGTTGCAGTGCAGATGTTGCAGTGCAGATGTTCAGGTGCGCAGTGAACGGCCCAGTTTTTCTTCCACACTTGTAATTTTACTCTGGAGTCGCCCAGAAGCGCCCGCGCGATAGTCCAGTTTCGCGGTGCATGAGATACGGTCGCAATCCGAACTCAGTTCCTCGAAACAGCTTTTCAGGACGGATAGCACTTCGTCGATTTCTCCTTCGATCACCGTTCCCATGGCGTGGAGTTGGTAGTCGAGCCCGCTTTTGTCAATGATGTCGACGACGCGGGCAACGTAAGGGCTGACACTTTCGCCTTGACCCAGCGGCGACATGCTAAATTCCAAGAGTACCACGGAACCCATCTCCTTTAATTTTTAGGCGGTTATTCCGCCGATTGTGCAGGCTTAAATGCGGTCAAACTTGTTGGAAGAATCTGCCCTGCCTATACTGATCTGTGCCTGGGTTCAGACCCAGAAGTCAGGATGCACTTGCTAAGTTCTATCCAATCCAGATTGGATTTCTCCGAAGGAGTCGTCGGCTATGACAGTCCGCAACATTGGTCTCGCAAAGTTTTCTTTACTTATCCTGATTCTAAACGCTTCGTTAGTTTTTGCGCAGAAGGCTGAATCGGATACTTCGGATGAGGGAGCTAAGGCCTCAGTGGCCGAGGCAGCTACGGCGGAAAAAGCTCCGGTGGTAGACGAAGAGTACTTCGAATTGATCAAACTCTTCTCCGACACCGTGGATCAAGTTGAACGAAACTATGTTGAGGAGATCAGCCGTCGTGAACTGATGGAGGCTGCTATTCGCGGTGTGCTGAGCAAACTGGATCAATACTCCGATTACATTGCACCCGACGACCTGGACTCCTTCAAAACCGGTGTCGAAAACCAATTCGGCGGAATCGGCATTCGCGTCGGCATGACCGACGGGAAATTGATGATCATCACGCCATTGGTTGGCACTCCGGCTTACGAAGCGGGCGTTCTTGCAGACGACCAGATTCTACAGATCGGCAGCGAAAGTACCGAAGGTATGAGTCTGGAGGATGCGATCAGGCGGATGAAGGGGCCCGTCAATACCTCCATCGATCTCACCGTGAAACATGCTCATAGCGGTGAAGAAGAAACTTTCACGCTCATGCGACAGGTTGTCAATGTCGAGACCGTGTTAGGAGATCATCGTAATCAGGATGACTCCTGGGATTATATGTATGATCCTGACTCAAAGATCGGATATATACGCCTTACTTCCTTCAGTCGCCGAACTCACCGTGACTTGAAGGTGGCTCTCGATAAACTCGTCGAAGAAGGCATGAAGAGCCTCGTGCTGGACTTGCGGTTCAATCCTGGTGGCCTGCTCTCCTCTGCCGTGGAGGTTGCTGACCTGTTTTTGAAGGACGGTATCATCGTCAGCACGGAAGGCCGAAACACGCCAAGCCGAAAATGGTCTGCGAAAGAGAGAGGAACCTTCGAAAACTTCAAGATGGCAGTTCTGGTGAATCGCTACAGCGCAAGTGCCAGTGAGATTGTGGCGGCGTGCCTGCAGGATCACGATCGTGCGGTCATCGTTGGTGAACGGACCTGGGGTAAAGGCAGTGTGCAAAACATTATCGAATTGGAGGGAGGACGCAGTGCGTTGAAGCTGACCACGGCCGGCTATTTGCGTCCCAGCGGAAAGAATATCCATCGATTCGAGGGCGCTGGCGAGAACGACGATTGGGGGGTGATGCCCGAACCCGATAATCGCGTTCGCTTCACTCCCAGAGAACTCAATGACCTTATGGTCTTCCATCGCGATACCGATATCGTCGCCAAACGCTCAGCTGTTGAGGATCAGGCGGCTGATACCAGCGAAGATCAGGAGGCCGATGCGGGCGACGAGAGTGAAGGGCAGGACGCTAACGAGACGGACGCTAACGAGACGGACGAGAGCGAAGATCAGGAGGATCAGGATGACGATGGGGCGGATGAAAGCCAAGGATCCGCAGACTTCAACGATCGTCAACTACAAAGAGCCGTCGAAATTCTGCAAGACGAAGTGGCTGCGAGATAATTCCCGCTTGTGACGGTCGCGTCGGACGACAGGCGGCTTGGCAAGTCGCCTGTCGAAACGCTAGATTGGCGACGTCATGAACTTGCTTATCCTTGAAAGTACTTGCGACGAGACCGCCGCTGCGGTCGTCACGGACTCACTTGAAGTCCTCGGTTCGGCTGTTGCCTCTCAAGACGAGCTGCACCAGCGTTTTAGCGGTGTTGTGCCGGAAATCGCCGCTCGTGCCCATGTCGAGCGATTCTTGCCCGTGATCCAGTTGGCCCTGGAACGCTCACAGTTGACCCTGCAGGACATTGATGCCATAGCCGTAGCGAACACACCGGGTCTCGCCGGATCGCTATTGGTGGGCCTGGTAGCGGCGAAGACGCTTTGCGTTGCCTTGGACGTTCCGCTGTTGGCCGTCAATCATATCCATGCCCACATCTACGCCTGCCGCCTGGCCGCCGGCAGGGATGTCTTTCCTTGTGTTGGATTGGTTGTTTCCGGCGGACATACGACCCTGTTTGATTGTCGGAGTCCTGCCGATTTTCGAGTGCTGGGGGGGACGATCGATGATGCAGCAGGCGAGGCTTTCGACAAGGTTGCGAGTATGCTGGGATTGCCTTATCCTGGCGGCCCCGCGATTGGGAAGGTGGCAGAAAACGGTGACCCCGCGGCCTACAAATTTCCTAGGACGTTTCTCAAAGATGCCTCTCGTCTTGAGTTTAGCTTCAGCGGTTTAAAGACGGCGGTCCGCTACAGTGTTGTGGGACCAGGCCGCGCTGATTTCTCGAATCTGAATCTATCTGAGCAACAGGTGGCTGACTTGGCGGCTAGCTTTCAAGAAGCGGTCGTCGATTGTCTCGTGGGTAAGTCGCAACAAGCGTTGGCACAAACCGGTGCGAAGGTGCTCTGTGTGGGAGGTGGAGTTGCTGCGAATCGACGCTTTCGACAGCGATTGGAAGCCGAGTTGGCCGGGCAAGATGTCGAATTGCACATTGCGCCCTTGCGGCTCTGCACTGACAATGCGGTGATGGGAGCGATCGCCGTAGAACAATTTCGAGCTAAGCAGTTCGAAAATCTCGACCTGGATGCTCATCCGGGACTGATGCGATAAAAAAACTGCATGGAACTGGGTTCTATGCAGTTTTGAGAATCTGTCAGTTGGGCGCTGGCTTAAAATCCCATGCCACCAATGCCACCCATGCCACCCATGCCACCCATCATTCCGCCGCCCATGCCGCCGCCGAAGCCGCCGCCCA
>PBNZ01000024.1 GCA_002723275.1 Planctomycetaceae bacterium
CTCCTTGATCCATTGCTCCGCCGTGCCGCGACCGTTGTAAAACTTCACGACGTTCTTCGAGTACTTGTTCATGTTGGTCACGATGAACCCGACGCGGGGGAACAACTCACGCACGTGCCATTCGATCTTCGCAACCACGCGCCGCGCCCGCTGCCACGATTTAGCTTGATACTGGAAGCTGTGGTAGAAGACCTTCGGCTTATGCGACGGACGCCCCACAGGTCGGGTCAGTAGATGCTTGATTTCCCGCTCCAGCACGGCATTGGATTTGATGCGGATGGTGTATTGGTAGCATTCCCTCTCCAGTAGTCGGTACAGTGCCGGATTGGCAAAGGCCGCATCGCCACGAAAGAACTTGGGGATGTCGTAGTGACGATACCGCTCGATCACCGGCAGCAGTACCTTCTGCCAGTATTTGGCGCTCGCCTTGTTGCCACGTCGGAGCATCGCGTACTCCGGATCGCCGAACTGGTTGAACAGAAACAGGGGGTGGTAGCAAGTGCAACCGAAGTGTCCGTTGTAGGCCGAGCCTTCTCGCTCTCCGTAGGTCTCGCTGACCGAACTGTCCATGTCGAGAATCAACTCTTGAAGCGGCTGGTGCAGATGGACGTTGTCGATCCACTGGCCCGAAAGGTTCATCAGCGTCGTCAGATTGCAGCGTTGGCTGAGTATCTCGTTCTCGAAGCGTCCCACGACGCTCATGGAAGCCGCTTCGTTGTCCGCCTCCGCTGCTCGACCTCCTACAACGTGACGCATGGCCGGATCGACCGCCAATCGCTCAGCATCATTCACGTCTTCATAGCCTGCCAGTCGGCTGTAGATTGATTGTCGCAACAGCGGTACGAGCAAGTGCTGCTTGTTGCTGCCCAAGCGTGAATCGGTCAGCAAGTCCATGCCCATTTCCGTGAGTCCCAGCACCTCATCGAGTTCCCGGTAGGCCAGCAGTCCGGCGTCGCTCGTGACCTTGCTGCCGCAGAGTCGCAGCTTCAAACGACTGTCAAAACCGACCCGCAAATCATCGTTTTTCGCGTCACCCATTGGGTTCTCCTGTCACCTTGGCAGATTGGTGGTCCAAATCCCTGTTTTTCAAGGGCTTGGCGCAGATCGTGTGCCAAAGTGTGGGAAGTCAAATGGGAAATGCGGGCCAAGAATGCTTTCTAATCGGGTATTGCGAGTGAAATGATGGTAAAGATGGCAAAGTTGGTCCTCGGATGGGAATTCGTTTACACTATGAGGCGTTCCAGCCCAGGTTCAAACGAAAAGGGGCCAACTTGCCGGGACGACGTGGGACTCGCGTATTTGATTCGGTGAATCGGCGGACTGCACTTTCGATGGGTGGAGCCGCTGCGTTCTCGCGTGCCTTTTCTCCCTCGACAATGGCCATCGCGGCAAGGAAGCGTTCGGCAGCGCCTGCGAAATCCGTCATTTTTCTCGCACTCTATGGCGGGCCACCCCATCAGGATACTTTTGATTTAAAGCCAAACGCTCCTGTCGAAGTTCGCGGTGAATTCAAACCAATCTCGACGACCCTTCCGGGGTTTCAAGTTTGCGAGTATTTGCCGAAGCTCGCAAACCTTGCTCACCTGTACACGACGCTGCGATCGGTCACGCACGAAGACAATGGTCATGAGTCCGCCTTCTATTCGTTGATGACGGGCCGACCGCATCCACAACCGAATACGATTGCTCGGCCGGCTCCAACTGACCATCCATCCTATGGCTCGTTGATTAACTTTGCCCGAAAAGAATCGCCGCCCGTGCCTGGATTCGTGCTTGTCGGTGGTAAGACATCCACTGGGATTGGACAAAACGAGGGATTTCTCGGTGCAGGTTGGGCGCCGTATCTCGTCAAACAGGACGCCAATGAACCCGGCTTTCGAGTTGACGATTGGACACCGTCGAAACATATCTCGGCCGAGCGGTTCGTGCGACGACGGAAATTGCTGGAGCGTCTCAACGTGTCCTCTTCGGGGAGTGGCTTCGATGACCAGGCATTTGGGAGCCATCAGGAACGAGCCTTTGACATACTCACGACTTCTTCCATGCGAAATGCTTTTTCCATCGAAGAGGAATCACCAGCAACGCGTGCCGCATACGGGGACCATCCCTTCGGGCAAAACCTGTTACTGGCACGTCGTCTCGTGGAAGCGGGTGTGCCCATCGTGCAGGTGAATTGGCGGAACCGCGGTGACGGTGGTTTCGATACCCACAGCAACAATTTCAATATGTGCAAAGGCTATCTGTTTCCAAAGCTAGACGGTTGTCTTTCCGCGTTGTTAATCGACCTGGAACAGCGGGGCTTGCTTGACGACACCTTGGTCGTCGCTGCGGGTGAGTTTGGGCGTACACCCAAGATCAATCGAGACGGTGGACGGGATCATTGGGCTGGAGTTAACTCGATGTTACTGGCGGGCGGCGGGGTCAAACGCGGCTACGTTTTTGGGGCGTCTGATCGGATCGGTGCTTTTCCGAGTCATAAACCGGTGGGGCCGTGGGATGTCCAGGCCACAATCCTGCACTGTTTCGGAATCAACCCGGCTAGCCAAGTTAAGGATCCACTCGGCCGTCCCATTCCGATCTCCACCGGCAAGGTCATCACTGATGTGCTGTTGTAAATGATTCAACAGTAGAGTTCCTTCAGGAAATAAGCGACTTATGGAGCCTCATTCAAGCACTGCCGAAATACGCACGCGTACCCATCCGTCTGATGGTAGTACACTGGTTTTCATTCCAGGTGCTGAGTTCAACATGGGCAGCCAGGTCTAATTGAATGAAAGCCTACCCCAACGCGTGCAACTGAGTCCTTTTGGGATCCCCAAGACGGTTGTCACCAATCATCGGTACGCAAGATTTCGTTGCGAAGCGGGACATCGTCCCTCTGATTTCATCAACCATGAACTCTACAATGAAGAAAATCAACCGGTTGTTGGGATCGACTATTCCGATGCGGTCGCCGACTGCGAATGGGCAGGTGGCCGACTACCGACGGAGGCCGAGTGGGGATTTGCTGCTCGAGGAACAGACCGACGTATTTATCCTTAGGAAATTGAAACCCCGGATCCCCAACCGCGCTGTGTACCAGCTCGTTAATGGTAAGGGAGGTAACGCAGCACCCGTTGGATCACATCCGGGAGACGTAAGTCCTTTTGGGGTGTTGGACATGGCCGGAAATGTTTTAGAGTGGTGTTCTGACTGGGCGTCGCAATACGAAGATGGTTTTGGATAACCGCAAACAAATCCTGTGGGTGCCGCGCAAGGAATTAATCGGATCATGCGTGGCGGTTGCTGGGTCTACCAGGCTGAATCGCTGCGAGCAACGATCAGATTTTTTAGTGTTCCCCATCAGAAGGTAAGCTTCGCTGGCTTTCGGATGGTTGTTGACGCTTCGTAATTGGGCATTGCGGAATTTGCCGAAAGGCAATCTGTTGATTCGCCGGGAGATAGATGGAACAAATCTCGTCAATTGTGATTGCCGCCAAATGGTCTGAGAACCTAAGCGTTTGCCAGCTCTAGGCCATCGGCTGTGGTGCGAGAAAGAATTTTTGTATGACGCGTTTAAATCTTGAG
Organism: Planctomycetaceae bacterium; assembly: GCA_002723275.1. Classification (GTDB taxonomy): domain Bacteria; phylum Planctomycetota; class Planctomycetia; order Pirellulales; family Pirellulaceae. The sequence continues at coordinate 3,568 of PBNZ01000024.1, forward strand.
ATACTCGCCAACGAAATGAGCCCACTGGGCCTTTTGTGTCTGCGCCGCCGGGAATTGCTCTCCAATCCCGGTACAATCGTGACCGAGGTGACACTCAATCACGAATTCTTGATGAGTAGCTTGTACTCCGATTCCGAGCGTGCCTTGGCCCGAATCGCCTTGGAAATGCATGACGGTAAGGAGCTCAACGTACTGGTCGGCGGATTAGGCCTGGGCTATACCGCGAGCGAGGCGTTATCGTCGGATCGAGTGGCAAAAGCTGAAGTTGTCGATTTGTTGCCGGAGGTCATCGATTGGTTTGTACGCGGGCTCATACCACTCTCAGATAGCCTCAAGGAAGATAGCCGGCTTCTTATCAGTCAGGGAGATGTCTTTCAGCGTTTGGCTGATCCAGTCGGCAAACTTTTCGATCTCATTTTGATCGATGTCGATCATTCGCCTGAGGAGCGTTTGGGCGGTGAGAGTCACTCCTTCTACAGCATTCCTGGTTTGCGTGCCGCGCGGCAGCATCTTGCCGAAGGAGGCATTTTGGCGGTTTGGTCTTACGCCGAAAATTCAGATTTTGTCGACGCACTGCATGCCGTGTTCGATCACGTTCGAGTTGAATCGGTTTCCTATGACCACGAAAATACCGATCAGAAACATACTGATTGGTTGTTCTTCGCGCATGGATAACCTTCCTAAGATTCCGGGGCCCCTTTAGCAACCTGGACGCCGAACGAAGGCCTTAGTCTTTGTCCGCCCGCAGGACTGCTACGAAAGCTTGCTGGGGTATGTTGACACTGCCGAACTGCTTCATTTTGGCTTTACCCTTCTTCTGCTTTTCAAGTAGCTTCTTTTTGCGGGTTACATCGCCGCCGTAAAGTTTCGCCGTTACATCCTTGCGATAAGGCTGAATCGTCGACCTCGCAATGATGGTGCCACCGATCACGCCTTGAACGGGGATCTTGAATTGATGGCGGGGAATCTCTTCCGCAAGCCGTTCGCAATAGTGGAGTGCGCGAGTCCTCGCCTTATCACGATGAACGAGGTAGGCAAGCGTGTCGACAGGCTCCTTGTTGACCAGGATATCCACCTTCACAACGTCTGTTTTTCGATATTCGATCGGTTCGTAATCAAACGATCCATAGCCACGCGTGATCATCTTGAGTTTGCCGTAGAAATCAAAGAGAACTTCGCCGAGCGGCATTTCGCTAGTGACTTCGATGCGACCTGCCGAGAGATAGTTCATTTCCTGGCTTTCCGAACGATGCTCACGGCACAATTCCATGACCGAGCCAACGTATTCTTCCGGTGTGAGAATGACGGCCTTGATGTACGGCTCCATCGCAGATTCGATTTGCATTGGATCGGGCCAGTAGCTGGGGTTGTCTACTTCCACCTCCGTTCCGTCTTTCAATTTCAATTGGTATTTCACAGACGGGGCCGAAATGACCAGCCCGAGATCAAACTCTCGACGCAATCGTTCTTGAACAACGTCAAGGTGGAGAAGACCGAGGAATCCGCAGCGAAAGCCAAAACCAAGTGCTGCGGAACTATCCTTCTCGTAGGTGAGTGCCGCATCGTTGATGGACAGCTTGCCGAGAGCCTTGGTGAGCTCTACGTACTCGCCAGTATCCATCGGGTAGATGGACGAAAAGACAACTTGCTTGGCCCTCTTATAGCCCGGGATCGGTTCGTCTGCCTGCCGATCAAGAAGCGTAATCGTATCACCAATCTCGACATCTTGCACGCTCTTCACTCCGGCAACGATGTAGCCTACCTCTCCAACCGATAGTTGTTTTCTCGGATTGAGTTTGAATTGGTTGTAACCAATTTCATCGACGACAAAGTCTCGGCCGGAGTGCATGAAGTGGATCGTATCTCGAGGCCTTAGTGTTCCCTCGAGGATACGGCATTGCAGAATCACGCCTCGATACTTGTCGAATTGGGCATCAAAAATCAATGCTTTTAATGGTGCGTCCGGATCTCCCGTGGGACTTGGCAATTTTTCAACGATGGCTGCAAGGACGTCTTCGATACCGATTCCGTTTTTTGCTGAAATGCAAATGGCCTCAAACGGGTCAAGCCCCAACTCCGCATCGATCGCTTCCTGGGCACGTTCGATATCAGCGGACGGAAGATCAATTTTGTTGATGACCGGTAGAAGTACTAGTTCATGTTCCATGGCCAAGTAGAGGTTCGCGACCGTTTGTGCCTCAACGCCCTGTGTTGCATCGACGATGATCAGGGCACCTTCGCAGGCCATTAATGAGCGGCGGACCTCATGTGAAAAATCGACGTGGCCCGGTGTGTCGATGAGATTCAGCAGGTATTCGTTCCCATCAGCGGCCTTGTAGTTGAGTGTGATGGTGTTGCTTTTGATCGTGATGCCACGCTCTCGTTCGATGTCCATCGAGTCGAGCATCTGGTCATGAAGGTCGCGTTGGGTGACGCCATCACAAGCCTGAATGAGTCGATCGGCCAGCGTTGATTTGCCATGATCAATATGAGCGATAATGCAAAAGTTGCGAATGTGTTTCATGCGGTGGTTCAGGTAATCAATGTTGCTGCAAGACGGCCATTGGATAAATCGAATCCCCATCTTAGTGAACAAACTCGGTTTCGGATATATTCCCTCGATCCACGGCAATTAGCCCCTTGAGGGCGAAAAAAGATGAAATGAACTGTGTTTAACTACCGGGATTCAATCAGATGAGGGCCGAAATCGGTTTCGTTGCTACGCGGATAAGTGATTCTTTGGCGGACCCGTCCAGTCATAGATGCCTTTTAGAGTCGGATTCGCACTTGTTTCTCATTCATGCATCTTTGGGCCCGGGAAGACTTGAGCCCCTTGCTAGAGCCCGTGGACCGCTGGCAGGAACGATGCGTCCCGAAGCGAATAAGATGTTCCGATTCGCCTCCCTGCAAAGGTGTGAATTGCTGTTTCCGTCACGGCGGGATACTGGTTTTATTTTCGACGAACGCAGAGGTTAAGTGGAGAGCAATTGATCTGAGTCGCTTCGGTCGGAGCGTCATTTCAATGAACCATTTTCCGTTGTGAGATGCTTCTCTGGTAGCTTCACACCGCGGCGTCATTTTTCGCGAAGAAACTTACTCAACACAGTCGTTAGGTGTTGAAATAACCGGGGAGATAAACCATAATTGCGGAGCTGGGAATTTCTCAGCCAGCCAGCGACTTGCACCTCTCTGGTGCTCGCCAGCTATCGTAGTCAAGCGTTTTGCGACGGCTGGCGTCATTCTATGATCTCGACGTCTTTTGCGATCGGTCGATATCCATAGCGGTCTGTACCGTCTAGGAACGCATTCATTTTAAGTTCTATTTGTTTGCGAGGTACGAGAATGGATATTTCAATGGGTATTTTCTTTGGTTCGAGCACAGGAAATACCGAAATGGCCGCAGAAAAGATCAAAGAACAGCTTGGGCAGTTCGTGTCGGAATGTGTTGACGTCAGTAAGTTAGAATCCGCCGAAGCCATTGCGAATCATGATCTCATTCTATTTGGCGTTTCAACGTGGAATATCGGGGAGATGCAGGATGATTGGGCTGACTTCATTCCGAAGATGGACGGGCTCGATCTAACTGGTAAGAAGGTCTGTTTTTTCGCAATGGGGGATTCGATCGGCTACCCCTACAACTTTCTTGACGCAATGGGCGAACTCTGGGGCGTCGTACAAAAATTAGGCACTCCGAAACTGATCGGCGTTTGGCCAACAGAAGATTATGAATTCGATGAGTCACAGGCAATGTTCGATGAGAATCACTTTATTGGGCTTGGCCTAGATGAAGATAATGACCCGGAGAAGACGGACGAGCGAATTAGATCTTGGCTAATCAAAGTCATGCAAGATGCTGGTCTGATTGAAGTTGCCTAGGCTGGGCTTTGCTGCAAGTCTGGAGAATAGGATGGACGATTATCAACGGATTGCCGCCTTGATCGATCGCGGAAACCCCCGAAATGCGCTTGTGTACCTCCAATCGCGGGGATCGGGAAAGGCAGATGATGGTCAGATGCGATGCCTAACTGGTCGGGCGTATTTTGCCATTCGTAATTTTCGAAAGGCGAAAATTCAATACGAGGCTGCATTGTCAGTGGGAGATCTGTCGCTTCGCGATCAGACTGAACTCGCAGTCTGCTATTTGCGAACCCAACAACGTTGGATAACGTCTCGACTCTTGACTAAACTCGCACCGAGTAGCGGGGAAATGTGTTTAGTTGCGTTACAAACGACAGTCAAGACGGCACTGCAAATCAAGCATATTTCGGCGATTCGGGATGCTGGCCAACAAGGCCGTCGTCGTTTTCCAGACAATGCCTTATTTTGGTATGCGGCTGGTGAGTTAACTAGATTATTGGATAAAAACCCAGAAGCGGCTGAGTTCTTTTTCAAGCGAGCGTTGGAGCTTGAGCCAAGCAATCACAGCTATCGCATCGCGGTCTGCCAAACACAATTGTTAATGAACGATATTGGGGCAGCGCGATCGACTCTGGACTTCGACCTTACGAGTGTTCGCTGTCTGGCCAATCTTCAGCGTTTTCAATTGCTCTATGAATCAATAGATGATACCGATGGCTATTTCTCCTGTTTCGTTCAACTCATGCGTGAGTATGATCGAATCACTTCGGAGCGTTATGAGTAAGGTATGTTGGTGCGCATGCGAAATAGAGAGGAATGCTTTCTCGATTTCGCATCATGAAGAGATCGTGGCCTGATGCACGTCGATTCTAGATAAACGCTTTCCCTGGATTTATTGGAATGTGTTCTGGATTCTGTCACGGGAAATCAGCATCTAGCTTGTCATCAAGCCAAATCTGTATTTGTACTATCTGAATGTTTTACCGACCTGCGACGCTCAAAATCTGCCATTTTTTCGGTCCAACCATGTGTGCAATCGAATCGATGCTTGGAGCCATTCTCTTGGTGTCCTAGGGATCAAGCTGCAATTCGTCATTCACCATTTATATTTATTTAGGTAGGGGAAAAGGTGATGTGATGATGCAGGTGAGAGCAATTCAATAGACGATAATCTTATTGTTTGAGTGTCGGTTTTCGTTCATTGATAAAAGTGCACAAGGAAGCCCGTGTTGCGTTGAGTTCAATGTACGAATACCAGTCATCCGGGACACTCGATTCATGGAAAATTGCCTCGATAGGGCACTCAGCTGCGCAGGCCTCGCAGTCAATGCATTCGTTGGGATTTTTTGTAGACCATCGTTTCGTCTTCGTAGAAACATTCTACGGGGCAAACGATAGCACAATCCGTGTACTTGCAGTGATGACAGACAACATGGGGCATCGTAGGTCCCCATGTGATTTTTCTGGATGGATAGATGGGTGAGTAACAGTGGGCCAACCTACAGTTTGGGTGCTGTTACCGAATCGTCGTCCCGGATATGAAGTGGTGGTGTTTTTTTGGGCGGTTTGTAGGAAACCGATAGGCGACTGTCCTGGTGCGGAAATGGATCAAGCGTAGGGAGATCGTGGAGACGCCGTCGCTCGATGAAGTCCCGTAATTTGACGATGATTAAAGCGACAATGACTGACGTTGCCAAAGCGATGATATGAAATAGAACGGTCCGCATAATGCTTGTTTTCTAACCCTTGCCCTTCGTCTCGCGAACCGTGAAGTTAAGGGAACGAAGGCGACATGCTTCAGCTCGTATTTCGTCACCGGCCCATTCGTATAACTCGGACATGAGATCGAGCGTGTCGACGAGCGTCGTGTTTTCGATTGCGTCGATGGTTAGGTTGGCAATCGCACCATAGGAGCTCACCATGTCTTCGCAGTGATAAGCCAGTTGGGCAAAGAGGATACGGTAGCGATGGACGTCGGGTGCTAAACGAATCGTCTCCTGCAGGACTGGCATGATAAAGTGATTAGGGTAGCCGCAGAGTCGCATGTTGCGTGCAACATTAAAGACAGTACGGTCGCAATCTGGATTTCGATGCGCTGCCTCGCGACTCCATTTAAGCGCGTGAAAATAACTGCCGTTGGCGGTGGCTATTGTAGCGACTGTTTCCAGGAGCTCGGTCGATAGCTCCTCTCCATTGAGGCAGTCAAGTACCGTTTCAGCAGCTGCATGGAAACCTTGTTCGCTATATCCGTTGGCTAAGGCAATACGAGCCCCGGTTGAGAGAGGGATCAAAGTTGAGGCCGATTCCAATGCACTCACGGATTCTTCAATACGGTAATCCGAAAGCAGAATGACTCCCAGCATTTCCCAGCAACTTCCGTTATCGGGTGCGGCGTGAAGTTGTGCTTTGAGAATGCGGGTGGCATCGTCGTTCAATCCGGCTTGAAACATTTCTCGTGCTGTTGCTTCGGCCTCGCTTTGCGGTACATGAAGCAGCACTAAGTTGGAAGCATCACTCATCGTTGGCGTTCCGATTCAAGTAGTTGACTAGCCTTGGTGTTGTTTCCTTAACAAAACTGTCCGCCTTGATCATCCGACCGCATGATCAAGGACCGTTCATGACAATAATCTGACTTTTTCATGTCACCGCCACGGTCGAAGAGCGAGGTGAGCCGTTCGAGGCAGCACGGGCATGTGACGGTGTCGATTTCTACGAATGATGCATCAGCGACCGCCAGATATGCGCGGTCTGGATCATTAAGTTGACACAACAGCGTTGCCATCGCATTTCGGTAGTGAAAAACTGACGGCATGATATCGACGAGAGTTTTCATGATTGCCAACACGAATTCCGGTGGGTAGCCAGCTTTCGCCATGTAAAAAGCGACCCCGTATCGTGCTTGATGTCCTGTTGGATCTGAGTCAACGGAACGCCGGCAGACTTCAATCGCTGCATGAAACGACTGTGCGCGACCAAGTCCAATTGCAATGGCTGGTAATAAATGGGATGGCAGCGTGTCGCACCGTGATAATTGATTAAATAACTTGGTGGCGAGAGAGCGCTCTTCAGTGAACCAATAGCTGTCGGCTAATGCGAGTTGTGCGCTAGGGCTTAGTGCCTTAATCGAGGCCGCTGTTTCGATGGATTGACGTGCGCGTTGGTATTCCTGAAATGAATGCAGAATAAGTCCCTGCAACTCGAGCGATGCCGCATCATTGGGATGCTCTTCGAGATGTTCGCTGAGAATGTCCAAGGCATCAGAGGCCATACCGTTTTTGTAGTAGGTTTTCGCCCGGGTTAATTTCTCCTCCATTGCTGGATTCTCCCTTAGAAATTGTCTTTTCCGTCGACGCTTATCGCACCTGATATTTTGCAGCACTGTTAGCACTACATTTGTGGTCTCGTATGAGCGAGTCGTTGATTTCCATCGCGACTAAAGAGACAAGCAAGACCGATTGTCGCCAAGTCATGATGAAGCCCTTCACCGTAGACCTCTCCGTGCGAGGCGAGTCCGTGGTGAAATCGCAGTTTTCCTGCAAGTAGGACTGGAAAGAAATAGCCAGCACACTCGCGTTGGAGGATAGGATGGCTGGCGGACTTAGAGGTCCCGTGAGCTAGCTCTCGAATCCGATTCGATGTTGATTCCCATTCCAGCTTGGAACGGTTGTATAGGTACTGCAGGCCTAGTCGAAGGCCTGCAGCTCCATTTCTAAAAACTCTCTTACGTCTACTCCTAGAGGTACGCCGTGTCGCGCGACTCTAAGGGCTATTCTCTATTTTCAATTTTCTATTTGCTATTCGCGACGAAGCATTGCCAGGATTAATAATCCACCGTCTTCTACCCTGAGCGTTCCAGCGTTAAAGTAGCCCGTCGTTTCCAAATCGCCTTCGTCAGCCGTCGTGGTTGTTTCGATTCGAGTAAGAAGGATCTTCGTGTTTGCCGTATAGCCTTGCGGCGAATTGCTACCAATTCGATTCGTGTACGCTTCGACGCGTTCTAGGAGGGGGGTGTGTAAGAAAAACTCAACGCCCGCAGACGAACCCACCGTTGGTGCAAACTCAAACGTCTGGGTTCCCGCAATGTTGGGGTCAAAGTTCTTGACCACGAATTGTCCGTCTGCTCTCAGCAAGTCGGGATTCGCGGCAACTCCGCCACCGAGTCGTCCGTCTGGACTGAAAGGACTGATTTCTTCAGGCCCGTTGAAGGTCGTCAATTCTCCGACGAAGCTAACAATCAATTCGTCAGCGCTCGCTAACGAGCCAAGCCCTATGCAAATGGCGGTGCAAAGTGCCAAATGCTTAAGCGAAATGCTCATAGGATGCTCCTCTGGGTTACCCAAAATTTGTAGGGGCTAACACCTAATTAATCAGCGGCTTTTGGGTTTGGCTGGCAAAGTCGACAGGAGCCGAGGAGCTTGCAGTATCGTTGTTAAAGCTGATCAATTAATAGGTCAAAGGGACTTCTAGGGTGCTGCGAATTCCTGCTGTTAATGAAACTCGGTCTCAATAGTGAATAGCATACTGGTTGGGTTTAGGTTGTCAACGGGTGCCATATCGAGATTTAGTAGAAATTACTCTGAGTGAATCGTTTTGCCCGCTCAACGGCGCCTCTCTGGCTGCGTTGGCGCCTCGCTTGCTCGTTCGGCTTGGAGATCGTGAGCTAGTTTCGAGTCTGATTCGAAGACGATCTTCCATTCTGCTCATTGATTGAAACAGGGATAATAAAATAAAAGCTGCAGGCCTTATGGAAGGCCTGCAGCTCTACTCTTTCAAGGAGTCGGTTCTTGTTTAGCTCTTACTAAACACCGCGTCTTACCGGTTTAGCGGCGACGACGCACTGCCAGGATTGCCAGACCACCGAGCAATGCCAGGATTGCCGAAGATGGTTCGGGAACGACGGCAACTGCACCCATCTCAGCATCAGTCAAGCTGTAGTGGTAAAGAGTGCCCGTTCCGTTAAGCGGGTTGAACGGCAGCGGTACACCACCTTTGGATTCCTTATTTGTAAGGAGGTTTCCAGTGCCTCCACTAGCGAAGGGAGCGTCGAGCTCAGCCTGGATGATACCGCGAGTGGTATCGAGAACCGTGCTGCCAGCGTTTCCAGAGAGGTCGGAATTAAGACCGTAAGGAGCGTTATCGGCGGCACCAGCAAAATCCAAGTTGTAGGTGTTCGTGAGCACGAAGTCGTCGCCGGAAATGGTCAACTCTTCAATACTCGAAGGCGAGAATACGAAATCGAAGGAGGCCATCGCATCAGGACCTGCAACGTAGGCCAGCGATACGGGAACACCGTCTACGACTGTCAGAGTACCGGAGCCAAAGAAACCGGTGGTTGTAACTTCGCTTTCATCGGTCGTGGTGGTGTCTTCTTTTCGAGGAAGCAGGATCTTCGTATTTTCCGAGTATCCCTGAGGGGAATTACTTCCGATACGAGTCGTGTATGCTTCGATACGTTCGAGGAGGGGCGAATGAAGGAAGAATTCAACGCCTGGATCAGCACCGACACCTGGTGCGAAACTGAAAGTTTGAGTACCGGCGACGTTCGGATCAAAATCTTTGACGATGAACTGTCCGTCGGCTTTGATCAAGTCTGGGTTCGTTACAACCGCGGCACCCAATTGTCCGGCCGCATTAAAGGGGCTGATTTCTTCCGGTCCGTCGAACTCGGTTAGCTCACCAACGAAGCTGATAAGCAATTCATCTGCTGTTGCGACCGAGCTGAACCCGACAATAAGTGCGCAACATACCACTGCGAATTTAGGTAACTTAGACATTCTCTTGTAGCTCCTCATTAGCTTTACCCAAGATATTTGTGTAGGTCACAGAATTAAAAACTTAATGAATATCAAAACCAACTTTGGGATGGCTGGCTGAGTCGACAGAGGGTCGAGGAGCTTGCGATGCCGCGATCAGGAATGATTTTCACTAAGGGCAAGTGGCCTTGCCGCACTTCTGCGAATTCCTACGATTAATGACACTAAATCTCAACTGGAGATTTCCAACAGACTTTGATGATAATGCAGGTGTGTTGTTTGTCAATGTTTCCTGCTTATTTTTCCTGGATTTTCTAGATTATCTGTCTTTTCCCTGTAATTGGAGCTTATACAAGCCCGGATTTAACATTCTTTGCTTGTATTGCTGCTGGAAATTACAGGTCTCACATAGAATGGAATCAGTTGTTTTTTGTAAAGCGCTGGTGATGCGTGGTTGAATAATTGCCGAGTCAAAACGGTGGATCTGTAAAGAATATGGAATCTGCCCTTCTGATCTCGCACCGAAACAAGTGGAGCATGGTCATGTTAATTTGTCGCGATCCAGCGAAGAAACGCCAGGGTTTCTCGTTGGTTGAATTACTTGTCGTAATCGCGATTTTTGGATTGTTGATATCAATGCTGATGCCGGCAATACAATCAGCTCGCGAAGCGGCGAGAAGGACGAGTTGCCAAAATAACATTAAGCAGTTAGCGACGGCAATGCTCTCATATGAGAGCGCTTTTCGTCACTTTCCTCCTGGGCTCATTAGCCGCAAAGACGGATCGTCGGCCACTCAAACCCTCGAAGCACCGGCTTTCGGTTGGGGAGCGGCCATTCTTGGGCAGCTAGAGTCCAATACGGAGCTTCAGTTTCTTAAGCAGGTTTCCGACAACTTCCGCACGCCGAGGTGGTGGGATCCGGAAGATGAAGAGCGAGACGGTGCCGAACTCGTCTTACCGGTGTTCATTTGCCCGTCCGATAATCTGGGTCAAAGGAACAAAATGCGTAATTTCTTCGGTAATCACGGCAAGAGCAATTATGTCGGAGTCATCGGACCAAAGCTCTTCAAAGAACTGAAAGAGATTGATGACCTAAGTGACCTGGGAGGATTTCGTACCGGGCCGGTTAGAAGCGACGAGGAGCGAATTGAGCTGGAATGGCCAGGCATTCTATTTCCCAATTCAAAGACACGGATCTCCAAGATTCGAGACGGAACCAGCAATACCTTTTTGATTGGTGAGCGAGACGGCAAAACTCGCGGTGCTTCGACTTGGTGTGGAACAGATCGACTGTCTTGGATCAACAATCAGCTTGGATGTACTTCAGCCGACCCTCGTTACACGATCAATTGTGTCGCGACGGAACTTGGCACTGCCTGGGCATCGTTCGGAAGTATGCATAGCGGGGGTGCTTATTTTGCGAGGGCGGATGGATCCGTGGAGTTCATCGCCAGCCAGATCGATGGCCGCGTCTACGAGCGTCTCGGAGCTAAATCCGGGGGAGGTCGGCACGACCAATGACGCAGAAAAATTTTATGACGATAAACATGTGCTTTTTGTTGCTCTGCATGGGGTGCGGATCGAGCGGTGATCTTCCGCGGGTGTATGGCCTGATTACTTTGGACGGAGAGCCCGTTAGAAATGCTAGCGTTGCTTTTTACCCACGCGAGGGTCGTGCATCGTTAGGTTTCACTGACGAGGAAGGACGTTACAGTCTCGACTATTCCCGTGAATCCATCGGTGCAGCCGAGGGCAAATATAAAGTCACCGTTTCGACGGGCGTGCCTAGCAAGCCCGGTAAGGGGATCGATGCGGTCAGTATTCCAGCAATTCCAGAAACGATCCCCGAGCCCTATACCTTAGCATCAGAGACTGAGTTGACGGCGGTTGTCGTCGAAGGTGAAAACGAAATCGATTTCGAATTAAACTCAAAGATTAAGTCGAAAAAACGCAAGTCAACCCGTCGTCGAGCAGGAAGGCGTTAAGGGATTCGAACAGCGATGAGTCGTGGTAACAGTAGATCCGCATTTACTCTGGTTGAATTGCTGGTGGTGATTGCCATCATCGGCATTCTCATTTCGTTGTTGCTGCCTGCCGTCAATGCGGTGCGAGCCTCGGCGAGAAGAACAGAGTGCCTTAATAATGTGCGTCAAATTGGCCTCGCAACTCAGAACTACATATCAGCCAAAGACAGGCTCCCGCCGGGTTATGAGTATCGGATCCTGCCGAACAAGTCGCAGGGAAACAATGGAGCCGTCATCAATGGTTTCCTGACACTCATTCTGCCCTACATGGAGGAGAATAATCTCGAGGATCAGTATGACTATGCCCAGGGTTATGACCATGCGGTCAATCAACCCGTCGTCAATACTCCCGTTTCTCTATTTCGGTGTGCTTCTACTCCTGGCGATCGCTCTATGGAAATTAACAATCAGCTTTCGCTATTTGCGGGCGGGACTCCCAAGCAGGGCCATACAGGCCAAGCGACCGATTACTTCGGCATTCGGAACGTTCACAATGCCGAAGGTGAACGGGCTGAGGGTGTTTTTCGGGCAGTGCTCCCGAGAGAGATGGGAGGGAAAAGACAAAAACCGCTTCGAGTTGCTCAAATTAAGGATGGCATGTCAAAAACCATTTTGGTCGTCGAAATGGCAGGACGTCCCTTTCGTTATGCGAATGGGGAGAATCTCGGAAAGCAAGACTACTATGCTGGGACTTGGGCCGGCATCAGCGGAGAGATGCTTTATTCAATCGATTCGACCATTACCTCGGCACCGTCGCCTGGAAATTGCTTCATCAACTGTAACAGTTTCTACACACCGTACAGTTTTCACACGGGTGGTGTGATGATCGGTTTGTGTGATGGCTCGGCTCAATTTATTGACGACGATACCGAGTTTGACGTATGGTGGAAAATGGTACAGCCACGTGATGGGTGAGGGCCAGGGTGGATGATTGTCAGTGCTTCGTGTAGCGCGAAATGTCATTGCGAAATCCCTTAAGCATCACTGAATACAAACTGATGAAACACAATGATCGACCTACTACAGTATCCTGGATATACGACAAATGAATTTAAATAAACAACTTGCGATTGCGATTGCGATATTCGTTTCAACTTTAGTGTGCCATGTGGCATCAGCCGATAGTTTTGATCTTAGCTTGACGGCAGACGGCACGTCTCGATGGTATGACCATTTTTCCGATGCCTTCGGTCAGATTGATCAAGGATTCCGCGGTGACGAAGATCGCGACGGATTTTTCCTCATCAGTCAACTGCCGACATATGTTCCTATTGGACGAGGTGCGGACCTCTTTCCAAGTGAAGGTGAGTTTACAAATGTTGGCGCGATTGAGTTCGACGCCGCAAGTGGTGCTGTCAGTAGCCTCCTTCTCGACTTCGATGATTTTGTGGCCTACAACTATTCAATACTGAATTCGCGGCTAGGCGATGGCTACTCAACTTCAGTGTCAAACGTAGTGGGTAACGTAGTGGCAAGTGGCGACGGGGTCTCAGCCATTGATCTGTCGGCAGACATTACATTTACCTACGGTAGTACAGTGCCAGATATCGTTGAGTACAAAGGCACATTTGCGATTGCAAACGACGAGTTTCAGCTCTCCGTGGACGATGATCCGAGCATTCCAGGTTTTGGAGCATTTCGGTATGCGTGGGATGTCTTCGGACAGGTTGATAATCTTGTCGACGCGACATTACCGGGTGACTTCGATAACGATGGAATGTTGACCGTTGCTGATGTCGATCTTCTCAGTGATGCCGTACTCGCCAACACAACCGATTCCAAATTCGACGTGAACACGGATGGTGCTGTAAATTCTTCCGATCGAACCTTCTGGATAGAAGAGCTGAAGACTACTTATTTTGGAGACGCTAACCTGGATGGTGAATTTAATTCAAGCGACTTCATATCTGTCTTAATTGTTGGCGAATACGAGGACGGGATTCCGGCCAATTCAGGTTGGGCCGATGGCGACTGGAATGGCGACAAAGACTTTAGTTCTTCGGACTTCATTCTCGCCTTGACCGGTGGTGGATACGAGATGGGACCTCGTGCTGCGGCTGCTGTAGTGCCGGAGCCCGGGACTGTTCTCGGAATGATCATGGGTGGCCTGGTTGTATTTCTTGCGGGGCGTCGAACTCAACGGATATGATGGCGACTGAATCGGGAACGCAGCGAGGATTCAATCTGAAACGCACTATCTGGCGTTGGCATTTCCTCGCTGGGATCTACGTCTCACCGATCCTTTTGATCGTCTCAATTACGGGAGCTATCTACGTATTTCGTCCAGAGCTGGAGCCATTGCTTTATCCAGATCTGTTGTCGGTCACTCGGTCGGAGACCGTTGTCTCTCTTGATCGGCAAGTCGCAGCAGCAAAAGAGTATATCGGCCCCGACTGGTCTGTCATGACGGTTGACATCGACAGGACACAGCCTTCGTTTCCGAACGGAGTCGTAGTTCAAAATAGTGAATACCAGGTGAAGACGATCTATGTTGACCAATACGCAGGAAAGGCCTTGGGCGAACTCAAGAATCCAAATTTTTTCGGCGTCGTGCTCGATATTCATGCGACGCTAATGGGCGGCATGATTGGCCGTTTCTTTGTCGAACTGGCGACTTGTTGGGCAATTTTCTTGACGGTTACCGGTGTCTATCTTTGGTGGCCAAGGAAATTTGCGCGTTTGAAAGGCGTCTGGTGGCCACGATTCCGGGCACAGAACTACGTGGTGGTTCGTGATATTCATACACTGACAGGGATCTGGCTACTGCCAGTGTTGATTCTAATTCTTGTCAGTGGATTGATATTCAGTTTGGTGTGGGGAGCTTCTTATCATGGCGTAGCCTTTGTTACCGATGCGTACGCGGTCCGATTCGATCCTCCAAAATCAGTGCCGATTGATGTTTCGACGACAGCCTCGCTTGATTCAATCTGGATGAATGCCAATGGTCATCGTGAATTGCAAAGAACGAGTATTCATCTTCCTCAGCATGCTCAGGATTCCTTTATCGTAGAAACAGGTGGGAATCTTGGTGCGAGTGCGTCTGATGTTCTGGTGCTCGATCAATATTCCGGCGACTTGCTGCTGCACAAACGTTTGTCGGAATTGCCTGTGATGGCCCAGATAACAAGCTGGGCTTATCCATTTCATGTTGGGTCCGTACTGGGGATCACGACCAAAATTATTTGGCTTGTGGCTAGCCTTGTTCTCGCTTTTATGCCGATCACGGGCATCGCGATGTGGTTGATTCGAAGACGGCCTCACACTCTCGGTTTCCCGCGTGCCTATGAAGCGGCGACGCCGAAATGGCTCGTCTTTTTGATGGTTATGTTCGGTGTTGTTTTGCCGGCCGCTGGCGTGACTCTTGCGGTCGCAGCGATGCGAGAATGGTGGGTTAGTCGACGGTGAGATCAGCCACGTGTGATGGGCGAGAGCTTTGATGAGTGTTCAAGGCGAGTTTGGCAGGAATGCGTCGCTCATTCATGAATTGGATCAAGCATTGAGCCTCCGGGAAGTTGCCCAAATCGGTCTGAAGTGATCGGCGTTGTGAATGAGAGCAAGTCGGAGTCGTCTTTATTTTTCCGACGTTTCCGTTTCTTCGTCGAGCAGTTCGCGAAGCTTTTGGTCGACTTCTGCATCCGATAGTTCGTCAAGCGACTGGGAGCTGCGATCCACGCGTTCGATCGTCGTGGAATCTGCAGGAGCCTGCTGCAGCGATGCCACGAGCATGCTCTGTGCAACGGGCGACTGAGCGTCGAATAGCTGAGCCATCGTCACTTCGACTGCGAACTTTTCCCGCAGTTGCGTCAGTAATCGAATGGCCTGCAGGGAGTTGCCCCCCAGCTGGAAGAAATCATCCTGCATGCCAACCTTCGGGATTTTCAGGACCTCCTGCCATAAGCTTACAATCTCGCGTTCCATTTCGGTATGAGGTGGCTGGTATTCTGTTGCGGGGGCGGTCGCGGGGATCGGTAAGTCATTTCGATCAACCTTGCCGTTGGCCGATAGTGGCAAGGCTTCGAGTGTCACGATTCGGCGGGGAATCATCCATTCTGGGAGTCTTGAACGCAAGTGGTCCTTTAATTGGCGATCGAACGACGGCATCGATGATTCGTCGTAGGCCATCCATTGATTTGACCAAGCGGGATCAATTGCCCCGCCTAACAGGCCATGGAGGAAGACCTGTTTCGGTTTCAGGTGGAGAGCATCGGGTAGCTCCTCAAGGCCTGGTTCATTCACTGGGCAAAGACCCAGGTTGAACGTGGTGGCTTGCTCCATCAATAGTTGGCCGATGTAGCCAGCTTCGAGCAGGCAGAAATCGCGAGCCCGGTCTCCGTACATGGACTCGACGATCTCAAGAGAGCCGATGAAAAACAGTGAGAACGCGCTCTGTTCAAAGACGTTTTGATTGACAGAGAGTAGATCTCGGGGGTTTGCTTGTTGATCTGCTGTATGTTCGTATAACTGATGGCTCTGGGCATCGTACAGGTACCACCCGCCTTCCACGCCTTCCACTCGATTTGGTTTGACGAACAGGTAGGTTTGAACTGAATAAAGACTTCCCGCTGACGGATAGCGATATTTTGGCAGAGGAGTTGCTGTTGGATTCACGGCTTCAAGAGGCGACAACAAGCCGGCTAGCTCGTCAATGGAAACTGTTTCTGTAAGGAATTGACGATGGGTTTGGCGACGAAAGACGGTCGAGTCATTCTCAGACTGTGGGAGTTGAATCCCGGGCGGCTGTGCGCTTGGCTGGTTACGCTCGATTTGTGATGCCTTTGAAGTAAGACGTTGTAGCAACTTATCTTGAGATGAACCAACTGGATTTTTTGGCACAATATAGGCCACGAGCTCTGGGGGATTTCCAAACGTGGTGGCCACTGCGTTTTCGATGGAAGAGTGCTGAGCGAGTACCGACTCGATTTCACCCAACTCAATGCGATATCCGTTGATCTTGACCTGTTGGTCATCGCGTCCCTGGAATTCAATCAGGGCCATTCCTTCTTGAAGTGCGTCTCCCTTACTTTTGGCGTCGCTCGCACGCAAGCGAATACGTCCTAAGTCGCCCGTTCGGTATAAGCAAGCCGAGGGATCGTCAGCGAACGGATTGGGGATGAATCGCGTTGCTGATAGGGCGGGCTGGTTCCAGTAACCTCGGGCGACTCCCGATCCACCAATGTAAAGCTCGCCCGTTACCCAGGCTGGACAGGGATTAAGATGTTCGTCGAGCACATGCCACGTCTGTCCGGACATCGGTCGTCCATAGGGGATGCTTGGCCAGTCGGAATCTATTTCGTCGATTGGATGGATGATCGACCAAATCGAGGCTTCTGTTGCGCCGCCTAGGCTGAGGATGTGTGTGGCGGGGCAATGTTGTTTGATTTGAGGTGGCAGGGAAGTCGGGATCCAGTCACCACTAAGCATGACGATGCGCATCGATTTCAAAGAGCGTTGGGGCGAAGACTTTTCATGGGTTTCCAGGGCAAGTTGCATGAGGGCTGGCACTGAGTTCCAGATGGTAACAGAGTGCTGTTCGATGAGCTCCAGCCATGCCGTGGGATTGGTCTCTCCTGATGACTCGTCCGGCATGACCAGTGATGCACCTGCCGAAAGTGTTCCAAAGATATCGAAAACCGATAGATCAAAGCTGAGCGACGAAAGTGCCAGTACGCGGTCCTTTGAAGAAAGTTTGATCCGTTCGTTGATATCGGTAAGCGTATTGATTGCTCCGTGGTGGTCGATCATTACGCCTTTCGGCGTTCCCGTTGATCCTGAGGTGTAGATTACATAGGCGAGATCTGTTTCGCATTGCTTTGCTGCAGGGGCGTATAGCTCAGAATCGTTCGGCTCGTGTTCGGGAACCGCAATTTGTTGCAAGGAGTCCGGCCAAGTATCCTGCTCTGCCGTATCGGTAATGACTAAATTTGACTCAGTGTCGTCGATGATGGCATGGCGTCTTGCCGCTGGAAGCTTGACGTCGATGGGCACGTAAGCGGCACCGGCAGTTTGGATCGCGAGGCAGGCAACCACTTGTTGCCATCCTTTCGGTAATGCCACTGCAATGAGCTGATTTGGGCCTGCGCCGAGAGAAATTAATTGCTCCGCAAGCTGGAGAGTCCGCTTTCCAAGTTGAGAATAAGTCAGCGTTGTATGTCCGTCGATGATTGCCGTCTGGTCAGGCTGTTGAATGGCACGTTGAAAAAACAGCTCATGGAGAAGTCGAGGTTGCGAGCTGGGGTTCCTGGCAGGGGATAGCTCTTCACGATTGATGAGGTTCGACGAATAGCCGGCTTCGGGTATTGCTGCGGCTGAAGCCCACGCTGACTCATTCTCAGCAAGGCTGTTGAGCAGCGTTACATAGGTCTCGAACATCGAATCGAGTACGCCGGGGGGCCAGAGCTCCTCGATGCAATCCCAGTTTAATAGGAGTTCACCATCGAGTTCTGAGACTTGATGATCGAAGTAGACCTGTGAAGTCTGACTGACTCCATAGACCACTTCAGTCTCCCATTCGGGGTGATGAGCGGAACTTGAGTTCTGGCCCAGCGTGCTCGTAAATACGACTGGCATGAGAGCTCCGGGGCTAAGTTGGCGTTGCCTCGCGAGCTCACGAATTACCCGGACTCCACTGACTGCTCGATGTTCTAATGCATCCCAGAGGTTCGACTGGACGTACTCGGCTCGCTGCGTAAAGGATTCACCTGGTTGTTGGTTGATTCCTAGCAAGAGCGACGAAGTAAAGTCGCCGACAATTCGATCCACCTCCGAATGTAGGGGAGGACGATTAAATAAAGTCAGGTTCAGCGTAAAACGGCGCCTGCGACTCCAGGTTCCGACGACTTCGGCAAAGGCGGATAGAACGACCGCAGACTCCGTGAGCCCCTGTGTTTTTGCGCGACCTTTGATCGCTCGCCAAGTTTCCGCAGGTATTCGATGTGTACGCCGCGTGAATTGTGGATCTGTAATTTCCGAGGGGCGTTTGATCAGCGGTAACTCGGGGGCCAGAGGAAGTGATTGAATGTGTTCCATCCAAAAATCCCATGACGCACGGTATCGATCTCCCTCGGAATAGGCTTGGTCTGCGAGGACACAATCTCGAAACGTCAATTCCAGTGGCGGCAGGTTTCGGTCGATCAGCAGTGCCGCCATTTCTCGCCCGAGAATTTGTAGGCTCCATGCATCCCCGAGTAAGACATCGAAGCTGACAAAGTAACGCCGACGCCCATTGCCTACTTCAGCGGCTTCGATATGAAATAAGGGCCAGCGATCTGTTTCGAAGACTTGGTGAGACAAGGCTTTGCGCCGATTCTCGCAGTATTCCCGTGCCGCTCGCTCCGAATCGAATGATGGATGGAGTTTAATCTCGTAGGGCCGAACGCTCTCGAGACAACGTTGCATGCCATCGGATTCAATCACGGCACGGAGCATGTCATGCCGTTCAATCAACTGGTTGAAGGCGCGTTCAATCAAGTTGTGCGGGATTCCAACGACATCGATCTCTCGGTACCCGTGAGTTGCGATGTTGCCGAGTTCAAGCGACTGATTACGCCCAATCCAATAGGCCTGTTGGATATCCGTGAGCGGAAAGCGGCTGTAGCGATTTGATGGGTCTACGGAGACCGTAGGGGTTCCGTCAGACGGATTCTCGAATTGAGCAACCGTGACCGTTTCATTAATGAAATTGGCGAGCTGCTGAATGGTTGGGGATTGGAAAAGTTGTCGCAGAGGGATTTCAACGCCGAATCTCGATTCGATTTGCGTCAGTAAACGGATTGCGAGTAAGGAGTGCCCGCCCAAGGCAAAAAAGTTGTCTCGCGTGCCGATGTGCGGCAGTTCTAGATGAGTTTTCCAGATTTCAACGAGCGCCGCTTCGGTCTCATTCTCAGGCTCACTCACTTCAGTGGTCGGTATGTTATGAATCGGTGCCGGAAGTCGATGTCGGTCAACCTTTCCGTTCGGCAACTTAGGGATTTCCGGGATTCGTTGCCAGAGGGTCGGCACCATTGAGCTCGGTAGTCGTTTCGCAATGAAGGCTTGTAACTCCGTGTTTAATTCCGGTGCGTCGACTTCGTCATCCGCTTGATGGGCTCGGGGCTTCTCGGATGGCTCGACGTAATACGCAACCAATACCTGCTCTCCATGATCATCTTTGTCGGCGATGACTAGGGCATTCTCAATCTGGTCATGCTCGCGCAGGATAGCTTCAATTTCTCCGGCTTCAATTCGGTAGCCTCTGATTTTAAATTGATTGTCTTTGCGGCCAAGGAAATCTAGGTTTCCGTCCTGCCTGAGTCGGACTCGATCACCGGTTCGGTAGAGCCGAGCGGGGGAAGTTTCGATTGGATTTTCGACAAAACAGGATTCCGTAAGTTCGTCTCGATTGATGTAGCCGAGCGCGAGACCATCACCGCCCAGGTACAATTCGCCCGCGACGCCTATCGGTTGCAGGCGTTGGTGCTCGTCCAGGATATAGCTCGTTGTGTTCCAAATGGGTTTCCCAATATGGACGCGGTCACGGGACACATCAAAGTGGTTTCGGTCAAGCCGGGCAACGGTGGAGTAGGTGGTGTCTTCAGACGGTCCGTACAAGTTGTAGAGTTGCTTGATGTTTGTATCTTGTAGAGTGCTAACGAGTTCGCGGGATAAGGCCTCTCCTGCCAGATTGACGGTGGTGACCGACGGGGGGAGTGAATTGTCCTTAAGATATTCTCGCAACACACTCGGTACGGTATTGATGAGGGTGACCTGCTCCCGCTGTGGAAGCCGGTCTAGTTCGAAAAGGTTCTCGGCCAGGACCACGGATCCACCGCAGGCCAACGGCACAAATAGTTCAAAAATCGAGAGATCAAAGCATATCGAAGTTGAGGCTAGCACGCCTGATAGATCTGTTGCGTCATATTGGCTGCGAGCCCAGTGGATCATCGTTGTGACGTTCCGGTGCTCGATTGCAACACCTTTTGGATGCCCGGTCGATCCCGACGTATAGATCAGATACGCCACGGTGTGGCCATCATCGTCCGCCGTACGGTTCCCCTTATTTCGGTCTGGCGGTGGCTCGGATTCAGGCAGTGACTGGATGCCCTCGTCATCGCACACGACTCTGATTCCGGCGTCGGCTAGGATGAACGTTTTTCTCTCTTCAGGGTAGTTTGGATCAAGCGGTACGTAGGCCGCCCCAATTTTCCAGGCTGCAATCATCGTTGCAACGAGATCGAACGACTTTCTCATCTCGACGCCAACGAGTGTTCTCGCCTGGACTCCCGCGTCTCGCAATCTTGATGCGATCAAATCTGAATGCTGTTCCAGGGCGCGGTACGAATGGCTGGTTCCATGATCGAGAATGGCGCACGCATCTGGGGTCTGCAGTGCCTGTTCAGAAATCATCTCATGAATTGTCGTGGATGAGATGGCTTCGGTGGGCCCCCGGGAAAAGGCGAGGATTTCTTGACGTTCTGTCTCGTCGATCACATCGTATGTTGAGATCGGACGAGAGATGTTTTGGCTGACTGCTGCAAGGATGTTCGTGTAGTGCCGGATCATATTAGCAATGGTTGTGTCAGCAAAGAAGCCACGGCTATACTCAACCTGCCCTTGAATGCCATCATCGGTGTCTTGCAGATTGAATCGCAAAGCATATTTTGATTGAGTGTCCTCGATTGCGAATCGTTCCAGACGGACCCCAGACATTTCAGTTAGTGGGGCTGCACTGATCGGTTGGAGATCGAATTTGACTTGAAAAAGTGGTGATAACTGATCGGTGTCACGTGTAGGGTTGAGTTCTTCAACAAGTTTTTCAAAAGGTAGGTCCTGGTGCTCGAGTCCGCCGACCACTGTGTTGTGTACCCGTTTGAGCATTTCCTCAAAGTTCGCGGCTCCGTCGATGTCTGTCCTGAAGACAAGCGTGTTTACCAGCAGGCCGATCATCCTAATTGTTTCGGGGTGCTCGCGGTTCGCGACTTCACTGCCAACGACTAGATCGTGTTGGCCGCTATATCGATGGAGAAATAACTTGAAGGTCGCTAACAGGAAGGTGAACAGGCTGACGTGGCATTCACCAGCGAGACGTTTAATCCGTTGCGATAATTCACGATCAATGCGAAGCGGTGTTTTTCGAGCAATTTGGTCGCCGGGCGACGGAATATCAGTCGTGGGAAGCTCAAGGATAGGCAGCGGATTGGCAAGCCTGGTTCTCCAGTAGTCGAGCTGTTTGGTGAGCTGTTCGCCTTGGAGTTGATTTCGTTGCCATTCAGCCCAGTCGGCATACTGAATGGACATCGGATTAAGGCTTTTGCCTTCATAAAGTGAGACAAGTTCCTTCAGAAATACAGAAACTGATATTCGGTCGCATACGATGTGGTGTGTGATCAGTGACAGTATATGCTGATCTTCTGAAAGCTTCAGGAGTTGAATTCGGAGAGGTGGATCGACTAAATCAAAGGGGTGACGAGCCAGGGTGCTAAGGTGATTCCGTGCCGCTGCCTCGACGTCCTGTTTTCCTGACAGGTCGCGTTGAGGGACTTCAAAATACCCCGGCGGTCGCACCGCTTGATACGGATCGCCGGCTTCATCCTGGAGAAAACCTGTTCGCAGCGATTCGTGACGATTAATGATTTCGTTGAGGGACAGTGTGAGTTTTTCAGCGTCAAGTGCGCCGGTGAGACGTATGGCTGCGGCAATATTGTAGGCTGTATTGCCGCTATCGAATCGTTGGATAAACCAAAGTCTTTGTTGGGCAAACGAGAGCCGAGATGGTTGCCCTGGAGAACGTGGAACAATTTCATTGCGGGACGGAAGTGTTAGGCCTTTCTCTCGGAGTCGTTGCTCCAGAAGGGCCCGTTGGTCCGGCGTTAGTCGCGCGAGTTGTTCCTGCAGGTCTTTCATGTGCATCTGGGTCTATCGATTTGTTCGCAATTCGGATTGGACGTCCTCGTCGGACATTGATTCAATCTCCGCGACGAGATCAGCCACTTGATGGTCGTCTGATTGTGCGCGCAGAGTCTCGGCGATCTGGCTTGCAACGGTTTCGGGCGTTGGGTTGTCAGCGATGAGATGACGTATCTCCAAGTCGACGTTGAAGGTGTCGCGCAGTCGCCCAATGATCTGAATGGCAAGCAGGGAATGTCCGCCTAACGCAAAGAAATTGTCGTGTATTCCGATGCCCTGGATTTTGAGCATTTCTTCCCAGATTTCGGTTACTTGTTTTTCTGCTTCATTGCGAGGTGCAACGAATTCATTGCTTAACTCTGGCCGTTCGGTTAAGTCCCGGCGACCACTCGTATGACCGTTAAGGGCTTTGCCAAGCCACGTTGGCTGTACCCACTCTTTTAATCTGATTTCCAGAGGAATGCGTGATACCACGAACGGTGTCCCGGGGCTGCACGAGAGAATATATTTTGTGACATCCCATACTTCTTCTGGCTGTAAAGCCAACTCTTGGTTTGGTAAACGAACCGACTGGTCTTCCGTTGTGCTTCCCTCGGTATTCGTATGAATGGCATCCCAGCAGATTGAGTACCAGGATGTTTGACTATTTCGGGTTTGGTTCGTAACAAAGGCTTCAAGTGTAAGGTTTGACGCGGAATATGCGGCCAAGCCGATGCCCCCCAGGACTGCCGACATGGATGATTGGACGCAAATAAAATGGATACGCCGTTCGCTTGCGAAGCGAGCTACTGCGCGGGCCACATCAATTCGTGATTGGGAGTTGTAGGTCCAGTGGTTTTCGTCAAGCAATGTAAGCGGCGCGGCCGACTTTGGGTTGGCAGTTGGACCGCAGATGAATATTCCAGTAGGGGTCCCAAGTTGTTCGGTCGCACCTTCAAGTGTTTTCTCGAGTGTCTCTGAGGATGTTGAGTTGAGCTGAATGATTCGTTCATTATGCCACGTTCCCTGGAAGGCATTTTCGTAACGTTCCGCTGCTTCCGGGTCTGTATGTATCACGGCCAGCGTCGTGTCTGATTCGTTCAGAATTGAATTGGCCCATGCCCGTCCCACTTCGGATGAAACATCACCAACGAGGAAGTAGGTCCCCGCAGAGGTCGGTGGCGTACGATCAGTCGACGTACCCATCGCCTCGTAATCGAACTCCCAACGGTAGCGACCTCGATGCGCGACAACGCCATTACGTGCCGGATGGCATAATTCATTCCAGAGCGTTTCCGAACATTGAGGGGTTGAGTCCGTTGCCATTTTGAGATCGATGATTCGGCATCCCAGCTGCGGGTGCTCTTGTGCGGCAACCAACGCGATCCCCTTCCACGCCGCACTCTGCTCGCAGATGGATTCCGTTCCTATCACATCTTCAGATTCCGTCGTCAGGATGGATAATTGTATGGGTTGCTCAAGGTCTGCGATTTGTAAGAGAAGTTCAAGCAGTCCGTCGGGTGCACCAGTCGAACTGTTGGGTGGGGCGTTGATGTCGCCCTCCTGTTTTGCGGCCTCCGGGGCTCTAGGGTGATCCCCTGAATGAGTCATCGAATCGTAGACGATATGGTCTGGTATGGAATCGCGTTCGCGGAGATCGGCAAATAATGTCGCCATGTCATCGCCGTTTCCAAACCTAATCGTGAATTGGCGGAATCCGGTTTGCTCGTAACGTTCTCCGGGGCGAACCTGAAAGACGTCATTTCCAGATCGTTCGATGAGTTTGGCTAATTCGCTGCTTTGTAAGCCTTCGGCGGTGAAGATTAGCCAGCGACTTCGCTCAGTCTTTGCAACCGGATTGGTGGGAGTCGATCGTCTTCGCCAAATCGGTTGATAGACCCACTGGTGAACTCCATTCGATAGTTGCGGTGTTTCAGAATTGCTCGTTGTTAGGATATTATCAGGAGCGACCCAGAATCTTTGACGTTGGAAAGGGTAGGTTGGCAGCGAAACTCGTTTGGGCGGAGATTCATCCGTTTGAGTTTTCGGCCATTCGATATTTACGCCACGACTCCAGAGTTGTGCAACAACGTCGAGGGTAACGCGAGTCGATCGTCGTTTTCGGTTGGTCCCACCTGAATCATTTGTCTCTGATTTTGACGGGTCAAAAGCTACTGACCAGTCATGGACGAGGCTTGTCAGCGTCTTGCCAGAACCAAGCTGGATGTAGAGCGGGCGATGGAGGTCGCTTGTCGTCTTGACGCCTGAGGCGAATTGCACGGGTTGACGTAGTTGACGGCCCCAGTACTCCGCACTCGTGGCTTCCTCTGGTGAGATCCAGGTTCCGGTTACACAGGAGATGAACGGGATCTTCGGTTCCTTAAGTTCAAAATGGGATAACGCTTCGGTCACTTCTTCCGCGATCGATTCTGTCATCTTCGAATGAAATGCTCGGTGACAGGACAGCCGTTGGAACGCAATGTTTTTAGCGGCGAATTGAGTTTCAGTTCGTTCAATTTGAGTTAGGGGACCCGTTACCGTAATGAGGTTTTCAGAATTCACCGCAGCGAGCGATACATCATTACGGCAGAAGGCGGATGCTTGATCGGCAGAGATTTGAGCAACCGTCATCGCGCCCGGTGGCAAGTTATCCATCAACCTCGCCCGTAGCGAAACGAAACGTAATGCATCATCAAGCGAAAAAACTTCGGCCAGGCAAGCCGCAACGATTTCGCCAAAACTGTGGCCGAGCATTGCGGTTGGTACAACGCCGTATGACTTGAGGACTTGGGCCAACGAGTATTGATTGCAGAATAAGTCGAGGCAGTCGCGCTGAATCGGTCCATTTGCTGATGTTTCGGCAAGCACCGGCATGCGTTTGCATTCCTCAAACGCATGTTGGAAGGTTGGCTCATCTTGATAGAGATCAGCTATTGCCTGGGAGTGGCTTCCCTGTCCCGGTAAGAGAAAGACGGTCGATGGATGGTCAGCTGGATTTTCGGGTAGCTTTGCATCGGATAGCTGCTGGATGGCCGACGAAGTATTTTGTGTGTGGATCGCAAGTCGATAGGGCAGCGGCTGGCGGCCTTCGTGGAGTGTAAACGCGACGTCGCGAAGGTTTGTCGTAGGATGTTCTCTGAGGAAATCTGCAAGTTGTTTTTTTCTTTGTGACAAGGCCTCCCGATTTTGTGCTGACAAGGGGAGCATGACGAGCTGGTCATCGGAACGGAGGGAATCGTTCGGTTCCCCTTCGAGCAAGCGGTCCAGTTCGTTGGTTTTAGTCGGCTCAGGAGTATTGGTGTCCCGGTACTCCTCGAGAATTAAGTGGGCATTGGTACCACCGATCCCAAACGAGCTCACGCCGGCGCGTCGGAGCGTCTTTTCTGGAGCCCATTGCGTTAATTCCGCATTCACTATGAATGGAGAAGCCTGGAAGTCGATTTGCGGATTAGGCGCAGTGAAGTTAAGGCTGGGCGGAATTTGCCGATGCTTCAAAGCGAGAACGGTCTTGATCAGACTGGCGATCCCTGCAGCCGCATCGAGATGGCCAATGTTTGTTTTGACGGATCCGATTCGACAATACTGGCGGCGGTCAGTCTGCTCTCGAAACGCCTGCGTTAACGCAGCGATTTCAATCGGATCGCCCATTTGAGTGCCTGTGCCATGAGCTTCAATGTAGTTCACCGTATCCGCAGTCACCTCTGCTCGTGCCAACGCCTGTCGAATGGCCGCCGCCTGACTCTCGACTTGGGGCGCAGTGTAACTGACCTTCTGGGCACCGTCATTGGTGACCGCAGAGCCTCGAATGACGGCTTCGATGGAATCTCCATCGTGGATCGCATCCTCGAGACGTTTCAAGGCAACGAGCCCAACTCCATTGCCAGCAACGGTTCCCGTTGCATCCCGGTCAAAAGCACGGCAGTGGCCATCGTGCGCGTAGATATTGCCTTGCTGTGGAAGGTAGCCCCGTAATTTTGAAACAGCAACTCCTCCCGCGAGCGCCATGTCACATTCACCAGCGAGAAGTGACTGACTCGCCATGTGAACTGCAACCAGAGATGATGAACACGCAGTCTGAACCGTAACGCTTGGTCCCGTAAGGTTGAGCTTATACGAGACACGTGTCGTTAAGAAGTCCTTGTCGTTGCCGACGAATAATTCATAGGGGCTGATCGAATTTCGGATTTCTGAGTTGCTATACAGATTGAGCAAATAGCCGTTCATCCCGGCCCCGCCGAAGACCCCGATTGGCCTAAGGTACCGATTGGAGGCATATCCAGACGCCTCGAGGGCAGCCCACGCACATTCAAGAAACAGACGATGTTGCGGATCAAGGATCTCCGCTTCTCGAGGGCTGTATCCGAATAATGTGGCGTCAAAGCTGTCCCAATCGTCGAGAAGTCCACCAACTCGTATGAAATTTGGGTTTCGGAGTTCGGCTTCGGATACACCCTGTCGGCGCAGGTGGTCGTCACTGAGCTCCACAAGAGACTCTCGACCGCTCTTCAGGTTCTGCCAGTAGTCCTCAATCGATGGCGCACCGGGAAACCGGCCAGCCATTCCGATCACGGCAATCTCGAGTCCGGTGCGTATCGAAGTTGAGCTATTCATGACGATTGTCGCTGCATTTTCTTGAGCCGTTCGTTCCCGGCCTGAATCGCTACGGTACGGTCGCTTGCACTCGGATGCGTTTCTTCATCCCGTAGGTGATTTGCCAAAGATTGAATGGTGGGGTAACGAAAAAAATCGACGAGCGGAAGGGTGTATCCTAGACGTTCACGGACAAGGTCTTGGGCCCTCAGCAGCAATAGCGAGTGGCCTCCCATTTCGAAGAAGTTGTCTGTGATACACACTTGTTTAATCTGGAGAAGTTCCGTCCAGATTAAACACAAGCTCTGTTCCAATTGGGTACGGGGCAATACATTGATTTCGGAAGACTCTGATGGCGAGTTGTCACTCTGCTCCAATCTGATCTGCAGAGCTCTCGATGCATGTTTCAGTGTGCGCTGGCGATCTACCTTCCGATTCGGTGATAGAGGGAGTTCATCCAACTGGACGTACGCAGCCGGCCACATATAGGAAGGCAAATGATCTCGAACTAATTTAGTGAGCGCTTCTTCTAAATTATCTATTGAATTGTCGGGAGAACTAGACGTCACAATCGCAGCAACCAGACGGGCGTTGGGTTCGCCTTGGTTCTCGACAAGAACTACGGCCTCTTCGATATCTCGATGAGTTTGAAGGACGGTTTCAATTTCGCCAAGTTCGATTCGGTAACCACGGAGCTTTATTTGGTCGTCTGTGCGCCCTAAAAACTCAAGGTTGCCGTCGGGACGTAGCCTGACGCGATCACCCGTTCGATAAAGCCGTCGGTTTTCAAAAGTTACGTTATCTTGCGAGTCGATTCGAACTGGAATCGAGAGGTTTACAAACTGTTGCTGCGTAGCTTCAAGGTTCTTGTCGTAACCGGAGCTCAAGCCAACGCCACCAATCCAAAGTTCACCGTCTACCCCGATGGGAAGAGGACGTTGTTGTTGGTCGAGCACATGAAAAGATGTATTCGCCAGAGGTCCACCAATGGGAACGTGACCGTCGGCAAGAACATCCTTTGATAGCTGCAAGGCTCCAGACCAAATCGTAGTTTCGGTGGGGCCGTAGACGTTCCAAACTTGGCTACCAGTATCTAGTAATCGTTTCGCGAGATCTATGTCGAGCGCTTCGCCGCCGCAAATAGCCGTAAATGGCCTCGCGCTTGCTGTGGGACCGGCAGTTGCTAGACTTGCCGCGAGTCCGGCTGCACTGCACATACGCCACGTTGCGGGTGTCGCCTGCATTGCATCGACCTTCAGATCCTCCAGGATGCGAACGATCCTCTCACCGTCACGCGCCGTCTCTTCATCCGCGATCACAACGGTACCGCCGACGCTGAGCGGCATTAATAACTCTAAGATCGCTATATCGAATGCCAGCGTGGTGACAGCCAAGAGTTTGTGACGACTTTCAAAATGAACCGCTACCGCTATCGACCGCAGCAGATTGGCAAGACTCGCATGCGAAATAGGCACCCCTTTCGGGTGACCTGTCGTGCCACTCGTATAGATCAAATAGGCGGTATCTGAGAGAGGATTAGAAGCAGAACCGGCTTGTTTTGACTGAGGAAACTTCTGAGCGCAAGCTGCTGCGATGTCGACTTTCGAAAGGTCGTACTGGTCAATTTCGATGAGCGTTGCGTTGCTTGAGTCGATCAGAGAAGACGTCTTAGACTGCGTTATAACAACGTTGACTCCCGACTCATTGATGATTGCTTGGATTCGGGGCTGTGGGTGAGTTGGATCGAGGGGGACGAAGTGAGCACCGGATTTCATGATTCCTAGCAGAGCGATCACCATCTCACAGGAACGACCTACGAAGATTCCGACGGGTTGTCCTCGCTTGACTCCGCTTTGTTTTAAGATTTCTGCAAACCGATCACTCCGGTCAACCAGTGTGGCATAAGACATCGTTTCGTCACGAAAGCGAAGTGCGACCTTTTGCGGTTGTTTTTGAGCGTGCTCGTCCAGCAGGGATTCGAGTCTTCGGAGACTGCCGAGATCGATCGAGTCACCGATGTGCTCCGGGAACGGCAGGATTGGGGTTATCAGTGTTCCAACACAATCGTGGGGAGAACAGTCTCCCATTCGTGACAAAACAGCAATCATTTCTGAAAGATATTGCGATCCTTCTTCTTCCGATAATAAGTTTGGCGAGATGAGAAGCCGCAATTCGATCTGTTCGGATGCCACCGCATACAGACTGAGCGGGTAGTTTGTCTGTTCTGCAACTTGGACGTTCCTGATCGCGAGGTCATCCATTCCTGCAGGGGGGGCGATGGCCGGGTAGTTTTCGAAGACGACAACGCTGTCAAAGAGTGCCAGATTCGAAGGTATCTCACTAACGCCGTGAACTTTTGTCAACGGGATAAATTCGCGTGACTGTTGATTGATCAGTTCAGCCTGGTTTTCTCTCAGCCAAGGGAACACCTTACTCTCGTCACGCACTTTGATGCGAAGTGGAAGCGTGTTTACAAACATTCCGACACGCGAATCGATCTGCTGCAGTGTGGGCGGTCTACCTGATCGTGCCAGCCCAAACATAACGTCGTCGCGATTCGTGTATCTTGAAAGGACACATGCCCAGGCGCTCTGGACAAGCGTGCTCATGGTCACACGTTCGCGGCGTGCAATTTCGTTGAGTTTTCGAGTGGTTTCGGAGGCGAGCTTGACACTCTGAATGACGACGGTCTTCTGATGTTCTTCCGTTTGATCAGGATCTAAGCTCTGCGAGTCAGAGATGCGAGCGGTGTTGGCCAAATGCGAGGGCATCGCGAATCCCTGGAGATAGTCTCTCCAGTAATCGATTGCACTTTCTTCGTCACGCTCTTCGAGCCACGAGATATAGTCGCGGTACGGTGCCGCTGGTTTCACCGGCGGGTAAATCTGCGCCTTACTGTTCTTGTAAGCAAGGATCCACTCTCGCATTAAGATGGGGAGTGACCAGCCGTCGAGGATGAGGTGGTGATAGGTCCAGATGACGCGGTGTTGATGCTCACCCTCGCGGATGACGGCAATCCGCGTGAGGGGCGCGGCAGATAGGTCAAAGCCGCGCTGACGGTCTTCTTCAGCGAAGCTTTGTGTACGACTCAAGGATACCTGCGGCATATTGTCGATCCACTGGATCGGCACCTCGGAGTCGGTTCCCACCACTTGGAGAGGTGTTTCAACATTCTTCCAGGCGAACGCTGTGCGTAAGACGTCGTATTGTTGAACAAGGGTTTTCCACGCAGTGCGAAAGGCATCTCGGTCGAGTTCACCGATCAGTTGAAAAGTCACTTGGCAGACGTAAACACCGGACTCGCGATCCAGCAGGCTGTGAAACAAGATCCCTTGCTGCGCAGGGGTAAGCGGGTAAACGTCTTGGATCGATGATGCTTGGTCTAATCCCATTCGATCATGTGTTGCCGATTAAATTGCGTTTTAAGCCACTTGGTGAGGTTGTTGACCGTTCGCGTTCGTTGCTGAAGGCGATCCGATTGTCTGCGAAACCTAAAGGGGTCATCGTGGTTTGTGTTTGTGCGGAAACGGACAGCCGCCTCGCGAGTTGGGGCAGAGGAGATTGCGACGGCTTTTTGTAAAACGGTCGAGTACGTCGACGGCAATCTCGCTTTCGTGTCGAATGCTACCGCCTTCGTCTCCTCCAAATTGTTTGCATACCTGTCGATGCGATGAAGCAAGGCGACCATATGCCGTGTTGAACGCCTCATGCGACCGGCGTAGTTCATCTGGGATGTTTGCGAATTTGGATTGAAGCCGCCTCCAAATCGCGATCAGCGTTGCATGATCCCATGACATGAGTCCGCTGAAATTGTCGAGTGACACATGGGGCGGCAACATCGACGGTCGGACTTCCTCTTCATACTCGCGGCGAGTGAAGGAGCCTGCTAATTCCATCGAAGCTGCGGACGCAAGGAGTAGAGTCGAAGCAGCGTCGAGCTCCTTCTCCGCGGCGGTGAGCTCATTCTTCTCCAAGGCAACTTCAAATCGACCGAGCGATATGATCAGGCCTTGGGTATTCACAAAAAATGCCCAATGGAATTGCTGCCACACCTCGATGGCTGGTATGAGGACGTTCACTCAGTCTCCTCCAAGTTGAAGACTCGCTCGAGAAGATTCGCGTGGGATAAATAGCCTGCTTGCTGCAGTTCAACCTGATGGGGATCAAGTTGTCGATGTTGAAGACGAATCATAAAAAACGCACGGCACGACTCGGCTAAGCTGCGTATCAATGTCATTGGGGGAAATGAGGACGTGACATGTTTGACGCCAAAATATTGGTCGTAAACTGCAACCTCTTTAGGATTCAGCAGTTGTTTCCCACTCGGTTTAGTGCAGGGTTGGGTTGTTGGGTCGTCGACAGTTGCCAGTAATTCATTCACTATTTTTAATGCTGAAACGACATCCTCGGTTTCTAAGGCTGACTTGAATAGGCAAATTGCCGTTTTTACCTTCTGCCGTTCATCGACCGAAAGCGGAAGGTTGACGGGCAAGTCCCAAGGCGCAACGAGCTTCATGGTGTCTAGAGTATTCGAATTCATTCGATCGTTTCGTCCGACGTTATTGCTGCGATTCGCCATCCATGTGTCGTTGAAGACTTAGCGGACGCATGTCCGTCCAAACTTTTTCGATATGGTCAAGGCATGCTTGTTTGGTGCCCTTCGTGCCCTCAGCTCTCCACCCCCATGGGATATCTTTGTATTCGGGCCAAATCGAATAACGGCCCTCTTCGCTGGTAACAACGAGATAGGTTTCTTCACTGGTATCTGACATTTCAATCTCCTGTTAATGGGCTTTTTTGCTCTTGGTGTCATTTTCGGTGGTGCGAATACGTTGTAGATATTCCAGTCCATTCGCAAAAACCTGAAGAATGGCAGCCAGATCAGCATCGGAGTGTTCGGTCGACAAAAAGCCGCCTCGATCGCCACCTCTCATGAAAATACCGTGGTGAATGAGGAAATAGGAGAGCCACGCATAATCTTCTGGTGTCAATCCGCTTTCGCTGACGGCGATTGAGAAAAACGATCCAAAATGCGTGTAACGCACGGGAAGGTTGAAAGAACTCGCCTGCTCATTCAACTGACCCACTAATGTCTCGGTACGTCGATTGAGCTTTGCCTGAAGGTCCGGTCCTTCAAGAATCAGTTTGGCAAGCACAGCTTGGGCAGCGACCAGTGACAGGGGGTGCTTGCAAAACGTACCGGCAAAAAAAACGGTTCGATTGGATTGGATCGTTTTGCTCGCTCCCAAATATTGCATCGGAGCTTCACGTCCGGCGATGACCGACAAGGGCAAGCCTCCTCCCACGATCTTGCTATAGGTGACGAGATCAGCGTCAATCTTGAAATAGGCTTGAGCGCCTCCGGGGTGGATGCGAAAGCCGGTTACCATCTCGTCAAAAATAAGCAAAGCACCGCATTCGCGTGTCGCCTCGCGTAATGCGACAAGGAACTCGCCCGGCTGCAATTCTGGACTTCGACTCTGGACCGGTTCCACGAGCACTGCGGCTATGTCACGCCCCTTTTTCTTGATCCAATTTAGTGATGCATCGCTGCCGTATTGTAAAACGACCACGTCTTTTGCGACTGACTTGGGAATACCAGGGGATGCTGGTACCGCCTGTCCCCGTTGACTAGCATTCAGAAGTGAAAGTAGCGGTGCGTTAAAACGCAACTTCGGTAACCAGTTTACTACTTTTCGACGCACATATTCGGTAATCGGTGCACGCATCAAAACGGAGTCGGTATGCCCGTGGTAAGAATTGCTGAAGATAACAATTTTCTGGCGACGAGTATGTGCTCGAGCGACGCGAATCGCCGTCATGATCGCTTCAGTGCCAGTGTTACTGAAACAAACACGAGGCATACCCGTAACATCAACCAGTTGTTGTGCGACTTGGCCAGCAAGTTCCGTTTGAACACCAATCGGAAAACCTGCCTGTAAACGATCGGCGATCGCAGTCTGGATGAATTCGGGATTGTGTCCAAATAGATTCGTGCCTAGGCCTTGTAGCACATCTACGTACTCATTGCCATCAATGTCCCAAACTCTTGAGCCTTTCGCTCGTTGCACGACGATTGGATAGGCAAGGTCGCGCGTCAATTCGTTCCGGTTCGCCACGATTGAACTTTTATCGGCGAGGAAAGGCGCAACTTTCTCGGAGTGTTCTTTGGAAAGCTGGGTTCGTTTTTGATAGGAATTGACGAATGA
Source organism: Planctomycetaceae bacterium (assembly GCA_002723275.1). Taxonomy (GTDB): domain Bacteria; phylum Planctomycetota; class Planctomycetia; order Pirellulales; family Pirellulaceae. The sequence goes on from PBNZ01000024.1 coordinate 36,862, forward strand.
CTCAAAAGTCAATGGAAGATGTTTCGTCGATTCGGTCACGTTGTGCGTGCGCGTTTCCATTAACCCACCTTTTCGCAAATGAAGTGGGCGGAGTGATCGTCGTCGATATTTGGATCACCGTCGATCGTTTCCATTCTTATCTCATCAAAACCGACACTCGAAAGTACCGATCGGACAGCTGTAAGGTCGTGGCCTACGACAGGGAAATCGACGTCTTCGCGCGTCCAGGTCGGTTCGAATCGATTGAAGTTTTGAATCATCTTTAAACGGAGACCGACGAATCTTCGTCGGCTCATGAGGCCGTATACAGGGCGTCTTATATATGCGGCAAATCGTTGTGTAACGGACAACCTGTCGGGTTGGTAAAACATGGTCACACGGAATGCACCGCTTTGTTCTTTTGTTGCGTATCGAGGCGTTACCATCCAGGCGCATCCTGGCGTGATCTCGCCTTCGGTGGGGCGTCCTTGCCACCACTTTGCGAGTTGTCCCGGATGATTAAGATCAAAAACGAATCTTCCTGGACGTCGCAAAGAGGCCACTGCGTTGTCAAACACCTTCCGTAAATCGTCGATGGTGGAAAGATGATTTAACGACGCACTCGTTGAAAAAATTGCATCAAAACGATTCTCCTCTCGATAGCTACGCACATCGGAATGAACGAATCTTGCACCCGGAGCATTTGTGCGAGCCACGGCCAGCATCTTTTCTGATAGGTCTAAGCCCGTTACTTCGTATCCCTGCTCAACCAGTGGTTTGATGAGTTGCCCAGTTCCACAACATAGGTCGAGGATTTCCGCATTTTGCTGCAGGCCAGGCAACAAGGCTCGTCTCAATAAATCCATCTGCGGGGAATAGTAAGACGGTCCCATTGTGCGATTGTATAATTCCGCCCACCGGTCGTAGCAGTCCTGGTTCTCACTCATTGTGATCCCCTCCCGCTGCCGCCTCTAGATCACTTGCCAACATTGCATCGATGTAGACCCTGAACAATTCCTCGGTTAAATCTGGGGCAGAGAACGGAGCGTGACTCAGTGCAAATTTGGCTCGGCTCGCATCATACGGAAGCATTTTTGGAAGTTGTTGGTTTTCCGATGTTGCGGATGGCGTAGAGAAAAATGGGACTAACGAATAAAGCGGGTGGTCGGTTTGACCTGCGGCAGCGAGTTGACGGAGATGATTTCGCCATTCTTCCTGCGACACCCGAGAGATTGAAATCCCGGCATTTTCACATGCTTTAAATAGAACATCTGAAGATTTGGGGTGCGGGTGGAAAAGATGAAATCGATCTAAATCAGGATTTGATGCCGGATCCTGATGTTTCTTGCCATTTACTGTAAGCCAAACAATTGATTGGGCGGCGAAATCAACCGGAAGAACATCCATCACGAGTTCGCCCGTGGGAGCCATGCCGGAACGTACGAAACCGTTCACCAGTCGATACAGGAAGTCGGAACGGTTTGACTGGCCGGTTCGGCTGTCTCCCGTGACCGGTCCGGGACGGTAAATAGTGACCTCCAAACCACGCTTAGCTGCCTCAGTTGCCAAATGTTCTCCGACCCACTTCGTTAAATCGTATCCCCCTGAGGGTGGTGGTACGCTCTCCAGGCCATCATTTTCGAAGAATCGCTTGGGGCCTGCGAGTGCAATCGGTGGGAGAACGCTCAGTGATGATACGTAATGAAACGCCGCCCCTGAATCGCAAGCCACACGGATTGCTTCACGCACGCCGAAAACGTTCGTCGACTTCAGGTTCGAATACGGCATTCCATGATGCACTTCCGCGCCGTTGTGCAACACGAGGTCGATGCAATTCGTGAGTTGGTCGTAATCTGATGCGTTAATGCCTAACTTCCCTCTTTGGAGGTTGCCAGGAATTGCGATGATGCGATTCTCAAAACAAGACTGCCAGAGTCCAAACTGTTCCAAAGCGTATCGGAGACGATCCGAAAGTTTGGGTTGGCTGGCGGCGAGATCGGTCGAAGATGCCCCGGCTGGGGTGACCGAAGCGGGGCGGACCAAACAATGGACGCGTGCCTCGGTTTGGCACAATGCTTCTCGTAAAAGATAGGTCCCCAAAAAACCGGTTGCGCCTGTAAGTAGGATATTCTTCGGGATCGCTGAATGGCTGCGTCGCTCGTGCGAAGGCCGAATATCTTCAGGCAGTTTTGAATCGGAGTCCCATTCGGCGGATGGCGCGCGTTTAGTCGCTTTGAGAAGGGCGATGACTTCCGCTTTGTTGGCAATCAGTTTTTCTCTTAAGTCATTTGAAAAAATGCCCTTAGGTGCATCGCAATGAAGCGATTCACCCTCCAGCCAAAGTCGAACGCCAATCCTTCGAAGGTCGACGAGTAGGTCCGTGAGTTGCGATTTTGAGGGGTTCATCGATGTTCTTCGGGCATTTCAGTATTTATGTTTCTTTGCCACGACTGATATAATCCGATCGCAAACCCCCTGAAAGGGTTGTATCTCGTGCTTAGATAAGACTCGATGTCAACGATAGATTTTCATCGCAACGATTTACTTCAATAGGATTCTATGACGATGATTTATTCTAGCTTGTCGGTTGAGAAGCTTGTAATTAGCGGCTAACCTTTACCATCGGTCTTGTTGTGACTGATTCTCAATAGTGATTTTAACGGGAGTTGGTTTTGACTCCAAGGTCTTACGGTGAAAAGGTTTGCGCTATATAATAAAGAATAAATCACGCCAGCGAAATCGATCGAATAGCGATCTTCATGCGTTGTGAGTGATGCCAAAACGGCTTTACATCGCCTAAGCGGACAATATGAGTGATAATGAATCTGAACGTATTCTCGACGTTTTGCGTCGTGCGCGCGCCGAAATCGAACAGCTGAAACGCTCCGAAGATAATCGGATCGCGGTCGTCGGCATGGCAGCTCGCGTTCCAGGGGCTGAATCCACTAATGAATATTGGCAATTATTACGGACCGGACAGTCTGGAATTCGAGAAGTATCGCTCAACGATTTGGCGAAGTCGGGTATATCTCCGGAAGTCTACGAGGATAAAAAGTACGTAAGACGAGCCGCAACTTTTCTTGGACCGAGTGAATTCGACGCGAAGTTTTTTGGTTATTCTCCCGCCGAAGCTGATGTTTTAGATCCTCAGCATCGTGTTTTTTTGGAAAACGCGTGGACTGCACTAGAAGACGCCGGCTACGACGCCCAGCAATATGGCGGTCGCATTGGTGTTTTTGGTGGATCGGCGCTCAACAGCTATATCGTAAATCTATCGGCACATCGCCCCACACGTGATTCAATTGGGGAAGTCCAGGCGGTCGTTGGCAATGTGATGGGGCTTATGCCAACACGGGTCTCCTATCATCTTGATTTGCGTGGTCCCAGTTGCGGAATTCAGACTGGATGTTCCACGTCACTCGTCGCGATTCACTCGGCCTGCCGAAGTCTGATCGATGGGGAATGTGATCTTGCGCTGGCAGGTGGGGTCACCGTCACCCACACGACGCCTGCCGGTTATTTGTACGAAGAAGGCAACATCGCCTCGCCTGATGGACTTTGTCGAGCGTTCGACGCAGCAGGACGAGGAACCGTCTTTGGGAATGGAGTCGGAGTTGTTGTTTTGAAGCCATTGGCAACGGCACTTAATGAAGGTGATGATATTCGGGCCGTTATTCTCGGATCAGCTACAAACAACGACGGTGCTGATAAGGTTGGCTTGCTCGCGCCCAGCGTGAATGGACAAGCGGAGGTTATTTCCCAGGCAATCAAAGCCGCCGGAATTGATCCGGCAACCTTATCGTACGTCGAAGCACATGGCACCGCGACTGAGCTTGGCGATCCGGTGGAATTTGCAGCCTTGGATAAAGCGATTGGGGGATCGTTGGACGCGGCATCCAAACGTTGTGCGATCGGGTCTGCAAAAACCAATCTTGGCCACCTTGATGCCGCCGCAGGTGTGGCCGGTCTGATTAAGGTTGTGCTTTCACTGCAGAACAAGGAATTACCTCCGAGTCTCAACTACGAGAAGCCGAATCCCCAAATCGACTTTGATAATCGTCCTTTCTACGTCAATTCGCACCTCAGCGACTGGGTATCGACTGGCCAACCACGTCGCGCCGGCGTGAGCTCGTTTGGAATGGGCGGCACCAATGCCCATGTCATCGTTGAAGAAGCGCCCGAAGTCAATCACAATCGGCTATCGGATTCCCGTGAAGGCTCGTCATGGCAGGTCCTCCCCTTGTCGGCGAAGGATTCAGAGGCCCTGAATAAGCGGCAAGAGCAAATCGTCGATCACGTTCGAGGTCTAAGTCAACTGGATTTGCAGCATCAGCAGCCAAGTCGACCATCGAGCGCTGGAGCGACCGATGATATCCTTGCCAATATGGCATATACCTTGCAGATCGGTCGCCGGGCCATGAAATACCGTTCTGCTATCGTTTCTCGAAGCTTGACGGAATTCGCTGAAATGCTCGAGGGTGGCATCGAGACGTACGTAGCTGAGAGCAATGTGAGCGTGGCCTTCATGTTTCCGGGGCAAGGCGCGCAGTACCCGGGAATGACGCGTGAGCTCTATCAGACCTATCGACGTTTCCGCGATACTATGAATGAGTGTGCAGATATTCTAGGCCCCAACCTGGATCTGCTCGACTTGGTATACGGAACAACCACGGAGGGTGCCAACGGTGCAAACGCTAAGGAGGGACAGCTCAAATCAACCATCAACACGCAACCGGCAATGTTTGCCGTCGAGTATGCACTTGCAGACCTTTTGATTAGCTTTGGGATCCAACCCAGTGCACTCATTGGGCATAGTTTAGGTGAATACGTTGCTGCCTGTTTGGCAGGCGTTTTTTCCCTATCTGATGCGTTGAGACTAGTTCAATTTCGCGGCCAAGTTATGCAAAGGTGCGAGCCCGGTTCAATGCTTGCCGTGATGCAGGGCGAGGCGCAAGTGAAATCGTTATTGCCCGACAATCTCGAAATTGCCGTGCAGAATAGTCGATTGCAAACAGTGGTGGCGGGTTCCAAGCCAGAGATACGAAATTTCGAGCTCATGCTTCGAGAGCGGGATATAGCCTGTCAGCTTCTTCAGACATCTCATGCGTTCCACTCATCGTTAATGGATCCGGCGTTAGGCCCTCTGCATGAATGTCTCTCGGGGATTGAGTTGAATGCTCCTCGATTGAATCTGATATCAAACCGCACGGGCGAGTGGCTCTCTCAGGAACAAGCTACGAATCCCGATTATTGGGTCGAGCACCTACGTCACACGGTGCGTTTTGCTGACGGAATGGATTTGCTTACGCAACTACCGAACACTGTTTTTCTCGAGGTCGGACCTGGTCAAACGCTCGGAAGGCTAGTGAAAACGCAAAAAGCGGACGCGATTTCAATCGCAACCCTGCCTGGACCGCACGAAAATCGTGCAGACGAAGAATGCTTGACGCATGGGCTGGCAGAACTCTGGTGTAGGGGAGTACCTCTGCAATGGCATCAAATTAATTCCGGCGAAGTTCGTAATCGGGTCCCGTTGCCGACCTACCCCTTTAGTCGCACGCCTCATCTCGTCCCGGCCGCGCATCAGGCCGGCTCCCACAGCTTGGACGATGTCGCTGAATCGGATCAGAAACGGGAAGAGGTGGAGGATTGGTGTTATGTTCCAAGCTGGCATAATCGTCCACTTATTCCAAGCCGGGAGATGTCCGATCCGTTGACGGTCATCTTTGGCGAATACCGTGATTTAGACTTGGTCGACACGCCTCTTTCGATCGCCTCGCCGATTCTCGTGCAAGCCGGGGCTGCCTGGGTTGCCGACGAGGAAACGATAACGATCGATCCAGATTGCAAAGATGATTATGTCCGACTTTGGCAAGAGCTAGAAGCACGTCATGGTGCGGTACCACTTCGTTTAGTCTGTCCATGGACACCGACGCAGTCCGCAATAATTGCGTTCGAACGACTCGTGTGTCTGGCACAAAGCTTGGCCAATCGTTCATCGCAGGAAACGGTAGACCTAACCGTACTTACGTCTGGCCTTGTTGACGTAACCGGCGACGAGAAAATTCTCAATGAGCAATCCGTGCTTGTCGGATTGCTAAACTCGCTGCCCCATGAGGTTGCGGGGCTACGGTGTCGCGTGGTTGATTTGCCTGCCTCGGTTCAAAAACGATCACGAATTAAAGGCTCTGTTGCAGCGGAATTATCGCAGCCGATAGAATCCGCTCAACGTTTGATTGCCTTGCGTGAGCGTCGTCGCTGGGTTCAGTCATACACGTCGGTGCCGCTATCGAAATCGAATTCTGACCTGTTATCTGAAGGTGCGACCTATTTGGTCGTCGGGGATCTTTTGGATGGCTTAAATATGGTCTACGCGCAATCACTCCGAACTCACCTGACAGCAAAGGTAATCTTGTTGGGACCGAGCGATTTACCGGACGTCAACGAATGGGACAGTTGGCTCGCGACCCACGGTAATCGACATCCGGTAAGCCAGCTTATTCATCGGATCAAAGCATTAGGTCGTGAGTCAACGGATTTTGTATTTTGTGTTGCTGATTTAAACGATGCATCAAGCGTTGAATCTGCCGTGATGGCGGCACTTGACCGCATCGGAGAATCAGACATTCAGGGTTTGTTCTATGGTGGCGTTATGGGAGGCGAAGCAAGCTGTCCTCTCGGTGAGCTCGATGAATTGGCTCAGGATCGAATATTAAATCGAAAAATATCAACGGTCGCTGCACTAGACCGTCTCCTCGGTACGACACAACCGAGTTTCGCGGTCTTGCAGTCTTCCCTTTCTTCGATCGTAGGCGGGCCAGGTTTTGCGGCCTACGCTGCAGCTAGCTCGTTTCTCGATGCGGCAGTTGCGACAATAGCTTCTACCTGTTCGGAACGACGTGGCGCGTCAGCGGCTGAATTCCCGATTGTGAGTGTTAATTGGGATGCCTGCCAGCTTGAGGAAGCATCGGCGTTCGGTGATTCGGAGTTAATGGCAAAGGCCATCCAGGTCGATGAAATTTGGGAGGTGACCAAACGCATTCTTGCTGCCACGATTGGGCCGCAAGTCGTCGTTTCACCGCGGCCTTTGATGCCTAGGGTTTTGGCTGCGGCCGCGCCCGATGTTTGCCAGGACGAATCGATAGAGCGACAGCGACCGAATATTTCATCAGAATATGTTGCACCTCAGACGCCCGTCGAAAAAGCGGTTGCCAAAGCGATGGGGGATTTGTTGGGAATATCCAAGATCGGTTTGCATGATGACTTTTTTGCCTTGGGAGGACACTCGCTGTTAGCAATTCAAGCGATTACCAAGCTGCGCAAACAGTTCAATGTGGACCTGCCGATGCGAGCGATCTTGCAAGGAACGCCAACGGTCGCTGGGATTTCGGAAGTGGTCGTCGAGTGTCTGCCTGATTTGAAAGCTGAGGATGTGTCAATCGTCGAGGATCTTCTGGGAAGTCTTGAGGCAGAGCAAAAGTAAATAGTTCATCTAACAGCGAATCCAATTCTTCAAAGCGGCGGAGCAAATCTCGGTCGATAAATCATGAAGTTTAGTTTGTTCTTTTTTGACGGTGATGGGGCGACAGTCCAGTCTGATCGATACGATCTTCTTAAAGAATGTGCCGCATTCGGTGACCAAAATGGATTCACTGCCATTTGGACCCCGGAGCGGCATTTTCATGCGTTTGGTGGTTTGTATCCAAATCCAGCAGTTATTTCCGCTGCGTTGGCATGTATTACCGAGCGGATTCAAATTCGTGCTGGAAGCGTTGTTCTACCCCTGCATCATCCTGTCCGTGTCGCCGAAGATTGGGCCGTCGTCGATAATCTTTCAGGGGGGCGCGCGGCACTCTCCGTCGCATCCGGTTGGACCATGGATGAGTTTATTCTTTCACGTGATCCCCATGGCAGCCGGCGAACGGTGATGTGGGAGAACCTGGATCTGATACGACGGCTCTGGCGTGGAGAAGCCGTTGAATTTCAGGACACATCGGAGAGAACCGTTGCAGTGCAAGTGCTGCCACGACCGTTGCAATCAGAATTGCCCATCTGGATTACCTGTCAATCGACGGAGTCCTTCGTCGAAGCTGGCCGGTGCGGATACCATGTCCTTACGTCTCTGCTGGGTGGACAGCTTGAGGAGACAGCCAAGAATATCGCCAAGTATCGTGAGTCGTTGACCCGAAATGGTCACGATCCAAAGTCAGGTACGGTATCACTTATGGTGCACACGTTTCTCGGTGCGAATGAGGACCGTGTCAGGGAGGATATTCGAGTTCCATTTGGAGATTATCTCAAAACACACTACGGGCTGCTTGAGAATCTGGCGAAGGGCATGGGGCTCGACGTCAGCATGGATGACTTTTCCGAGGATGACCTGGATGCGGTGATCGAATTTGGCATCGAGGGTTTTATTAAACAACGCTCTCTGATCGGGACTCCTGACAGTTGTTCACCGCTCGTCGGAGCATTTGCGGACGCTGGAGTCGACGAACTTTGTTGCCTGGTCGATTTTGTGCAGAGCAAGGACGCGGTCATGTCAAGCCTTCCATTCTTGAGGGAGTTAATGGAGAAAACCCAGTAGCGACTCCGTCCCTTGCTAATATGCGGTTACGATGACCATTAACCCAGATCAACTCGAGGCTCTTCGCAAACGCGTCGCTCTATTGTCCCAGGAACAGCGGGATCGGCTCCTCACGCAACTTGAGGCGCAAGGGATTGATGGGAGTTGGTTGCGCGACGAACCGGGCGAGGCGTCGTTGTCGATCTCGAAGGATACACGTCCTTCACGGATTGCATTGACCTCCTCGCAATCGCATGTTTGGGTGTTGCATCAACTCTATCCCAAATTGTCGGCGTACCACATTCCCTTCGCTTGGCGATTCGAAGGGCCACTCGATGTTAAGGCACTGAATGTCGCCTTTGAGCGACTCTTGGAACGCCATTCAGCGCTTCGAACGATCTTCGTTCCTGATGATGATGGGCGACCTTGGCAGGAATTGTTACCCGCCAAGATGCCTGAACTCATTCCTGTTTCTGTGGGGAGCAATGGTTCGTGTGCAGCCACGGCTGCAGCGGTGGTCGCAAAGCCATTTGAGCTGAGTTGCGAGCTTCCGATCCGAGCCCAATTGCAACGGATTTCAGGGGACGCTCATGTGCTGGTCATCGTGCTGCATCATCTTGTCGCAGATGGATGGTCGCGTGGAGTGCTGATAAAAGACCTCGCCGCTGGTTACCGTTCTGCGATTGGGCGTTCTGTCGACGCTGGTCAGAGAAATGCTGGGATAAATGTTTCGGATCAAGATGCCGCATTCAGTCTCGACCAAATTGCCTATTCGATTCATCTGGCAGACCAGGTTTGGCGTGAATCCGAAGATTATGCTGATCAGCTGCAGTACTGGAAACGTCATCTTTCGGGAATTTCACCAATTGAGCTGCCGATGGGGCGGACCCGTTCCGGGGTCGCAGATTTTCGAGCGGAAATGACGTTGCAGACATTTTCACCGTCTCTCGCTGATTCTCTGAAAGAGCTCGGGCAAGCCTCGGGCGCAACTCTTTTTATGACGTTGATGGCGGCATTCAAGTTGCTGCTTTATCGTTACACCGGTCAGCATGATCTGGCGGTAGGTGTGCCCGTTGCGGGGCGCCGCCATGTAGAATCTGCAGATCTGATCGGTTTCTTTGTGAACACCGTGGTCCTCCGGACAAAATTTGGCGAGCATCCGCAGGCGACATTCGTCGATTGGCTCCAGCAAGTGAAATCAACGGTTGTCGAATCGTTGCAGTATCAGCATGTTTCGTTTTCGGATGTCGTTGATGCGTGTGCGCCCAAACGGAGAATACATGGCAATCCGTTCTTTGAAATTATGTTTCAGCTGCAAGGGCAGGATTACCGTGTGCAAAATGCCGATGCGCCAGATGTGTCCTTTCCTGACTTGAAATTGACGCAACAGCACATCGAGCTACCGGAAACGAAATTCGATCTGACGTGGCATATGTTCGATCGAGCCGAAGGCTTGCTCCTTGCTGTGGAATTCAAGTCAGCGATATTTCAACGGAAACAGATTGAACGCATGATGGAGCATTTCCATCATCTACTCACTGAGATCGTTGCAGATCCCGAGAAAAAAATTGGCGAATACAGTTTTATTTCCGATGATGAGCGATCGCAGATTTTAGGGTTTTCCGGCCTTGGGAATCGAGACAGATTAGCCAAGCCTGAGTCAGCAGTGACGTTTCCGGTTGCCTTTACGCACCGTTTTCTTGAATCGCCGGAAGCTGTCGCGATTCGGTTTGAAGATCAAGAGTATACGTACAGAGAGCTAGATGCTCGATCAACGGTGATCGCTCGATCCTTGCTGGAAGCGGGCGCTCAGGCAGGTGATGTGGTAGCGATCCAACTGCCTCGTACTTTCGAACTTGTTGCGACCATCATCGGCGCGATGAAAGCAGGGGTCTGCTATCTCCCAATCGACTTGTCGCAGCCGGCGGAACGCAGCCAATTGATGCAGCGTCAAGCTGGGTGCACGATTCTCGTTGATCCGCAGGGAATTCATCGGAAGTTTGATCAGCCGGAGGAAGCGGCTGCTGGAGAAGTTGGGCGACTTCCCAATCCGAACGAGATATTACCAGAATCTGATGCCTATGTGATCTTTACATCGGGCTCCACTGGTGTGCCGAAAGGGGCTGTCGTCAGACACTCTTCCTTAATGAACTATTTGGCATGGTGCATCTCCACGTATCCATTTGATGAGGGCTGGGGGGCGCCGGTTCAAACTTCGATTGGTTTCGATGCAACTATCACCAGCTTGTTAGCGCCGTTGGTTGTTGGCAAAACGGTCCACCTGTTGTCCGAAGATAACGAATTAGAACAGCTGGCAGAGATCGTTCAGACGGGGCCAAGTGTTGTTAAGCTCACGCCTGCTCATTTGTCTGCACTTTCATCCATGCTACCGACAAATCTTGCAGTTGATTGTTTGCCAACAGCCTTGGTTGTTGGCGGTGAAGCGTTGACTGCTGAGCATGTTGCGTTCTGGATGGAAAATTATCCGGACGTTCAGGTATTCAATGAGTATGGTCCCACAGAAACCGTTGTCGGATGTTGTGTTCAGCGTGTCGGGCCAGAGCATCATGACGCGCATGGTTTGCCGATTGGTCGCCCAATTTGGGGAACCGTTTTGTATGTTCTCGACGAATCAATGCAGCCAACCCCCCTCGGTGTACCCGGTGAACTTTTCATCGGAGGTGCAGGTGTAGCCCGCGGCTACATCGATCAGCCAACGCTTAGTGCGGAGCGATTTGTACCGAATCCCTTTAATCAACCCGGACCGGATTCCGATTTTAATGTCCTGTACCGTACGGGGGATCTGGTTCGATATCGCGATGATGGCCTCTTGGAATTTCTTGGTCGTAATGATGATCAAGTCCAGATTCGTGGTTATCGGATCGAGACCTCCGAAGTGGAAACTGTAATTCGTCGACAGGGCTCGGTTCTCGACTGTGTTGTCATTGCCACTGATTCCAGCGGCACCCCGGCAGCCCGAGTCGGATCTAGTGAAGCCGGGTCAGTTGCCACACAATTGGTCGCCTATGTGCAGCCGGTTGATGGACGAGACCCTCGTGAAGAGCTATTTGCGATACTCGAGCGTGAACTACCGCATTACATGATACCCAGGCAGATCGAGCTGCTCGACGCGCTTCCGCTTACTGCTCAAGGGAAAGTCGATCGCCGCGCGCTTCCAGTTCCGTCAGCCGGCCGTGAACCAAATAAGAAGTCAGTGCCGCCTCGGAGTGAACTTGAGGTCAAGCTTTTGGCGATCTGGAAAAACGTGTTGAATCAAGAAGATTTGGGTGTCGAGGATAATTTCTTCGAGCGTGGTGGGGATTCCATTACTGCAATGCAAATTGTGGCCGGTGCACGCCGCGCAGGTCTCCGGTTTGAACCGCGTCAATTGTTCGAGCACCAGACGATTGCAGCTCAAGCGGTACTGGCAGCCGAGTATGGAGGCAGTCAAACGGACGTTGTGCCTCCAAGCTGGCAGGGTGACGTTCCGTTAAGTCCGATGCAGCGGGCGTTTTTTGATCTTGATCCCATCGATCCACATCACTTTAACCAAGGCATTCTCTTGTCTTGTCTGCACGACCTCGATCAGGCACGATTAAAAGATGCGTTGCAGATCGTACACGATCATCACGGCGCGTTCAGACTGCGGTTCGAGCGAGATTCTGAGGGCAACTGGCGGCAGTGGTATTCTGAAAACATTCAAGAAGTTGTGTCGATGGAGACGGTTGATTTAAGGGATTCAACCGATATTCATACCGATATGAAGGTCGCTCTCTCAGAACATCAAACAAGATTTGATCTTGGTGAGGGGCCCTTGTTTCGTGCTGTTTTGATTCAGTGCCCGAATAACGACGATCGATTGCTGCTTTTAGCGCATCACTTGATCGTTGACGGACTCTCCTGGGCAGTTGTGCTTGGCGATCTGGATGATGTTTACCAACAGATTGGCGATACTCGCACCCCGAAATTACCTGTGGAAACTAGTCGCTATGCGGACTGGATCGTTTCGAATTGGGGAACAAGTCAGCCTGCCGTTGTTGGCAGTCCTGATCGTAGCAGCAGCGGCACCTGGGGAGATATTGGTACTTTTGAGATGAAGCTCGCATTGCGAGATAACCAAGAGATTTCTGAAAGCATTCTTGTGACTGCCCTTTTGCAATCTTTTAGTCAAATGACGCGACAGGAAAAAATAGGATTGACGGTGGAACGGCATGGGCGCGACAGTGGAGGCGGCCAACTTGATTTATCCCGCACGGTTGGTTGGTTTACGTTGCCGCGAAATCTAAAAATACGATTGCCGTCGAGCGGTATTCAATCGCAGTTTCAATATGTCGAGAGCTGCTTGAAGGACACATCGACCCCGAACGGAACGCATGCAGCTTTCGAGCAGCCCTTCGGCGAAATTGGGTTCAATTACCTCGGCACAATTAGAATTCCTCCAAATTCAATTGCGTCAGGGCTTGCTCCCGAGCCGATTCCCGATCTCAACAGTCCGCGGAATCCTCGTTGGCACTCGCTTGAACTGATTGCCTGGAGAACTGGTCATGATCTCCATTTGCTCTGGCGTTTCAGGACTCCACAGTATTCGCGGGACACCATTGAACGTCTTGCCGATCGTTTTCTTGCGGCAGTTCACTCATTGCATGCCGTGGGGACAAAGGCCTCGTTGGCTGAGGGAACGAAGTCAGGTCAAGGAATCGATAAGCTGATGGCAAAGCTTAATTCGCGGGGGAAATAAAGAAATGCCATCGGTCCAAGATATTTATGCACTGACTCCGCTGCAGCAAGGGATGCTTTTTCATTCGCTTTACTCGCCATCGACTGGGGTGTACGTCGAACAGCGATGGTGCGTAATCGAGGGTCAGTTAGATGTGAAGGCTTTTCAATCCGCTTGGAATAATGTTGTCAATCGACATTCAATTCTTCGGTCAGAATTTCACTGGGAGGAAACCGAAACACCCGTTCAAGTGGTTTACGATCTTGTTCAGCCTGAGTGGCAATTGGATTGCCTTACAGATGCACATCAAGATGCTGACTTTGAAGCGTTTCTGCAGCGGGATCGCGAGCGTGGATTTCAGTTGGATTGCGGACCGTTATTGAGATTTGCACTGTTTTCGCTCGGTCCAAAACAGCATCGCTTTATCTGGACCTACCACCATCTATTGCTGGATGGCTGGAGCAATGGCCTGATGATTCGCGAGGTGCTCGAAGAATATAAAAGTCTGAAGGCTTTCGAAGGTTCCAAGACTCATCCGTCACCAAGGGGAGGGGCAAGTGCTTCCCGGGCCGCCTTTAGGTATCGAGACTTCGTTGAATGGCACGAACGTCGAGATGTGGTTGGGGAAAGAGAGTATTGGCAAGACGTTCTTGCTGGATTTGATGAGCCAACTCATTGGCGTGAAGGGCTTGCGTGTGCTCGTGAAATTGGTGAGTCCCGTTCGGACTCGACGTCCGGGTACGAACAGTATTCGCTGGACATGAATTCGAAGCTGACCTCGCGGATTCAGGCCTTTGCAACTGAATATCGATTGACACTTAATACCGTCATGCAAGCCGTGTGGGCGATCCTACTGCATCGGTACAGTGGTCATGACGACGTGATGTTTGGAGCGACTCTTTCCGGCAGAAATATTGAATTGGATGATATCGAAACGGCGCTTGGTCTCTTCATCAATACCGTTCCCGTCCGCGTTGGGGTCGAGTCAGACCAATCGGCCATTCAGTGGCTGAATCAGATTCAGTCGGACCAAATGCAACGAGAGCGTTTTGGTGCGGTTGGCCTGCTGGAACTGCACGAGTTCACCCAAGTGCCAAGTGGGGTGCCATTATTTGATAGCCTGTTAGTTTTCGAAAACTATCCACTCTCGATTGAAGAAATTCTGGAATCGGACTCGGGGCCATTGCAACTTGTGGATCGCGATGGATATGAACGGACGAGTTATCCACTGGTGGTCGTAATTATTCCTGGCGAGGAGTTACGTGTTGAATTTCGGTACGAAAGCGACAAGTTTGCGAACTCAGCAATCCAGCGAATTGCAGCTCAAATTGAATTTTTGCTGGGTCATCTCGTCGATCATCCACAGGCGCTGGTGCGTGAGCTTGGTGTTTTATCAACCAATGAGATTGAGCAACTCCAGGAATGGGGGCTAGGGCCCAGGATCCCAATCCCGGCGAAGCCCATTCACGAACAATTTCGGCTTCAGGCTGAACAATCGCCAGATGCCATTGCGATTGAGTTTATGGCTTCTGAGGGTGGCGCTGAACAGCAGCTGTCGTACGCGCAGCTGAACGATTGGTCGGACGAAATTGCTTGTCAACTCGCGGCAGCGGCTGGGGGAACGGAATGGCGCGTCGGAATATTATGTGATCGTTCGCCAGCGCTTGTGGCTGGTTTGCTCGGCACACTAAAGTCAGGTGGAGCGTATGTTCCGCTGGATAAGGAATTCCCTGCTTCCAGGTTGCAATATTGTGTTGAGGATGCGCGTGTTGACGCGATTGTCACTGATTTAGATCCGTCCGAAGTGGAGCGTCTTTTAGGGGAAACTGCGTCCCAACTGCCAATGATTCGATTGGGCAAGGAGCAGCTAGATGGATGTCGGAATGATCTATCAGTAAAAAGGTCGATTCGCGACAAAAAAGATCCGGGGCTGGCTTACATTATCTATACCAGCGGTAGTACCGGGACTCCAAAGGGAGTCACGATTAGTCATCGAAATATGTCTAATTTCTTGTCAGCGATGAAGCGTGAGCCGGGGATTCGCAGTGATGACAAGCTGCTGGCTGTTACGACGATCTCATTTGACATTGCGGTGCTTGAGATCTTCTTGCCGTTAATTAATGGCGCAACGATTGTTCTTGCGACTGCCGCGGCAGCGAGGGATCGTGATGAGCTTAGGAAATTGATCGACCGTCACTCGGTCACAATTATGCAGGCAACACCTGGGACATGGCGTCTGCTGCTTGAGGAGGTTGAAGAAGAAAATCGGATTCGGCTGTCTCGAATCCTGTGTGGGGGAGAGGCGCTTGATTCGCGTTTGGCATCACGATTGTTGCGACATTGTGATGAATTGTGGAATCTTTACGGACCTACCGAAACAACCGTTTGGTCGGGTGCACTGAGAGTCACTGAGGAGACGAAGGGGCAGCACTTGGTGCCCCTTGGACCGCCGATTGGAAACACCTCCTTTGAGATCTTGGATCGTTGTGGACGTCGAGTTCCAATTGGGGCAATCGGACAGTTATACATTGGTGGCGATGGTCTGAGTCCAGGATATTGGGGGCAACCAGATCGAACGAAAGAGAGGTTCGTCAACGGGCTTTACGCGACCGGCGACCTAGTTCGGGTTCGTAAAGACGGGCTTTTGGACTTCATCGAACGTGATGACAACCAGGTCAAGCTTCGTGGCTATCGGATTGAATTAGGCGAAATCGAATCCTCGATTGAACTGGACTCAGAGGTCGCGCAATCCGTCGTGTTGATTCGCCCTGGGGGTGATGGTGAAAATCAGTTGGTTGCATTCGTGAAGCCAGTGCTCGGGTCGGACCGATCGCTGCGTCTGGGGCGAGTCCGCAAGAATCTGAAAGCAAGCCTCCCGAGCTATATGCTTCCGAGTCAATTTATCGATGTGGATGAATTTCCTGTCACGCCAAATGGGAAAATTGACCGAAAATCATTGGCGAAATTCGAGATTGGCCAGCAAGAGGCAGCGGCTGGAATCGAAAGAGAGGAGGCGTTTCAGTCTGCAAGAGAAGAACTAGTCGCTGAGATCTGGGCGAATATTCTGGGGCGCAATCGAGTCGATGTACACGACAGTTTTTTTGAGCTGGGCGGACATTCGCTTGCCGCAACGCGTGTGATTAGCCGCGTGCGAGAGTCACTCGATGTCGATGTTGAGTTGCGGGCACTCTTTGAGAATCCGACGTTAAGAGATTTCGTGAATGCGATTCCGGGTTTTCCTAAAAGTGATCTGCTGAGCCCAATTCCTCGAGTTCCATTAGCCCAGAATCAGCGTTTGCCACTGTCGTCTGCTCAGCGTCGACAATGGATGATGGCTGGCCTGTTGCCCGCAAGTTCATTGTATACGGTGCCGACGGCTATTCGAATTCGCGGCGAATTATCTATCGAACGACTTCAAAAGAGCCTCACGGATGTTGTTTCGGCCCACGATGTTTTGCGGATGGAGTTCCACGATGATCTAGGTGAACCGTTTGCAAAAGTAATTGATGAATGCAATATCGTGATTGAACTTCAGGATTTGCAGGAGTTCGATCCGGTTGAGCGAGAGGTTGAACTTCGGCGAAGAGTGAACGCCCTGGTTCGGCAGCCGATAAGTTTAAGCGAAGCACCTTTGTGGAAGTCGGTGTTGCTTCGCATTGCTCCCGACGACCATGTTTTGTTGATGACTTTTCATCATATTCTTTTGGATGGATGGTCGTTGGGGATTCTTGTTCGCGATTTAACCAATGCCTACCAGGATGTTTCTCGGGAACGGAAGAATGCGAGTGGAGATGTCGAAGTGGCGTCATCTGAGTTCGCTCCAAATCTGTTGGAAACTCGATATGCAGATTATGTGGCGTGGCAGCAGCAAAACGATTTTGCTGCCGATCTTGAATATTGGTCGGAACAGCTAAAGGGCATTCCCCCGTTCCTTGAGTTACCCGGCGATAAGTCACGGCCCGCCGAGCAAGATTTCTCCGGCGCGACTATTCATTTTCGGATCACAAAGCACGAGCTTGATGGCGTTCGACAGTTGGGCCGCGATAAAGGCACGACGCTGTTCATGACGTTATTGGCCGCATTCGTCGTGTTGATCTATCGGTATAGCGGGGCATCTGACTTCGCGGTGGGGACGCCGGTGGCGAATCGGTCGCGTGCTGAATTCGAATCAATTCTTGGGTTGTTCGTGAATACCGTGGTCTTGCGCAATAAATTGGATGGCAATCCATCGTTTGATGAGCTTTTGAATCAGGTGAGAAGCACGGTGCTTGAAGCTTTTGAGCATCAAGACCTGCCATTTGAGCAGGTTGTGGACGCTGTTGGCGCCGAACGAAGTCGCGCTGCGTCTCCTTTGTTTCAGGTGTTATTTACCCTTCAAAACGCACCGATTGGTCGGATTCAAATTCCCGGTTTGGAGTGGACACCTTATTCCGTTGAAGCCGGAACGTCTAAGTTCGATATCAGTCTCGCGCTCAGAGAAGAAGGTGACGAGCTTCACGGCCAGCTCGAATATCGGACCGATCTATTTGAGTCAAAATCTATCGAAAAGATGGTCCAACATTACCGGCAACTGTTAAGGATTTTACCGAGCCATCTTGAACAACCAATTTCATCGGTGTCGTTACTCGAAGACGTCGACCGGAAATTACTTGATGAATGGGCTGTCGGTGCCAACGTAGGTCAATCGTCAGAGAATAACCTTGCCGAAGACAAAGGGCGTCAGATTGCCACCGATGCGGAAACCATCCACGAAATCTTCACCGCACAGGCCGTCCGTACTCCGTCCGCCACCGCTCTCGTATCAAAGGGGGAACGGTGGAGTTATCAGTTGTTGGCAGAATATTCGAATCAATTGAGTGCCGCGTTGGTTGGCTTGGGTGTCGGACCCGAGGCACGTGTTGGGATTATGGCGAGTCGGTCGGCAGCCACTGTCGGGGCGATGCTTGCGGTATTGAAAGCGGGGGCTGCGTACGTGCCTTTAGACGCCAATCTGCCTAAGGCACGCTTTGATTGGATGATTGGCGACGCGGGTTGCGATGTCATTTTGAGCGATACGCCGCATGGACTTGCGAGATTAGTTCATGATCGGCCTGTCCAGGAGCTCACAGCAGTTTCTCACTCGGCTTCAATTTGGATGGTGAGGGTGAGTGACCATCGAAAACTTAGGGCGGCTCATGCGATTCCTGCGTCCCGCGACGGTTTGGCCTATGTGATGTACACCTCGGGCTCGACAGGCCGTCCTCGTGGTGTTGGGACTCCTCATCGCGGCGTTACGCGGCTGGTGAAAAATACCACTTACTTGGAGTTCGGATCCGACCAAGTGTTTTTGCAGGCAGCGCCTCTTGGATTTGATGCGTCGACGTTGGAGATCTGGGGTCCGCTGCTCAATGGAGGGCAGCTGGTCCTGCCGACGTCGGAAGAATTGACGCTTGAAAAAATTGCGGATCTCGTCTCTCAGCATCAGGTCACTACGTTGTGGCTCACATCAGGTCTTTTTAATGCGATGGTTGACGAATGTCTTGCAGATCGGCTGGCATCGTTGAAACAGCTATTGGTCGGCGGCGACGTCGTCTCACTTCCGCATCTGCGACGTGCCAGTCAGGCGATGCCGGAAACCGAATTTATCAATGGGTATGGACCAACTGAGTGTACGACATTTGCCTGTTGCCACACGTTTTCGCGCGATGAGCTAAGCGGGAATTTACAACTCAGGACTGCTCCGATCGGGAAGCCTATTTCGAACACAACGGCCTATGTACTCGATCGTGATCTGCAGCGAGTTCCAGTGGGCGTGCCCGGAGAGCTGTTTATCGGGGGCGCAGGACTGGCGCGTGGATACTTGAACGACGCCGGGCAAACGGCGGAGCGATTTGTGCCTAACCCATTTTTTGATTTTCGGCGGATGCCCGAAGAGGATCAAAATACTACTTTGTATCGAACCGGCGATCGCGCGCGATTCCGAAGCGATGGTACCTTGGAGTTTCTTGGGCGTATTGATCAACAGGTTAAGGTGAGAGGGTTCCGAATTGAGCCAGCTGAAATCGAACTCCATCTAAAAAGGCACCCTGAGGTAAGCGATGCTGTCGTTACTGTTTCAGGTGATGATGCTGCAAATAAACGGCTTGTGGCCCATTTGATTAGGGCAGGGGGGCAAGGCGAATCCGCCAGGATGGTCATGCCGAATTCTGAGGCTGAAGAGAATCAATTTGATACTCGGGCACGGGCATGCAGCTCTCTCGAGTGCCAGGGATTTCGCGAATTCCTGGGCGCTGAGTTGCCAGTCCAGTCGATCCCCTCCATCTTTCAATGGCTGGAGGCGTTTCCATTAAACGTTAATGGGAAGGTTGATCGACATGCCTTGCCTGGGCCGTGCGATTCAGGTCAATCGGGTGACGAAGAATACGAACCAAACGAAGTAGAAAAGTTGTTGGTGCAGATATGGTCGTCGTTGCTGGCTCCGAAAAAAGTTGGGGTTCACGATAACTTTTTCGAGCTTGGCGGTGACTCGATCATGGCACTACAGATTGTCAGTCGGGCCGCTCGCTTAGGACTTAGTTTGACTCCAACGCAGCTTTTTCAGTATCAAACCGTTTCAGAGCTCTCGCAGGTGGTGACTCGTCGCAAGGAACATACCGGTTCGGAATATGCCGAACCCTCGGGAGCGACATTCGATCCAACCCCAATTCAATCTTGGTTCCTGGAACGGAGGCTCGCCAAACCTCAGCATTTCAATCAGTCTGTTTGTGTGGCCTTGCCTTTCGGCATCGATCGGATCGCGTTGGACGCGGCCTTAGGTGCTGTTTTCTTACAACATGATGCGTTGAGAATGCGACTGGAAGGCGGACGTCTCGACTATCGTGACGAGGATTTACCGGAATGTGATTGGTTCGGAAGCGACGAACTGGAGCGAGTCGCTGTAGAAATGCACGCGAATATCGATCTTCAACACGGACCGCTATTTCGCGTGTGTGGCTTCGAGTCGATGTCAGAAGATCAGCATGCTCGCCTGCTATTTGTCGCTCATCATTTTGTCGTGGATGTAGTTTCATGGAGAATTTTCTTGGAAGATCTCCATGACGCATATAATCAGGCGATCGAGTTGCGGCCAATTTTACTTCCAGCTAAAACGGCCAGCTACGAAACTTGGTCAAACGCGCTTGCTCAGTCAGTCGATAAAGCCATGACGGATTATGATTTTTGGCGTGGCGTCGCGCGACAGGCAAATTCGATCGGCGAATCCGGCAAGACAGAGCGACACAGGGTTTCATTACAAGGTGGTGCTTCGGTCGGCCGTGAGACACGAAAATTGAGACGCGGTTTCACGGATCCGTTGTTGCATTCTACGAATTCGAATCCGAGTCATAAGCTCATTCACGATTACCTGCTAACAGCGATGGCAGGCGCGTTAGCAGAATGGCGTGAGAGATCGAGCATTACCATCGATCTGGAACGGCACGGCCGAAACATGGAGGTCAATTTAGGCCTCGATCTAGACGTTTCTCGTACCGTGGGTTGGTTTACCTCGTTGTATCCCGTCAATTTCGATCTGCAACACAAAGGATCCGTTTCTGAGCAATTGACTTGTGTTACGAATCGTTTGGTGGAAGTTCCCAATGATGGCATAACCTACGGCATTTTACGGTATCTCGGGCAGCGCGAGGAATTAGCGGTTCCGGCGACATTCGCATTCAATTATCTAGGGCAGATTGATCAATTGGGTGATGCAGGAGGATTTCATCTGGTTGAGGCCCCCGGACGCAGAATTGCCACCGAAAATTCACCGTCGCATGAAATTCTCGTTAACTGCTGGAGTCTTTCAGGCGAGCTTCATTTTGAATGGATCTACTCTAAAGCCTTCGTAAAACCGGTTGAGGTGAGTCAATTAATTCAGAATATGATAGACCGTCTCACCGCGTTATTATCCGTTGTCAGCCCAGATCATGATGGTAGCGAGCAAGCGTTTGGGTTAGCGAGTCTTAACGATGTTGAATTACGCGACGTTATTGCCCAGGTAAGCTTCAAAGGTACGAAACACGATCATGGTGATTCTAAACAATAGCCACCGTTCAGATATTTCCGGCATGCTCGAATGGATCGAAAACAAGCAGCGAATATCGGCAGTAGTAATGGTTGGCAGATCAGGGGCGTGGCGTGAATGAAAAGTCCTTGTTTCAGCTTAGCTACCCTCTGCTGCTGAATGCACTGATTGGCATGATGGTCGTATTGGTTGACATGGTGATCATCAGCTCGTATTCAGAAGACGCTGCAGCAGCGGTTAGTATCGCAAATCAGATTCTTCTTGTGGTATTTGATCTGTCAGCTCTTTTTGCGACGGGTGCTGTTGTGATCATTGCTCGCCGCTTAGGTTCCGGTGACAAGGAAGGGGCTAAACAAGCATCGCTCTCAGCCATGACGGCCAATGGCGTTGTAAGTTGCATTCTCGGATTCGTGATTTGGATAACGGCGGGACCGCTCCTTTCAGCAATTAATTGTCCTGCTGAGATTTTCACAAAATCTCTGATCTACCTTCAGGTCGGAGCTTTCACAATTCTGTTTAACGGTGTGATGATGGCGGCGACTGCAACGCTCCGTGGTTACGGCGAGACGCGGCTTATCTTGATGTTCGGGATCCTGGCCTATGCCATTTATTTGGTGAGCGAAATTGTCTTGATTTTTGGATGTTGGATCATTCCAGAGTTGGGGGTGCTCGGGTCCGCGTTGGCGACGCTTCTCGTGCGAGTCACCGCAGTTATCGTTCTAGTCTTGGTGTTGGCGAGACGTCTCGGTATCGCGTTCCTGTCACCATTCAATATGAAGAGCAGGTTGCGACGCGCTCGCGAACTATTTGCTTTATCCTGGCCAAGTGCAATTGATAATTTTGCATATGGGTTTTACCAGATGATTTTGGTGAGCTTTATCGCGATGCAAAGTGTTGAAATGCTGCTTTCTCGAACCTTTACGCTGACCCTGACGGCTGTACTCACCGTTGTCTTAATGGCGATTAGCCAGGCGAATGAGGTTGTCGTTGGATTTCGGCATGGGGCCAAACGTGATCGAGATCTTACGTCATCTGTTGTGCAAGCAGCGGCTGTTTCGACAGTGTTGACGACAGGAATTGCGATATTGTTATTCGTGTTTTCCCGCCCTCTGATAGGTATGTTTTCTACGCAGCCTCTAGTTCAAGAGCTGGCGAGTCAGTTGTTGCTGATTACCATTTTTGTGCAACCCTTCAGTGCCGTGAATACGACGCTCTTTCACTCGCTCCGAGCGCTCGGGGATGTTTTCGTGCCTGTAGCGGGTACTCAATTAATGATGTGGGGACTGAGTGTGCCGTTGGCGTACCTATTTGTCATTAAGTTCGATTTGGGGGTGATTGGACTCTGGTACGTGCTTTTACTGGAAGAGGCCTTGAAGGCGGTATTCTTGTGTTTGCTATGGCATTTTCGTCGCAAAAAGTTGGGTGAATCAAACGAATCCTGAACCCTCTAGTTGGTTCTCGAAGTTGTTCGTGACACGAAACTTTTTGAAGTATTTTAATGCTCAGCAAAAATCATCGGAAGAAATGCGAATGGAGTACGCCAACCCAAGTGGGAGCATCTAAGTGATGGTTTGCGTCGTCTCTCAGAAAGAAGCCGTTGAGTCATGCAGGGTCGCGCGAACGAATGTTGAGACGCCGGTGACCTATGGCCGATGGGCAAGAGCCTTTTGTACAACGGTTTTTAAGGTTTCATGAGGGATGATATGAGGTTCATTTTCTAGGAGTTCAAGCGTGAAGTTAGCGTTTGTGCATTCTTGCCACTGTTGTGCATGATCGACGGAAACCAGCGGATCGCAATCAGAAACAAAAACTTGGATTGGACAATCGATGGGGACCTGTGGTTGGTATTGATAATTGTCGCAGTTGCGAAAATCACAACGAATGATAGGCGAATAAATCTCCATGGCTTCGTCATTGCTTAGCACCTCTGCCGGGGTACCTCCCATCTCGAGCAGTGTGTTCCGAAACGCTTCTTCACTTAAATCGTGGATCCCGAGTGCGAAGCGAACTTGCGGTGGGCGAGCAGCGAGGGCGATCAGAGTTTGGGGCTGGAGGCATCCCCAGTTTCGCCAGAGTTGGATCATTTCGAATCCCAGAATCGCGCCCATGCTGTAGCCCAGTATTGCATAGCTTCGGTCAAGCTCAGGAGCCAAGTCACGAGCAAGCTGTTGTGCTAATTCATGAATCGAAGTAGGCAGCGGTTCTCGGAATCGGTCTTCTCGTCCAGGCAAGGAAATCGGGCAGATCTCAATGGATGGAGAATCGAGTGCCATCAGCGGGAAGTAAATGCTGGCTCCCGCACCTGCTGGCGGCAAGCATAATAATCGCATGGCTGTTGGATCAGATGGTTGTCCAAGGCGGCGAATGGGCATTTTTTTCTCTACGTCTGGCCTAAGAAAATAGAAATCCAAATCGCTCACGCAGTAATTTTCTTGCGCCGGGATCACTCATTCTCCAAAGTCGAGCATCGAGGACGAAATGAACCCACGTGAGGATGATTCCGCAGATAAAGAGTGCTTGATTTCCATAGAGGCGGCGTAGCAATAGGGCAAACAAGCAACCGCCTGCCACGCTTATGCCGAAAGCGAGAATGATTTTCAATCTGAGATATCTAGAGGGACCGGTTCCACCTGCCATTGTGAAAACCATCAATAAATATTGAAACCCATGTGCAAGGGCGTAGCTCCAGAAGGCGTAATCAGAATTTCGTAGTGCGATGGGGGGAGCAAAAAATAGGAAAGAAAGAATGGTGAATATCGCGACTCGTGGTTCAGTAAACGCTTCACGATGCTGCATCGCAATGTATAAAGTCGCGAAAACGCCGCTCATGTATAGTACACATGCCAGCATGAACATCACATTTTGATATTCGACGAAAAGCGATTCGTTTTCCATCGCAGCACGCACCAGTGATGGCATGATCGCCAATAAGCCTGCAGCGGCTGGCAGCAGCAGAATCGTTGACATCTGACGGGGAACTCGTTGTCCCGTGCTCGCTGCAATGAATGCGACGATTCCATAGTTCTGACGCTGATAGTGAAAGTGCAGCCAACATAGGTGAATAATGAATAACCCCGCTATCATCGACTGGGCAACATGCAATTTGCTACCCCAAATCAGGGCGGCCCCAGTTACCACCAAACAGATAAGCGGCAATACATAGAACCTTAGCTTCATCGGCTTCATCACTTCACGAACCGACTTGTCGGCGTACACACAGGCTGTACTGAAAACATGCCCAAACCCACCAGCAAAAATTGCTATACCGAGTAATAGCGACTGGTCGAATGGGAAGGAAATTGTTGATAACGCTGGCAGTCCTATCAACGGCACAAGCGTAACCATCAACAACGAATAATAAAAGACATTTCGTTTCGTCTGATTGTTTATCATGAAATAAAAACTGTTCTTGAAAGTGTGAGCCGACGTTACGACTCCCCTGGATGGTCGCCCCAATGACCTGACGGAAACCCGTCATGGATTTAATTCGCCGGAACCATCATTCTTATTTGCTTTCTAAATCTCAAACTTAACATCGTCCTCGTTCATCATCGAATCACTGCCAATTCGTCGTGCATCAATCTGATTTGCAAGGTCTTCTAAAACAGGGTATTCAAAAAGCGTTCGAAGTTCTAAATCAACCTCGAGTCGTTGGCGTAATCGCGTATTCGCTCGCGTAGCCGACAATGAGTGACCGCCCAAGTCAAAGAAGCTGTCGTGAATTCCAATATTTTCGATTTTTAAAACCTCACGCCACACTTCTGCGACAATTACTTCTGTAGCCGAGCTAGGAGCGATCCACTCGGATCGGACGAGCTGATCTGGTTCCGGCAGTTTTGACCTGTCTACCTTGCCATTGCTGCGGAGCGGAAGCTCACTCAAGACGATGTAATGAGTCGGGATCATGACTGCAGGTAATAATTCACGCAGGTGAGGGGTCAAGACGGCAGTTGGGTCTTTCACGAACTGTTCGTCCGGCGGATCATTTAAGACCAGGTATGCTACGAGTTGATCGTCTGCCGATTTCGGTGAGTGCAAGATGACCAACGCTTGTCGAACGCTGGCACTCCCTGTCAAAGCGGTTTCAATTTCACTTAGTTCGATTCTATTTCCACGTAACTTTACCTGATGGTCGCTTCGCCCCAAGAACTCAATCGCACCGTCCGATCGATAGCAGCCACGATCACCTGTTCGATAGAGAATTTCAGAGGTCGCGCCAGCGGATTCGCGTGAACGCAGTGGGTTGGGAATAAAAGCTTCAGCCGAAAGCGCTGCTCGTTGAAGGTAACCCCGCGCCAAGTTTTGGCCGCCAATGTAAAGGTCTCCTTCAACTCCAATTGGAACTTCATTCAGGTCACGATCGAGCAGATGGATCGATGTGTTGGCGATAGGGTGTCCGATTGGAATCGTTTTGTTGTCAAGTGGACTGCATTTCCAGGCAGTCACGTCAATCGCCGCTTCCGTGGGGCCATATAAATTGTGTAATTCGACTTGAGGTAATACTTCAAAAAATCTTTTTTGAGTTGCAAGAGAGAGCGATTCGCCGCTGCAGATCACCCGACGAAGTGTCTCGCACTGATGCGCATCGGGATCTTCCAAGAACGCGTCAAGCATGGGTGGCACAAAATGAAGCGTTGTAATTCTTTCTTGTCGAATTAGTTTAGTGAGATACGCGACGTCCTTGTGTCGGCCCGGTTCCGCCATTACCAACGTCGCACCACTGATTAATGGCCAGAATAATTCCCATACAGATACGTCAAATCCGACAGGCGTTTTTTGAAGAACGCGATCATGTTCTGTCAACTGAAAGTGTTTCTGCATCCAAAGTAGACGATTGACGATTCCGGAGTGTGTATTAACAACACCCTTGGGGAGGCCCGTCGTGCCAGACGTGTGGATGATGTATGCCGAATTCTTCGGGTGGATTTCCAGGGGCGAGCGTTGATTCGCGGAGANCTTAACGGCATCGTCCAGGTCGACACAGTGGATGTTTGTTTTTAATGGAACAAGCTGCTGTGAACTGGCCATCAATATTACAGTGGGATCAACTTGTTCAATAATTGCGGAGAGCCGCTGTTCAGGGTCGTTTGGGTCTAATGGGACATAGGTTNCGCCCGCTTTTAGAATTGCAAGTGTGGCAACTGAAAGTTGAAGGCCACGNTCGAGATAGACGCCCACTCGGCTCTCNTGGCTGACACCGTATTGACTGAGCNAGTNAGCNACCGCTTCGGCTCTTTGGTGCAGTTCANGGTAGGATATGGAATCTGCNCTTCGGTTTCCATCAGAGCCAGTCGTAAANTATCGGACAGCTTCAGATTCNAGAGTTGATGCAGCATGNGTNAAATCTAAAAGAGTTTTAGCTCTGTTCTGCCACGTATGATGGGTTTCATTCCAAGAGTGGATCTGATCGCGTTCTGACTCACTTANCATCACCAGTTCGGATAAGCTCGCAGCGGGGCGACAGACAACNTCAAGTAATAGACGAGAGTAGTGATTTAGAAGCTGTTCAACGTTCGCTTTGCTTAATTCCTGTCGGAGATACTTGGCTCGCAGGTGAATCTTCTTGTCTTCGGTAACAAGCAGGGTGAGTGGGAGGTGTGTCCATTCATCGAATTCTATGCCTTCCAGTCTAGAGCCTTTCTTCGATAACGCAGCTGCTGTTGGCACTGGGTAGGACTCGAAAACGAACAGACAATCAAAAAGACGCTGTCCNTTGTTGGTCCACTGTTGTATGTCTCGCAAGGAAACGTGGTCGTATTCGGATGTCTCAGCCTGTTGCTCTTGGAATTCGGTTAACCAGTCCGTTGATCTTGCGTTTGGGTGAATTTTTATTCGAACTGGAAGTGTGTTGATGAATAGCCCGATCATCGATGTCGATCCAGCAAGCNCCGGCGGGCGACCCGCTACAGTGGTGCCTACAACGATGTTTCGAGAATCGTTATATCGAGCAAACAGTAGACCGAGAACTCCCAGTAAGACCGAGTTTAGNGTCAGCGAATGAGCGTGTGCAAAGTTGCGAATCTTCTGCGACTCAGAATCCGAAAGCGTCCATTCAAGTTCATCCATACCGTGGGAAACGTCTTCATTTTGANANTCATCGCGTATGGATTGTAAGACTGAAAACTGTTCAACATCATCCAGGTGTGATCGCCAGAAATCTTCCGCAGCATTGTTGCTTTGGCGACGCAACCANGCGATGTAAGCCGAGTAGGGTGAAACGCTNGTTTCCGGTAAAGCATCCTGAGTCTTGATGAGTTCGATACTGTCACTGATCGGCTNAACTTCGTCTTGCACCAATTCTGGTTTGGATTGCGTAATCCGCGTGTAATTCTGGAACACTTCCTGCAGAACTAAGCTTGCTGACCAGCCGTCGAGGATCAGATGGTGGTAGCACCACACTAAAAAGAAGGCATCGTCTGAACGTCGGATCCATGTAAGACGCATCAAGGGCGGTCGGTGTAGATTGAAGGGTTCTGTTCGATTCGCAGCAAGCAACGCATTTAATTTTANGTCTTGTTGGGACGATTCGAAGCTTGACCAGTCCNGTTCCGTCCAGGAGAGAGCTGCATCTCGGTAAACAACTTGGAATGGCTCATCACGCTGTTCCCACTCAACTCCGGTTCGAAAGACGCCATGNTTCTTGACNACCTCTTCCCAAGCCCTTTTGAGAACCGCCGGTTGAATGTCCTTGCCGGCCATTCGAAGTACAACCTGGGGCGAATAGATGCCGTGAGNNGGTGTCAATAGCGTGTGGAATAACAGCCCTGCCTGGGTCGGGGACAGGGGATACATATCTTCAATTTTGGGCACTACTCTAAGCCTCGCATGAGATCGTCCAGTTCACCCGGTTNGAAGTTCATTTGTGGGAAATCTGATTCTGAGTANCCATCGTCGCTTTCTGNATTCAGACAGAAATCGATAAGCGAGAGGAGGTTTTTTCGAAATTGACTTGCCAGGCGNTGCATCGTNTCCCTGGTGTACATGTTNTCCGGATAAATCCAATGAATTTGAAGTTCTCCACGGGTTACAACGGCNTTGACTTCATGAAGTACATCTCGCGCGTCATCTGNGTGNCGGGCACGGCCAGGCGATTCAGAGGCAAGTGAGAACATNCTGTCTGNTCCAAAGGANCCGTCTGCTTGGCCCAGGTAATTGAANCGAAAATCCGGAACNTTTTGNNGGCAGTGGTCGCGCTCTGCGATGCCGTATCCCACACCATCGAGCGGAACCGTTCGCAACGCATCTTTGACGTCNTTCAGAAACTCAGTCGTTTCGAGCTTGTGGTCAGCAGGGATGACGACAGGGAACAAGCTTGTGAGCCANCCAACCGTTCTCGTTAAATCAAATCGTGGACCGCGATCAAGACGACCGTGGCGTTCCAGTTGCAAAGCCACTGCTCNNTCTTCAGACCAAGTTGCCAAAACTTGGACCAATGCAGCAATGATCAGTTCTTCACTCCGAATAGCGTAGTTTTCGGGAACTGACTTTAATAATTGAGTTGTNCTTTTTTCGCTTAGTCGCAAACTTTGCGACCGGGAGTTNCCCATCAAATTGTCGCCGTTTGGCTGTTCGATCGGTAANGAAAGCTTTGCAACTTGCTTATCGATATCGTCCCAGTAAAGGTTGTCTTCGAGCAAATCCTGGCTTGATTTCAGATGTCGNACCCAGTTCGACGCGAATGTGGTTGGCGGCANGTGTTGCGTTTTACCCGTTCGCTGAAGTTGANGATANGTGAGTTGCAGATCGGCNAACAAGATCCTCCACGAGACACCATCGATNATGAGATGATGACATGCNACCAAGAGTCGACGNACGGGGCGGTTATCCACCGTCAAATCAAAATAAACGANATGCCAGAGTGGTCCGGTGTCGAGTTTAAATGAACTCTGGACCTGCGNNCCTATCCGCTCAATCACTTCGTCGGCGTCATTGGTATCATGCCTCACGACCGTCAGCGGTGGAGTGGAGCCGGGTGGGGTTATCGTTTGACGCCATTGATCGTTCGCTCTGTTGAAGGTGGCTCGNAGAGCAGGGTGTTGNGTTGATAACTCGTTNATCGATTCACTCAATAGGTCTTCTTGNAGCGGTTCGTTGACTTGAAGCAGGATCGCCTGATTCCAGTGTTCCGGATGATTGAGNGAGAGTTCGAAAAACCAATTCTGAATAGGAGCGAGNGGAGCTTCTCCAACCTCGGATCCAGGGTCGTGGATCTCGATGCTCTCCGTNTTCANNTNANCNGCATGGGACGCGATGCCCGCNATCGTNGGATTNTCGAANAGNTCACGCGGTNGNAATTGGATGCCCTGGNGGCGNGCGCGAGCAATCATTTGNANGGCGACNATCGAATCGCCACCGATNGAAAAGAAATTGTCNTGCACTCCGATGTTGTCGTGATTNAGNAGATCTTGCCAAATNNCTTGCAGCGCNGTTTCCAGTTNGTTGGTTGGGGGATGAGTNACGGCGGNAGCTGGNTCAAATTGCGGNTNTGGCAAAGAGCTNCGATCGATCTTNCCATTGGGAAGCNTNGGTAGCTCAGGCATGTCGATAAGGACTGAGGGCAGCATGTAGCTGGGTAAACGCTGCGCGAGGCGGCGTCGAATCCCATCTGCAAATTGGGAATCTGCTGATAAAGTTTCCACCGTCGACGATGGAATCCGCTGCTGGAGATAGGCGACAATCTGCTTACCTGCTGAAGAACCTGATTTTACTTGGTTCGGTTGGTCGAATATTTCAACTGCGACGTTTGAGATTTCCTCGTTCTGGAGAATCGCTTGTTCGATCTCTCCAAGTTCAATGCGAAAGCCTCGTAACTTTATCTGTTTGTCGGTTCGCCCCAAAAACTCAAGTTGGCCATCATGTCGGATGCGAACGCGATCACCTGTTCGGTATAGGGGTTGGCCGTCGGTAGAAAATGGATTGGGGATGAAGCACTCGGCCGTTAAAGATGGACGCTGCCAATAGCCTCGCGCAAGCCCTCTGCCTGCTAAATAGAGTTCACCGACCATTCCGGTTGGTAGGAGATCAAGATGCTCATCAAGTACGTAAGCCTGAGTTCCGTCGACAGGGACGCCAATCGGTGAGGTTTGACCAGTCTCGTTGGGGTCCATCAGAGCGACGGTCGAATAAGTCGTGTCCTCGGAAGGACCATACAGGTTAAATACAGCAGGCGTCGCCGACTCGACAGAGTCTTCCGTGAAGCTGTCGTCGGAGTCCTGATTTGATTTTTGAGCATTGTCCATCGCCGAATAAAGATCTCGGACCAGTTGCTTGCTTAATGGCTCCCCTGCGACATTAATCGTTCGTACGCTTGGTGGAATCCCCTGCGTACGCACCAGTTCTGCAGCCGCACTTGGTACCGTATTCACCAGGGTGATGTCATGGTTTTTGATCGAACTCAGCTCAATCGCGTTTTCAACGAGAAAAATTGACCCACCCGTAGTCAGCGGAACGAAAATTTCGAAGACCGACAGATCGAAGCAGACGGACGTCGAGGCCAGCACGCATCGGAGACGTTCGTTGGAGTAGTGCTTTCGTGTCCATCGCAAAAGTTCGATGACGCTTCTGTGCTCAATCGTCACGCCCTTGGGAGTACCTGTGGAACCGGAGGTGTATATAATATACGCGGCGTTGGTTGGGCAGTTGGGCGGCAGCTGGGCTCCACCTGCCAATTGAATTTGATCATCGGAGGGCTCGCGAACACGAATCCGGATTCGATCAGAATCGAGGAGATCGTGATAGCGAATCGCTGAAACAACAATTTCAGCGGCTGCATCGTCGAGCATGAAATCGATTCGTGACTTGGGATAACTCGGGTCAATCGGGACGTAAGCTCCGCCAGCCTTCATGATTCCCAGTAATGCGACAATTAAATCCGGGGTTCGCTCCAGACAGACCCCGACGCGAGTCTCAGGAACAACTCCCAGTTGTCTTAACCGATAGGCGAGCTTTTCGGCTGCGAGGTTCAGGTCGCCGTAGGTCATTTGATGCTGCTGGCTAGTGACCGCAACGGCATCCGGTGTCTTGGCAGCTTGAATCGCAAAGAGATCACGTAAACAATCACCGCTCAAAGGGGTTGGGTAAAGCGTATCCGCTGCTGTTGCCGGCGATTGCTCGCAAAGCAGGATCTTTCCGACAGCAATCGATTCGTCTTTCGCAACGGATCGGATAAGCTCTTGAAAGGCTGCCGTCATCGATTGAATCGTTTTTTTCTGAAAAAGATCTTCACGAAAATCGAATCGGCCAACGAGCTTTCCATCCTGTTCCGACATGGACAACGTCACGTCACATCGCGTCGCGGTCACCGGCAATGGATGCGGGGATATATTGATTGATTGGCGGTGGTCGACGTCGGTTTCGGTCCGCTGGATTTCAACTTTGTCTTCATGTTGCCAGAGGAACATGACCTGGAAAACGGGGGAATGATTCCAGTTTCGATCCGTTCCCAGGTCGTTAATGACCTGGTCCAGTGGCGCGTCCTGGTGGTCGAGTCCGTCAAGAACGGTTTGGCGGACTTCGTTAAGCACGCTGCCAAAATCTTTCAGCCGGTTTATTTTTGTGCGAAATGCTAGAGTGTTGACGAATAAACCAACAACATTTTCAAATTTCACATCGGGGCGATGTCCAACAGGACTGCCAACGACGATGTCCTCGGAATTCGAAAAGCGAGCCAGTAGCACCTTGAATGCTGCCAATAGCGTCATGTATAAGGTGGCTTTGTGGCGATGACTGATTTGTTTCAATGAGGAATTCAGTTGTTCATCAAGCTCAAAACGAACCTCCCCCGCCGCATGACTCGGGTCCTCGCGGACAGCGTAGTCGATCGGTAGGTCAATTCGACTCGGTGCATCAGCCAATTGTTTCCGCCAATACTCTCGGCTAAGTTGATTCTCGCGGTGTAATTCCGCCTCGGCATAATCGCTGTATTGAAGAGTCAGGTTGTCAAATGGAAAACGATCGGATATCGCGCGCTGCTTAAGCAGTGCAAACAGTTCTCGTAACAAGATACGCAAAGACCAGGCATCACCGACCATGTGATGCAGGACTAGCAGGATGACATGCTTCGTTTGAGAAAGTTGCACGCACAAGACGCGTAGCAATGGTGATCTGCCCAAATCAAATGGCTTGCGGGCCTCGTCGGCCAGAAGGTCGCGAAGTTTGTTCTCTTGAGCTTCCGGGGGTTCCTCGGAGAGATCGATCAATCTGACATTAACTGTTTGATGCAGGTCAATCTTGCCGCAAGGTTTACCTTCATCGCTCACAACATAGCGTGTGTGTAATACCTCGTGACGGGCACACAGGACCTCAAATGCTTTTTCTAGATCCGCAAGCGGCAAAGGACCGTCCACGTTGACGGCGACGGGGATATTGTAAGCAGGATTGCTCGGATCGAGTTGAGCAAGCACCCATTGCCGCTGTTGCGCATGGGTAAGTGGAATCCCATCCGTGTTCGTGGAAGCATGGCGAAGGTGAGTCTGAGTTCGGTCGTTCAACGAAACGCTGGGGGATTCGAATTGCTCGACATAGGCTGCAAACGATGACAAGTCCGGTTGGTTGAAAATCGCACGAAGTGGGATTTCGATGCTGAATTCTTCTCGGACGCGAGCGATCATGCGTGCCGCTAGAAGAGAATGTCCTCCTCGGTCGAAGAAGTTGGCATCATGGTGTTCGATAGGTTGCTCAAGCAACTCCGACCAGATTTTAGCGACACTGGACTCCGCTTCCGACATTTGGTCCAAAGTTGACCGTGATTGGGAATCGGACAATCTCGCATACTTCGCATCGAGATCGGGAAGCTGATTGCGATCAATTTTCCCATTTGGAGTGCGTGGTAGCTCGGCCAGTGGAACAATACGAGGCGGAATCATATGGCTGGGAAGCCGATTGCCGAGGTGGTTTCGCAATTCGACTGTTAACGCCTCAAGGTCGTGGTTTTCAAAGTCTATCAGCCGACAGAAGGCCACGAGGCAAGCGTTGGCCGTGTTGGGCTTGACCAGTATGACCACGGCAACATCAACAGCGGTATGGTCCATCAGTTGGGATTCGATGTCGCCCAACTCAATTCGATATCCACGTAATTTGACCTGATAGTCTATGCGACCGAGGAACTCGAGGTTGCCATCGGCGAGCCATCGCGCCCTGTCTCCTGTCGCATAGAGCCGATTCGATTCTGGATTTTCAGGACCTTTGCGCTCAACGGAACGTGGAGAAATGAATTTTTCATCGGTAAGTGTCGGCCGACAATGATAACCAGGGCTCAGGCCATGTCCTGAAATATGCAACTCTCCGGGGACACCAATCGGTAATACTTGACCACTTGGGTCCAGGACGTGGAATTTCGTGTTGGCAATAGGGCTCCCAATCGGAACAAGTCCCAACGACAGATGTTCCTGAGTAATTTGCAACGCTCCCGACCAGATCGTCGTTTCTGTCGGACCATACATGTTCCACAGTTCAACATTTTCAGCCAACAGCCGATCAGCTAATTCAGGATCGAGAGCCTCGCCACCGCACAGCACTTTGAGACCGGCCATGGGGGTATCCGCCTGATCTGTCGATGTCAAAGTGGTTGCTGATTGCGAGAGCTTGCGGCGATTCGAATCGAGGGCGTCCAGCAGAATTCGCCAGGTTTCGGGCGTTCCCTGCATGAAATTGATCCGATGCTTTTTGATGAGCTGGATCAGGGACTCTCCGTCAGAGACAGCTGACTCGTTAGCCAGGACCAATTGCGCTCCAACAGTTAATGGTAGGAAGACCTCAAGTGCTGCGATATCAAACGCGACAGTTGTGATGGCCAGCAGTCGGTCATCGGGGCCGATCCCGGGTTGAACTGACATGGAAAGCAGCAAATTCATGAGGCTGCGATGCTGGATGGGCACACCTTTGGGATTTCCTGTGCTGCCACTGGTGTAGATCAGATAGGCGAGACTCAAAGGATCGTGTGGAAGGTTTGTCGCCAGGTTTTCGCGATCCTGCTGCTCAATTTCCTCGGTATGCTCAGGTAAGTGTACCGTCAGTAGATTTTCGTCCGGTTGGGTATCGGACCAGAGCTGCTCGTCGAGGAGAACTAATTTGGCTCGCGAATCTTCTAAAACGAAACGAATTCGACTGGCTGGATACGACGGATCTAGCGGAACGTAATGCGCTCCCAGCTTGAGAACCGCGAGCATTGCGGTAATAAGTTGCGGCTTGCGTTGTAAGCAGATGGCAATCGTGTCGTTCGCGTTGCAACCCTTCTTAATTAAGAAGTTCGCAAGTTGATTCGCTTTTTCATTGAGCTGGCTGTAACTCCAGGATTCAGATTCAAAAGTAAGGGCTGTTGCATCAGGTGTTCGCGTTACCTGCTGTTCGAAGTTTCGGTGAACAGGTTCATCGCTTATTTCTGTCGTAGTTTGGTTCCACTGCCTTAAGCAATCTTGTTCTGTATCGGTTAGAAGAGGGATCTTGCCGACAGGGGTATTAGGTTGCAATGAGACGGCATTGAGGAACGTTTCTAAATGCTGGACGAGACGTTCAATGGTATGGCTGCGAAAGAGATCAGTTCTGAATTCGATGAAGCCGCTAAAGCCATCAGCTGTTTCCACCAAATCGATGCTTAAATCAAATCGCGATGAAACGTATTCCGCATCGACTGGGATAAACTCGACGTCTGCTGCAACTGACTCCGTACGTGTTTGTTCTGGACGCAAAAGAAAGGTTACTTGAAAAAGTGGATTGTGTGCCATCTGGCGTTCCACTTTTAATGTCTCAACCATCTGTTCAAACGGTACGTGCTGGTTTTTTAATCCGTTAATAACCTTCAGGTGCGTCTGGTTTACAAGGTCGCGAAAACGATCCTCGCCCTCAATTTGAGCACGAAAGACGAGATTATTTACGAACAGACCAATAAGGTTTTGCGTCTCAGGTCGATCTCGGTTTGTAACTGTCGAACCGACGCATATGTCGTGTTGGCCCGTGTATCGATAAAGGACAGATTGAACAGCTGTTAACAGGAGGCTGTACAGCGATACCCCTTCCGCACGAGCGAGTTCGACAAGCTTCTGTTTAAGTTCGTCGGGTAGACGAATTGGGACGCGAGCACCGGCATGAGACTGTACTGCTGGCCTTGCGAAATCAGTAGGAAGTTCCAATAAAGACGGAGC
This sequence comes from Planctomycetaceae bacterium, assembly GCA_002723275.1. Taxonomy (GTDB): domain Bacteria; phylum Planctomycetota; class Planctomycetia; order Pirellulales; family Pirellulaceae. The sequence continues at coordinate 72,300 of PBNZ01000024.1, forward strand.
ATCGGCAAGTTCGTCGCTCCAATACTTCATCGATGCATCGGGCTTGGCGAGTTGCTCACGGTGCCATACGGCGTAATCGACATATTGAATCGTTAAGTTTGGCAGTTCAGGAGATTTCCCCGCTATTTTGGCAGCGAGTCTTTGCTGAAGTTCTTGTAGTAGGACTCGCAGAGACCAGTAATCAGCGACGATGTGGTGAATCGCAAAGTGAAGATAAACTTTCCTAGATTCGTCAGTTTGGATTGTGTCATGGTCGATGTTATCTGTCTTCGGTAAGTCGCAGAATAGGCAGGCTCGAATCAGTGGTCCGGTGTTTAGGTTAAATGGTTGCGCATAAAAATCGCGAACTGCATCGTTGGATAATTCGCTCACCTCGAGCGAGAGACTGTCACAAGCCGGATCAATGATCTGATAGGGCGATCCGTTAACGTCGCCGAAACGAGTCCTCAGAATCTCATGCCGCTCAATGATTTCATGAAGACATTGGCGTAAGAGCGATGGGCGTATGGTTCCTTCCAGCCGAATGGCTGCTGGAATGATGTATGCTGTCATTCCTGGCTGCAATTGATCAAGAAACCAAAGTCGCTCCTGTGCTGGTGAAAGTGGGAAGCGTTTTGCCCCAGCAGGTTCATTCGAACGCGAGCTCGATGTCGAGGAATCCTCGTGATATTCCGTTTCGGCGTCAGCGAGCTCGCTAGGTTCCGGATTCGATGCTGCAGCGTGATCGTCACGGTTCTCGGACGCAAGTAAAGTCGCCAGTAAAACGCGCTTTTCCTCAGCCGACATGCCGGATAGTTGTTCGGAAGTTGGGCGAGATGGCTTACGGCTCACGATACCGAATCCTCGATGGAAGACCGCGGTTCAATGCCGACTGTTAGCTCGAACAAGGCTGCTTTGTGTTGTGGCTTCATCTGTTCCGTCAGATTTGATGTTATGGCGTGCTTGAGAAAGGCAACCTTGCACTTGCCATTCTTGATCCAACGCCCCACTCTAGACCTCAACAGCATTTGCAGGATTTTGGTCAAGCCTTCGGCCTCAGGATCAGCCGATATGTCATCTGAAAGTATTCGTTGTTCTTTTGGGTCGGACGTTGTCGGTGAAATCAAACAGCTCCACACGTACCCTTGGTTAACGATGGGAGCTGCGAGAACAATCGGCCGGTGTTTAAATTTCTTTGTTTTCACAGAGAAATCTCCTCGCGATCGCCGTCGTCTACGACAACATTGACAAGATGCGATAGGTGTGATTTCTGCTCGATCCTTCTCGCAAGTTCAGCGATCGACGGCGCATCGAAGAGGTCGATGACCGTGATCTCAACCTGAAAGGTATCCCATACCATTGAAACAAGACGAGTTGCCATCAGCGAATGTCCGCCAAGGTCGAAAAAGTTATCTTCAACCCCAATTTCACTCACCGTTAGGACTTCCGCGAAAATGACCGCTAACCGTTCTTCCGCTTCGGTACGTGGCTTGATTTTTTCTGCTTCCTGATTGGCTTGAGGTAACGGGAGTGCAGCGACATCCAGCTTGCCATTTTTAGTCAAAGGAATCGCCTCAATCCATTGAAATGTTGAGGGGAGCATGAACTTGGGAAGCTCTTCGGCTAGGTAGTCCCGAATCGCGGACTCATTCATGGCATCGGATCCAACAGGAACGCCATAGGAGTCAAGCTGTTGGTCCCCATTGGGCATTTTTCGCACACGCACAAGGGCGGCTCGTACCTTGGGATGTTTCTCAAGTACGTGCTCTATTTCACCGACTTCGATTCGATAGCCACGGATCTTGGTCTGTTGGTCGACGCGGCCAACAATGCGAATTCGTCCGTCCGGCAGGTAACAAGCAAGGTCTCCCGTCTTGTACAGCAAGGGCACATTGTATTTCCGATTCGCATCAGGAGGGAACGGATTTGGAATGAATCGCTCAGCCGTTAAGGCTGACTGCTGGTGGTATCCACGGGCGAGTCCAATACCACCAATGTGCAATTCTCCGACGACGCCTATGGGCGTTAACTCCAATTCATCGTCCAGCACATAAAGCTGCTTATTGGTGCTCGGTAGAATTGTCGCTTCAGTGGCGTGGCCGTTGCCGCACTGAACCATACTTGCGTTAACCGTGGTCTCGGTCGGACCATATGCATTGATAAATTTACGTCCTGGGCTCCATTGTTCGATTAGCTCTTCTGAAGGTGCCTCGCCCCCAACCAGAACCATCCTCAGCGATGGATATTCGTCGGTGGGAAGTGCAGTCAAGGCGGATGGTGTCATGGTGATATGCGAAACACGATTGTCAATGAGAAGCTGACGAAGCTGCCGGCCTGGTAGTAATACGGTTGACGGCGCCACGAGTAAGGTTGCCCCACCCGCAAGTGTCATGACGAACTCTGGCACTGATCCGTCGAAGCTGAACGAAAAAAACTGCAGGACACAATCACCCGGCTGGATATCGCACACTCGGATTTTGTCTTCTGTCAGGTTAACCAAGCCCCGATGCGGTACGAGTACAGCCTTAGGTGTACCCGAAGAACCCGATGTGTAGATCAGATATGCAAGATTGTCGGATGACGCACGAGAAGGCAAGTTGGTGGCCAAATACCCGTCGAGATCGATAGAGTCAATATCAATTCGCTCGCAGCCACCGTTTCGTTGGCGATCGTAATCTTCGTCGCCGATCGAAATGTCGCTTGTTGTTAAGAGGATCTTGGCGTTGGAATCACCTAGGAGGAAAGCGAGTCGTGACTTCGGATAGTTTGGATCCAGAGGAACATAGGCTCCGCCGGATTTGAGCACGGCCAAAAGTGCGACGGTCATTTCGACTGAACGATCAATGCAGATGGCGACGATGTCTTCAGGACCCACGCCCGCCGTCACGAGGTGGCGTGCTAGTTGATTGGCTCGCCGATTTAAATCCTTGTAACTCAATTCGATGCGATCCGCTTCAGCCGTAGCAGGATCGAAGATAACAGCGACGGAATCTGGCGTCCGCTCGACTTGAGCTTCAAAGAGTTCGTGGTAACAAGCATTCTCAGCGAACGCTTTTTCTCGCCGGTTCCATTCCAGCAGGTTGCGGTGGGTTTCATCTGCACCCATGACGGAAAGGTCGCCTACGCGACCGTTTGGTCTGTTGGCGATCGAATCAAGCAACGTTACAAAGTGCTCGACCATTCGCCTGACCGTCTCTGGCGCAAATAAATCTTTGTTATACTCGAATCCGCCTACTAGGCCCTTCGGAGTTTCATACATATCGACCGCTAGATCCAACTTGGCTGAAACCCACTCTTGCGGCAATCTCCTGAGCTTGATTCCTGGTAAATTAACCTCCTCAGGTGGTGCGTTCTCAAGTCGAAATCTCACTTGAAATAATGGGCTCAGGCTCATGTCACGATCCGGCTGCAACGCCTCGACAAGCTTCTCAAATGGTAAGTCTTGGTGTTGATACGCATCGAGTGTTGTTTGGCGCACACGCTTTAAGACGTCAGTAAAGGTTTCGCGAGGTCTTAACTTCGTGCGGATCGCCAGCGTGTTCACGAAAAGTCCAATCATTCCCTCGACTTCACGGCGGTGGCGATTGGCAATCGGTGTACCCACTAACAGATCCTGCTGCCCGGAATACCGGCGCAGGAATAGATTGAATGCCGCCATTAGGGTCATAAATAGACTGGCTGAGTATTCCTGGGTAAGCCGTGTCAGTTTTGATGTTGTGTCAGCCGAAATCGAGAAATGTTCGACCGCCCCGGCGAATGTCTGGACACGCTTTCTTGGATAGTCCGTGGGAAGTTGGAGAGTCGGTAGTTCACCTTGGAGTTGCTGCTGCCAATATCCCAATTGCTCGGTCAGGACTTCGCCTTTGAGCCATTCTCGCTGCCAAATCGAAAAGTCAGCGTACTGAACAGGCAGCGCTGGTAATTCCGCAGATTTGCCCAGCAGAGCGGCTCGGTAGTGGCGGTCGAGTTCACGCAAGAGTATCTCGGTGGACCAGGCATCTGAGACCACGTGATGAATTGTGAAGAGAACGACCCAGCGAGTATTCTCTACTCGATAAACGGCTACTCGAAGCAACAGATCATTACGCAGATCAAAAGGCTCTTTGGCACTTGAAATTGCGGCCGCACGGACTTGTTCAATTCCGTTCGCCTGACTTCGTAAATCAATTTCATCGATCGCCACCGCCTTTGATTCCGCGATCTGCTGACACGGCTCACCGTTTACAGAAACGAAATTTGTTCGAAGCACTTCATGGCGGCTAACGATCGCATTCAAGCTCGTTTTAAACGCATCAAAATCAAGCGATCCCTCGATTTCAATAGCAAATGGGATGTTGTAGGCAGGCGAACCAGGTTGCATCTCCTGAAGAAACCAGAGACGCTGCTGGGCAAATGAAAGAGGAATGCGGGCCGGTCTCTCAAGCCGTGTTATCTCAGTAGTCGGTTCCCCGGTCGGCTGTGCTTGCAGAAACGCAATTATCTCCGCCTTCCGGTCTGCCACTGCCGATTGAGCTTCGGCAACGATCTGCGCGGGGCCGGTGCACTTCAAGCGGTTGCCGTACGCCGTTAGTCGTACCCCCTCTCGGTACAAACGCCCTAGCAACTGCTCAACGGACTCGGAATTCATCTTGATTTAGCTTTCAATGTTTGGGCCGCTGGCCGAAATGGCTGTGGTGGACAGAGTTTCACCATTTTACTATTTTGTAGCTGGAGTTTCACGAATTTAACGTTCGGGAGCTCTAGCGTTAGATTCAGCCTTTGAAATATAGCCCTGCTTATTGATATTCAGTATCAATTTGATTATTATTTTATACGAATTGCCGCTTTTCAAGGGTTTTAGGGGGAATGAAACGCTGCACACGGGGGTGGAATGCACCGGTTCCGTGTGGCAAACGCGGAACGTGTTTAATTAATTAAATAACTTATGTTCTTTATGGCTGCTGGCCTATTTTCGGCGGCCTGAGGAGCGGTGTCTGTTCACAATGGGTACCCGTCCCTGCGACCGATGCAAAACCAACCAGTTCCCGGTATGCCCACTGTCTCTGATTTTTTGACGTTTCGGGCGGCCCAGGACCCAAATCGTCTGGCCCTTCGTGTTGAACGACCGGATCGAGTTGAGGACTGGGAAGACCAGTATTTTCCCGTCACATACGGGCAACTTCATGCTCAGGCTGCCGCCGTCGCAGCGAGCCTCCTGCAGGCGAGCTCATTTTCGAGCGAATCTCAGCCGCGAGTGCTGGTCGCGACTCCGCCAGGAGTCGATTTCATTGCGTCCTTATTCGGCTGCTTTTTAGCGGGGGCCGTGGCGGTTCCAATTCATCCACCCACGGAATCGACGCGTCACCAGCGTAAGGTCCGTGGCGAGCGATGGGACAAGCTACTGGCAGATGCGAATCCCAGTCTTGTGCTAACGGACGCTCCATCGCAGGAACGCGTCCAAAAACTTCTGTCGCGTAATGTTCCCCTCATGACAACGAACTGTGCATCCGAAATCTTAGCGATGTCCAATTCGGGGCCAGAAACAGAAGGTTCGGTTTCAGATAGACGACCTGGATCGGAACCAAGGTCTCCAGGCATCGATAGCGAATGCTTAGATGGGGACGGTCCTAGGAAGATTGCTTTTTTGCAATACACGTCTGGATCGACCGGAGATCCGAAGGGCGTGATCGTCACGCACGACAACCTTTCGCACAACCTGGAGCAGATTCGACGGCGATTTCGACACGATGAGACATCGCGCGGCGTTATTTGGTTGCCGCCTTTTCACGATATGGGACTGATTGGTGGCATCCTGCAGCCGATTTACGCCGGTTTTCCGGTATTGCTGATGGATCCGGCTTCGTTTATTCGAAATCCTTTTCGCTGGCTCGAAGCTATCAGCCGTTTTCGTGGAACCACGAGTGGAGGCCCGAGTTTTGCCTACGAATACGCTGTACGCCGTATCTCGAAGCAACGCATCGAAGACTTGGATTTAAGTTGCTGGTCGGTGGCCTTTGTAGGTGCTGAAGCTGTTCGGGCTTCGTCGCTCAATCGCTTTGCGAAAACATTCGAGTGTTGCGGATTTTCGAAGTCATCGTTTCTTCCGTGTTATGGGTTAGCAGAAGCAACGTTGATGGTGAGTGGCGATCGAATATCTGATTTGAGAACGGTTTCCATTTCGGATGCCCCGGTCAGTACAGAGGCGCCGGGGCACCAACTCGAAGGAGGGAGCCAGTCCGCAAATTCCAAGAAGAACTTAGTCGATTTGGTTCCTAATGGGACACCTGTGGACGACTTGGACATACGTATTGTCGACCCCGAGACAAGACGCGAATGCCCGAGAGAACAGGTGGGAGAGATTTGGGTTGCCGGACCGAGTGTGGCGAACGGATATTGGAATCGAACAAAGGAGACGAAGGAAACGTTTGGTGCAACGCTGGTGCAAAACAGTGATCCCGAATCCAATCAGGTCGAACGTTCGTTTCTCAGAACCGGCGATCTTGGTTCGATTCAGAATGGTGAGATCGTCATTTGTGGTCGAATCAAAGACTTAATCGTGATTCGCGGGCAGAACTTCTATCCGCCCGACTTAGAACGTTGTCTTGAAGAAGAGGTCCCCGGCTCTGTGGAGCAGTCGACGGCAGTGTTCTCGGTGGAAGACGATCATGCCGAACGACTGATCGTCCTTTTCGAAACGAGAAAAGCCATTGGCAACCAAGGGAATTCTGAGCGGCTGCAGATGATTCGAGCCGTGATCTCCCATCATTACTCGATTCAAGTGCAAACGATCGTTGGTGTGAAGACTGGCAGCTTACCTCGTACGACAAGTGGCAAGATTCGTCGGCGGGCTTGCCGCGAAGATTTTCTTGCCGGCAACTTGGCTAGGATTGTGAGTTGGTCTGCACCTGCAGATTTGTCACCATCAAACTCTACGGAGTCGATGCTGCCTGACGAAAATGTTGCATCGCCCCAAGCTGTTACGTCGGATCAAGTCCGAGACTGGCTTGTTAAGCTGCTTGCGGCAAGACTTGGGGTCTCGCCTGCTGACGTCTCGCCGACGCGGCCTCTTGCAGAGTTGGGCATTGATTCGTTGACGGCCGTTGAGATAGCGGACGCAATGACTCAAAAACTCCAGCTCGCGGAGCCATTGCAGCCAACAATAGCCTGGTCTTACCCAACGATCGATGCGTTGATCGCACATGTTTGTTCCAAAGCTCAATCCGAGCAAGATCCAGCATTAGAGTTGAACGATGCTGGTAGCGAGGGAGAAAGCGCCGGTGACCCAAATGGGCAAGATCAGACCTTGAAGCCGGTGGTAGAGAATTTACCCGCGCCGTTAGGTGGTGATTCGGAATCGATCGCGATCGTTGGAATCGCTTGTCGATTTCCGGGGAACGCCGATTCTCCAGAGGCATTTTGGGAGTTGCTGAGGGGCGGAGTCGATGCCGTCACGGAGGTTCCACCAGATCGATGGGATGTTGATGCCTATTATGATTCAAATCCCGAGACGCCAGGGAAAATGTATACCCGAGCTGGCGCCTTTCTGGATCGAATCGGTGATTTTGATCCAGAGTTCTTCGGGATCTCCCCGCGGGAGGCGGCGCATCTTGATCCTCAGCAACGACTACTGCTTGAATCGAGTTATCTGGCATTGGCTGATGCTGGTTTCGATCCACTCAAATTACAAGGGTCAAATACAGCCGTATTCGTCGGGATGACTCAGGATGAATACGCACAGAGAACCATCCGATCTGGTGACCCAATACAGATTCACCCTCATAGCGCGTTAGGAACATCGCGGGCCGTAGCAGCGGGAAGGATTGCCTATGAATTCGGCCTGCAGGGGCCCGCAATCCAACTCGACACAACCTGCTCTTCTTCGTTGGTTGCTGTTCATGCCGCGTGCCAATCTTTGCGGACCGGCGAGGCTGAGTCTGCCCTTGCGGGGGGCGTCAATCTGATCCTTTCGCCGGAGTCGTCGATTGCGTGCTGTAAGTTGCAAGCGTTATCCCCCGATGGACGTTGCTACACTTTCTCGGACCGGGCCAATGGTTATGTTCGAGGTGAAGGTTGCGCAATGATTGTCCTTCAGCGAGTGTCGGATGCAATCGCCGAATCGCGACCGATCTATGGCATCATTCGAGGGTCAGCTGTTAATCATGACGGAGTCAGTAACGGATTGACCGCTCCCAATGGAAACGCTCAAGTCGCCGTGGTTCGCCGTGCCCTTGAGCAAGCTAAAATGCAACCATCCCAGATCGACTACGTTGAGGCTCATGGGACGGCGACACCGTTGGGAGATCCAATTGAACTGGAATCGCTTAGCGAAGTGTTTGGGGATCGTGATGCGCCACTCTTGGTCGGTTCAGTAAAAACCAATATCGGGCATCTGGAGTCAGCTGCGGGTATTGCCAGTTTGATCAAGGTCGTCTTGGCGATGCAGCAAGGAATCATTCCGGCTCATCTCCAATGCTCTAGGAAAACAAAACAGTTCAATTGGTCGCAGAGTTCAATTCAAATCGCGCGTACTCAGGTCGATTGGCCCCGACAAAACAATTCGCGTTCTGCGGGTGTCAGTAGTTTTGGGATGAGTGGGACGAATGCTCATGTTATCGTCGAACTGCCTGATTCGATCTCGCGACGAGCGTCTTGGGAGCATTCGAATAGTAGCGGTTCTGAATCGCACTCATCGCCATTTAAACGCCAACGCTTCTGGATTGAATATCCGGAGTTAACGTCGGATCGCTCAACAAAGAGCGTTCCCGTCATTTTAAATGCGGTTAACGAGATTCCACTTGGTGGAACTCGTATGCGCTGCTTCGATGCTAGGGTGGGGCAAGGCACTTTGTCGCAGCACCAGGTCTGTGGTGCGGCGATTCTTCCCGCGACGGTGCAACTATGGTTAGCTGGTAGTGCGTTTCAGCGAACGGGCCAGGAAATGTGGCAGGCGACGGATGTGCGTTTTTGGGAGGCTGCCTGTCTTTCTGACTCGGAAGATTCGCGGTTGCAGATACAGATCGTACCCGAGGCAGCGGAGGGATCTCAATTCGAACTGTACCAAGAAAACCCGGAATCCTGGGTTTTGAAATGTTGCGGTCGAATTGATGGCTGGGACGGTTCCCTTTCAACGAATCTTCTGCAGTACGAAATGCTACAAGGCATGCCACTTGAGTCAGGCATCCTTTACAGCCGATTTCGTGAACGCGGGATCGATTATGGTCCCCAGTTCCAATTGGTTGATGAATTAGTTGTTGCGGGTGATCTTGCAATTTCGCGGGTTTCGCTCTCTCCCAGTCGAGATTTTTGGTTGGCCCGATTGTGGGACGCTGGCCTGCAAAGTGCCGGTGCGCTGTTCGAGCCTGGTCGTCATACTCTCGTTCCGGTTGCATTCGAACGTTTTGCCGCTCATCAAGCCATACCTTTTGAGTCCGTACAGAAGGCCAATATTATTGTCCGCCGACGACAGGATTGCGTTGACATCTTGTGGCTAAGTCGTGAGCGGGTTCCGGTCGCAGAAGCAATTGGTCTCCAAGTGGCGCCGTTTGATCCGTCGGCGATCGACAAGCAGAATGTTCACACCACCAACCGTTCAGTTTCTGCATCAGTCGATTTGCACGGGTCTCCCTACTTTGAACTGTGTTGGGAGAAGCGTGCGAGGCCGCAAGGATGCGGGCAATTCTTTCGTTCTCCGCGTAATGTGTCTGACGCTGCAGGTCCCTTTGTCGAAGAACTCTTTTCATCAAGCAGCTTTAAGGAATATGAAACCCAAGTCGCCTGCTGGAATGATCGTGCCAAGAGATATTTTGAGATGGCCGTTGCCAACGTTCCGGAATCATCGTGGGTTGAACCGTACGGAGCGTTAAGGGAACGAGCTAAAACGCATTCGGAATCAAAGCCGACAAGGGAGGTGCGGGACAAAACGTCGCGATTCGAGACTGCTCCTGAGGATCAGTTGGTTGATCGTGTGGGATCTCAGTTAATGGAAATTGTAGCCGGAAAAAAAGACGCCATGTCGGTCCTTTTTCCCGAGGGTAGCACGTCGCTTCTGGCTGAGTTGTACGAGTCGTCTCCGACCGGAGCCTTAGTCAACTCAGTTGTCTCGCAGGTTCTGCGAACGGTTTTTGATTCAAAGCCAGATCGGCCATTGAGAGTCCTCGAAGTCGGGGCTGGTACAGGCGGAACCACGAGCCATGTGATTGAGGAGTTGCAGAACGCCGGTGTCGATTTCGAATATCATTTTACGGATGTGTCTCGATTGTTGCTGAATCAGGCTGAGCAGAGATTCAGTCACGAAGATCTGAAACTGAAGTATTCCAGCCTGGATATCGAGGAGTCTCCAGCAACGCAAGGGTTTGGGTACGCCGATTTTGATCTCGTCATAGCGGCAAATGTGGTACATGCGACGCGTTCGGTGAATGAATCCCTTCAGCATGTGCGGCAGTTGTTGGCTGACGATGGACTGTTGCTTTTGGTCGAAACAACAACGCGTGAACCGTGGCTTGACCTGGTATTCGGTGTAACTGATGGTTGGTGGCGTTTTAAAGATCATGAACTTCGACCCGATCACGCTCTTGTCGCGGAAGATCAATGGCGAAAAGTTTGTTTGTCGGCTGGATTCAGCGATGTCGAAGTGCTTGCCGGTTGTGTCGTTGTTGCACAGCAGCAAAAGTCGGCAAGTCCCGCCCGGCCGCAGGCCGTTGCGTTGGCGGACGAAGTAATTGATGTGAGGCAGCTTGCGTCGAAAGAAACGATCATGACCTTGCCTCGCGTTTGTTCCGCGGATCTTGGCAGTATCGCCATGCGGAATTGCACGGAACTGTTGCAACTAGTTCAGTCGGTCCTCGCTCAACAGGATGCATCGAATCGACGCGTCATCGTCGTCGCCTCCAATGATTCCGCGGCCGACCGGTTGATCGCGTCTGCCTGTTGGGGACTCTTGCAAACGATTTCCATAGAGCACCCTGAACTTAAGGCAACACTGATTTCAAGCGACAGCCCGGAAGCCAGTTGGGACGAAATCTGTAATGGCGGTGGAGAGTTACGGATTGATCTTCGTGACGGACAGCGTGCCATTGCTAAGCTTGAGCAGGCAACGATTGATCTGAATGGTATGAAGGCGACTGTTGGAGAGGAAGATTGCAAATATGATTCATCGCTTGCCCAGGAACAAAAAGACGTTCATCGACTCGTTAGCGATGCTACTGGTACGCTCGAAGGGCTTCAATGGAAGTCTGTTTCACGACGAATGCCGGTTGGCAACGAGGTTGAGATTGAAGTTCATAAGGCTGGTCTTAATTTTCGAGATGTGTTAATTGCGATGGGGATTTATCCCGATCCAGCTGAGTTGGGATGTGAGTGTGTAGGGGTCGTCTCGCGGTATGGACCAGGCGTCACTGACCTGCAGGTTGGGGAGCGTGTTGCGGTTATTTCGAGTGGATGTTTTGCCAATTACGTCGTGGCACCTCGTGCCCTCGTCGTGCCAGTGCCGTCCGGCATGGATGCAAGTGTTGCTGCGTCATTGCCAGTTGCCTTTGCAACGGCGATTCTCTGCTTGCGAAATCTAGCGCGCCTTGAAGCCGGTGATTCAGTACTTTGGCACACGGCGACAGGGGCGGTGGGCCAGGCAGCTATTCAAGTGGCACGGTCCGAGGGGGCCAGGATCATTGCGTCTGCTAGTCGCAAGAAATGGTCGAAGCTCAAGGAGCTTGGGGTTGAGGATGTAGTGGACTCACGCAGTCTCGAGTTTGTCAATGACGTCCGGCGCATGACGCAAGGAAAAGGGGTGCAGATTGCCGTCAACTGTCTGCCGGGAGAGTTTCGCAGGGCAACGCTCGATGTAGTAGCCCACGGCGGAAGTTTCATTGAAATCGGCAAAGGCGAGGGATTAACCGCGGAAGAGATTAATCGGTTGAGACCGGATGTTAAATTTGAGTCGTTTGATTTGAGTAAGCTATGCCTGACCGATGAGGAGGCTGTTGCTAATTCACTGTCATTGGCCGTCGAAAACGTAAGGACAGGCCGATGGAGGGCGCCCGAAGTATGCGATTATGATTTCGTGCAGGCTGGTGAAGCGTTCCGGACGATGCAACAGGCAAAGCACACGGGAAAACTCCTATTGGATTTTGGCAGGTTAGCACCGTCGAATGATAATGGTGAAGAACGACTACAGCCGGCAGATAATTCGGTTGTTTTAATCACAGGCGGTCTTGGTGGATTGGGGCTCATGACCGCCCAGTGGCTCGTGGAACGCGGTGAAAAGCATCTTGTATTGTTGAGTCGAAAGGGAGTCGTATCGGAGCAGCAGAAAGAAGTCGTAGATCGGATACGTAACAGCGGCGTCATTGTTGATGTGTTGACCGTTGACGTCTCGGATGCTGACCAGCTTGCCACCGCATTGAAGCGGTTTTTGGATGGGAGTGGGCCCCCGTTGCGCGGCGTGATACACGCTGCTGGCGTACTGGCGGATCATCGGCTTGAGCAACAAACCGAAGAGACCTTCCAGGAGGTATTCAAACCGAAAGCGATTGGAGCTTGGAATCTTCACGAGCTAACGAAAGATCTATCGTTGGAATATTTCATCCTGTTTTCATCCGCGGCGGGAGTTTTTGGAGCACCCGGTCAAGCCAATCATGCGGTTGCCAATAGTTTTCTGGATGGCCTCGTGCAATATCGGGCTTCATCGGGATTGCCAGCATTAAGTATTGCTTGGGGGCCCTGGGCGGAGATGGGGGCAGCCACTCGTTATGCTGAGCAGGGCGAGCTCCGGGGATTACCCGGGGTTGAGCTGATTACACCAGATGAGGGCATTCGATGCCTGCAGGAAATTTTTTCGGTTCAACATAGAACCATTGTTGTTCTTCCGATCGATCGGAGTCGGCTGAATGAGTCTCGTTGGGTTCAAAACGTTGGGTTCGAGATTGCAGATGATTTAATCGATGTTTCGTCGAGTGGGATCGATACTGAGCCCTTGATTGATTTTAGCGACGGCAAAGAGTTAGGCGCATACCTGCGGGAAAGTCTGGGCCAAACGTTAGGCATGGCGCCAGATTCGATTGATTCATCGAAGGGCTTTTTTGAAATGGGCCTGGATTCCCTCACGGCACTTGAACTTAAGAATCGTCTGGAACGCGACCTGCGGATCGAGTTGCCGTCGACAATCGCGCTGGATTATCCCACGCTCGATGCACTCCAGAAATATCTCAGCGGACTGATGTTTGAAAAGAGTGAGATAGCTGAGAAGGATGCGATGGATGAGCAGAATGTTGCCGATGAACTCGATCGGAAGCTCAATGAACTTGATGATTACTTTCGACAATAATTAACACGGCGCGCGACAATGATGGACAGTGACCCACAAAATGAGGCTCGCATGCGACGGGCTCTCGATGTCATCGATAAATTGCAAACGCGTTTGATGGCTGCTGAGCAATCAAGCGGCGAACCGATTGCAATCGTCGGCATGTCCTGTCGCTTCCCTGGTGGCGCTGATAGTCCGGAATCCTTCTGGGAAGGATTGTTGGAGGGACGCGATGCGATAAGACCGGTTCCGACTGATCGCTGGGATGCCGATTCGTTTTATGATCCCACGGGCAACGCGCCGGGGAAAACGATTGCACGCGAGGGCGGATTTATTGAGGATGTGCATTCTTTTGATGCGGACTTTTTTGGGGTTTCTCCCCGCGAAGCCAAAAAGCTAGACCCCCAACAACGATTGCTTTTGGAAGTCGCCTGGGAGGCGATGGAACGAGCCGGAATCATCCCACGAGAATTGTCTGGAAAGCAAGTTGGCGTCTTTCTTGGTATCAGCAGTAATGACTATTCGAGGTTACTCGCGACGCAGTCTCGTGATGGAATTGACGCGTATGATGCTACTGGGAATTCGCTGAGTGTTGCCGCCGGGCGGCTCTCCTATGTTTTCGGGTTTGAGGGCCCGAGTATGAGCGTTGATACCGCATGTTCATCATCGCTGGTAGCCGTTCACGTCGCATGCCAGAGCCTTCGTAACCGAGAGTGTGACGCTGCCCTGATTGGGGGCGTCAATCTGATCCTGACGCCCGATCTAAGTATTACCTTCTCGCAGGCGCAAATGTTAGCGCCTGACGGTCGGTGCAAGACGTTTTCCGCTTCAGCCGACGGATTCGCCCGGGCGGAGGGTTGCGGCGTCCTTGTTGCCAAGCGTCTGTCGGATGCTCGCGCGGCGGGTGATCATGTGCTTGCGGTCATTCGAGGTTCGGCCGTTAATCAGGATGGTCGGAGTGGAGGACTGACGGTTCCCAATGGACCCGCTCAACAACGCGTGATTCAAGACGCCTTGAAGCGATCGAATGTGCTCGAATCCCAAATCGACTACATAGAAGCTCACGGTACCGGGACGGAGCTCGGTGATCCCATCGAACTCCAGGCACTCGGGAATGTCTTTTCCATGCGTGCTTCGTCAGCGTCTCCGCTTTTCGTGGGATCGGTGAAGACGAATCTTGGGCATCTGGAAGCAGCGGCAGGAATTGCAGGACTCATGAAGGTTGTACTTGCCATGCAGCATGAGCTGATTCCCCGCCATCTTCACTGTGACAAACTGACGACTCACGTTCCGTGGGATCGGATGCCAGTTCAAGTGGTTCAAGAGCCACGAGATTGGCAATCGACGGAACCGCGGATTGCCGGCATCAGTTCGTTCGGATTCAGTGGAACAAACGCGCACGTCATACTAGAGAGTTGCGACCTTGCCGGTGCCGAACAGCCGTCAGATCAAGGTGACAAAGATGGCTACGCGATTTTGCTGATATCGGCGCGGTCGGATACCAGTCTTCGAATGCTGGCGAGTCGTTATGCGTCGCACCTTGAAGAAGGTGCCGACTGGCTGGATACCTGTTGGAGTTCTCATCAGTTTCGCTCTCAGTTTGAATCACGATTGGCAATTATATCTGATTCAAACAGCGATGCAGCCAAGCAACTTCGTCGTTTTTCGGAACATCAGGTAGTGAACCTGCCTGGTCCGGCAGATGTCCCACCGACTGTCGCTCCGTTGATTGAGACTGCCCAAGGCTTTTGTCGCGGGGAAAAAGTTGCTTGGCCCGGAATTCCGGGAAATCGAATTCAGCTTCCGACCTATGCATTTAACCGAAAGCGTTTTTGGGTGGATGCCTCATCCAACGTGGAGGACAAGCCATGTGGCATGGTCGATACACCGATTACCCTGGCTCGTAGCGATATGACCTGTAGTCAAGCCGCTCCGAGCCTCTTTCGAGCGGAGCGTTGGAAAACTCACTGTTTGTCCGAGACACCCGTTATACCCGCGGTTGGACTGATCGAAATGGTGGTTGAAACGCTTGCTAAGTCAGGTATCAATCCGTCGGATTGCGTGTTTTCCGATATCCGATTTGCAAGTCCTTTGGTTGTTCGGGATGATCAAGTGGCTCAAGTTATTTGCGAGCGAAGTGATGACGAGATTCAGGCTGAAGTAGTTTCCTGTTCATCCCCGCCAAACTGGACGACCAATTGCCGATTGGATGCCCGGATTGGAGAGACTCAGCGCAGTTCTATCGTTCCTCCAAGTTTTGATGAGGTCCAGGATCTTCTTCGAGGTCCACAGGAGGTTCCCGCCGACGCGATTTATAATCGGCTGCGTCAACAAGGCATTACCTATGGAGATGGTTGGAAGATCGTCGACAGGGCACGCATGGATGGTGGACGCGTGGCTGCGAATCTGGTTCTTGACGAGGCAGACGAGAATTTCGAATTTGACCCTCTAGTCCTCGATGCTTGTGTTCAGCTGATCGGTGCTGCATTCGTTGAAGAACAACGGGTTGAAACCTATCTTCCAGCGGGCGTCGGCAAGATGATTTTTCATCAATCACGGATCAGTGGTGGTCAATTTGTCGCATGTGCCGACGTCACACATGGCGAAGATTGGATTTCAGCCGATTTGCATCTGTTCGATGCTGACGGCTCTTGCTTGGTTTCGTTTGTTGATTTCGTTATTCGTCCTTTCGATATGCAACGGCTCGCTGCGGGTGTAGGAAAGCAGAAGAGCATGGGTAGCACGTCGGTTGATGAGAGCGATCAGCGGGGGGTGTTCGATTGGCTCTACCAGTTGCAATGGGTGCCCGAAAAGCTTCCCCCTTCAGGTTCGATTGATCCGTCTCGAATTGTGACGTCGCTCAAGCCAGATTTTCGGAGCAAGCTAAAGGAGCCGATGTCCTTAGAATATCTCGAGGGACTTGGCCAACTGGATCAATGGGCGGCTACATTCGCACGCGAGATCGCGAAATCAGTTGATCCCGACGAGGTTATTGAAAGTCAGCGGCATTTGTATTCGCATCTGGTAGATGTAGCCGGGAGTCTGTCTGGAGCAAGCCTGGACTGGCCGAGGGACTGTGGGCCGGGAATGGCTCATGAATTCCGAATATTGGAACGATGTGCGAAAAATATTCCGGCTGTGTTGCGAGGCGAAAAATTACCCCTGGAAGTGTTGTTTCCTGACGGAGACAGCGACGAGTTGAATTGGCTGTATGAATCATCAACCGGTGCGAGGCTGATGAATTCGCAGGTGCGAGCGGTAGTCGAAGGCATTATGGACTCCGCGTTGCGGCCGTTACGGATCCTTGAGATTGGTGGCGGGACAGGGGGAACAACATCCTGCTTGGCTCCCCTGTTTAAAGATTTTGGTGAATATGTTTTTACGGACGTTGCCGCCCTGCTGGTTGATCGAGCGAGTCAGCGGTTTGGAGATAATTCGAATTTTAAGTTTTGCCGCCTGGATATTGAGTCTTCGCCGTTGACTCAAGGGTTCGAACGGCATTGTTTTGACGTTGTGTTGGCGGCGAACGTCCTGCATGCGACCTCTGACCTTGATGGCGTTCTTTCCAATATCCACCAGCTACTCAAGCCGACTGGTCAGCTCGTGATGCTGGAGGGCACTCGCTCATTGCTCTGGCTTGATTTGATCTTCGGACTGACGGAAGGCTGGTGGTCTTTTGCAGATCCAAGCTCCAACGAGAAAGCAACTGCGACATCGAATTCGGATGAGTCTCGGCAGCATCCCCTGATGTCCATTCAAAAGTGGGAGTCGCTGCTGAATCGGTCTGGGTACGACGTAGCCACGCTTTCGGACGCGGATCTTCCCCAGGCGGTATTCGTTTCTGCAGTTGTCAGGGAAGCTGACAGTGTCTCGGATTCGACCCATCCTGTTTTAATCAAGAATTTAGGGGCTGTACATGCGGAGGTTTTGCGTGAACAGATCGAACCACATTCCGATCTGCAGCGAATGCTTTTCTTCGCCTCCGAGCCAGATTCAGCTTCTTGCACGGAACAGCTACATCGAGATTTAGGCGGATTATTGGATTGGGTCCAGAGTTGGGTGGCAAGTGAGTCGTTGCCGACTCAGTTGTTCGTCGTGACCCGAGGAGCGACGGGCCCGAATTGTTATCATCCCTTGGAAGGCGCACTTCAGGGGATGGCACGGACGATCGAATTGGAATTCCCAGAGTTGCATGTCTGTCGAATTGATCTTGATCCAATCGCTCCAATCGATCAGCAGTTGGCGGACATTGCGAATGAGATTAATTCAGGGAGCCATGGAAGTATTCTTTATCGAGACCGTCGACGGTTCGTTGGCCGCATGGCGAGAGTGGAACCTCATGATCGGCTTCCTTGTCATCCGAATGAACCATTCCGGTTGAAACGAAATGATCAGGGTGCGGGCAATCAGATTGAGTTGGAAGCAATGGTGCGAAGAGCTCCTGGTGAGGCTGAGGTCGAGATCCAGGTGGAGGCTGCCGGTGCGAATTTTATTGATGCTTTGGATATGGCTGGCCTTCTCCCCTTTGAACGGGATTGGATAGGTGGCGAATTTGCGGGAACCGTCGTCGCGGTGGGCGGCGACGTCGCCAAATTTCAGATCGGTGATCGCGTCGTTGGACTTGCACCTGGGGCGTTCGCGTCTCACGTGATTGCGCCAGCAGCTTTAGTCGCTTGCTTGCCAGGAGCAAGTCTTACTGGCCCTCATTCTTTTCCTGAAGCCGCAACCATCCCGGCCAATGTTCTAACCGCAAAGATGGCCCTGTGTGATATTGGCCGATTGAAAGCTGGGGAACGTGTTCTGATTCATGCGGCTGCCGGGGGTACCGGTTTAGCTGCAGTCCGCGTGGCGATGGCGCTGGGCGCAGAAGTCTACGCAACCGCCAGTAAAGGAAAATGGCAATATCTAAAGAGCATTGGGGTGCGTAACATCTTTGACAGTCGTTCATTGTCTTTCGCGGGCGAAGTGATGGATGCCACATCTGGCAAAGGTGTTCACGTTGTCCTCAACTCGTTGACCGGTGAATACGTTGACGAAGGCTTGAAGATTCTGGCATGTCGTGGGCGTTTTGTTGAAATTGGAAAACGCGATATTCGTTCCAGCGAACAAGTGCACAAAGTACGGACTGACGTTGAGTATTACGTTTTCGACTTAATGGCAATTTGCGAATCGATTGTTTCGGGAGACCAAGGAAACGTTTCTGCACCGCGTTCCCTTTTTGATGAACATGCAGAACTCACTATCACACAGCCTCTGCCTAAAACGGTCTTCCCCATGGAAGAAGCATCCCGGGCAATTCGTTATTTGCAGCGTGCTCATCATATTGGAAAAGTGGTTTTAGATTTTTCTGAAACTCGTTCGCCGATTGCGAAGAATGCAACTTATTTGATTACGGGAGGACTCGGTGGGCTTGGAATCAAAACTGCCGAATGGCTAGTGGAGCACGGCGCAGGGCGGATTTTATTATTGGGGCGTAGCATTCCAGAGCCGATTCCAGAGCCGCTCCGTCAATTAATGCAGCAGGCCGATACCGACATTGAATTGCTTGCATGTGACGTCACCGATTTTGAGCAGCTCCGTAGAGCGATTGAAATTGCCAACTCGAATGGTTTATTGAGGGGGATAGTCCACGCAGCTGGTGTCCTTCACGATGGGATGCTCAGGCAATTGACATGGTCGGACATGTTCAAAGTCTTGGGACCGAAGGTGCTTGGAGCGCAGCATTTACACCAACTGACAATTGGGCTCTCCCTTGACTTTTTTGTGCTCTATTCGTCGGCCGCCTCCTTGATCGGGTCTGCCGGACAGGCCAGCCATGTCTCCGCGAATGCCTATCTTGATTCTCTGGCCCATCATCGACGTTGCCTCGGTCTGCCAGCTCAAACAATTAATTGGGGACCATGGTCTGAAGTGGGATCGGCGGCAAGTGAAAAAACACGCTCCCATCTTGAGCTGCACGGTATCGGGATCATTAATCCTGATGCTGGTTTGGCTGCCTTAGATCGAATTATGCAATGTCCGGATTTGACACAGGTGGGGGTTGTCCCGGTGGACTGGTCCCAAATGGCACGTCATGTGCCTGCGAGCGATAGGTTGCTCGTCGACCTCCTTCCGAAATCACAAGATGTTGAGCGTGCCTCAACTAAGAAGCTGACTGAAGGTGAATGGAGAAAACAGCTGCGAGATCTACCTAGCGGTGCGAGGGAAGCCGCTCTTGTTTCTATGCTGCAACACGAACTGGGGCGTGTGCTCGGTTTTTCAAGTAATGAACTACCAGCGATCGACCGTGGCATCTTCGATTTGGGAATTGATTCTTTGATGAGTGTCGAATTAAAAAATCGATTGGTTCGGAATCTTGGAGTCGAAATCCCCTCAACGTTGTTGTTTCAATATCCGACTATTTCTGCACTCGCACCGAAATTGATCGAATCCATGGAGAATCGAGAGCAGGAACAATCGCCCCATGAAGAATCCCAATCGCCACGGGTCTCATTGAATCGATCGGCTGTTGATCGGATTCCACTGGAGGATCGTAAAGAGGTCGAGTCTGAATTGGAGGCTCTTGAGCGGCTCTTGGGAGATCACGAGAAACCCTAAGGCTTAGTTACCGTCGGATGTTCCGGAAATGGGAAGCACATTATTATGTGGATTGCGATCCGGCAGCATGAGGTAGGAATCGACGCCAAAGCGAGTTGGCTTGTGATCAAGAAACCATTCAACGGTAGAACGGCCACTTTTTAGTGACTTCAGTCGTGATTCGATTAAATCATCCTCCGCAAAGCCATGCCCACGGAAGGCATGCAGCCAGACGGGAGTGTCGAGCGGAACCTCCGTCTCAAGACCTTCGCCGGAAGTGATGAATTTCGCAGCATCAATTTCCGCAGTAAGTTTCCATCGACCATCTGAAGTGGGCTCGCAATTCGCTGCGATGACCTCTAGCCGCCACGTTGTAACCCGCTCAAAAATGTCGGCTATTTGAGCGTGGAAATTTTCGTCGACTGAATTTTTTAGGTGCTCCAAGAAATCACGCGATGTTGGGTATGGCGCAGAACGATGTCTCCAAGTCTCCAAGAATTCAGCGAAGATTGATTCAAGGTTTTCAACGCCGATCAGGCTGGCTAAGTACACCATCAGAATGGCCCCTTTTCTTCGGAGAATGGTCGAGTCCTTGATCTCCTCTGAAAAGGCTGCTTCTTCGTCTGCCATTGAGCTGCGGCTGCGAAATAATTCCATCGTGTCTTGTAAACGCAAACGGCGATCAACCTCGGGTTCGCGTTGCTGATGCAAATAGAGTGCTGCCGACCAATACGGTAAACCGGCATGCAAGATTTTTGCTCCCGGAGTATTGGCTGGAATGATCTGGTCCCCAAACCATGACATACCCATTAAGTGGGCGGACATTTGGGCCAAGTCTTGACCGCGACTAACACTCAAATCTGATTTCCATCCAAGGATCTCTGTCGCAAATGCCAGACCGGAGCGGGCGCCCATCCCGTCATAGTGAAGCGATTGCTCTGCCATTTGAAACGTATCAAAAGGAGCCGGGCCATATCGGGATACGAAATGAGCCATGGCGGCGTGCAGTTGATGGCCGAATTCGTTGATGACAAAGGTGTGGCGAGGATCATAAACCATCGTAACCTCAGGGAGGTCGTCTCGCTGAAATCGTTGCTCCACATAACGCCCGGTTAGGATGACGCTCCAACCGCGATTCCTTTTATCCATCACAAAATGGAAAGCCTGACGACCGTTTTCCTCCGTCCAGCGACGCACGAGTTTTCCAGCGTGCAACACGGTTTGGTCCGCGTCCGTTCGAATCGTCATGTCAACGTTGTCGACCCAACCTAGATGTGCGGTTGAATGTGCTTCGTTTTTTCCAGCTTCAAAGGGTGGAGGTCTCCATGCCTCCCTTAATCCGTATTTTCGCCGTTTCCATCTCGGTTTGTGTTCAATTCGATCTGAATATCCAACGGCGGGCATCAGCTGCAAATTTAAAAGTGAGCTTCCATTGCCGATGAGTTCCACAGGCAACACCTCAGGAGTCCCGTCATTTTTAGCGTGAACTGAGAATCCTTCAGGGGGAGCGTGCGAGGTAACAAACTCCAATTGAATTTGCTCGTTCGGGCGTAATTCCTTGGCCAGGCGAAATTCAGTTGCATTGAGTTCGGGAGTGACGGATTCGATGGTCGCGTCTGAACTCAGCGCTAAATTTTCAACGACGAGTCCGGGTTCCGCCAGCACTAAAAGTCGATCAATATTCCGTTGGGATTGATTTTCCAGTGTTTGAGTTCCGCGGAAATGCCAACGTCGTTGACTCGGGTATAGATCAAGCTCACCCTGAATCGAGACAAGTTTCGGCTGTGGTACGCCTCGCCATTTCGCGGCAAATTGTTTTTCGATTTTCGCCATGTGCTGATCGGGATTTACGGGCGGCCATGGTGCATTCCAGGTGGACTGTGCCCAGACTTGAATTCCGACGCAGATGAAGGCAGCAATAAGTCCAGAAAGAGACAAAAGGAATTTGGGGCGTCGAATGGCACCACGCAACAAAGTTAATCTGGACGGTGGATAGAGTCCTCTGGCATAGCATCCTAAGGCTATCATCCACACGATGGCAGTTCCAAGAGACCAATAGAGAACTAGCCAAGCGTGTGCACGTCCAAAGTGACCGTATCCATCCATGAGAGAGTACCAGAAAAAACTCACCCGTCCGAATCGATAAATCGGGTGATAGAAACCGATCGCGTCGAGCATGATTTCTGATGCGAAAATTAATAACACGATGCACATGGCAACGTACCGTTGTCGAAGGATGACGTTTGCGCCAATTGCGATGACAGCAAACCAGAGGTAGTAAGGTGCCTTGAACAGGAAGACATCAACGAAGTAGAGCGGCAACTCGAATTGGTAATAGCCCTTGGCAAGTTGGTAGATCAGGTTCACACCGATGGCGATCAACCAGAATACGAACACCACAAACATGAGCACCAGGGTCTTTGATGTGAGTCGGGCTGTATCGCTTGTCGGAAGCGACTCGACGAGCTCGCTCACATGATGTGATTGCTCTCGCCAGATAATATCTGTTGCGGTGATGACGATCACCGCTAGAAGTGCTTTGTCGAAATAAAAGCCTGTATTGTGGAGTAAGAGATCAGTGCTAGGCAGGGAGAACTGATGAGTTACGGCACTTGCGGCGCTCCACCAAAGGGAAAACGCTGCAATCAAAAGCAACAGCCGGAGGCCAGGTGTGCGACTTACGCAACGCAATTCCCAGCAGAACATTTGTTGGACCTGACGGCCGAATGATGGTGGACCGATCGTTCGTGGCAAAGACGATACGATGTCGGACACTTCGGGCCGAGCCCGTGAGGCTCTTCTTCGTTTCCAACTTCGATTACGGTTTGCGTTTACGTATATGGGAAGCGACCAAACTCCAAGTGCGATAAAAATCGAGCCTATTCCGCACCAGATCATTCGGTTGATCACGATCAGGCCGACGAATGGTGGGAACTCAGTATTCTTTTGGAGAATTGTCCAGCCACGCGTGAATTCCGCAGATGCGATGCTCGCGTATGGATCCAACATGGCATAAACCTGGAAAACCTCGTGTCTCAAAATGTCCTGCCCCAGGAGCATTCTTGTGAGGATCCATATCGCTAGAAAACCGACCACGGCAAGGTAAGCCGCGGTTTGGCGTTGGCGTCGTGCGGAAACCGCGAAGACCAGAGCAGCGACAACGAAGTAATTGGGCAAGACGATGATTGTAAAGGCCTGGAGGTAGTGGCTCCCAACAAATGGACCAATCTGCTCCTGCGGGATTCCCGCCATCATGGAGCCGAGTATGACACCTGGAACGAACATTGCTGCTGTGAGAGCGGCTGTGAAAAAACTGACTACGAACCGCCCTAATGCCAATTCGCATCGCCCGATACCGGTTGAAAGAATCATCTCGACTGCGCCAGCTTGTCGATCACGACTCATTGACTCTGCCATAATTCCTGCGACGGCAAGAGATCCTAAGATGCTATAGATGATCGCGCGTCGAACGATCATGTCGGCGCCGTTTATCCAAATGTTGCCGCTGGCTGTCCACCCACTTTGCACTGTGTCGCCAAACGCAATGGCGAAATAGCAGACAAAGCAAAACCACACGAAAGGGCGCCGGAATTGCTGGCAAGACTCCATGTAAATGGTTTGCAGCAAGGCCGTTGTGAATCGAGTGAAGCGAGCGGAGGTCATCAGCTTAGATCCTCGCCGCTACGATATAGGGATGGCTTGAGATGATGTGACCAAGTGCGCATAAACATCTTCTAAGTCTGGATCTGCTCTTTGGAATCCCAAGCCAGAGAGATGCGAATGATCTGCCTCGGTGGCAAATAGTCGAACTGAGAAACTACCTGCATCAGGACGAACGGAAAGCAATCGGTAGCCTGTTTCATATTGGCCTAATTTGTCCTCGGGAACTGTCCGAGTCCAAACGCAATTCTCGAGCGACTGAACGAGGTTTTGTGGGGAGCCGCGTGCAACGATTTTGCCGTCTGCCATGATGCCGATTTGATCGCAAATATCGACGACATCTTCGACGATATGTGACGAGAGGATCATGACACAATTCTTTGCGGCTTGTACGAGTAAACGTTGAAAACGACGACGCTCGATCGGATCGAGTCCAGCTGTTGGCTCATCGACAATGACGAGCTTAGGGTTGCCCAGAAAAGCCGATGCTATTCCAAAGCGTTGACGCATGCCCCCTGAATAAGTTTCAAGCCGGCGGTCGGCCACGTCCCTGAGATTAACAATGGACAGCTGCTCCTCAACCAGCGCTTTTCGTTGACGGAATGAAGTGATTCCCTTGAGCGCTGCCAGATAGTTCAGTAGCTCGCGTGCACTGGCCCTAGGATAGGCCCCCATTTCTTGCGGCAGATATCCGATGCTTCGACGAGCTTCCTGAAGGTTAGCAAATAGATCGTGCCCGTCTAACGCGACGTTGCCTGAATCCGGCAACTGAAGGGTCGCTAGAATGCGCATGAAAGTTGACTTGCCTGCGCCGTTTGGGCCGAGAAGTCCAAAAATCCCCGAATCGATTCGGAGATCAACCGAGTCTAACGCTCGAACGGGACCCGGATAAGTTTTAGAGATCTGACAAACTTCCAGCATGATTGGCTTTTGACTTGTAATGTTCTTGACGGTTCGAGGCTAGCCTCAGCGACTCGGTTCCGGGAATCCTGATCCGCCATCGATAGGAATAGTGTCGGATAACGGTCATTGTTAACGCGGGGTATGTCTACTGATGCACGCGTTCAGTGGAAACCTTGAGAATTAACCGTAGTCGAAATCCAAGGAAGTAATGCCGCGATAGGTGGAACTCCGGGAATCCCTATTCGATCGACTGAATCATCAGTGATGAATTCGAACTGAACGACTTTCTCCAAGACTTCATCGATGACATTCGCGATGCCATGAATCCTTGCCTCCTGAGAATCCTTTTTTTCAGACTAACTGGCCGTTGGTGAACTTGCAAGGATCTCCTGCGGGCAGCGCTACCTACGCGACAATATCTAGGTTTTAATAATTTCTTATCGCTCTTGGGGTACTGCCATATCTGCCGGTCTCGATTGTCTCTGGTGACTCGTAGGAACCAATCATGGCCATCGTTCACGTTGTTAGGAAGCTGGTCAGCGGTGGGGGCGAGTTTCACATCTCGGTTTCAGGTACACCTCTAGCGGTCGTCAGAGCTGCTGCTGACCCATCACCGATGATCGCACCGAGTGATGAATGAAGGACGCTGCCTGGGCTCACCGGTGAATGATCGATTAGCCAAGCCCCCGGAGCGTTTGGGCACGCTCCTGTGCCTATCGTCTCCCTTCACGTCGTCCCCGTAAGTCCTGGCCATTTACGTCCCTGGAATGAGTCCGACAGGAAGCTGAAGGAGCGAAGAGATAGCTGGGATAAAAAGCCTGACATCGCTTGTAATCAGTCCCTGATACCCCTCGAAAATGCTTGCCCCGGGTTGCTCGAGTCGAGTCTGCAGGCCGGCGATTTGTGCCCCTGAGATCGCTTTTTGAGGGAAACGGATTCTGTAAGATGTTTCAAGTGAATTTTTTACGGATATTTTTAGAAAAAAAATGGATCAGGGATCGCATGAAAAGGGCATGAGACGTTATTATATTGATTGTTGTTGAGATTCGATCTCAATATGCGACTTGCAGTCGTGGGGGCCAAGTTCGCCACCACTTCCTGATATCATACTAACCTAATGTATTTTCGAAACGGATTGATTGATGACCACTACAGCACCAAGACCCGTCCAGGATACTTCTTCAGTAGCGGCGCAGATCCCCGAAAGCGCGCAGACTATTGATTCGGAAGATCTACTTAAAGGCTCGCGGCAACTGTTCATAACCCATCGGGGTTCGATCTATCGATTGCTAGAAACTCGAAATGGCAAGCTGATTTTGCAAAAGTGACCGTTAATGTGTCGGTTCAGGATTGTCTGCATGGTATCAAAGTGGATTCGTAATTCGGTTGCCCTGTGTTTCCTTTTGTTTTCCACCTTCGTACAGGCTCAGGATAGCGCGGTCATTAACTTCACGGCGAAGCTGGAAGCCCTCACTGCAACCAACTTTGACGATCCGTTGGCTTCTGGGCCTCTTGCATTTTTTGCCGCGATTCAACCCGACATCTTGCGTCTCGACGGCCAGATTTGGCTGCAGGATTATAAAGGCGATGGTGTCTATTCGGCTGGTTTTAATAACGTCACTGGAAACAGGATCCTGATCCACAGCCCGTTGTTAGAGCGTATCGAAGCCCAGACCTGGCGGGCTGAGGATGCATCGGATTTTGCTGACGAGCAGGGGGGCCCGGTGGAGCTATCGGGAACAGCCGTTTCGCAGCGCACAAAGTGGTTACTCCCTGATGATACGCCGAATGGCGTTTTCCAGGTGGGTATTGCTGGTGGTGAGATAACTGGTCTCGAATACCTGTATGACACATCGGTGAATAGTGGTGTGTTATTTTCTGACCCAGACGATGGGGCATCCAATCCGAACCTTTTCGATATTCGTCTCGACGTATTTGACATTGTCGGTGACGGAAGCAGCTTTGCGAGTCCGCAAAAATTTGCTGCAGGGACGCAGGGGTTTCTTGATGCTGCTTTTGGATTGAACACCGCTCTGGACTCGACGACCGACATCAACGGTTCATTTGGCGCATTTGCTCCTGGCACGGCTGAATCGACCGTCGGCAATTCGACGATCGGAAAACTTATTAATGAGATCAACAACAACACGGATGAGAATGGTGGAAACACAGCAAACATCAGCAATGATGGACGCCATAATGGAGATACTGGCATTGGTTTGATTACCAATCCCGACCAGGGCGATGGATATCTTGATGACATCTTTGCGGCGACTACCGGAGACCTACATGTTTTTAACAGTGTTTCCGACTTGGATGTCTCGATTACAGTGACTCAAGTGCCGGAGCCAGCAACATCGACATTGTCGCTGTTGGCGATCATTGCGGTCATGGTTTTTCGCAGGCGGTTTTGAGTCTCGCATCGTCGTGGGCGAATCGTGCCGGGAGCGAGTAATACCTGCAAAAATCCAGTATTCTTCTTAATGGGAAGCGATAACGTTCCGGGGCGTGCAGGACCGACGCCGATAAGGCGTATAGATTTCTTTGTTTGTTCTTCGGTGGGTGGCTTCTCGATCGACGAGACCCCTCGATTGCTCGTGGGGTCCCGCGGTGACTCTCACGCCGGCTCTACGGTTGCGGAGCAACGTCGTAGTACGATCCGGCGACTTCGCGTTCTGCCAGCAACACGTTCTTGGCAACTTCGCGACCAGCTTGCTCAGCGCTCTCGGCGTTGCCACCGAAATCCCAGCACCAGCCCTTGTACTTACCGGCAAGCGACTCAACGACCACTCCGTTCGACGTGAGTGTGATGTCCCAGAAACTGGTCGGTCCGATCTTGTTGGTGAGCCGTAGGCACTCGGACACCGTTAATGTCTGGCCTTCGGGTCTTGTCGGGGCCGTCTCGTCGACACTCAGCACGCGTCCTTGCTGAGGACCGCCGGCCGCAACAATCACGTATCCCCGATCGGTTTCCACGAGTTGCCAATAGGAGCTTGCCAACGGCGTTTTGGCCATGATCACGCTATCCACGGCTGCATCGTCGCCCTTGCCAGGGTGCTTGCCTTGGCTGTCGATATACCAGCCCTTGAACCGAGAAACTTTGGGGCTGAATGATCGTGGTCGACTGACGCTTTTTACCTTGGCGTCCAAGCCGGCGTCTTTTTTCCAGTCTGCTGACAGGTTCGCACCATCCTGGTCGCGCAACCCTTTGATGAAGGCGGCATTTCCGTCTGCAGGTTCAGCGGCATAACTCACTATGGGGCTAATCGCCATTGCCAAACAGACGACTGACAGCAGCGTAAAAGGGCGCCGCTTCTGATTGATCTTCATCGCTCGTAACTCCTAACAAACAATACCGCGGGGTTTTCATCGGGACTGTGCCTGAAACGATTTTAGGCGTATTTCCGCCACCATGTTACATTGTCGAGCCCCCGCCTGTGCTTCGAACCTCCTGAAAATCCTGCGAATTTCAACATTTCCGAGACGGGAGTTTACTTGGCGTTGCTACGAAGAGCGATCGAATCTCATTTTAGGTGTCATTCTTAAGGTACGCCGCAGCTCAGAGATGTCGGGGCAAGAGCGAAAGCGATCGAGCCGATGCAGTCATCAGACGCGATAGCTCTCAAATTGATTCCTGAAAAAGATTAGGGAGTCGATTCGCTTCGGTATCTTTTATACTCAGGGCTCAGACGACGAATCAGGTTTTGTTCCGGAATGTCCTTCTGATGAGAAAGAGTGCGATGAGCGCGGAAATAAGTCGACGGGGTTTTATCGCCAATTCAGTGGGTTCGACGGTTGCAGGCGCTGCTCTCGGTCAGGTTTCGGTTGCAGCTGAACAACCGGGGGAATTGCGGCTGTCGACGTTTCGGTATGACGTAACGCCGCCGGTGGGGCATTCTCTTTGCGGTGGTTGGATTAAGCCTGTTGTGGGGATGGATGATCCCTTGGAAGCGATCGGCTATGTGCTGCTGGGCGCAGGCAAGCCGATTGTGGTGTGTGCTGTGGATTGGACCGGCATTATGAACTCCGCCCATCTGCAGTGGCGTCAGGTTTTGGCCGACGCGGCGCAGACAACCGTGGATCGCGTAGCCGTACAAAGCGTGCATCAACATAACGCCCCCTTTGCTTGCATGGATGCGGAAGAAATTGTGCTGGCTCAGGGCGACCTGCCGCATATTATCGAGCCTGGTTTTTTTCGGCGTTGTCTAGATGCGGGCCATAAAGCGGTCGCCGAATCTATCAAGAAGACGGTTCCAGTCACCCAGATCGCTCATAGTGAAGCTCGCATTGAAAAGGTCGCTGGGAATCGGCGAATCATTGGCCTCAATGGCAAGGTAATGTCACAGCGAGGTAGCTCATCGCGAAATCCCGATCACCAACGCCTTCCCGAGGGCCTGATTGATCCAATGCTCAAGACGGTAGCGTTTTACAATGGCGAAAAAAAAATTGTGGCTTCGCATTATTACGCGTGTCATCCGATGAGCTATTACGGTGACGGGATGGTCAGCGCCGACTTCTGTGGGCTGGCGCGGCGTCGAAGACAGGAACAAGAACCAGGTTGTGTTCACCTCTACTTCAATGGGTGTGGCGGCAACATCGGCGCCGGCAAGTACAACGATGGTTCGAAAGAAGCACGCGTCGAATTGACGAAGAGGATGTTTGATGGGATCGTCGCGTCGGAGTCAGAACTCAAGCCACTGCCTATTAAATCGGTGGCGTGGGAAACAATGGATATCCTGCCAGTGCTCAACACCGCGTTTGATGAAGAGCGATTGATGGCTGGAATCTCCGACAAAAACAACCGAGTGGTGGCGCGAAACCGGCCCGCCTACACCGTTGCCTTCATGCGACGAATCAAGGCGAAGCGGCCAATCACGCTGAGTGCCTTGAATGTGAATGATGTTTCCATGCTGCACCTTCCCGCTGAGTGTTTTGTTGAATACCAGTTCCGGGCGCAGGCAGCGGGGGGAAGTCGATTTGTCGCCTGTGCCGCATACGGCGATGGAGGCCCTTGGTATATTCCGACCGAGGAAGCATATCCCCAAGGAGGCTACGCGGTAAGTATGGCTTGGTGTGCACCGGAGGTGGATCAGCTTCTTTCTGATGGGATTCGGTCACTGCTTCCCGTGGGCTAATCCGTCGCTCGGTATTGTGAGAATCGAAGGCCTTTCACCAGGCGCCTTTCACCACCTGTCGGCTAGCGCCGTGATCCGCTGACGGTGAAGTTGCAAATGTTGTTGCCTTCCTTGACCGTGCACTGCAGCGTGGATGTTGCGTATGTCGCGTAGTCTTTATTCACGTGTCGCCCGTGGTTTTGAGGACTTGGGTCTCCTGGATTCTGTGGCATCAAAAAAGGAGTTGGCATGATCGCTTGAATGACCACAACTTTGTGCTCTCCCGCTACGGCACCATCGCCGGCTTCAAACGTTCCCAGTTCATAGTTGCCATTGCGATCAATCTTTCCGCGAGCCGTCAGCTCATGTTGTCGATTGTAGAATTCGATTGAGCCAAATCGGACGGGAACTCCGTCTTCGAATTGCACTTTTCCGGTCGTCGGATACGTAGGAAGCTGATCCGAATTGCAACCGGTAATCGCCAGAGTGCAAAGAATCACAGTCGCTGGGAGAATCTGCTGAAATACCATTTTCAGATCAGTCTTAACGAGGGAACGAATCCGGACCGCCACCGTTGTTACGGTGTGATAACTTCTCGAGTAGCCGGGTGCTCGTATCCGTTGCGAGCGTGACGACAGAGCAGTCCGCCATGGCAAAATTGCAGACTCCCGGGTGGGCACTGCCGAATGCCAATGGGCTTGCGTACTCGTCAGTTGGACCAAAGGCGATGGGAGCACCAGGACCTGCAATGCGGGCAAAGCCCCCGAGGTAATCGCCATCGAATGCAGGTGGATCATCGGGGAATTTTTGAAGACGCGATCGTGGTACGTGTCGCTCACCAAGCAAAATGGTTTTACTCATCCCATCCTTGATCTTCTTGTCAGAGATGCGGTCAATCCAGCTAACCGGTTGATTTGCGTGGCAGGCCGGACGGCTTGTGATAATGACGCCTGTTCCATTTCCACCATAGTAGAAATCACTTGATCTTCCCGTCGCGCCGGGACTCATGTCACCGTGATTCCCGGCGTAGTCCGTCGCGATGCCGGTTATGATCTCAGAGGAATCGTTGTCTGTTGTGGTGTAAACGCAGCCGCAAGCAGCTCTTGTTGTCGTGAGCTTTCCCTTGGCCACCTCTCGGCTTACCTCTGCTCGATCAAGCCCTCTGCGGGATGGGCAGAGGAACCCAGCGATCTGAGGATTGCGAGCCTCATCTGAGTTTTCGTGCCAGGGGCGATAGAGATTCCATTTCGCGTAGACGTGCTCTTCCTCAAGGTAAGGCAATATTCTGACAAGCCAGGTGGCTTCAGCGCCCCCACATTGATTCGAGTCGCCTGGACGCGACATCAGTCGCGCTGGTGGGAAGGCCTGGTGAGTTGAGTGATGGTTCTCGGTGGCAACGGCTAACTGTCGCAAGCGATTCACGCATTGCGTGCGACGAGCGGCTTCTCGTGCCGAACTGATTGCCGGCATTAGCATCGCCGCCAAAAGTCCAATAATGACAATGACGATCAGCAGCTCGATAAGCGTGAATGCTTTTTGATGTCTTCGTGTCATGGCGATCTCGGGCAAAGGGCGAACCATCGATTTTATCATAGTTGATCGGACTTCACCCCTGCGGAAAATGATAGGCGTTTGCCGGAAAAACAGCAATAACTTGGGAGCTGGAAAGCCGTTGTAATCCCTGCGACTATTTTACCCGGTTGATTCGTCCCACTGATCCGCTCACCGCGAAATGAAGAAGTTGGGGACCAGTGAATTCGCGATGAAACCTTTGGTATTCCGCGGGCACTGAGGGTCGGGTTTGGTTTTAGAGAATTAAATCTTGAACCACTTTTCCATGCACATCCGTGAGTCGGAAGTCTCGGCCCTTGAATCGGTAGGTGAGTTGTTCATGATCGATTCCAAGGCAGTGCAGGATGGTTGCCTGGAGGTCATGAACGTGAACTTCGTTTTCAATCACGTTGTATCCCAATTCGTCGGTGCGACCATAGTTGACGCCCGGTCGAATGCCACCACCTGCCATCCAGATGTTAAAGCAACGCGGGTGATGGTCTCGTCCATATTCTTTGCCGCGATTGTGTTGGCTGTATGAGGTTCGACCAAACTCGCCGCCCCAGATGACCAGGGTGTCCTCCAATAATCCGCGCTGCTTGAGATCCTTGATTAATGCGGCACACGGACGATCGACTTGAGGGATCTTGTTTCGCATCGAGCTATTCACCGCGCCGTGATGATCCCAGCCACGTTCATAGAGTTGGATGAATCGGACACCCCGTTCTGCCAGCCGCCTCGCCAGCAGGCAATTGTTGGCGAAGGACGATTGACCGGGTTGAGCCCCGTACATCTCTAAGGTTTGTTTGGTTTCACTCGAGAGGTCCATGAGCTCCGGAACACTTGCCTGCATCCGAAAGGCCATTTCAAAGGCGTCGATTCTGGCTTCAATTTCTGGATCACCGATCTCTTGGTATCGCATGCGATTCAATTGATTCATGCGTTCAATCATTTGGCCGCGATTGTTTCGGTCGATTCCTTTGGGATCCGACAGGAACAGGACTGGATCGCCTTGCGTTTGGAATTGCACGCCTTGATGACGACTCGGCAAAAATCCATTGTGCCAGTAGCGTGAAAGCAGCGGCTGGCCGCCGCTAGAGACCAAGACCACAAAGGCTGGTAAATCCGAATTCTCGGTGCCTAATCCATAGGACAGCCAACTGCCCATGCAAGGTCGCCCCTCGACGCCACTTCCGGTTTGCAGGAAGGTGACCGCGGGATCATGATTGATGGGTTCCGTATGCAGGCTGCGTACAATGGAAATGTCATCTGCAACACCTGACAAGTGTTTGAACAAGACATTCATCTCATGTCCGCATTGGCCCATGCGATTGAACTCATGCTCGGATTGCGCGATTTTGGGATCGTAGCCACTGGTCATGCTGGTTAACCGCTGGCCTTGACGAATGGATTCTGGAAGCGGTTGACCGTGTAATTCCCGCAACTTGGGTTTCGGGTCAAAGGTCTCCATTTGGGAGGGTCCGCCGCTCATGAACAGGTAGATCACGCGCTTGGCACGCGCTGGGAAATGATTTTTTAGCTCAGCGGCGTTTGATGGCCCCATCAGCTGGCTGAGGGCGAGTGCACCTAAACCACCTGCCGACCGAGTCAGGAATTGTCGACGAGCGAGTCGTTGTTCGAGCGGTCTATTCACGGGTAATGGCCTCATCCAGATTTATGACAATGCTTGCCACATTGGTCCACGCTGCCAATGTTGCGGTTGGGTGGTCAGAGCCGGATAGCTTGGCCGAATTAATTAAAGCTTCGGCGGCGGTGTTGTCCGCAGCATAGATTTCCAACTGGTCGTTGAACGTCGATACAAGCACCTTTAATTCGACGTCAGTCGGAAAACGACTCAATACCGATCGAAATAGGAAACAAGCTCTGTCACTGACTTGTGCTGCTTGTTCTTTAGACACATGCTCGAGAGTCTTTTGGGCTAGGGATCCAGCGGCTTCCAGAAACAGTGGATCGTTCATCATGACCAATGCTTGTAAAGGAGTATTCGTCCGAGGTCGAACCGCCGTGCAAATCTGTCGGCTCGGAGCATCGAAGATCAGATGGGCTGGAAACGGGGCTGTTCGTTGCAGGTAGGTATAGAGGCCGCGGCGACGGGACTCGAGGCCTTTGTCGACAGGCCATTTCTGTCCGGAGTTGGCGGAGAAATAATTGAGTGGTTGGAACGGTCGTACGCTGGGGCCGCCGATTTTGCGATTGAGCAGCCCGCTACTGGCTAGCGCCATGTCACGAATTTCCTCAGCGGACAGGCGATACCTGGGTGACTGACTGTGTAGACGGTTCTGAGGGTCCGTCTTGAGAGTCGTTTCGTTAAAGGCAGACTGTTGTCGGTACGTGGCAGAAGTGACGATTTTAAATATCAATTCTTTTGTGTTCCAACCACTCTCAACAAAACGATGGGCTAGCCAGTCCAGCAGTTTTGGGTGGGATGGCAATTCGCCCTGCGTCCCGAAGTCGCCAGCAGTCCGCACCAGTCCTGTACCCATCAGCATTTTCCAAAGATGGTTGACACGGACGCGACTCACCAGCGGATGATCGTCTCGAGTCAGCCATTCGGCAAGATCGAGTCGCGTATTGAGCTGGCCTTCTGGGAGACGGCCCAGGATGGACGGCACGTTCGGTTGCACCTGTTGTCCCGGTTGTTGGAAATCGCCGCGTGCCAGGATGTAAGCAGGGTTTCGGTTCTTCATTTCACGCATCACCATGGTCGTGGTTTGCGTTTTAAGCTGCTTGAGCTGAGCTTTTATCTCGGTCATGTCGAGAAAGGCATTGCGAAGTTCTGGACTCGCACCCGGATCGACAGACGTCACAAAATACCGAACCAAAGTCTGCCATTTTTCGGGCGTCCAATCGGTTGAGTTTGTTGCGATGATATCGGCAATTTCTCGTGGCACGGCCTCGTAGGTGGTCTCAATCGAAAACTTGCCAGCGAGGTAAGCGCCGACCGCACCTCGTTCTTCTGATGACAGTGCGCGATCATAAATTAAAACTTCACCGACGGCCGCGTTTGATTTTTCGGCTCCGGCATTATTGGCGCCGATCGTGATGGCATGATTGACGTACGGCGAGAGTCCTGGGCTTCCGCTGCCGCCTGTGTGCCCATTGAGTTCCAGCGATACCTGTTTGTCGCCTTGTTGTTGGAATACGTAGGCAACCGCCGCATTGCCTGATGGTAAGGGTTGATTTCCAACGACATCGGCGCCGTAACCGTTGAAGGAAAGAGTTGGGTTATCGCCAGCGGTTCGCCATAACGCGCGGCGTTTGCCCTGCGATTCATCGCCCCACATCAACAACATCTGGTGCGTCGAATTACCCTTGAACGATACGGCGGCAACCATGGTATAGCCATCCTGAAGAAGTTCACCACCCGTGGCGGTTCGCATGAAATCCTGCTGGCCATCAAATCGAACAGCAGGAGCTCGACCTAAGAAACCATCGCGTATCCAACGTGGTCTTCCAGTGGCGACCGCGTTTCGTTTCCCCTTCGATTTGTCTTTCCATTGAGTCAGTGGCTGTTCGGGTGCGTCTCGTTGGCTCGCGTCTGATTCCCCGTCAGCGTCAACGTCGGCTGCATCGAGATGCAGGACCAGGCCTTCGAGGACCTTCAATTCGCGGTCTTTCTCTGTTTGCTTTTCTCGATTTGCCCATTCCAGGATGGCGTCCTTGAAGTCGCTCTCGCCCTTCACGAGCTGAAGGGTTTTCTCCGCTGCCTTTTCCGTGGTCTGTTTCAGTTCGAGGGTGAGGTGATCAAATTGTTGCGTTCTCAATGGAGAAGTTGCCGCCATGGTCGGCGGAACGGGGATTCCGTGATGACCGTTTTCTCCACCACCTCCAGGCTCTCCTTCGACGCTATTGAAAAACGCATAGAACTCGTAGTATTCCTGATGGGAAATGGGATCGTATTTATGACTGTGACATTGAGCGCATCCGAATGTGAGTCCTAGCAACGCCTGTCCCGTTGTGTTGGCTCGATCAACCGCGTAGACAACACTGAATTCCTCCGGATCCGCGCCTCCCTCCTCGTTAAATGGAGCGTTTCGATTGAAGCCGGAGGCGATATGCTGTGAATCGGTGGCACTGGGCAGCAAATCTCCCGCGATCTGTTCTCGAACAAACTGATCGAATGGCATGTTGGAGTTCAACGCATGAATGACCCAGTCACGATAAAGCCAAACATCTCGGTGGCTGTCGGCGTGATAGCCGTTGGTGTCGCCATAGCGCGCCAAATCCAACCAATCAATTGCCAGCTTTTCTCCAAAGTGTTCTGACTTCAGGAAACGGCGAACCAAATCTTCGTAGGCGGTTGTCGACGTATCCTTCGTAAAAGTATCAACCTCGTCGATGGTTGGAGGTAATCCCCTTAGATCAAAAGAAAGTCGCCGAATGAGGGTAACCCGGTCAGCCTCGGGTGTTGGATTCATCTCGGACTGCATGAGGCGCATGCCAATGAACGCATCGATTGAGTTTCGTTGCCATTGAGGGAAAGAGGCTTTGGGGATTTCAGGCTGTTCGACCTGTTGGAATGACCAGTGCGTTTCAAAACTGGCGCCATTGGCGATCCATTCCTTCAGGATCTCTTGCTCTCGATCGGTTAACTGTTTTCTCGAATCGGCTGGCGGCATTCGTTCGTCGATGTCCGAGTGAAAGATCCGCCGAACAAGTTCGCTGTTGGCAGGGTCATTGGGGATGATCGCACGCATGCCTGAGGGCAAGATCGCCAGAGCATCTTTCGGTTGGTCAAATCGAAGATCCGCCTCACGAACGGCGTCATCGGGGCCGTGGCAGGCGTAGCATTTTTCGGCAAGGATCGGTCGAACGTCTTTTGTGAATTCCACCTCGGCATAAATTTGGGTGGATGAAATAAGCGTCAAAAAAATGGAAAGATATCCTGCCGCTAAAACGAAGGCGACTCGTGATTTCAGCGGCGCCAGGTTTGAGTCGACATTGAGTCGGATTCGATTCGACGGATGGTCTTCCCTTCGTAAGTTGCCAGTGAGGCATTCTCGCGGCTGCGACGGATAGAAAACGTTTGAATGGGTGACCGGTTTGATCATCGAGCTTCCCAATCTGGAATGCGAGAGCCGTGAGGGGGATCGGTCCATCTGTCACGGATGGTCGCCTCGTACTTACGTCGATTTGTTCGTATATGATACACAACAAAATTGCCGTGCGCATTCCTTCAGGCAATGGCAAGGTCCTGGATTTCCTTGCCTGTGAGGTCTCAAAAGGGCTCAAGTCTCTTGAGAGGATTTCCCACGTTATGTTGTTTGGAGCGAAGCGAATTCAGCTTTGCTGAGGCAAAAAGGATGACGACCCGATCTACCGGGTCAATTGTTTGCTGATTCGATCGTCTCGGTCGTGAGATAGGCTTTGATCCGTTAACAAAGGCAGTCAAGATTGCGGATTAACAGCATTAACGACTCTGTATAGGAGTCAGGAAGAGATCATCCTGGGATAGATTCTTCTGCGCGAGATCGACAAGGTGTTGATGATGGGTGAAAAAGATGACTTGGGTTTGTTTCGATAATTCGGCCAAGACCTGAAGACCGGCGATGGCGCGAGCATCGTCGAAGTTTAAAAGAACATCATCGATAATAAAGGGTAGGCTTTCGTGATGACGTAACCAGTTTTCAAGACTCGCTAACCGTAAAGCCAGGTACAGCTGATCACATGTGCCGTCACTCATGCCTGCGACGGTAACTTTTTCTTCACCAGAAGCACGCACGCCGGTCAGCACGGGAGCGCCGCGTTCATCGAAGTCTGCCTGGAGACCGGAAAAACGATTTAGCGTGATGCGCTGGAAAATCTCGCTTGCTCGAGCAAGGACCGGTCCCTGATTGTTTTCGCGGTACTCTTCGATTGCCGCATGAAGAACGGCCGAAGCCAGCCTTAATTTGGCAAGCTCCTGAATTCGTTCCGCTAAGCGTGATTCGATGCTCTCGCATTGGAGCGTTAACTCAGAGGCTTTCGAGCTGCCGTCGATTTTGGCCAATTCCAGTTTTTCTTCTTTGAGTTGCCCGATAACTTTATCTCGCTCAAGGTTGTATTCCTTGATTTGGTTGTCGAGTTGATCGATTCGGGGTGGGATCGAGTCAATTTCCAGGGTTTCAGACTCGACTTCTTGCAGGAATGTATTGAAGTCCATGCCACCGCTCTGGCCACTAATGGAAGTCTCGAGGCTTTGGACCGTGTTTTCGAGTTCGCTGCGACGGCGTGATTGTACTGCAGCCTGAGATAATTGGTCGTGCGATTCACAGGCTGCCAGCCTGCACATTTCGCCAAGTGCCGTTTGTGCCTCGGCGAATGCGCTGTTCGCGGTTTTGAGTTTGTGCTGTTGTTCCTCGAGTTGACGTTTTAGAGAATCGTACCTCTCTTGAGCGGATCGGGCTTCCTTTAAACGCTCTGATAGTAAGGGGACCGCATCTTCGGGCGACTTCTCGGCGAGTTCCGGCAACGTTTTGCCGACGAGTTCCTTTACCTTGGCTGCAAAATCGCGAGCATCGCGGTCAATCCCCTCCAAGCGTGCTCGGAAATTTGCTGATTCCTGGAACTTCTGGAACAGACGACCGATGTCTCGCATCACGCTATTAGCTTGAGAGGGTATTGCATCATCCGACAAACCAAGGGACTCCATTTCGTTGGCCCAGTTATTCTTCCAGTCGGCTAAATCTCGTTCGGCTTCTTCAAAACGAGCTTGGGCATCGGCAAGGTCGGTGCGAGCTTTTGTCAGATTGTCGTTGAGCTGTTCTCGCCGGTTTTGCGCCTTGGTCGTTTCGGAAATCTTATCGGTGGCGAGATTTAGCAGTTCGTTCAAGGAACATTCGTCGAGTTCGCAATCGACATCGACTTTTCGAATTGCCTCTTTCAGGCTTCCCAGCATTTCGTCAATACGCGACATAAGTGTGTTTTCGTGAATTCGCCGGGTTCGCAAATTACGGGATTTTTCAATGAGTTGTTGCTGGTTCCTGAGCCAGTCTCGCATTTCAGTAGGTGGTAATGGCGTAATCGAAAGAGACGCCCAGAGTTTGGTCCAGAGATCTTCAATCTTCGAAGACTCTTTTCGGAGATATTTCAGCTCTTTGTCGAGCTTTTCAAGATTGCGTTCGCACTGCGAGATTTCTGATTGGATCCGAGTTTTGGTGGCAACCTTTTCGGCGTCTCTTCTCAGTTGATCGCCAATCTTATCAACGTTATCGACACTTTGCCGATAGGCCCCGAGGAGCGATGTGCAGGTTGGGAAATGTTGGAGGAAGTTTTCGGCGTTCTCACCCAATTCAGATTTGTTTTCCCATGACGCAAGAATCAACTGCCATCCCTGATCCCGCAGCGTTCGGGCGTGCGTGAGTTCTTCCTCCGACGGAACAGCTTGCCCAAGTTCGAGTGCGGCGAGTTGCTGATCGAGTACGGATTTTTCGTCTTCACGCTCGGTGACTCGTGTTTGAACCGATTTGATTTCGGCCCTTTTTTCCTGCATGTCATCGGAAAAACGTTCGACCGTAGCCTGGGAGGGTACTGATAATTCTTCTAGCGTTTGAAGATCGCCCGACCACAATCCGAGTTGGCTCAATTCAATATTGGCAGTCGCTTGCAGGTCTTCGATCTCGATTTGGAGTGACCTTAATTGTTCTTCGCAGTCTCCATCACTTTGGTGATTTCTGAGGATATGTTGCAACTCTTCATCGTCAGGAAGGTTCTGATAAGCCTCGATTTCCTGTTCCAGTTCGGTGATGGCGTCCCGGAATCGCTTGCAATCTCGTTGTGAAGCGCTGACTCGCTCGAATAGTCCTTTCTGTTGATTTCCCAGGTCTTGAATTCGGATTGTTTTGTCGTTTGGAATCCGCAGTTCCTCGATCTTCGCCAGATCCGGTGCACGTCCGAGTTCTTTCAAAATCTCTCGCGCGTCATTCTCTGCCTCCTCAAATTGAATCTCGAGCTTGGGCCGATCAGCCATCGCTTTTCGATGCTCGCCGAGTTTGTCACGAATGGATTCCGTGGCGTCTGCCTCGGTCAGCAGTTTCTCCGGGAGGATTAATCCCGTGAGCTCTTGGTTGAGTGACCCAATCGATTCGTTGGCATCGGCCATTTGTTGTTCTGCGGTTCGAAGGGCGAGTAACAGATCATGACTGTTCTGTTCAAATTCGGTGGGCAGAAGTGGCGTGTTTGCGACGTCGGCCAGATCGATCTTGGCCTTTTTCCATTGTCCGATCGCGGACGTTGCATCGCGAATTCGGATGAGCCGATTTCGTTCCCCTTGGGTTGCGCGGATTCGTTCGTCGAGCGAATCGCATTGTCGTTGAGCTGATTGAAATCGCTCGTCGTGGGTTTTCCATGTGTCTGCCGTAACGAGAACCGCTTTGACCGCATCCTTCGATTTTTTGTAGTCCTTGATGTCATCGAGAATCTCGCCACTCCGGCCGCTTGATTTCAATAAAAGATCGGCTTCCTGATGGAGCAGGTTTTGAGCCGACTGCAATTGAGTGATGCCTGCGCCGGCCGAGAAAAGAAGTTCTCCAATTCGCCCACCACCCTGAACGATTTCCTGACCTCCCTGCCTTAATCGTTCATGATCAATTCCAAACATCATCATGAACAATTCGCGATCGACATCGCCGAGGAAATGTTCGAGAGCTGTGTCGGCCAAGGGTTTCGAATCGACCGCGTCAAAAAGGGATTTTTTGTTCGCTTTTCTGCGAATCATCTCCAGAATCTTGCCGTCGCTGTGTTGTAGCTCACCGCCAATTCGTAACTTGGGATAGGGGTGGAGAAAGTTATCCGGCGTGCGTGGGAGGAAGCCATACAATAGATCGGTTATCGCGCGTAAAGAGGAGCTTTTTCCGGCTTCATTGGGGCCGTAGACAATGTGAAGTCCCTGTTCGCCACCCGATAAATCCAGGCTCGTGTCGGTGAAGGGACCGAAAGCTTTCAGGTGGAGCTGCAGGATTTTCATTCCTCCACCTCCACGCCTATAAGTCGGCTGATTAGCAGCGGTTCCGCGGCAGCGATCGCTTCGGACAGCCAGTCCTCGTCCTGCTGCCTTACACGGTCCTTGAGTTCTGCCGGTAACTTTCTGATAAGGTCATCAAGCTGAAAGCCCAGTTCGGCTGCCCGAGCTGAATTCTCTTTGATTTGACGAAACAATGCGACGACTTCACTCATGGCATCGTCGGGGGTTTGCATTGCAACCGATTTCGAAGCTGGATCGGTTGTTAGCAAACGTACCTTCTCGATCCAGAGATCACCTTTCCCGACGTCGATAGCAAGAGATCGAATTTCATTAGTCCAATGGTGCTTTTTGGCATGGAGTTGGCGATTGGCCGAGGTAGCTCCGGTTAACTCAATTCGCATTGCCAGCGGCCGTCCGTCCGCATTTCCATGACGGGACGCGAGATTGGATGCAATTTGTTGAAGTACGTCATCGGTACCCCGGCAAGCCTCGAGATTGATCTTTGCCCGATCCCACCGCAAAACGTCCAGTGGCTTGAATTCCGTTTGCAAGGTGCGATCGTCATTCACAGTGACCAAGAGACAGCCTTTCGCATCTGTTTCGCGGATATGCCGTCCTTGGATGTTTCCCGAGAAGGCAATGAAAGGTTGCTCTGACAAAACCTCTCGCTGATGGACATGGCCCAGCGCCCAGTAGTCATAGCCCTTCGATTTCAATCCGTCGATCGAGCAAGGGGCGTATCGATCGTGTCCCTCCCGACCCGCCGCACAGGTGTGAAGCATGCCAATGTTGAACGGTCCTGAGTCGGCGGCGGGATAAGCCTCGGAAAGATCGTCGTAGACGGCAGCGGTGGCGAAACTTTGACCGTGGATCGCAACATCGAGGTCTGAAATGAATGCTGTTTCCGGTTTCTTTGCCGAAAAGAACGTCACGTTTTCCGGAAGCTTCAGCGTATGAGTCATCCTGTTGGCGGCGTCATGATTTCCGGAAATCAAATACAGCGGGATGTCGGCTTCACGGAGTCGCCGCACCTGGTCGACAAAGAAGAGCCCCGTATTATAGTCCCGCCAATCACCATCGTAGAGATCACCGGCAATCAAAACGAAGGCAACAGCCTGTTCAATCGCAAGATCAACAAGGTTACTCAAGGCACGACGGGCCGCATTTCGGATTTCATCAACGGGCGCGCCATCGTATTGTTCCAGCCCCTTTAAGGGACTGTCCAAATGAATGTCGGCAGTATGAATGAATTTGAACATGAGTTTATTTCCGTATTGGCTCTCTAGTTCATCTTCAGTGCTGGATGGGCTGCTTAAGTAGGTGATTCCGCAGGGCCATGTCTCTATGGGGTGTCTCTGTGGTACCGAAGGGTTCGGCGATCGATGAGTCTGTCGCCGAGCGCGCTTTCAGATTTTAAAGAGTTTCGCCTTCGGACCAAAGGTTGCTCCCAAAATAGATCAGTGGGAGCACTCGCCCGGCACTTCTGGCTTGCGGAACTCGACCAGATTTCAGCGGGTGGAGCTACTTGGCGAACGTCGCCTCCATGCCCATATCGCAGCTCTTTTCAGGCAAGACTGCTTTCTTGACTGGTGAAATGAGAGGTTTTATCGAGCGGCCTTGAGCTGCGATGGTGCCGCTAATGGACCCGATTGCTGTCGATTAGATCGACAGCAGCGGGTAAATATGAACAGAATTCAATTCGCGGTAACGGGCTGGCAGTTCGCGGCAAGGAACAAATGCCGCCCGCTGCATCAAAAAACAAAGTTTGCCAATAACCCCACGACGATACACGCCGTCCAGACCCACATGACGGTCCCGAGCCCATCCATCCAACCTTTGACGAATGCGACCAAACCGCCGATCCCACAAAAATCAGCACAATATAAGCGATTCCCAATCCAGTTTGCTCAGTCTTGAACAAATGAACAATGACAAGAATGAAATAGATGAGGCTGCCGATGCCGGCAACAGCTGAAGCGATGTGGTGAGTGGATCTGCCGTGACTCGATCTTCCCTCAGAATTCTGAAGTGAATAAACGCTTCCGTTCAATTCTCTGACAACGGCGTCATTGTCGTTATTTGTCGATCAAAAGTAAAGATTTGTTTTGATCCGACGCGATCGATGTCGGTGCTCGCTTCGAGAGAACTCAACCCATAGATCTGGCGTGGTTTCCTTGACGCAGTGAGTGTGCCTACGTCATGGCACCATTCGTTGTCGAAATCGCGAAGATGGTCAGGTCTGGGGCTCGCAGTTACCACAATGGCCGCGGATCATGATTTCCGTAATCGTGCCGAGCTGTTTGCGTCGTCGGCCACGAGATGGAGTGATCTGGATCGAGAAATCAT
Source organism: Planctomycetaceae bacterium (assembly GCA_002723275.1). GTDB lineage: Bacteria > Planctomycetota > Planctomycetia > Pirellulales > Pirellulaceae. The sequence continues at coordinate 114,667 of PBNZ01000024.1, forward strand.
TCATGCACGAAAGCTGTCCACAGTCGACGCACATGAAATGCGGGTGAGTGAATTCCTCTCGGGTTGAGGAATCTCTAAACTCAAATCTTCGCGTTTGATCGCCAAGATCGAGTCGAATCAGGATTTCTGCATCCGCCATCTCATTAAGGCATCGGAACAATGTCGATTGATCAAATCCGAATTCGGCGAGCGATTCGACGACCTCGGCGTGCGTAATTGGAGACGCTTGCGAAGCAAGTAACTTGATGACGGCGACCCTCGCCGCGGTCGCACGTAGGCCAACATCACGTAGGATCTGTTTGGCGTGGGCGGTGTCTAGCTCTGAAACGGGCATGGCAAGGTCTTCGGGGGTGATCGTGTCTGATATCTCAAGTCTACGCCGTATCTTAGTGAATTGCAAATACATTGCATGTGTAGAAAGGGCGGTAAGTGGGCCTTGGTTTGATACTACTTGCAATTCCATTGCATTACGGTTATTCTTCTAGCGAACAGCAGTCGTGATTAGACCAATGAGGCAATCTCTTCAGGGAAAACACGACACCGTGCGAATCGACACACTGGAAATGCTTAGGATCAACCGAATGTCTCAGGGATTATCCGTCGTTAACATCGCTACTGAATCATCTCGATGGGCGTGGGCCGATTGGGCTGGCATGACTGCCTCGATCGGATGTGCGATACACTGCGCAGCGATGCCGCTGGTTTTGGCCTATTTGCCTTTGCTCGGCCTGGAGTGGTTGGCTGATGAAGGATTTCACCAGTACATGGCGATCCTGTGCGTGGGTTTGGCAATCGCTGCGTTTGTGCCCGGTTGGCGAAAGCATCGTAGCTTGACCCCGATGGCGTGGGGAATCGCGGGCCTTTTCCTGCTGAATGGTGCTGCCTTCGGACTTGAGGACACTTGTTGCCCGCCAGCTGGTGGCGAAGAAGTGGTTAGTTGCACCGAGAGCGCCTGTTCGGCATGTGAGGTTGTCGAAGAACCGGCCGATGTTGGTCCAGTTGCTATGGCTGGCTTGGTGATTCCCTTTGTAACGCCGATCGGTGGGCTCTTGCTGATCGTCGGTCATGTCGTGAATCATCAAAAGCGAGGTCGCTGCCAAAACCCGGAATGCTGTCTGGCTACCGACGCCGGCGATGAATCAAACAAGGCATAGCTTGTCGATCATCGGTCGATTATCCCATGAAGATGTGGGGTGTGGCGACAAAAGCGAGTCAGCCACAATGTCTTAGTCCGAGCCGTCTGAAATGAAGAGGGCTCGCCTGGGCCTCACGCGAGAATCTCTTGCACGACATGTCCGTGGACATCGGTGAGCCGACGATCGATACCGTTTTGTCGGAACGTGAGTTGCTCGTGATCGATGCCAAGCAGATGCAGGATGGTTGCGTGCAGATCGAAACACCAGGTAGTGCCTTCGGCGGTCTTGTAGCCCCAGTCATCGCTTTTGCCATAGCTTGTACCGGCTTTGATTCCAGCTCCCGCGAGCCAAGTTACAAAAGTGCCGCCATTATGATCCCGGCCGTCTCCGCCTTGAGCAAAGGGTGTACGGCCGAATTCGGTTGTCCAGATCAAGAGCGTGTCTTCGAAAAGGCCGCGTGATTTCAAATCTTCAATCAAGCTTGCAATGGGTTTGTCGACGCTTTCGGCGATAGGCGGTAACTCCTTGGGGATGCTCGCGTGATTGTCCCAGTTTCCGGTCGCTCCTTGGGGACCGCTCCAGACCTGGACGAATCGCGTACCTCGCTCACAGAGTCTACGAGCGAGCAAACAACGACGGCCAAAGTCCTCCGTCACGGGATTGTCGAGGCCATAAGCTTTGTGCGTTTTTTGTGTTTCTCGTGTTAAGTCAAAAGCCTCGGGAGCCGATAGCTGCATTTTTGCTGCCAACTCATAAGAGCGAATTCGGGATGCAAGGCGAGCGTCCTCCGTTCGATCGGCCGCATGGACCTCGTTCATCGATCGCAGCAACGCTAATCCTTCTTGGTCCGCCTGAGGGTTTGCGAATTTGAATCTTTCGTGCGGGAAAAGGTCTGGGACTGTATTCGTCGTATGGGTCTTGATGACCGTACCCTGATGGACTGCCGGAAGGAAGCCCGCCGAGAAGGGGCCTCGTTGGTTGTAAGGCAAGCCTTTTGCGTCCGGCATGACGACGAAGGTCGGCAGGTTGTCCGTGAGATTGCCCAGACCGTAAGAGACCCACGCACCCAGACATGGAAAGCCAGGCAGCAGGGAGCCCGAATTCATCATGTAAGTTCCCGGGCCGTGAACATTCGTTTTGGAGGCCATCGCCATCAGGAAGGCCATTTCGTCAACCCATTTCGCCTGATGCGGGAAAACGCTGCTGACCCAACGTCCCGATTCGCCGTGCTGTTTAAATGAGAACGGACTTTTCATGATCGCGCCGGGCGCTGCAGTGAATCCCTCAGGTTTCTCTTTGGGGCCAAGTTCTTGACCATGTAGCTTTTCCAGCACGGGCTTGTAGTCGTAGGTGTCCATCGGGCTGACGCCACCCGTCATGAATAGTTGGATGATGCGTTTCACCTTTGCAGGATGATGCAAGCCACCGTTAAATTCAGGCCTTGGCGTTGCCTCGACGTCAGTACTTAGCAGATGAGTCATCGCCAGCCCACCGAAGCCACCGCCAATTTGCCAAAGGAATGCTCTGCGATTCATGCCGTCAATCCACAAAGAGAAATTCGTTGCTGTTCAGGAGCGTTCGACAAAAGGCTGCAAGGCCGTATTTTCGCGTGTAGTCAGTGAACGCGATTTGTTCTCTGGCGGACGGTGTTCGCAGCCAAGCTAACGCAACGGCCCGACTCACCTGGGCCTCGACTTCGTCGTGTTCTTGAGCCACTCGTCGCGCGAACCATTGGCTGCTGTGAAGTACAAAGTCGTTGTTGAATACCGATAGCGACTGCAAGGCGGAGACGGAATGGCCCCGCTTTGGAGCAAGCAATCCAAGATCCGGAAAATCCAACGCTTCCATGAATGGATCTGGAATACCTCGCCAGACAACTCGATAGATACTGCGGCGTGATGCGCCGGGAGACTGCCAGTCGTAAGCCGAGTAATCGATCTCTGGCGTGGTTTGTGGCCCCTTCTCTTTCGTGAATTGTTCAATCCCGGGCCCCCCCGTCGTCAAGTCAAGGCGGCCTGTGACTCGCAATACCGAATCGCGGAAAACATCGGCATCCATTCGTTGGCGATGCATTCGCCACAGTAACCGGTTCTCCTCATCGAGAGTCCGATGGTTTGGGTTGGCAGCTTCTTTGGCGAGGACGGCTGCCGTTGCATTTGGTCTGATACGGCTCGATTGCTGCCAGGTTTGGCTTGTCAGGATCAAGCGATGGAGTTGTTTGAGCGAGCCATCTGCTTCATCCCGAAACCAGACGGCGAGCCAGTCGAGTAACTCAGGGTGCGTTGGCTCGCTGCCCATCCTGCCAAAATCATTGGGGGTGTCGCAGAGTCCACGGCCAAAGTGGTAATGCCAGACGCGGTTCACGATGCTGCGCCATGTGAGTGGATTGTCATGGTTCGAAAGCCAATCGGCTAGGGCCGCACGACGTTGAGATTCCTGATTCGGATTCGGAATCTCAAAACGCCCTGGTAACCAGTCGATTGCGCTCAACGCGCCGGGACCGACCTCCCTGACAGGCTTGTCGAAAGCTCCACGCCGTAACAAGTGGACGACCTTCGGTTGTTGAGGTGAGGGAAGTTTTTTGGCGTGCGACCATGAGGAGGAGACAGCGTAGACGATTTCTTTCGGAGGGAGCACCACGAGTTGTTGTTGTGCGTATTCCCGTAACGCGAATGCCGCAATCGCAGTCGCCTCGAGTCGTGTTCGCCGTTCAGATGGTTTTTCCAGTCCCGCGATGACGTCGGCAGGGAGCGTCTGAGCCGATGCACCCTCGGCATCCGTGACGGAAAGTCGAAAGCGACCGATGATGTGTTTAGGGGGATTCAGTTGTTTAAGAGTGACTGCTAAACTTCCGCCATGAGTCACATCGATCGGAGTTTCCAACTCGAAAACAATATGGTGCGAATGACCCACGTTCGGGAAGATCGCCCAGCCAGAACGCTGATCTCCATCGATGGCCTGGCCAGCAGTCCACCCCTCCTGATTAAAATCGGCGGAGGCCTGTCGAATGGCGAGGGCAGTGGGCGCGTCGCCGCCTTTAGAAAACCATTGCAGCGCGACCTCGGAAAGGTGCAGGTTGCCATTTTCGGCTCGCCCCGGTCCGTTCTTAGGGAGTGATTCATCGGGGAATACTTCGAGGCGAAGGGCAGAGAGTCGTTCTAAGGGTATTTCTGAGGTAACGGTGTAGTTTTCTTGGTCGGGCAGCGCACCGCTGGCAAGGATCGATCCGTCCTCTTGTTTCGTGAGCGTGGCACCGCCCGTCGAAACAAAAACATCGGGGCTCAATGTCTGCCACGTGATTCGTCGTGAGGGTTGATCTGCTGTCCATTGTCGAACGAGATTTTCGTATTTTGGTTGCAGTAAAACGTCGGCATTGAGAGCATCCGCTGCAGAAACGAGTCGCTCCAAATCCTGGCGACGTTGCATGACTTCAGCAGACGAATCAAATTCGATGTCGCCTTTCCCGATGCCTGCGAATACGGCTTGAAGAGCGTAATAGTCTTCTTGAGAGATTGGGTCAAACTTGTGCGAATGGCAGCGAGCACAATTTGCCGTCGTGCTGGTAAAGGCTGCCATCGTTTGCGTCACCATGTCGTCGCGGTCCAGATAATCGAACGAGACGGGGGCTGTCTGCGCGCGGCTCAACTCTAAGGGTCCAGCGGCGACAAACCCTAATCCCGCCATGTGCTGTGGAGACTCAGGGTAAAAGACGTCCGGTGCCAGCTGTTCCCGAATGAACTGTCCCCAGGTGACGTCGGCATTGAGCCGGTCGATCACGTAGTCACGATACCGCCAGGCGTAATCGCGCTTGTCGTCGTGTTCGCAACCGTGCGTGTCAGCAAAGTGGACCACGTCTAGCCAATGCCGTGCCCAACGTTCGCCATAACGCGGCGATGCGAGGAGACGATCGATAAGGCTGGCGTAGGCGGTGGGGTTCGAGTCGTCAACGAATGTTCGGACCTCCTCTGGGGTCGGCAAAAATCCATGGAGGTCAATGTAGAGACGGCGGATCAGCGTCACTCGGTCAGCTGACTGATTCGCACGCAGATTCTTGTTGGCCAGCTCGCGATCGATGAAGGCATCGATCGGGTGCCCTTCGCCAGGCACATCCGGTACAGAAAGTTTTTTAAGAGACCACCAGTCGGTCGGTTGATGGGATAAAGGGGTAATCGTTCGTGGGTCGTTTGCGCCATCTTGAACCCATTGAACGAGGATTGCGATCTCTTCGTCGCTGAGCTTCTCCTCGGGAGGCATCTGTAAATCGGGATCCTCGTAACGGATCGCTTGGATTAACAGGCTGGCAACGAGGTCCCCTGGGACAATCGCCGGTCCGCGGTCGCCTCCTGTGGCCCAACCGGCGCGTGAGTCGAGTGTGAGGCCACCTTCCATTTGCCTGTCGGAGTGCGAGTGGCAGGTGAGGCACTTCTCTTGAAGTAGAGGCTCGACCTTGTCCTGGAAGAAATTGTCATCGGCCGCTTTCGACGTCACCGTAATCGCACAGCTGACTGCGATTCCGATCGCTGCAATCGTCGCCGATGGATAAGGGCCTCTCTGCATGGCACTGCCACTCCATGTGTAATTAACGCAAAGCTATCGTAACATAGCCGCGACGACGGACAAATGTTGCCTTCATTCAGGATGTGCACGGCTTGTAAAACGCGATGATTTACCCTCCCCCATCTCGGAGGTTTGATGAATTCCCGATAACTAGTGTTTCGATCGTCGCGTCTATCTGGCTTAACATGATGCAATCTGGATAAATGAGCGACCTTTGCAGGGTGACTCTCCCAGTTGCTGATTGGATTGGGTAAACTGCCACCAGCCTGTCGAGCTTCAGTCACGGATGATCTGGAATTACACCTTGGGATTTGAGGGAAGTGATCATTGGTCACGCGTTGGTGACCTGTCGAGTTCAGTCGAATGAATCGAGCTCTCTTTAGCGGTCTGCTGTTTTTCTCGATTGTTGGAATCGCCGGCATTTCAAACGCTGTTGATTTGGACGATTTCAAGGCAGCGACCTTTGTCGATTCGTCGGGCTTCCAGATGCCCTACCGTCTCTTTGTGCCGCCCGATTATGACAGCAATCGTTCCTATCCCATTGTCTTGTTCTTGCATGGCGCAGCCGGATGTGGAACCGACAACCAAAAGCATCTCTCAAATGCAAATCAACATGGTTCGATGGTGTGGGCGCTGCCAGAGAATCAAGCAAAATCGCCTGCCTTCATTTTAGCCCCTCAAGCTTCTGTTGGAAAATTAGCCTGGGGCGTGATGGGACAAGCTCCGTCTGCTTCGCTTCAGGCTGCGTTGGAGCTAATGGATTATCTGGAAGGTGTTTTCCCGATTGATGTGCGCCGTGAATATGTCACGGGTCAGTCAATAGGCGGGATCGGAACGTGGGCTGCTCTCACAACGCAACCGGTCCGATTTGCCGCAGGTGTGCCGCTTTCCGGTGGAGGTGATCCAAGCGTCGCCGCCAAAATCGCTCATATTCCACAATGGATATTTCACGGTTCACTGGATACCGTCGTTCCGCCTGAACATTCGCGTCAAGTCGTGGATTCCTTGTTGGCCTCTGGCGGTGAGCCACGCTATACCGAGTATGGTGATGCAGCGCACGGCATTTCCAAGACGGTTTACCACAATCCTGATTTGCATGAGTGGCTTTTTGCTCAGGCCAAGCCGCTTTCCACGCCGCTCGGTGATTTCAATCGAAGCGGTGTATTGGATATCACAGATCTTGAGCTGTTGGTTGAGGCGATAGACGCGACCTCGCATCGCGATTTCGACATTAATCGAGATGATCAGATTGATAACCGAGACTTGTTCACTTGGATTACGGATTTGAAGAAAACTTGGCTAGCTGACGTGAACCTCGATGGTCAGTTCGATAGCTCGGATCTCGTGAAAGTGTTTGAGGCGGGGAAGTATGAAACGGATCAGAAGGCCGTGTGGACGGAAGGCGATTGGAATTTCGACAATCGTTTTGAAGCGGGCGACATCGTTGCGGCCTTTGTTGAAGGTGGATTCGAAAAGGGGCCACGACAGGAGGTTGTTGCCGTACCTGAATCGATTTCCGTGCTCCCCTTGATCGTTGTTGCGTTGATGATGTTGCGAGTCATGCGGCACCGAAGGGATTCGCGGTTCCTCACGTCGATGAGGCGGTAGGCGGGAGAGGCTTGTGCGTTTCGGGTTTCTGAGATGCGCGTTTTTTGAGGGATGACTCGAGATGGCTTTCCGTCGTGGCCTGGCGTTGAACCCTTAGCAAACAAAGAGGTTCACTCGTCTCCATTTTCTGTTGTTGGAAACAATCCAACGTCATCGAGATAGATCTCTCCGTGACCGCCATCGATCGCGCCTGTGACGAAGCGGAACGTCAGCAACAAAGACTTGGACCTCTGCGGAGTAACCAATTTTGGGATCTCAATTTTCGTCCATTCGTTCATTGGCCCGCTGAAGGCTGTAAAATCGGTTCGGCCGGTCGATCGCCCGTCGGCATCGAACCATTCGAGATGGTACTGCGAAACAAAACTTGGACCGATGCTGATCGGTTTGATCCAGAAGTTCAGCCGGTAGGTCTGGTCGCCCGCAACGGGGATGACCGAGCGCAGTAAACCCTCGCACGGCGTTGCTCCATCGTTAATCAGGAGCGAGTGAATGCTGTGGTTGCCTGTTTTGGCTTCTTCTTCGCTACGCATCAGTGGATGGACAGGGGAAGTTTTCCAGTTGTCGGCTGAATCGTTATTTCCTGCTTCGAAATCACCGTTCTCAATTAAGTTCGCAGCGGATGATAACTTCTTGAGCAATGCCTCGCCTTCAGCACGGCTGACCCCCAGTTGCTTAAGCTGTTCGTCGACCTCTTCTTCCGAAAGAGTGCCGTTTGCTTTGTCTTCCAGTAACTGAGCAAACTCGAAGGTGGCCTTGGCTTCGCGAGCTGTTAAGAGACCACTCGTCACCGCTCGCCTGAATAGAAACGGGTCGATAGGACCAAATGTTTTGTTCTGCGTTGTGGAGGATGCCTTCGCAGTATCACTGTCCGGCGTGTCAGAAGCGACGGTTGGTTGTTGGGGCCACAAGAAAAACAGTGGGGTGAGAACGAGCGACATTCGCTGGAGGAGTGGGAATCGTTTCATGGTGAGACGGGTGTTGCGAGGCCGTTTAATTGGAATCGTATCTAGTGTAAATCATGAAGGAAACGACACCAAGTCTTTGGTCGGTCGTTGCCTCTCAGGTGTCGGACTGCATTTTCATGCGAAACGTACGATTTGCGAAAAGAAAGGGCGGTCGCGAAAAGGGAAGGATTGTTGGTGCGTCTCGAATTTTTGAGCGTGCGGCTTGCACGAAATCAGCATCGTGACACAATCAATTCAGAGGCGGTTTTGGAGTGGATATTTGGTGATTGGGATGAATGACGGAAAACCCTTGAATCCCGAGTCTTGGATTTGGCATCTCCTAGGATTTGTGAATCCGACGATCGTGATTGTAGGCAATCTCACGGGGGGATATTGGGTCGCGACCAACGTGATCTATATGCTGGGAATTGGGCCCTTGTTGGATACGCTGCTTGGTCGTGCGCGCAGACCAAAACCCCCGCGTGAATCGGGCGTTCCCTTCGAATTGATGCTTTACGTGCATGCGGTTGTGCAGGTGGTTGTATTGCTGTCGCTGATTTATCGAGCATCGATAGACGGTCCTGCCTGGACCACCTGGGTGGCTGCCATCAGTACTGGGCTTTGTTCAGGTGCTTCTGGGCTGATCGTCGCGCACGAATTAGGGCATCGTAAGCCGGGATCGTTTGCTTGGTGGCTGGGGCAACTCAACCTGCTTGGTGTTCTCTACTTGCATTTCGCCGTCGAACATAACTTCACTCACCACAAACACGTAGCGACGGTGACCGATCCGGCTTCTGCTCGCTTGAATGAGTCTCTCTGGAGGTTTATCCCCCGCACGATCCCGGCGCAATTTCGAGATGCGGTTGTCGTGCAAAATCGAAAGGGCCGCCGTGGTTTGGGGAACCCTGTCTATCGCGGATTGCTCGCGCAACTCGTCTTTGTGGCGATGTTGTACGGGGTTGCGGGCGCGTGGGTCATTGCCGCCTTTGTGATGCAGGCAGGCTTTGCAATCTTTCTGCTCGAATATATCAACTACATTCGACACTATGGGCTCCATCGCGAGTTGGGTGAGCGTCAAACTGAAATGCACTCATGGCAGTCCGAAGAGCGTTGGTCACGTTGGACCTTGCTTGAGTTGACGCGGCATCCTGCTCACCATTTGAAGGCCACCGATCCGTTTTGGAAATTGCAGCCTTTTGAGAATTCACCGAGTTTGCCGAGCGGCTATTACGGATGTTTTTGGATCGCCGTCATTCCGCCGCTTTGGAAGCGAATCGTTCACCCACGCTTGCCTGCCTAACCCCTTCAGTAGAGTTGCGCTGCCATTGCGTATCGTCATGTTTGCGCTATCATGGTGCCGGAGGTCTGGCCGGAAGATCGTTGGATGGCCATCAGTGTCGCCCTGTTTTTCTTGTCTTCCCTGGCGAAGTCATTTCTACGCCCTTGCGTTGAAGCGAGATCTGTTCCAAGTCGACTCGTGGAAGACACGTTGGGAGACAGCCGCCATTGCCGTGAGGTTCAGAGGGGACTGGTTTGCGAGTGGGGGGATAAGGCACCAGCTTACGATGGAGCTTCCTGTGAATTGTGAAGCTGTTCGCATGGAAGTCGAAGCCAGGGGAGATGTGGATTAATCTTCACGCCTCATGTCGGTTCATGGCGCTGGGCAGTTCGACAGTGGCTAGGGGCCAGTCGGTGCCGCCCACGCATTGTTCCAGCCCGTGTAGAGATCGTGCAGGAAAGCCCGCCATTGCTCGGTCGTGCGCGTGACTGGATAAGGAATCGGCTGTTGGGGTTGCGAAGCTGTCCAGATGATTTCGAATTGACCGTCTTCGCCTACCTGCCCGATCCGCGGAGTTTTGAAGGTGTGCTGAGTTGCAGGGTCAATGCGGATGTCGCCACCCGGAGCATGCATTCTTTGGTTTCGCAACGAACGGCGTATGTCCGAAGTGTCCGTTGTGCCGGCATCTGCGACCGCTTTGGCCCAAAGCTTGACGCCGGAATAGGCCGCCTCCATCGGGTCGGTCACGACGCGCTGAGGACCGTAGCGCGATCGAAAAGCTGTGACGAAATCTTGGTTTTCATCGGATGGAACGCTCTGGAAATAATTCCATGCCGCGTAGTCACCGGCCATCGCGGATACGTTTAAATGTTGAAGTTCAGCTTCGCCAATGCTAAAGGAAATCGTGGGGATGTTTTCTGGAGTGATACCCGCGTTACGTAGTTCAGCAAAGAAAGCGATGTTCGTGTCGCCGTTGATCGAGTTCAGGATCACATCAGGCTTTAATTCTTGGATCTGTTGGACGGTCGTTTTGACGTCAGGTGATCCGAGGGGTATGAACGCTTCTCCCGTGAGTTCAGCTCCCAATTCCTTCAATTGATCTTTGATGATCTCATGGGCGATGCGGGGAAAAACGTAGTCAGAGCCAACTAAGAAAAACTGCCGTTTGTTCTGAAAGGCATAGGCCCATTTGATTGCTGGAATGATCTGTTGATTGGGAGCTGCGCCCAGGTAAATCACGTTAGGCGACTCCTCGATGCCCTCATATTGCACCGGGTACATCAGCAGATGATCGAGTTCCTCAAAGACCGGAACGACGGTTTTTCGGCTGGCCGATGTCCAGCATCCGAACACGGTACATACCTGATCCTGTTGGATTAATCTTTCGGCTTCCTGTGCAAATATCTTCGAGTCAGAACGTCCGTCCGCCACGACCGCCTCGACAGGACGTCCCAGGACACCGCCAGATTGGTTGAGTTCATTGACGGCTAGGAGCACTGCATCGACGACCGGTGATTCACTTGACGACATCGTGCCAGTGAGTGAATGGAGGACGCCGATCCGGATGGGATCTCCAGCTGGAGCCGGAAGGGGAGGGGACGCACTCGGATCGGTCGGTGTACTGGCTAGGTTACCACCCGGAGGATTTTCGTTCTGCAAGCCATTGCCGAAGATAAGAAAGGCTGCAACGGCGACCATCGCGATAATGCCCAGCAGGCCCGCTCCGAGAAAAAGGTTGTTCGGCCGATTCGCTGAACTCTCCGGTGTGGATGTAGCCGGTGCGACTGCCGGTGCAGGCTGCGTTGATGTCGTTCCTGGTACTGGCGTTGCAGATTTGCTGGGGAGCTCGATTCCCGTGCCGGAAATTGCAGCTAATACTGCCTCCAAGTCAACTCGCATCTCCCCCATCGAAGCGTAACGATCCTCTGGGTTTTTCGACATCGCTCGTTCGATGATGTGAGAACAAGCGGCCGGTACGTCTGTTCGTATTGCACGGGGATCGGGTGGATCAGAGTTGCAATGCGCGTACATGACCTGGACGACGCTGTTGCTGTCGTAAAATGGATTCTTCCCTGTGAGTAAGCTGTAGTAGGTTGCTCCCAGAGAATAAACATCACTACGCGCGTCGACTTTTTGTGATTCGCATTGCTCCGGACTCATGAAGTAAGGAGTCCCAATAATTTGTCCGGCCTGCGTCATCTGCAGCGTTTCGCCTTCGGCGCGTTTGGCGAGACCAAAGTCAGAGATTTTGACGGATCCATCCTCAGTGAGCAGCAGGTTGGACGGTTTGATATCACGGTGAATCAAACCTGCTCGGTGTGCTGCGGTCAGGCCATTGCAAGCTTCGATGATCATCCGTGTGGCTGCGGCGACGGAATAGCTGCCCTGCTTTTCCAGGTGATCCTCCGCGCTGCCACCGGCAACAATCTCCATCACCAGGAAATGGGTTGAGTCTTCTTGCGAGATCTCATAAATGGTGACGGTATTGGGGTGGTTTAGTTTTCCGGCGCTCTTCGCTTCCGAGAGGAACCGACCTAGGGCAACTTCATTGGTGGAAAGTTCTGTTGGCAATACTTTGATTGCAATATCACGCTCAATCGATGGATCGTGTGCTTTGAGGACAACGCCCATGCCCCCGATGCCAAGCACTCCTGTGACTTTGAAGCGACCTAGCTGGCGACCGACCCATGCTTCTGGACTTCGGGCTGCTCCCCTAACGCCCGCTGATGTATCACCCTCAATCGCCATCGTTTCATTGTTGATGTCGGGCGACTTGGATTTTATATTTTGTTTTCCTGGAGCGGGATGTTCGGACTCGTTGGAGTTCATGGGTAAAGAAAACCCGTGGTTTCTGTCTGTGCGAAATCGATTTTGGTAACCTACCACAGCCTGTTTAGATTCGCGAGACTGATGGCACGCTATGGATTCGGGGCCGTCATTATGGGGGAGTAACAGGGACAGTGATGTCATGCTTTCGTGCGCGGGTGATTCACCGGATGCTTTGGATTCTTCAATGACGATGGCCATTTCCGATTGTTCCAACCGTGGCACCGAGGTCGCTTCGCTTGAATCGACGGATTAATCGATGATTTGTCGATCTGGGATGCGAAGGTGGGGGTGAGATCTTGCGGAGCATGCGCCGCGATAGGAAGAAGCGGTCGAATGCCTGACAGAAAATGGGCTTTTGTCGCCTTCATGTTCTAGGGGTGTGCGGTCTGCAAATCCGGGACGTTTCCATCACCGGTCAATTCACCTTCGAGCAGCCAGGAGAGATTGAATCGAGCCAAATGGGCTCCTTTGAACGGATCGTGTTCGTAATGAAGATAGATCCAACCCTCCGTTGACGTGTTCGCGCGACCTGCTACCAGTGATGAATAGCCGCTGCGGCCAGGATCCACGAGTCGCTTGATCGGCCAAGTGTCTCCACCATCAAAACTTGCCCACACTGTCACTCGCTCGCGATGAGCAGCGTCTGTGTCCAGGTTACTGAAGATCAAGATATCCTGTTGGGTGGTTGGGATTCTCGTGAGGCCACCCATGCAGCCATAAGCGCGACCCTGGTCACCGTCGGGTAACGCATCGATGATCCTCCAGTTCTTCCACGACGCGCCACCGTCAACGCTGGAGGCGTCTCGGCGACGACGATTCTTTGGTCCCTTTGGCCAATGCATTCGCGAGTTGTAATAAAGGCTGCCGTCGGAAAGTTCAACGAGTGCAGCTTCGCCCGTTCCCTTTTCTGGAAATGGGGCGCTGGTTTGCCAGGTGCGTCCGCCATCATCGCTGTAAATCGCGTTGGTGTACTGTTCGGGCCACGTTTCTTGACCATTACGGACCGCGTAGAATCGAGAGGCTCGGATCAACCGACCGCGGTGAGGCGGGCGCGTTAAGGTGATGCCATGTTCGTTCATATGCATCGATGGAACGTTACCCTGTGCATCGGGCTGAATGGTGATGGGGGCAGCATTCCATGACTGACCATCATCCTGGCTTCGATAAAGTGTAAGAGGGGCAGGGGGCTGCCGATCTTCGACAAAGACGAGAATGTCGCCAGTGTTGGGGTCCGCGATCGTTCCGCCGCCATGATAGCCCTCCTCGGCGATTGTGATGGGGGCTTCCCAGGTTTGACCGCCGTCTTCGCTACGTCGTACAACGACTCCTGAATTTCCCCATACAGCGAGCACTGTTCCTCGCCGACTCACAACGACATTCGGATAACGTTGGTCGTCGAAGAGTCTTTTCTTGTCGAAAGCGGGTGCACCCAAGAATGGTTTCAGCCGTTCGTCAGCGTGTGTTTGGATGGTCAAGAGCATCAAGGTTAATAACGATAAATCGAATGATCTTAATCGGTGCATAATACGACGCATTCGTGATACTTAGGAATCGCTGCGGTATGGCATAACGTGCCATCGGTCAATCTCTCACCACTTTAATCAATTCGACGTTGTCGTGTGCGGATGAGTGTTAGCGATTGGCGAGAATAGTCGTGCAATCCCTATGCATTTTCATCGATAACAAAGTCAATGCTCTCGCAGATATCCACGCAGGCTAATTCAGCCTCTTCAGCAGTAGGCTGTTTTACCACGACGTGGCCGATTCGATCAGGACCAACGCTAAATCGTTTCACGCCTTGGCCAGGTTTAATATCGATTTGGATCGATACAATGTCGTCGCGTTTTTTTAGCGACTCCGGCACGATGATGTCGCGGACGACACCCGTCGTGGAACTGCGCATCAGCAAGGCCGCGTTGGCTTGGCAAGGCATCTTGTCGAGGGGCGGTAGAGAGGGCTTGTCACCCATCGTGAGGGAGAGCAGGTATTCGTAGGTGTCAAAGCCTGCGTAAGTAGTGATGTTTTCGGGGATGCATGTTGCGCCCATTCGGGCTGCGATCTCCAAAATGTACGGTTCTGAATCGACGAGCATATAGTCGACATTGCAGATCGAATCGCGGATTCCCAATACGTCGACTGCAGCCTCGGTCATCATCTCCAGCTTTTCAGTTTCAGCTGCGGACAATGTATAGGGCATTGCATGTCCAATGGGAGTGCTTACCGGAGGCGGTGTTACCGTATCGGAATGCAAAAAGAGTCGCTGCATTTGGTTGCCAACGACGAAGGCTTGAGCTCCAAATTCGGTACCCGTGAGATACTCTTCGACGAGAATGACGTTTGTACGCGATACCGCAATGGCAGCATTCCATGCTAGTTCGAATTCGTTGGCCGTACAAACACGCGTTACACCGCGCGAGCCTGATGAATCAATCGGCTTGATGATTACCGGAAAGCCAATGGAGTTGGCAAAATCCAGGCCGTCGTTGGCATTGTCGGTGTAAAGATAAGCCGCGGTGTTAATGTTGTTGGATCTCAGGGTGTCCTTCATCAACGTCTTGTCCGCACAATGCACGGCGGCCTGATGTGAGACACCTGACAATCGCAGCGAATCATTGACGAGGCCCATGCTCGGAACGGAAACATCCGTGCCTGTTGTCACGATGGCGCGGATCCCCTGTTCGGTGGCCGCTGAGCGGATCGCAATTTGGTCGGTTGTATCGATGGGCAGAAAAAGATCTGCTTCTTGAATTCCTGGGTAGTTCCCAGGGGTGCTGGCGACGATCGTGCGCAAGCCCATCGCTTTGGCTGTCCGAATCAACGGCACCTGGTAGATGCCGGCACCCAGAATCATCACGGCAGAGGTCATATCATGCGGTTGTTGCTAAAGGACGGTTCAGATTGTGCGTGCACGTGGAGCAAGTAACGTATACGTGAAACATACGACAAAAGTGAAAATGTGGATAAGGGTGTTGCAGGTGCTCAGCATTCCAGATGGGTCGGTTATCCATCATCTTGTATGAAATGGCGGATCAGAGATCGTTGTTGGATTGGCGGACAACGGTGCTCGAGGCGGATTGGGATCATGCGAAAGTCTGAATAATCGATACGTTTGGTAGAACCCATTGGAATTGAGGGGATCCAATTCCGTCTGTGGGGACGATGAAGAGGGGCAAGTCTATTTTTTGACCTCATTTATAGGTGTTTCTCTGCGGCCGGTCAGACACCATGATTTTATCGGTCAAATCGTTCGGCGTTGCACATAGCGTGGAATATCCTTTCATAGGGAAAGTTTGAAGGCAAAACAATACGCTGTTAGACTTCGATTTGAATGAGCACGGTTGAGCGGTTCGAGTGACCGTCTGACAGGCAAGGGATGAAGTGAAATGTTTGATGCGTTAACACGGTATATTTCCTTTTTTCGGTCAGCAAAACCGTCTGATGTTGAAAGCACTATTCTTACAAGAGTCACGGACGCCTGTCGTTATGTGCCGTTTTATCGGGAATTGCTGAAGACGGCGGGTCTGTCTTCCAACGACTTTGTTTGTCTTCAGGATGTGATCGATAAATTCCCGAAAATCTCGACGTCTCAATACCGCGATGCTCAGCAGAACTACGGTCATGAGTGGATGATCGATGAGCGATTCGATATCAATCATCTCAAGCAGGATCGTTCTAGCGGATCTTCGGGCGTACCCGTTTCGATCTACCGGTCGAAATCAGAAGTCAACTTTAATAACGCGAAAACCCTTTATCATTTGACGAAGGGTGGCCTTAGGCCGTGGCATCGCGTAATGGCTGTGGTTCCACCCATGCAGGTCGTGAAACGAGACTCCAATTTGCAGAGGTTTGGCATCTTTCGCCGTTACACGGTCGATTACCAAATGAGTGCCGATGACATCTTGGAAAAGATTGAATCAAAGAAGATTAATGCCGTGTATGGACAGAAGTCATTTCTGTTGGTCCTGGCGGATCGATATGGGGAGCTCGGGAAGGTTCCTCCGACGTTGAAGTTCTTGATGCCAGGCGCCGAGCGTATCGACGAAGCAAGTCGACGCGCATTTCAAAGGGTGTTCCGCCCAGAGTCGTACGGCGAATTCTATGGGGCAACCGAGACGGGGATTATTGCGAGTTGCCATCATCAGGATTACGAGGTGAATTACCATGGAAGTTTTTTCTGCCTGACGGACCCGGTCAGTGACGGTGAGTTGACGCGCGGTGGGATCTGTGTCACCTCGCTCTTTCTGCAGGCCCAGCCGGTCATTATGCTCAACCTTGGTGATGTCGTGACGGTTCGGAACTATGACAAACTGCTCGACTTGAAGGCATCCATTGTGAGTATCGATGGACGCGACAATGATTATTTGGTTTGCGATGACGGAAGTCGAATTGCTGGCGCGACGTTTTACACCCTCCTGCAAACTTTCTCCTTCATGCGGCAATTTCGCATTATTCAAGAGCGTCCAGCCCACTGCCGTATTCTCATTCGATTGATCGAGGACAACGATGAAAATCGCCGACTCGTTGAGGAAAAACTGAAGGGACTGCTGTCAGAGCGAATCGCGTTTGACGTTGAATACGTCGATGTGATTGACATGGACAACGGTGGGAAAACGAAGATCCTCGTATCGAATGTGAACGTTCCAAGCCGCTCCGTTTGTGAGACTTAGACGTTTGTCACAGACGATCATCTGAGTTGTCCCGTTTTTCACAGATGTGACCATCACGAGACGTTGTCGGATCCAGATGAGGTGCTCGATGGAGTCTGGAAAAGACTAACGAGTGCGAAATAATTCGGACAAAACCAATTGTCGAATCATGCTCCGCACGCCGTATTCATTCTGCTCGGTCGACGCCGCGATCGATTTTAATGGCTCCGCGTCGTCAATGTGGTTACTCGGCGCAATGCGTGACGGCGATTCAGCAACCAGTTTTGGGAAAGAAAATGAGCCATTTTCAAGTCTTTGCAGGTTTCGTCTGTGGTTTCGTTGCCAAGATCCGTAGGACATGGGGCACATGGGGTCTGGTACCGGTTTCTGTCAAAACCGAAGCATCGCTAATTCGCATTGTCCAATTTGTAACGCCGTGGACAAAACCTGCGGATCGAACGCCACTGCGTCGAAGATCGCTGAAGGTTGATTCGCGTGAAACGCACCGTCCAACGCCGCCGCTTAGCAAGGTTAAACGAGTCACGCGGTTAAACGCGTCACACGACCTGAGTGGCTTGATCAGACTAATTCTCGGATCGGTTTCGCATTGTCCTCGACGAGGTATTGGGGCCGACCCGCTAGATCGGGAAGAATGGCTTTCTCCGGGGAGATTCCTAGGTTGTGGTAAAGCGTTGCGAAGAGCTCGCCATACGTGACGGGACGTGAGGTCACCTCGGCAGCAATCTTGTCCGTGGCACCGATCACTTGGCCTGTCTTCATTCCGCCGCCGGCAAGCAAAACGCTGTTCACGTTCGGCCAGTGATCGCGTCCAGCGCGAGCGCTAATTTTCGGGGTGCGTCCGAATTCGCCCATGACGACAACGGTGCAGTCCTTATCCAGGCCGCGTTGATGCAGATCTTCAATCAGAGCGCTGAGGCACTGGTCAAACGGGGGAAACTCTTCTTCTTCACGTAAGAAGATATTGTTGTCTTTGCGACCTTCCGTATTTCTTCCGCCGTGCCAGTCCCATTTGCTGTAATTCAGTGTTACCACGCGCGCTCCGGCTTCAACCAGCCGCCTTGCCATCAACAGGCTTTGAGGCACCCGCGGCGCGCCGTTGCTATCCATGAATATGGTGGGATCACCTGTCCCATACCGCTCAATCACTTCTTGGGGCTCCTTAGAAATGTCCAAGGCATCTGCCATTTTTGATGAAGTGAGGAGTCCAAATGCCTGTTGTGTAAAGGCGTCCATGGCGTCCATCTCGCCACTAGCGTCCACGTTACGGCGGATGCGATCAAAGCGATTCAAAAGTGATTTTCGATCGTCGATTCGATCGACGCCTAAATCTGAGGCAACCATGTCCTCGCGCGTACGGCCCATAATGGCATTGAAGGGATTGGCAGCCGGCCCCAGAAAACCAGGGCCCGGTTCGTTATAGGGTCCGTGGGTGCACGTGTAGCACAGACTCACAAAAGGCGGAACGCTCTTATCAACGGAGCCCTGTAATTTTGCAACGGTTGAACCGAATTGTGGCCAGCCGTTGACGGGAGTTGCTTTCTTGGGATGATGGCCGTTGTACACCTGAATTGCATCATGTTCGACTTGGCTGCCCACGAGCGATCGAATGACTGCCATCTTGTCCATCATCTGGGCCAGATGAGGTAGCGCTTCGCAAATCTGGATCCCCGACACATTCGTTGATATCGGCTTCCAAGGGCCTGCGTACTCCGACGGCGCGTCAGGCTTCAGATCGATCATGTCCTGATGAGGTGGACCGCCAACGAGATAAATGAAGATCACTGACTTATGAGACGAACGAATTCCCGAGGCCGCCTCAGCTCGAAGCAGATTGGGCAGTGTCAGCCCGCCGAGACCGAGTGTTCCGAATTGAAGAAATCGACGTCGAGAGTGCGCTGTAAATGTCGGTCGACTCACGGTGAGAACCTCCAGTTTCAAGGTTGTAGTCGCGTCAGCATTTTCTAATAAGATCTCCATGGGATCAATTGGGTTTGGGAATCGCCGATTTCCCCGGCCTTAACGCTTTTTCTGCGGTTCGCATTCGCAACAGAGGCTAGAGCGGGTCGATCCTTCTTCATCTTGCAGGATCAAGTTGATTCGTCAAATTACACCGTGTTGAGAGACGCTCTCTCTCCCTTAGAATTTTGCACCTGAAAACTATTTCAGGAGGCTCGAACGGGAATGGGTTTGTCAAAGTGAAATGGTATTGACGGTTCGTGACCGCATTCGACTCTCAATCTGATTGAGTGGGAATTGCACTGCAGATGTTACGAGAATCAAGCGCGCATCTCTTTCGCGGAATCGACTCACCGTTGCAGCGGTTGCGACGAATATCTGCTAAATTCGACATGTCAAAGCGGCACGCCTTGGGGGCAAGTCTCTCGGGTGCGTCTAGGTACCGGTGGATGCAAGAAGAGTGTATGAAACCCCGTCGAAGATTGGACGTCACGCATGCTGAGGCGCAGTCTGCATTAAGGAGATAAGAATTGAGAAAGAATGCTGGAACTCTTTTGTCGATGTTGTGGCTGTTCGCGATCCTCACTGACGCTGGCGTGTTGGCCAATTCGTCTCAGGAGGATTCGGGGTCTTATGCGGTTGTGGTGAAGGCGTCGACTTCACAGGATGCTGAATGGAAAAAAGTGGTCGACGCTCTGAAGGAAAAACATAATGCAACTGTCATCACTTATACAGACTCCGTCGATGAGATGCTTGACGCATTGAGTGATCTGTTTCCACGTTATGCGTGCTTCGTCGTCAAGCCGGAAGACGCGGGTCGGTTGTTCGTCGCTCAGGTGCACCAGTTGACTCGGCAAATGGATGATGATCCGTATACGGATACCTTGTGGGGTGTCTTGACTGGATACGATGCAGCCAATGCCCTGGAGATTGCCATGACAGACCAGCCTCTGGTCATCAAAAAGGTGGCCTCGGGTACCGAGTTTGCGGCCGACATGGTGACCGAAGGTCAATGGTATGACGAGTTGGTGAAGAATAAGCACGTCCGCAAATCGTCGGGTGGAGATGCAGAGCAGTTAAAAGGTCCTGACGACACGACGAAGTCCATCGTCGACCTGCTTAACGAGTATCAGGCTGATGCCATGATCACATCGGGACATGCGACGGAACGTGATTGGCAGATCGGCTTTCGGTATAAGAATGGGTATTTTCGGTGTGCCGATGGGAAGCTCTTCGGGTTGGATACGAATCAAGAAAAACACCTCGTTGATTCTTCCAACCCCAAGGTTTATTTGGCGATCGGAAATTGTCGAATGGGACATGTCGTTGATCAGGATGCGATGGCGCTGGCTTGGATGAATTCCGCAGGTGTTCGGCAGATGATTGGATACACCGTTGATACCTGGTACGGGTATGGAGGTTGGGGATGTCTTGACTTCTTCATTGAACAACCCGGACGATACACGTTTGCCGAGGCGTTTCACGCAAACCATCATGCCCTGATCCATCGTCTGGAAACTTATTTTCCCAAGGAGGTCTCGCAGGCAAGGTTTCCTCTCGCAGGTCAGCCGCGGATTCGTCAGTTCGAAGTACCTGCCGAAGGCGTCGCATTAGGTTTGCGACCCTTTGATGCCGTTGGCCTGCTTTACGATCGAGACGTGGTCGCGTTGTATGGTGATCCGAAATGGTCAGCCAAAATGGCTTCCCTGCCGAAGTATTTTCAGCAGTCTTTAGAAGTTAGCGATGATGTTTACACGCTGACGATTACTCCGAACCGTGGTTCGGGGTCGTTCGAACCGGTCAATACGAACGGTTCGCAACGCGGGTGGCGGCCGTTCGTTCAGTTTCTCCCGCACCGAATTAAAGATGTCAAAATCGTCGCAGGTGGGGAAATGAATCCGGTGATCACCGACGATTTTATTCTGGTGCCCAATCCGCGTACGATGAATCCGAAGTCCGAGTATCAGTTAGTGTTCAGGGCACAGCAGCAATAGGCGAAAATGGATTTCAGCCAGTTGTCAGTGTGAAGATCGCTTTGGGCGGATGTGGCAAGCGGACAAAACGGCTTTCTTTTTGGCGGAGTCATCGTGGGTCATGAAATACCGTTCGAAGAGAGTGTTCTGTCTGTGGATTGCGCTGGCCGTGGTGGGATGTGCGGCGAATGCGATGGCAGTCGAGCCTGTAGGTTATGTGTCCGCGGATCTTCCTGATGCGATGACCTTTCTCGATGGCCGAAAAGTTAAAACCCTTGCCGATTGGCAGGATCGCAAGAAGGAAATTCAGCGGTTGTGGTGCGATTACTTTATCGGCCATTATCCGAAAGAGGTGCCGAGTTTGTTGTCGGCCAGGGTTGTTCGACGAGTCGACACCAATGACGGATCGGTGCGACAGCGAATTCGACTAGAGTGGGATACGCCCAATCGGAAGTCATTTGAAATCGAACTCTGGATCCCTGATGGGGATGGATCGGCCACGCGGCCGCTGCTGTTGACGCAGGCACGTCATTATCAGCGGGAGCACTGGGGTGAGGAAGCACTGAGACGCGGCTATATCGTTTGTATTTATCCGGGGTTGGATGCTCATCACCAAGAGGAGAAATATCCTGACTATCAAAATGTCTGGAGAGAGTTTCAGGGCGAGTACCCAGATGCCAGTTGGAACTCTTCCTTGGGCATCCAGGCCTGGTTGGCAAGTCGAACACTCGATTATCTGCTTGATCCACAGTTCGCCTACGAAATCGACGAGGATGCGGTAGGGATCACGGGATTCTCGCGTTATGGCAAGCAATCACTCTATGCCGCTGCCTTTGACGATCGGTTCAAGTGCGTGGTCGCGCGCAGTTCAGGATCGCCGACGGCTTGTTCCTACCGGTTCTCTGGCCGCCAGACGTTCATGGAGTCTCCGGAAGACTCTCCTGCTGTTTGGCTGATTGACAAGGCGCGAAGCTTTCAAGGACGCGAGCACGAGCTGCCGATCGAGGGCAACGCTTTGATTGCATGCATCGCTCCCAGGCATGTCATGCTTGATACGGCCTATAACGACGGTGGCGATCCAACGTTTGGTGTGGAGCGAGGTTATCGAAACGCCAAAAAGGTATGGCAGTTCCTGCAGCAGGGCGACCATCTCTGCCTTCATTATCGGGCAGGGAACCACAATCCAATTACGGAGGCTCAAGTTCAAAGGAATCTTGATTTTTTCGACCATGCATTCGGACGTACTGGCGAGCCGACTGGACAATTTCCGGAGACGTTACTGCATGACTTCGATTGGCAGAGTTGGCGAGATCGTCAGCGAAACGAAGATGTCACCATTCCCGCCCGTCAAACCGTGCGAGAAAAGATTGGTTGGATGCTTGGCGAGCAACCTGCTGACCTCAAAAGGATTGGCCAGTTCCACATCAAAACGCAAGAAGAGTTGGGAGTTTCAGACTGGTCTCGTGATCGCTGGAAGCCAGCGGCCATCAAACGAGTGCCTTTTAGTTTCAGCGGAAAGATGCACGGGAACATCTTTTTCGATCCGAAACGTGAGCAGTATCGAGGCACGGTCATCTGGCTACATCCGTGGAATTACTCCCATGGCAGTAACGAAGGTTACGGTGTGCAGGGGACGACCGTCTATGGTCGCCTCGCGAAAGAAGGTTTTGTGGTCGTCATGTATGATCAATTTGGATTTGGTGATCATCTGACCGATGCGGTTGATTTCTATGACCGATATCCTCATTGGTCGAAGCTAGGACGCGCCGTTCACGATGTGCGGAAGCTGATCGACTTTTTGATTTCAGGCCAAGGTATTTCAGCCGAGTCGATTCCAGAAACCGATCCCGATCGGATCTACTTGTGCGGTTTTGCGTATGGTGGGATGGTGGGCATGTACGCGGCAGCGCTCGACGAACGCATTGCGGGACTTGCCTGCTTTAGTGGCTTCACGCCGATGAGAAGCGATACCGATGCGAAGTTGACCGGAGGGATTCGTCAGTACTGGGAATGGCATGCCCTGCTTCCCAAGCTGGGGCTTTATCACGGCCAAGAGTCATCGTTGCCGTATGACTATGACGATCTGTTACAGCTGATTGCGCCACGAGTTTGTTTGATTTATGCCCCGAGGCGAGATCGATTTAGCGATCCTCGTGACGTGGCCGAATGTCTCCGTCGCGCAGGGACCCACTGGAGCCGTCCGACAGATTTGACGTTTATGGCTCCTGATGATGTCTGCCGATTCCAACGCGATCAGCAAGACGTGTTGGTCAAATGGTTGTCCGAGGTCATTGATTAAACGACGGCGTGTTGACGCAATTGATCGTAAGCTCTGAGCATGGAAACTTGGGAGTGTTGCGCGCAACTCGGTCGAGAGCCTAATCCGGAAGGGTGACTTATTCATCGTCATCAACCAGCTGAGCTTCAGTCTTGAGGATCCGTTCGATGCGCGTGTTCGATCACAAAATCGACGAGCTGTTGGCGCTGAAAGATTTCCTTGGCTTCTTCATGACCTTTACCTGGAACCACAATCAGCTCCGCGTCACCGCCAAGCTGTCGATATCGCCGAACCAGTTCCGCGGCGTTCCGCTTAATCGGGACAGGACGGTCGCTATCTCCGTGGATATGCAGAATCGGGATCTTCTGTTTGGCAAGTGGGGCGAGACGTTCGAGTGGGTTGTGCTGGTGGAGGTTCTTGCTGAACTCCTGCTCGGTGGTCCCGTAGGCTGCACTTGCTTTTGCGAGGCCAGGCCAACTGCTCAAGTCACACACGGTGTAGATCCCAGCAACGGCAGCGACATGCTTCGGATTCTCCGCAGCCCAGTTGTACAGCATCAGTCCACCGCGGCTTTGCGGCATCAAAACTGCCTTTTTGGCAAATCCGTGATTTTCGACAAGATGTTTGTGGAACTCGCGGTAGGTTTTTCGTCCTGTTGGGTTTCCCATTGATTCACCCACATCAATTCCGGCAATGGCGATGCCGTTGTCCAGGAATTGTCGAAACATCCAGGCATGAGCTGGTCTAGGTTGTCCGCGGATGGTGGGGGCGTACCAGACCCAAGGGAGAGTGCTCGAAGCCTCTGCGTTTTTTGGGCGAATGAAAAAGCCGGGCTGCCCCGATACCTCAAGCAAGGTTATGTCACCATCGATTAATGCAGCGACAGATTCCACCGTCGGCAAAGCTTTGATGACTCGGGCACGAATGCCTTGCGCATCAGCATCTTCCGCATAGCTCGCGGACACGAGCATTTGAAAAGCAATGGTGGTCAAGAGGATGCGGCATAGATTTTTCATGGAGAGACTTCCGGAGTGAATTGTGACATGGAAGCGAGTTCAAATCCGCCTGGTGCCGTCTGCAGACTCCCAGAAGAATTTTTCGTGTGGCGAAATATCTTGTGTTGAAATGTAGTCGCTGAAGATGCGCGAAGCAACAATGTGCAAGGCGCAAAGCGAGAATGCAGTCCGGGGACGTGCAAGGCTCCAATGGTGAACCGAGATTTTCTAGCAGACTGCTAATCAAAGGGAGAGCTTGAGTCGCTGCCATCATTGGCGTCGCCACTGATTTGGTAGTAACTGTTCGGGGACACCCAATCCGTTAAGCCCCCGATCTCGACGGCATTGAAGCCTCTGACATTTCCGTAATCGGTGGTGACAGCAAAGACCACTTTTACGCGTTCTTCCGAATGTGTCTTCAGGTGTTCGGCCAGGTCATTCGAGAAAAAACCGATGGAATGGTCTGGGTATTCTTCGAACTTCAGGAGGATCTCCGGTTCCAGGTCGCGGTGGGCCGGAGCCGGGATAATCGTCCAGGTCATCATGTGCTCCTGAGTTGATTCTTGACCAACGAAGGGGCCGAATCCCGTCAGGAAGAGAATAAATGCAACCGTGAAAATGAGAGGTGCGATCAAGAAAAGCTTGAGAACGTTGGCATGCGGTCGAAGCAGACGACAGATGAGAACCGTTGCAAGAGTGAAAAGAGGGAGGCCGGCAAGAAAGATGAAAGGTCGAAGATCAATATAAGCCAGAATCATCGGACGCCCTCCATGTGGCTGTAATCCATCGTGGGTCGACTAACTGTTTACCCTGAAAACCGAATCGGCGATAGCGGTCAAACGGGAGAGCATCGTCGATGCGATGCCGGACGGTGGCGGGCATCCTTGCGCGACCGTCTCTCAGAAGAAACATGGGTCACCGGGGTTGTTTCAGCAGTTGCTCGGCTTGTTGATAGTTGCGTTTGAACTCGCGGTTGTTGGGGTCGAGCCGAATCGCCTCCCGGAAATATTCGACTGCCTTTTCGAGCTGGCCTCCACGAGCGAACATGGTGCCGAGATTGTTAAATGCATCCGCATTGGTCGGATCAATCTGTACGGCTCGCTGGAAATGTTGGACGGCAAGGTTTGCCTTGTTTTGGTGGAAATAGATATTGCCGAGATTGGTGATGGCTTCGCTGAACTCCGGGTCGACGTTTATGGCTCGTTGAAACAATTGAGCGGCTACGTCAAGCCGGCCCATACTGGCCAGCGATGTCCCGAGGTTGTTATAGGCCTCAGCAAATTGGTCATCCGCCTGGATCGCTTTCTGGTAGTGACGAGCAGCGGCTCGCTCATCTCCCCGTCGCGACCAAATATTTCCCATGGTGTTGTGAGCTCGCGCATTATTTGGGTCGAGTTCCAACGCTTTGGATGCGGATTGGCCTGCCTCATCAATCTTCATTTGAGTCAGGTATAGTTTGGCCATATGGCGGTGTGGCAAAGGCCACGATGGGTCCAGTTGGCTTAACTCAGCGAAGTGAGCGATGGCGTCGTCGGTCCTGCCGGTTTCTTCTAGCCACGCCGCAAGGCGATAACGAAGCGCGACATCCGCCTGCCAGGTAGCATTCTTGGCACGATCGTGTTCCAGGTATCGTCCAGGGAAACAGGCTGCCCGTTCGGGCGAATCCGATAATGATTCGATGTCTTGTAATACGGTCTTCAGCGATACAGGACCATGATAGACGACCGAAAGTCGGCCATTTGCATCGATCAGGAAGCTGCTTGGGAGTGGGATCGACTGTGTTTGGAAAAAGAATTGTTGGTGAAGTTCCTGGAGTCTACTGATCTGTTCCACATCGGCGACGCCCCATGCATGGGGGAACGACAGTCGCGTCAGAAACTGTTCTATCTCAGTTGGGGTGGGTGCGTCTTCACTCGCGGCATCGACCGAAACGGCGATGATCTTGATACGTCCCTCGACCTGAGATGCTTCCGAGGCGAAGGTTCCGAGTTCTTGAACGCACGGAGCACACCATGTGGCCCACAGATTGACAAGTGTGGGAATGCCCTGGTCAAATCGCTCGACTTCCGTCGTACCGTCCGGTCGGTCGTATTGGATGTCGGGCATCGGAACTTTTGAAATCAGAGCAATGCGTGCGCCTTCGTCGGTTTCGGCCGGTGGGGAATCACCTGCGACGATGCCGTCAGGTGTAGAACGCGGAGATAAGCGAACGGCAGCCTGATCTTGCGGCAGTTCATAACGATCACCTGCGGAAATCTCTTTAAATACCTGACTCGGCCCGCCTGGCCAATGAACCGTGACGTGGTCGATCTTTTCGCCGTCGGGCACCCCAAAGTGTACCCATTTCGATGATTGTGACAGAAAACCTTCACCTGCACGTACGGTATGCACTCGCTTGATGGATGCGGTGGGATCGTTGGTGTCGGTCAAGACAAGCTCGACGCGAGCACCGATCGCGTCCCGATTCGTGGTGGTGCCATTTCCAATCAAGCGAAAGGCAACCGAACTGTTTTCGGTGGGAGTGTCGTTCCTCATCAAGCGCAATCGAGGGCCGGTCCGGTTGGAAGTCCAGAAATCGAGGTCTCCATCTTGATCCCAATCGGTGACCCCGATACATCGGCCGTCGTCGGCAAAATTGAGGCCTGTTACCGCCGAGACCGTCGCAAAACGGTTTTGACCGGTATTCAGGAAGCAGCAGTTTCGTTCGCGTCCGCTGAATGAACGTCCATCCATGATCATCTGGAAGAGCTCATTTCTCGCTTGGGCCCAGCCGGGTTCGGTGTCCGATTGCTCGTTGTCAGCGGTTCGCGACACGACCTGTCGCCAGAAAAAACTTCACAAATCTCGAGTGTCTTCGTGAGTGATGTATCCGTTCGCGACCGCGATATCTAACCAGCCATCATTGTTGATGTCGATAAAATTAGAGCTCCACGCCCAGCGGCCCAGATTGACACCGGCCGTCACGCTAATGTCTGAAAAGCCTTTTTCACCGAGATTCTGGAAGAGTGAGTTTCCGCGAGCAAAACGTTGGAGTTGAGAGCGGACCTCAGCTGTCGAGTTTGGCTTGAATTTTGGCTGCCGAGTGATCCGGTTCCCGGCTGACGAAAACATGTTGCCGACATACAGATCGATGTTTCCATCCTGGTTGATGTCACCCCAGGCGGTTGACATTCCCGAAGCCATGTCTTCCACGCCCTGTTCGGCAGCGACGTCGACAAAGTTACCGCCATCATTACGGAAGAGATTGTTCCGGCCAAAATCGTTGGCGACATACAGGTCCTGGTCGCCATCGTTGTCATAGTCTTCCCAGCTCGCTGCCCAGGTGAAACGTTGGTTATTGACGTCGAGTCCTACCGTTGAGGTGACATCGTCCCACGTCCAGGGACTGCCTTCCGATAGGTTGTTGCGGAACAAGGTGTTCTTTCCCGCCTCGTTTGAATCATGGTAGACGCGATTCGGGGCGGCGATCTGAATCGACTGTTTCGATGCTTTTTCATCGTCATCGGCAGTAATCGACTCTGGAGTGGACGAGGATGTTTCATCGGAGGAGCGATTTCGTGAGGCGAAATAATCATTCGGGTAATCGACGCAGACGTACAGGTCAAGATCGCCATCAAGATCGTAATCGGCGGCGCTGATCGACGTGGTGTCGTCATGGGTTGGCAAAACCTCTCGCAAGGCGAATCGGTCACCGACGTTTTCTGCGATGGCCAACCCACCCAGGATAGCGACCGCCAGATCCTGGTCGCCGTCATTGTCCAGATCGACGAACAACGCGCTGCGTGATCCGTCCAGCCAATCTACCTGCCAGGCGTCAGAGGCATCGCGGGCAGTACCGTCTGCTTCTTGAATGAACAAACGATTCGGGAGATTGGCCTCCTGGCAGACGTATACATCATCCAAGCCGTCGCCGTTGACATCGCCAATTGCAAGGCCAGGATTGCCCATGGGCGAGGAATAACGCAGGTCCTGCGTCTGATTCAACCAATGATTGAGCCCCCGCAGGAATTGCGAGTTGTAGTAGGGAGTGTCGCCCAAGACAGACTGAGTGCAGTCTGCGAAAAGGGGTTGTGGTGTTTTACTGATCGTCTCCTCAAAATCGTCAACGCGGAGCGTTAGCAATCGCAATTGACCCGAGTCCGGTTCGATAGACCATTGAATGTCCCAGGTGGCATGCTGTTCGATGATCTCATCTCCGGATTTACCGGAGACTGCCACGTACTGGCGAGTACCTAACTGATTCTCCTGCTCGGTGACCCGCACAACCTTAAATTCATATTCGACGTCTTGCGCCGCTGACCAAAAGGCGCNAGCGTCTTCAACGGCAGCGAGGAATTCGCTCGTTTTTGGAGATTCCTTCGCGTCCGGATTTTCAACAGACGTTTCTCGTGTCCAGGCTCGTACCTCAAGCACGTCGTCGGAATAGACGGTGTCCAGCATGGGAGGTACAAGTGGATCGCTCGTGGCTTTGCCGTCGCAGAGAGAACGTAACTGAGCCTCGGATGAATCTGCACTGAAGATTTGAGTTCCAAGTTTCTTCAGGGCCTGCTGCGCTAATTGCGATTGCGACTCGGTTTGCCAGCCATCACTGACAGGGTTGTCTGGATCCGAAGGCTTCTTCGTCGACGCTAATGAGCCGATCGCGGGACTTTTTCCGAGTTCCGATTCAAGGTTTCCAGCGTCCGCGGCTTGATCAGGGGCCATTTTGGAGGATTGGAAATATTGAAGAGCGAAAACTGCTAACGCAATTAGGGCAATTCCAATTCCCGCAGCTTGGACTGCTATTGGGCCCNTTTTGGTTGTTTTATCAGGAGTTTTTGCGTTCATCGTTCTATCGGGGGACGACGGCTACCACTGGATTATAGTTCTTTACATCTTCCTATGTGTTTGTCGCTGAATGTCATCTTATCGTCTCGCAATTACTGATTCCGTTTAAATTACCATGAAAAGTTTGCAATTGTCTGCTTGTGCCATTAAGGTAACCCACGAAAGTTGTTGATGCAGAGAGAAAGTTGTTGATGCAGAGAGAAAAAAGTTGTTGATGCAGAGAGAAAAAAGTTGTTGATGCAGAGAGAAAGTTGTTGATGCAGAGAGGTTGATGCAGAGAGGTTGATGCATAGAGATTGAGAACAGAAAACGGCAATTTTAAAGTATCACTCGTAGTATCTTCTGGAGGAAAGCAAATGAGCAACAAGATTTTACTGGCAACGTTTTGTGGTGTTCTCGCAGTTTGGTCGACGAACTGCTTCGGTCAGCCATTAGTTGATGGTGACCTTTCTGTTTACTACAGCTTTGATGAAGTCGATGAGGATGGTCTCTACGCCGATGGTTCAGGGAATGGACTGCACGGTCAGACAACTCTCGGTTTCGAAGACGCTAATGATGACGGGNTGGATGACATCCGACTGGTCACTGAAGGTGCCGCACGGGGTGCTGGCTACGCTCTTTTTGACACCGTTGCTGATGTCAAAGAAGATTACATCGCAATTTGCGATCCCGTAAATCAACCCGATCATAATGATGGTTGTGGTGAATTCCTTGACGATCGAGCGGATTATGTTCCCTCGACTGCCTTCTCGATCGCCGCTTGGCTCAAGGTTGAGGACGTCGGTCAGGATCACTCGATCTATCAAAGTCGCGCTGGTGGCGGTGGATTTGTTCATATTCAGCTCCAGGGTAATGGAAACGCTCGTTTCCGTCTCCGTGGCGATGCAAATGGCGACAATCTCGTTTCGTTCAATGAGCCCGTTAATGACGGCGACGTTATCGATTACGAAGAATGGATTCACTTCGCAGGTACTTGGGATTCCAGCGTAGGTGACTTCGGCGAAGCTGCTATCTTCTACAATGGTGAAGAAGTTGCTCGATTCGAAGCCAACGGTAACGTTGCTGGCGATCCTGATTTCGGCATTTTGGGCGACTGGGCACAGGGTGCCTTTGTTGGTCTCGTACCTGACTTCAACCGACAATTGGTTGGTGGTATCGATGAGTTCTACATGTTCAGTCGTGCAATCACGGCTGACGAAGTTGGAACGCTTTACGCTTTGGATCCAGGCTGTGCGACGATCGACGAATGCCTCGCCGGTTTGACCGGTGCCGACCGTGTTAACGCTGTCCACGACCAGTATGGTACCTGGATGGGCGATGCAAACTTGGACGGCGTATTTGATTCTGGCGACATGATCACCGTCTTCCAAGCTGGTTTGTACGAAACCGGTGCAGCTGCTCTCTGGGCGGACGGCGACTTCGATGGCAATGGTGCGTTCGAAAGTGGTGACCTCGTTGCTGCTCTCGCCGACGGTGGATACGAAGCTGGTCCGCGACCTGCAGTTGCTGCAGTTCCCGAGCCTTCGAGTTGCATCCTGCTCGCCCTGGGCATGCTTCTCGTGCTGAAGCGACGTCGTCGTTAGTCAACAACCATAACCGTTGGATCGGATTCCGATTCAACCTTTAAAATAGAATCGCCCCTTGGGATTGGTTTCCCAACGGGGCGATTTTTTTGGGGGAAGGGGATTCAGCCAAGGAGATTTTCGAGACATACGGCGGATAAGCCGTTCTTTGCTGGGCAGGCAGCTCGATGTCCGTGTTGGTCGATTGGGTAGTACCCAAACTAGTCGGAATCTGTGGGGCGTTCTGAGGGGCTCAGCCTTATGAGAAAATCTCGGGGAGAATCGGCGCCCCGTGACTCACCATAGCCTTTAAGGATTGGATTGCTGTGACCGGTGATCTTCCCGATAAGCCTTTTGGTTTTGATAGAGCTTCAACCGTTCCTGTAATGCTGTCGACTCCGGGGTTCCAGCAGTCAAGTTCATTGCTTTTTGCATCGTCTCAACGGCAAGTTCAAACTGTCCGTTTTCGGCTTGGGCCGCAGCCAAGATATCCAGGATCTGCGGATTTCTGTTCCGGGTTGCTTCGGCTAATCGAGCTGCTAGCTCGACGGCCTGTGCTCCATTTCGAGCGGATGCATCTGGGGCTGTTGCGCGAAGCCAAGCTAAGCGAGCAAATGAATTAAAGTCACGGGAGTTGAGCCGAATGGCCGATTCGAATTGTTTTCCGGCNTCNATAAAGTCTCCGNTTNCCAGGAAAGCTTGGGCTAATCCCTGTCGGGCAGCATTGTTTTGTGGATCGATCGCCAACGCCTCACGAAACTGGAGGATCGCCTGCTCAAGATTCTGGGTCGCACCATAAAGACCACCGAGGCTGATCCGAGCTTGCAGATTCGAGTCGTCGAGTTCAATAGCTCTGCTCAGGGCAGCCTTTGCCTGTTCGATGCGTCCCATTTTTGCAAGAAGGGATCCCGCATTCGTCCACGAATCAACACGCGTCGGGTCCACCGAAATGACTCGGAAGAAAAAGTCCAGGGCTGCGGCCTGGTTGCCTTGCTCGGCCTTCAACATACCCATCGTAAAGAGAGCATCAGCATCGTCTCTGCGATGAGCTAGTAATCGTTGTAGCTGTGATTCAGCTTCTTGTCGATTTCCCTGGCGACGTAGTAATTGACTCAGTTTCAGTCGCGCCTCGTGAAGCTCTTCGTTGAGGTCGAGTGCTATCCGAAGGGAGGCGATTGCTTCGTCAGGCTTGTTGGTCTCAGTCAATGCATTGGCGAGGTGATAGTGTGCCTGCGCACTCTCTGGCAAGACGCTTAATCCCTGGCGATAATAGTCAATTGCCTGTTGTAGTTGACCTTGCACTTGATGCGAGCGTCCAAGATTAAAGCTAGATTGCGCGAATTGCAGGTCTATCTGCCGGATCGTTCCGTCAGTAGCATTTCTGCGAGCATCAATGACATCAAAGTCGTGCTTAAGGTAATCGACTGCGTCCTGATCATACCCTTGTTCACGAAACAAGGTGGCGACAGGTCGCATTAGCAGTCGTGAGGGAGCCGTTGTCCAGGTGCCAGCGAACGGAACTGCGGCTTGGCGGCGTTCTGAGAGAGACCGCCCCAGCCATTGAGCGTCTGAGATGATTGCCGAGCAGGGTGTGTTCCCGCGATACAATGCCGCGAGCCCACCGTCTTCATCGACAAGCAGAGTCAATGGCACTGCAAAGGGGAGTTCATGAGTCAACACAATTCGTTGTACTAGATGGAGTTTGTCGATCAATACTTGATTGGCCTGCGTCGAACGATAACGTTCTTCCGCAGCAAGGCGCGGCCGTTTCAACGTGCTTTCTGCTGTCGAGACGTTGTCGACATTCACTAAGGTTACCGTGATGCCAGCGTCAGCGAGTTCTTGATAGGAGCTCTCGAGTCGTTCGAGCTCGTCGAGGCAGTTTTCGCACCAACTAGCCCAAAACACGACCAGCTGGCGTCGTTTGTTGAGAAGAGACAATGACTCACCGCGATCGTTCGTGGCCTCGAGTCTCGGGAGTGGCAGCGGACTCACAAAGGCGACTCGCTCCCAGCCAGGCAGAGCAGGGCTTTCCTGGTTGGCTGGATGAAGCTGAATGTTGCGCGTTGACGAGAGATCATCCACTCGTTCACCTTTGCCCATTCCCTGTTGGATCATGAAACGACCGCCCGGTGTCAGGCCAGAAATCATTTCCGTTTCCCCGCTTGGCCAGCGGATTTCCAGAGAGCGAATTTCGGCATCGCTGCCCAAACCGAAATGCATCCATTTGCTGGATTGCGAAAGGTAGGCGTCTCCCGCGTAGAGCGTCCGCAAAATGGGCTTGGATTCGCCAGCCAGTTCCAACTTAACCCGCGCTCCAATGGCATCGCGATTGCAGCGAACTCCTCGTAAACGCAAGGAAAGACTACGGGTTTCCCGGTTGGCATTCCCTCCTGTTACGGTGTTGTTCTGCATCAATCGTAAGCGTGGACCCGTGCGATTGTGAAACCAGATGTCCAAATCGCCATCATGATCCCAGTCGGTCATGGCAATGGCGCGGCCGTCATCGGCGAAATCAATTCCCAGAATCGAAGAGACGTCGTTAAATCCGTCACCATTTCGGTTTAAGAAGACGCAGTTGCGTTCCCGCCCGCTGAATGATCGGCCGACTCGCAGTAGCTTCATGGTGGCATGCCAGCTTGCCAGGTAGCCATCAAGCGATTCCTGGTCATCGCGGTTGACTCGGGGGGCCTGCGACACGACCTGTCGCCAAAAGAAACTTCACAAGTCATCTTTGTCGTCGTTGGTCACATAGCCATTGGCCACGACAAGGTCTAACCAGCCATCGTTGTTGAGGTCAGCGAAACGCGAAGCCCAGGCCCAGCGGCCCATCGTCACGCCATTGGCGACACTCACATCCTCAAAAGAACCGTCGGCTCGATTGCGAAACAATGTGTTGCCTCTGGCCATTCGTCGCACATAGCCCACGGCTTGCTCTTGGATGCCTTCTGAAAACTGATTTTGGTAGCTGATCCGATTGCCGGCAGCGGAAAACATGTTGCTGACGTAGACGTCCATCGATCCGTCGCGATCATAATCACCCCAACTCACTGACATGCCAGAGGCGTGATCTTCAACATTCGCGTCAGCAGCAACGTCAGTAAAACGACCGTTCTCGTTTCGAAAAAGATTGTTTCGTCCGAAATCGTTTGCCACGTAGAGGTCGAGATCGCCGTCGTTGTCGTAATCTTCCCAGGATGCTGCAAGGCTAAACCTTTGATTGTTGGCGTCGAGGCCAACCTCCGCTGTCACGTCCACGAACTCAAAGTTGCCGTTGTTCTTGAGCAGGTAGTTGCGTCCGCCATTATTTGCGTCGTGATACGGCAGCGGAAAAGGCAGGCCGCGATTTGCTGCGGTTTGGCGACGAGCGTTGTATCCGCAGAGGTAAATGTCAAGCTTCGAATCTTGGTCATAATCTGCCGCTGAGATGGAATAGGAGTCGGTTTCTGCGGGAAAACCTCGTTTCAGTTGAAACCGACCTTGGCCATCATTTTCAGCAATCTGAATCNGCGATTCACATGCAACAACAAGATCTTGGTCACCATCGTTGTCCAGGTCGATCAGCAAGGCGCCGAATGATTCTTCCAGGAAATCAACGCCCGATCCTTCGCTTGCGTCGCGGATCGTTCCATCGACGTTCTGTAAATACAAACGATTAGGAAGGCCGCCGGCGTCACAAACGTAGAGGTCGTCGAGGCCATCTTGATTGATATCAGCGACCGCCAGCCCGTGATGACCAAATTGCCCCAAAAATTCCCGGCCCAGTCGCTTCGTCCAGTCGTTGATTCCGGGCAGGACTTGTTGTGTGTAAGATTCATTGGCCGACATCGCCGATGCCGTCACGTCCTGGAATAACGTTCCGAAATGGGATGCGTTTTCTGCTTCCGTGAAGCTCGCAACTTGCACGAAACATAACTTTGGATCTTCGCTCTCGTTCGCAATCCGCCAGCGGCAATTCCAGGTGGCTCGTTGTTGTCGACTCCGTTCCGTGTCTCGCATCGATGCTTCGTAGAGCAGTTTCGTTGCGATCTCGCCCGATTCGCGGTCGATCTGAATCAATTTGAATTTGATCGAAGGTCCATCACTTAATGCATTCGCGAGTTCGCGAGAAGCATTCAAGAATCTCTCACGACCAGAGATGGTTGCGGCGGGGGAGAGGTTGATGGCAGTCTTTAGGACGATCGAACCGTCACGATAAGTCTCGGTTAGATCGGATGGGTAAAGGAGCGTTGCCTGAATGTCTTCTGTGAGCAGATCTGAAGTTGCGTCTGACGGTTGGCGAGAGGCAAGCAACTTGGCAAGTATTTGAAGCTGGGTAACGATCAGCTCTGACGCAAGCTCGGTATCCCAATTGTCATTTGAGGGGGCTTCTTTTTCGATCGCTAAATCGATTTCGGATTTCTTCTTGGGGAATTCTCTTAGTGGTATCACTGATCGATTAACCGCCTGCTTTTGCAGGGGTAAATCTGAGGAAGAACTTTTGGGTGACTGTTTGCCAGACGAGGATTGGAGAGCAGGCGGACGAAAAGAATTTTCATCCGTTTTGTCCGAACTGCAACCGGCGAAAATGACCANGGCGAAAATGACCGCCGCTTGTGTCGCCCGACCCAACAGACGTTCGCACGGGTTGAGATTCGAAGTGATTCGGTTTAGATACTGATCGATGATCCGGGGCATAATTGGTCGTTCCGGGGAAGAAGCACTCGTCTTTAGTTTACGTTATGCATCAAGACGTTTCGATAGTTTTCAGTCGATTGGGGAAGATTGGGAAGGCCGAGCCGCCGAAAAACTGGTAACTGACCACCTGATGGATTAGGGTGTTCTGAAATGACTTGTATGTCTATTGCGTGACGAACTAATGCAGCGTGCCAACTTCTCACCGTTAAAGCCTACTGGTAGGACTGGTCTCTCCCGAGGTCGGAGGGCACTATTGGTTGGCGTGGGTGTTTCGGTGGCTCTTGTGATTGCTGCATCGACATTCTGGCCGAACGGTGGCAGTGAAAATTCCGAAGTGAGTTCGGGAGTCGGCTCTCAACCATCAGCACAGGTTGGTAGGGCGTTGTCCGAGAAAGTGCCGTTGGAAGAGACGTCTTCGGGGGAATCCGTAGCAACGTCAACGGTCGTCAACGAGCCGAAAGCCATGGCTCCGGTTCCCAGACAGTCGTCACTTGCTGCGGTGCACAACGATTTATTGAACCCCGAAAAAGACGGTTGGATTACGGAAAGTTTCGCTACCACGTCTCAGGATTCTATTCAACAATTGTTGGACTTCACAAAGCCAGTCGAGTCCCGTGCAGAGTTGGGGGCGAAATCGTTTCAAGGTAGTCTTCTTCGTTCCGACTCATTAGAAGTTGTTTATGAGGATGAGCTTGTTTCGGTGCGTCGCTTGCGGGAAGCCAATCAACCGGATCAGCCCCATCATTCACTCGCTGAGGCACTGCAGGAATTTGAGTCAGGGCTCCAGAATGCTGCTGATCGTCGTGTGGCAGTTAAAACCGTCTCAGTCCATTTGGAGGGGCATCTGCGGCGTACAACGCATGTCCTTGAGGCAAGCGGGTTCACAGCTGCAGGCAGACTTGAACAGCATGCAACCTGGGATTGTGAATGGACGGCTGAGAACCCGCTTCGCCTCCTTTCCATCGTTTCGAGAAAGTACGAGGAATCTCAATGCAAGTTGCTGAACGGTCCGTTGTTGGTGGATCAAACGGAAGAGGTATTCCAAGGGAGCGATGTCTTTGAAAAGCAACTGCGATTCGGATTGAATCATTGGCTGCAGCGCATCGAATCGCTTCACGGAATGTACGTTTTTGCCGAATATGGTCTCTCACTCGGCGACGTCAACGGCGATGGCTATGACGATGTCTATCTTTGTCAGCCGGGTGGACTTCCCAATCGCTTACTGATGCGACTAGCGGGTGGCCGATTGGAAGATGTTACCCGGCAATCAAATACAGGGTGGCTTGATCACTGCTCTAGTTCCCTGTTGGTGGATTTGGATAATGACGGTGACCAAGATCTCGTTGTTGCCTTGGAGTCCCGCGAGCTGGTTGTGATGCAAAATAACGGGACGGGCCAATTCGAAACTGCGGCGACGCTCAAGCTAAGGGATCGTCATGTCCAAAGTCTTTCGGCGGTCGACTATGACAATGACGGGCAACTCGATCTGTATATCACGCTTGGTTTTGCGAATGCTCCTGATCGCGATGACCCACAGCCATTTGTTTATCACGATGCGAATGACGGAGGGCGTAATGTCCTGTTCCGGAACGAGAGTCGAGATGCTAAATGGTCTTTTGCTGATGTAACAAGCTCCGTGGGGTTGGATGTGCACAATCGTCGGCACAGCTTGGCGGCGTCGTGGGAGGATTTTGATAACGATGGTGATCAGGACTTGTATGTTGCAAACGACTATGGTCAGAACTGTCTTTACCGCAACGACGGAGGGCGATTTGTAGAGATTGCAAGTCAGGCTGGAGTTGTTGATTTTGGTTCTGGCATGTCGGTCAGTTGGGCCGATTTCGATCACGATGGCCTAGTGGACCTCTATGTTGGAAACATGTTTTCGGCGGCCGGAAATCGCGTCAGTCGACAGGCTGCATTTCAGCCTCAGGCAACTCCGGAGACGCGCCAGATTCTGACGAGATTTGCCAAGGGTAATACTCTGTTCAGAAACCTTGGAGATGGCAGCTTTTCGGATGTGGAGGAAGCTGGAGGAGCTGAACTGGGGCGGTGGGCATGGAGTTCCGTCTTCTGTGACTTGACGAATGATGGGCGCGACGACCTTGTCGTCGCGAACGGTTATATAACCACCGATGATAATCAGGATCTCTGAAGTTTTTTTTGGCGGCAAGTTGTGTCGCAGGGTGCTTCGGCAATTAACGACCCGGTTTTAGGGGCTGGCGGTCGCCAGGGTCGTGAACTTCAGCAGTTGATACGAAGTGGTCGTTCATTTAGTGGACGCGAACGGAACTGTTTTTTTCTGAATACCGGGCAGTCGGTCGGAGGGACGCCTCGCTTCGCAAATCTTTCCGCGGGAAGCGGCTTGGATTTAAGCGACGACGCTCGAGCAGTGGGCGTGAGTGATTGGGATCACGATGGTGACCTGGATTTGTGGATCGCCAATCGTAGTGGTCCGCAGCTTCGATATTTCCAGAATATGTTGCCAGCTGATTCGCGAAAATATCTCTCGCTTAAACTTGAGGGGACTCGTTCAAATCGAGACGCGATTGGAGCTCGGGCTACCCTCGTGCTACGAGACGCTCCCTTCCTGATTACACGGTCCGTCAAAGCAGGTAGCGGGTATCTTTCGCAATCGAGTAAGCGATTGCATTTTGGCTTGAATGCTTCCGATGATATCGAAGAACTTCGTGTGACCTGGCCCGATGGATCAGTCCAGTCTTTCCAGGGGCTGCAGGAAAACCGTTGTTACTTGATTCAGGAAGGCAATTCAAGTGTTAGTGATTGGACGCCCACGAATACCGACGTTGTAGCAGGTGATCCTGAGCCACAGGCCAGGGGCACCGATGGAAGTCAGCACGATGATTATCAAAATGGCGGAACGCTGCTGTCGGTCCCATTGCCGTTGCCCGATGACTTGCACTATTTGAACTGGGAACGTGATGAAGAAGTGAAGGTTCGTTTGGCAAAGGGCGACAGCCAATGGACGTTGGTTAACCTGTGGGCTCCGTGGTGTCTACCTTGTCTCAAAGAGCTTCAGGAACTGGCGGATCACAGGGAGGCTCTCAGGGCAGCGGGCATCCAGGTCTTGGCGCTCTGTGTCGACGAAAAGAATGCGTTTAATGAGGCTCCGCCTGTTGAAACTGACTCCTCCAAGATTCGGTTTGGATGGACAACTCATCGGTTACTCGATCAGTTTCAGTTATTTCATAACGACGTGTTTGACCTGCACTTAAATCTTCCCCTGCCATGTAGCTTCCTAATCGACGAAGAAAGTAATTTGGTTGCGTTTTATCGCGGGTCTGTGACGGCATCGCAGTTGGTGGAGCATGTGGAGCGATTGTCGGTTACTGATGAATTGCGTCGGGACGCAAGTGTGCCATTTGCGGGACGATGGTCGGGAACGTTGCGGCCAAGGCGTTTGCTCGCGACAGCTCTTAGTTTGTTGGAAGTATCTGGTCTCGATGTGGCTATTCACTATGTGCAGCGACATCAGGCATCGGTCAATAAGGACCCTGAGTTCGATGTTCTGTTATTCAACCTGGGACAACAGTTCTCAGTTCGTGCTGACTATGATCGAGCTGAGAAAATGTACCTTGCCGCGATTCAACGTAATCCCCAGCTTGCTCCGGCATATTTTAATTTGGGTGTGTTGTTGGCCCAGAAAAAATCCTATCTCAAGGCAATCGAGAATTTTCAACAGCTGTTGAAATTGACTCCACAGGATCGTGTCGCGAGATTCTATCTGGGCGTGACATTGGCGCGGGTTGGGCGAGTTGATCAGGCGGCTGACGAACTTTCAACCATTGATTCGTGGGGGAATCTGAAGCCCGGTCAGCAATTCGAAGCCGCGATTGTATTCGCACTTAGTGGCGACGTTGATCGCTCCAGAGAACGATATGAATTTGTCGTGAAGCAATCCCCGCTTCCCTACGAAGACGAGAGATACCAGCGTCAATTGTTAGCGGCTTTTGAAGTGGCTCTCGAAGACGCTCAAGAGCAGGGCCAGCGGAGTCGTGCTTCAGCCATCCGAAAGGATTTGGAAAGCTGGTTTGACAGTTCAAAGCCCTGATCCTGCTTTGCGTCGTTCGGCTGACTTGCGCAATGAGAGGCTCAAAGATCCTCTCGCAATTCGCGATATTCTATTGCGTTTTTGCGACTGCAGCTTGTAGTTTGTTGATTTTGCTTGCATTGGTAGGTTTTGAGCCCTAGAACGTACCTGCAATTGTGCATAGCACCTGGATCATTTTGGTTGATTGGGAGGGAACTGCAATGAGAGTTGTGTTTACTGGATTCCTGTTTGGCATGGTGGCGATTGCCTCGCCTCTCTGGGCCCAATCGGAGCCTTATGAGATTACGGATGCGCCCAAGATGACAATGGCGATGGACGCAGATTTATCCGATTGGGAATCTCTGCGTGGTCCTGATGGTCGCGTCCAAGAAATGTCGTTTACGCACAATGGACGGTCCAATCCGATCGGAGAACCGTTGGTTGTTAATATTCAATACGCTTGGGATACCGACAATTTTTATGTGCTTGTCGAAGAGATCTCCGATGACGATCCCACGGGCACCTACAACGACGTGAACTGGTGTGGGGAATGCATCGATGATGACTTCCAGAATCCAAATCACGATAACAATCCAGCTCCCTGGAGCACCGACAGTGTTGGCTTCTACGACAAAGGTATTAAATGGCCTGGAATCGGTGATGACGATCCAGCTCTCGATTCGATTCTTGAAGTTGGTCCATTCAGTCAGTTCTGGGTTGGACTGGCCGTTGAAGATGATTTAGTGATTGATGGCGAAAATCAATATTTTCATATCACGCGAAGTCTCAATGAAGGCCGTTCCGAGGGTAATACGTCGCGATTAATCGGACCACGAAGCGTTGAGAATGAGAAATCATTCCCGCTGATTCCTGACCTGCCAGAACTCACCGATCCGCAATCAGCTCACGGTATTGTCAAGGATGGATCGAATGACGGTCGTGGTCGTCGATTCACGGAATTCTACATGCGTTGGGATCAAATTCGGTATTCCGGAAACGATGAGCGACCTGAGGTAATCGATCGGATTGATGAGCTGTTGCCTGCGATTGAAGGCCATCTACTCGAGGATGTGAAGGAGGGCTACGAATTCCGGCTCGATCCACTTCTCGTTGATGGTGCGGACACTTTTGCATTCGGTAGCCAGACTCACCCAAGTGGGATTGAGCATCCGGATCATGCTATCGATTTTGATGAAGTTGCTGTTGTTCGACTGCTGGGAGCGGCTGACCCGGCCGCTCGACTTGATGACGGTACCCTGACGGATTCCGCCGCACGTGCAGATTATGTGCACGATGTGCTCGGGACATGGCTTGGTGATGCCGATCTCGATGGTCAGTTCAACAGTAGCGATCTCGTGATCGTGTTTACTGCGGGTAAATACGAGTCGGGTGATGTTGCGGTTTGGGCGGAAGGCGATTGGAATGGTGACAGCACGTTTGGTAGTGGCGACCTTGTGGTGGCCTTTACCGATGGCGGTTACGAAGCCGGTCCGCGACCCGCAATGGCTGCAGTTCCCGAGCCTTCGAGTTGCATCTTGCTCGCCGTGGGCATGCTGCTCATCCTGAATCGACGTCGTCGCTAGTCTGATTCAAAGTGGGATTGCATGGCAATCCCGCGGGAAAAAAATCGCCCCTTGGAGATTTGGCGAGAATTCAACTCGCCACTCCACGGGGCTTTTTTGATGGGCTGAGATTCGTCCGTCGTCGCTAGATCGAATCTTTTGCGAAGGGCTTCAAGTCATTCTGCGTCGCTTCGTTGGTCGAGCTAGATCGTTCACCGTGAACTCGTTGGATCTCGGGCGATGATGTACGCAGGCTGGCATTGGTTCGAGGTGAGTTTGGCAGTTCTAAGTCGATGTCAAGCTGATTGGCCGTCGCGGTATCGACAGGTGTTCCTGTTAACGTTGTGTTGTTCGACTCGTTAGCAGGTGTCGTCGGGACGTCGCCCATCGCGCCAGCGATATCTCTAAGTGCTGCGTCCGTAAGTGATGTCTCCGCTTGACGGATCGCGGCCGCTTCTTGATAGGCTCCATCGATGAAGGCATTGACCATGTCGCGTGTGCTCGCTTCTCCGTCGCAATTCCAATCCCCTTCGGACCAGGTGGAATTGCCGGCGATCAGGTCTTCGTACTCACTGGCTTCAAAAACCTGGACCAGGTCGGAGGAATCAAAGGCTCCGTCCAAATTGGCGTCGCCGAAGGAAGTCTTGAATACGTCCTTGATCAGGAAATTCAGGTCGTTGCTGTCGATTTTGGAGTCTTGGTTGAGATCGTACTTGAGATCGCCAGCACGTTGCCCAGCACAATACTGATTAATATCCGTCGCATCCAAGCGACCGTCTTGATTGAAATCCCCGTCGGTGGTGGCAGCATAGCCTGGGGTGCCGTCGACCCGGTCACTCGGTTGCCAGCCGGATTCCAGACTCCATCGACCCGGCGCCGCTAAGGGGTCTTTGATTGTCATGGAGTAACCGCGACCGTCCGTCGTCGAGTCCCAGTCCTCGTAGGTGAACTGCTGGATGATGTCGCCGGAAGCGATTTCCAAGGTGATCAATTCACCGCCGTTGCTAAGCCTAAACAACCCCTCGGTACGTCCGTATTCTCCAAGAACTCTCGCGCCGTTCCCGTATCGTGCCGCGAAGGCGTCGGCATCGCGGACCACCACAACTCGCTCGTTCGGAGCGATTGTTTCGATGGGGAAGTCAAAATCAATGCCGTTGCTGAAGCGCACATGTTCCAAGTTTAACGTGTGTTCCTCGGAGGTGTTCACCAGTTCAATGAACTCGTAATCATCGCCTTTGAAGCGACCGGGCGCTGCGTCATCTCGCGGATGATACATCATCTCGCTCACTCGCAAGAACTTTTGTTCCAGGGTGGGATCCGCTTCGATTTGAAGTGTTGCCACCGTCGTCTGGTCGGGCGCTACCAGTTGGACCTTCGCGCCCCAATTCGATAGATGTCCTAGATAGCCATCCTGCACGAAAAGTTGTTGGCCACCCGATGGTCCGGTGTCACGGTTCCGAAACGTAAGCGAATCAGGTGAAAAGTAAAACGAGCCCTTGGCCGGAATAACGGTACCCGGATGGATGACGTGCTCGACGTCCCCGGTGAGCGACCAGCCTGAAATGTCGACGGCTTCGTCGTTCGGATTGACCAGTTGAATGTACTCTTCATCCTGGTTCCTCGAGACGGGATTCGCATCGAATTCGCCGAACTCAATTTTCGGTGTGCCGGTCTGGGGAGCTACGTTCTTCAGACTGTTGTACAAGTGTGTACGGCGAGC
The DNA here is from genome assembly GCA_002723275.1 of Planctomycetaceae bacterium. Taxonomy (GTDB): domain Bacteria; phylum Planctomycetota; class Planctomycetia; order Pirellulales; family Pirellulaceae. Next base: position 157,288 of record PBNZ01000024.1, read on the forward strand.
AGGAAAGTAATCATTCTTGAGAATGTTAATGTGATCCATCCAGCTGTAGAGGCCTTCTCCCTCGTGGCCATAGGTGATCTTTTCCGTCTCGGCTTCGACTTTCCACGTGCCATACTTTTCAAAATCCAGGAGCGCATCGGGCTCCATGAGAGCCACCATTTCGTCAATGCGTTTTTCGAATTTAAGCTCTTCCTGCGGCGTCCCCGGCGGTTGCAGGACATCGTCGAGCACCGTTCGAAGTCGCTTGAGATACATGGAAGTGAAGTCAGGGATATGATCCCACATCGCCTTGAATAGTTTGTTGTCACGTCCCGTGTAGATACCGCCTGCGGTTGGGAAGATTAGTTGGGAACGTCCGACACCGCCTCGCCCGAAGGCCGAGTCGACATCCCAAGGCAAGGGTTGCCATTCACCGGTTCCCTCGGTGTCTCTGTAGATGTACAGGTTCTTGTCGCAGCAATCGCCGTGTCCCATGGCGACCAGGCCAACAAGGTAGTTGACGGTAGCCGGAATATTGAGGTTGTCGTGAAGAAAGTTTTTCAGCTCTTCTCCCGATTTGGAAAGTCCGCGGAAAAAGGCGCGCAAATCATCGGTGTTTTCGTGGTTGCGAGTGATCTTCTTCGATTGCCCGCGGCCCGTTGAAAATCCGAGGTTCATTTTGTAAAGGGCGCCCTGGGTATCGAGACCAGCTCGCAATAAGAATTGTTCGTTGCCTCCATCGACAAACGAATAGGTTGCGTGAAACTCCCCGTTTCGCTGAGCTCGAATAGGCATCGAATAATGCGCTGGCGTACCGATCACGCGGAAGGTTTCGTAGCCTAAGGGGATGCGGACTTTGGCGCGATTCCAAAAGTCGTTCATTACGTCGAAGTCATTCATCCGCAGTCCCAGGCGTTCTAGTTCAAACCAATTATCGGCCGGGAAAAAGATGTCATGGCTTTTCTTGGGGCCCGCGAGGCCAATGGTGCGGCCCGTGGTGTCGATAAATGCGTTGTCGTGGAACGTGCCGTCATGGAAGAACGCACCTTCGGATCCGACGGTCGTTTCGGAAGAAGTGACATCCTCGACGAACATGTGGAAAACTTCCAGGTTCGATTGAATCGAGGGGTCGTGTACGACCGTACCAAAATATTTTTGCCTCGACTCCGGATCGGCAAAGGTTGGAAGCTGGCTTTTGGCTTCGCCGTTGGATGTTGTTGTGATGCGATATCGAAGCATCTCGCCCGCGGCTGCAGTGCCCGCCGGAAGGGTTGCGGTATAGGTCAAGTCACCGGCAGTGACGTCGCCATTGGTGCCATCGTCGACCATCGCCACCGATGCTTCCTCTTCAAACATGGTGCGATAATACATCGTTACATCCGGACGCTTATCACCGGTGAGCAAGATCTTCGCAGTGACCCTTAAAGCTTCAGATTCCTTGGGAACGTTGGGCGCGTGAGATGCTTCAATAATTGCCATATCCGAGCCAACGCCATTGGGAAGTCCCGGCGACGGGAGGCCATGGTAGTGACGTGCCGCCGGGTCAGCGTTGCCAAAGGCCGAGACGTATAGATCAGGCGACATCAGGAAGTCGCTGCTATTGATCGTGTCGTTTAAGGTGTGCAAGGCGAAAACGTTGGTGCCGGATTTCAACACGCCTGGGAATTGAGTCATGTCGATGATGTTGTCTTCTGGGACAACGGCAAGGCTGTCCTTGTGCGCACCCGTGGCTGCTGAATTCCAGGCAATGTCCTCCGGTGCGTAGCGCCGCGTCACTTCAGTGCCGTTGATATACGCGACGTAACCGTCGTCGTATTGCATCGCTAAACGCATGGAATAAACCGAGTCGGGATTGTCGACGGAGAATGGTTGTCGCATGTACAGCGACGTGTTGATGTTATAGATCGATTCACCGACGTCGCCCTGAATCAACTCCTCGTAGCCGGATTTGCGCTCGTATCCAAGGGGTGTGCTTAACTCGGCCCAGGCGCTGTCGTCGTAGTCGAGTTCTGTCCATGCCCGGTCCAATTGGCTTCCGCCATTCTCTTCCGTCGGGACGAACACCCGCGCTGTTGATCCGAATGGAATCGCATTTTCGATGCTGTAGGGTTGAGGGAATCCGTATGAGACGTCGCGGATCTGCGGGGGATAGGAGGGGCCAAAGTCGTATTGAATTGTGATGCCGTCCGGTTGGACCAACGCCAGGTAGCCGTCAGCTGCCTTTAACCGGAAATTTGTATGCAGTTCTCCTTCCGGGTCCATGCGGTTTTTCCCGGATGCGAAAACGACGATCCGTCCGTTCTTGGGGAGCTCGATACTTGGGAAACGCCAACGATCCAGGTCATTCGCGTTGTCCGTCAAAAACCAACCGTCCAGGTCGACCACTTCGTCGCCGTTGTTCAGGACCTCGATCCAATCCGTTCGGTTGCGATCCTCGTCTCGGATCCCATTGTCGTTTGACGCAAGAAATTCACTGATGACGAGCCCAGCCAGCAACTGTCGAGGTTCGAGTGTCTCGAGATTTGCATTGAGTTGATGCCGCCTGGTTCGGCTTTTGTCACGGAGCTTGTTTTTGGGGGTTCTGGTGATGCGCGGTAAGATCGTTCGCACTCTCATGGTCATCTCCAAGTTTTACGAGCACGGCAAATAGACTTCTTTTGTGCTCGCGTCCGTCATTGTTTTTCAGCGATCATCCATCCGTTGATGGTGTAAATTGCTCTCATGAGTTTCAGAGCCCCGCGGAGATGGGGTGGACGCGATTGGTGCACGCCGAATGTCGTGCTATCTCGTGCGCATCATTGCGGGACCCGCAGTGGGGGAGCATGGCTTGAACCCCTCCAGGTTTTTATGATCTTGTAGACTATCCGAGGGTCGGAACTCATGCCACAAAAAAAGAGTGGATTAACGCTGTTATCTTGTTGAACGGACTCGAGTTAGCGGGCATGAGCGGTGACAAATGGCAAAACGCAGTCCCTTAGGGAGAGAAGCATGGCAATCAAGGAATTGAGGTGATAAAAATTAAATACGTGGGATGAACGGTCGCCATTCAATTATGATTTTCTGTCATGCAAACGAGAAACAGTTTTTTTGTCCCGGCGCTCGTTGATATCGGATTGACGCCTTCGCCAACTCGTTTCAAGCAATGGGAAATGCTGTATCGGAACGTTTCGATCAACGAAAAAGATAAGGTCCGATTTTTGGCATTTACGAAGCATCCCTCATCCCGCCGTTGGTTTCAAATTGTACATGTCATTTCAATGTCGGATTTGGCTCCGGGTTTTGGTGATAAAACTCTGGGGCAGAGATCGCATCATGAACTGTTTCGGCTTCGAATTTGAAGGTGGGATAGTTATCATGGACATGCGATTGGGCAATGCTCGGGACGTGTCTTTGGGAGTCATGCGTCAGATGCCCCCGTGCCCGGTGATTAGCGATGCGAATTTGCAGGTGACGATAACGGCCGCTCAGGCGAGGTTTTGTTTTCTGATCGTCGTGACTACGAATTTAGCTGGCTGCGGATTAAGGTTTCAATTAACGATCCTCCACGTTCAAAATGACGAAGGGATAAGATAATATGACTAAGGAAATTCTCCTCTTGTTGCTCGTACTCGGTTTGATGACAACTGCATCAGGCTACGCGGAGGAAGACCGAGAAGGCGCTGCGGAGCGGCGCGGAGCGGTGGCGGAAGATCAACAGTCCGAACGGGGTCGAAGACGAAATCGACGAGGCCAGGTAGGGGTGAAAGATCCAGCCGAATTTCGAGCCGAGGGAGGTGAGGTTTTTTCGGGACCCCAACGCGGTGAAAAGCTCATCGGATTTAAGGCTGTTGAGCTCGCTGGAGACAATCAAGGAAAAACCATCGACCCGATCGCTGTTGCAGACGGACGACCTCAGATTATTTTATTGCAAGATGGAAATGGTGTCGCCATCCGGGGCCTGTTTGGCATTGTGGATGCTATCGGAAAAATCGATGAAAAAACGGATCAGGATCTTCATGTGAGTTGCGTTTTTCTGGCAGATGACCCCAATGAAATTCGGAGTCGATTTGGTCGTGTGTTTCCTGCTCTGATGGAAAGAGGCATTGATGTAATTGCAGTGTCTGCTGACGGTCGCGATGGCCCCGGTGCGCTGGGACTCGACCGCACGGTCTCTCAGACGATCATTCTGGCGAATCAGGGAGAAGTCACTCGTAATTTTGTGGCGCCGCAAGGGTTTCTCTATGTCGATCCACATGTCATGGGTGGTGTTGCGGAACTGGTCAGTGAGGATCGAGAGACGGTCGCTGGTTGGCTTGCCGCAGCTCGAGAGACACAGGAGCGGATGCGCATGCGTCGCGGTAATGAGCGACAGGCGGAGTCGAGTAATCGATTTCGTCAAAAGCTTGGAGAATTGGTGCGGGCCGGAAAAATCTCGCGAGAGGAAGCAGCTGAACTTATGCAGCTGGCTTTCCCCGCAGAAAACTCACGGCGACAACAACGCTGATACGATAAAGTCAAGAAGGCGGTGCGGCGCGAGTCAGTGCTGATCTTGTAACGGTCATGCTTCCTTCCAATATTGAAAGCCTCCATTCGGTCGTTGCCAATCTTAAGAGCTGGGAATGGTGGAGACGCGATGCAGATCTTAATCCGATCATTGTCTTTGATCTTGGTGATCAATTCCCTGGGGTTTGCGCAAGAGCAAGTGACCCGAGTGGAGTTTGAGAATGATCTTGTGCCGTTGTTCACCAGGCACGGATGCAATGCCGGGGCTTGCCACGGCGCGGCGATTGGGAGAGGGGGATTCAGGTTGTCGCTGTATGGCGGCGACCCGAAGGCTGATTATGACGCTATCGTGCGTCATATGCGCGGCCGGCGGGTGAATCTCGCTCGCCCAGAAGCGAGTCTGGTTGTCTTAAAGCCGACTGATCATGTCGAGCACGGAGGCGGTGCCGTCATCGACGATGATGGCCCGAGCGCCCAGCTCTTGCTCGATTGGATTCGGCAGGGAGCAAGTTACGAATCGTCTCGGCAGCTGGTGCGAGTTGTGGTGACGCCGCCGCAGTCTCTTGCGAGAGAATTGGGCGAGCCGATTCAGCTGCGAACCGTGGCGCACTATTCCGACGGCTCGCTGCGAGACGTGACTCCATGGACGGTGTTTGCTCCAGAAGATGATTCGGCTATCGAAATTGATGATCAGACGTATCAGGCCAAAATACGACGACGTGGTCGGCATATCATCGTTGCACGGTATCTCACCAAAGTTGTTCCAGTGGAATTGATATTGCCCCTGGCCGATTCACGCATTGATTTGACGAGTGAACAGCAGAGTAACTTTGTCGATGCGGAGATTCTGTCCTCTCTTGCAAAGCTTGGTTTGGAGCCTTCACCCGGCATTGGTGATGCCGCATTCTTGAGGCGATTGAGTCTCGACCTTACCGGCCGATTGCCGTCCGTTGAGGAACGCCAACGGTTTGTCGATAGTCGGCAGGCTAACAAGAGATCTGCATTGGTGGATGAGTTGTTAGGGTCGGAGGCCTTTAGTGAGTATTGGACCTTTCAATTGGCTAAGCTGTTGAGAATTCGCCCTGAAAGAGATGGTGATGATACGGGCGCTCAGGTTTACCACCGATGGCTTAAGAAGCAGATTGTTGATGGTATAAGTTACCAGCAGGTCGCCCGAGATTTGATTATGGCGACCGGAGATACGCACGAACTTGGGCCGCCGAATTTTCACTCAGTCGCATCGGGGCCGCGGGAAGAGGCTGAGTTTGTTAGCGAACTGTTCATGGGCAGTCGTTTGCGATGTGCTAACTGTCACAATCATCCGCTGGATCGTTGGACGCAGGATGACTACCACGGTCTCGCTGCGATCTTCGCAAAAATTGGTCGCGGCAGGACGATTCAGGAAGATCCTGGAGGCAAAACGATTCACCCTCGTACTCGAGAGCCTGCTGTTCAGCGTATTCCGGGTGAGGAATTCTTGTCGGATGATTCGTTGCCGGGCAGGCTTCAGTTCTCCGAGTGGCTGACGGCGGAGGATAATCCTTATTTTGCGAAGGCGATCGTCAATCGGTTATGGCAACGCATGATGGGCAGAGGCTTGGTTGAACCTGTAGACGATTTTCGAGACACGAACCCGGCAACTCATCCAGCCTTGCTCGATCGGCTGGCCGGCGACTTTGTAGCAAATGGTTATCAGCTTAGGCATACGTTGCGAGTCATTGCCAGCAGTGAAGCATACGCCCGCAGTGCAAACGCCAGTCTTCAGAATAAGAATGACGATCGATTCTACTCCCATCGGATCAGACAACCTTTGGAACCGGAAGTGCTTGCGGATGCCATCTCCGACGTTCTTGAAGTGCCCGATAAGTATGGGGATCAACCCGTCGGCACGCGGGCAGTGTCGTTGGTGAATCCGACCACTCCCTCCCAGACGCTTGATGTTCTCGGGCGCTGTGGCCGAGAAGAGTCTTGCGAGCCAGCTGCTGGAGTAGTTCGAGGTTTGTCGCAAAAGCTTCACCTGATGAACGGGCCACTGCTCAACGCTCGCATCGCTGTCGAAGGGAGTCGTCTGGATCGGTTGTTGCGTGAAGCAAGAGAGCCACTCGAGATCATCGAAGAATTCTATCTTGTTGGCCTGTCCAGAAAGCCGACTCAGGTAGAGCACGACCACTGGGCAAAGCAGTTAGAAAACGTTTCCGATCCGCCCGCTTTTCTTGAAGATTTTGTTTGGGCACTGATGAGTAGCGATGAATTTGTCACAAATCATTAAATCGAGTGAGTCGCATGAAACCTCAAGTCAGATGTGATGGTGTAAGTCGACGAGAGTTGATACGCGTTGGTGGGCTTTCGGCGCTCGGGTTGGGGCTAGGGCAGTTCTTGACGCTGCGGAAATCCTGTGCCGGTGAAAAGCCATCGTCGCCCAGGGCGAAGTCATGCATCCTGATCTGGCTCGATGGAGGCCCAAGCCATCTCGAAACATTTGACCCGAAACCTGAGGCTCCCGAAGAGGTGCGTGGACCTTTGGGAACCGTGGCCACGAATCTTGCCGGGATTCGATTGAGCGAATGTCTGGAACGTACAGCTGGAATGATGGACAAGCTGGCGGTTATTCGTTCGATGACCTCGCCGCTCGGAGAGCACAACTTCGGAACCCATTATTTGATGACGGGCTATAAGCCTTCCCCGGCCCTCGTATATCCCACGATGGGGGCGACAGTGGCTCAGACACGGTTGAGCTCGAAACTGCTACCGGCCAATATCGCGATTCCAAACTTGAGCCCCAATGTGAGTGGCCATGGCTATCTCCCGCCTGCCACTGCGCCGTTTGAGGTTGGTGGAAATCCGGCGAGTCCCGGATTCAAAGTGCGTGACCTCGATTTTTATCAAGGACTTAACCTGGAGCGAATCGATCGTCGTCGTGAAATTGTGCGAGCCTTTGATCAGTTTAGTCGAAGCGCCGACGCGAATCCGCTTGCGGCCGATCCCACGCTTGAACAGGCCTATAATCTAATCGCATCTGCGGATGCAAAAACGGCATTTAATTTGTTCGACGAAAGTGCCGCAGTGCGCGAACGATACGGTCGAAGCGGTGCCAATGGGCTCGGGCAAAGTTGTCTTCTCGCCCGCCGCCTCGTGGAACGAGGGGTGCCTTTCGTCACGGTGACGAGCAACGGGTGGGATACCCATCAAAATGTCCTGCAGCTGAAAGAACGGTATCCGAATGATCGGAACGCTCATTTGCCAACGTTCGATCGTGCATTGAGCGCCTTGATTGAGGACTTGTCGGAGCGGGGGATGCTCGATGAAACGCTGGTCGTGGTCATGGGCGAATTTGGGCGAACGCCGAAAGTGAACACATCCGGTGGTCGTGATCATTGGCCCAATGTGTTTAGCGTCGCGCTTGCCGGTGGCGGTGTACAGGGCGGTCAGATCCTCGGAAGCAGTGATCCTCTCGGCGAACTACCGATAGAACGCCCGGTGTCCCCCTCTGATCTTGCAGCGACACTTTATTCACTGCTGGGGATTGATCCAGCCGGTGAGCTGCACACGAGCGATGGGCGGCCAGTTCGCATTACACCGAATGGTTCTAGCGTAATCAGCGAAATCATCGGCTGAATCGCCTAGATGTGATTCACAACTTTGGAGTTTGGCGAACACAGGCCTTGTCGCAATTGAGACGAGGATTGGAGATCAGGCGGATGAAGAGCATTCGACAGAATTGCCGATTCACGCAGATGATTATGGTGGTGAATCTGCTCGGTACGGCCTGCTACGCATTGCCGGCGGTCGCTGCTAATCCTCCCATTGCCGATCTGGCCTTTGCACATGACGGGAAATCCGTATTTACGGTCAGTCAAAGTGGAGTTCAGCAACTTGAGTGGCCATCGCTGCGAAAACTTCGCGCCTTGGAAGTGTCCTTTGCAAACCTGCATTGTGTGGCGTTGTCGCCGAACGGGCAAAGACTGGCAGTCGGCGGCGGCGATCCCTCAGAGTTTGGGGCGGTCGAAATCTTCTCCTGGCCGGCAGGAGATAAGGTTGTCACCCTCAATGGCCACACGGATTCAGTGACCTCCGCTGTCTGGAAGGATAATGGTCGGTTATTCACCGGAAGTCTCGATCGCGCGGTCATGCTGTACGACGTCGAACAAGAGGAGCTGATTCATACCTATCAAGGCCATTCGCGAGGAGTTACAGGACTGGGGGTGTTGGAAACGGGGCCAACGCTGTTGAGCGTCGGACAAGATCAGTCGCTTCGGGTGTGGGAGAGCAAGGACAACACGCTCCTGCGTAGTTTAAGTCAGCATACGAGACCGATTCATGCGCTCGCACAACGACCGCAGCAGGAGGGGCTGCCGATGGTAGCCACGGCGTCGAAGGATCGGACAATTCGAATCTGGCAACCGACGATTGGGCGGATGATGCGTTATGTCCGCTTAGAATCTGAACCGCTTGATATTGTTTGGACTCAGCGAGGCGAGCAACTGGTTGCGGCCTGCGTCGACGGCCAACTGCATGTCGTTGACCCGGTGGAAGTCACGGTCCTGCAGGTCATTCCCGCGATTGATGGCTGGGCATACGCCGTCGCCGCTCATCCAAACGACGGAAGTGTACTGGTTGCCGGAGCCAACGGACAGTTGCGCAGGATTGCGCTGGCGTCAGAATAATCGGCAGGCTGCTACAGATCCCCGCTTGCTAACCTGTTACGCGAGGGGGAAGCTTCCATCTGAATTTTAAAGCACGATTCCAGAATTGCTGTTGGAATTAATCAAAGAGGTTCAGGTCGCTCTTCGGGATGCGCCGTTGAATCTAGATCGTCGACGGTATCATTGGATAGAGTCTCGTCGAGTTGGAAAGATTTCCAGTCATCGGTGGACGTGAAGTCAAAATTCTCCGGTGACTCGTCCCGCGAATGGTCTTGGACGTGATAGGTTAAACGCCAAGTTCCATCTTGATGGATTGCGGAGTGAGCACGATAGTTGTAGGCACCATCAAGTCCGAGTGATTCAAGGTTCTCTTCCCATTGATTCGTTATCCATGGAGAGAACTTTTTCACTTCATGATCGGTTCCCACGCGATAGAAATTCGGGCCAGTGGGGATGATGATAAAACGATTGACCATGCGTGGCGTTGACGTAATGCCGGTGGACGCTTCGTTCGCTTAGCTCGAAATCAGAAATTTTTTCCCGTCTTGAATGAGCCCGTAGCTTCGACGAAAGACGGGGTCGGGCCAGTCGTTCTTGGATCGTTGAATCTCTTCAACGATGTCGTATTTTCCAATCACCCAATTCTGAGTCGTGGGTGGGTGGTAGGCGTCGCATGCTGGAAGCAGAAGAAGGCTGCAGACCGTGAAACCGAGGGAGACGCAGCGGAATCGGAGAATCTGACTCACCCCGCTAGGCTCCTGCCTTTCTTGGATACTGCTGAGTCCGGAGGGGTCGGGAGTGGTATGCATGCTTCGGGGTAAAGAGATTTTGATCGGCTTGATAACGAGCGCCATCGGTCGATGAGACAAAAATCACTCTTGATTCGAATTCATCAGCCGCGTGGGCGAGGCTGCTCTCTCGGTGCGTGAGGATTGCGCGTTGGTGTGTTCGCGCCAACTCGCTCTCGCCACTGTTGCAGGTCGACATAAAGGCGATTCGCCTCTGAAGGGTGAGACTTTGAAAGTTCCTTTTGTTCACCTGGATCAGATGCCAGGTTGTACAGTTCTCGACGATCGTCTTCGTAATAGTGAATTAGCTTCCAGTCACCGGCCCGGATGGCGCTGGCGGGAGTCATCCTTGGATAGTAGTGCGGGAAATGCCAATAAAGTGACCGTTTGGGGAGTTGGCTGTTAGCGTCTCGCAATAATGGTGTCAGACTTGTTCCCTCGTTCTCCGAATCGTCTTTCGGGACGGGGGCTCCCAACATCTCCGTAAACGTATTGAATAAGTCCTGTGAAGTGGTCAGCTCATGGGTTTCACTCGACTGAGCGCCTGGCCAACGTATCAGTAACGGCACTCGAATTCCTCCTTCGTAGAGAGTCCCCTTGCCAGATCGCAGCGGATAGTTGCTCGTTGGCAGGATCGAGCGTTGGTCAAAATCAACGCCCCCGTTGTCGCTCACAAAGACGACAACGGTGCGGTCGGATAATTTCATTTCATCGAGCTTCGCCAGGACGCGTCCGACGTTGTGGTCCATGCGAGTGACCATCGCAGCATAGGTTGGATCTTTGTGGTGGCGACCAGGCTTGAGAGCTCGGTACTGATCGATCAATGATTTGGGAGCCTGGATCGGGCTGTGGACGGTGTAATACCAGAGATTTAAAAAGAAGGGGCGGTTGCCAGCCGTTTCGATCACTTCGATCGCTTCATCGGTGAGTCGATCTGGCAGATAATCCCCGGGTTGTCCGAATTTCAAACCGGGGACATATCGGATCTGGGTATCACGGGCGTTCCATTTCCCTGCGAAAGGGTGAAAGAAAGTCGAGGGAGCACCCCAAAAGGTTCCGCCAATATTGAGATCGAAACCTTGTGTCTCGGGGTAAAAAGCGGCGGTTCCTAAATGCCACTTACCAAGATGAGCCGTGAGGTAACCGTTCTCTCGAAAATGCTCGGCTAGCGTTACCTCTTCTCGAGGAAGATTGGGAACGGCGGGAGGAGGCAGCAGTGGTCGGTCTGTTGGCCCACCCTGGACAGCGCCCTCGTGCCAAATCGTCATATCCAGACGCGCTGGTGATTTGCCTGTCATAATCGCCGCGCGTGTGGGAGAGCATACGGGGGCAGCCGCATAGGCTTGATGAAAAACAAGGCTTTCCTTGGCCAAGCCGTCAATATGAGGAGTCTTGTAGAAATCGCTGCCGCTGTAACCTAAGTCTGACCAACCCAGGTCATCGACCACAAGCAAAACCACATTCATCTTGGATTCGGAGTCGGCCGTAGGATTTGCCAGGGCGAGTTGGGATACGGCGGCGAACATCGCCGCAGTTATTAACGTTCGAGCAACGCGTTTGTACATCTGGAGTTCTTCAGGTTGGTATGTCTCGCTGTAATTTTTGACGTCATCAGCGAGGAGGATTTCTTGCAGATCGCAGGAGAAACCAAGGCAGAATGGCCGCCGCCGCGAATGAATACGTTGCGACTAGTCTAGCAGACGACGTGGGAGCGAGTGCCTTGCGAGCCAGTCTTGCTTCGCGATATTCGTGGCCTCGGGAAAAGTGCCTCGGGAAAAGAGCGTCCCGCGGCAGATCGGAGCGGTTGAATTCAGAATCCGCAAGCCAACCGGTTACCTGATCGCCAACCTGGGGAGGATTGGCGACCAAGCGACCGACAAATTGTTCTCAGAAAGAATTAATTATTGAACCTTCTTGAGGATGATCTCAGGTTCTTGGGGTTGAGGCACGCCATTAAGGGTTCGATCCATAATGACGTGGCGGAATACACCCGGTTTCGAAAGGTCGATCAAGCATTTTTCTTGAAGGACGCCCGTCGGAGTGTGACCTTCTCGTTCCCATAAGAACTTGTTGTTGCTGCTCGAGATCAGCCGACCTGTCATTTGAACACCCGTGGATGTGTGATAATTCGTCACCACCTCGCCGGTGTAGGCGCTGTAACTAGTGGCGCCATAGCCCTCCAAAAGATCTGACTTCCAGTTCCAGACGATCATCGTTTCGTCGTCAGCAAGTTGCACTGGGTGGGTGATCTTCTGCGTGTGAGCAGGGAATCCGTAAGCAGGGTTTGCCGGTTGTTCGACAGTGCCCTGCCAGATGCCTAGCATCGCCTGTAGAGGCTTCAACTTACGGCGAGCGAGATCCTCATACTTTTGCTGATCTTTTTCGCCCCCAATACGACGGAATTTACGTTTGTTTCCATGGTCGAGATCGCCCATGATCTCGTTCCAAAAGAATTCATCAGGCTGAAACACATAGGTGAGATTGTTCTCTGTCCAGTCATTCCAAGTGGATGTTTCCATGTTCATTGAGCGGCTTTCCGAGCCGACGAACTGGAGCACCCTGCCTACGACTGGCTTAACGGAGAAGCGAAGCTGCCATTCATGTACCGGCCTACCGTCGAAAGTTGATGTAATGGTCTCTACGAAGTGATTTGGAGCGTCCATCGGCACGATTTTTTTCGTCATCGCACTGACTTTGCCCTCGGGGGTAATCGATTCACGCAGCCAAACGCCAGGGATAAATTCCGAACCGGCGACCTTCACGGGTGCTTCTTCGTGATCGTCCGCATGGACGACTGCAGATAGGCCGGTCAGAATTGCCAGTGAGAAAATGATTGTGTTGTGGAGCTTCATGTTACTGATTGCGATCCTTTTGTTGAGATACGAGGAAGAATAGGGGTGATTTTTCTTGTTCGGTATGCTTGCCGACGGGAGGCAAGACAGGTTCAGAAATTACTTGGCACGTGTCCACACTTCGACGAAGTCGGAGTCATAGAATCGCTTCAGGGTTTCGGGGAGATCGTCGTAGCGGCCTCGATGGATGAGTTGGTTGCCGCGGACTTTCGCGGTGACCTTCCACTCGATTCCCAGTTCGATCTCCGGACTGTCTTCATTGCTCAGATGGAACTCCGTACGTTCGGTGTAGGTTTCACCGTCGAAAGTGTAGGAGCCTCCGAGGGCCTCGGTTATTCGATTGGTCTCGGGATCGACAATGATCCAGTTCCAGAAATTGTCGATAATGATCTTGGTGCTCACATCGCCGTCGATGGTTCGGGTCTGCCAGACACCCTCAATGTCAGATTCAGCAGGTTCGAGTTGAGTCCATGTCTGATCCAAATTTTCATTGGCACCTGAGCCTTCGATTCCGCGCTGGTGGAGTTGGTCATCTTTGGGTTTAATCGTGTACGTTCTGGTTCTCGGGAGTCCGGCCAGCCACTCCGGGTTTGAACCATGATTTGTTTGCTCGCGAATGGTGGAGCCATTAAATCGCGCGGGGCCACCGTGAATACTGTTGATCTTTCCGTCCTTGATGTCAATCACTCGGCGAACGCCATCGCAGATCACCTTGTAATAACCGTTGCTGAAATTTTCCGGTTTCGAAAACTCCCGTTCCTTATTGCGGCCTATAGCGTAGATGCCCTCGATCTCATCAGTGCGGTCCTGGGTGGTATCCAGTAAGTGCCAGAGTTCCCGTTTGTGCAATTCTTTCGTAGCCATCATGCGGCTGATAATGTGTGAACGTTGTTCTTCGCTGAGATCGGGAATTGAGGTTAGGCTTGAGCCATGTCCCTTCGCGACATCGCCAAGCGAATGGAAAACATCGTGCGTTTGGAAGTGGTAGTCGTATCCCGGCCCCTCCGGAAAGAGCTTTTGGCCGAAGAACCAGGATTCGATGTTGCCCTGAGCGATCGAGCTTTGAACTGCCGGGCGAAAGTAGTTTCGACGTAAGTTCAGGTACTCTTCTGTCAGCCCTTGCGGGACCTTCCAGTAAAATACATTGCTGACATTGCCTCGGTGGAATTGGCTGGCAATGGAGCCCACGTCCACGAGGATTTCGCTGCGGACCAGGTCACGCAATTCGCCGGTACGTTCCGCCATTGGGTTGCCGCCTGGGTGTGCCTTCATCCAGTCGGTGGCACGTGCTGAGGAGTTCACTAAGCCAAAGTCCGTGTAGAGTTGGCCCGTCACGTAATCGTACTCGTTGTCCGCTCCGGAGGGCGAAATGACTTTGAAGAGGAACCAGTCGATGATTTGTCCACTCTTTTTCCGCTCGATGTGTACCGGTTTCCAGACTTCTGATTCCAATTTCTCGTAGTCTGATCGGTTTTCCGGTTTGACCTTCATGTAATGTTGGACCCAATAGAGGCGAGGCCCTTCTGACTCCTGGGCAAAGCCGATGTTCAGAGCGCTGAGCGTTATGGCAAAACACAGAAACAGTTGAATGGGGCGATTCATGTCTACGTCCTCGGGTTACGAGAGTCAAAAACTGAAGCGGGGAAACTTGTAATATTGTCAGGGGGAATTGAGCGAGATCGTGCTGAGAGACGACCTTATTTGGGCAGTGCGATAATTCGGCCTCTTCTGCCTCAGGAAAAACCGAAAATTCACTGCTTTTTTGAGAAATCAGACGCTGCCCGGGAGATTCCGGGGGGGGCGTCAACGCAGAGCGTTAATCGCCGTCTGCACGAGAGAGAAATCGATCGTTCCTGAATGGTCGATCGGTGCTCTAGCGAAGGTTGGCTTCACACCAGGCTGCGAAGTTTTTGGACATTTCGGCCTGGAGTGGGGTGAGTTTCGAGTTGTTCTCTTGTCCGAGTTCCTGGGCAAACATGCTGGCTAACATATAGGCAGCAATTTCGTTGGGGTGCTCAAGGCCCCGCGTGACGGGGAAACGAGCTGAATGTTCGCTGAGTCCCGAAAGCTCACGGAAATCGGGTTCGCCATTTTCTTGCGTCTGTATTTCGAATGCGTTGTCCTCGTTTCGTTTGACCGCAATGGCGATGCCCCGGAAATCTTTGCCCATCGTCGCAATTGGCCGATTGCCCTTCAGGACAGTGAGCGGCCAGAAATAGTGCGGTTCGTCGGAGTCATCGGTAGTTGCTTTGACTAACCAGACCGATCCGCTGGCGTCTGGGTTGGTGATCTCGTTTTCCGAGACCCAAGCATTTGTTAGATCACTCGCTTCATGCAATCGAAATATATCGCGATAGAGCCCCGCAAATTTTTGGGGGTAGAGTCTTTGCAGGACATGGATCTGTTCATGGACAAAGAGGGGGCCCATCTCCAGGAGGCCTTGTCGTTCGGATTCCAGATGTCGCGCGTTGACAATTCGGTCTACCGTTTTCTGGCTGAAGATAATGCAAGGTCCTCGTGTGTGTGAGAAATTTCCGCACAGTCCCTCGCGAACCTTGATGAATTTCCAGGGTTGTTGTTCGAAGATCGGGAATTTTTTGGCGTAGTGTTTTTTGACGCCGGTCACCATCCATCGGATCGCTTCCTTTTCTCGTTCCGTAAAGGAGCGGACCGAGTCCTGAAAACGTCGCCGAGCAACGTCTTGCATAAGTTCCCTGGATGCTTCTTCAACCTGCTCACCCGTAAGCGTGGCGATTTCACGTTGATGCAATCGTTCAAAGTACGTTTCGTACGATTCGTCGATAATCGCCTGTTTCGCTCGGTCCGATTCGAAAAATTCAATCCTCGGTTGGACGAGCGGATTATCGCGAACGATGTTGATTTGATAATCGATCAAGCCTCGGAGTCCCATTCGTTCGGGAAAGGGGCCGTCGCCCATCAAATTGGGAACGTCATTTGGAACCTTGTCGTCATCAACGGCATGAATCAGGCCAAGGTTGTGTCCGGATTCGTGGCCGACAACAAAGGCATCTTCTCCGACTTCTCGTTCCTTACCCGCGAGTGCAATGAAGACGATAGAACCGGGAGTTTGGGCTCGTCCCAAGGGCCCCGGCTTGCCGTCCACCGTGTTGACGAAGAACATGGTGATCTGTTCGCCTTGCCTCCGCAGGATGCCGGCTTGCTCAGCCTCCTTGACGATGGTGTCGAGATTGATGGTGCCATCTCTGGCAGCTGTGTGGTCGAAAAAGCGCGCTTCCAGGAAATGGAAATCAATGCCGGCCGTGCTGTAGACGCGATCAACGAGCGGTTCGGAGATTCGGAAATGCGCAGGATCTTTTCCCTCATCGTCCCGCAGTACGATCGGTTGGACTAAGACACAGTCAGTGATGGGCCTGGCTCCAGGGGTTCCGTCGATATCCTCGGTATCGCTTTGAGCTTCTTGTAATTCCTCCGTGTCTCGCTTCGGGTGTTCGCTATCGACTGCTGATTGAGCCTGTTGGCTTTCGGGATCGTCCGTTTGAGCTTCCTGGCCCAGGAGGCCGTTCACGGAAATACAGAGGAGCGTTGTTGCAAACAGAAGTGATCGGCTGATCATGTTAGAGCGACTTCCAGGTGATGATTGAGGATGCCTGACAGACATGAGCTCGCGGAGGAATTGTTCGTTCGTGGTCTTGGGTATCGACTTCTTGATTGGGAGATGGGGTAATGCATCTGCCGCACGGAGCAGGTCAGGATCGACGGACATCCTTGGGGGATTGCAAGAACAGCATCGCAGGGATTCTCGGGGATAATTTCATCTATTTGGTGAGACTATTTTACGATTTGATCGGCGAAATCCAAAAACCAGTTCCAATCCTGTGCCGTCAAATTGTGTTCGCCGGTTCGGATATGGTATCCCGTTTTTCCCATCACACGTGGGCTATCGAGCGCAGGCATCGTGGGCTCGGTGATCGACGCTTGACCGAGCAATTCAAACACGGGCGCGGAAGCTACCAGCGCGGCATACTCGCCACGCGGATCCGCCCACAGATCCTTGTCCGCACTCGTGACATAAACCGCCCGCGGAGCGATCAATCCAATCAGCTCATGTTGATCGACTGGAAGCTCGTCTTCTCGATCACTATAGGTCGAAAAAGTTTTGCAAAACCAATGCGGGAATGCGTTGGTAATGCGTTCCACCGTTTCACCGTAGGCTCGACGGGATAATGCTGCACCACCGCATCCGGAATTATTGCTGTACGCAATGGCGAAACGCGGATCCTCTGCGGCGGCCCACAAAGCCGTCTTGCCACCGCGCGAGTGTCCGACGACAGCAACGCGGTCGGCATCAATGGTGTCGATACCTGACAGGTGGTCCAGGATGCGACTTGCGGCCCATCCCCATGCCGAAAGGCTCCGCCAATCCTCGTCGGCTGGCAGTTTTCCATTTGCGTAAAACGAACGAACTCCCTCTGCATAACCATCCTTGCGGTCAGGGTCGACATCGGAGGTGTGAAATGATGCTGTTGCGTAGCCCCGTTCGACAATGGTCCGGGCTGGCCAGAAGGGATCGTTTTCCTGAGCGGCCTCCTCCAACGGTGAAAATTCCCGATTGTTGATGTGGATCACCGCTGGAACCGGTTGCTCGGCGTCCTTCGGAATAAAAACAATAAAGGGAAAAGAGTAGGTGCGGTCGGCGATTTCGATAACGGTCTCCATGGCAATGCCATCTGCCTTTCCATCGAAGACACCGTCGATTCTGCCGGTTTCGACATAGCGGATCGTGGCATCGATATTCGGTCGGCGACCATAGACGTTGCTTCGGAAGAGTTCTAATAACTCTGGGCGACGATCCTCTTTCCAGGTGGCTGCGTCACCGACCTGAGATCCATCGGCTTGTTGCAGAGCGTTCGGTAGACGATAGGTCGGGACTTTCGACTCTTCGTAATTGAAGGAATCTCGCCGGGACGAAAATCGAGCCACGACTTCAGGATCTGCTTGCCAGGGTTCATCCGCGAGCAGAGGCATGGGGGCCGTGGCGAGCACGACAATCGCGACAATCGTGGAACGAATCAAGTTAGAGTCGAGAGTGGATTCGCGGTTTATCTGCATGGAATGATCTGTCTGATTTCAAGGGATTTCGGGCTTGGGACCAAAAACTGTCGTCTTTTGGCTATTATTGTACCCGCTAGTGGCGATCGATGGGGCGTGAATCGGTGGTCGGAAGTTTGGGTTTCCGCGACTGGCATCTACGGTTCGGAAACGCCGTTCGTTGGACGTAGGGGGCGGGCGATGGCCACGGAATTCTTTCGTTCAATGGGATGGGTTGAACGCGTGACTTGAACCGCGGTGGCGGTTAAACTTGAGCTGGCGAATGGATGCTCAATTTTTGTTGCGTGAATACGTCGGCGAAAGTCTCGTCGTCGTTCTTTCGGAACAACTCTGACACGTGAGGAATTCCATGATTCGGTACCTATCCTTGGCGGCGATCTTGGTTCTAACGGTTCTGAATCCGATCCAGGGTGGCGAGCCGGTGACGCTTGAAACAGTTGTCGATCCCGGGCCGAATGATTTGAGTGAATCGATCGCTCAGGATTACTCGCTCGAAAAGGCAGTTCACTTTCTGGATTCAGCGTCGCTTCAGTGGCAAAAACAAAGGAAGTGTTTTACCTGCCATACAAACTTGGCTTATCTTTACGCACGTCCCGCAATCTCCAGCGACGTGCAAGCTCATCGTGAGGTTCGACAGTTCGCGGAAGAACTGGTCCAGAATCGCTGGGAAGAGCGGGGGCCACGGTCGGATGCCGAGGTGATTGCAACAGCTGCAGCATTGGCATTCAATGATGCCAACACGACGCACAAGCTCCATCCAGTGACTAAGACAGCCTTGGATCGCATGTGGACCATCCAACGGGAAGATGGGGGTTGGGAATGGTTGAAATGCGATTGGCCTCCGTTTGAGCATGATGATCATTATGGCGTCACACTCGCGGCTCTTGCGGTAGGGGTTGCTCCAGAAGATTACGTGAATAGTCCGGCTACCCAGGACGGAATTGCCGGGATTCGATCTTATCTTGCCGCGAATCCTCCCGAGAATCTGCATCATCGGGCAATGATGTTATGGGCTGGGAAGTATCTCGATGATCTCGTCAGTGACGAGGATCAACAGAAGTGGGTCAACGAATTATTGGATGTGCAAAAAGAGGATGGTGGTTGGTCGGCCGCGACCTTGGGGGAATGGGCCCGGGCGGATGACTCTGAGCAAGATACGGTATCGAGTGATGGGTACGGGACCGGTTTCGTTCTCTTCGCGCTGCAGCAGGCAGGTTTGCCGATGAACGATGAACGAATGCGGCGCGGTGTCGAATGGTTGAAGGCGAACCAGAGAGAAAGTGGCCGCTGGATTGCGCGCTCGTTGTACAAAGACAACAAGCATTATCTCTCGCATGCAGGGTCCGCGTTTGCCGTGATGGCGTTAGCGGGCGCTGAAGAATAGCGCAAGCCTATTTTGTGTATTCCTGCTTGGGAATCTGGTCGCGCTGTTTGACTTCCTCCCGAATTTGTTGTTTGCTTGCGTTCAAGCGTTCGGGCCATTGGAAGCGAGGCGAAGTCGCTGGATCATAGCCGGAAAGGTGATCGGTTAAACGCGTGGTTGGCAGGGTGTACACCAACTCGGTCTTGCCGAACACCTCCTCGCAAATCGCCGCGAGGCCGGGGTCATAAGCCCGCAGTTCTTCACGAGTATCGACATGATTGTGATCATGATCCGGCGGCCGATTGTTGTTGAACCAAGACTGGACTCCCTCCGCAAAATATTCAGCGTGATTGGTGGAAGCATATTTGCTTTTCCAGAGCCCATTCTTCATCGCACGTTCGTAGGTCTGTTTCAGGCGATCGTCAAAGGTAGGGTCGATATTGACGAGTCCACGATAATGGATGTTGTGAGCGAACTCGTGAATCAAGAGGTTTTCGGTTGAGTAAGGATCGCCTGCAAAGCCCAATAAATTTTCTTCGCCGCACGAACAGACTGGGTCGGTTCGCGAACCACCGAGGCCTCGCGCCCTGGCGTCCCAATAATTTTTAGGGCGAAGTTGGGAATGTTCAGGTACATCGGTCGTCCATTCATCGTGCGCCATCACAATCATTCGCGATCCGCTGGCGATCATTGCCTCGCGAATGTCAGGACGTTTTGCCAACATGAGATCGATCAGATAGGCGGCTTCTTTGAGTGCGTAATCGTTTACCTTACCGGAGCTCACAACCGGATAGCCACTTGCGCTGACGTATTTGGCGTAAAACGGAGGGAGTTTTAACTCGGTCGGAGGTTTTTCGATTCGGTAAGCCGTCTTGTCAACGAATTCCTGACGCGTGACGATCGGGACGTAACCTTTTTCGAGACCCTTTGGAGGAATGACCAGCATGGCAGCATCGATGGCGGCAAGTTGGCCGACCTTGGGAGGAGGCAGGTAATCGCGGTCGGGTTTCCAGGCCGCGTGAATCTTTTCGACTCGCTGCTGAAGCGTTTTTCGATCTTCGTCACTCAGGTCAGCATTGAGTAAGGCAGGCTGGTCCGCGAAACGATACCAGTAATAGGTGATCTTGCTGCCATCGCCAGGGAACGCATAGAACGGCCCGGCTGCAGGTCCCGGTGTTTTCCATGGACTTTCGGCGGTCTCCGGGGTGACGTAGGGATCGGTAGACCTTTGCTTAGGTGCCGGGAATTCATAATCGTGAAGTCCGGTATCGGCGGGGACTTGTTCGGCGGTGACGGGAATCCATTGTTGTTTGCCCGAACGGTCCTTCGACAGGGCATAATATTCCGGCAAGGCGACTAAGGGTTCACCCTTGCGAACAGTGACTTGCGAAGGCTCCCAATCGTAACCATAGGTGTGGTCATCGAATGCCCGTGGCTTGGCGAAAGAATCCCAGGCGACGCGAATTCGATCTTCTCGTTGAGTTCCTGGCGGATAGATTCTCCAAGTCGCGCCGCCCCGACCAGGGAAGGGGTGGAGCGCGGCTGCCTCATCGTTGATGCGCCCTGTCGTTGGAGTGCCGCCTGCAAACCACGTTTCGACGTCGTCCCAGAGTGCAGATTTTTTATAAGAAGTGATCTGGTGGACCACGATGGATCGTCCGTCCTGATCCGAAGGAAAAGAGGTGGGTGCAATCCGCGCGAAACTGTTTCCTTGGCTATCCACCGTCTGCACGCTGGGGATGTATTGAGTTTCCATCTGCAACGCGCGGTTGGGATCCGAGGGACGTGTGTCCAGGAATTTTCCAGCCACCTTGGGATCTTCTAAGCTGGGGCGAGACCAAAAGAATGGGGTAAAGAAGGCCACGGGCCCTTTGAAATTCTTGCTGTTCAAGAACAACGTCCAACATTGATTCCCGGTCGGCACGTCCTTGCCCGCCGTTTTAATTTTGGGATCGGTGAGCGGGAGGGGAAGGTAGCCATAGCCAAATAGTTCACCGCACGTACCTTGTTTCAAGTTGAGGCCGTCGGGTGGCCAAAGCAGGTGAGGACTTAATTGAGCCACGCCATATTTGCCCAGCGGCTTGTTCCAGTCCCGCCCCTTCCCGGCGCCCGGCCCATTGGCCCAGGCACTAAAGCTGCGTGCAACGCCACCCATGATGAATTTTGGCGTTTCCGTGGCGAAACGAGTGTCCCGCCACCAACCGAGGCCGCCTTCAATGTCGGAGTATAGTTTGTCTTCCCGTGATTTCGGCTTGTTGTATTGGGCGAACATCCACGTCCCAAATAAACCGCTTTGGAAGCGACTACCAGGATACGTTTCTAGCAGCGGCCAAGCGGCGACGTACATGGAAAAGCCGCCGTTGAATTCTCGGGCCACACGCTCATTGGGAACGAGCAAATAACCGGCCATCTCACCTCTTTGTAACGGCTCCGCTCCAGACAGGAGGCTGCTTAAACCGAGCACCGCGAAGATTACAAGAACTCGTGTTAAACGAAGTGAAGGACTTTGCAAGATAGAGATCCTCGAATGAGTCACTGACGTGAAGGACGACCGAAGTGTTCCTGGCAGGAATATGATCACTTGTTTGGACCATGAATGATACAGGGGGTGCGAATGAACCTAGCTTTAAACAGACGCAATGTGCTTGCGTTTGGGCTGCAGTTCATGATAGCTCGCGAGGGCTTGCGGGCTTGTTTTTTGGGCAAGCGGATCCTCTGCAGATTGCTGAGAAATTCTTTATACTCGATAGCTGGCCATTGACAATTTCGATCGTTCGAAATACATATAATGTAGCCGAATCGACACCAAATCTTTTTCGATTTCAGCCAGCCAGCAAACTCAATCTAGCTAGCCTCATTAGGGTTTTCCGCTGGCCCTGGCTCATCGATGTGACCAGGGTTTCTGTTTTAGTCCCGCTTGAGTTTTGCTTTAGCCATGTTCATAAATCGTTATGCCTGGTTCGGCGTAATCGCAATGAATTCTGCGCTTTCTTGTTATGCGCTTCGCCTTGATGGTCGGGTGTGCCTGGTTTTGATCGCTGCCCTTTCCGATAGGTCTTTCCTGGTTGAAGAGCATCGACTCAACCGAGGTATTGCTCAAGGTTGCGGTATTCAGGAATAAGAATGATGTCAGACCGCCGCCGAGAATGAGGATTTACCAATGCCTAATCGAAATGGCCGAATCAAGAACACATGACGCAAGGAGATTCTTTGATGAAATTATACATATACACCATTATCCGATTACTAGTGTTCAGTGTTCTTCTTTTGACCAGTCAAACTGCAAATGCCCATTTTCCGTGGTTGGTTGTTGAGGGTGGAAAAGCAAACTACTTCTTCGGTGAGGATCCGTCTAACCGCACCTATCGATTGCCGCCGACCATAGCGAAGGCAGAAATTATGATGCGATCCGGAGCTGATAAATCAGTGGTCGAAACCAAGCTTATCGAGTCAGAGAAGTTCGTCGGCAAACAATCCGTTAATTCCATTCCAGACAAAGCTGAATTAATGAGCCGGGTTGTTTTTGGTGTCTATAACGGGGCGAAGTTGCAGTACTACACTCAACATCTCGGCGGTGTCATGCCCAAGAGTTTTTCTGACTGTAAGCCCATCAAGGATATGAGCCTTCAAGCGCATGCCGTCAATACTGAGAAGGGCGTCGACATTTACGTTCTTTGGCAGGGGAAACCGCTGAAGGATGCCGACGTTTCGCTTTACGGTGATGAAGGAAGCCAGGAAGGTGCTGGTGTCACCGGTCAGGATGGGAAGGTTTCCTTTACTGATGAAGAGGTTGGAAAGGGGATCAACGGAATCATGGTCGGACTCACTCTGACCGAGGATTCAGGGAGCGTTGGTGATCAGGAATACGATTCGTCCATGCATTACCTTACCGCCACCTTTGTTGATCCCGAGGACAAGTGAGTCTCGGTAAACGACGTTCGTTGAAAAGAACTTTGTTTTTTGGTGCTTTTGTAAGCTCAGGGGAATTTACCGCGATGAATTTTAAATTTATTAGGGTATTCGCGGCAGCCATTGTGATCCTAGGTCCCACGAACATGTGGAGTCAGGAATCGAACGCGCCGTCCTTAGCGACATCCACATCGAAGATTCACAAGCCGCTTCCAGAATCCTTGACTTCCTTCGGAGCAGCGGTTGTTGACGATTACCTTTATGTTTTTAGTGGGCACAGTGGCGTCGCACATGGATTTGGGAAGGATCTGCTAGTAAATCATTTTCGACGGATTCGTTTTGATGACCCACGGGCTGGTTGGGAAGAGTTGGCGATGCATGATTCTGCCCAGAGTACAGCACTTGTGACTGACGGTGATTTTCTTTACCGGATTGGAGGCCTCTCCTTTCTTGACGGTGAAGCAGAGGACGAGGTTCTGTTTAATTCCACCTCGTACTTCACGCGTTATGACCGTAACGAGGATAAATGGAGTGAATTGCCGCCGCTTCCGATTCCGCGTTCCTCGCATGACGCAGCTGTTCTTGAGCGTAAGGTCTACGTCGTAGGGGGGTGGAATTTACAGGGTGATGGATACAGTGATGCGCCTTGGCATGACAAGATGCACGTATTCGATTTGGATGACCCCGATGCGGGCTGGCAGACATTCGATGGGCCTGGATATAAGTCGCGAGCAATATCGGCGGCAGCGCACCAGGGGAAGCTCTACGTTGTCGGTGGAATCAGTCCTAAAGGGTTCTTGAGAAAAACATCCGTTTACGATCCTGCCCAAGGAGAATGGACTCAAGGACCTGATTTATTCAGTGATAGCTCGATGACCGGCTTTGCCACCAGTATGTTTGCTGTTGGCGGGCATCTGTACTGCACTGGGGTTTCGGGCGTTGTTTATCGTCTATCGAATGATGGGAACGCATGGGAAGTTGCCGACCGGCTGCTGTTTCCCAGGATGTTTCTGCGTTTGCTTCCGGTTGGTGTCGACCGCCTTATCGCGGTTGGCGGCACGGGGGGCATGATAGGGCGTACCGCTGCGATTGAGTCGCTAACAGTTGATCCGGAGTCGAAAGCGGGTCCGAAAATAGTGTCCTGGTCATTACCCTATTCAGGAGACGCTAAGCATAGTCAGGCGTTAATTCTGGATGGGACGAAGCTTTATGCTTTTGGTGGAAATAAGAGTTGGGCGCCCCATGACTTCACGCGAGATGCCTTTGTCAAACAGGCGTTTGTATTCGATATTCCGAACCAGAAAGTTGATCAGTTGCCCGAGATGCCAATCCCCGTACAAAGTGGTGCTGGCGCAATTAATCGCCACAACAGCGAGTATAAGACCCTTGTGGTAGCGGGCGGGATGAATCATGAATTGTCCGGCTTTTCGGCCATCAAAAACATTCTTGAGTTCGACCCAAATCTCGAACAATGGTCGGAATCTGAAATTTCGCTGCCTGCGCCTCGCGCAATGTCAGCGGCTGTTCGGTTTGACGATGCCCTTTGGATTTTCGGGGGGAGTGATGCTGGTTTGGGGAGCGAGCTTTGCCAAACCGTCTTGCATTGGTGGGGGGATCAGACAGCCGCTGCTCCCTTGCCGGGCATCAAATTGCCACATGAACGACGTTCCTTCGGTGGAGCAGTAATTGGTGATGAATTCTTCATGATTGGCGGCCTTGGCGAACAGATGAGTATCGAAACAAGCGTCGATGTTTTCGATATGAAGAATCGCACTTGGCGAGAAGCAAGTTCACCGGCAGCCTCGCGATTGTTTCCGAGCGTTGCAGTTGATGGAAAGAAACTTTATTTGTTTGGCGGTTTCAGCAATACCGATGGGATCTTCTCGGAATGTGAATCGCTTGAAATGTATGACAGTGAGACAAACGCTTGGAAGACTGTGGCTGAATCAATCGACGGAGTCGATGCATCCATGAGACTCTTTAATCTTGCCGGCCGTTTGCTCTTTTTTGGCGTTGACCGCCAAGAGGATCAGCGAGTTAATTTTGTGTTGTTTGACCCTGATCCGACCGTAATGCCTGACCAAGTGGCGGCCATGAATTTCATGAGTCGGAGCCGCGGCGGCGACGCGGAACGGAACGCAAAATCGCTGATGCGACGTGATACAGACAAGGACGGCCTTCTAAGTCGAGAGGAACTTGGGAAACGGATGAAAGAGATCTTTGATGCTGCCGATGCCAATGAAGATCAAAGAGTCAGCTTTCAAGAATTACTGACCAAATTAGAAGCAGATGAAGCAGCGGCCGCGGTTAAAGCCGATGCGGAATCGGAAGAGCAGGAAACGATTGTCGAGCCTGCTCCATCTAACTCCGATCAGCCTAATTCCGATCAGCCAAGCGAGTCTAAGGAGGCAGGGGGATCAGATAAAGCTGATTCCAAGCAGGCATCTGATGAGGAATCAAAGTGATGCTCGAGCGTCTTCGGGCATCAGAAAACGTGTGCCGGGCTGAATAAGAACCAGGCATGACAGCTTGTTCAGAGGCCCCATCGAAACATTTGACGTAGTTCGAGATCGTTCGGTTCCTCAGGAATCGATTATTGGAGAGAGAAACGGTAAGTAAGTAGACATGGTGCCTGTTGCCCCGTCTGGATACGCCAGGACAGCTTTGTTATTTCGTTAGGCCAGCCAAGAATTAAAAAAGTAAGGATGATTTTCGATGCGATGGTTTCTGCTGATCAGTGTTCTGCTCTTCACTGTCATGACCGCTATTTCTCCCTCGGATCCTTTCCTGAATGGTCTTCTCGCCAAGGATGTTGTGACAGGTGATGACAAATCAGCGGCAACCAAGGCAGGGTTGCACGTTTGGTTTTCTCTCGACCGACCGAAGGGCGGGCTGTATCGTCGACCCTATCTTGCTGTCTGGTTGGAGGATGAAGACGGTTTCCCTGTGAAAACAGGCGTGCTCTGGCTGCAAACAGATCAGCCTGGTCCGCGATGGCATCGTGATCTGACTCGTTGGTATAGAAATGATCGTATGCGTAAATTGGTTGAGAACATTGATCTAATCGATGGTGTGTCGGGTGCAACTCGCGGCCCGGGCGACTATCAAGCGCACTTCGATGGTACCGATAATGCTGGAAACCAGCTGCCGACCGGAAGTTATACGCTTTGCTTGGAGGCTGCTCGTGAGCATGGTACTTATAAGATTATCCGTAAAAAAATTCAGTGGGGTGCGGAGGGGATCGCCAGAAGAAATCTCAAGGGAAACGTCGAGATCCCAAGGGCGTCTTATCAATTCATTCCCCTCCAGCAATAGGCGTTCTTGACGGACAGCATGACCTCGATAAGAAACGATTCCGGCTTCCGGAAAGATTGGTATAGGAAAAGCGCGAGTGCTTTTCGCTGGCTACACATTTATCTTTCGATGCTCGGATTCGGAGCCATTTTGTTCTTCGCCGTGACGGGCATCACGCTCAATCATCCCACATGGCTTGGCGGAAGCGAACAGCATGTTGAAGATTTGAGTGGAGAATTCTCCGTTGAATGGTTGCAAAACGATCCAGGTGACTTGGAGATTGCAGAGACACTGCGTGAGCGACATCGACTGAAAGGGCGGGTGAAAGAGTTTGAGAGCGACGAATACGAATACATGTTGGTCTACAAGAGCCCTGGATATGCAGCTGATGTCTTTATCGATCGGGAAACTGGCAAGTATAGTTTGACGGTCAGTTCTTCCAATCTTGTCGCTGTCATGAATGATCTGCACAAAGGTCGCGATAGTGGTCCTGTCTGGAACGTTTTGGTGATTGACGGTTCAGCAGTGTTGATGTTGCTGTTTTCCCTCTCCGGTTTTGCCCTCTTGCTCTATATCAAGCGTCATCGAAGGACCGGTTTAATTACTGCGGTGGTCGGAACACTTCTGATATTCGGAGTCTGGATCTGGTGGACTCCTTGAGTCGACTGCCTTGCCTGTGCTCAAGGGCCCGGTCCAGCTTCTAGTATCCTCTATGATCCAATTTGGATGAATGAAGATCTCCCGGGCTTTGAGCGGCTCATGAGGCATGAGCCGCTGAACTGCCGGCCAGTCGGTAAGGGGTGAGACAATGTCTGAATGGTGATGATTCAGCAGCATCTAGAACGGTGAAGGAAGCCAGGTTCAGGACGGTGAAATTTTGCAAGTAGTCTTTTATTTTTCGGGCTTCGTGAGATACTTGTTGACACCAAATCTCAGTAGAGGCGCTTGCGGAATTTTCAGGCAGACGCCACGAGATTAGATTTGATGTTAGTCATCCAGGCAAGCGAGCGAGTTCCGATGAACTTGGTGAAGCCAGCCATCGAATCCGTGACCAGGTGTTGCGGTTTCAATCGTTAACCCGGAACCAAAGGAGCTTTCTTCTATGTCAGGCTTATCGGCTTTGAAACAGCATTTTTTCTTCATGAGCGTGCTCTCTTTGAGCGTTTTGGTGGGTTGTAAACAGGAGGGTACCGGGCCGGCCGGAGCTGACTCGTCGGCCGCAGCGAACAGCCAAGCTTGGGTGGCCACAACGGGACACATTGCTGACGCACTCCGGAAGATTTCGGCAGGTACCAATGTTGATATCAAATTGCTGTGTGGTCCTGGGGTCGACCCGCACTCGTATAGTGCCAGTACGAACGATGTCCAAGCGATTGCGGACGCCAATGCGGTTTTTTTCAATGGGTTTCACCTTGAGGCACGATTGCACGATTTATTGGAGCACCAGTTTGGTGACAAGTCATGGGCGATGGCGACTGCCTTTCCAGCCGATGCGAGGTTAGATTGGGTGGAAGACGGCCAAGTCGATCCCGAAGCGCCTTTTGATCCCCATATTTGGAATCACCTTCCGGGGTGGTCTGAATGTGTTGCCGGTTTGATCGCAAAAGTTTGTGAAGTGGATCCCGAAAATGCGGAAATCTATAAGAAGAATGGTCTCGCGTATATCGATGAGATCATGGCAGCCCATCAGAAGGCCGTCGAAGAGTTCGAGCCCATACCTCAAGAGCAACGAGTCCTGGTGAGTGCTCACGACGCGTTCAACTATTTTGCAAAAGTATATGGTTTTGATTCCATTGCTGTCCTAGGAATTGGCAACGACGCTGAGGCAGATGTAAAGACGATTCGTGAAGTCGCCAAAACCGTCTGTGATCGTAAGGTGCCTGTGATTTTTCTCGAAAATATCACGAACCCCAAAGTGACGGCTGCTTTGCAGGAAGCCTGTTCGGCTCAGGATTGGCAGGTCAAAATCGCAGATCAGCCACTCTATTCAGATGACTTGGGGGTAGAGCCACCCACGGATACGTATTTAGGCGCGTTCACGACGAACGTCGAACTTATTTCAAAATCGCTCAATCAATAAGTTGATTGGCAATAATTTGATAGGCAATAAGCGGATTGGCCAGGCCCCATGGAAACTGCAATCAAGACGCACGGTCTGACGGTTTCCTATGGGGTCAATATGGCGTTATGGAATGTTTCGACGCAGATACCCGCGCAGCAGATTAGCGCCATCATTGGCCCGAACGGCGCCGGTAAAAGCACCCTTCTCAAAGCCATTCTGGGTATGGTGCCGACGCTCTCCGGTGAGATTGAGGTAACGGGAGCCGGAGGCACCGCGGCTAAGCAGCATCAATTCCTCGCTTCACAAATCGGTTATGTGCCACAACGCAATAGCGTGGACTGGGATTTTCCGATCACTGTACTCGATCTTGTATTGATGGGAACTTACGGACGACTAAAGTGGTTTCAGCGGCCGGGCGAAAAGGAACGCGCTGATGCTTACGCGGCATTAACTGAGGTCCAGATGCAGGAATTTGCTGGTCGGCAGATTGGGCAACTATCCGGTGGGCAGCAACAACGCGTATTTTTAGCGCGGGCATTCGTGCAACAGGCATCGATCTATCTTCTTGATGAACCTTTCGCTGGAGTCGATGCAACGACTGAAAAGATGATTGTTGATATTCTGCACGGGCTGCGCGATGCCGGGAAGACTGTCTCGCTTGTCCATCACGATTTGACCACCGTGAGTCGTTACTTTGATCACGTTATCTTATTGAACAAGCAGCTCGTAGCGAGTGGTCCTACTCGATCGACTTTTACGTCAGAGCACATTCAGGCGACTTACGGGGTGCATGGTATGCAAATCGGTGGTTTTTCCGAGGACGCGACCGATGCTTGAATTGCTGACCGATTACACTGTCCAGCTCGTTGTTTTGAGCAGTGCGGTTACCGGAGCGACCAGTGGAGCCCTGGGGTGCTTTGCCTATTTGCGGCGCCAGAGTCTGGTGGGTGACGTGATCTCTCATTCCTCAATCCTCGGAATCGTTGGTTTCTTCTGGTTATGGTTCGTCCTGACGGGCGACGGAAACAAATCGTTGTGGCTTTTGATTCCCGGAGCCATGGTCGCGTCAATTGCAGCCATGATACTGACCCAGTGGATTACGAATTCCACCAAGATCAAAGCCGACGCGAGTTTGGGCGTTATGTTGGCAATCTTCTTTGGAACGGGGCTGACGCTCTTGCGTTGGATACAGCGCTCCTCCAATCCCATTCCGGGGCAGGCAGGGTTGGAAGATTACCTGTTCGGGATGGCTGCAGCCACGACACTCTCTGACTTTTGGATGATTGGAATATTGACGGTTGTTTCTTCCGTTTGTCTATTCGTTTGCTGGTATCGTCTGAAGTTATTAACCTTTGATCCCGGGTATGCAGCCGGTTTGGGGTTATCGGTTGGACGTTGGGAATTGCTCTTGTTGTCCTTGCTGGTGATCGGCATCGTGATTGGCCTACAAATCGCCGGTGTTGTGCTGATGGTTGCACTTCTGATTGCTCCGGCCAGTGCAGCGCGGCAATGGACGAATTCACTTGGGAAAATGATTTTGTTGGCCGGCTTATTGGGTGGCGGTTGTGCTGCAAGCGGTGCTTTTATGAGTGCGGTCAGAAAAGGTCTGCCCACCGGGCCTGCGATCGTCGTCTGTTTAACGTTGGTCGTACTCGTTTCCGTCCTTTTTGCACCTGGGCGAGGTGTGTTATCACGGAGGCGAACTCTTGTCACTTGAACTTTGGACTTTGGCAATTGCGGTTGTGACTTCCGTTTCCTGTTCGCTCTGCGGGAGCCTGTTGGTTGTGAATCGTCAGGCGATGGTCAGCGAGGGACTCAGTCACGCTGTCCTGCCCGGATTAGCGATCGCCTTTTGGATTTCGCGCGACTATAACTCACCTTGGCTCTTAATCGCCGCAGGGGCCAGCGGGTTAGTCATGATCTGGCTCACCGAAGCGTTTCAAAGGACAAAGCTGCTTGACCCGGATGCAAGTCTTGGGATTGTGTTTGCAGGTATGTTTAGCCTGGGAGTCCTGTTCGTAAGCAATTTCCTGAAGCAGACACACTTTCACGCTGATTGCATTATCGAAGGCAATCTTGCCATCGCATCGCTTGATCGATTTGAGATCGGTGGCTGGGACCTTGGTCCGAAATCGTGGCTTGTGATGCTGCTGATTCTGATCGTGCAGATCCTGTTTGTTTCTGTTTGCTACAAAGAATTAAAGGCCACTCTTTTCGATCCAGAGCTGGCAAGCCGATTTGGGTTGCGTCCAAGGCTGTTTCAATTGCTTTGGCTGTCGATCGTGTCCTTAACCACGGTAGCGGCCTTTAATGTGGCCGGTTCCATTCTGATTGTGGCACTTATGATCGCTCCGCCGGCAGCTGCCTATTTGGTGACGACTCGCCTTCACCATCTTTTGTTGGTGTCCGCCATAGTGGGCGCGGTTTCTGCCATGATTGGTTTTTATGCATCGCTGTTTTTGGATGTTGCGCCCACCGGGACTGTTGCTTCAGCAGCAGGTTTCGTCTTTTTGCTGGTTTTATTTTGTTCTCCAAGCAATGGATTTATTGTGAAGCAATGGGGGCATTGGCAACGTAATCGAGCCACGCTCGAATGTCTCGCCTTGCAGTGGATTAAGGATGGTTCGCAAGATCGCTTTTCTTTCTCACGAGGAAGAATGAGACCGTTTCGGAAATGGCAATACATTCTGAAACGTCTGAATCGACAAGCGTTGATTGAGCAGGCATCAGGTCACTACGCATTGACGCCTGCAGGCCACAAAAAACTCGCGGCTAAATTGGCTGAGTTCAATGCGGCTCATTAGTTTTTCGGCGACCGAAAAGGGGTGCGGATGGCAATCATTTGCATTTGAGGGCCTTCGTGTGGCACCTTAATCATGAGTACCGAAAAGACTGCGATCGCATCCGATTTCACACGATGCGTAGTCCCCGTTGGTAAGCCTTGGTTGGTGTGTCGGACCAGCGCAACGAATGGATCGACGACGACGTTGAATGGCCTGGTATTTCTGGAAATATCGCGTGGATGGATTACCCCTCAGCGACGGTTGCTTCCGGTTTTATCGGAAGCCATTTCGTTAATACTTGCGGCGGTACCAACCAATTGTGGAGACAGCAACGCCAAGCAGAGCCCAGATGGCGATACTGGTGGGCTCAGGGATGACTCTCGGGTCTTCCTGGATCACCGGGACAAAGGTAAATCCTCCCAAGAACTCAACCGTGGTGTCTGGCAGTTCGAGGTCCAATTGGATACTGTGTTCATCTGCGAAAACAACGCCGCTGTTGGTGTCGATAGTCCCTAAATCTTTGTTGTCCACCGTCCACTTGATAATGCTACTTGGGGGATCGCTTTGGGCAATGAAGAAATTGCCATCCAGGTCAAAATCAATGCCTCCTGTAGGATCGTAATCATCACTGGTCAGGATGGCTTCGATATCATCCTCATCTAGGAAAATCGAGACGACACCCTCAGGCGTTACGCGAAAGATGTCCTCGGTTTCCTCATCAACAAGAATGATATCGCCATTTGGAGCCGTAGTGATAAAACGTTCCTTGTCCGTAACTTGGGTTGGGAAATCTTCTTCACCGACGAGCTCTGTAATGACGGGCGTAGGACCGCTGATGTCAATTTTAATCAGAGAGTCATCGCCGTAGTCATTCACGACATAGAGGGTCGTTTCGTCGGGGGATAAAGCGATGCCACCATTCACCTGGACTTTTGAGGTGGAGAGGGCTGTCGTGAAATCCTCTT
This sequence comes from Planctomycetaceae bacterium, assembly GCA_002723275.1. GTDB lineage: Bacteria > Planctomycetota > Planctomycetia > Pirellulales > Pirellulaceae. Next base: position 189,499 of record PBNZ01000024.1, read on the forward strand.
GAGACACGAGCACGCTTACCTCGCCCGTGACCCGATCAATTTCTAATATCGCATCCAACTCCAATTCGGTGATATACAACGAGTCACCACTGCCAGCGGCGATCTTTTCTGGAGTGGCTGAAATAATTTCCGAATCGTACAGCTGCGTGACCGCCACAATGTCTGACTCTCTAACGATCTGCTGGAGTCCGGTGTTTTCGTTGAGGCGAAATAGTCCGTCAGAAACGCTTTCGGTGAAATAGAAGTTGCCGTAGTGGTCGAACACAATGTCATTATCGGTGAAACGAACGCCTGTTCCTTCCGGAAAGGTATCGTTGGCAGCGGTTCGGGCGTTGTCAATATCGGTGGCTGTGACCGTGACTCTTGCGTCACCCTCGGGTGTGATAGCCAGGATTCGGCCAGTCGACTCGCCTTCGGCGTTATCGACCACCCACATATCACCCGTTGTAATCTGGAGCGAGGCGGTCGTCTCCAAAGGTAAAAGAATGGCGACGATGAAGAGAGAAGCAATCAATGGTAATCGCAAGGTTCCGCTCCAAAATCTCAGGTTTCAAAAATTTCCTTCTGAACCATCGAGCACGCGATACAGCCGGGCTCTCTAGCCTAATAAGATCATGAAAAAACAGTGAATTGTCAATGAGATTTGTTTGTAACGATGTCTTGACGATCCGCCGGTACATCCACGTTAATCCACCGCGTTCAATCGGTTGGAGAGGGAACCCACGTAATGAGGCGTTGCCCACTTACTGCAACCGGTGAATGGGGCGATATTGCCCTGGAAATCAGCTGTTTTATCGTGCCTTTGGCTTTGACATGCTTCTAAATGAATTTCTATGCTTGAGATATGGAATTTCCAAAAGCTGTATTGTTTGACTTGGATGACACCCTTTATGACCACCTCCATAGTGCACGACAGGGACTGATTGCGTTGAGTCGACGGCATCCTGCTTTGCATCAGGTGCCCATACCGGTGTTGGAGGAACGGTATTCTCAGGCGCTTGAACAGCTGCACTTGCTAATGCTGAGCGGTGATCTGACGCAGGCAGAAGCTCGAACCCGAAGGATGCAACAATTCTTCAGTAGCTTTCAGGTTTCACTCACCGATGAAGTGGCGCTCGCCGAGCACGGGTTGTTTCGCCATGACTGTGACCAGGCGTTTGAATTCGTGCGAGGGGCAGAAGAGATCTTGCGCCGCCTGCGAGAGTTTGAGATGAGAATGGCGATTGTGACCAATAATCTCGTCTCAGAACAAATCAATAAGTTGAAACAGTTGGGCATCGAGGATTATTTCGACGTCGTTTCAATTTCCGAAGAAGTCGGTGTCTCAAAGCCCGACCCTGAAATCTTCATGATTACTCTTGAGCGACTTGGACTCCAGGCCAGCGATGTCGTCATGGTTGGCGATTCGCTTAAAAGCGATATTCTGGGAGCTCAGGCGGTTGGTATTCGAACTGTTTGGTTGAATCGGCACTCGGATTCACCGGCACAACTTCCACCAGGAATTGCCGTGATCGATCAGGACTTTTCTGAGCAAGAACAGTCGATCTTGCAGATTCTCGGTCCTCCTCCCTATGCGTAGATTGAACGCAAGATTTGATCTTGGAATCATTCGGCTCAACGTGAACTTCCTTACCAGATTTTTCCCATCCAACGTCGCGACAACTCTTGCGATTGAGTAAACGTCGATTCCGGAGAATCCGAGTCTCGATGACTCTTGTATTCAGAGATTTTGATGTTCAGGTCGTAGGAATACTCGTGGGTGTTTGTCGCGTGAGTTGCGTAAGACATCGACGGGCCTCCATGTCCGTTTTCAAATCTTTCCCAGTCAAATCGTACGCGCTGTCTCGTGTGGTGGATCAAGCCTTCTTCCGGTAGGGATTTTGTGTTGTAGGGTAGGCCCGCGATGCGTTGCCATAACGATATCGGAGACGTCGGTCGAGGCGCGAAGCTCGCGAGGGATGCAGGCTTTTCCGGATGAAGACGAAACTGAGTTTTTGACGGTCCTTGATTTGAAATCAAGAAGACATCGACCATCGCGTTGCCGAGCCGAGTAGAGTCCTCGCCGAGCATCTCGTCTGGATCTGAAACAGAGGTGACAACGATAGCTTGCAGGCCAGATGCTGTACGAAGCGTCGGAATATGAATGTCGATGCCGTGATGGGTCCAGTCATTTTTTCTCAAGGCAACCGAAAATCTTTCGTGACATTCCAGCAGTTGTTCATCACCTCTCAAAATTTCGATTTCGAGTAAGAGTTTAGCACAGATATAGTCGCTCTCCGAATTCGACACACTCAAAGGATCTACCGTGCCCGCGGTCCATCGGTCTTCCGAGCTGATGAGTTTTCCTTGTGGTATTCGTTCATTGATGGTGTCGGTGTCCACCGGGTGAGTTGCGAGATACTCGTGGAAATTCGGCGTTGACCAATAGTGCCAGGCGGCGGTTCCCATGCCGAAGATGAAACGCAGTATCAACACCGCGACGAGGACAAGGGTCACTGAGAGTAATCGCTTGAGTGGCTTTCGGAACTTCTCAGACTTGTTCGACATGGTTGTGTTCCAAGGCACTTTCGGTAGTAAGAGCTGGAAATGATGCTTCCCAATGAATCCTTAGTACTTATTCTTCAGCGTACCCGATTTCTTGCGAGTAAAATAACCATTCGCGGAAATAAACTGCGCATCATTCGACTGGACTCGAAGACGAAAAATGGGTCAAGCGTTCGGTGAAATTGAGCCTTTGTTCACGAGGCCGTGATGAAACGTGGGATGCACTCGAGCCACAAAGGTGACGCAGTTGAGGATCGACAGCAATGGACGAGTCGTCAGGGTGTTGGTTTGTCGTCCGAGGTGAGTCCTTCCACCATGAAGGTGACAAGATCGGCCTTCTCTTGTTTCGTGAGATTGAGACGACCCCGCATTTCTTTTGATAGATGGGGATTGGGAATTCCACCCCGATCGTAAAACTCCATCACCTCTTCAAGCGTGGCAATGCTGCCATCATGCATGTAGGGGGCCGTGTCGACGACGTCGCGCATTGTGGGCACTTTGAAAAAGCCTTTGTTGGATTCGATCTTTGTGAACTCATACCGTCCAAGGTCAGGGTGTTCTTCCTCCATGCCAACTCCCAGATTGTGGTAGAAGATCGTCGTGAACGTGGGCGGTTCATGGCAGATAATGCACTTTGTTTTCCGACGATCCAGGAAAAGGTTAAGGCCGCGTTGAGCGGATGGTGACAGAGCGTTCTTGTCGCCTGCAACAAATCGATCGTACGGGGAATTGCCAGCGACAATCGTACGCTGGTAGCTGGCGAGTGCCTTTGCAATGTTCGTTGTTGTCAGGCCGTCTTCAAAAGCGATTAAAAATAATTCGGGATACTCGCGGTGCTGTTGCAGACGCTCCAACAGGGCCTGGGCCGAAGGCATGCCCATTTCGTCCGGATTTAAGATCGGACCCAACGCCTGAGTTTCAAGGCTTCCCGCACGCCCGTCCCAAAATAAGGATTGATAATAGGCTGCGTTGAGAATGGAAGGCACATTTCGACGTCCCATCTTGCCGCTTACGCCCTTGGCAAAGGCCGCACCGTTAGTCCAGCCTTTGTCGGGAGCATGGCAGGTTGCGCATGACATGCTACGGTCGACTGAAAGGTCCGGGTCAAAAAAAAGCTTGCGGCCGAGATCAACCTTCTCGTGCGTCATCGGATTGTCCGGGCGCACGTAATAATCAGGAAGACCAACCGGTGCTTTACACTCGAACGATGTGGCGACATACGCAGCATTGATTTCCGGTGCTGGTGCGGCCGTCGCTGTTGTCTCTTCCGTAGTGCTAGTCGATAGAGAATCGCTTGGTCGACTCTCTTCCGCACAGGATATACACGGGAGCAGCAGCAAGATGAGATACAGGCCACGCAATTTGTGCATGCTGCACTGGCAACAAAGCTGCTTTACGGTCATGACATGTTCCTGCTTCAACGAAATGAATCCCGCTAACACAGCTTAGTCATGAAAAAACGGTCGGACCAGCGGCCCGACCGTTTTCAATTATTTTCGGCACTGCGATTTTTATCGCTTTATCACTTCACGGTTGCCCCATACCCCAGGCCTTCAATGGCCGCGATTATCTGGGCGTTATCCAGGCCATCGCCAGAGCAGGTTACGGAATTCTTCGTGACTTCGTCTACAGTTACACCCGGTAACTTTGCCAAAGCGGCTTTAATCTTGCCACCTCAGCCACCCGGTCATCGCATCCCCGTGACGTTAAAGCTAACTGTTGAAGCAGTTAGTTGTGTATCCGTCGCGGGGTCGGTTGCCGCTCCGTCACCTGCGGCCGCGCTGGTGGTGTTGCTATCACCGCCTGGGCTAGGTGCGGGGCTTGACTGCGAACAGCCAATAGCGAGCAGCATGCAGAGCGCTGCCAAATGCTTTAGCTTCATCGGTCCCCTTTCGAAAAATATTGATGCACTGCCGCCAACCGCTGGCGGACCCATCAACAAAGTCTAACACTCATACGCCGAGCCGTAAATCACGGTTTTTGACTCCCCAAACACTCCTGTCTGAGACCTTGAAGGATTGGTGGATTTACGTGAGCAAAGCAGTTCAAGCAGATGGAGAAATAAGAGTCAGAGCGCGTTTTATACGGAAAAACCAGGAAAGAGTGCCACAATCCACTTGCGGTAAGTGCCAGCAAATGGTGCAGACTCCTTCATAGCATCGGTGCGCCGTGCCAAGGTTTGTAAGGATTTTAATACTTTTCGAACCACCTACTTGCCCGTCCCGTGCGGTTTTTCGGGAGGCAATGTTACCGCATTGGGTTTCTGAAATTTGCGTTTCTCTGATAAAATGGCTTTGCTTCCCCACGCTTCCTACCTCACTTGTGCTGGGTGAAACCATCGCAAGAAAATTCGTGGCGCGATCACCATGAGCCAGCCAAGCCATTTCTTGTTCCTGCAGACGTTTCTGCTGTTGATTTTCTGCTCGTGGTGGGCTGCATCACCTTTGCAGGCGGACGATCTTCAGACGCCCGCAGCCGATGAAAAGCAGCAGGCTTCCGAAACGCCCACTTTGAATGAGCTGAAGGCACAGGCTGCAAAACGTTCTGGTTTCCTTGAGCAGCAATGGTCGGCTGAAGTAACCGAAACGCCTGTCGCAGACCTGGAAACCTATCGGGACCAGATTGAGCCGATTTTGCAACGCAGCTGCGTGGCCTGTCACGGGGAAGAGGCCCAGGAGGGTAACATCCGTATCGATTCGCTCGATCCAGATCTGTTTCAGGGCGAAGACGTCAGCTGGTGGTTAGAGGTTTCTGCGGTTTTGAGTAATGGGGAGATGCCGCCCCCGGATGAAGGCGAGCTTTCGGACGAAGATCGCAACACCGTCATTCAGTGGTTGGCATCGCAGCTTCAGCTCGCATCGGTCGTGCGACGTTCCGAGGGGGGCCATTCTTCTTTCCGCCGGATGACGCGTTACGAATACAATTACGCGTTACAGGATCTTCTCGGGAAACCGCTTAACTTTGCAAAGGATCTTCCGCCTGAGCCGAACTCGCCGGAAGGTTTTCAGAATAGCTCGGATTTGTTGCAAATGTCCCTTTCGCAATTCGAGTCTTATCGAGAAGCGAATAGCCAGGCTCTGCGTCGAGTCACGGTGCGCGGGGAACAGCCAAAACCGTTGTTTTGGAGTGTCTCGATGGGCGAGGCCGCAAAGCGGGAGTGGGCCAAGCAGGACAATCAATTGCAAGAGCTGAAGGAAAAGTTCGCCGAGGATCCGGAAAAACAGCAAGCCGAAATTGAGCGTCGCAAAGAAGGTTTTCGCAATAAGCCCAATCGAACCTACTTCTGGGACCGGGATGATGATCGAGCTGCCACGGCGAGTTGGCGATATTCAGGAGCGAAGTATGCTTGGACGCCGATCGACACACGTCCCGAAAACCCGGACGTTTCGCAAGTCGTCGCCGTGATCCCGGCTCGCAATCGTCTGATTGTCGAACTTGGTAATCAGCTCCCGGATAAGGGCATGCTGCGAGTCCGAGTACGTGCGGCACGAACGGAAGTGGACTCGTCTGAGTTGCCCAGTCTTCAATTGGAATTCGGCTGGCAGGCCAGTAATGACTCCGCGGCTGCGGTTCGAATCAGTCAAGAAGATCGGGTAATCGATGCTGACCCAGACGACCCTAAGTTTTATCAGTGGGAGATTCCGCTTAGCGAAATCTATCCTCGCAATCTCGTGCGAAAGACCGGCAAGATGGGCGGGTTACCGAGTCCCTCTGAGCTCCTCAAGTTCGTCAATAGTTCGATATCACAAATTTCGATTCAAATTGATTACGTCGAGATCTCAGCGCCCGTTTACGAGCAATGGCCGCCAGCATCGCATCACAAGATTTTCGTAGAAAGCGACAACAAGTCTGATGAAGCAATCTACGCCAAAGAGGTGTTGACTCGATTCATGACGCGGGCTTGGCGGCGTCCGATCAAGGCGGAGGAGCTGGCTCAAAAGCTTACGCTCTTTGAGAAAATTCGTCCGCAATGTGAGGATTTTGAAGAAGCCATTGTTGAGGTTTTGTCGGTGGTACTTGCCTCCCCTAATTTCCTTTATTGGGTGCAGGCAGCGCCGGATGAGGAGGCCGAGGCTCGTACGGAACTTAATCAATACGAACTTGCAACGCGGCTTGCGGCCTTTCTCTGGTGCAGCATTCCCGATCAAGAGCTCCTGGACTTGGCGAGCCGTGATGGCCTCCGTGATCCCGAAGCCTTGCAGTCTCAGGTACAACGGATGTTGGCCGATCCGAGATCCCACCGATTTTCAGAGCAGTTCGTGCGACAGTGGTTGGGAATGCAGTTGCTGGATTACTTGAAGGTGGATCGTAAGGTCTATCCACAGTTTGATGTCGCCTTGAGAGAGGCGATGCGGGATGAGCCGATCGCCTTCTTCCAGGAAGTTTTGCAACAAAACCATAGCGTCGTCGATTTCATTCATGCTGACTTTACGATGGTGAATGAACGACTGGCAAACCATTATGGGCTGGACGGAGTGCGCGGGAATCATTTGCGTCGAGTTGCCCTCGACTCGAATCAATCTCGAGGAGGCTTGCTGACCCAAGCCGGTCTTCTGGCAATGAATTCGGACGGGAAGGATTCTCATCCTCTGAAGCGCGGAATCTGGATGCTAGAGAGTCTCCTAAATGATCCTCCACCTCCGCCGCCACCGGCCGTTCCTGAGATCGATCTGGCCGATCCTGAAATTCTCAAGCTGTCGTTGAAAGAGCGCATCGAGGATCATCGAAATCACGCAGCTTGTCTGTCATGTCACGCCAAGATTGACCCTTGGGGGATTGCCTTTGAAAACTACGATGCGGTCGGTGCCTGGCGAACCGAGGCGAACGGCAAGGGCGTCGATTCCTCAAGTGTGCTCTTTAATGGTGAAACGTTGGCAGGAATAGACGGCCTGAAACGATATCTGCTGACGAATCGACAAGACCAATTCGTGCGGGCCATGGCCCATAAACTCGTGACCTATGCGGTTGGAAGACCTTTAACGTTTGGCGACCGGGCTGCCGTGGACGAAATCACGGTAAAACTTCGTCGACAAGGCGATGGACTTGCTACAATGATCGCGTTGGTGGTGGCCTCCGATCTGTTTCAATCTCGATGAAATCTGAAACAAGAAAGCTTTCGAAATGAGTACATCATTTGGATCACTCGATCGACGACGGTTTTTGCGTGGAACTGGTATTGCGCTGGCTTTGCCCTGGTTCGAGTCGGTTGTAAATCTTGCCGGTGCGAAGGAACTGACCGCCGATCGCAAACGGTTCGCTTGTTTCTACATGCCCGATGGCGTGCCCATGCCGCTTGCTAAGGATCCGTCTTACGAGGATTGGGCGTGGTTTCCGCATGGCAGTGGAACGGATTTCCGTTTCACCAAATGCTTAGATCCGTTGGAGGTTATTCGTGACGAGGTGACGGTGCTCTCTGGGCTGTCTCATCCTGCTGTGAGAAGCATCCACGGTCACTCGAATGCCGATCAGTTTTTGACCGGTGCTGCAACGGGCCCATCTGGAGACTATCGGAACACCGTCTCGATGGATCAAGTTTTCGCGGCCCATGTCGGCCACCAGACACGTTTTTCGTCGTTGGTCTTGTCAACGGACGGAGGAACCGGGACACCCCGAGGCGCCCATACGCTTTCATTCGATCGACATGGTCGAGCCATTCCCGCGGAACACAAGCCGAAACGCATCTTCGACATGTTGTTCGTGAAAAACGATCAGCATGCGGCGAGGCGTCTCGCACTTAGTCAAAGCGCATTGGATGACCTAATGGCAGATGCACGCTCTTTGCGAGCGACGCTGTCGGCAAATGATCAACGCTCATTAGACGAATACTTGCAGTCGGTGCGCGATACTGAAGTGAACGTAGAGAAAGCAAAACGCTGGATCAATATTCCCTTGCCCCAGGTCGATGTAGATCACCTGCAGCTTGATATTACTCCGGAAGACCCTCAGGTATTTTTGCAGACGATGTTCGAATTGATCTATCTTGCCTTCAAGACAGATTCCACACGATCTGTGACCTATCAATTGGGACGCGAAAACGGGGTTGGGATCAGCGATTACCTCGCGCGGGCCGTAGGTTTCAATCTGACCCATCAGCTTTCCCATAACACCAAACAACCCGATGGTTGGAAAAACTTTGGAATCTATTGTCGTTTCCTCAGTGAGGAATTCCGGAACTTTGCAAATCGACTTCGGGAAACACCGGAAGTCGGTGCTCCCGGCAATATGTTGGACAACACGCTTCTGATGTTCGGTTCGGCGTCGAGTGCGTTTCACCTGTCTCGAAACTATCCGCTGATTTTGGCGGGCGGTAAGAATATGGGATTCAAACATGGCCAGTATTTGAATTACGCGGGTGCGAATCCTCAGGGCGGACCATGGGAAGGCGGACAAGAGCCCTGGCAGAAGGAAGTCGCGCACGAGGATATCCCGCTCGGTAACCTTTTCGTCACCATGTTGCAGCGGCTCGGCGTGCAGACGGATCAATTCGCGGGTTGTACCGAACCGCTGGCTGGAGTCTAAACAGGCTCCTTCTTATCTCCGGCTCACTTTGCAGAAAACGGGCCGGACGCAAGGAGCATAGATGCTGCTCTTGCGGTGCACTTGCGTGCGGGAAAATCGATGGCCGAATTTGTATCGAAACGGCTCTGCCGCGTCGCGCTCTTGCCAGACTGTCATGTGCAATCAGGCCGTTGTACTTGGCCGACCCAACCAACCCGACGTCTCTATGGTGCCGCGCGTAACTTGCTCGAGTCTTGTTTGAATCGTTTGGAGCAGATGAATGTCGATGCTGCGTTACTGCTCGGGGACACGCTTGATCCTGCTGATTCGCGGGGTTTGGATTGGTTGTCCTCGTTAATTAGGACGTGTCCGTTTGCGGTTTATACCATCATTGGAAATCACGAATCCTACGGTTCCCTTTCTATTTCTGAATTTTACCGGCGGTTGGAAATACCCGCGTCTGGTAATTATGTCGTGAGAGTTAACGAAGTGCCTTTCGTCATGCTCGCAACTCCCGACCAGGATGGATTCAGCAACGGAAGCTCCGAATTTGCCTGGTTGCGTGAAACTCTCGAACAATTATCTGACGTGACAAATGTGTTTTGCTGTGCCCACTTTTCACTTGTGCTGCATCCGTGTGTCCAGGGGGCTCGGAATGATGGCATGCAGGTGTTGTGGTCGGCCGCCCCTTTGTTGGATCTGCTTCATGAATTTCCAAATGTGCGGGGCTGGATCGCGGGGCATAAAAACATTCCGAGTAAGGTTGAGGAGCGAGGCGTACTGCACCTGTTGTCTCCTCAGTTGATTCAGGCTCCGTGTGCCTTCCGAGTCTTGGACATCTTTAGCAACGGGATTGAATCGAAGCTGTATGAGATCGAGGAGAAAGAATTAGCGGAATTAAGTCGGCAAGCTTACGGAACGGAGTATGTCGAGCGGCTTGGTCGTCCGGAGGATCGTGATTTTTCCTGGTTCTGGTAGCTTGTTGCGATATCCAAATCGTTTGAGGCACCATTTCGTTTCAGCGGCTTGCAATGCTTAAGAAGGCAGTTGAAGATGTTTTTTGACGCAAAATGAGTTCAGGCGACTGCGGATGGAAGAGCCTTTGCGTGCTTGTCGAGATGGAACGTGTATCACGCTGGTCAGCGAATTGATACAGGACGTTATTGAACCAAGGGTGTTGCGATGGAAGTTCGTTGTTTTCTGTACGGCATTTGTGTCGTGTTCCCGTTGTGGATGAACTCGGTATGGGCGGATGAACCCCTTCAAGTCATCGCACCGCCGGAATCATTCTTCGCGATCGTGAACGAAGCCGACCGTGATTTCGCCCGTGAATTTTATGCCAAATACATCTCGGTCAGCGGGATGCCGGTCGTTGCCTCCAAAGAGGTCAGCGACGTAGCATTACATCGAACATGGGAAATCGTCCATCACATGCTTGCTGGTCGGCCCGACGTGATTCGGGAACTTGTCGATAGCGAGATGTACTTGATAATCATTGGGCGAGATCAGCTCTACACCGACATGCCCGAGAATCGACGGCACCCTGATCCCGAGTTCGTGAACGAACGAGTACGAGGTACAGGCGGTCGGCCGACGAGTTTCGGGGAGGAGAATCTGCTGTCCCTGCCTATTGATCGATACGATGACGAGAGTATTGCGGTGCATGAGTTCGCGCACACGATTGATGGGGCGCTGAGTCGCATGGATCCGGAATGGAGAAAAGAAAAGCAGGCGGTCTTTGACAACGCGATGAAAGATGGCCTCTATCGAAATGCCTATGCCAGTTCCAACGCAGGTGAGTACTTTGCAGAAACCGTTCAGGCTTATTTTGATTGTGACCGGGCTAACAACTGGAACCACAACTTTGTGAAGACTCGCGAGCAGTTGAAGCAATATGATCCGGCGGGCTATGACTTGGTCCGGCGCACTCTGCGTCTTTCGCCAACTCAGGACTGGCGTTATCAATGGATGCGAGAGTTGCCGAATGTCATTCCGCCTCCGAAGAAATTTAAGATTGATCCCTACTACGTAAGATTCACTTATGCCCGTGAGTTCCCGATCGTTGGGCGGGCGGCGTCTGACCGTGCGCTCCTCAAGGCTAACGATACGGTTCGCAAAATGTTTGCTTACCGACATGACCTCTTGAAGACACTGATCAATCGCGACGTCAAAATGGTCGTTCTGGCTGAAGATGAAAAAATGGTCGACCTGCCGGAGCTGACAGAGGTCGATTCTGCCAGGCACGATTTTTTAACCCGGTCGCTCCGTTTTTCCCCGGATCACAATTTGATCGTGGTCGACGAGCGAAATGTCCTGGGGGATCCACGGCAGGAGGGGATCGGCTCGAATCAAACGATTCAGTTGATGGCGGAGGCTGTCTTTCAATGTACGGCAAATCGGCCAGTAGATCCTAATTGGGAATCACGAGGGAATGCCGTGCAGCAGTACGAGTTGCGGGTCAAACGCCTTGATCAAGAGTTTGGTGAACGCGTTGATCGATTGTTCCGCTCTGCACGGGAACAGGGGAAATGGAAGGGGACGTCTGGATGGCACAGTCCGCAGGCCTATTGGACGATAGGCGTGCTCGCGTGGTTTGACGCTGCCGGGCAGGATGCAGCGGCGGAAGACGAACGATTTCCTGTCCGAACACGAGAGCTACTGCAGGAATATGATCGGCCGCTTTATGAACTCGTTCGAGAGGTGATGGCGTATGAGGGGCACGTCGATTGGCGGTATCAACCGTTGTCGCGTAAGGAATCCCCCGAAGCTGCAAAGTAGGGATGGTGCTTTGCGAATTGCAATTCGCGAGGCGAAGTCATCGCTTAACTATTCGTGAGCAAGTCGCATGTGCTGCCGTAGATGTGCATACAAATCGACGAGTGTCTTACCAATGATCAATAGGATCAAAGGGAACAACCGGTTGTCGAGCTCCTGAATGGCGAACGCACCAAAAATGATGGTTAGGTGTAAGACAGTGATGCGCGCATACGGTGCAAAGAGCAGCGATTGTGGCTTGATGGGGTGGTTTTCTCCACCGTGTAGGAAGTTTCGGTAGAAGGAAAAAAGATGACTCAGGAACAACGCTAGGATGCAGAGCAGTAGTCCAGCAATGGAAAGCCCGTTTTCAAGCACGGGTGCACCATCTTTCCCCTCCTGATTTGCCGTACCAAACAGCAGGATGAGGAAGACGCCGTGGACGAGGCAAAAGAGGCCGTAGTGGATTGTGAAAAAGATTGAAACTAAGATTCTTCCAGCCGAGAATCTCTCGCATTTGTAGATGCCGAGCTTAGGATTGTTTGTTAGCTCTAGGGCCTCAGGAGTTTCGTTGTCATTCGTTTCGTACAGCAGAATCTTCAAAACGTTGAAAGAGCCGATGATGACGTTTTCGAACCAATAGGTCATCAAGATCGGAAAGATGCCCCAACCAAAAAATAGCACGCCCAGCAGCGGTACAACATTCGCAAGGATCAAGGCCAGCGAAGATGAGTAAAACCGAAGAATTGAGATTTTCGACATCTCGTGTTCTCGCGACGTGATTCACTGAACAGCGGGCCGGGCCCAATGGTCACGGTATTCTCGCGTCACCAACGCAGCTGCTTCATCGGAATTAGTGATTTCTTCCGTGTTGGGGTCGAAGTCTAGAGAGTGTTGGAGTCGCGTTGCAAGATTGCCGAGATGGCACAGCGTCGCCGTCATGTGCCCCAGTTCGATATCAGCGTTGGGACGACGATTGCCGCGAATCGACCCAATGAAATCGGCAACATGCGCGTCGGTGTCTTGCTCGCGCCGGTCAATGTTGACGTTGATCAACCTGTTTCGTTCACCAAGTAGTTGGATCTTTCCACGCCGGCTCAGATACATCTGCCCCTTAGTCCCATAAAATTCGGCGCCGCTGTCCGTGTTGTGCGGATAATTCGTCGACCAGAGTCGTTGTTCGTAAATGAGTGTTCGGCGTTCTCCTGATTCAGGAGTGAACTCAAACGTCACGAATTGGGTGTCGGGGAATTCTTGGTCATCGTCGAAGAAGTATTTTCCCCCTGCCGCGGTAATTAAACTTGGATGAGTGTCCACGCCAAGGCCCCAGCGAGCGTATTCCAGATCATGAATGCCATCGTTGCCCATGTCGCCTGTTCCAAAGTGATGCCACCAGTGCCAGCCGTCGGTCACCCGATTGACCTGGAAGGGAAGCATTGGGACGGGGCCCGTCCAAAGATCATAATTGAGCTCGGCAGGCACTTGAGTGGGACTTTGTTTGCCGATCGATCGTCGGCGTTGGATGTTCCATGCTTTGGCGACGAAAACATCGCCAATGACACCATCGTGAAGCATGTCGACGGCCTCCTGCATCATCGACGTACTCCGCACCTGGGTACCGTGTTGAACGACCCGTTGGTTGCGGCGAGCAGACTCGATTAAGAGACGGCCTTCACGCACATTGTGAGAGCAGGGTTTTTCAACATAAACATGTTTGCCCGCATCGCATGCCAAGATCGAAGCCGGTGTGTGCCAATGATCTGGCGTTGCGACGATTACCGCGTCAATCGAACCATCGTCCAGAATGCGTCGCATGTCGGCCACGGCGTGATTCTCGCCGACCTGAAATTGTTTCGCGGCCTCGGCCAATCGGATTTTGTTGGCATCGCATACGTGAGTAATCGAAACGTCCTTGATCATGGCCATCTTCTCGGCCACATCGCAGCCACGGCCACCGCAACCAATAACTCCGACCCGAATTTTTGAGTTAGCGCTCTGCGCTGAAACTCCGCTGCTGAGCGCAGCTGCAGTGGCGACTCCGGTGCTCACGTGTTTGATGAACTCACGGCGACTGTTTCCAGACATGTCGTACTCCAGACACTCAAGTGATTGGCAGCGTGCAGAGGAATTTTGTTCCCTATTTATAATCTTTCTCAGCAAGTCGGGGGTTGTTGAGTTGTCCTAAAATCTCCTGTTCGAGAGGCCCATGTTGGGAGGCCTGGACGGCTTCTTTGACTTGCTCTGGGCAGTTAAATCCAATTAATGCGGTGGTCGCCTGTAAGGTGTCGAGCACATAACGGATCGAAGCAGTCGGCGGCGTCACACCGGAGGGTAGGATTTTTGCTAATTCCTCTGAGCGTTTGCTGTCCCTCTCGAAAACGTCGAGTGTGAAGAACTTCGTTTTGTACGTATGAGGGCTGGGGGCATGTTGCGTCAAAGCCCCTCCCGCCATGATGCGGATCGCAATCACGGCCACCTGATCCTCAAGACACTTTCGAGTGAGCTCCAAGTAATTTACGTCAACAGAACCCGCGGTCGCGTCTGACCCGGAAAAAAGGAGAAGTAAGTTGAGCGGGATTTGCGCTGATTGAAAAAAACGAGCTTTGAGGATTTTATCGAGCGATGACATGTCGCCGAGACCCGTAAAACCGCAGGCTTGAATCAGGCCCTCTTGCTGCATTTTCTCCATGGCCGAAATCACGCCGCGATCGCCGAGGACGTCTCGAACGCTTAGTGATGCGGGCAAGTCACCTCGCGAGGCGGTCACAGAATTATGCAGCTGAAGTAACGCAACTCGGTCGACGCCCAGCCTCTCGAAACTGGATTCGCAAGAGCGACGCACTGCGGATTCAATGTCACTCAGGTCATCGATGGTCAGCCGCACCTTGGTGCCAATCTGCACCCTGTCATGGATTTTCAATTCCGACAGGGCATGGCCTAATGCTCGTTCGGATGCACCGTTACCGTAGGTTGCGGCTGTATCAAAGTGGTCAATACCGAGTTCGAAGGCGCGTGAGATCACCTCGATTTGATGTTCGACCTGTGAGCCCGTCATGAGCCCTGAGACGGGCCCTGCGCCGAACGAGATGGCCGGCAGCTTCAGATTGGTTGTGCCGAGTTGTCGATGATGCAAGACGCTGGCCCCTGTCGTTTCTCAGCTGAGTGTCCGGAGGTATTTGAGATCGGACTCGGATTGCGACAAAAGTTCGTCGGTCGTGAGGACCCGGAAGCTACTGCTTCCCTTGTACTCGCTGTGCAACGATATCACACCGTCGTATTGAATCTCTTGGAGTCGTTTCATGAATCGTGGGAGTTGGCTTGGCCATCGGTGAGCGGTACGTATTGAGTGGTGTAGGTCCGCTGTCCACGTTCGTCGCGGTCACCTGCGATCCAATGAAAATTTTTTATGCCAACGAGAGAAATCCAAGGGGTAATTAAGTCGAGTCCGATTTCCAAGCCGTAGGATCCCCCCTCGACCGTCACGTGCATGGGATCCGCGTACGCGCCGATGTCATCCGGCGAAAAGTCTTCCAGCAGCAGGTAGAGTAGGGAACCGCCATTGGCCAGAATGTCGCCCGAATGGACGTGCACGCAAGGCAAAATATCGTACTTGCGCGTTAGCTTGATGAGGCGTTCAATTTTCTTTTTCGTGTCACTGATCTGGGCCTGAATCTTCCCGAACGGTTCATATCTCCAGTAACCCAATTTGATCTTACGGATGCCGTAGTGGGAGCAAGATGCAATCACGTCTTCGGCGTGAGGCGAGTCGGTATCCGTAATGGCAGTCGGTGCCATCGGGATCTCCATTTCGTGCCGGTCGGTTGCCATCCGCGCGGCGGAAAGTCCCATTTCGGCTTTCGCCGGTAAAACATGACCACCTGGCCGAACAGTTAGGTCCAAACCCTCAGAGCCGATCGACTTGCTCCGCTCAAAGGCTTCGCTAACAGTGAGATCCGCGACGTTATCGGTAAATAACGTGTATTGCATCGTGGTCAACCGCCTCCGGTTGAAATCAGGCCAATCTTTATGAGGATCTGATTGAAGGCCCCCCAAGCACCCCAGCAAGACAGGCAGAACAGGAAGAGCATTAAGGCGTTCTCAAACACATTGTTTTTGTATTTTTCGCCAATGCATTTTTTGATGGCTGTGATGTACCACAGCCCAGCCGCAAGCAGAGGCAAGATGATCACCGTCGCTGCGTTGACGACCACCGTGAGAAAAACGAAACCTGGCATATTGGGCAGGCACCAGACGAGTGGTGAAAACATCGACCATGCGGCGACGGCAATGTAAATACGCGACTTGGAAAACTGTTTGGACTCGTCGCTGTCGACTGGTTTCGAGTCATTCAGTCGTGAAATATCTGTCAGCATGTAACCGTAGCCGGTGGCGTTACCAACCATCGTACTAAACAAGGCCGCGAACGCACCGGCATAAAATATCGGCCCCCCTAACGGGCCTAAGGCTTGTGTCAGCAATTGAGTGAGATCACTTAATTCCTTGATGATGATATTTTCCGGTTTGAGGATCTCAGCACCGACAGTCCAGACCGCCATATTCAGAATGACGACGGCCAACGTTCCAAAGGCAAGATCATAAAGTTGCAAACGGCGGTATCGCGGACCTTTCCAGCCTTTTTGCTGGATAAAGTAAGGGTAGAGCAGATTTGCGATCGAACCGCCAACCGCTCCGATTAACGAGACGACAACCAAAGCAACACCGTAAGGTCCCTTGTCCTCAGGTTGCTGAAATAAAAAGACACCCTTAGCGGCCGCAATTGGATTCGGACCCGCCCAGAGAGCCACTCCGATCAACGAAACGCTTAACATCGCCAATAATACCAAGGCGACCTTTTCGATTCGTACAAAAGCTCCTTGATAGACAATGATGAATCCAATCACCGCCCACATGACTGCGAAGCCTTCATCCCAATATTGTTCCTGTGGAAACCCGAAAAGCCCTGCGGTCGTTTGACCCGCCCCCTTCACGGAAAATGCACCATAAAAGTGACTGAAGATCAGAGCCATCAATCCAACAATAATTGGCACGATCGGATGAATGCGTTTGAGTCCAGCCAGGACGCTTTCCTGATGTTGGTTGCAAAGCTGGTACTTCGCGATGATCGACACAAAGACGAAGCGAACAAATAATCCGAGTGCCATCGCCCACATCAAGGCATAGCCGTAAGTTCCACCGGCGACGGCTGAATCGACGAGGTCGCCAGCGCCCAGCCACGTAAGTGCAATCACGATGCCTGGCCCGATGGAACGAACGTATTGAAAGAAGGTTCGCGGGACTTGGGGGCTTTCGGTAGTCATGAGTCTTTCGTCGCTAAAGTAGGATGGTGCAATGCCGTTCGCGTTCGATCGGGGACGATGTCGCGAAAATACGATACTTAATTGCCGTTTGCAACCATGTTGAAGCCGGTGAAAGCGGTGCTCACGTAATGCGGTGCTCACGTAATGTGGTGTGGTGCTGCGATCGCTTTTGCGAATCTTATCATGGTATGAGTCGCATTTGTGCGCTTGATAAAAAATGGGCGCCAGTGCTTGGGGAGCAATCTGGCTTCAACTTTAAACGCTCCGAAATCGAAAACTAACGACCGAACCCTAAAAATTTGAAAGGCCAGCTTTCGAGAGACGGGAAGTCGAGGTTGATGCAGAGTTGGATGTGACTTGGAGGGATCGTGGGATGATCGCAAACTTCATGGCGCAAAAGCTCATGCGGAGGATCAGACTAGCTTAATAAGGGGGCGACCACCTCACCTGCTACGTCCGTCAGGCGAAAATCACGTCCCTGATGTCGATAGGTGAGCTTCTCGTGGTTAATGCCCAGACAATGAAGGGCAGTGGCGTGAAAGTCATGGACGGAAACGGGCGATTCAACCGCGTGGAATCCAAAATCGTCAGTGCTGCCGTGGACGACACCGCCACGAATGCCACCACCAGCCATCCACATCGTAAAACCGTGTGGGTGATGGTCGCGGCCCCATTGTTCGCCGCCACCTTGAGCCACCGGAGTTCTACCGAATTCACCACCCCAAATGACAAGTGTGTCATCGAGCATTCCGCGTTGTTTCAAGTCGCGAATCAAAGCGGCGGCACCCTGGTCAATTCCTCGACATCGTTCTTGATGTTCCGCCACAATTGACCCGTGGGAATCCCAGCCCATGTCGTAGAGCTGAATAAAGCGAACTCCCCGTTCCGCCATGCGTCGAGCCATCAAGCAATTGTTCGCAAAAGACGGTTTTCCGGGCTCGATCCCATACAGATCGAGCGTCGCTCTGCTTTCGTCGCTGTAGTCCATTAAGGAAGGAATTGCTGTCTGCATGCGGAACGCCGTTTCGTATTGCGCGATACGGCCAAGGGTCTCTGGGTCGCGGAATAAATCAAACCGCTGCTTATTCATCCATTGAATCAAATCAATCTGCTGCCGTCGCTCAGCACGCGTGATGTTGTTTGAGTTCGACAGGAAGAGGACCGGGTCGCCTTGACTTCGAAATCGAACGCCCTGGTGCTCGCTCGGTAGGAATCCGTTCGTCCAATAGCTATCCAACAAGGGCTGTCTTTTCTGACCCGACGTGAGAACCACATAGGCCGGTAATTCCTCGGTCTCTTTGCCTAAACCGTAACTGAGCCAGGCGCCCATCGTAGGGCGGCCAACGCGCGGGTCGCCACAGTTGAGTAGACTGACTGCGGGATCGTGATTGAATACTTCGCTGCGCAAAGACTGAATGATCGCAAGCTCATCGACCACCGTTGCCAAATGGGGCAGAAGTTCTGACACGTAGGCCCCATGTTCTCCATGACGTTGAAAACGAAATGGAGACCCACGTAGCAACGGAGTCTGATCTGTTTTGATCATCGCGAAATGGATTCCGTCGATCAGCGATTCCGGAACCTGTTCGTCGTTGCGTCGAGTCAGCTCTGGCTTGTAATCAAACGTGTCCACGTGGGAAGGGCCCCCAGACATGAACAGGTAAATGACTCGTTTGGCGGTTGGCGCGTAGTCGGATCTGGCGGTTGCCGTTGACCCTGACAGCCAGGAAAGAGCTGCCGCGCCGAGCCCACAGGACTGCCCCAAGAAAGCACGGCGGGAAATCTCCGCCTGGAGTTCGTTGGCTAAATTGCGCGACAGATTCAAAGTGTTACTTTCTATTCTTTGGTAATGGTCTCATCGAGATTCAGGAGTATCTGCGCGATTAACATCCAGGCGCGGGATTCTGCTCCGTTCACATTCTCTGTTGGTTGCGTTTGTTTGGCATCATTGTCGCGAGCTGGCGTATGCTGGAGAAAAAACTTCTCGAAACGATCTGCCTCGGCAGTTGTAGGAGGCCGAGATAACGCGAGCATAAAGGCGGCGTCGAGCCTCGCCCGAAAAGATTTACCCGCGGCCATGATCCGTTTGGAAAACATTTCGGACAATTCGGCGACGGCCGGATCGTTTAATTGAGTCAGAGCTTGGAGTGGAGTGTTCGTGCGAGATCGCTGGGTGCAGGATCGCTCGCGGGAGGGTGCGTCGAAAGACGTCATCGCCGGATAAGGAGACATCCGTTGCCAAAACGTGTAAATGCCTCGGCGATATGCGTTTTTTCCCGAATCGTTCTTCCATTCGCCGGCGGTGGCGTCGCGGTATTCGCCGACTCCCTTGGGTTGATAAGGAAAGACACTGGGGCCGCCCAGGTGGTTCACCATCAGTCCGCTGATCAACAAACCGCTGTCCCGAATTTGCTCCGCCGCGAGTCGAAAGCGAGGACCGCGAGCCAAATGGAGATTGTCGGGATCGATTTTGGCCAGGTGATCCGTTTGTTGTGAGGACTGTTGATAGACTGACGAGGTCACGATCAGCCGATGCAGGTGTTTGATGTCCCATTTCGCCTCGATGAACTCGATGGCCAGCCAGTCGAGTAGCGATGGGTGTGTGGGCAATGCGCCTCGCACCCCAAAGTCGTCGACCGTGTTCACAATTCCGGCTCCGAAGAAATGCGCCCAAAAGCGATTGACGGCCACGCGTGCTGTCAGCGGATTCGTCCGATCAAACAATGCATGCGCAAAATCGAGTCGGTTGGGGGCCCCGATCCCTTCAGGATTGCCAACGATTGTCGGGAGGTTTGGATGCACCTGCTCTCCAGGAGCTTCAAAGTTTCCGCGGACGTGAATAAAGGTGTCGCGAGGTGTTTCAAGTTCATCCATGACCTGGGCGGTTGGGCATGCCTTTAAAAAGTCATCGCGAGCTTTTTGGGTTGCCTTGAGTTCAGCGTCGAGTTGCCCAGTCTCTTCAGCATCCTCTGCTGTTTTTCTTCTTTGTAGGTCGGCAACCAATTGATCGAAATTATTTAATGTCTGCCGTTGTTTGGCGTTCAGGACCTTGATCCGGGGACCGTGAACCTCAAAGGTCGTTCCATAGTGGGGGACATTATTGAAGATGGCGAAAAGTTCATAGTACTCGCGAGTCGTTAGCGGATCGTACTTGTGGTCGTGGCATTCGGCGCAACCGACCGTGATACCGAGCCAGACGCGACCGGTTGTATCCATCCGGTCAACAATGCCCTTGATGCGATACTCTTCTTTTCGAGGATTGTTACCGAGGGCCTGCATCGAATTGCGGTGAAAGCCGGTGGCGATTAAGCGTGAAGTCGTTGGGTTCTCTAAGATTTCATATTCATTTGACGGCGGCACCGAGGCTTCGCCTTGTTGCCGATTGATCAGGTCCCCCGCAATCTGATCGATGGAAAAACGATCAAAGCTCATGTTCGAGTTAAATGCGTTGATCACCCAGTCGCGATAGAGCCACATGGTTCGAGGCATGTCGGCAGCGTGGCCGGTTGTATCGGCATAACGGGCAGCATCTAGCCATTCTTGTGCCATTCGTTCGCCGTATTGAGGCGAGGCCAAATAACGTTCGACGAGTTTGCGATAAGCGTCGGGCCGAGAGTCTTGGACAAATTGCGAAACTTCTGAAGGGCTGGGAGGCAGTCCGCGAAGATCAAATGAGAGTCTTCGAATTAAAGTGCGTCGATCAGACTGTGGGGATGGGGGAAGTTCACCCGCCTCGAGTTTCGCCAACACGAAGTGGTCGATCGGATTGCGCGGCCAATCGCGGTCGAGAACCTTCGGTAAAGATGAGCGAAGCGGTGGCTGGTAGGCCCAATGAGCTGACATCGGGGCACCTTCTTCAATCCATAACCGCAACGTCCGTTGATCTGCAGGTGACAAACGGGGACCATGGTCAGGAGGTGGCATGCGATAATCTGGATCGCTCGACGTAATGCGCTGATAAAGCTCGCTGTCGTTGGCGTTCGGCCCTGCGACGGCGGCGTCCCCCGAGCTGAGTGTCAGGTCGGTGATGTTTCCTGTATCCAGACGCAGATCGCTCACTCGCGTTGCCGCGTCCGCGCCATGACATTCGGTGCAGTGCGTTAACCAGATCGGTCGCACGTCTCGTTGGAAATCAACGGCCTGTGCTGTTCCGATAATGTCCGTTGTCCCCAACACGATCAAAGTCATGCAGGTCATGAAATTTCCATGAAACGCCGTGCAGTTCATGCCACCCAGTATAGTGGTGCGCGACGCTGGCTGCCAATTTCTCCGCGGACAAAGGTTAATGTCCAGCATTTAGCCGAGGATCGTTATTCGTCAGGCTTGTGTGCGATGCGCGTCGAACGGATGCGGGTAGAATCTCTGCAGCTTTGACTAGACTCGCAATAATGTCGCTCATTAGCAAGGAGACGAATTTTCAATTGGTTGCGTGATTCGAGCAGAAACAGCGATCCTTTTAACCTTCTTTTAATGATTCTATTGGTGTTGGTTGCAACGACCTAAGCGGGTCTTTCTGCTCCCTGGAATTCTAATCGTCTAGAGGCCTAGGCTCTGCGGCTTGAAGTGAGGCGATCGGTATGGCCTTTCCAGAATTTCCGTGATTGCATCCCAGGAGAAATGACCTTGGCCGTTCGTTGGTACGTCCAGTTGATCGATTTATCAAAAATACAGAATGCAACGCGAATCACAACGGGACGTCTGAAAAGACATCGCTCGGAAATGCCTGCTGCGTTGGGGCAGTCGAAGATGTACCGGAGCAAAATTGAAAGTGGTAATCCGGTTGTCGTGGTCCCGGTCGCGAATGCAAAGTCGAGCGCGTGATCGCCTTTCTGAGCGCTGATAAAAATCAATGGCTATGTTGGCAGCTTGTCTAACTGCATGAACGCGTTTCGCCGGCGGTGTCTCCTTTTTTTCGAGCATCTTCGTTTGAAATTTTACTTTTGGTTTAAAACGTTTTACAGCCGACCAAATTTGCGATCTGAAAAGTCTGCTGTGATCAATGACGCGTTCACTTCAGTAGGAGAGTGTTGCGATACGTAATCGATCTACTTTTCGCAACATTGACGGTGTAAATATTCGTGAACCGTACCCATGAAAAAATTCAATTCCCGGTTTGCAGTCTGCCTTGTACCGATTATTCTGGATGCTCTGGGAAATCAAACTTTGATTCGCACCGTAGGAGAACGCTAATGAATTTTACGAGTTTTAAACTTCCACTTTGTCTGATGTTCGCGCTGTGTCTGAGCGCGAAATCGGTTGCGGCTCCCATTGCCGTGACGGGAGGTGATACGTTCGTTCAAATTGACGTGAACGTAATGCGCTCCATTGGTCTTTCCATCGATTCAGTTTCTGGAGCAGACCTTCTAACGATGCCGGGTTTCATCGCATTTGGTATGAATTCTCAGGCAGCCGATCCAGCCACGACTTTCGTCTTTGACAGTGAGAATTTTTCGCCCGTTTCTGGCGCAATTCAACACACTGGGTCAATTACCTTTGGCGGCACTCCCATCGGAGTTGTTACTCTCGGTGATTTTGAATTCTCTGACTACAATAGTGACCCTGCTGGCGCTAGTAGACTAGTTCTTCGCAATACGCTTTTTGAAGACGAAGTAAACAACTTTCCGATTTTCGATCTTGCACCTGTTGGTGGTGGCCCGTCTGAAACGTCGCTTTCGTATGACGATGACTCTTTGAGTACTGACGGTCCAATTCTTGTTTCACCTGAGCTTGCAGCCTTTCTTGGCCAGCCCGCATTAGCGGGAGCCGTTGCCGGTTCAGCGAAAATTTCGGCACAAGCTGTAATTGTTCCAGAACCAAGTAGTTTGGCCTTGGCCTTACTCGCTTTTGTAGGGGTCAGTGTGATTATTGCTCGTCAATAATTAAATAAGTTAAGCAACTATCATGGATGGCGCAGAAGGGGTTTTGCATTAGTTGCGCACGAGATTCGCCGCGGTCAGATTCTGACCGCGGCGTTTTTTTTGGGGTTATTACCGTTTATCAAGTTAACCGCCAAATTTTTAATTGGATCTTCAACATAGGAAGATCGTCCAAACCGTCCGTTAGTTCTTTTTCGGTGCGTTGAGTCGCACCTTCATGGTCCCGGCAGGAATCTGTGTTCGCGTGACTCGCCCATCGGGCCAGCGGACGATAATCTGGTCCGGTTGGCTGCCGGCGGGGCAACCGAAGGTGAGGATGTTATCGGATTGTGAAAGATAACCACCACCTGCGTAAACCTCAGCCGTTTGTGTAGGAGCACCTCCTTTGAAGGTGGCTGTTACCTTGGAGCCAACGGCCGTTGGATTGCCGGCCTGATCCGATAATCGAATTTGAAGCACCTCGTTTTCTGGATGAGGCCGATTTTCAAAGGCTTCGATCGTTCCATCGTTGACTGTGACGAGTAAGTCTTTCCATCCGTCTTCGTTGAAGTCGGTGACGGCTGCAGCCTTGGCGTCGCCGGGAATCAGGATGCCGCTTTGCTGGGGCCACATGGGTCGTAATGCAATCTCCCCAGATTCTGTCGGTCCTTCTCCTGCCAATAAGATGCTTAACCCGGAATCCATTCGGCCCGTTTCAACTTGGGGTGAGAAAAAGTTTTGTGCGATGAAGCAGTCGGTGAAACCATCGGCGTTAAAATCGTCAAGCACGACGCCAAATCCCGGAGACATCTGAGCGACGCGAGGAAGTGATTGGAAGCTGAAGGAAATCTGGTTCTGGTCTGAATGATTGATCAGGATTCCAGATTCCAAGCAGTTTGAGGTGAGCTGCAAGCTTTTCGATAGGTTCTGGTCGTTGTAGATTTCGGACAGGGTCGAGAGCCCGAAATTGTGAAAGGTCTCCACCTTATCCCGAATGAAGGGCATGGCATGACTCGAACAGCTCAGGCCGCGACGGGGAAAGCACTTGCCCTTTTCGAATTTGGCTTCGACCAGGTGAGGGCGTCCAGTATTGTCGAAATCGCCGTAGTAGAGCAGTTCGGGCTTCTTGTCGCTGGGGTGATAGGTTGTGTTCAATCCGAAGTTGGTAACGACGTAATCAATGTCGCCGTCGTTGTCCAAATCGCGAGCTGCAATGCCGTTCCACCAGCCAAGTCGGTCAGCCAGCCCTGCTTGCTCCGTTTGATCAACAAGTCGACGCCCGTTGGGGCCGGCTTCGTTGACGAAGACCTTAACAGGGCCCCAATCATGTGTTACTAAAAGATCAACCCAACCGTCATTGTTGGCGTCCGACCAAATGGCACTCGTCACGAGGCCTGTATTGGCCAAGGTGTCCGAAACCTCTCTCGTTGCGTTGACGAACTTGGGATCGCCGAGTGTACTGTCGTTGCGGAGCAGGTGACTTGCCGGCGTGACCGGGAATTGACCCGGGACAACCCGACCCCCAATGAAAAGGTCGAGATCGCCATCACGGTCATAATCTGCGGCACAGACAACACTGCCGCTGTCTTGGATCTGTGGAATCGCACCCGTTGCCGCCTTCGAGAAAACTCCCGAGCCATCATTCAGGTAGAGCCGATCACGTAGGCTTGCGTCGGCAGGATCGCACTCGACACTGCCACTGACAATATAAAGGTCCTGGTCTCCGTCACGATCTGCGTCGAAGAATAGAGCTCCCATGTCTTCATGCGTCGATGCGTCTTCAAACGCGGAGGCGTCTTTGACCCCCAGCTTCGCTCTTCCCTTATTTGAGTAAACCGCACGCGGCGTTCCCTTAGCCCGACCCATGTAATAATCGAAAACACGATCGCCATCGACGTCCGCGATGGCAAATGCAGGGCCTAGCTGTGAATGCTTGAAGGGGAGTAGCGGCTGTCGCTCATAATCATTGAAGTCAGGATCGATATGTTTGAGTGCAGGGAAGATTCGTGATGCAACGAATTGAGTCGTTGGCGGTTGGCTCTCGTCTTGGGGCGGTTCATATTCAGTTGGCTCAGCGATCAAATAATGATGGTTCGCTGCAAGGCCGGCTAACCGTTGTCGAATACCGCTCGGCCACTCGACGATCAACTCCTCAATAGTCTCATCTTCGCCGAGTCCAAAATGAACGAAAGGTTCGTTGCACGACAGAAATCCGGCCATTGGCATCACCTGGCGAACCTGCTTACCAGATTGACTCTTCAGATGAATCGTGGCACCGAGCCCAAAGCGATTGCTGGCTCTTCCACGTAACGCAATTCGCACGCGGTTGTGAGTGCCGTTATTGATGTAAATGCTGGCCGGTTCGTTCAAATGAGTCACGACCAGGTCCTGATCTCCGTCATTGTCGAGATCCCCGTAAGCCGCAGAATAACTCATGCCCTTTTTGAAGAGGCCCCATTCTTTGCTTGCGTCCTCAAATTTGAAATCGCCTATATTCCGGAAGACAAGGTTTTCCTCCAAGCGTTCGGGCGTGTTCTCCCAAAGTGACCATTGCGTCTTACCTACCTTCTCGGATTCTGAAACGCCTAGGTCGGAATGATTAAACATGCGAGCCGCGCCGTTGGTGAAGTACACATCCACGCGTCCGTCGCTGTCGAAATCAGCGAGTTTTACCGCCCAAGTCCAATCAGTATTCGCCATCCCGGTGATATACGCCGCTTCCAGGAATCTTGGCGTGCCGGTGTTGACCATCAACGCGTTTCTCATCTGCTGACGAGGTTCACTCGTACGGAGAAACTCGGCATTCGTGCTCATTTCGCCCATCGATACTTTGGACCGATAGTGGCTCGTTCCAGCCATGTCACTAACGAGAAGATCCATCAAGCCATCGTTGTTGATGTCACCTGCCTCGCAACCCATGCTAAACCATGTGATGTGAGGAAAGGTGGTGCGCACGACGTCCGTAAATGTGCCATCACCGTTGTTGCGGTAGAGTTGGTCCGGCACCTTGAAGTCGTTGCCGATAAACAGGTCGGGAAGCCCATCGGCGTTGTAGTCCCACCACAAGCTTGAGTTGCCAACACCGAGACCCTCGATGCCAGCCTGAGCGGTTACGTCCGTGAATGTCATTTTGTCCCGGTCGCGTACCTCGGAGAGATTGTTCTTCAAAAGAAAGTCGGGACGACCTGTGTTAGTAAAGGTCGGACGTCCATCTAGCCCTTGAATGATGCCGTAGTATTTTTCGTATTCGGGCTTCACCGAATACTCACCATCCTTTTCGATGATCGGTAGATCTTTGGGGCGACCAGCCGGGTCTGTGTATTGATAACCCGTGATAAATACATCGAGGTCGCCATCTCGGTCGTAATCGCAAAAGGCTGGCATGAAACTGGCGTCGACAATGTCCAATCCCAGGCGTTTTGCTGCTTCCTCAAATTCCAGTGCGTCGACGCGGCTTTTGTTCAAGAATAACTCGTTCGGCGCGTCATAATAGCAAACGTAAATATCAAGGTCGCCGTCGTGGTCAATGTCGACCAATGCCACGCCCGCGCCCCACTTATCACCACCCTGAATCATTTCAGGAGTCGCATCGCGAAAACGGATCTGGCCGTCCTTCGGCACGTCTTGGATGTAGAGCCGGTTCTTGACGGGGCCTCCCGTAAAGAAAATGTCCTGCCGTCCATCCCCATTGATGTCGCCAATGGCAACCCCCGCTGAAGCATATCCACCGACATAGAGATACTTTTGTGGATGGTCCAAATCGATCGGATGGGTGAAGGTGACCCCCGATGCTTCTGGGGACAGTTCGGTGAACAGCGGTTGGTCCGCTTCACTGGCTGCAACCTCGATGGGGATTGAGCGATAAGCTTCATCGTCCCCGAGGGTCGTCTCACAAAAAGTAGCCAGAAAACTCAACGCCGCGACGGGCAATAAGACGCTGAGCATAGGTCGAGAAACTGATCGAAATTTCATAACTTGAACAAGAATTATCATGGTAGTGAAACAGGACGGCCGCCGGATGAGTCGTCGCCGATAAACGAAATTGGCTGATGTTATCCTATCGTAACGGACAACCGCACTTCTGTTGCGGCAGGGATAAGGATTCTTAGCTCTTTTTTTACTTTGGAAACGTGGGAAGCGAACGTCAAGGTGGGAGTATAGGGCTTGTGACTCGTTTATTGCCACCCGGTAAAAACTACACCTGTAAGCGGCGATAACCTGGACGCTTAGGCCGCGTGCGGTTAGTGACTCCTGGGGCAGGGCTGTGGGGCGGCATCGATCAGCCACGCCAGCGTCTGGAAACTCTCTCCACTTCTTCGTACTGGACGGTGATTTGTTCGCCGGGAACGGGCGAAATGGCCAGCATCAATTGGAAAATTAATGCAATTTTTATTGGCTGGGAGAGGAGCTGGAAGTCATCCACCGGGTCACGATGTAGGCCACACTGCCGATCACAACGGTCAGGAGCGTTCCGCGTAAGTGTTGTGGATATTGAAAGGCCATAAGGCCTGCTGAAGCCAGGGTAGCAACGATGTAGAAGGCTGGAATCGCATGCAACGGGTGAAGAAGGCTTCGCTGGCGAACCGAAGGCAAGAACAGACAGCCCACGGAGCACGCTGCACAGAGGGACAAGGTAACGCCGAGATAAGACAGTAATCCCCGCAGATCGGTCATCAATACGATGGCGACGGCGAGCACAGTCTGAGTGATGATAGCGTTCTGAGGGGAGTCGCCGCTAAAAGAAAGAATGCTGGGTAGTAAGCCGTCATCGGCCATCTTTGCATAAACTCGCGGTGCAGCCATCATCATGCTGAAGACGGAGGTTAGCAGGCTGATCGCAATGGTAGCGCGGATGAAATTTTCCAGATGGGATCCACCTAAGAAGAATGCGGATACAGCGGCCACGTCCTTGACTCCCATGATCTTATCTGCGGGTGGTGCGTAGACGAAAATCGCATTCAACAGCAGGTATAGCAGCGTGACCGCCACGGTACCTGTGATCAACGCGCGAGGAATGATCTGTTCGGCGTCTGCTACCTCTCCAGCAACATAAATCGCCGCGTTGAAGCCCAGGTACGAGAGCGAGATCCACATCAATGAACTCGCAAACTCAGCGGCGAATGGCCAGCCTTGTAACGCAGTTGGTGTTGCCGGCCAGCCTTGCCACGTGTCACTGCCCAGTTTTGTTGCCGCAAAAAGTAACAGGATCAGCAGGAGTCCAAGTTTCAGCAGCACGACGAGGTTTTGTGCCGTTGCGCCCAGGCCGGCTCGTACTCCGTGAAACAAACCCGTCGTGATAATCGCGGCGACCGCAATGGTTCCGGAGGGAAGCCAGTTGGGTCGCGATTCGTCGGGCAGCAGATAACCTTCCATCGCCAAGGCCGCGAGTGCGATGGCTCCAGAGAATCCAGTGATGATTGAGACCCAACCCGCGATGAAGCCGAGCCAAGGATGGGCAGCTTGTTTTAGAAACGTATATTCTCCACCCGATTCGGGCATCCGCTGAATTAGCATCCCATAGCTTGCCGCGCCTGCCAGTGCGATCAGGCCTCCGAGCAGCCATGCGGCCAGGACGACGTTCGCGGATCCCAGGGCAGCCAATGAAAAGCCGGATGTCGTGAACACACCCGCCCCGATCATGTTTGCGATTACGAGAAACGTTAACGTCCAGAATCCAAATTTCTTGGTCATCCAGTTGGCACCGTCATTCTCAATCTGTCTTGTATCTCAGTCTGGTTCAAAATGGTCTTCTCGTCGTCACCAGTTCATCAAAGGTCGCCAGTACACTCAAGCGCCGAAAGGCTGCGAAAGATTCGGTCGTATGTTTGCGATTTTCTCCCGCACTAGCCGCGGACGGAGTATCATCGGGGATGCGTCGAGAGCCATGCCTCGAAGCGGTGACGTTGTTCTGCGGTGTCAGCATGGTAGCAGACTCGGCTCCGGCAGGAACCCACCGAAACGTTATCGGCTCGTTCCGGATAAGGAGTGAGACCATCACCGATCATGGCTGACGTTGATGGAGTAGTGAGATACCTGGTAGACGGAAAGTGAGTGACCTACGTGTGTAGAGTACGAAAGATGCTGTGTCTGGCGATAGCCATTCTGTTATCGCATTTTACAAGTGAGATGCCGTGGGCTCATGCTGAAGAGCCACCCAACGTTTTGTTTATCGCCATCGACGACCTCAACGATTGGATTGGTTGCCTGGGAGGGCACCCGCAAGCGCTTTCGCCCAACATCGATCGGTTGGCACAGCGTGGCGTTTTGTTTGCAAACGCCCACTGCGCGGCACCCGCCTGCAATCCATCTCGAGCCGCAGTCTTTACGGGAAGAATGCCAGAGGTGACCGGCGTTTGGTCGAATCGCAGTGGCAAGCTACAGGAATTATTTCCCGAGGGACGCCTGCTGAGTCAGGCGTTTAGTGACGCGGGCTATCTGACATTGGGAACCGGCAAACTGTTGCATTCGAAAAGCAAGGTTGGATTTGATCAGTTCTTTGCGGTGGAACAGCGATGGAGTCCGTTTACCAGGCAAGCGGTCGCTTACCGTGATGACGAATTGCCTTCCAAGGGAACCAGCAATCCGAGCCATCGCTTTCGTGATGCCTTGGGGCGGGAGGTTGTGCTGCCCCTGAATCGAATGCCCTCCGATCGACGTCCCGAGCTCAATGCCGGCGAGTCTTTTGATTGGGGGCCCTTCGATCTTCCCGATTCAGAGTTTGGCGACACTCAAATCACCAATTGGGCCATCAAGCAATTGCAGACAGGTCACGAGCAACCCATTTTTATGGGGGTTGGTTATTATCGACCTCACATTCCTCTTTGGGCACCTCAGCGATTTTTCGAACGCTTTGCTTTAGAGCCTGCCGTATTGCCTCGAGTGAAGCAAGATGACCTTGAGGATCTCAGCCCAGCAGCTCGCAAATGGGCTCTCGAACCGGTGACGGCGGGGCGACATGCGACCGTCGCCAAATATGGACAATGGAGAGCGGCCGTCGAGGCCTATCTGGCGTGCGTTACCTTTGTTGATCACGAGATTGGTCGATTGATGGACGCTTTGGATGATTCCCCTCACGCGAACAATACCGTCATCGTGTTATGGTCCGATCATGGATGGCATCTTGGAGAAAAGCAGCATTGGGGGAAGTGGACCGGCTGGGAACGTTCGACAAGAGTGCCGCTCATGATCGTCCCGCCGAGGGATGGCTCCGAAGAGTATGCGAAGCCCGGTAATCGCTGTGAACAGCCCGTCAGTCTGATCGATCTCTATCCGACACTTATTGATGTCTGTGGCATTCAGGGAGCATTTGAATTGGATGGAGAATCGCTCAGACCGTTGATGCAAGATCCAAAGCAGAGGACAGGTCGAGTGGTGACGACGACCTTTGACCCAGATAATCTTTCACTTCGAACTGACCGGTTTAGATATCTTCGCTATGCGGATGGTTCTGAGGAGCTTTATGATCACGCGAGCGATCCTCACGAGTGGGAAAATCTCGTCACGTCTCCCAAGCACCAGCAGCAGCTCGATTTCTTTCGAAATCAGTTAAACTAAAGGAGCAGTGGTCTTCAGCCCGGCGATTTAGGGTTCACTGATGCAGTAAAGATATTTGCCGGTCCGCAGGAATAACTCATTACCGCAGATGGCGGGTGTTCCGCTCGCGTCCGAGCCGTCATCGGCGAAGCGATTCTGTGCCAATACTTCGTAGTTCGGTTTGGCGGGCAATACGAGTGTGCCATCGTAACGCGTCACAACGTAGATGCGATCTCCTGCCAGGACCGGCGAGGCGTAGACCGGGCGTCCCCCGCTTGATAATCCTTTGACGCGTTCCCGGTAAACCAATTCGCCATTATCAGCACGCGAGCAATAGGCGAGACCTCGGTCATCGACCCAGTACAGATGTCCCTCGTGAAGGACAGGCGTTGACACATAGGAGCTGTTTCGGGAATACCAGATTTCGTCTTCTGTCTTGTCTCTTCCGCCATCAGATGAACGACCTGCTGGAAAGGCATGGCTGCCTGATGATCGAAATCCACCAAAGGTGTAAATGATCCCATCATTAACAATGGTCGTCGGGGAGACGTTGCCGGTGAGTTGCGTTTCCGCAAACCATTTGAGCTTTCCCGTTTCAAGATTCAGTGCCCAAAGCTCTCCGGGGACGGCGACCACGACTTCCTTGTGTTCCGGTATGATCGAGGGCGTGTTGTACGACAATTCGAATCCGTCGGCCTCCGATTTCCAGACTTGTTCGCCCGTGCGTTTGTTGAACGCGAATACCGAACGTCCCTCGTCGGCAGCATTCACGATCACCAAGTCACCATGGAGGACAGGACTAGTACCCGAGCCCCATTCGCGATTGCTCGATTCCTTTCCGGTTTCTACCTTCCAGATCTGTTGGCCTTGGAAATCATACGCATACAGCCCCATCTTCCCAAAAAACACGTACACGTATTCCCCGTCGGTCACGGGAGTGTTACTGGCGTAACCGTGTTCTCTCAGAAAGCCCACATAGGCGTCCTCAGGGCCTTCATTCTCAACTTCGGAGGTCCAGAGCGATTTCCCCGTTTCGCGATCGATGCAATGCAGCGAACGGATTACTCGATCGCCATCACCGGAATAGCTTGTGACGAATACACGGTTCGACCAAACGATAGGACTTGAGGAACCAGGCCCGATTGGTGATCGCCATTTGACGTTTTCGTTGTCGCTCCAGGAGAGCGGTAACTGGCTGTTGGGGCTCGTGGCGCGGCCTTGCGGACCCAGGAATCGTGGCCACGGTTGCTCGGCGTTAACGGGAACGCTCAGGAACAATTGGGACAAAATGGTTGCAACCAGAAGGCGATAGCAAGTCATGAAGGCTCCTTGGCTTGATCTTTTTGGCCCGATTTCGGTCGTGATGGGAATGCATCTTAACAATGGGGAGATTTTAGAGCCGATTGATTGCAGCGACACCCCAGGCGGCGCACGGCAGTTTCGGCAATGCGAGTCGGCTACTGGTAGGAACCCGTTCGGTGGGATTGGGTTACGCATAAAAGTGGGTTTATCTTGAATTCGGGCGGAAAAACGGAGGGCGTTCGAAAGGGATGGATGTGCGGAGCTCTGTGAGGCAGCAGGATACCCGCGTTGTTTTCCTGGGCTTTAAGGTGGGAAAGGCAGGAAAGTGCCGGACCACCGGACGCTTGCCGCAGGGGACTTGGCGGGCCTGAGCTGTAACTGACAGTAACAGTTGCGAAAGTTCGCTTGTGTGCTTCGGTCTACTCAAGTCACAATATTGTTGTGTCCGAACTTAACGCGGCGATCATAGGCACATATGCAGAGTTTTCTGCAATGGATTTTCGATAACTGGGATATTTGCGAGAGCGAAGAATTGATGAATAGATTGATCTCGAACTGGAATCGATACGCCATTGTGATTGTTGCCGTCGTTTTTTTGACAGAGGGACTGCCGGCGCAGGACGGTGCCTCATCTCAAAGTGAAAATCAGATTGCCGCTGTCCAGAATTCAGGTGGAAGCTCGCGAGCCATCGGACATCCGACCTTTGTCAGTCCCCATGTGGAACCGATTGCTGTTCATGGGAACTTTGTCTTCGTGGCCAACACCCCATCGGATACGCTGGATGTCATCGATGTTGATACAAAACTTGTCGTGAAACGTATTCACGTGGGGATTGATCCCGTGAGTGTTGTTGTTCGCCCGGATGGCAAAGAGATTTGGGTTGCCAACCATATTTCCGATTCTGTGAGTGTCATTGATAACGATCCGAATCAGTCCACCTATTTGGAGGTGATTGCGACGGTTCAGGAGTTTGATGAGGAAACCAAAGCTACGCGATTTGATGAGCCCGTTGGCATTGCGTTTGCAAATAATCAAAAAGCTTACGTTGCGTTGTCCTCTGAAAACGAGATCGCGGTTGTGGATGTGGCGGACCGCTCGATTGCAAGGCGGTTGCATATCACCGCACAGGATCCACGAGCGATGGTTGTTCGGGGAGATCGACTCTACGTGATTCCCTTCGAGTCGAATAATAAGACACAGCTTTCGGGTGGAACTGGGGCGATCGATGATGATCTCGTCACCTTCAATGCCTGGGAGCATGCGATCGCGAACAATAACGTGCTGTCGTTAGGAGCGGTTGTCGATATCATCAAGCATCCGCGTGTTCCCGATCGGGATCTCTATGTGTTCGATACGGCGACCGATGAGTTGGTTGAGGTGGTCGATACGCTTGGAACACTTCTATACGGCCTCACGGTTGACTCCAAAGGACAAGTGTTTGTCGCACAGACGGATGCTCGAAATGAGGTGAATGGTCGAGCGGGTACGAAAGATCACGGTTTGGCAGAGATGGAAAACCGGGCCTTCCTCAACCAAATTACCAAGGTCTCGTTCGAGGGAGATGAGGGACAGGAAACAGAGTTCTTTGATTTGGAGCCTTTGCCGCCCACACATCCCGCCGAGGGAATGGCCTTGGCGACTCCCTTTGCGATTGAAATCAGCGACGATGACAAAACGCTTTTTGTTTCCGCTGCGGGATCCGATAAGCTGTTCGCCGTCAATGCAGAAGATGGTCAGGTATTGGGCCGAGTTGCC
The DNA here is from genome assembly GCA_002723275.1 of Planctomycetaceae bacterium. Taxonomy (GTDB): domain Bacteria; phylum Planctomycetota; class Planctomycetia; order Pirellulales; family Pirellulaceae. Next base: position 223,059 of record PBNZ01000024.1, read on the forward strand.
GTTGGAGCTGTGCCTCGCGGTATCGCTCTCGTAAGCGATGCTGAGGGACGTGCCCGACATGCCTGGGTGTTGAATGCCGTCGCAAATACGGTGTCGCTCGTCGATGTACAGGATGTGCAAGCTCCTGAGGTGAAGGCTACTGTGGAACTCGAAGATCCGACCCATCCGACGGTGAAACGAGGGCGCATCGCATTTAACACAGCGTCGGCTTCTTCGACGGGTACCTTTTCTTGTGCCAGTTGCCACCCGGATGGTCACACCGATCAATTGTTGTGGGTGCTGAAGACACCGGTCGTCACCGGAGGCGATCAGATTATGCCACGCTCGACGATGCCCATCCGAGGTCTGCGAGATACCGCGCCTTACCATTGGGACGGCATCCCGGGCGATCCGTACGGCGGCAACAACAGTGCGAATGTGCATGGCAGTGATGAACCGAATAGTCGTATTGACGATCCGGCCAGCACGACCCGCCACCTCATCGATGGCGGCTTGGCCTCAACGATGTTGCTCGAGGGAGATGATGCCCTCAATGATGAGGGAAAGGCCGGGCGACTCACCGCTTCTGAGCGCGATGATATGGCAGTGTTTTTACTGAGTGTGCCCTATCCGCCCGCACAACGTCGTGCCTTTGATAATGTCCTTTCCGAGGATGCACAGGACGGTTTTCGCCTGTTCCACATCGAAGGTGATTATCAAGGTGGGGCGACTTCTAACGTCTGCGGCGATTGCCATCGAATGCCTTTCTGGGTTAGTACGAATACTCCAGGAACAGGAATGGATGCGCCCACGTGGCGTGGTGCTTACGACCGGTTTCTGATCCTGCCGCAAGGTCGCTTGAACATTATTGATTTCGATTTCTATCGCGATCTCGCCGAACGTGGCATCCCGGAACGAAATATGTGGCAGTTTTCCTGGGCCGGTCGCCGCCGTTTTGATCCGGTGTGGGACATGGTTTTGGAGGGCAGTACGGGTCACTCTGGATCTCTGGGGCGGCAATTGACCCTGAACCCAAAGACCGCCGACGGAGAACTTGCGAAAAATCTTCTCGATGCACTCGAATTGTCAGCGGCCGAAGGCGCTGTAGTGCTGGAAGCCGAAGGCGTCGTGATTGAAGATGAGGAAGTGCAGCAGGTTGCCTTGCAATTCAAAGGCGATTCGCAGGGAGGAGCTTATATAAGCAAGGCATCTGACGAGGAAAAGATGCATCGCAGTGAGCTTCTGGATCTAGCCGCCAATGGAAAGTTTGTTGGTACGTTTACTGCCAGGCACGGTGCTAAGGATGATGTTGAAAATCCCCAGCCGGGGATCTGGACAGTCGGGCCTATCGAACGGCAACGTGGCCGTCAGGAATTCCCCTTTGTCTATCCAGAAAATCGTGAGATGAAGGTGAGCGGCCGCTATATCGATCCAGAGGCGAAGGTCTTTGTCAATGGACGCCAGGTCTCCGGAGGTGTGCGACTTGAAGACAATGAGGTGGTGTTTATTGAATTGGAAACGTTGCCCAATGAAGGCATGCATTTCTTGCAGTTGCAGAATCCAGACGGCATGTTCAGTAACGATTTTATCTTTCATGTCACGAAAGACGAAGCATCGGTCAGAAAGCGTGACCGAGAGTTGCGGCGCACGCGCGTGGCACCGCAGGCGAGATTGGCACGGTCCGTTGCCCGCGGTGACTTAGAGGAGATTGAACGACTGCTTGAAAATGGCGCAGCCGTCAACGCTCGTCAGCCGGGTGAAGGCTCGACGGCATTGAGTACAGCAGCGCTGCACGGCAACGTCGATGCGGTGAAGATGTTAATTGAGAATGGCGCACGGCCCAATTGGACGAATCAAGATGGAAACACTCCATTGCATGTCGCTGCGTTCTTGTGTCATCCCGAAGTACTCGAGATTTTACTCGAAAATGGTGGGTCCTCAACCGTCGAAAATGAGCGAGGGGAAACGCCAATTGATGTGGTTTCCGGTGAATGGAACGAAGGTCTCGGCCAGTTTTACCTGGGAATTGGTCGCAGTATCGGGCAGGACATTGACCTCGACTATATTCGTGTTCAACGGCCGAAAATTGCGAAGATGCTCGAAGAATATAAGGATTGAACGCACGAGTTCATCGAGCCAGCGATCAGAGTCGACATAGCCTACGCGAGTGGTTAGGATTTTAGCTGGATGTCCTCGCGTGAGGTTCGCAAGATTCCTTCTTCAGGTCCCTCCTTGTGTCCTTTTCGTACTCCAAGCTGATCGTCGGTTACGCGCTGCTTTGTTCTATGAGCAGCGTGATGGCAGCAGATCCGCCAGCGGTGGACTTTGCCTCCGACGTTGCACCCATTCTTGCGATGCGTTGCCAGGCCTGTCATGGTCCTGAGAAGCAAGAGGCAGGGATTCGCTTTGATCAGCTATCGACCGACTTTGTGAATCATCGCGATTCGGCTCAACATTGGCTCGAAGCGTTGAATGCGATCAATGCAGGTGAGATGCCTCCGGCAGATTCACCGGAGTTGACGGCGGAAGAGCGGGAGTTCGTTACAGGATGGATCACGGCTGCCATTCAACAGGCCATTGCGACTCAACGGAGTACTGGTGCTCGCGTCGTTCTGCGACGTCTGAATCGAGATGAATACCAGCATACGATGCGGGACTTGCTCGATCTGGATATGAACTATGTTCGCGACTTACCGCCAGATGGCATTTCGCCAGATGGGTTTTTGAACCATGGGCAATCGCTCAGGATGTCAGCGATTCGGTTGGCCTTCAACTTGGATGCGGCCCGAGAAGCGTTAGGCAAGGTGATCGTTTCCGGCCCCCCGCCGAAAGTTTTCCGACATTGGTTTGAAAAGAGTAATGTCGGCGGGTGGCGAGGTCCTACCGAACAATCAAACCGACTTGAGCGAGCGCAGAAGTTCCTTGTCAAAATGGTCGACGAGTATCCCGAGCAGGGCGACTTTGTGATCCGGATTCAGGCGCGAGCAGAACTCAAACCCGACAAGGGTTATCCATTGCTCGAAGTTGCCGTCGGCTATCGTCCTGATACTGAGGTTCACTTCCGCGTGCTGGAGGTTCAAGAGATTCTTTCCGAGCAGACGCGGCAGTATGAGTTTCGCGGACGGATCGAAAACTTTCCATTGCCTGTCCGCGGCCAGGGCAAGTACCCTGGGCTTGTGGTACGGCTTCGAAATGTCTACGACGACGGGACCCCCGTTCCTGATAAGATTGAGAAGATTACGGATGGAGACAAGCAAAGAGATGGTTTTCGTCCGGAACCCGATTTGCCCGCGCTGCTGATCGACAGTCTTGAGTTTGAGGGGCCCTTCATCACGCAATGGCCGCCCGCACGACATCAACGCATCCTGTTTGAATCGGCTCTTCGAAACACCGATGAAGAAGCCTACTTTAAGCAGGTGTTGGAACGCTTTATGACGCGGGCCTTTCGGCGCCCTGTGAAGCCAGAAGAAGTGTCGTCAATGCTGGGCTTCGCCGAAACGATTCGGGCCGATCACCCTGAGTTAGAGGAAGTGTTGCGAGAGACGCTGGCAATGGTTCTGATTCAGCCGGATTTTCTTTATCTGATGGAGCCCGCCGGTGATGAGAAACGGATCTTGAACGATTGGGAGTTCGCAAATCGGCTCTCTTATTTTCTCTGGTCAACGATGCCTGATGAACGGTTGTTCGACTTGGCAAGGCAGGGACTTCTGCNATCGCCCAATATTTTGAAGGCTGAGATCCGTCGGATGTTGGCGGATCCGCGCGCTGAGCATTTTCATGTTGGATTCATGAAGCAATGGCTGCAGTTAGATCGCGTCGATATTGTCTCCGTCGATCAATCCCACTTTCCAGCTTTCAAGCCAGCGATGAAACGGGACATGGAGCAGCAGACGGTCTCGCTGTTTGCGGAATTACTGAATTCAAACCAGAGTGCGCTGGGGTTACTCAATTCGGATTTCGTCATGTTGAATGAGCCGATGGCCAGGCATTATGGGGTTGAGGGGGTTGTTGGAAAACAGTTCCGACGCGTTCCGTCGACCGATCCGAATCGAGGGGGGCTGTTAAGTCACGCCAGCATTTTGCTCGCCAATTCAACGGGGCGTGAATCACATCCGATTCGTCGAGCCGTATGGATTCGAGATCGATTACTGGGAGATCCTCCGGCACCGCCTCCTCCCGACGTGCCGGATTTGAATGAAGAGGATCCTGAATTCGCGAAGCTGTCCTTGCGCGAACAGTTAGAAGTCCATCGGAATAAGGAATCCTGCGCATCCTGTCATCGAAATCTCGATGCCTGGGGAATCGCCTTGGAAAACTATGATGCGATTGGGCGTTGGCGGGAATCCAACGAAGATTCGCCCATTGTTGCCGAAGATCAGCTGGGAGACGGGACCGTTTTGTCGGGTTTTGCGGGCCTGCGGACTCACTTGGTCGAAGAACGGAGCACTGATTTCGCTCGGGCATTCGTACAAAGTCTGCTATGTTATGCTCTTGGTCGATCACTGGAACTTGCGGATCGAGAAGATATTGAACGTTTAGTCGAGTCGTTTGTGGCGGACGAAATGCAAATGCAAGACCTGGTTCATGACGTAATCACCAGTGNTTCTTTCAGGACGAAGTAAAGCTGCGAATGGACGGTTAAAGGTACGTTGAGATTGGAGATGACATGTCGCGGAAATCATGGCATTTAAGTCGACGAACATTTCTCCTGGGGACGGGAGCTTCACTTGCACTTCCTTATTTGGAATGCATGGCTGAAGAGCAGCCCAAGCCGGTTCAGGCCAACCGATTTTGTGGCATCTATTTTCCGTTTGGGGTGAGTCTGCCAAAGACCGATAGCGCGCAGGCACAATGGCGTTGGTTTCCAAATGGAGAAGGACGCGACTACCAATTCAACGAAAGCCTAAAGCCGCTGGAAGAGCATCGGGACAAGTTAACGGTTCTCGGTGGACTCTCTCATCCTCACGGTCGGAAGATGGGGGCACATGACACGGGAGATACCTTCCTGACCGGTGCTATGCTCGAGGGAAAATTCCTGCGGAACGCCGTTTCGCTTGATCAAATCATGGCTCAGGCCATGGGAAATCAGACGCGATTCTCGTCGATCACCATGTCGACCGATGGAGGCGTTGGCGAGCCGACACGTTCGAGCACGCTTTCGTACAATCAGCATGGCCATCCGATTCCCGCGCTCAATCAGCCCCAACAGATTTTCGATCGCTTTTTTGGCGTCGGAGATGCGGGTTCACTGGCTGCGGAAAAACGACTTAAGAGTACCTCCNGGATGCTCGACCGTGTCTTGGATAACGCCAGTTCACTCAAAAGACAACTCGGTGTTAATGATCGAGAGAAGCTTGATGAGTATTTGGAGTCCGTACGGCAAATTGAGGAGCAGGTGAATCGGTCGCAGGCTTGGTTGGAGATCCCCAGGCCCGACTTAAGCGATGAAGATCGGCAGATGTTGAATCTTGCTTCGGACGATGAGGCACCGCATGCCTTTATCCGCACGATGTACGATCTGATTTATCTCGCGTTCCGCACAGACTCGACGCGGATCGCAACCTATCAGATCGCGAGCATGGCGGATGCCTCTTCAAAGGCTGGTAAGTTCCCGCAATTAGAAGGATTCAAGGGCTCGCTTCATAGCCTTGCCCACGACTGGAACAAACCAGAAGGCGCCGAGAATCTCGGTAAATGGGATCGTTTCATGGCAGAGCAGTTGGGCTATTTTCTGGGGCGGTTGAATTCCGTCCAGGAGGGCGATAGCTCCCTGTTGGATAAGACGATCGTCTTTTACGGAAGCAGCAATAGCCAGACGCACAATAACTCCAACTACCCGCTCATTCTAGCCGGAGGTGGTGACATGGGGTTTGAACATGGCCAGTTCCGCAAATATTCGAACGATGTGCCTCTTTCGAACCTGTTCGTGACGTTGTTGCAACGAATGGGAATTCATTCCGAGGCATTTGCCGATAGCACTGGTGGCCTTTCCGATGTGATTAGCTAGTCGTGTCTCTTGGATTCAGCGGGTAGCGGATTGGACAACTTGGATCGGCAATCTGTCGAGGGCTCGGGCTCGGTCGATCCGGGCTCGGCAAGTACCATTGGTTGCTGCTATGACGAGAAATCGCTTTTAATGAAGGTAACGCACCTTGCTCGCTCGTTGCATGACTAACGCATTGTTCGGTGGTGCCATTCTTTGGATCAGCATGGCTAGTAACGCTCACTCGCAGGAGGCGAGGCCATGGCAGCTTGACGCAAAGCTCGACGAACTGCCGGTCGTCGAGGAACTCCCCAGCTTGATGCGATTCGCAGATGGTCGACTTGTCGAGGATTATGAGCAATGGGCCGAACGACGCGTCGAGCTGAAATTGTTACTGCAGCACTTTGTTTTTGGCTATCTGCCGGATAAACAACCGAAGGTCACGATCACCGAAGTGGTTGAAAAGCAGTTGCCGGATGTGCGTGCCCATGAGACGCGAGCGACCTTGGTGATTGGGAGCGAGTCTGAGCTGCGAATGCGCATCGCCATCTATAAACCGGACCGATCAGGACCGTTGCCGGTCATCATCCGAGAGGAGCATGCGCTGGGGCATCTCCAGGAAGTCCCGAAAATTGTCGACCGAGGATATCTGTTTGTCGAATTTGCACGAGAAGATCTCGATCCAGATGAAAGTGACATCGTGGGCCCTGCGGAGCAAGCCTATCCCGATGCCGATTGGGCGACGCTGGCGATTTGGGCGTGGGGAGCCATGCGCGTTGTCGACTATCTGCAAACTCGCGAGGATGTTGATCAAGAGAAGATTGCCATTGTCGGGCATTCGCGCGGCGGCAAGATGGCCTTGGTTGCCGGCGCTCTCGATGAGCGTTTTACGCTGGTTGTCGCAAACGGTTCCGGGTGTGGCGGAGCTGGCTGCTTTCGCTTGCAACCAGAGGGCGTCGAAACTCTGGATCTCATTACGCAGCCGGAGCGATTTGGTTACTGGTTTCACCCGCGACTTCGACAATTCGTCGGACGAGAGAAGCAGCTGCCGGTCGATCACCATTCTTTGAAGGCGTTGGTGGCACCACGGGCTTTGATCTGTACTGACGCGCGAGGCGACCTTTGGGCGAACCCGGCAGGTAATGTGGAAACCAGTCGTGCCGCTGATCCGCTTTTCAAATGGCTTGGGGCGGAAGACAATAACGCATTGCATTTTCGAGATGGGAATCACGATCTTCTAGAAGAAGACTGGGACGCGATTCTTGATTTTGCGGATTGGCGTTTCGATGGTAAGGAACCGGCGCGTCCACAGCGTTTCTTTTCCCACCGTGAAGAGGCGAATGCTCAAGACATCGACGAATGAGGGATGACCATGTCTGTCGGTTTAGGGGATCGGAGGCTGACGCCAGTCCCAGTCGGAGCTGTATTCGACGTTCAACCACGGCGTATCGAGCTTCTTGCCGGTTACCTTAGAACGTAGCAAAGCATCAAGCGTGCCGCTGGTCAGTAAGGTGCGTTCGACAGGCCAGGTCGGCTTTCCCGTGTGCATCATCTTCTCAATTCCCTGATTGAGGTAGGTGAAGTGCATGAATGGTCGCTTTTCTTGAGTCCAAAAGAGTGTCGATTCTACTTTGTTCGGAGTCTCATCATTTTCACCATAACGCCATGCTANCGCCCATTCCTTGACGGCAGATCCGGCCGTTAGCACGCTCACGCGCAGCCCGTCGATGTGTTTCACCAGAAAGAGCACCGGATCGGGGGAAAGTTCCTCCAGGGTCATTCCCTCAGGAATCGGCTGCACTTTCAGTCGACTCAACGCTTCGCCCAGCAGAGTACGGTCGAAGCGGCCCTCCCGAGCAGCTTTCCAGACATCGTCACCCGTGAGGCATTCGACTGATGCGACTCCCGTTTCACCGCCGTGACGCCGCTCGATAAGACATTGCACCATTTCCATGGCGTGAAACCCATAAGCGTCCAGCGAGCTATAAGAGAGAGCAACGACCTCATCAAGATGGCTGTCTCGTCGCACGTCGACGGGCGGGAAACGCCAGAGCGTGGGCAGGGATGAGCCTGCCATCATCGGGAAGTCCAGTTCTTTTGAAACGTCGTAGATCCATTTCGCATCTTCCCAATTGTCAGCGAGATGTTTGTCGCAAAAAACGGGAACGGATTCGCCTGCCTCCCGAAATGCTTGCTGTATTTCTCCGAAGAGTCTCCGCTTCGGGTAGATGATCTGTCCGGTTTCAGACCGCGGATATTGTCCATGTTCTGCGACGAGAAAAACTCCGTCTACGCCCAGTTGCTTTTGACCATGTTCGTCTTCGCTGATCAAAAGTGAGTCACGTACCGTTTCCATCATGGGCACGTCATGTTCTGCCGCGAATTGTCGACTAAGGTCGTTTTCCGGGAATTGGTCGACGTAAAGGGAATCGAGTTTCACGGAGGTGGGCTGTCCTTGATTGTCGAGCGTATCGGTTTTCAAGAGTCGCGTAAGAATCACGTCAGCGTGAGCGTTGTGTCGGTATTCTGTCGTGATGCCCGCCACACTCGGGATCTTGACCGCATGCAGCGTAAAGGGATATAGCGTTGTCAGGTAGATGGTCCCGTCCTTCGCGGCGCAGATCCCCATGATGACGTATCGTGAGACCAATTCTTGATTGAAAGGGCGGTGGACGCCGTGTTTGTATTCACCTTCGAAGCTGGTGTAATCGGGATTCTCGATCGCGATAGGGCCGTGGTCGACCGGCGCATCGTTCCCGGGAGTATAGCTGACCAAATGTGGCAACTGAGGCCGGCCTTCAACCGTCACCATCACACCCGCCCAAACGGTCCCATCCGGACCCACACACATCGCCCGACAATCTGTCTGTTTGGCATTGGGGACGAGGGGACCGAGCGATCTTCCGGCAAGCACGTCCCCCTCAACATCTAAGTCGTACGCGAACAGCTGATTCCCGCTCATGGCCAAGGCGTAGAGTGTCTTCCGGTCAGGGCTCACCTCCCAGTTGATCGGATGGCTGTGCTCCGTCGCTAGGAAAGACGCTTCGGTCGGAGGTTTGCCGTCAATCGTCTGCCGTAGACGAGTTAATTCTCCGGTGTCTGGCGAATAACGAGCGATGTCTCCGCCTCGGAGCGGGTGGTAGGCTCGGCCCTGTGCATCGACGACGATAAATGCGTAGATATGTTCGGTGTCGATCAGATCTCGGTATTTGCCGGTGTCCAGGTTCAGCACCATAAAGTGCGAACTTTCAACCGGACGTTCGTCGGAACATGTCGAAATGTAGGCGAGCCCCCGAGATTCATCCGGAGTCACACTTATAATTCCCTGATGTTTGATCGGGATATCATAGACCTTGGTGGTTTCTGTTTTTGGGTCATACACCATGGGATATCCACCCGGATAATCCTGAAGCGTCTCGTTTGAGCCAGTCTTGATGTACCCTTGTTTCGTTCCGAAATAAATCNTGCCACTGCGGCCGACATTATTGCGACTATGGATCTTGGCTTGAGCCGCAAAGCCTTTCAGATCGACCCCGATCTCCTTTTCCGCATCGACAACCACGCGCATCGTTTCTGGGTCTGGGTCGAATTCGATCAGATACGCGTTGTCGCCGTATTTGGCGGTGCCCACGTAAATGCGTTCATTGAGCCCTTCGATCAACGCAAAATAGCCGCTCTGTTCGCTCGTCGTTGCGTCCGGAATCGCATGGGCCGTTGACCACAGCCAGTGACGCGGTTCGTCAGCAGTGGCCTCGCTAGTTTCCTGTGCCGAGGCCAGGGTTATCGTCAGCAACAGCAGTAAGAGACTGGTAAAACGACCTGTCTGTAGGGATCGGCATGAATTCATCTTCTTGACTTTCCTGGTGGGGTAATGGACCGCGCTATCCTAACCCATTTTCATCTCAGTGGGCAAAAGATTAGGCAGAATCAATGCGATAGATCACGCTACGAAGAGACAGAGGGAGTCGTCAATCAAGGCTGGAAATCGCGTCGATTTCCGCGGCTGAATGAAACAGTCGACTCGCGATCGCGCGGAATAATCGCGCGGTGCGTGTTTCAGGCGAGGGTGGATCTCCGAAAAAGTGGACGGGATAGCACAACGCAGCCAGCGTTCCCAACCGAAAATCATGCACCGCTTCGGCTTCGCTATAATTAGTAATTCCTTCGTCGATCAAGGCCCGGTGCCATGCTTGCAATATTTCGAGTTGGTGCCCTTGGCGTTCTTCCGGTAATTCACTGCCACCGAGTAACCGAGCAACGTCGAAAGCGCCCATGCTGCGCACTGCGATTTGCCAATCAAATATGACGATGTCTTCTCGCCCCGCTTCGTCGTCGAAGAAGGCAAGGTTATCCGCCCGTAAATCCTGATGGACAATTGTTCTGGGCCGAGCGTCAATGCGCTCAAATAACTTGGGAACGGCTTCGCAAAGTCGTTCCCCGATCTGTACCGCCGCCGGTGGTAAATCGCCACCATAATAGCCAATAAAGTCCGGCCATCGCGTCGAGAAATTCACTTCGATATGATTTCCGAAGGGCATCCACTTGAGAGCGTCGAGTGCCGCATTGTTCCAGTACTGCGCATGAAGTCGAGCGATCGATCGTGCAGCAAGTTTTACCTGTTCGGTATGCAGGCCCTTGACCTGATCTCCCATCCGGCACCCATTCAAGTCTTCCATGATGAGTGCCGAGGAGTCGGCAACCTCAGGGATTCCGTAGATCTGCGGAAGCCGCAACGGCGCCGTGGGGGCAACCTCTCGATAAAAACTGATCTCGCGGGCGAAAGGATGGAGATCGTCTGCTTCGTCTTGATCGGGATCTGGCGGTGGTGGCAGTTTAACCACCATGGTCGAAGGGGCGTCGTTTTGCGGACGAGTGTATTCCACCGTCACTCGTGCCACACGACTTAGGAAACCCGATTCTGCGCCAATGAGTTGCGTTTCAATCGAGCTGATTTCCGGATCCCGCAGCACTCCGTGATCGTGCAGAGCTGCTGTGAGCCACGTAGGGGTAATGTCCTGAATTTCGGTGGGGAAACTCAT
>PBNZ01000025.1 GCA_002723275.1 Planctomycetaceae bacterium
GATGAAGAGCTCGTGGATGAAGAGCTTGAGGATGAAGAGCTCGTGGATGAAGAGCTTGAGGATGAAGAGCTTGAGGATGAAGACGAGGGAAGAAAAGACGTGTGAGGAATGGCCTTGTCTGACGAAACCAAGGCGAATTGCATTGCGAGAGGCATCGGGCGACGTTCAGCCGTCTGAGCAGATAATTTTGCGGCTGATGTGTCGGCGTTGGGCTGAATGAGAACTAGATCTGACTAGACGTGAACACAATGTTTCAGCGTTCAGTGATGCAATTTTGAATGTTGATCAAGAATCTCTCCGGTGGGATCAGGCGTAGTTTGAAATTGCGTCGACAAAGGAGGCCGCTTCTACCGACCGAATCAATCCGAAAGAGCGCACTAAGTTGGTAGAGTTTCCGCGAGCCTCGGTTCGGTGGTGATACGATTTCTAGGCCATCGAAACGTCTCGAGACAGGCCTGGGGGAAATTTTGCGCCAACTTTTCTTCACGTAGTTCTTGTGGGGCAAATTAAGTGGCAACCATCGTTCCTCTGGTTTAGGATGGTGGAGCATCTTGTGATCGCCTGTTCTGGCGTTTTTCAGTGTCTGTCATTGCGCTTCGTGGGTGAGCTTTGACAAGCAATCGTGACGTGTCGGCTATAGAATTGAAAGGGTGACGGACCATTATGAGGTGGCGGAAATACGCGAAAACGACTCGAGAAACGTTGGCTGGAAGATTAGAGCAACTCGAGAGTCGTATTCTTCTGGCAGGTGATCTGGTCGCCCATTGGCGGGCAAGTGAATTAAAGGATACGGTCGCAGATGGGGCAGTCGTTTCCAGTTGGAATGATAACGCAGTGGGGACTGTTGCGACGGGGAATGGGGAGCCTGTTCTTATACACGATGGTATTGGAGGCCGGCCGGTTGTAAGGTTTTCGGCAGGCGATGGCGTCGATTTTTTCCGCGTTGATGATGCCGTGAGTCCTCTTAAGCAAGCCCAGGATTATTCAATTGCGGTAACCTTCCGTAGCGACAGTAATGATCTCGTGGGTGGAGAGGGCAATTGGTTTGCCAATACTGGTTTGGTCGACGGCAGTCAGCTCGGCTTCACGACGGACTGGGGCGTCACGATCAATGCGGATGGAAAGATTTCTAGTGGACTTGGTGAAAGTTTGTTTGCCCAACCGAAATCTCTCTACTCCACGCAGAGCGGATTCGATGACGGTCAGTTGCACACAGCAGTCGTCGTTCGACAATCCAGTAATCTAACCATTTACGTGGATGCGAACAATGTTGGTAGTCGCGCGGATGTAAGCGCGCAGAACCGATCTGACGTCGTTGACTTTGTGATCGGGGCAGTGCAGACAGGCACTAATGGATTTACGGGCGATATTGGGGAAGTAAGAGTTTATAACGGCGCTCTTTCTGCGCAAGAAATCAGTCAGCTCGATTCAGATCTTAACTCTTATTACGACAATCAAATGCCGGTGGCGACGGCGGACAGTTACACCTTGGGAGAGGATTCGTTCTTCTTTTCGCCGACCAGCGTTTTGGCAAACGATACGGATGCTGATGGCGATCCGTTAACAGCCGTATTGATTAGCGATGTGCAGCAAGGCGAGCTATCGCTCCAGGCAACAGGTAGTTTCGTTTACACGCCACGAGCGAACTTTTTCGGAACCGACCAGTTTAGCTATGCCGCCAACGATATCCGTAATTCGGAACCCGTGGTAGTCACGTTGGAGGTAACGCCAGCTTATGATCCTGCCGTACCTGAGTTGGATCAATTCAAGATGTTACCATCGGAAGTCCTGCAGGTTCCCTCAATCATTGGCATTCTGGCGAATGATTTAAACCCCGATCGAGTTACCTTGACGGCCGTCTTGGTGAATGATGTCAATGCGGGAAGCTTGAATCTTCAGGCAGATGGTGGATTGACTTATGATCCGCAGGGCTTCGCCGGACTGGTCACATTCTCCTACAAGATCAATGATGGCGTCGGCACCTCTGCGGCGCAGCAGGTCGAGATTACCGTAAACACGCCGCCCGTTGTTGAACACGATCGGTTCTCAGTAAACGAGGATCAGTCGCTTGTGCTATCTGCGGCCGAGGGCGTTTTGAAGAATGATACCGATGCGGATGGGAATTCGGTTGTCGTTAGTCTTGTTGAAGGGCCGGCTGAGGGGGCGTTGGAGTTGGGAGAAGATGGGGCGGTATCCTACACACCGGTTCCTGACTCCAACGGAGAGGTCTCCTTCACCTATCGTTTAAGTGATGGGATTGATGAATCGGAGATCGCCACGGCAATCATTAGGGTGGAGCCCGTGAATGACGCGCCAATTGCACTGCCCGATGGCTACTTCTTGAGTCCGGGCGAGGAAATTAACGTTTCGGAGGGCACGGGGCTGCTGTCGAACGATACTGATATCGATTCCTCATCGATGACAGTGGTACTCGTTGACGGGCCTGCCACGGGAACGTTGGAGCTACAGTCCGATGGTTCTTTTCGTTACGCGTCTGCGGAGGGCTTTACAGGGACTGAAACCTTCACCTACCGCGCGTCCGATGGCGAGCTGGAGTCGGATGTGACAGAAGTGTCTTTGTTGATCGGAGCACCTCCGGTGCAGATCAGTGAATTCATGGCTGCGAATCTTGATCTCGAGACTCGACTCCGAACGGATACCGGTAGTTCCTTCCGTGGTGAGAGGAGTCAACCCGATTGGATCGAAATCAAAAACCTTTCCAACTCTTCGTTTGATCTGAGTGGTTATTTTCTGACCGATGATGATTCGAATCTGAATCAATGGGCATTTCCCGCTGGAACCGAGATCGCCGCCAATGGCTATCTTGTCGTCTATCCATCGCGGCTGAATGTGACCAACCCGGACCTTGATGAAACGGGCAGGTATCACACCAATTTCTCGCTTAGCCTCGACGGGGAATATCTGGCGATTGCATCGCCTGACGGTGTTGTTTTGCATGAGTATGCAAACTCGTATCCGGATCAACGACCGGGCGTTTCATACGGGATTGCCGCAAACGGAACGACGGGATATCTGACGGCTGCAACACCCGGCGCCGACAATACCGGTATCTATCCTGGTCTCGTCGGAGACACCCGATTCTCAGTGGACCGCGGGGTTTACAGTGAACCGGTATCGGTGGAAATCGATTCCAGGACGGAAGGCGCAGAAATTCGGTACACGTTTGACGGAAGTGCGCCAACTGCGTCGAATGGCTTCGTTTATTCCGGACCCATTAATATTGATCGAACCACGACGTTAAGGGCGGCTGCATTCTTTGGAGATTTCCTTCCCTCGAATGTGGACACTCAGACTTATATCTATCTCGATCAAGTCGTAAGCCAACCTGGTGAACCGACGACGGGACCCAGCGATCAGCAGATCAGTTTTCCTGATCGGTGGCGAAATGCTCGATCCAATTATGAAATGGATCCGGAGATCATTAACGATCCAGCCTATTCCGGTCGCATGTTAGATGCCCTGTTGGCTTTGCCGGCGTTGTCGATGACGCTGGATCAAGATGATGTTTTTGGCCGTAACGGGTTGTATTCGAATCCTGGGTCAACGGCAGAGAAAGCCGCGTCGGCAGAACTGATTTTCCCTGATGGTACGGTTGGTTTTCAAATTGATGCGGGGGCGAGAATGCAGGGTGGCGCCAGTCGCGGTGTCGATCACGTCAAGCATTCAATGAGTTTGCGGTTCCGTGAAGACTATGGTGCGTCGAACCTTGAATTCCCTCTCTACGAGGATTCGCCCGTAACGACGTTCAACTCCATTCACCTTCGTGCCCGTTACAACAACTCCTGGATTCATTGGAGTGGAGAGCAGCGAAGGCGTGCCTCCATGATCCGCGAGGCGTGGTCCAGAGATGCGATGTTGGCATCGGGGGATGCGATTGCAGGGCACGGTTCCTATGTGCATCTCTACTTGAATGGAATCTACTGGGGCGTTTATGAAATGCATGAACGTCAAGATGCCAGCCATATGGCCGAATATTTGGGTGGCGATTCCTTGGAATATGACGCGCGCAATGCGAACTCTCCCGTGGATGGAACTCGGGACTCTTATGATGAGATGCGAACAATCGTTCGAAGCAAGGATTGGGAACGAATTCAGCAGGTCTTGGATATCGATAACCATATCCTGTTCAACATCGTTCAGCTCTATGGTGGTAATCAGGATCTCAAGAGTGACGGAAATTGGCGTGCGGCGGGCGGTGGATCCGCAAATGCTCCCTGGCGTTATTTCATGTGGGATGTGGAACGCATTCTCGAGAATCCCCGTCAACGTGGGACGCAACCCGTTTCTGACTTGGACGGATTACGCGGTCAACTCGATGATATTGAGGAGTATCGAATTCGCTTCGCGGATCATGTTCATCGTTTGCTCTATAACGATGGGCCTCTTACACCGGAAAACGCGGCAGCTTTGTGGATGAATCGAGCAGAACAGTTGGATTTGGCGATTGTTGCCGAGTCGGCTCGCTGGGGAGATACGCGACAATCGCAACCGTTTACTCGTGACGATCATTGGATTGATGAACAAAATCGATTGATGCGGGATTACTTCCCCGTTCGGACGGACAATGTCATCAGCAATTTCCGACGCAGTAATCTTTATCCGGATACCGATGCTCCCGAATTCCTGGTGAATGATGCACGCCAGCACGGTGGCTTAATCGCCAACGGTGATTCGGTCACTTTCCAAAATCCAAATTCAGGAAACAGCGGGCAGCTGGTCTATACACTCGACGGATCTGATCCTCGTCAGGAAGGCGGCGAGGTCGCTCCGGGGGCGATTGTCTACGACGGCACGCCGCTGCCGTTAACAAGCCAAACGCAGGTGAAGGCGAGGATTCTTCGTAACTCGGAATGGTCTGCCTTGACCGACGCGACATTCGTGTTCGAAATCGCCGCATCGGCTGAAAACCTGGCGATCACCGAAATTAATTACAACCCACACGGGGCTCTGCAGGGTGAACCTGATGTCGGTGGCAATGCGTTTGAATTCATCGAAGTTAAAAATATCAGCAAAAACCCAATTAATCTATCGGGTGTCCAGTTCAAGCAGACGCTTGTCGAGGGTGATTCAGAAGGCATTCGCTTTGACTTTGCCCCGGACGTGCTGGCGCCTGGTGCCCATCGAGTGGTGGTTCGCGATCGAGAAGCCTTTATAGGACGCTACGGGGATTCCCCGGCCATTGCACTTGGAGACAACGGACTCGGAGGCGAAGCCGGTGTTTGGACCGGTGGTCGGCTCGGCGATGGTGGGGAAACGATCAGCCTCTTTGCGGCTGATGGTAGTGTGATCCGACAGGTGACCTACGACGATCGAGCCGGTTGGCCCGAGCGTGCTGACGGTGATGGCTCCTCGCTGGTGATTCTGGATGCCACGTTGGATGCAAATCTCGGCAATAATTGGCGAGCCAGTGATTTGGTGGGAGGATCGCCCGGGAGCGATTCAGAGCCATTTGCACCCGACGTAGTTGTCAATGAGATTCTCACGAACTCCGACGCGCCGCAGGTTGATCAAGTCGAGCTGTTGAATGTGTCCAATCAGCCCGTCGATATCAGCGAATGGTTTTTGACCGACAACCCGAACAGTCTCGCAAAATTCCAATTTGCAGCTGACGTTCCCGTACTCAATCCTGGCGATTACGTCGTCATCGATGAGATCCAACTTGGGTTCGGCTTCAAGGGTCAAGCAAATGACGATGTCGTGCTGCTCGCTGGTGATGAAAGCGGACCGCAACGATTCGTCGACTCGTTCCGTTTCTTGGCGACAGAAACAGGAGTTTCCCTCGGACGGTGGGATAATGGCACTGGTCGATTGTTCCCTCAAGTCTCGTCGACATTCGGAGCCGCTAATGCCGGCCCCTTGCTCAACGGAGCGATTATCAGTGAGTTGCAATATAATCCGCAAGATCCGGACGGTGATTTGACGGCGGATGATATGGAATTTGTTGAGTTGTGGAATCCTACTGGAACACCAGCTGATTTGAGCGGGTGGCGACTAGATAGAGCCGTCGAATTCACCTTCCCTCAGGGTACAACCGTGGGAGCCAATTCAGGTCTTGTGATTGTGCCGTTTGATCCGGCCAATGGCGAAACCGCCGCGGCGTTCCGCAATAACTATGGCATTGCGGAGAATGTAATTTTAATCGGGCCTTTTAGTGGCGTGCTCGATAATGGAGGGGAGAATCTCGAATTGCAGCGTCCTGTTGCCGACGTCGAGAACGAGTTCATTCTCGTCGACCGGGTGCGATACGACGACGATTCTCCTTGGCCGGCAGATGCTGACGGGCAGGGGAGTTCGCTCCATCGAATTATGCCCGACGCTTATGGTGACTTCGTTAGAAGTTGGGCGGCGGCGAGTGCCAATCCGGGGCAGGCGTCCTTCGGTGCAAATCCCGCTGATGTTAACGAGGATGGTGTCGTTGATATCGCCGATATTGATTTGGTGGGCGCCGGAGTCCAAGCCCAGGATGCTCAGTTCGACTTCGATGGCAATGGCCAAGTGAATTCGGACGATCTGTTGGACTTCGTGACGACGATCATGCGGGTTCCCGTTGGAGACACGGATCTTGATGGAGTGTTTAACTCGACCGATCTGGTTGCTGTTTTCCAGGTTGGAGAGTACGAAGATGGTGTCGCTGGTAATTCGACCTGGGGCGAAGGTGATTGGAACGCTGATGGCGAGTTTGATACGTCTGACCTTGTCATTGCATTCCAATATGGCAGTTACCAGGTAGCTCGGGGACCGCAGGCTGGCGTTGCCGCTGCAATCGAGTCGATGGTCGAGTCCGATCATTCGTCGAACCGGTTGCAAGAGCGGGTTGCAGTCGAAACTCTAATTTCGAATCAACCAGCTGCTTCCGACCTTGACTTGCAGGCACGAGATCTGGTTTTCTCTGACTTGGATGAGCAGCATTCGTCAGAGTTGATGGAAAACGAAGAATTGAAGATCGAAGACTTGATTTAAGTCAGGGAAGGACCCCATGCCCGAGCCAGGTTACAACGACGGCGACGGTCCGCCGCTATGGGTTTGGCTGATTGGATTCTTGTCGATTATCGTCTTCTTTGTGTTCGTGCAATCGTGTTGAAGTGATGCTTCCATCCATCACCACGCCAGGTCAGGAGACGAGGTCGGCAAAGTAGGCATCAAAGGCTTCGTTCGGCCAGATTCCCCATGCGGTGGTGTCAAAGCCATCGCCCGTCGAGGTGCCGACCCAGAGGCGATTATTCGTTTGAGCGACAATGTCGTCTCGGCCATCGTTATTGAAATCTGCGATGCGCACTCCAGACCAGGTGACGGCGTTACTCCATTGGCTCCAGCGGCTGCTCTGAAATGCTTGCCCGTCCGAACGTCCGACCCACCAGGCGCCGCCGTCGCGTCCAATGATGTCGTCTCGGCCATCATTGTCGAAGTCTCCGACGGAAATATCCTGCCAGTCGATGTTCGTCGTCCAAACTCCCCACTTTTCGTTGGTGAAAGCGGTGCCATTGGATCGTGCCATCCACCACGATGAATTCGCTCGTCCCAGTAGGTCATCGCGTCCGTCGTTGTCGAAGTCGCCTACGTTGACGTTCGTCCAGGTAACCCGAGTCGACCATCGCCCCC
The DNA here is from genome assembly GCA_002723275.1 of Planctomycetaceae bacterium. Classification (GTDB taxonomy): domain Bacteria; phylum Planctomycetota; class Planctomycetia; order Pirellulales; family Pirellulaceae. The sequence goes on from PBNZ01000025.1 coordinate 7,621, forward strand.
ATTTTTCGTTTTCGAACGCGTCCCCGGTCGAACTGGCAATCCACCAGCTTCCGTCATTCACGCGACCCGCGATGTCGTCGCGGCCATCACCGTTAAAATCTCCTACCAAGACGTCCTGCCACACTTGAGACCGGGACCAAAGGCCCCAGTATTCATTCGTAAAGTTGTCGCCGTTCGAAATAGCGGCCCACCATCGCCCTGTTGTTGTACGGCCCACAATGTCGTCTAGTTTGTCGCCGTTGATGTCGGCGACCTGAACGTCGACCCAACCTATCGCCGACGACCAGATGCCCCATTGTTCAGTCACATAACTGCCGTCCCCAGCGGCACGAGTCACCCACCATTCACCGTTGGAACGACGTCCGACGATTTCATGGGCTCCATCGCCGTCGAGATCGGCCAGTTGCACGTCCTCCCAGCCCTCCTGGTCGGGCCAAGCGTCCCACGTCGAGATCACAAAGTCGTCACCCGTGGAGTCCGCACGGTAAAGCTGGCCGTCGGCAAGGCCGACCAGAGACGCACCATTGATTTCAATCGGTGCCACGACGTCGGTGGTGATCACGTCTAATTTGACGTTTTCCTGACCGATAATCACCTCGGTGGCTCGGAATTCGCCGTCAATTCCGTCACCGGTCGCGGTCACCGTGTAGGTTCCCGCGGGTAGTTGCAGAGAATAACCGCCTGAGACTCCTGTCGTTTCCACAAAAGTAACGCCGGTATTGTCGTCCACTGCAGTGACCACGATATTCCCAACTCCCTCGCCAACCGTGTAAAAGTCATCTTCTTTGACGGTATCGGTGTAAACGACGCCGGTGAGGTATGGATTGTCGAAGCGGTAAGAGAACATTTCCGTAACCATACTCGCGTTCCAGTCGCGACTGGATGTGAATATCCCGTATCTCACACCCACCCCCAGCTCCTGGTAATCGTCATTCATAATGTTGAGGCGGTGGCCCGGACTTAAGAACAAAGCCTCATGACGCTGGTAGACATGGTCGATTTCATCAATCGTTCCGGTGGAACCACCCCAGGCAATGTTCTCACCAGCACCGCCTGGGTACCCAGCCGCCTGAGCGCGATCTGACGGCGAATCACCGTCCGGATTCACATGATTGAAGAAATCTCGGTTCAACATGTCATCTGAATGTTCTCCGGATGCGTTAATCAACGCCTGATGCAAAGCCAGTGGCTGCTTGGCATCCGAATTGATCGACCCCGACGAAAGTCCTTCGTTTAGATCCGCGATACCATCCGTCCTTGCTACTTCCGCAAGAGGATCCTGTCGAGCTCGATTGATGAGTTCGACGAGCAGCTGTTCATTGGCTGTTAGTGTGAGAGTCGCCAGCAGACGGCGGTCCTCAAGGTTTTCGATATAGAGATTTCGGGAACCTGCGAACCCGGCGGGAAGTCTCCTCGGCGACGCTGAGAAAGCGCTGCGCATGGCTCTGGTACTCGTACGGGAAAGGAAGAAGAGAAGGGATGCTTTGAAAAACTACTTCAGAAAGCCGAAGGAGGCAAACGATTCCAAGGTTCTTCCTGGCTGGCAGCGCCACTTTGTGAAGCACCGCTGGTGGACTGTCGTGAGGGAAGTGAGTGGGCGACAACGTTCCGGCCATCGTCGAGGTGACAGGTGGACAACAACGTTGGAGTTTGTCGACATCGCGGCCATGAAGATGGGTTTCGAGGCGTGATTGCGACGCGATGTGGTGTTTTTGCATCCTGTTGGGCGGCTGTTTGAATTGCCCCCTGGCGGTATTGCCAGTCGGGGGCTAGAACAGAATTCACGACTGTGTCGAAGGCACACTGGCCCGAATCGTTTTCGGGAATGTTGGCCCGGTCAATGACCTCGCGTATCAGATGCGTTGGATGACGATCAGATCAGATAAATCGAACTCTCCCATCGAGTTGCTCGCACCGGCGGGTGACCTCGTTTGTGCACGGGCGGCAATCGAAAATGGTGCTGACGCAATCTATTTTGGTCTGGACGAAGGACTCAACGCTCGAGCTCGAGCCACGAATATTTCTCTGGGTAACCTTGATGAACTGATGGATCTCGTGCACGGTCGTGGCGTCAATGGATATCTGACGCTCAATACGTTGGTCTTCCCCGGTGAGCTTTCAAAATGCTCTCGCATTATCACGGAGGTAGCCCAGGCTGGTGTTGATGCCGTTCTCGTTCAAGATCTTGGGGTTGCTCGACTCGTTCGTGAAATTTGTCCCGAGATGTCGGTTCATGCATCGACACAAATGACGCTCACCAGTGCAGAGTGTATTAAGGTTGCCGCCGAAGTCGAAATCGACCGGGTGGTGCTCGCACGCGAACTGTCGATATCAGAGATTAAACGGATTGCCGCGGAATCAGAACTCCCGTTAGAGGTCTTCTGTCACGGTGCCCTATGCGTTGCCTATTCAGGTCAATGCCTCACGAGTGAGTCTCTTGGCGGGCGAAGTGCAAATCGAGGACAGTGTGCCCAGGCTTGTCGACTTCCCTACGACCTGATGTGCGACGGAGAGGATGTCGAGCTGGAGGATGTGAAATATCTGTTGAGTCCTCAGGATCTGGCGGCGTTTGAGCTGATTCCCGAACTCATCGAAGCAGGAGTTATCTCTTTCAAGATCGAAGGTCGATTGAAGACTCCTGAATATGTGGCGAATGTGACTCGCCATTATCGTCAAGCGATCGATTCCGCGATAGCAACTCGAGCGGTCCATCTTGATAAGCAAGAAGTTGAAGAGATGGAGCTGTCATTTTCCCGTGGGTTCTCGCCAGGTTGGTTGAGCGGCTGCGACCACAAAATGCTCGTCCCTGGATTGAGTTCCTCCAAGCGAGGTGTCTTGCTAGGACAGATTCAAGAGGTCGGAAAGAGTCGTGTGAAGGTTGAGTTGTCGCGATCCCTGAAAGTCGGAGATGGCATTGTTTTTGACGGTGATCGCGCGGCCAACCAAGAGCAGGGGGGGCGTGTCTTTGAAATCTTTCGACAACGTCAATCCGTCGCTGAGGCGGCGCCGCAGGAGGTTGTCGAATTGGCCTTTCGACGACAAACGATCGATTTTTCGGATCTTTTTGTGGGGCAGCAGTTGTGGAAAACAGACGATCCACAATTAACCCGGCGATTGAAGAAGTCATTTTCGGGCAAGCCGCAACGTCGAGTGCCGATCGACGTGTCACTCAGAGCTGCCGTTGGTGAGCCTCTGCAGGTCCAGATTCGAGCACCGGGCGGCCGCTTCGTCGAATGTCGAGGCGAAGATCTCCTGAAGAAGGCGGAGAAACATCCTGCTAACACGCAGAATCTAAAAGAGCAGATTGATCGTCTCGGACAGACGGTTTACCGATTGGAGGGCTTCGAAGCAGAAATAGTCGATGCGCCGATGGTTCCTTTGAGCCTCATGGGCAAGTTGCGAAAACAAATGGTGGAGGCGCTCAATGCGGCTCTGCGGTCACGGCCTGTGCGAAAAATCTATGACCGTGATGGAAAGCTGACGCTGGAAGATGGCGTTCAGGAGCCGTCCACGAATACCACCGCCTTGACCGTTCTCTGCCGGTCATTGTCTCAACTGAATCAACTTCTCGAGATGGAATGTAGGAACGTCGTGGCTGACTTTACGCACATTCGCGAGTATGCACAGGCGACGAAAGAAGCGAGGCAAACGCAAACGCAACTCCTTCTCGCCACACCTCGCATCCACAAGCCGTCCGAAAATGGGATCTTTCGGAAAATTGCCGCTGCTGAACCAGATGGAATTCTGGTGCGCAATTTCGCGGGAATCGATTTCTTCTCGCGTCAGAAACTGCCCGTTTATGCCGACTTTGCTTTGAATGTGTCCAATCAATGGACGGCTGAATTCATCCGCAAGCTCGACGTGCGACGCATCACCGTTTCTTATGACTTGAATCGAGATCAGGTCTTCGAACTTGTTGATGCCATTCCATCAGCATGGTTGGAAGTCGTGATTCATCAACATATGCCCATGTTTCATATGGAGCATTGTGTTTTCTGTGCCGTCCTTTCACCGGGGACCAATAAAACGAACTGCGGACGACCCTGTGATGTACATGAGGTCCATCTCCGGGATCGTGTAGGGATGGAGCATCTGTTGACTGCCGATGTTGGTTGTCGAAATACCTTGTTTAATGCCCAACCGCAAAGTGCCGCGGAAATTGTCCCAGAACTGACTCGCAAAGGCGTCTCCGCATTCCGTGTTGAATTACTCGGGAACGAAACTCCGCAAACGGTAGACTTGATAATCTCCCTTTACCAAGATCTGCTCGATGGTCGTACGGATCCTGGCGAAGTCTGGAAAAGGTTGAAAGCCAGTAATCGTGTCGGTGTGACGCGAGGCACGATGGAAACACGTCGTGACCCACTGGCGATTCTGTAGCCGCCTGCAACCTGCCGTGGATGGATTCAAAAGGCTTTTGCCCCAGGCTCGGTAAATCACCCGCCCCTCCACTTAAAAGCAGACGCTAGTTGTAATGGCGCCATGCCGCCTATTTGGATGGCAATGGATGGGAGTTCGATGGCTCACCGGCTGAATTGGTGATCTCCAGTCGCCTTTGAATGCCTCTTATTGCTAGCAATAACTCGTCTTCGTTATTTTCAAAGGCTTGTGTAAAACAGTCGTCATAGCATCGTTCCTTGGAGAGAAAATCATGATTCCCTATACGACGATTCCGTTCGTATCAGCGTTTTTTCTCGTCTTCGTTGGCGTGTTAATCGGACACATCATCTGGTATCGCTATCGAGACGAGCAAGAAAACCTGGCAGATGATTTGAGACGCAAGATCCATGAGCTTAACTCTTCGTTAAGCATCCAGACTCGCGAATTCACCGATGCCAATCAACAGATTGTTGAACTCAGAACCGACCTAGAAGTCGCACGTCAGGAAAACAGCCAGTTGTCGGAGAGTCTTGGTCAGCGTGAAGAGCTTTATGAGTCGGTTGCTGCAGATTTAGAAAAGTCCGATTCAATCAATGTCGAGTTGCAAAGTGAACTTGAGCAACAGGCTCAGCTCCGAATTTCTGTTGAATCGGAAAACATGAGCGTCAAACAGCATGCAGAGACGCTTGAGTCTACCCTTGGTTCGCAAAAATCAGAGGTCGAGGCTGCTCTGGTTCAGCAGCGACAGCTCCAGGAACGCGCTGAACAGGCGGAGTCATCGCTGGTGGCTCAAAAACAAGAAAACGATGCCTTACTCGAATCTCGGCATGAGCAATTGCAGCGGATTGCGGAATGCGAGGCGTTGATCGAGCAGCTTCAGGTGGGTGATCACGAAGCCACAGACTACGATCGACAAATGGATGTGGTGAAGGCAGAGGTTGAGCAATGGCGACAGCAATGTCGTGATGTTGAAACAGAGCTCGCGACAGTCCAAAGTCGTTCGGATGCAGACACGCAGGAACTGCAGGAAAAGATTGATCAGCTTCAGAGCCAGAACGAGAGCTTGAAATCTGGTAATGATGAGTATGCTGTTGAGCTTTCCGTCCAGATTGAAAAATCACAAGAGCTCTCTGCAAAGATTGGGGCGGCGCTGGAGGATCTTGGCAGACTTCAGTTACATGCTGACGAAGCACAGGCTTTGCGAGAAGACCGAGATCGGCTAATCGATGAGCTCGACGAGCGACAGAATGAGATCCATTGTTTGCGCGAGCAAGCGGTCGCAAGCCAGGATGATCAGGCTTTACGTGATGAGTTGGAGCGGGCACGCGTAGAACAGGATGGGCTACAGGAGCAATTACTCGATTTCAAAAACAAAAAGGCAGAGCTCGAGGGTGAGGTTCGAGAGCACGCTCGACGTCGCGAGTCTCTAGAACGTGCATTGGCGGATGCCAATGAGGAGATTGCTCAATTGCAGATTGACCGTGAGCGATTGGAAGGTGTGGATGATGAAGTGGTCGAACTCGATTCGAAGCATCGAAATGCTCTGAGTGAATTGAAGCAGGCGAAAGTGGAGCGAGAGCAGGCATTGATTGCCGAATCTTCGACCCGCGAAATCGTGATCGAGTTACGTACGGAGCTGTCGGAACGACTTGACTCCATTCGTGGTTTGGAAAAACAAAAGGATGATGCGATTGTTGCGCTGGAGAAAGAGTCGGGGCAGCAAGAGCAGTTGGCCTCCGATTTCACTCGAATCAGCGAGCAATGCGAGTTGCTCGAAAAGCAGTATGCTGCATCTCAGCATGCGCAATCACAACAAGCTCAGGAACTTGCCGAGGTCAATGAGGAGCTCGGACAGATTCAGGCCTATTATGAGCAATCGCGGGCACAGGTGCGTTTGTATCAGCAGCGTTTAAGCGATCTTGAGGATCTCATGTTGGAACAGCAGGGGAATCGAAGTCCGCAAGGGAAAACCTTGACGCCCTCAGCTTCGCCGAAATCTGCATTCTCTTTTCGCAAGGTTCAGCGACGAGACGATGTCGTGAGGGCCGATGAAAATATCAAACTGCGATCCGATCATCTGCTGGGAAAGCTTTTCACCGCACCGCCTCTTCGCTGTGACGACTTGACGGCGATTCGTGGGGTGGATGCGGCTATTCATGATGAATTGAATTCTTTGGGCGTTTATACATTTGCTCAGGTCATGGAGTGGGATCACACCTGTATCGCCGAATTTGGCAATCGCTTGGGAAACAATCGAATTGCCGAACAGGATTGGGTAGGGCAAGCGCGGCGGTTGTATCATCGTCAGCAACGTTCCGCCGCCTAATTCATGGTGTCGGTACTGTCGGGTTCCGCGTCACTTCCGTATGATACGGGATTGTTGCATCCGTGCGATTGACGACCTAAGCCCTGTTGTTCTGGAATCATGACAACCAATCCCGAGTCTTCCTCGTTCGTTTTTTCGTGCTGTCAGGCCGGTGCTGAAAATGTGCTTAAGTCACATGTCCTTGAGGAGTGCCCTGCTTGGCGACTCGCCTTCTCGCGGCGAGGGTTTGTAACCTTCAAAGTTCCCGAGGAAGTCGACAAAGCTCCGCTGTTACGTTCTGCTTTTGCACGGACCTTTGGGCTTTCGATCGGACAGGTTGCCGCCGGGGAGTCCTCCGAAGTCAAGAATCTCATCGGAACTCAGAAATATCATCACCTGCACGTTTGGCCTCGTGATCATCTGTTGCCCGGCGACCGAGGTTGGATGCCCGGGCCGACTGACGCGACAACGCAAATCGGTCAGCAGATAGTCGACGCCCTGTCGAGTGGTTCATCGTCGCAGGGGAGAATGCAGGTCAACCGGCAGGCTAAGACCGGCCAGCGTGTGCTTGATTGCATTGTGGTAGGGCCCGATCAGTGGTGGCTTGGGACGCACGTTGTTGGCTGTTTTGGACAACAATGGCCGGGGGGTGTTGTGCCTGTGAGAGTTCCCGAGGAGATGGTTTCTCGTGCCTATCTGAAAATGCACGAGGCTCTTATGTGGTCAGGGATCCCCATTGAAAAAGGGGATCAGTGTGTTGAGATCGGCAGTGCCCCTGGAGGTGCTTGTCAGCGATTGCTCGAGTCGGATCTTCATGTGACGGGGATCGATCCATCAAAGATGGCTGATGTTGTGTTGCAGCATCCAAAGTTCACGCACATCAAGAAGCGTGGAAGTGATGTGCGTCGAAAAGAATATCGCGACTTTAAATGGCTCTTTGCCGATTCAAATGTTGCTCCAAAGCACACGCTTGATACGGTAGAGTCCATCGTAACGCATGACACCAATCGCATCCGAGGAGTGGTGTTGACGCTGAAACTATTGCAGCCTGAGTTNAAAGATGAGTTAGGCAGTTATTTGGAACGAATTCGTTCCTGGGGGTTTGAATACGTTCGTTGTCGACAGTTGGCGTTTCAGAGGCAGGAAGTGTGTGTCGCTGCGATGAAGTCGCGATCGATGCGGCGACCCAGACGGCAACGCGTCGTGCGATCGAGAAAGCCTGGTCAGGTAAAAGGGGCCGAGGAATAAAACGTGAGCGACTGTTTAGGCCGCTTCCGGTTTGGCGTACTCCCACCGTGTTGCGTTTCGTCCCGGTAATGCGTCAACAACCCGCAGCACTCTGGCTGCAAGCGGATCAAAGGTCCGATGTTTTCGCCCGTAGACCGTAATCATGCTTGGATTGAGATAGGTGCGCCGAAATCCGTTCTTTCGCATCTGCCGATGGAACGTTACGTGTTCCACATCTTCGCCGCTGTAGCGACCTGCAAGGTACGCAGGCATTTGATAGACGCCTAAGCCCCCAAAGCAAGACGTTACCCGGTGAAGGGGTTCACCTCGTTTGAAAAGAATCCCGTTAACCTCCTTGGTCGAAAGTGGCGTAAAATCCTCATCGTACCGGTAAGCCCAAGCGTCATAATGGGCGACCGAGTTTGGAGACAGACGGTTACGGCGAAAAATGATACCGTAGGCGCCAACGTAATCCCAGGAATCGTGCCCGAACGTATTGGCCACGCCATCAAAGCTCCAGCCCCCCTCAAGATCCATGTCAACTAGGATGACATAGTCGTGATCGGAGAATCGTGATGAGATGATCTCCTGGCATTGAGTTCGATAGTAGGCCATTCGGGTAGCACGAGAGAGGCAACGTGTTTGTTGGTTAACCGGGTCGTTGCGAGATTCGCTGCAAACCACCACCTTCGCATTGTGATTTGCCCATGATTTCAGGATTTCTAGAGTTCGATCGGATGAATCATTTTCATAAATGACGACGCGGTAGTCGGCGAACCGTTCGCCAAGAGATTCAATGCGCTTGATCGTCTGAGGAAGAATCTTCGCGAGATTTCGAGCGAGGCCGGCAATGACGACTCGTCGCTGTTGCATTCGTCGCATGCCATCAGCCACCCGCCTTTCATAGGTCGCGCGATGAGCGGAAGCGATGGATAGTGTGCTCTCGTCAAAGCTGTCCTCTGCTGGTCGATTCAGCTTCGCCGGCGGTTGAAAGTGTTTCGATGACATCTTTGACTCTCGGTATTTGCTAGGCGGACTTGCGAAACTGAGTCTGGCATAAGGCCTGGTAGGTGATGCAACGTTCCATCAGTTCGTCGTGCGTTCCAATGTCGACCATTCGACCTCGCTCCATGACAAGGATTCGATCAGCGAGCTCAAGCGTCGACATTCGATGAGTAATCATGATCGTTGTACAAGTTTGCACGAACTGGTGAAGAGATTCGCGAATCAATTGTTCGCTTTTCGGGTCAATTTGACTCGCGGCCTCATCAAGGATCAGGATGTCCGGTTCGCGGACAAAGGCTCTCGCGAGTGTCAGTCGCTGTTGTTGTCCCCCTGAGAGGTTTTTGCCTCCGTCACCGCAGATGGTTTCATAGCCCAATGCAAGCTGGGTCATGATGGATTCGTGGGCGTGTGCCTGTTGGGATGCCTGCAGGATGTCGTTGTCGGTTGCCGAACGACTGCCATAGCGAATGTTGTTTCGCACGGTCTCGTTGAAAAGCACGGGCTTCTGCGACACAAAGGAGATTCGACGCCGAAGATCCTTCAGGCGGATCTCCTGAATATCCATATCGCCCAGCAGGATGCGGCCACGCGTTGGAGTGATGAAACCCAGCAAAAGGTTGATCAGTGTTGACTTGCCACAGCCATTGGGGCCAACGACNGCCAGGGTTTCGCCGCATCGGATTTGCAGGGAAAGTCCGCGCAGCACCGGCTTGGCGGTTGTGTAATGGAAGTGCACGTTCTCGAAAGTAATGGGGCGTCGAGCGTGACGTATTCGGATGTCGTCTGCCTGCGACTGGAAACGAGCAGCATCGATGAATGGCATGATTCGATCGGCTGCGGCGGCGCCTCCTTGAAGGCTTCCGTAGACGTCGGCCATTTTGCGCAAGGGGTCGGTGCATCCGATCAAAAAGGCGAAGAAGAGCATGATCTGGCCGAAGTCCGGCGGGTGATTCGCCAAACGAATGCCCCACAACGAGGTCTGTTGGTTGAGTACCAGCCAACCACCGGCAAGCGCCGAAATACAAATGATTCCAATCCCGAGCATTTCGTTATTGGCTCGCAATAGACCATTGAAAAAAGTAATCTTCTGGCGCTCGTGATAGACCTGCAAGGTATGTTCCCAGAAACGCCGACGCTCATGGCTTTCCATGTTGTAAGCCTTAACGATGTCGAGTCCCTGGAAGGTTTGCAGCATGCAACCCATGAGCATGCGAGTTTGATCCCAGGACCGCAGGCTTGCTCGACGAATGGACTTGGCAAGTAACAGCAGCAAGATCGTTGCCAACGGGGTCGCGAGAAGTGAAAAGACCAGGAGTCGCCAGTTGACCGCCGCGGCACCCGCCAGGCAGGCCATCATCTTTAATGGCTCTTGGACGCTTTTTCCAAACAAGATTTGGACCGCATTTCCGATCGCATTCATGTCTCCGCCAATTCGAACCGCGACGTCGCTCGTGCGTTCAAATGGTCTCGTGCGATCGGAAAGAAGTGTCTTGATGAACGCTTTTCGCAGGTCGGCAGTTGTGCGCCCCGCTGCTCGTGAGACCAAGACAAGGCTGGCAACTCGGAAAACGCATTTAATCAGGGTTCCGGCGGCCAAGAAGGCTAGGATCCATAGAAGAGTCGTAAAGGCGTCTCTGGGCGCGTATCGGTTCGACAGATTCTGGAGGTATTCGAGCCTCGCAAGTTTTGTATCGAGGTGGGCGTCATCCTGGGTGCCGTCAGCATTCTCAGAGGTTTTTAGGTGATCGACCTTCGCGATCTCCTCGTCAACCCAATCGTGTACCGTTTTTCCTTGGAAGACAATCTGCACGAAGGGGTACACTGCGGTGATATTCGCGCCCCATAGAACTGCTACCATTGCTGAGCACAGAATGGAGGCGGCAATTGAGTATTTGTACTTCAGGGCCATTCGCAGGCCCCGCATTAGGTTCTTCATGGTATTTGATTCTTCATCTACACCGAGTCGCTGTTTCCATGTGGTTCGTCGTTGGGTAACGCCTGGTGGTGGGCTGGGACTCCAAAGGTAGTCATGTCATCAGGTACATCTCGGATAACGACTGAGCCGGCGCCGACCGTCGTGCGCGCGCCGATTTGAATGTACGGAATCACGGACACACCAGTGCCCAGAAATGTTTTACTTCGGATCGTAACACCACCCGCGAGTGTGCAGCCTGGTGCAAGGTGGCAATTTTCCTCGATCACACAATCATGATCCACGTTCGAGTTCGAGTTGATGATCGTACCGTCACCGACAATCGCTTCGGTTCCAATGTGAGCTCCAGGCATGATAACGACGCCTTGTCCGAGTCGTGCAGATGGCGAGATGATCGCCGCAGGGCTCACCACGGTGACAATCTGAAAGCCAAGTTTGCGCGCTTTTTCAATGAGGAGTGCGCGTCGGTGATTGTTGCCAATGGCGACGAACGCGTGCACGATGCCGGAGCCGAGGAGCGCAGTCAAACATGAGTCGTCACCCATCACGGGAACGCCAAGGAGCTGGTCGGGTGCGTCAGCGGCGACGCATGCGATAGGATCGAATTCACCCGTCGCGCGCATCACTTCGATAACGACCTTCGCATGACCACCGCCGCCGATGATGACCGTTGTTTTCATCCGTTTGCTCAATAGGGTTGAATTCGATCTTTAGGCAGCTTTCCGGGTCAGGGAATCCCAGATTCTTCGGAATCGTTCGGAAGCGGGTTTCTTGAAGTACATTCCAGATGCATAACGAAAACGACGTTTTGCGAATGTGATTCCTCGCACGGCAATGCCTAGGATTCGATGGTCCTGGCTATTTGGGTCGTGTTCAGACGGTACGAACGTATTGCACGAGATTGTCAGGTCGAGGCTGGTCACGGGTCGGAGACTGGGAAGCACGGCTCGCACCGTGGACCTGCCCCTTACGCGGCGCTGTTTCACAAGCAATTGTCCATCGGCGGACAGGTCGATATGAGTGCCGCCGGGTGGGGTATTCGCGATTTCGAGCCAGANGTAACGGATCGACGTAATGTCGTAGAAACGACATCGAATCATGCATTCCGATTGAGTCCAGGCAAAATGTCGACCGTCGACGAATTCTGGTTCGTGGAATCCATCGAACGTGCATTTTGCCGCTCGTCGCCGAATAGGGTAACGCTTTAGCGAGGCAAATACCGGGATCGACTGAATCTCATAGGCGTTTTCCGACACAGGTTGCATGGCCGTTTTGGCAATGGCCTGCGACTTGTGAAGACGCGACCGGACGCGATCACTGGCGATAAAGTCCATGGTTTCCTCTGTTTCTCAGGCGGCCTTTGCTGATGATTCCGGTCGACCGAAGAGATCCTGCATGCTGACGTCGATCCGTTCCAACAGGGGTGAGTTGGCCTCGATTCCCCACGTCTTCAGGGCAGCAGCCACTCGATCCGAAGTGCGTAGAACAGGTGCGTTGTAGAGAACTAGGTCAATGAACTCCAGCATTGCCCTCGAATAGGACTTTGGGCAGTGACGTTCCGTCGCCCACTGATTGGCTCGCACTGCCTGCTGTTTGGCGCTGTCGTAATGGTTAACGATCCATTCCAATTGGCGCGTCAATTCTTGATGTTCCTTCGGGGGAGATACCTTGAATGTAAGGTCGTCGGGAATCTCTTGGTAACATCCGTTGTCGGACACAATGACAGGGCGATTCGAGCGAAGTCCTTCGATGACGCTGGCCGATGCACCTTCCAGCGCGGGATAACGCAAGCAGCTGATGATGTGTGCCTGAGATACTTCGCGCTCAAGCGTTTTGTGATCGACGCGACCGGTAAACGAAACATCAATCGGATGTTCGAGTTGTTCTACTTCTTGTTGGAGTTGCTCGACGGCCCGGTCGTCAGAGCTGCCCACGATACGGTACCGACATTGTTTACGTAACAGCGGAGATTCATGGATCGCGCGGATGATGGCGCTGTATCGTTTGTTCGAATTGACGTTGCCGACAGTAATAATGGTGAATTTCTGATCCTGCAAAGGTGTTGCGGCCGGCTTCGCATCCGTGATGGCGTCATAGGCCAACGGGATCGTCGTCGTGGGGCAGCCAATCTGGTCAGCGACAACGCCTCGGTAGTGGTTCGCATGGGTGACGGTACCCAGCGTATCCATCATTGCCCAACGAAAGAGTGGGAACCGGGCGATCTCCTGATTCCACCAGCGTGCCGGTTGGTCTTGGAGATACATCTCGTCCATCGCCTCGAGTGCTTCATGACCAAACTCGGAATAGAGGTGTTCCCGGTAATCGTTGCTCTCCTCAGCGTTGGATAGGCAATAGTTGTGTAAGGCGTTGTGCAGGCTGTAATCGTGTAACACGGTGATTCCAGGAACTCGCTTCTGATGAAGAATGGAAAACGCGTGGAAATCAAAGTGATCACCGAGGTTGTAGATCGCGATGTCAAAAGAATTCAATTTCTTGATGGGGTTGCGGCCAAAGTCCTCAGCCCAAACCCAGCCCCTGTCGTCTTCTAGCGCGCTGATCGCTCGCATATCCGACGTCTTTCGCTCACAACGAACCACGGTTACTTCGGCCTGGAGTGACCTTAGGGCAGCAACGACTCGCTGGCTAAATCGGCCGATGGCGGAATGTTCGGAGAAAGGGGTGTACCAGGCAATCTTCATGCGACTAGCTTCTTTACCGTTGATGGCCAATTGATGTTGCGGTCGTGAATTTCATCCCGTGCCGCCGCTCCCATGGAGATCGTTGCCGGGCGATCCTCTGCGAAGCGAGTCATTGCTTCACCGAGTGCTTCAGGGGTTGCGTCGGTAATCGTCCCTGTTTCACCTTCAGTAACAAATTCCAAGACGCCTCCGGCATCGTGTGTTGTAATCACGGCTTTGCCAGCGTAAAACGCCTCTAAGGTGACGTACCCATAATCTTCGTCAAATGGGACGCAAGCACAGGCCAGCGATCGATTGACAAGTTGAATGACACGTTCGCGGTCAAGGAACCCGAATTCCAGGATGACACGATCCTGTAAGCCTGCTTGCTTCACCAGCCGCTCTAGCTCCTGGCCGTCCTCAGGACTATCCGGTGGGCCTGCGACGTGCAGCTTGATATCAGAGCGACAATGCTTCATCGCCTCGATCAGCAGATGCTGTCGTTTCATGTTGTTGATACGGCCACCGCAAAAAATGTAATTCTCGTGGGCCTCGCAGTTGAACTTTTCCGGGTCATCCAGAGGAGGATACAAAACCTCGCTCGGAACTCGGTTGAAACGTTGCATGCGTTCTTTGACAACACGGGAGATTACCGAAATGCTTTGGGAATCCGCAAAGCATTCGTTGTCTGCTTCGGTAACACAGTTTCGGAGATGATGACCCTCTCCATCGTGAGAAAGGTACGAGTGTCCCGAATCCCATAGGTCGTAAGCTTGTCGGAATTGATGAACGACCCAGAGAGTTTTATGAGGGTGAGGAATAAGGTAGGCCGGAAACTTTAGTCCGATGACTCGGTCGACGTTGTAGATCTGCATCATTCTGCAGGCCAGCATTTCATCCAGCATTCGGTTCGCTAGATCCCAACGGAAAGGAATCCGCAGAAGCTCGGCATCATGTCCATATCGCCCTAAATGGCGAACGAGGTTGGTCGCCAGTTTTTCGGCTCCACCTCGAATAAAGGGCACCATGTTGTTCACGACTAGGATTTTCATGCAGCCATTAACCTATTGATCGTATGGTCCCATTGGATACCTAATTCAGCGATACGATGAGGCCCTTCCTCCCCCATCTGTTTTGCAAACCCGGGTGTTTGAACCGTTCGGTCAATCGCTTCGGCAAGGGCCTGCGGATCCGGTTCGGTAATCAGTCCGTTTTGTCCGTCACGGACTAATTCAAGGACACCGCCACTATCCGTTGTCGTGAGGACAGCCTTTCGGGAATGTTGTGCCTCCAGCGAGGGGTAGCCGTAGGAGTCCTCTTCGAACGGAAGATAGGCAGCGAGGCTGCATCGCGCCAACAGCTGACTTTTTTCGTCCTCTGAGATCCAACGATCCATGATCTCAACCTTGTTGGTCAAGCGATGCTTCATCGCCGTTAGCTTCAGTTTGCGTGGGTAGCTGGCAGAATGACTCTTGCCGGCGAGAATCAACTTCGCGTTGCTCTTGGTGTAACGCATCGCCTCGAGCAGCAAATGCTGACGCTTGTGTTCTTCCATGCGGCAGATGTAAACAACGGTGGGTTCGTAGGATTCGCAATAGAAACGTTCTGGCTCCAGGACCGGAGGGTAGAGCACCTCGCTATCGATCTGGTTGAATTCCATGAGTCGATCCGAGACGATTTGCGAGTTGGTGAAGATGTGTTTTGATTCTTCCAGTCCAACCGTATCCGCATCCATAAGGCGACGGCGAAAAGCATGGTTCTGAGCCGTTTTTGGGATCCCGCAATAGCCGGAATCCCAAAGGTCGTAGAACGTTCGGAAATGGTGAATGAACCAAAGGATTTTGTGCGGGTGCCTCAGCAGATAAGCCGGAGGTCGGAAGGCAATCATTCGATCGGCATTTTCTGTCATGTCCAGCAGCCGATAGCTCAACATCTGGTTGAACATGTTGTCCATCGATTCAACAAACGGGAGGAAGATCGTTTCCACCTCGTGCCCGTGCTCGACAAGCTTGTGTTCGAGCCATTCGACAATGGCCGTACCACCACCCTTGATGAAGGGGACATAGCTAGAGGTAAGCAAGACTTTCACGGTATGATCTCAATCCGATCTCTGTGTTCGGTGGTCGTAAATCAGGCAGCACGTCGAAATTCATCAACATCAGTTCCTTGACGACGTTCCATTTCGACAACTTCGACTAATTGTTCGCATACGTACTTCACCTGCTCTTGATTCAGTCGTCCGTGAGTCGGCAGGCTGATGCCTTGGGGCGCGTAGGTTTCCGCAACGTCGTATTTGCCGTTGTGTTCGCGGTAGGGGCGCATCCAATGCACGGGGTAGAAAACCGGTCGGGTTTCAATGCCTCTTTCCGCCAAACTCGCAATCACGCGGTCTCGACAAATCCCTAATTGTGGTCGCAATAAAATCGTGAACATCCAATAGCTGTGATGAGTGCCAATGGCGGGAATTGGGAGCTGCATCAGGGAATCGTATTGAGCCAACTGTGAGATGTACCAGCGGGCCACCTGTTGACGACGCTGCAGGTGGGTCTCGATCTTTTCCATTTGAGCGCAACCGATTGCCGCAGCGATATTAGTCATGCGGTAATTGAAGCCAACGTCTGTGTGCCAATAGTTGCGATCAGGCGACACCGCTTGGCCACGGAGAAAACGCAAACGGTCAGCGAGGTCGCGATCCCTTGTGACGACCATCCCGCCTTCGCCTGTCGTGATGATCTTGTTGCCGAAGAAACTGAAGGTTGCACAGGTACCCCAGTTGCCGGCTGGCCGGCCAGAGAATTTTGTGCCGAGCGCTTCCGCTGCGTCATCCACGACGAACAGATCATGTTTGCGAGCGATCGCTTCAAGTTGGTGGTAGTCGACTGCTTGTCCGTAAAGCGGGACCGAGATGATTCCCCGTGTCCGTGATGTCAACTTCTGCTCGATCTGGTTCACGTCGAGAGTCAGGTCCGGATAAACCGAATCCAAAAAGACAGGCTTGGCTCCACAGTAGCGAATGGCATTGACCGATGCGATGTAAGTCAAGGTGGGGACGAGGACCTCGTCGCCCGGACCTACATCAAGGCTCGCAAGTGCGAGATGTAACGCGGTCGTTCCGTTGTTCGTCGCAACGGCGTGTGGAACGTCACAGAACGCAGCCATCCTCATCTCGAANTCTTCAATGTATTTGCCGCGCGAGGAAATCCAGCTGCTATCGAGGCAGTCCATCACATAACGGCTTTCATTGCCGTCCAGAACTGGTTCTGCTACTCGAATGGCAGGAGTCATCGTATTCCTCAAATGTGTTGTCGTACTTATCTGCGATCGTGCGGGACGGGTGATCAGGCGGCTCGCTTTCCAGAAAGATCTAATTTTGTGTGACCACATTCCCGCTGAGCAAGCTCCATATCGTGGTCGACCATCATCTCGACGAGTTCGCGTAGCTGCGTCCGAGGCTGCCAATCGAGATCGGACTGGGCCTTTGAGGGATCTGCTAGTAACAGGTTGACCTCGGCAGGCCGATAGAACTTCGGGTCAATCTTGACGTAATCCTGTGGATCGAGATCCAGGTACTCGAACGTTTGATTGACAAAGTCACCGACGCGAGTGGTTTTCCCCGTTCCAATCACGTAATCGTCGGCCTTGTCCTGTTGCAACATCAACCACATCGCTTCGACGTAGTCGCCAGCAAAACCCCAGTCGCGACGTGCTTCCAGATTGCCCAGACGCAGCTCGTCTTGCAGGCCGAGTTTAATTCGAGCGGCGGCGTGAGTGATCTTTCGCGTGACAAATTCCAGGCCACGGCGAGGAGATTCATGGTTGAAGAGAATTCCGCTGCAAGCATACATGCCATAGCTCTCGCGATAATTCACCGTGATGTGGTGTGCGAAGACCTTGGCCACTGCATAAGGACTGCGAGGGTGGAAACGTGTCGTTTCTCGCTGCGGAGTTTCAACGACATCTCCGTACATCTCACTGCTGCTCGCCTGGTAAAATCGAATGTTCGAATCGATGCTGCGAATTGCCTCGAGAGCTCGTAATGCTCCCAGGCCCGTTACCTCTGCTGTCAAGGTTGGCTGTTGCCAGCTGACAGGTACGAAACTCATCGCTGCCAGATTATAGAACTCCTGCGGAGCTGTTTTTTCAATCAAGACAGCGAGTGAACGCTCGTCGAGTAAGTCAGCATTGTGCAGGTGAATTCTGTCTCGTAGGTGATCTATGCGCCCAAAGCTTTCAGTGCTTGTGTGCCGCACGACTCCGTGAACTTCGTAGTTTTTTGCAAGGAGTAATTCAGCGAGATAGGAGCCGTCTTGACCGGTGATTCCTGTGATCANTGCAACTTTGCCCATGGAGAACAATCCTCTTCAACGGATGATAAGACGTGCTTTTGGGATCTTTCGGCATCCTAACTCGAGAGACTTTTCTGTTTTGTGAAAATATTCCGATTGCGGCAATCGCGATGCAGTCACAGCGGGTGGCGTGAATGCGTTGCTGTCGCACGTAAGAGGGGATCGAGACGATTGATGAGTTCGCAAGCTTAGCGTACCGCGGGCAGGCAACTTTGTTGCAGTCGCTGACGCGCTGAGGTGCCGTCAAAAGATGCTTGGCGAATGGTCTATTCTTCGGAGATTGGCCGGATCGAGACGGAATCGACGGATAGCTCGCCTGTTGCCCCGAAAAGGCCAACGCCGATTACGGCCAGTCGAGCAGTGGGGGGAACGCGAATGCTTTTTGACGCCTGTTTCCAATCAAAGCTTCCCGTCCACGGGCCCAGGTTGACTAGGCCGACGGGGGAGCGATTGCTGCTATAGAATTCGATGACCGCTCGTGCTCTCTGGTTTCGGCCACGAGCGCTTTTGATCTGCTCCCCACGGATCCACATATTCACAGCCACTCGATCAACACGCGACCCATCCACGCCAAACGATTGAAGTGCGTGTGCACTGCGACCCGGTTCACGATTCTCAAAGGATAAGACTCGATCCCCATGAGGAGCCGTGGCCTCAGCCTCAACTTTCCCCTGTCGAAGATAATACCAGCCTTCCGGTAGGTCCGTTCCCTCGGCCGTTTGTTCAAAACTCCCTTGGACAATCTTCGGCTGTGACGAGTCTTCTTTGACCTTCCGATTGTCTTCGGCCTGGCCGGTCATTGGCACAAAAAACGTGGCCTCCAGCGGTTCTCGCTCGAGTTTGTCACCACGCTTGGTAAAACGACATAGAGTCTGTTGAAATCTTTCTCCGATGGGGATCACAATCTGACCGCCGTCGGCTAACTGATCGATCAAAGGTTGTGGGATGTTTTCTGGCGAGCAGGTTACGATGATCTTGTCGAAAGGAGCGTGCTCTTCCCAGCCAACGAAGCCGTCGCCGATCTTGGAGTAGATATTCTTGTACTTCAACCGCTTAAAAACCTTCGCTGCCTTTCGTCCCAACGGTTCCACGATTTCAATCGTATAAACATCCTTCACAAGAGGGCTGAGCACGGCTGCCTGGTAGCCGCTGCCGGTTCCAATCTCGAGGACGCGATCATCGGGTTGAGGGTCAAGTCGATCGGTCATGAAGGCGACAATGTAGGGCGGAGAGATCGTTTGCCCATGTCCAATCGGGACTGCCATGTCGTAGTAGGCCAAACGGCGTTGGTTGAAAGGCATGAATTCGTGGCGAGGTGTGTCGCGGATTGACTGAATCACTTGGGCGTTCTGGATGCCTGCGCCCTGGATGTGTTGATCAACTAGTTGGTTTCGTGCTGCAGAATATCGGTCCTGACCTCGCGTTTCGGCATTCCACGTCGTCATTAGGATACAGCTAATGAGAATCAATAATCGCACGATTGAGCTCGCTTTCTATTCGCCTGCTTCCAGGGAAATGCAGATCAATTCCTTATCGTTTCTGGCAAACATGCATCGGTTCGAGAAGGCGGGGTGGCTCCATAATACGGACCGTCCAAAAGCGTCACCGGTGGGGGGCAGGATTGACGCTCGATCCAGGAACTTGAAATTGCTCGGCGAAAGTCTTGCAATGACAAGATCCCCCGAGTCGGTGAAGAGGAAAAAACGGTCCTCATGTTTCACCAAAAAAACTGTGCCTGATTGAGCTCGACGCTGTTCCGGCATCAATTCAAAAGTTTGCCACATGATCTCGCCATTGATCATTTTGACGCAGGATAATTGTCCTTGCCGGTCTACACCGTAAAGGAAGCCCTCTTCGGCAATGGGCGAGGCATTAACCGGGTCGATGCCTTTGTCCTTCTGCCCGTACCACTCGACGCTTGCGGTCGGTCTTTGACTGTCCATTCTTAATACCATCGACTTGTTCACAATCGCACCTACAAACAATAGATTGTCGTCCAGACGTGGCGTGATGATTGACATGCCGTAGTTCGGGTCCAAGGGCTCGCTCCAGTTGACATCGCCTGTTTCAGGGTTCAGGCTGTTGAGTGACTCGGAGTGCCAGATCAGCAATTGGCGAGTGCCACCCGCTTCGATGATCGTCGGTGGGGCATAGCCCGGTTGTTGCGCCGACAAGGCCTGCCAAATTAATTTGCCCGTACGCTTATCGAGCGCGATTGCAACCGCATCGGGACCGCCGGCAATACAGATGACTTTGTTGCCGTCGATCAAAGGGTGGCCGCAGAATCCCCAAAGCGGTGTCTTCGCGTTGAAGTCTCGCTTGAAATTCACATCCCAAATTAAGTTCCCGTTTTCGACGTCCAGGCATCGCAGGTCACCTTCGGCTCCCAACGTATAAACCAGATTTGCATCGACAGTGGGAGTACAGCGAGGGCCGGCTGGATAAGAAATCTCGTAGGGACAATCGTATTCGTGCTTCCAGAGGAGTTCCCCGGTTTTTCGATCGAAACACAGGACTCGTTCTGTCCCCGCCAGTACGTTGCGATTGTTGGGGTCAGGAGTTTGGTCACCGGTGGTCACGTAGTCCATCACGAACACGCGGTCCTTGACCACCGCGGGTCCGCTGTAACCTCCCGAGATCGGCACTCGCCACTTGACGACGGGCCCGCCTTCGGGAAACTTCGTTAAAATACCCGATTCTCGCCAGACACTGTCTCGCTTGGGGCCTTGCCATTGAGGCCAGTCGTCCGCAGCAGCTGGCTGAATCTGGATGGCCAACGCAAGGAAAAAGCCCAGCAGAATTTTGGAATGGAAGCTTTGTGTCGGAGCCATCGTTGAATTCTCCATTTGTTGCTGGAGGGCAGTGGGCACTAAGATTCAAGATAGACGATGAACCTGGACTAATAAAACCTTAACCAACAGCCGAAGACTACGCTATAGCTTCCGGGGGCGGAAGCTAATGACGCCCTGTATTTTAAGCAGAATCGAGACGATGGACCGATTGCAGGATCTGGAACCGATGATTGATCGAGCGCTGATGCGCGATCGATTTTCGCTGCGCAAAGGCCTCGTTAGACTCCGGAAAATCAAAGATCACCAGCAATATCAGCAGGCGTTTGAGGCTTGGAACAATAAGCTTAACGGCTCCATCGAAAAATGCGGTGAACGTGACAAACGCCGTCCACAAATTGAATTCAGCCATTCTCTGCCCATCGACGAAAAGCGAGAAGAGATTCAGCAGGCTCTGCGAGATCGACAGGTGATTGTCGTCGCTGGCGAGACAGGCTCGGGAAAATCGACTCAATTACCAAAGATTGCTTTGCAAGCTGGCTTTGGCGTGAGTGGCATGATTGGTCATACGCAACCTCGGCGGATCGCTGCTCGAAGCGTTGCCGCACGTATCGCTGAGGAAATGAAAGTACCGCTCGGCGAACAGGTTGGCTTCAAGGTGCGTTTTTCCGATAAGTCTCGACCCAATACATATATCAAACTGATGACGGACGGGATCTTGCTCGCCGAAAGTCAGAGTGATCGTTTCTTTGAACAGTATGAAGTGATCATTTTGGATGAGGCGCATGAGCGTTCTTTGAATATTGATTTCTTGCTTGGGTATCTTCGAGGTCTGTTACCGAAACGACCCGAGCTACGTCTTATCATTACTTCGGCAACGATCGATGCCGAACGTTTTGGAGAGCATTTTGCGGACGAACACGGTCCAGCTCCCGTGATCGAGGTGTCTGGGCGATCGTATCCGGTTGATGTCTGGTATCGGCCGTTGACCGATGAGGAGGGTGACGATCGGGAGATGACCGATGGAATCCTCGCAGCTGCGCAAGAGCTTGCCGCAATTGATTGCGGGAACATGCTCGTGTTTCTGCCGACTGAACGCGATATTCGAGAGGTAGCCAGGCGGATCCGTGGCCAATCGTTTCCTGGTGATGGTTCCCGGCAGACCGAGGTGTTGCCACTCTACGCGCGACTTTCAACGACTGAGCAAAACCGGATCTTTAAATCATCGGATTATCGGCGAATTGTATTGGCGACGAACGTTGCTGAATCTTCATTGACCGTGCCCGATATTCGCTACGTGATTGATACCGGGACTGCACGCATTAGCCGGTACTCGCCGCGGTCAAAAGTGCAACGACTGCCGATCGAAGCCGTCTCGCGCGCCTCAGCCGACCAGCGAAAGGGACGTTGTGGGCGCGTCGCACCGGGAATCTGCATTCGTCTCTTCGAGGAAGACGATTATTTGCGCCGGGATGAGTTTACGACACCGGAAATTCGGAGAACAAATCTCGCCTCGGTTATTCTGCAGGCCAAGTCGCTACGACTGGGGGAAGTGGATCAGATTCCGTTTCTCGATCCACCTCGCCCAGAAGCGATCAGAGATGGTTACAAGACTCTGTTTGAAATTGGTGCTGTTGACGAACGTCGTGAATTGACCTCCGTCGGACGTGAACTTGGGAAAATGCCGGTGGATCCCAGGATCGGTCGCATGATTTTGGCAGGTAAGGAAGAAAGCTGCCTGACTGAGATTCTCATCATTGCAGCGGGGCTGGAAGTTCAGGATCCAAGAGAACGGCCGCACGATCGCCAGCGCCAAGCGGATGAGCAGCACGAAAAATTTGCCGACAAAGAGTCTGATTTCCTGGCTTATCTGAGAATCTGGGATTTTTACCATCAGCNGCGTGCGAAGGTTTCCAGGAGTCAGTTGCGGAAAGCCTGTAAGCAAAATTATCTCTCCTACAATCGAATGCGAGAATGGACAGAGATCCATCGGCAATTGTTGGAGATGGTGGGACGTAGAAATCTGCACCGCAATTCCCGGAAGGATGAATACGCCCCAATTCATCGAGCTTTGTTGACGGGCTTATTGTCGGGCGTTGCCATGCAGACCGGTGATCGGGAATACACCGGCGCAGGGGGAATCAAATTGCAATTATGGCCAGGTTCCGGTTTGTCGAAAGAACGCCATAAATGGATCATGGCAGCGGAACTTGTGGAAACGACTCGACGCTATGCTCGCGTTGCGGCACGGATTAGCCCCACCTGGATCGAACCGATTGCAGAGCATCTAGTCAAACGCACTTACAGTGACCCGCATTGGCACCGAAAAACACATTCCGTTATGGCGTATGAAAAGGTCAATTTGTTTGGTCTGCCAGTCGTCAGCAAAAGGCGCATGCCTTATGGCCGGATTGATCCGGTCGTTTCACGCAAAGTCTTTATTGAGGGTGCGCTCGTGGATCAGCGGGGTGATTTGCGCGAGCGATTTTATCGGGCGAATCGACGTGTCCGAGACGAGATCGCTGAGCTTGCGGCCAAGACTCGCCGGCGAGAATATCTCCTCGATGATTATTCGATCTACCGTTTCTACGATGAGCGGGTTCCTGATGATGTGCTGGATGGAGCTTCACTGCGACGTTGGATCAAAAAGTCACCCAATCAGGCAAAACGACTGATGATGAAGGTCGAAGACCTCGTTGATGTCGACGAAAGTCATGAGGACCAAGAAGCCTTTCCTGAGAATATGCAGGTCGGAGCGATGAAATTGCCTGTCGAATATCATTTTCAAGTCGATTCCCAGGAGGACGGCGTTACCATCACGGTACCCGCGACGGCGATTGGGCAATTGACATCGCAGAGAATGGGCTGGCTCGTTCCAGGTTTGCTCGAAGAAAAGGTAGTCGCCTTGATACGTTCGTTGCCCAAATCGTTGCGCAGGAACTTTGTGCCAGTGCCAGATACCGCACGCGAAGTTGCAAGCCAACTTGATTTCGGACAAGGTGACCTGCTTGAGTCTCTCGCGGCTGTTTTACAACGCCGCAGTGACGATATTATTCGTGCGGCTGATTTCGACCTGGAAAAAATTCCGACGCACTTGAATATTAATGTGCGAGTGGTCAATGATGACGGGGATGTCCAGCAATCAGGACGCGACCTGGACGAGCTTCTCCAGCAGGTGCAGAACGATGATTCATCGGGTCACGAGGAGACGTTTGTCGATGAGCGTTGGATGCGAGACGGTATCGTCGCCTGGGATTTTGAGCAGCTGCCCACTGAGATTTCGACAACCCGCGGCGGTATTCAGGTGCCGGCCTTCCCGACTCTGGTCGATGGTGGCGAGTCGGTTCAGTTAAGACTCTCTGATACCTCGGAAAAGGCTGTCTATCATAATCGGCGTGGCTTGACGCGACTCTTGTGTCTGGAGCATCGCAAGTCGCTTCGAGTTCAGGTTCAACACCTACCGAGATGGGATGATTGCTGTGTGTGGGCGGCATCCGTGTTGGATCCGGATTCCATGAAACGGCAGCTTCAGGATCGAATTGCCGAATTGGCTTTTTTCCCGCCTCGCCAAAAACTGCCGAAGACNCGTGAAGAATACGAAGCTGTATCTGCGAATGCCATCGAAAAGATTGCCGTTGCAACTCAGGAAGTAACGNCGTTNATTCCCAAATTGTTCGAAGCTTTTCACAAAACGCGACTGGCCCTGGAGTCGGTAGGGGCGGAACGCTGGGATCAAACACGCAATGACGTTCAGCAGCAATTGAATTCGCTTTTTCAGGATGAATTCCTGCGAGACGTTCCCTGGTTCTGGATGCAGCAATTCCCCAGGTACCTGGCCGGTATCGCATATCGGATTGATAAGCTGACCAGCGGCGGCGAAAGTCGTGACCAACAGGGAAGGCAAGAGGTGGATGCCTTCTGGAGTCAGTATCGAGAGCAGTCGCTTCGTAATTCGGAACTTGGACGAGTTGATCCGCAGTTGGAAGAATATCGTTGGATGATCGAGGAGTTTCGTGTCTCGTTGTTTGCTCAACCGTTAGGGACCGCCGTGAAGGTATCACCGCAGCGATTAGNGAAACAATGGGATAAGGTGATCAAGAACGCGTGATCACACCAGTCGGGAATCGTGGTGCGCTATTGAGCTAACATGAAAGGTGATTTCGAAGGTGTCGATCGTTGCTGCCGTNTGTGGGGTAGGCTATCGGATGTTTTGCTGGAGAGCCTCTTCGCCTAGGCCAAGCTGGCGAAAGTAGTTGCGACACATTTCTATCTTCTTGTGGACGTCGTCGTGGCCACAGGGGCGATTGTCTTCGTCGTAATAGATCAACGCCCCGCAAACGTGAAACAANGTAATCATCTCTTCCACATCGTCATCGACGACCAGCGTGTGAACCTCCCCCGGAGGTTCGAAGACAAACATACCCTCTCTCGCAATCCAGTCGTGTTCAATGTACCGCCACGAACCCTTGATCACGTAGCCGTAAACGGGCGACGGATGGCAGTGGCGACTGAGCATCCCCGAGCGTCTCACGCGTACCAGATTCACTCACTCTCCCTGAGCGGTATTAAGGATGAGTGGACGAAACCAGACGTTCTCACTTTGGGGAACCCAGTATCGTTCGTCCTCGGGAATGGCCACCGTCGCCGGATCAGCGATTGCATAGGGGGGAAGCTTTGTTCATAAGGTGTCCATGAGGCCACGGGGGCCATGCGAAGTTTGATCGTCTCAGCTGACACCATAGCCGCCATCCACGGGAAGGACTGCCCCCGTGATGAATGTGGCAGCCGGCGAACACAGGAACAGGACAGCTCCCGCAACATCGTCAGGGTTACCCCAACGCCCTAAAGGCGTTCTGGCGACGATCGTCCGACTTCGTTCCTCGTTGTCAATGAGCGGTTGCGTCATCGCTGTGCGGATCCAGCCTGGTGCGACGGCATTAACTCGAATGTCATCGTCAGCCCAGGCCGCAGCCAGAGATTTTGTAAGTTGGACAATGCCACCCTTGCTGGAACTGTACGCGGGCGCGTACGGGCTCCCGAATAGGCTCAGCATGGAGGCGATGTTGGTGATGCAGCCACCACTCTCCTTCAAGTGAGCATGGCTGGCTTCGCAGATCCGGAGTGTGTCGGTCAGGTTGACGTCAATCACGTGTGAGAAACCTTCCGCTCGGAATTCTTGGCCGTCGCGCAGGATCGTGCNTGCGCAATTCACCAGGATGTCCAGCTGAGAAAGTTCACCTGCCAATTCCTCAACTTGTTCCGTTTACGTCACATCCAAGAAGCGAACCGAGATCCCCGGATGTCTGGCCTGGAATCCGGCGACCGCCTCTTCCTCTGCACCGGTACAACAGACGCGACAGCCACCTTGCTGGAAGGCGCGAGCGATCGCCGTGCCCAGGCCACCTGTGCCGCCAGTGATAAGAGCGCGTTTGCCTGAAAAATCAAACATGTGAGTTTCGGTGTTGTCANCGTGAGAAGCGAACGATCTCAATCATANCAAAATGCGGTTAGCATCAGGATGGTGAACTTGGTAATCTCTGACAAGCATGCATATTCGATTCGGCGATCATAACCACGTGACTGTGGCAGGTGAGGGAGCCCAAGAGGGATGAGCGATTACGATAAGGTTTTTGAAACAGCAACTTTGGCCGCCCTTGCTGGCGGCGATGTTCTACTGGAATACTTTGGGGACGTTTCGATTCACGAAAAGTCGACGCAGAATCTAGTGACTCAAGCCGACTTTGATTCCGAATCACTTGTTGTCAAAATGCTCTCTCAGCGGCATCCTGACCATCAAGTGATGCGGGAGGAAGGTGAGTCGANGGGATCCAGCTCCTCAGAACATTTGTGGATTATCGATCCACTTGATGGCACAAATAACTATGCTCACGGAATCCCCCAATTTTGCATTTCGATTGCTTATGCCTATCGAGGAAGGGTGCAGGTGGGAGTGGTTTTTGATCCAATTCGAAACGAAATGTTTTCTGCCATCCGAGGGCAGGGGGCGCTGTTGAATGGTCAGAAGATAAGCGTTACCCANACAGAGCAATTAACTCAATCGCTCGTCGCAACGGGCTTCTTCTACGAGCGTGGTGAAGTCATGCTGAAGACGCTTGATGCTATTCGCGATCTGTTCCTCGTAAATGTTCGAGGCGTTCGTCGAATGGGAGCGGCGGCGTTAGATCTGACCTGGGTCGCATGCGGACGCATGCAGGGATACTTTGAGTATCGACTGGCTCCCTGGGATTTCGCCGCCGGGTGGCTGATTGTAGAAGAAGCCGGTGGAGTTTGCCGGAATTCAGCAGGCGCCGAGCTGGCGCTCGACTCGAAGGGCGTCATCGCCACCTGCCCCGGCATCACCGAAGAGCTGATCGAGGTCGTGGGGTGGAAGGAAAGTGAATCGGATTAGCGAGCGCCTTTGACCTTCATCTTGACCGAATACAAACTCGGGCTTGCCGTGATGAAAAGCACGTCGTGGTTAGCGCCTCCAAAACAAACATTCGCGGTCCACCCCTCCTTAATCGGAATGTTTTCGATCTTTTCTCCTTGCGGGTTGAAGATCGTCACGCCCTTCCCCGTGAGATACAGATTTCCCTGTGCATCGAGCGTCATGCCATCGGAGCCCATCTCACAGAAGATTTTCCTGTCGCTGAGTGAACCATCGGGTTCGATCTCGTAGCGATAGGTTTTATTGTCGCGAATGTCGGCCACATAAAGGGTTTTGCCATCCGGTGTGCCAACGATCCCATTCGGTTTGACCAGTTGGTCATCGACTCGCTTGAGTGTCTTTCGATCTGCCGAAAGAAAATAGACACATTCTCCGTCCTGCTCCATCGGGCCACGTTGCCAGTAGTCGCGCTTGTAAAGCGGATCGGTGAAGTAGAGGCCTCCGTTGGGGCGCACCCACACATCGTTCGGGCCGTTCAGCAATTTGCCTTTGAAATCACGTACCAGCACCTGATGACTTCCGTCGTGTGAGATAAGCCACAATTCGTTTTTCTCATCGGCACAGGCATAGAGGTCGCCGGCTTTATCGAAAAACATGCCGTTTGCCCGGCCTGCTGGCTGCATGAAGGTGGAGAGTTTTCCATCAACACTCCATTTCATAATCCGATCATTCGGTTGATCGGTGAAATAGACGTTGCCTTTGGCGTCAGCCGCGGGGCCCTCGGTAAATTTGAAGCTGTCGGCAAGTTTAGTGACCTGAGCACCGGGGGCGATCAGAGTTGATTCTCCGTGAGCTGATGTGCAACCGAGCACGACGAGCATCACAGGCAGGGAAACAAGTGGTAATTCAAATTCGATCATGACTGAAACCTCCGGTTCGATTGTAGTAAAATCGGAGAACGGATTCGATGGGACCGTGCGATCTGAGAGGAATCACCGATGCGAGTTGGAATATGGGCATTGTTGCCGATGGCTATGATCNCTGCTTCTGTACAAGCATCGCCGCAGTTGCGTGGTCCCGTTGCAGTTGAATTCCTCCGCCAAGGGCACTTGGCCTGTGTCGCCAACCAAAAAAGTGGTTCCCTGATGTTGGTGGATATCGACCAGCAACAAGTTGTTTGTGAGATTTCCGCAGGTCAGGCTCCGGCAGATCTACTCGTCCATCCTCGCTTGCCCTATCTCTTTTTGGTGGATGCTGGTGCGAGTGAAGTGGTGGCNTTCCGAGTCGAGGAGACGCAGTTGATTCAAGTTGCTTCTTGCGAGCTGCCCAATGAGCCGTTGCGGATGAGGCTGTCCGAGGATGGAAGGTCGTTATTCGTCAGTTGTCTTTGGGCTCGCTGTGTTGCTGAAGTTCAGATCGATGCAGCGTCAGATGGTGTACGTTTGAAGAGCCTGCGAGAAATCGAAGTCCCTGTCGCCGCGCGTGAACTCGTGCTGTTGGAAGATCACGGCAAGATGCTGGTTGCAGATTCTTTTTCCGGAAAGATTGCAGTGTTGGATTTGGATTCGGGGAATGTCGAATCCGTTCGAGAGATTGTAGGGCACAACCTGCGCGGAATGACTCGTTATCAAGATCGCATTCTGGTGACCCAGCAGGTACTCAACCCATTATCGCCGACGACCCGCGATAATATCATTTGGAGCGTGTTGATGACCAATTGCGTGCGGTCTCTCTCGCTGCAACATCTTCTGGACGTCAACGCGAATTCGATGTCCCAAAGCCGTTTTATTCCGTTGGGGACGATTGGTCGAGGTGCTGGTGATCCAGCGGCAATGGTCGTTGGGCCGGATGGACAGATGCTTGTNTGCTTGTCGGGAGTTCATCAAGTGGCTTTGCTCTCTCCTGATGGTCGACAAGAGGGACGCGTTCTCACAGGGACTCGTCCAATCGATATTGCGATGCATCCGCAGGGCCGAGGTTATTTGGTCGTTAACCATTTTTCGGACACGCTAACTTGGATCACGGATGCCAATCGTCCGGCTCCAGATGATCAGCAAGAGGGAAAGGCATACGCAGTTCCTGAATCGTCCAGCGGTGGCCGGTATCGGTATCCTGCCGTTCCTGAACATATCGACGGTGCGGTGCAGATCCCACTGGGAGACTCTCCGGAACTCTCATTAGCAGAGGTTGGAGAGCAATTGTTCTACGACGCGACTCTATCTCACGATCGTTGGATGAGTTGCCATAGTTGTCATACCGACGGCCACACGAATGGTGGTCAGGCCGACACGCTGGGTGATGGAGATTATGGAGCTTCGAAACAGATTATGTCTCTGTTGGGAGTCTCCCATACCAAGCCTTGGGCTTGGAACGGTTCCATGGTCGAACTGCGAGAGCAGATTCGCAAATCGATCGAAACGTCGATGAGAGGCCGTGAGGCGACCGATCAACAATTGGACGCTATCGAGGCCTATTTGCAGACCCTTTCGCCGCCACCGGTTCCGCAGAGGTCATTGGATTTGCAACTTGTCGAAGAGGGCGAACGATTGTTCGAGCAGCGCGGTTGTTGGCAATGTCATGAGCCAGAACCGGAGGCTGCCCTGACCGCTTTTGATGTAGGACTCACTGACGAATTAGGTCAGAAACGATTCAACCCGCCTTTGTTAGAGGGCGTATCACAGCGGGAGCGTTTGTTGCACGACGGACGCGCTACCTCAGTCCGACAGGTGTTAGAAGAGATCAAGCATCCCGACCAAAACGCCTTGCCGCCAGCGGAAGTGGACGCTTTGGTTGAATACCTTCGGTCTCTGTGAGCTTGTTGGTGGCAAGATTCGCTAGATCATCTCCGGTGGAACGACGCCACCCGGCACCAAGTGAACGGGCCGTCCCGAACGATCGCTGATCGTATCTTCAGGCTTCAGCCCCATTGCTCGGTAAATGATCGCGTTGAAATCAGCCGGAGTCACGGGGCGAGAGGTCGGATGCTCTGCCTTGGAATTGGTGCTTCCAATGACTTGACCGTGTTTGTAGCCACCACCTGCAATCAGAATACTCTGTGCCTGTGGCCAATGGTCACGCCCGGCGTCCTTGTTGATACGAGGAGTTCGACCAAATTCTCCAGCGGTCACGACGAGTGTGTCCTCGAGCATGCCCCGATCTGCCAGGTCTTGAATCAACACACCGACGGCGCGATCGTGACGCACGAGCTTGTCGTCCAGTGCGGATTTGATGCGGCCATGGTCATCCCAATAGCCAGTGTTCAAAGATACGTATCGAACGCCAGCTTCGACCAGACGTCGCGCTAATAACGCTTGCTCGCCCCAGCCCGGACCGTACGCCTCGCGGGTTTTTGCGTCTTCTTGTTCCAGGTTAAAGGCTGCACGCGCTCGCCCCGACAAAAGCATCTCCTGCGCTTGCAGGCTCATGTCGTCCATGCTGTCGAAAGTACCCGACGCGTCAACATCGCGTCGCAGTCGGTCAAACTGTTGCATCAGGCTCAGGCGATTGATGAGTCGGTCTTTTGACAGGCCATCCGTCAATTGGAAACTCTTGTCACTTCCCGTGGGCAAACGACCGGCTTCATTACCGTAACTGAATTCGCCCGTACGGAATGGATTGTGAGCGACACCGAGATGGGCCGCGCCATGGAATCCAAACCCACCGTCGTTGATGTTAACTGTCGCAGGGACTCCGCTGCGTCGAGGGCCTAGCAGATGAGAGGCTATCGACCCCATCGATGGATTCCGCGGTACGCGGTCGCCACCGGTCGCTCCCAAGTAGCCCGTTAACATCCAATGTGCCGCTGCCCAGTGATCGCCATTGCCGTGGGTGAACGATCGAATCACCGTACACTTGTCCATGATCTTCGCGTGATGAGGCATCAGCTCACAGACCTGAAGGCCTGGCAAGGTGCTCGAGATCGGTCGATAGGGACCACGCACTTCCTCCACCACGTTTGGCTTCATGTCAAACGTGTCCAATTGAGAAGGACCACCGTGTTGCCAAATTAAAATGACGGATCGTTTGGAAGTCTTCCGTGTTTGACTCGCCTCGGCTCGGAGCAAGTCAGGCAGCGTTAATCCAAAGAAGGATAGCGATCCGATCTGAATAAATTTTCGACGGTTCACGCCATTGCAAAGGCGAGCGTCGGAGGATCCTTTAATCGTGAGCATGCCAGCTCTCCCGGTGCGGGGGAAAATATTTCAAAACCGAAAGAAGGAATGTGCCCATAGTTTAGCGATTTTTGCCCTCGAATTTCAATTCCGATGCAGATTCTCCCCGGGATTCGGCCGCATTCGCCGGAATAAATGCGCCAAATCCTAGGATTTCGCGACTCTTGATAAGCTCTGGAGATCGTTTGGCAGGAATTCGGCATCCAGCCGACATCCATCGGCCAAGCGGATGTTAAGGAGTTCGACCGATTTAGCTCGTCGCGTTACTCTTGATACCAGTCAATGAGATCGTCTCTAAGCTGGCGAATCGACGGCTCGTGTACATACATCATGTGGCCTGCTGGGTAGTAACGCTGTGTGATGTTGTTGTCGCGAACCGGAGACAGGCCCAGATGATTGACGGTGTAGTCCATGGCAAAGTAGGGAGTTGCCAAATCGTAATATCCGCTCGCCACAAAGAGCTTGAGGTAGGAATTGGCAATCATTGACTTTCGCAAAGCCTCCGAGGCATCGACGTAACGGTTTTCGAAAGGGTCGAAGCTCCACGGAAATACGTTGCCGGTCAAGATTTCATAGACTCGTTCGTCCTCGTACTTTAGTTCCTGTCGCAAATAGTGGTTGAGGGCTGCGGTAAAGGGACCGAAGAACGCAGCGCCACTGGCGTCGTACTCATAGCTGTCGCTGTTTTGATCTCGGTCGATGCCGGTATAACGACTGTCAAAACGTCCGGCGGTCAGGCCACGGTCTCGGAGTAATTCCTTGCCGAATCGAGACATCGTCACTCGCAGATTTGAACGATCGACGTACTCTTTGGACAGCCCTGTCAGCCGCGCGTACTGTTCCACAAGCGATGCTCGAGTTGTTGCATCGATGGCGTCTCCTT
The DNA here is from genome assembly GCA_002723275.1 of Planctomycetaceae bacterium. Lineage (GTDB taxonomy): Bacteria > Planctomycetota > Planctomycetia > Pirellulales > Pirellulaceae. Next base: position 39,727 of record PBNZ01000025.1, read on the forward strand.
GCAGTAATCCTAAAGCGTAAGGTCCCAGAGCAAATTTTTCCGCCTGCTGCAAAATATCTGTAAGCGATTGAGCCTGGAGATCGGCGGGCAAAGCTTTGTGATACCATGCCGTTGCCGTGTAAGACGGCAGGAACAGCATGTAGGGCAAATCATTGTTGTTGTTGAAGCGAATGGTTGCAAAATCGACCACGGCTGAGACCAGGACGATGCCGTTGAGTTCCATGTTGTAGCGATTTCGTAATTGACCTGCGAGGCCGGCCGCTCGTAGACCACCGTAGCTTTCCCCGATCAGATACTTGGCCGAACCCCAGCGTTTAAATCGCGTCGTGTAGTCGTGGATAAATTGACCGACGCTGCGCAGGTCCTCGTAATAACCATGGAATTGACTTTTCTCTTCACCCTTGGCAGGACGACTGAAGCCAGTGCTCACCGGATCAATGAAGACGAGATCGGTGATATCAAGTAACGAATAGGGATTCGGCTCGTGTTTGAAGGGTGGTTTTAGAGGACTGGCGTCTGCCGGGAATTTGATGAAACGAGGGCCAAGCATTCCCATGTGCAGCCAAACGGAGGACGATCCAGGACCGCCGTTGAAGCAAAAGGAGACGGGCCGATTTGACGGGTCGGTCACGTCGTTTCGTGTATAGGCCACGAAAAAGACTTCGGCTTTTGTCTCGCCCGCATCCGACTTCATCAATAACTTGCCGGCCGTTGCCGTATACGGTACCTCTTTGCCGTTGATCGTTACCGTGTGTTCGGTCACGCTGAATTGGTCTTCTACGATCGCTGCCTCCTTCGAGGACGATTCCTGAGAAGTTGATGATTCCTCCGCCATGGTGGACATCATCATGGTCGATATCACGAAGGTGAGCAGAGAACAGGCACTGAACCGGAAACGAGAGGGCATGAATACAATCCTGAGAAAACGCGGGCCAAGCCGACTTCCACACGAGCTGCTGACGGCTCGCTTGTCAGCTGAAATAATTCGATTTAGACAAGTTTAGCATGCTAAAATATGAATCCCAAATACAGCATTGGTACTTCCGTTTCAATCAGGTTGCTCTGAGTGGCAGACGGTTTAACCGAGAGGTCAAATGAGCAAGTTGCAAAGTTGGAAAACGATGAATTCTGCCGTTCTTTCATTGGGCCTGATGGGCCTGATGAGTGTTGTCAGTTGGGCGCAAGAGGCAAATCGCGATGGGCCTCAGCAAGATTACCAATCGTTCAAAAACCTCGTTTATTCTCAAGTGGGTGACCGAAGGCTGCGTTTGGATCTCTACGTGCCCAAGCAGGAGCAGTCGCCCTCATTAATCGTCTGGATTCACGGGGGTGCTTGGAGGCACGGCAGCAAACGCCTTTCACCTCGACGTGTCCAAGAGGTGATCGAGCAGGGATATGCGCTTGCGACGGTCGAGTATCGTTTGTCACAGGATGCAATTTTTCCGGCACAAATCCACGACTGCAAGGCGGCGATTCGCTGGCTGCGAGCACACGCCAATGAATATGGATTTGATGCCACGCGGATCGGGGTCTGGGGAGCTTCCGCAGGCGGACACCTCGTGTCGCTCTTGGGAACGTCCGCAGACGTGGCGGCTTTGGAAGGGGAGGGTGGGAGTACCGAGCAATCGAGTCGCGTTCAAGCGGTGTGCAATTGGTTTGGTCCGACGGATTTCCTGTTGATGAATCGGCAGGCGCCAGCCGGTAGTCGCCTGGATCATGATGCTGCCGATTCGCCGGAGTCGCAACTGATTGGGGCCCCTATCCAAGATAACCCGGAAAAGAGCCAAAGGGCGAATCCTGTGACCTACGTGACAGCTGACGATGCTCCATTTTTGCATATGCATGGAGACCGTGATTTGCTGGTCCCATTTCCCCAAAGCGAATTACTGCATCAGGCACTCACGCAAGCTGGCGTCGCTTCCAGGCTGTATCGAATCGAAGGAGGTGGGCATGGCGGTCCACAATTTGAATCTCCTCAGGCACGTCGGGCGATCTGGGAATTCTTTGACCTCCATCTGCGACCGTGAATTGCCTGGGATGAGTGGCTAGGGGCTTTCTTCCGACGCTTCAAATTCGACGCCCTGCCACGAGTCATCCGGATCGATATCGCCAATCATCCAGGCGAGTTGTCCGAGCAAGAATGGGTAGAGAACCACGTAAATCGCGCCTGCAAAGCACAGAACGACACGGCCAAGCATTGGGTGGAGTAACCAGCAGAGGCCGGCCGGGAACGCGGAAATGGCGAAGAGCCCCATTGACTGTAAGTAGAAGAGATTCCAGGAGGAACGTCGTTTTGTAAGGCTCGAATGAATCACTGCCGAGTAAGGCAGAAAGGCCGAATCGTTATCCATCATCGACAAGAGGATAAAGGGCAACAGTATGAACGTCGGTAACATGCCGGTCCATAACGGGATGCCCAACGGGCTTAGCAACGTCGCAAGCAGCATTCCTGGGGCTGCAGCTAAAGCAATGGAGTTCGCGATCATCAGGATCGACCTGAAACGATCCAACAGGTCCTGGGACGGCCAATACGGAATGCGGTCGAAGCCGTCTGAAGTGAAAGACGTGATCGCTAGCAGTTGAGGTGCAATGAATCCGGCCAGAGCTGTCGCAAACGCAGCGGTGATGATCGTCAAAAAGACCGCGAAAATCGATTCAAGCGAGACGATGGACGTGAGATCATTAATGAGGTCGACGAGGTACCAGGTGATGATCGTGCCAACGGCGGCGATTACCCAGACCGGCAAAATTTTGAGTTGCAGTATGAAGGCCAGCAACTTGGTCTTTTCTGGCGAAATCGGCTGCTGATCTTCCTCCTCTGCCTCACGAATTTCGTCAGCAGCTTTCGACATCAAACGTTCTGCGATCACCTGTTTAGAATGATCTTTGGCCGGTGGAGCTTCTTCGAGAACAACATCCTGAACATCCGGCAATTCGAATTCATTTGCTTTGGCAGCAGGCGCTCTGATCAGGTTCGGTGTGCCACAATCAGGGCAACTTAGCCGCTTGCCCACATGCTTGACACGAACATTCATGGCGGTACTGCATATCTCGCAAACGACTCGCGTGTAACGTGGCGACTCCGTTTTTGGGGATGGGGACGTTTCTTCCTGGAGTTGATACTCGTCACCGGTGTACCGCGGTTTTGGTTTGGCCGGAGTCGGCGGCGGGGATTTCACCAGAAGTAGCGTTTGGCAGTCTGGGCAACGTAGCTGCTTGCCGATTTGACTCGCTTTGGCGTAGATCCGGGTTCCGCAGACATCGCAAGTGACGGGAACATCGGCATTCGAGCTTTCCGCGGAATTGCCCATAATGAGTTCTCGAGAAGTTCCTGTTCCTTGCTGAAAGATCTCAATCATCTTCCAGCGGCGGTCCCCGGACAGTGGACCATGGAAGAAACCTTGTGTTCTATCCCTTTAACTGCCTTTGGTTGGCATCGTATCCGCTTGGGGATGATGACGCAAATTCCTATAATGAATGCTATCCTAAATGAGGAAACGGAAGCAGGAATGAACGAGGAAGTGGGGGGATTTTCCTCACACTGATTCACACCCGTAGAGAGGTTGAAACGCGTTGTTAGTTGGCCCCGTCTTTACACGAGAACTCGTTACGGCACCACGACGTGCGAGGTTATTCTTGTTTCGATCCGTCTACGCGGGCGTACTCTTTGGGGTGATGTGTACGGCTTGGTTGATTTTGACGGGAACTCAAACCATTGCGACCATCAGTGACATGGCTGGCTTTGGATCCATTCTTTTGCAGATCCTCGCGCCGCTGCAGCTTGCGATGATTGTTTTCTTGGCAGCCTTTTCGAGCGCTAGCGCTGTGGCTCAGGAAAAAGATCGCAAGACACTCATTCTCCTGCTTCTAACTCGCCTTAATAGCAGTGAGCTCGTGTTGGGCAAACTGTTTTCCAGTTTGTTACATGTGGTCTCGATGTTGTTAGCGGGGCTCCCGGTTTTTGCGTTGGCCGTACTGTTTGGCGGAGTTTCATTTGAGCAAGTTTTCCGTGTTTTTTGTGTGACGCTTGCAGCGGCCTTTATTACCGGAAGTCTTGGATCGCTGTTGGCATTATGGCGTGAAAAAACATTTCAGACGCTCGCCTTGACCGCCCTGGTGATTGTGGCATGGATGATTGGCTGCGAAGCAATCGCGGCGGGTGTTTTGGGAACTCAAGTCGGTGGCCTGTCTGCATTGATGGTCGCCCAGAGTCTAAGCCCCGTTCGCGCAGTGATTGCGGCGGCTCGACCTGTTGAGGCAATATCCTGGCTCCAAGACCCAAGCCTGATTTTTGTTGGACTGTCATTACTTGGCGGCTGCCTGTTGAACGCTATTGCAATCTGGCGAATTCGAATTTGGAATCCTTCGCGTGAGGTACGGCGTGTCGCCAAATCTGATGAGCCCGCTGAAAGTATCTGGGGGGCGGAGCACGACATCGCCGCGGGGAAACGCGAGGCAAAGGCTGATGCGGCTCGAACACGTCATGTCGATTCGCAGTTGCGTGAACGTGATAAGCAGCCCTATCGAGAAGTCTGGGACAATCCCGTTCTCTGGCGAGAGATTTGTACTTGGGCCTATGGTCGCAAGGTGATTCTGATACGAGTTGCCTATTTGTTGTTGTTTGGTATGGCGGCTGCAGGCGTCGTTTGGTTGGACGCCCAACCTGATCTCAGTTCATCGATCTTTCCGGCAGTCGCTCGGCCCGTTGTTCCGTTTTTTGTCGTCAGTCTTGTGGTCGTTAATGCGCTTGCTGTGACGTCAATCACGAACGAGCGTGATGGTCGCTCTCTGGACTTGTTGCTGGTTACGGATTTATCCCCATCTGAATTTGTCTTCGGTAAGTTGGGTGGCATCTTCTGGGTAGCGAAAGAGATGATTTTGCTGCCCATTGTGTTGTGCGGCTATCTCGTGTGGTCAAGAACGTTGGGGGTGGAGAACTTTTGTTATGTCCTGGGTGGCCTGTTGGTGATGGATGTGTTTGTGACTGTGTTGGGAATTCATTGTGGTATGACCTACTCGAATTCTCGCGCAGCGATTGGTGTGAGCCTGGGGACTGTTTTCTTTCTGTTTCTGGGGATTGCGACCTGTATTTTAATGATGATTTCGTTTAGTGGATCATTCCATGTCCAGCTCGCGCCGTTCTTGGCATTTATCATGGGCGGCGGCGTTGGTCTTTATGTTTCTCTGGGAGCTCGTAACCCATCGCCCGCGATCTTGGCGGCTTCATTGTTGTTGCCGTTCGCGACCTTCTATGCGATAACCAGCTACCTGTTGGATTTGACCCTGGCGGTCTTTTTGGTGACGGCTGTTGCCTATTCGTTTACGACAGCTGCTATGATGATTCCGGCCCTTTCGGAATTTGATTTTGCCATGGGGCGAAATAGCGTTGCCGATGACTAAGCAGGATTCCTCTCCTCAGCCGACGGTGATGGCGCCGTGACTTTTGTACGAGCGTTAATAGACCCCTTGATGGACCCTCTCATGGACTCAGTTCCATTGTTGGGGGCGATGACCATCTTGATTGGCTTCTCGGCTTTCTTTTCGGCGAGTGAAGCAGCGTTGTTCTCGTTGCGAGCTGCGGATCGAAATGCGCTACGAGGCAGTTCCAGACGATCTTCGCGTCTGGCGGCTCAGTTGTTAGATGATCCTGATCGCTTGCTCACCGCGGTCCTGTTCTGGAATCTGCTCGTCAATATTGTCTATTTCGCATTGGCTTCGCTGATTGGATTCAAGTTGGACGCATCGGGAGTTGGTAAATCGACGCTCTTGGTGTTCACGGTCGGTATCTTACTGGCGATTATCTTCCTGAGCGAAATGATGCCTAAGAGTTTCGCGGTGATGAAGGCACGCCGACTGTCGACCTTCGTCAGTATTCCGCTCTCTTTGGCGGTGCGGGCCGTCGATCCGCTGATGCCCGCTTTGCGTGTCATCAATCTTCTTTCTCGACGTTTGATCTGGCCGTCTTTTCAAGAAGAGTCATACCTGGATGTGAACGATTTGGCACGGGCGATCGAATTGTCGACCGATCGAGTCGAATTGAATGTTCACGAGCGAGACTTGTTGAGGAACGTGGTGTCACTTTCGGACCTTCGTGCCGACGAATGTATGCGGCCTCGGTCTCAGTTGATGACCTTTCGCCCTCCGGTGGTTTGGGATCGGTTGCGTTTGAAATTGCCGCCCAGCGGTTACCTGTTGGTGACGGAATCTGATTCCGATGAAATCGTGTCCGCCGTCGAATTGCGCTCGCTGTCGGAAATAAAGTCGGATCATCTCGAATACCATGCCAAGGCGGTGTTGTACGTACCCTGGTGTGCGACCGTCGCCGATATTCTGCAACGATTAGAGTCACGCGAACGTGATGTGGCGGTTGTGGTCAATGAGTTAGGAGATACGATCGGTGTACTGACTCGTAAGGATATTCTGGATGTGGTGTTTACGGACCGCACGAGTCGTAGTGAACGTCTGCTGAAACGAGAGCCGATTCATCCCATCGGCGAATCGCTTTGGCAGGTCACTGGTATGACCAATCTGCGTGTTCTGGAAGAGTTTTTTGAGATCGATTTGCCTGAAACGCAGGCGATTACCGTGGCTGGCATCATGCAGGAGAATCTTCAGCGTTTGCCTGAAGTCGGTGACGAGTGTGAATGGGGATCGTTTCATTTTGAGGTGGTCGAGTTGCCACCGGGTGATCAAATCGTTGTCAATCTGAGTCGTGTTGACCAGATGGAGGACGATTCATGATAGCTGCCATCGTCCTCTTTCTCGTTGGAGTCTTTTTGAGTGCCTTCTTTAGTGGCTCTGAGACCGGTTTCTATCGGGCCACTCGAGTTCGTTTGACGATGGACGCGATGAGTGGAGATCTAACGGCTCGGGGATTGTTGTGGTTGACCAATAACCCAACTCTGTTTGTTGCCACCACGCTCATCGGAAATAATCTGGCGAACTATGTCGTCTCGCTGGCAATCGTGTTGGGGACGGTGCAAATCTATGGAGATTCCGATTGGGTGGGGGTGATCGCGCCGATCGCCTTTTCGCCACTTGTTTTCGTCTACGGCGAGTTATTGCCGAAGAATCTTTTCTTTCAGGCGCCCAATCGACTCCTGTCGCTCGGAGGCCCCCTGTTTCTGTTTTGTTGCCTCTTGTTTCTGCCCGTTTCTGCCATTCTTTGGTTGTTGGGACGTGCGCTGGCGTATATTGTCGGTGAGTCCCCCGAACGATTGCAGTTGTCCCTGGCGCGCAAAGAATTGCAACGAGTCTTCGATGAGGGACATCAAGTGGGCATCTTGCGCCCGGCTCAGCGACGGCTTGCTCATGAAATGCTTACGATGGCAAATCAATCCGTTGCTCGCTTTGTGACCCCCGTCGCCCGATTTGCATCAATTCGTATTGGAACCAGTAAAGAAGATCTCTATCGACTTGCACGCCGGCTAGGAACCTCAACATTCCTCGTCACAAAAACTCGTGGAAGAAAGGTCGTCGGATACGTCAATGTCGTTGACCTGCGCTTGCAGCCCGGGGATGTTGTCGACGATCCACGTGTCTTGGTTGAAATACTCGAGTCGGAATCTCCGATCAGGGCTTTGATGCGGATGCAAGCCGACGAGGAATCTTTGGCACGCGTCGTCGATAGCCAGGGGAAAACGCTTGGAGTTGTCAACGCAAATGTGTTGCTCCACTCCCTGTTGAAAGACGGCCCTGAGCGGTAGGGGGGACCGCAAGAGAGCGGATGCTGAGCTGCTGCATCCGAGTATGAAAAAGGCCTGTCACTCAGAGTGACAGGCCTTTAGAGATCTTTCAGGTTCGGATCCGAAACAAGCTCGCGTCAGAATGTGGGGCGGCTTTCTAGGAAACCGATGCTTCGACCGGCTTCTGATAACCGAGCTCTTCAATCACCGATAGCATTTCCTCGTAAGTGATGAAGCGTCGGCGGTGTCGCAGTTTGTATTCGTCAATGGCCGTCGCCAGTTCACGTGCTCGTGGTGACAATTCATTGTGGCTGTTTGTAAACTGACGTCGCTCGATGACCGGAGGGCCGCTCGCAGGCGCGTAATTTCGGCGGTCGACGAAACCGGGGGTCTCTGGAATTGCCGCATCTGACATTCGGTTGTTCCTTCGTAACTGTCTGAGGATGATGGTTCAAAAAAAGCCTAGGTTCAAATCGTTATAAGTCAAAAAAAGCCAATCGATGTCGAGTTATGGACCGTGTCGATCGTAAGGATAATGCCTGTGGTTTCTACGATGTCTCGCCTAACGCACCTGCGTTTCTGTCCTGTTCCACTTGGCTGCCATTTGAGTCATTAATTGTTGAAACGCCCGGTTTTGCTCTGAATTGGCCAGCGGCAACGCACGCCGAATGGTCTGCCTGGCCTGTTGATATCGGCCTGTCTGGATTTGAGCGAATGCCAGTTGCTCCATTAACTCAGGAGACGGCGTCTCTGTTTGGACTGCTGCAGTAAGCAGGCTTACCGCTTCCTCATAACGAGTCAGGCGATTCAGGGCTGTTCCCTTGAGCGTCAGTTGTCTTTGGTTGTCATATTCCGCGGGGAGGCTACGCTCCACGTTTGTCAATGTCGCTAATGTCCGGCCCGGTCGCTCAAGCCGATGGTAGATCTCAGCAATCGCTAGTTGAGTCTCAACGTTTTCTGGAGCATGTGAGAGAGAACGTTGGTAGCTTGCTAAAGCCTCCTGATACCGTCCCTGTTGATAACGAATCGAGCCGTCCAACTGCCAAGCCTGAGCGGCGTCCGGGGATGAATGGAGTGCCTGTTGCACTAAAGCTTGAGCATCCTCGATCTCACCCACTTCCAGCTTCATCTGCCCTAAACGAACCAGTATCTGAGTGTCATCGTTTTCGGAAATTACCAAGGCTTCTGATAGGTGATCGATCGCGTCGTTGTGTGCACCCCGTTTCCAGAGACATTCTGACAATTGGCAGCGAGCGTCAATGTTATCGGGGCATTGGGCAATCGCGTCCGAAAAATATTGCTCGGCCTGCACAAGGTGGCCGCGGTCTAATGCCGCCATGCCCTGTTGCGAAGAGTGGCGAGCTGCCAGCACGTTGCGTTCAACCGGATTTCGAGAGGAGAGGGTCGCGCAACCGCTTGATCCGCAGACGCACGCAGCTACGGCGATAATGGGAATGGCGATCTGCCAAAACCGATGATCTTGAAAACAGTGTGTCAAGGCGCTTGAATTTGCTCCAACTACGGCAAGCACGACAAAGGTCTCATTCCTTCTTCATCGGACACAACCGGCAGATTCTGGAATGCCGATGGACTGCTTCAGAACACAAGACACCATCTTCTTCCAGCACGAGGACGGCCTTTCTTCCGCGTGGAAACGATAGCAGGGGCTCCTGACCCCCGCAATGCCGCCTTTGCCGGCGAAAGCAGCCTTGGGTCGCGACCGTTTTCACACCCTTCTCGATCGGCCCTGCAAGCGATACGATAAAGCAGAACGATCCGAAAAAAGAAGGTGCTGGCATGACAGCTGAATTTAATGAGATGGGGCTCAACTTCGTCTACCCTGAAAACTGGGAAGTTGCTCAAGAGGAGGATTCTGAGTTTCCCCGGTCTGTCTCCGTGCATAGCCCGACCGGCGCGTTTTGGTCTGTCAGCGTCGATCGTCGTGATAGCCAAGCGATGGCTGATGAGATGTTGGATGCGATGCGACGTGAATACGAAACAGACTTTGAATTCGAAACGATGGAGCGCACCCTCGCTGGTCGGCAGCTCCGCGGCTACGAATTGCATTTCACCTATGTTGACCTGGTCGTGACAGCTTGCATTCTGGCGACATCAGCGGGCGGGCTGGCGCATGTCTTGCTTTTTCAGGCGGAGAGTCGCGATTTCGATCAGCTGTCACCCGTCTTTGACGCCATGTCATTGAGCCTGCTGCAGGAACGAGGGGCGGAGGCGAGTTGAGCTTGCTCTGCCGCTAGTGACAACGTTAGACTCCCGTTCGCTTCGCCGTACCGAATGCGCTTGTTTGGGGATCCTCAAGCGGCGTGTCATTTTTCGAGCTCAATGTGTTTGTGGCATTGCACTCGGAAGTCGTTGTGATTCATCGCAGGGAGCAGGAGGAATTACTATGGCAACTGTAAGGAGTGATACGAATTCATCCCAGGTTAGCTTTGTGGTCAATCAAATCGGGGATACTGCTGGAGTTGTTTGGCATACATTACACGACCAAGGGCCCATGTCTCTTGCCAAATTAGTTCGCACGGTCAGCGCACCAAGAGATCTCGTTCATCAGGCTGTTGGCTGGTTGGCCAGAGAAGAGAAAGTCCGGATTGACGAAGTCCGGAGAAGTCGCGTCGTTAGTCTGATTGAAGATTAACACCATCGGTTGTTGCGAACGGGTTTCCCGTTTTCGAAATGTCACCATCTTTAAATGGGTTGGCTGTCTCCGGTCGATTTGCTGACGCCGTCTCACCGATTGCATCGAAGTGGCTATTCGGAATTCCTGCCATGCGACATACCGCATAGATTGGCAGCATCACAGCGAGCAGGATGGCGTTCATCAAGACGCCCTGGACAAGTGTGGCGAACAGGACTTGAACGAAGCTTGAAATCTGGTCCTCGCCAAAAATAAGACTCGTCAATACCACGGCTAGCATTCCTGGCCAGATGTCAATCATCGCGCCCAGCGGCGCGCCTGCCGAAACAGCCATGCGAATGATATAGCCAATCCAAAGTGTTTTGCGCAACGCAGGATTTTGGCGTACCCTCGTACGAAGGTACAAGACATCAATCGCCGTATAGCCAATAGCGAAAATCAGGATTCCCACAGACATGGCAGGTATCGCGAAAGGAGTCTCGCTAACCGCGGCACCAAAAAACAGGCTGGGGATTGCGGTGATGGTGCAGACAAAGCACCACATCGAAAAGCTCCCTAGGATCGAAACTGGGGCGTCCTTTGGAGCCGCCTCGCTCTCCAGTGTTGGAGTCAAATCACTCGGAGACTGATACGGATTTTGAGATACTGGTTCGTTAATGGTTGAAATAGCCCACGTATTGCTGGAGTTGATAGATCCATGGATGAGACCATGGATTGCCGGCCGCGAATTGAGCTGAGAGTACCGACATCCCCAAAAGTATCAAAGCAAACGATTTGCGGCGAGTGTTTTCAGAAATCCAGTCTGCCGCTGGGATCATCGTCACAAGCCACAATGGGATGAACCAAAACATCCAGCGAAATCCGCTGGTGACGCCGCCGTAGTTGCGGTCCTGCTCCGGACGCAAGCCGATGTAAAAGGTCAAGCAAACAAGCATCAGGAGTAAAGTCCCGGCCGCAACCGCTCGCTTGAACAGATCCTCTCGTTGAATCGTCCAGCTTCCGATGCCCAGGAGGCTCAACAACCAAATTGGCGTCAGTGAAAAAATTCCATGGTGGCCGATCAGAACGTGGAAGCCATAAACCAACCGCGATGGCTCACCTTGGTCCACGCCCTGTTTGGCACTCATCCAATAGCTCCCCGGATAGTCGTACCAGTTGTCACCGGGGTTGCGGTGAGCATACGGCGGACGCAGGCTGTCATGGGCGATGTAGTTCGTGAGGAAGAAAGCTGCTGCCACCAACACCACCGCTGGAGCGAAAGCAATCAGCGTCTTCCGCGGCGAGAACCAGAGTAACCCGGCACCTACTAAAGCGAGAAACGATAAGGCCGGAAGCTCATTCGCCGCGGCGAATGCTGCGGACGCTCCTGCCAAACTGTAGTACAGCCAATGGACTTCATCTCGCTGCCAGATTTGAATGAGGCAGTAGATGCAAACAATCACGCTCACCGCAGCCGGTAGATGGTTGTTGAGCGAGATGGCGAATGTTGTCAGGAAGGTGGCAAAGCACGCGCTGCCAATCACGAAGATGCGACCGAAGTCTGATTCCCCGTAATCTTCCACGAAGCGAACCATCAAAACCAGCAGCACCAACATCGCGGGGATATTGGTGAGCCATAGCATGAGACGCGCTACCGCGAAAACATTCTCTTCAAAATTGATTCCGAAGACGGATTTGATGACGTAGTATTCGGCCGCCAGCATCGTAATGAACAGTGGCGGCTTGCTCGAATAATAGTGCTGTTTTCCGTCACGGCCCACGTGACGCACCATGTCGATCGACTTCCAGCCTGGTCGTTTTCGGACGTTGTCGATCTGATAGGTGCCCTCATCAACAACCGCACTAATTGCTGACCAGCGACTGCGGTCGTTGGCACTGAAAAACGGCGTATGTCGATCCGTAGATCGGGCCGTCATGATGCGGGCCGTCGAAGTCGACAGGGTCGCGACAATCAGCAGGGCATAAATTGAATAACGAAGTAGCTTGTTTTCGTCGAATTCGTTAGTCATTGTTCGTCGTAGACGAGTTGCCTTGTTGTTTTGCGCCGAAATGGGGCGTGCCGAAAGTGGACTCTCGAGATTCCGTGGCGGAGCTTTCTGGAGTTCGTCGAAAACGATCGTCGCTAAGTTGCCAACTCGACTCGCCACCAACTCGCTCGGAAACAGAATAGGTGTCTTCGTCCTTGCCGTGTAAGGCCGTCATCAATTCGGCGAGAAAGCCAATCGACATGAATTGGGCTCCGAGCAATGTCGCGCCCAGTGAGTAATAGAAAATTGCTCGGCGATGCAGGTCAATGTCGTCGACGCCAGGTAGCAATCGGGTGACGACCCACATGATCGTCAAGACAAAGATACCAAAGGTGCCTAGGCTGAAAGCGCCCAGGCCAACGGTGCCCAGCATGTGTTGAGGTCGTTGCCCAAAGCCGGTCAAGAATTTGACGGTCAGCAGGTCGAGAAATCCCTTGGGGATTCGTAGTAAACCATATTTCGAGTAGCCATGCTGACGAGCGCGGTGGTTGACCTCGATTTCGCCCACACGCCAGCCTCGGGCTGCCGCCAGGACGGGAACGAAGCGATGCAGTTCTCCGTAGAGTCGCAGTTCTCGGAATACGTCTCGGCGATAACACTTGAACCCGCAGTTGTGGTCATGCAGTTGGACCCCTGTCATGCGGCTTACCATCCAGTTGAAGACACGCGATGGAAGAACCTTGTGCCAGGGGTCATGACGCGTTCGCTTCCAGCCTGTCACGACATCGTAGCCCTCGCCGATTTTGGCAAGCATCCTTGGGATTTCCCGTGGATCATCCTGCAGATCGGCATCCATCGACATCACTAATTCCGCCCGCGCCGCTGCAAAGCCTGCGCTCAACGCCGCCGCCTTTCCAAAGTTTCGACGAAAGCGAATACCGCGGACCTGACGATCGGTTTCCGTGAGCTTTTCGATCACCGACCAGGAAGCGTCTGTCGAACCGTCGTCCACAAAAACAATATCAAGCTCGTAGTTGTTTGCTGAAGCAACCTTGACGAGTTCGTCATGAAGTTGAACCAAACTTTCGGCTTCATTCAAAACCGGGATGACGATGGATAGCATTACAACATGCCTCCGCAAGTAAATGTTCTAAAAGGCCGTAGGTGGGATTGAAGTTGGCCATGGTGGGAAGGAGTCCGGCGAGGCGCCGTGACGACGGAGTCAAAAAGCTGATCGATTAATGACGTTTGTTTTTGATCCACATATATAGGATACCCGAAATGATGAGCTCCGTCATCAACCAGATTAAACGAAGTAAAACAGCGGAAACAATCGCCGCCACCTGACCGAAAGGGCCTATCATTAATTCGTCCAGAACCAGCTCCCGAACACCGATGCCCCCCGGCAAAAGTGACAGGAAACCCGCTACGATTGCCAGGCATACCGTAGCCGTTAATCGTAGCCATGTTTCTGAGAGTGAACCGACCGGGGGATCCATGGGGATTGCGCAAAGTGTGGCCCAGAGGCTGAACCCGAGAAGAAACCAACCGATCACGTTGGCTAACCAGCCAATCATGACCAGCTTTACCGTGTAGCCTTCCAATGCCTCTTCCAGGATTGGATCGAGTTTCGTGACGCGCATTCGTTTGACGAGCCAACGAAATATAGAAGGCCAGGTCGGAACCCCTGACAGCAACATTAACATGATTGCCAGGCCCAGCAGCCACGTCTGATCTGCAAATGAAATCGCCAGAATCAATGCTGCGAGGAATGCGCCCACCGCCATCATTGTGAGCGTTTCCGCGAAAACACTCACCGCAGCCACGGTAGGATTCACCCCCGAGTCCTTCAGCATCCCGGTGCGCAAGACGACAACCATCGCCTTGCCTGGAACGTATTTGCCCAGATGTCCCAGGTAAAACGCCGACAGGGTTTGGCCTGTTGTTGGCTGTTGGCCGAAGGAATGTAGTAATCGGTGCCAGTAGATGCCCATTGGCAAAAGGCCTAGCCCGTAACTGACCCCAGCTAAGGCCAGCCAGCTTAGCTTCAATTCACGAAATGAGAAGGAAGATTCCGCGCCCAGCGTCGCTCGAGCATCTTGAATAGCACGATATAGAAAAAAGATGACGATAACGGCAATCGTTAAGCGAATCACCATGAAGAGCCGCTTCTTGTTCATTCGTCACCGTGCCAAACATTGCGGTTTGCGAAACGCTGTCGACTCGTACGCTCCGAGAGGGACCGTCGTTTTAGGCGAGCCACTTGGCTGCTTGATTGTGTTGGTACTCATTGTGCCGACAACTCGATGCCTCCACAAGATGATCTTCCTGTTGTCATTCAGAGCGGTCTTCCCCATCATATTGTTCGCTCTCGAGAAAACCACTGTCGCTTGAAAAGACACGGCTACCGATAGGTAGCGATATTGTCTTGCCATTCAATGCTAAGAGGACTGATTTCATGTCTCGTTGGATATCATTGATCGTCCTGTTGGCCGTCATTATTGTGACGGCGGGATTGCTGTATCGAGTGATGGCCGGTTTTTTGCTGCCGTTGTTTCTGGCAGTCGTGCTGGCGGTCATTTTTCGGCCGATTCATAGCTGGATCTTTGAACGAACCAAAAAACGCGAATATCTTGCGGCGGCAATTACCACCTTGGCTATTCTGTTAGTCGTGCTCGTCCCCTTCTGCGGCGTCCTCGCACTGGCAGTTCACGAAGGCTTGAACGCGGTGAGTGGCGACGTCGTCGAAAAATCGGGTGAACAACTGTCCCAGTTTCGAACTCGTGTCGGGCTCGATGTTCCCTTCGCTCAGTTTAAAGATGAGTCGGGAAAGCGAAGCTATGGGCTGTCTGAAATCAGCCAGCAGGTTCGAGGACTACCCGATGCCTTTCCCGATAAAACCAAGGTTGGTTCCATCGAGCGACAGCGCCTAGCCTACGCGCGCGATGCCCTGGTTGCTCTGGATTTCCAATTGCATCAAGTCAAAGGTGAGATTGAAACAGCGAAGGCAGCGGGAGAAAGTGTCGATGTGCAACGGGTCCAGCGATTAATGGAGTTGGACCCCGAAGCTCCCTTTCACTCGGTCCAGGAGATGATCGAGACACTTGACCAAACCTTAGCTTACTTGAAGCCGAAGGCGACTGCCGTGGCAACGGAGCCAGAGGGGAATGGGATTAGCGTCGCCATTCCGGATGCCATGGATCCCGATGATGCCAGCCAGATCTTTTCGCTCCGCACGCAATATCTCAAGCTTAAGGCCACCTACGATACGTTTCATCTTGATTTGTTGGGAGGGACATTCTGGGGTGGCTTGACTGAACTTGCCAATCCCGACACGCGGCAAATTGAATCCTTGCGAGGGATGTTCGAACGACAGTTACGCGGTTCTTTGCCATCGGTGGCCGGGCAAGCAACCGCTATTTTGGGATCCTTCGCACTCGGACTTGCGATCATGACGATCTCGATCTTTTATTTTCTCAAAGATGGACCGGCCATGGTCCGGACGCTCATGCGACTATCTCCGCTTGATGATCGCTACGAGATGCAATTGATCACCGAGTTTGATTCGGTCAGCCGAGCGGTTGTGCTGGCGACTTTGCTCTCGGCTTTCGTGCAGGGCATCTTGGCGGGCATCGGCTACTTTTTTGCAGGGTTTGATTCTATCGTCTTGCTTAGCCTGCTAACGATGCTCTTCGCGCTGGTCCCGTTTGTGGGGGCCGCGGCAATCTGGCTGCCGGTTTCGTTGTGGCTCGCCTTTGTCGAGCAACGTTTTGTGGCCGCGGGAGTCCTGTTTATCTATGCTGCCACCATCGTTTCTATGGCGGACAATATCGTGAAGCCGTATGTGTTACACGGACAGTCCAAGCTGCACCCGTTGTTGGCCCTGCTTAGTGTTCTCGGAGGAGTCCAGGCTCTCGGGCCGATCGGTATCCTGGTGGGGCCGATGGTGGTTTCGTTTTTACAGGCCCTGTTGAACATCTTGAATCAGGAGTTATCTGCCCTTTCGCCAGGCTCGGATTCCCCTAAAATTTCCGCGAATCCAAAGGGCTAGGTTTTGGAAAAACAGGTGATGAGCGAGCTAGGGGGCTGCTAGCCCCTGCCGCCGACCGCAACTCGACACCGAATCTGTATTTACAGAGAACGCTATCAAAGCATACGATCGGGGCTGGAGCTGGACCCCAAGCGTGGCAAAAGATGGTTTTGTCAAGCCACGCACCGTCGTTCATTGCGAGGAGCGTTCTGTCATGTCAGGGATGGCCTTATTGGTTCTCTGTGTCGTATCCGTTGATCCCAACGGTTGGCAGCCGAGTCAGATTCCCACGGGACCCGTTACGGCGGATCCCACCGTTGCACCCGCTCCGGCCACGAATTTTGTCACGCCTCAAACGCCGCTCACCGACGCACTTCCTGCTCCGCCCGCAACCACAGCGGCTCCGCCCGTAACCACAGCGGCTCCGCCCGTAACCACAGCGGCTCCGCCCGTAACCACAGCTGCTCCGCCCGTAACCACAGCCGATTGGTCGGAGAT
>PBNZ01000026.1 GCA_002723275.1 Planctomycetaceae bacterium
TTGGTGGACTTCTTGGCGGTGGTCTTCTTCTTTGGAGCGGCCTTCTTCTTCTTAGGAGCGGCCTTCTTCTTGGTGGACTTCTTGGCGGTGGTCTTCTTCTTTGGAGCGGCCTTCTTCTTCTTAGGAGCGGCCTTCTTCTTGGTGGACTTCTTGGCGGTGGCCTTTTTGGTCGCCCGTTTCGCCGTCTTCTTCTTGACCGTTCGCTTCGCGGCCTTCTTCTTGGTTGCCATAATGATGGCTCCTCTGAGACAGGTACCCGTCAACAGCTTTTGCGAATCCGTCCCCTTGGGTACCCTGATAGGGGAGGCCGCTTACTTTAATCGTGTGAAACACCGTTTTTCAGCAATGCTCACACTGTTTCTATCTATTTGGAGGGAAGCTCTGATCGCTTCAAGCCAAGTCCCTTGGCTGACTCATCAATACCGGTTGAGAATCCCGCAAGTCGTTTAGAATCCGTTGTTGGTTTCGGATCGATTACGTGTCCGATCCGCCTAATTTCGCGCATTGAAGCAAGTTTGCCTCTCTTTCGTCAAGATTAATTCATACCTATTACCAAAAGTTTCCTCGACTCACCATTTGTGATTCGCTTTGAATTGCTGGTCGAGAGGATCCTCAAGAGATGACATTGAACCTCCAAAACACAATAAATGTGCTCGACAGTCGACAGACCCAAGTTGCAGACTCGACTTTCTTGGCTGGGTTGGAAGATGCGAATTCCGACGAAGTTTGCCAGCTGTTACGAGGTATTTTGGACCTCCTCAACTGCGACGCTTGCGACGAATCTAACCTGGCTCGCGTCATTCGAAATCTACAAAGCAAATCTGTGCCCTGGGCTGCACCCGCGAACGACTCCCCCCAAGATTTGCTCTCTCAGCTTTATTTGGCGATTTCAGAGGAAAGCCCGCTGCGACATCTGCCGCTTGCCGTTCTCGCCAGCCAACAGGACGCTGACTGTTTGCGTCAATTTGCTGAGCTGCTCGTGGAACATCCACTGGCACGGCCCGAAGCACTGGTAGAGGTATTTGCACCGTTGATGAGGAGTCGTGAAGCTGATTTGTCACCGCTTTTTCCGCGACTTCTGGATGCGCTGCAGCACCCCGTCGCCGCTGCAGTCGTCTTGGACGTCGCGAATTATCTTTCCGTGACAGGCCAGATCCCTGAACATCCGGCCGAGAGTCGTCGAGACCAGTTACTCGAACTCTTCACCCGCTTGATCGAACAATTGGAACGCTTTGAAGAGTCATCGGCGACCTATGGTGTGAAAGATTTGGAGGCGGCACAGACCGTCACGGAGAGCATCGGATTAGCGATCTCCTTGTCCTATGCTCTTTCTTTGATGAACGAGACACGTGCCATTGGTGGACTCAATCGAATGATGGATCTCAGTCATCGACGGTTGCGAGTCGAGGCTGCTGCTTCCCTGGCCAGGCTGCAAGAAGAGGCCGGTGTGGAGACGCTGGTTTCTCTAGCATCTGAACCGAGCGTACGACTAACCGTGTTGGCGTATGCCCAGGAACAGGGATTGCTCGAAAAAATTGATCCCCAATTCCGTTCGGATGTGGCTCGAGCCGAAGCAGAACTTGTGAGAGTGCTTTCGGAGCCTAGTCAGTATGGCTATCCACCGAGCGAGTGTGAGTTGTTGGAGAGTCGTGAGCTGAGTTGGCCGAGTTACGACGAGCCGATCGAATGTTACCTTTTTAGATTCAGCTATACGCTCCCAACAGGAGAGCACACCAATATTGGCATTGCCGGGCCGGCCACACATGCCTTTGCCTCCGACCTGAGTGAGCTTCCTGCGGAATTTATCTTTGCTGCTTTCGCGGGTTGGCAGACTGAACACGAAGAGATTCAGGAAATCGAGATCGATCCAGCCAATCCCCACCAGGCAACTGAGGTGGAGCGTTTCACGCGACGTCTCAGCGACCGGGGGTTTGTTGAAATAACGCCCGCCTTCATCGGCGTATTTTTTGGGGCAAGGTCCTTGATTGCCGAGGCCCAATCTGAGGGGCAGGCAGGCTTTGCGATTGTTTCGGATGTCGATTTTGCATGGCTTCCACAAGCTCGGTCGTCGCGTTCGATTACGCCCGAATTGGCCTACAGCATCTATAAGGGACAGCAGCTGCTGAGAACGTTTAATCCGGATTTTGAAGCCGACCAGAGAACGTCATCCGATCAGGAAGAGAGTGAGCTGGGGTAATCGGTGGAGCGAGGTTTTCCCTGCTCGCCCAAGGCCTCTTGGGGCACGCTTGGCTCGCTAGCCGAGACTCGTCGGAAAGCGTACGATAGACGGCTTTGATGAGACAATTCGAAATAATCATAGACCTTAGGGAACAGCCATTATGTTGAGCAAGCTCGAACCTGCTCCGCCAGACGCGATTTTGGGACTTACCGAAGCCTTTCTGAAAGATGAAAACTCTAAAAAGATCAATCTTAGTGTCGGGGTTTACAAAGACGAAAACGGAAAGACGCCAACCTTGAATTCGGTGCGAGCAGCTGAGCAGCAGATGCTTGAATCGAATCATGCGAAGTCCTACTTGCCTATTTCGGGTTTGCCGTCCTATGGTGAATGCGTGATCGACCTGTTAATGGGATCCGATCACGATGCGATTGCCGCTCAGCGAGCTGCGACCGTACAGACACCCGGTGGTACAGGTGCCCTGCGCGTGGCGGGTGACTTTATCAAGACTCGTTTGCCAAGCGATAAGATTTGGATGAGCGATCCGACCTGGGCCAACCATCCGAATATCTTCAAGGCGGCTGGTCTCGAGCAAGCGACCTATCCCTATCTGGATGCTCCCAATAACCGTATCGATATCTCAGGGATGTTGGATGGTATTCAGCAGATGCAGCCCGGTGATGTGATTCTGTTGCACGGTTGTTGCCATAATCCGTCCGGAATCGATCCCACTCCGGAACAGTGGGAGCAGATCGCACAGGCCGTTGGCGAACGAAAGTTGCTGCCCTTGGTTGATTTTGCCTATCAAGGATTTGCCGATGGGCTCGAACACGACGCGGTTGGACTGAGGAAAATATGCGAGCACGTCGACGAAGTACTCGTGGCAAGCTCCTACTCCAAGAACTTTGGACTCTATAGCGAAAGAGTTGGGGCTTTGAGCGTGATTGCGAATCACAAAGATGTTGTCGATGCCGCCTTAAGCCATTTGAAGGCCTGCGTTCGTTGCAATTACTCGAACCCGCCTGCTCATGGAGCACGCATCGTTCAGACCATTCTCGGAGATCCCGAATTGCGTCGACAGTGGGAAGACGAGTTAAAGGATATGCGTGATCGCATCAACGGGATGCGCAACTTATTCGTCGACAAGATGAAGGATCATGCTCCGAATTACAACTTTGATTTCATTCGCGAACAGCGTGGCATGTTTTCTTTCAGTGGACTGACCAAGGATCAGGTCCAGCGTCTGAAAAAAGAGAATGCAATCTACATTGTCGGTTCAGGCAGAATCAACGTGGCGGGGATCACACCGGACAACGTGGATGACCTCTGCAGTGCCGTTGGCAATGTATTGAACTAGAGTTGCAAGCGAACGACGAATGAAGATCGCCGGTCTATTGGGCCGGCGATTTTTGTTTGGGAAAGTCCCGTCGATAACGTTCCACGAGTTTCGGGACGTCGTTGTCCACCAGGTAGAGTTTACCGTGAACTCGCTTTGTCTCACCCGGCTTCAGTCCACCAATGCGGAAGTCGCTGTGCAGACAACGAATGACTCCCTGAAATAACTCTTGGTAGGGCTCAAATGCGACGGCCATGATTTTTCCGTCATCGGCTCGGAAGCATCCGATCAAACCGTTACTGGGCGTCGCCGGATGGAGGGGGCGCGGATTGACGTCGCTACGAGGAACTCCCGGTCCCGCCCAAACTTGTCCCGGGGTGTAGCGTGCTTCCGTGGCCCAGTCGCGTGTCGGCATGCGACTTAAGTGTCCGTCCAGAAATACGAACGATTTAGGGAGATAAGCATAGGCGTCGTCAGTGCTGTCTGCGCCGGTCCCGGTAAACGTTCCAACGCGAATGCACGGCTGCGCCCAGTGAATCTCTGAGATCTTATCGGTCGGATTGTGCGCCTTAATCTCAAAGTCCACTTCGTCCTCGTTTGCGGTGATGACATGCTTTACTCGGACCCCATCCGAGACCCGGCATTCAAGTTCGATGCGCCGACCGTCCTGACTCGCCGCCAGCAGGCTTGATTCGTGCGGGATCACCGTATGCTTCGACCAATTCGTCGTGTGCGAGTTCGCTCGACAATAGGCCTCGAGATACCAAATCTCGAGTGATCCACCCGGCAATTCATCAGATTGAATCTTCAGGATATTGTTTGCCCAGTGGAGTTTGATCGGGGTGACTGCCTGGGTGGCCGTCGAACCGATGCAGCAGGCGGCGAACAGGGTCAGCAGGCTCGGCTGGATTCGAGAGAGCGTCGGCATGGTTTCTCCTGCGAGGATCAGGGCCTTGGTTGTGCCGTAGATGGCTCGAGCGAGTTTTGTGGTGAGCAATCGTTAAGAACCGTCTCATGCGACCGTGGCACGCGAACGACGGGGCCACGATCGCGTGATCATCGTACCATACACGCGCCCGCCCCAGGGCAAATCTCGAGAGGCTCGATTCGCTCCGCTTTGGCCATTCTGGCCAGTTCGAGCCTGTTCTCTCGGGTTGGGGGCGCTAACAATTACACAGGGAAGCTCAAACTCCAGATTCGTCGCATTTCTAACTCAAGGAGCATGCCCGTGGCTCAAGTTCTGTCCGACCTCGAATACGCCCGTTCTGAACGCGTTCCGGAAGACCTGAATCCTTTTTCCATTTCAAGGCAACAATTCGATCGCGCCCTTCCTTTCTTGCCGACGCTCAAGCAGGGACTCGTCGAGTTTTTGAAGTCACCGCTCCGGACGGTTACCGTCTGTTTTCCCATCGAGCTGGATGATGGGTCGGTGAAAACCTTTACGGGTCACCGAGTGCTCCACAGCCATGTCCGCGGACCGGGGAAGGGGGGTATCCGCTTCCATCCCGGCGTTACGGTGGACGAAGTCAGAGCCCTCGCGGCCTGGATGACTTGGAAATGTGCCATCGTTGATGTGCCCTTCGGTGGTGCTAAGGGTGGTGTGGTTTGTGATCCCAAAGATTTAAGCCAACATGAGCTACGCAGGATTACACGACGATATATCACCGGACTTGGCGATACGATTGGGCCCAATACGGACATTCCTGCTCCCGATATGTACACCGACGAAAACACCATGGCTTGGATTTACGATACCTATGCCATGATGCATCCCGGAGCGAACAACTTGCCGGTGGTGACGGGCAAGCCCGTCTCGGTGGGAGGCACTCATGGTCGTCGGGAAGCGACTGCGAGAGGTTGTCTCTACGCCACCGAACGTCTGATCGAACGAGGAGAGGTTTCAGGGCTCTCGTCGCTTAAAAATGCCCGCGTTGTGATTCAAGGGGCTGGCAATGTTGGGCGAATCGCGGCAGAGCTGTTCACCGAGGCGGGTGCTCGAGTGATTGCGATCAGTGATTCTGCGGGAGGAATCTATGCGGAACAGGGGCTCGATATTGAGCAGGTAATTCGATTCAAGGACGATCACGGCTCGTTTGCCCGCTTTCCGGGAACGACCCGCCTGACCAACGAAGAGCTGCTCGAAATCGAATGCGATATCCTGATCCCTGCCGCTCTGGAGAATCAGATTACCGTCGAAAATGCCGCTCGCATCGGTGCAAAAATGATTTGTGAAGGTGCCAATGGACCGACCTCTCCAGCCGCCGATGAGATTCTTCAGGCACGCGGGATTCCGCTCTTGCCTGATATTCTGGCGAACGCTGGTGGGGTTACCGTCAGCTATTTTGAGTGGGTGCAAAACAATGAAAACCAGACGTGGGATCTCGATCTGGTCAACGCTCGCCTGCGGCGAAAGATGCGAGATGCTGTTGATGCCGTGGCCGATCGACAACTAAAAATCCGTGAACAGACCTCCCAAGGCCCGAGCCTTCGCACATCGGCACTGGTGGTCGCGATAGAACGCGTTGCTGAGGTCACTTTGCAACGAGGGATTTGGCCCTAATCCCAGTAGGACTCTGCAGATTTCCCAGCCGGCATAACCGTATGGCAGATCGTCTGCGTTGCTTTCGAAATCGCTGTTTTCGATAGGCAATGCCACGTCATGCGATTACATTGCGGCATGCGGTTACATCGCGTCAGAGGATTCAAGTTCTTGGAAAGGGTAGTCATCGATGAACGACTTGGTAACCGACGTGATCGTTAAGCGACTTCAAATACGAACCGATCGGGTTTCTGACGATGCCGACCTGGTTGCAGACCTGGGAGCTGATTCTCTGGCACTTGCCGAAATCTGTGCCGAAGTCGAGAACCACACGGGGATGACGTTCTCCATGGAACAACTCCAGGATGTAAATACCGTCGGAGACGTCCGCAAACTCATGCCTGTTCTCTCGAAACAGGATCGGCCGTCGAATCCACCTCCAGGTCATCTTGAGACAGGCAAGATTTGAACGTCTTGGGAGCCTGTGACGACCCTTCCCAAAATGGTGCGCGATTAGCGCATGAAAAAACCCCGGCATGAACCGGGGTTTTCCAGCGGAGGGCACGGGACTCGAACCCGCAACCGTATAAACGGCAACTGATTTCGAATCAGCCTGCTCACCATTCGCTTACCCTCCCCAACTGCGAACGTATATCTTGACTTCGGAACGGCTAAACGGCAAGACGTGTTGTCAGCCACTCTTGATGGGCATGCCGAAGAATCGGCGAATGGAAAGGCCGACTGAGCCGCCAGCGAGTGGAGCGGGAACCGCGGAAGACAACAGATCCCCTTGCTTCAGCCTTGATCATCCATCTTCTCCTCTCAGGACGGTCGTGACGGCTATACCGACCAGAACCGGCTATTCTGGCGGCGATCGACCGCTCAAAGGCTCTCGTCGAAGCATGTCGTGCCGTCCGTGGGTAAAGCAACTGATTTGCAGGTTCGGGGGGCTGTCAGCCATGTGCCAGCACGATTTTTTTCTGTCGCTTTCACGTCCAAAACAGCCGATTATCCCTCCATCGGCCGGATTTCGGGCGAGCGGAATGTGAGTTCTGGGGTCGGAATAGAACGGGGTGAGCCATGAAGAAAGATACCTACCGAGTCGTTACCCGGGGAACCAATGGTCAACTGCGAGTGAAGGACTACGGCTCCAAAGACAATCTCTTGCAATTGCATACGCAGGTTGGAATCGATGATTGCAGTACCGATCTGGACCTGCGAGGTCTTCCTGTGTTTCGAGGTCTGATTGGCCCGATGTCCGAGGGGAAAAACGTCGTTCGCTATGAATCCCCCGATGTCTTCGAAGCCTTGACGAAAGAGTGGATCGCCCAACCGCCGGAACGTCGGACTCGCCGTCGTCGAAAACTAGAGGCAAAACCCGAAGACGTTGCTGACGTCACTGAAAGCTAAAACTCGCTGCTGAGTCACCCAGCCAATTCCAAATCTGGTCAGCGCCGGAGTCGGCCTGACCGGATGATCCGTCTACGCTACAATTCAGCCCATGACCGGGTCTCTTCTGCAATCGTTGCGTTGTGTTCACACATCGAGTCGACTCAAGTCGGTTGAACCACAATTCTGTGCGCAACTCAATGCTCGTATCGCTGATGAGCGTGTATTTGATGCGCTAGGCCGAAAAATCGAGCGATCTGTCGATGGCCTGCTCGTCAACGAAGATGCCAGCTACGGATATCCTATTTTTGATGAAGTTCCACATCTGCTTCGTGACGAAGCGATCGTTTTAGAAGGAGTGATGTGATGAGCGAGAAGACTGTCTTCAAACGCATTATCGATGGTGAAATCCCAGCCGATCTGGTTCATGAAGATGAATATTGCCTTGCCTTCCACGATATTAGTCCGAAGGCGCCGACTCACATTCTTGTGATTCCCAAGAAAGAAATCCCTTCCGTGGCAGAGATCGAAGATCAGGATGCCGACTTGCTTGGCCATCTCTGGTGCGTGATTCGAAAGGTGGCCGAACAGGCAGGCCTGGCAGGGGGATACCGCGTCGTTGTGAATTGCGGCGACGACGGAGGCCAGGAGGTGCCACACCTGCACTTCCACATCTTGGGCGGACGAGCCATGACCTGGCCGCCCGGATAACTCGGGCCCAACAGGATCGCTTGTGTCCATTGGCAGAATGGGCGTCCTGTGACGCGAATTATGGTGAGCGAACCGCCATTACTGCTCGGCCATCAGGTTTTTCACCAGATTTGCCACGAGCTCCGGATCGTCTTGTTCCACCAGATGTTTCACATGAGCAGGCTTCACGCCCAGTTTTTCGAGGTGGTTGGCGACGGTCTTCCAATGTTTTTCTCGTTTCTTGCCCTCGGTCAGATAGAGCTCCGTCACGAGCTCCTGGACTCGTTGGAGAGCGATTGCGTCGCGGTTCTCATAGTAGTTTTTGATAATGCGCTGCTGGTGTTTCGAATAGTTGGCCATCGTCGATCTTACTCAAACTTGGTGATGTGTCATGCGGCTCCAGGCCCGCCCGGTTAACTTGACCGGTTTGTCCGGTTTGTCCGCCCGACAAGCCTCGATTTGTGGTTTCAGCGATGTGTTTTACATGGTAGATTCTAGCCATGCCAAGGTGAGATTTGTCGTGATTTTTGGTTGACAGCCAACAGCTATCGCCATCTGCACACAGGAAGTTTTCATGCCAGTTATCAAGTTTGTCAAAGAAAAGAAAGAGATCGAAGTTTCCCACGGGGCGAACTTGCGGACGGAGGCGGTCAAAGCTGGTATTAACCTGAACTGCGTTGTCAATGGAGTCAGCGACGGAATCGATAACTTCACCAAATCCGTTTCCAAATTCGTTAATTGCCGCGGTTTTGGGCTCTGTGGTACCTGCCGAGTGAATATCACAGAAGGCATGGAGAATACCAACGGGGTGACGATGCGCGAACGGATGAAATTCAAGTATTTTCCCTTCCCCGATCCGTTACCTTGCTTGGCCTATTTGGGTCACGAAGACACGATGCGGTTGGCGTGTATGACCAAGGTCGAGGGTGACGTCGTGGTGGAGACAAGTCCTGAAATCAACATGTTCGGTGAGAACTTCTTCAGCTAAGTCGTGAAACAAGTCATCGCCATCGTGAAGCCGTTCCTGGCTGAGAAAGTGCTCGAGGGACTCAAGCGAGCCCCTCTTGAAGCCCTTTCCGTTCGCGAGGTGAAAGGTTTTGGACGGCAAAAAAGCTACCTCGATCAATACGACGATAGTGAATTCGCACAGGCGTTTTTACCGAAGGTTGAGATCACAATGTGGGTGGATGAAGCTCGTGTCAACGAAATCGTCCGCAAGATCATGCAGATCGCTCGTACCGGACGTATTGGGGATGGTAAGGTCTTCGTGCTGCCCGCGGAATCTTACGAGCGGGTGATCGACATCTAACGCGTTTGTCCCAGCTTTATTTCGTGCTGTTTCTTTTGCGCGATTTTTTTTCGCCGGACGCTTTGAAGATACGATTGAAACTGGCACGGTTTTCTTGGCCGTAATCTCGGCACTGTTGCTCCAGGGCATGACCGCTGGTCGCTCCGAAAAGATAGGCGAGCTTATCGAGTTCGTGCGGATCTTCTGGCAGATCATGCCGAGCTGTCGTGTTCATCAAACGCAGTCGCGCCTCAACGCTTCGCAGGAAGCGATAGGATTTGCGGAGAAAGGTGGCTGTCTCGGACGCGAGGTGACCAGCCGTTTCGAGTTGTTCAAGAGCTTCGATCGTGCCTGGCACCAGCACCGCCGGTGATTCCTCGGAGTGCTTCATTTGCAGCATTTGTGCAATGAATTCAATGTCAACAATTCCACCCGAACTTCGCTTCAGATTGCGTGGCGATGCATCTTCTTCCATCCGCTCACGCATTTGGAAAATTTCGTCTGCAAATTTTGGCTGCCAACTTGGCTGGGTGATGATTTGACGCACTAATCTCAGCGTTGCCTCACGACTCTCTTGGCTGCCGTAAAGGGGCCGGGCTCGACAGAGTGCCTGTCGTTCCCACAGCTGACCTCGCCCTTCATCAAAGTAACGCTGGAAGGCATCAAGCGAGACTGCCAAAGCTCCGCTATTGCCGCTAGGACGGAGTCGCGTGTCCAGCTCATAGAGACGACCGAAGGCGCCGAGGTGGTTGACTCGTTTTGTGATCTGCTGAGCCAGTTGGCTGAAGAAATGCTGATTGGATGTACTGCGGCCACGACCCTGTGCGGTACGTGTTGATCCTTCGCCTTCGTATAGGAAAACCACATCGAGATCGCTGTGATAATTGGGTTCTCGACCCCCGATCTTCCCCATCCCCAAAATGATAAGGCTGCAGGGACGGTCTTGTTCCGAATACCAGGGTTCACCAAATCTTGCCTTGAGGCTCGAGTATTCCGCATCCACAATCTGTTGTAAGCAGACTTCGGCCACGTCCGCCAAAAAAGCAGTCGTCGTTCGGATATCTTCTTTGCTGAGAATATCCCGCACACCGGCGTTCAAGTGTTGAGCATTCTTGAAGCTATGCAGAATAGGCTCGATGTCCTCGGCGTTTCGACAACGGTCCACCAGGTCCTGCCTGAGTGTTTCCACGTTTGCTAACTTGTTCATGATCAGCGAATCCATCAGCTCGTCGAGCATACCAGGATTGCTCGTCAAGATTGCCGACAGATAGGGAGCTGTGGCACACAAGCGGACGTACAGCTGAAGGCAGGGCAGGTTGGAGCTGAATAGCTCCCAGAGCACTCCCTTGCCGCCCAGCGAATCGCTAACTTGACACAGATTCACCAAGGCTAAATCGGGGTCGGGCGTCGCACCAACCTCTTTGAGAAGCGTAGGAGCGATAGATGCCAGAAAGTGTCGGCAACGCCGCGTCGAAAGGAACCGGATTCGTTCTGAACCTAAGGTGACGAGATTGTTGTAAGCCGCCGGCACGTCTTGGAATCCGTACGGACTCAAGGTTGTCGCAATGAACTCCGGAGTTGGTTCCGGATCGAGAACCAGATCGACCTCCGGCTCCGTTTCCGATTCGTCGGCAAAGGCATCGTGGAGCAAGTGATCCAGGATTTTTCGGTTCGTTTCCGTGCAACGACGATAATCCTCTTTGAATCGCTTCAACGCTTCGCTATCTGTCGGAGCATATCTCATCCGGATCGCGAGTTTTCGAAGCTCGTCGTCCGATTCGGGCATCGTGTGCGTTTGCACATCGAGCATGATCTGGAGGAGATGTTCTAGCTTTCGCAGGAACGCATAATTCAGATCCAGTAAATTGCCTTCCTCCAAGGTGAGGCATTCGACCTGTGCAAGTTGGGCGATTGCCTCCAGCGTGTTGCTCGTGCGGAGTTGTGGAAGGTCTCCTCCATTCAGAAGTTGCAAAAACTGGATGACGAATTCTATATCTCGGATGCCACCTCGCCCCGTTTTGACATTCCGTTCGTCGGTACCCTTTTGTTGAGTTCGGTGTTCGATGCGCCGTTTGAGTGCTTTGACTCCGGTGATATCTGCCAGGTTCAGATAACGCCGATAGATCCACGGTTCCATGGCATCGAGGAATTCCGCTCCGAGTGCCAGGTCGCCCGCAATCGGCCTCGCCTTGACGAATGCCTGTCGTTCCCAGGTTCGTCCCATCACGTCGTAATAGCGCAGAGCAGAATCCAGACGGTTAACTAACGGCCCCCGATTGCCCTCCGGACGTAGTCTCAAGTCCACGCGATAAACCGAGCCAAGCTCGGTAACTTCTGTCAACAGTTTGCAAAAGCCTTGCGCCAAGCGATCAAAGTATTGCTCGCACGAGACTTGTTTGGGACCATCCGTCTTCCCACCCCCGTCATAAATGAAAATGAGATCAATGTCACTGGAGTAGTTCAGTTCGACGCCGCCCAGCTTCCCCATGGCGATTACGACGAAGCGAGCTGGATTGCCACTTTGATCTCGTGGTACACCCCATTTTGCATTCAATTCTGTGGTGGCAAACGAGAGTGCCGACTCGCAAAGGGCATCTGCCAGATAAGAAATCTGTTGAGTCACGATCGACAGACGTTGTTGACGTACCAAGTCGCCGTAAGCAATCCGCAAAGTTTCCCGTCGTTTATGTCTCCGCAGAGCAGCCAGTACCATACGACGGCTATGTAAGCCTGCGACTTCCGTTTTCAATTCGTCAACGAGATGTTGCCGTGCGACAGGCCGACCTTCCGTAATGCGCACCAGTTCGAAAGCTTCTGGATCGTTGACAAGAACGTTACCCAGGAATTGACTGCAGGCGAACAGTTGCAGCAAGGTTGGCAAAGATGCTTCGTCTTGCTCGAAAAGCGTGAGCAGCGAAAGCGGGCTACGCGAAGCCGAAATGAATCTTTCCAACGTGTTGAGTGCCAGATCTGGATCACTGTTGGTTGGGAGAATGTCTGGCAAACGCGAGCAGATCTGGCGCAATAGACTCAGGCTTGGATCGGCATCTGCAATCTTACAAAGGTTTGCATGGGCTCGATCCGGATGGACGATACCGATAGCGTTCAGCCACTTGGCGGCTTTGGCGGGGTTTTCCAGAAAGGGCGAGAGTTGTTCTACATCCATTGGGTGGCTCGGACGGTGATTTTCAATGACATAAACCGAAGATCAATGAATCCTGCGAATACCGCCTTTACTCCCGCAGGCCGCCTTTGCGGCAGCTCCACGGACTGTAGTGTAACCTGTGGAATCTGCCAGTTTGTCACGCACGCGTTGAAGAGCTTCGAAACATTTCTCTTCGATTGGCCGTTAGCTTACCTGGACGCCTTTCCAGAATGCCACACGTCCTCGAATTGATTCTGCCTCTGCTTTCGGCTCCGGATAATACCAAGCCGCATCCGCATTGGTCTCTCCGTTTACGATCACGTGATAATACTTCGCTGTTCCTTTCCAATGGCAGACTGAACTCGTCTCGCTTCTATCGAAGTGCTCGCCAACTAAGGACTCGGGTGGAAAGTAATGATTGCCTTCGACGACGACCGTCTCCTCGGAATCTGCAATCACCACTCCATTCCAAATAGCTTTAGGCATTGTTTGTTACGACTCCACGTGCGGAGAGATTTGAATTGTGGTTTGTTAAATCTGAAATCGGATCAGACGTTTAATGTGTAAACCTCGGGGCCGACACAGTCGGTGATGACTTGGCCGAATAGCGTGTGAGGGCTGACTTCATAAATGGTGACCGGGAGAATCTGACCGGCTTGACGACGATTGCCTTCGAACACCACAATGCGGTCGCAATGCGTCCGGCCCATCATCTGTACGACGTTAGTTTCTTGCGGACTTTCTTCTGCCGCCTTGCTCGGCCCTTCGACCAGCACGTTTACCTCACGGCCGACAAATCCACGGTTCTCTTCTTCACTGATCCTGTTTTGGATCTGCAGCAGGTGATTGTTCCGGGCTTTCTTGACACTTAAGGGAACATCGTCCGCAAGGTGTTCGGCGCCCTTAGTGCCAGGACGTTCGCTGTATTTGAAGATGAAACTGTTTTTAAATCGACATTCTTCCACCAACTCGATCGTCTGTTCGAAGTCTTCATCCGTTTCACCACAGAATCCAACAATGAAATCACTGGAAAGGGCTGCATTGGGAACGGTTTCACGAATTCGCTGCATCATCTCCCGGTAATCTTCAACGGTATAACCTCGCTTCATCCGTTCAAGGACGGAATTCGATCCGCTTTGTGCCGGCACGTGCAGATAGGGTGAGCATTTTGGCAGGTCTCGTACTGCCTCTAACAGTTCGCAACTCATGTCCTTTGGGTAGCTGGTAACGAACTTGATTCGTTGAAGTCTCGGAACCTCATGCAGCCGGTGCAAGAGATCGGCAAGTTTCGTCGTTTTTCCTTCTTCTTGGTAGCGATAGCTGTTGACGGTCTGTCCCAGGAGCGTGATTTCCAGACAACCCTGGGCGGCCAGCTCGTATGCTTCTTGAACGATTTGAGCGGGTGGTCGCCCCTGTTCGGGGCCGCGGACCATTGGCACGATGCAATAGGTGCAGAATTTGTTGCAACCGATTTGGATGCGAATATAGGCCTGGAATGGCGACGGTCGCATCTCCGCATCTCGCAGAGGATCGAAACTCTCATGACTGCGTTTGATTTGAGTGGCTGATCCGTCTCGCCGACCCAGGCTTACTTCGATCTGTCGACCGTTTCCTGCTTCAACTTCGTCAATCAGATCAGGTACCTGATGCAACTGACCTGGTCCTACGATTACGTCCACGTAGGGAGCACGCTGAAAGATCAGCTTCTGATCTTTCTGAGCCATACATCCTAGCACGCCGATCACTTTTTCTGGATGTTCTTGTTTCAGCCGTCGCAGTTTTCCCAACGCACTGTAGATCTTATCTTCTGCTAGTTGTCGCACACTGCAAGTGTTGAACAGAATGGCGGTTGCGTCATCGGGTGAACCGGTCAGTTCGTACCCTCGCTGCCGCAGGCTCGCCACCACGAGCTCACTGTCGAGCATGTTCATTTGGCAGCCAACGGTTTCGATGTATAGACGTTTGGTCATAGCGCAGAAAAAATCAAAGGTAATGAAAGCACCGATCACGAACCCCAATAGGCTGAACCCGAGTTGCGTAGCCTGAGACGGAATGGATGAGCCCACTCCGACGTCGTGATCCGTATCGAAACCGATATCTTACCATTTCGCCTGTGGCAACGACGAGGGGGATTTCCGTTTCCGACGGCAGTGAATTTCAAGGTTTCGTTTGCAGCTTAGGTCGAGCTCAACGAATCTCCCACAGAAAGTGGGTGTCCGCGAAGAAAGTCCGCTATTGCCATCGCTTTTTTTCCGGCCGGCTGGACCTCGATCAGGCGGATCGCTCCCTGTCCACAGGCGACGAGCGTCTCGTTACGATCGGTTTTCGCGATGGTTCCTGGCGGACAATCGGCTGGTGCTTTGGCGATCTCCACTTTTTGCAAGACGAGTCGCATCGGTTTCCTACCGTACTGCCATTCGGTGTAGCTTCCCGGCCAAGGTTTGAAGGCACGAACCTGGTCAAAAATCTCGGTTGCCGTTCGGCTCCATTCCACCCGTCCGTCACTCTTCTTTAGCCGCGGCGCTTTGGAGACTACCTGGCCATCCTGAAGGATGCCGATTGGTGATTCTCGATCCCAGGCTGACAGCATATCGATCGCTTGTAAAACCGCATCTCTACCCGTGTCGGCTAGTCGTGATTCAAGGTCGACTGCATCTTCGGTCGGAGCGATCGGTGTTTCAACCTGGACCAGGCTGGGACCTGCGTCGAGTTTCGCCGTCATGTGGATCACCGTCACTCCCGTTGTCTTATCGCCCTCGTAAATGGCCCAATTGATCGGCGCAGCACCTCGATAGCGCGGCAGCAATGACGCGTGTAAATTGATGCCACCCAGTGGCGCAGTGGTTAAGGCTTCTCGAGATAGGATCTGCCCGTAATCGCAGACAACATGCAGGTCGGCGTTCTGCTCTTTGACTGCCTCGATCGACTCGGGGGTGTTGATCGAGTCGGGCATCATGATCGATAAGCCCGCCTCCTCGGCAACGTCCCGCATCGGATTTACCGCGACCTTCACCTTGCGACGTCCGTGGAACGGTTGCGGAGGCCGTGTCACGAGTCCCAGGACCTCGTGTTCCGAACCCAGAAGAGCTCGGAATGTCGGAACGGCAAAGCCACCTGTGCCCATCATCAGTATTCGCATCAACCTCTCCTTACGCACTCACCAGGGTGACCCGCTGACAACACGTTGAGTTTAGCAGTAACGTTCTTCAAGATTTTTCAATCGGGTCTCGATTTCTTCCTCCGAAGGAATCTCTCCTGACCGCCGACCTGAATCGAAGGCGAGTTGGAATTCGTCAATCATTGGCTTGACGTTGATCTCATGAGTTGCGCTCAGCCGATCGGTGAACATGATGCCATCCAAATGGTCGACTTCATGTTGAACGACGCGAGCCATCAGCCCGTCGAGTTCCACGTCGACTTCTTCACCTTGGGGCGTGTAGGCCTGGAGGCGGATTTGTTCCGGTCGGATTACGGGTGCGTAGATGCCCGGCAAACTCAGGCAACCTTCTTCGCGTTCACAGGAGCCTTTGGGCCGGCTGACGACTGGGTTGAGAAATACCAGCTCTTCTCCCTCGCCTTTCTTGGCGGCGTGATTGCAAACGAAAAGTCGTAGTGGCAGATCGACTTGATTCGCAGCAAGGCCGATTCCATTGGCCGCATACATCAGATCGAACATCTCGTCGATGATTCGGCGCAATTCCGCATCGACACGGCGAATGGGCCGAGAGCGATGGCGTAAAGTCGGATGGGGGAAATGAACGATATTCAAGTCAGACAATCTCCACGAGAGGCATGACGCTGGATGAAACGCTGAGAAAGTCGAATTATATCGGGGGCCGACCGATCAACGAGAGGGGGCCCGCAGATCGTCAAATTCGGACATTGAGGGGACGATCTGGCCGAGCTCAGAGCCGGTTTCCGTTGACCCCTTCGGTTGGCAGTTCTAAAATTAGATTCGATGTAAGTTCTTTACTTTTCGGTGCTTGGGGATTGAATGGTCGCCTCAAAATTGCCTGCTCCTGCGGCGGAACTCGATCACGCTGGCACTCCTCGGCGATTTCCGGCCTGGGGACTCTCAGTCCTGATGCATACCTGCCTGTTGCTGGCTTTCGCAGCTTTGCTTCATTTTGCCCCGAAAGCACCGGTCGGAGAAAGCGAGCGTTCGGTGGGAGTGGCTCTCGTCCGCGAAAACAATGGCGAACGAGAATATCAGACCGCCGAGGATGCACAAGAATCCCAAGCGGCTCGTGCGACAAATGATTCCCAACAGGCTCTACCGCAAGAATCTGAACTTGCCGTCGATCTGTCTGACCTGTTACCCGCCGATGTCGATTTGGCGGCGGGGGCCGGAGCTTTCGCACTGCCGGATCCTGGAGATGCCGGATCGCGCGCCGCAGCTGGAGATCGATTGAGTGGTAAGGTCAGCACCTCTGTCTTTGGAGTTTCCGGAACCGGAACCAAGTTTGCCTACGTGTTCGACCGGTCTGGCAGTATGGAAGGATATGGTGGCTTGCCATTGGCGTCCGCCAAACGTGAGCTCATTGGGAGCTTGGGGCAACTGAATGATGTCTGCCAATTTCAGGTGATCTTTTACAACGAGCGGCCCAAAATCTTTCAGCCGAATATCGGGACGCCTCGGCTGGCCTTTGGCAATGAACATTCGAAGCAGGAGGCGATTGAATTCGTTCGAGGTATCAATGCGATGGGGGGAACGCGGCATCTCAGTGCGCTTCGGCTTGCGCTGGGCCTGAGACCTGATGTCGTCTTTTTCCTTACCGATGCCGACGAGCCACGTTTGACGAGTGACGAGATGAGGCAAATTCGAGTTCTCAATAAAGGTTCAATCATCAATACCATCGAGTTTGGCTACGGCCCTCAACATCGAATGGATAACTTTCTCGTACAACTCGCGAAACAGAATGGCGGTCAACATATTTATGTTGATGTTCGTCGTCTGCCCCGAGGATAGCATGACGCGCAGAAGCCTCGCGATTGCATTTTGTTTGTTTGGGTCGTTCCTCGTGCTCTTCTCTGGGCGGACCGTGACTGCGGAAGACCGAGTGGTTCTTCTTGATGGTGATAATCGGGAGATCGTTCGTCGTGGCGAGGTCCTTGACTATTCAAGGGAGACACTCAATTTTCGAACGTCACAAGGCCGTGAGATCAAGATTCCTGCTGCCCGTGTGATTCAGGTGGAACCCGCTCGCTCTGAATCCCATCGTTTGGCCGATCAACATTTCGCAGCTGGCGAATTTCGACAGGCGCAAGACGCCTATCGGGCTGCCTTCCGCGGTGAAAAACGTACTTGGGTCCGTCGAGAGATCCTTTCGCAAATCGTTAAGAGTTACACCAACAGCTCGAATTATAGAGCTGCGGGAACAACCTTCTTATTGCTACTCGAAGAGGATCCCGCGACTCGGCACTTTGATGCGATCCCCTTAGTGTGGAAACCTTTCCAGCCGTCGCAGGCTGTCGCCAAGGTTGCGCAAGACTGGCTCGCGAATGGTGCTGCCCCTGCAAAACTGATTGGGGCCAGCTGGTTATTGTCGACTTCCAGTCGATCGGCAGCCATCAACGTTCTGCAGCAGTTGCGACGGGATCGTGACCGCCGTGTCGCGCAACTTGCATTGACCCAACTTTGGCGAACTCAGTTAGTGACCACTCGAAAGGATATCGTTCTTCATGAGTGGACTCGAACCGCTTCGGTGATGCCCTTTGAATTACGCGGTGGACCACACTATCTGATCGGACGGGCTTTGCGAAAGCATGGGGAGACGGATCGCAGTGTTCTCGAGTTGATGCGAGTTCCCATCCAATATGCCTGGATGCGCGATGTTGCAGCGGAATCGATTTGGGAGGCGGCCAATCAGCTCGAACAAAACAATCGCTCGACCCAGGCCCTTCGCTTGTATCGAGAATTAGTACGAGATTTTCCCGAGACGATGTCCGCTGAGCAGGCAGAGCAGCGGCTGGCAAAAACCGCTTCTCGAGACTAATTCGCTCGGTTCGAACTCGTCTCGCTGGCGATCGGTCTTGACGTTCCGAGAGACATGGAGATAACAGCACCTGCCACCGCGTCGACCACGGTTGGGTGAGATGCGCAGTGAAATCGGTGAGGCAATGGAATCATGATGAGTAAAGTCAATGGACGGTGTGGGCTCTTTCTTGGAGGAGGACTTGCAGCTTGGGTTGCAAATCCCTATCAACTCATGGCCCAAGTGTCCGACGGAGCGGTCGGAGAATCCGCGGCGCCGCAAGGTTTATTGCAGATTGTTTTTTCGGGCGGATTGTTCGGTGGTGCCATTATCTTTGTGTTGTTGGGCCTTTCGGTAACCGCTGCCTATCTCGTTTTTGAGCATTTTCTGACGATCCGTCGCAGCGAAGTGATTCCTGACAATCTGGAACAACAGGTTGGACAGGCACTTGCCAAGGGAGATGTCCAACGGGCGGTGACCATCTGCAAAGAACGTCCAAGCTTTACCTCCTTTGTTCTGCTGCAGGGGCTCGCCGAAGCCGATGCCGGTTGGCCAGCGATCGAAAAAGGACTCGAGGATGCCCTGGCCGATCAAGCTGCTAGATTGCTTCGCAAGATTGAATACCTTTCCGTGATTGGCAACATTGCGCCGATGGTTGGATTGTTGGGGACCGTGACGGGTATGATTTTCGCCTTTCAGCAGGTTGCCGCTTCGCAAGGAGCCGCCGGAGCTGGTGAGTTGGCGGCGGGCATCTATCAAGCGCTTGTCACGACCGTAGGCGGACTGATCGTTGCCATTCCTTCGTTGGCATCCTTTGCTATCTTGCGGAACCGCGTTGATCAACTGGTCGCGGAGGTCGCTTACATGGTTCAGCACGTCTGCCGACCTTTGCGTCGTCGTGCGCCAGGATCGGCTTCCACGCCGCCGCCAGTACGACCCGCCACGTCGTAGGTTGCCAACGATTCAACAAGAAAAAATGCGGACGTTGCGATGCGGGCGAGCCTTTCCAAAACAAGATCTCACGTTGGCTTTAACATGACACCGATGATCGATGTTGTGTTCCTGCTGATCATCTTTTTTTTGCTTTCGAGTCATCTGGCTCAACGGGAAAACCGCATCGACGTTGATTTGCCTCAGGCAACCAGTGGTGAAGAGGATTTGCCGAGTACCCAACCACGGGTGACCGTGACGGTGTTGGAAGATGGTTCTGTTTTGTTAGCGGGGCGCCCAGTTCAGCTTGCGGCTTTACCCAATGCCTTGAGGGCACGACAGGATCAGGTCGGTGAACGGATTGAGTTGCGAATTCGCAGCGATCGACGCGTACCCTACGCCATCATCGAACCGATTCTCTCGGGGGCCGCCGAAGCGGAAATCTGGAATGTTACTTTTGCTGTCCTGGAACGAGGTCGCTAACGTGAAGATTCCAAGCGTTCATTCCCGTTCCAGCGAGCGAGCCGACGTCGCCATGACGCCGATGATCGATGTCGTCTTTTTGCTGCTGATATTTTTTGTCTGGACTGCCAGCTTTCAAATTGTCGAGATGACCTTGCCAAGTCAATTGACGGAGATGGTCGGTGCCGGTGCGAACCAGGAAGTCAAATTGGAGGAAGAGGATTTTGAGTCGGTGATTGTTCGCATTCAGCAGGACAATCAACAAGTCCAATGGATGGTGAATGATCAGCCTACCTCTTCGTTGGCTGACGTGCGCGAACGACTCAGAATGGTGGCGACGATTCGTAGCGATTTGCCCGTTCTGATCGATCCGGCCGAACAGATCCAACTCGGCTTCGTGCTCGATGTTTTCGATATCGCTCGGGATGCCGGGTTTCAGAATATTCAATTCACGACGCAGCCGTGAATTTCTCGTGTCCGCTCAGCGTGATTCGAATCGTTGAATCACGCCGCCCAAGAAACGAGAGGTACCTTTCTCGGTTTCTAGCAGCAAGGCACCATCATCATCGATTCCCACACAGGTGCCCGTCACCGTTTTTGAATAAACTTCGAGCTCGATTTCCATGCCTTGTAGCAGATGATAGGCACGCCATTGATCGGCGAGTGATGCCGTTGGTTGTCGGAAAAGATCGATATGTTGCGTTAATTGTTGCAGGCAGGCAATGAGCACTTCGTTGATGTCTAGTTCCAATTCGACCGCGTCACATAACGAGGTTGCCGTTTGTTGAAGCTCCTCAGGAGCCGTGGTGAATGAATTGTTGACGTTTAGCCCAATGCCGATAATCGCCTGAGGGGGAGGGTTGGTCGGGAGTTCGATCAAAACGCCAGCCACTTTCTTCCCATCAAGATAAACATCGTTCGGCCACTTGAGCGCGACGTCTGCCAACGGCGCGACCGATTCGATCGCCTGACAAATAGCAAGCCCAACCGTCAATGACAGCTGGGGAATTCGATCGCCGGGTAAGTTCCCCAGGTTGGTCAGTAACGAAAAAGTGAGTGATCCTCCGGTGGACCACCATTGGTTTTTGCCGCGTCCCCTTCCACCGGTTTGTGTTTTTGCCAACACCAGAGTCGGTCTTGGGAGATCGGAACGACCGGCGAGCTCCATGGCAAGATTGTTCGTCGAGATTAACTCGTCGTGCAATTCAATATGTTCAACAGAGGTTTCGTTGAGGATTCGATCGACTTGGAACTGAGGTGAAGGAGCGTCTGCCATACGGATTTGTTCCGGTTGGAAAATGATGATGCGTGCCTGAAACGACGGTGCACGATCGTCACCGTAATGGATCCTTGAGCACGTCTCGACAACCTAACAGCTGATTGTCGGAGCGAAAAGTGGCGGTTGACGCACGGACCGGTAGGCCGACAATGGAGGACGTGAATAAACGCCTGAAAGAAAAATCAATTGTCATTGTGGGTGGCAGTTCCGGTCTCGGACTGTCAGCTGCCCAGGCTTGCGCAGCCGAAGGAGCTCGCCTGGTGCTCGTCGGCCGAGATGAGGAAAAGTGTCAACGCGCCCAGGATTCCATCGACGGTCCCGTTACCTATTTTGTCGGTGACGCAATGGAGGCTGCTACAGCCGACGCCGCGGTGGCTCTTGCCGTTTCCACATTTGGCCGACTTGATGGCTTGTATCACGTTGCGGGTGGCAGTGGTCGTCGTCGAGGCGACGGACCTTTGCATGAAATCTCGGATGAAGGTTGGCAGTACACTTTGAATCTCAATCTGGATTCTCTGTTCTTTGCCAATCGTGCCGCTGTCCAACAGTTTTTGTCGCAGGGGAGCGGAGGTAGCGTTCTCAATATGAGTTCCGTGCTTGCAGGATCTCCGTCCCCTCAGTTTTTTGCAACACATGCCTATGCGGCGACGAAGGCAGGTGCGATTGGCCTTACCAAGGCTGCAGCCGCCTATTACGCATCACAGCGAATTCGCTTCAACGTGATCGCGCCTGCTTTGGTGGATACACCCCTTGCTCAACGTGCTGTTGCGGATACCGAGATCATGCAATACATCCGCACAAAACAACCCCTTGATGGCGGACGCATTGGCATCCCGTCCGATGCCGATCAAGCCGTTGTTTACTTTCTTTCCGATGATTCAAACTTTGTGACCGGCCAGGTGCTCGCCGTCGATGGTGGGTGGACCGTCAGCGAAGGGCAGCACGAACGTTCGAGTAACGAATGTGAAGAATAGCCGAAACGCGAGTCCCAAACCGATGTACACGCAGCAGTACCTTCAATCTTGTCAGCGAATTCTGGACGTTGTCCGCCAACAAGAAAAACAGATTCAACAAGCCGCCAGTTGGTTCGCCGATTCGATCCTGGCGGATCGGTTGGTGCATCTGTTCGGAGCGGGTCACAGTCGCATCATGGTGGAGGAAATGTGGCCTCGCTATGGGTCCTTTCCTGGGTTTAATCCCATCGTTGAACTTTCACTCACGTTCCACAATCAAGTAAGCGGTGCGAACGGGCAACGGCAGGCGATGTTCTTGGAGAATCGAGTTGGTTTGGCGGAGCGAATTCTCCGAAACTTTGAACTCTCTCCAGTCGATTCGGCCATGGTGGTTTCCTCAAGTGGATGCAATATCGTTCCG
The DNA here is from genome assembly GCA_002723275.1 of Planctomycetaceae bacterium. Classification (GTDB taxonomy): domain Bacteria; phylum Planctomycetota; class Planctomycetia; order Pirellulales; family Pirellulaceae. Next base: position 22,584 of record PBNZ01000026.1, read on the forward strand.
ATCGAAATGGCTCAGTTGTTCCAGCAGGCCGGCATCAAAGTGGTAGCGATCATCAGCCGAGAACACAGTGAAGCCAGCGATACTAAGCATCCAGACGCCAAGAAACTCGCGGATTTTGCGGATCTTGTCTTGGATACCGGCGCGCCTGCCGGAGATGCGATGGTCAAAATTGACGATTTGGAGTCGCCGGTGTCACCCGGTTCCACCGTAGGTGGATGTATGTTGGTCAATTCCATTAAGGCGGAAGTGGCTGGTCGCTTGACCGCTGCCGGTCGGCCGCCCCACGTGTTGACGGCGGGTTGTGTCGTAGGCTCAGGACGTGCCACGGAACTTTTTGAAGCAGCTTACGACGATCACGCTCGAGCAGTAGCACGCTTGTACATGAATTTGGGTCTTCGGACGGAATAAGAATCTCGGAGTCAACGCGATGCAACCCATTCCTTTGCGTACCACCGTCATTGGCAGTTATCCTTTTCCCGGATGGCTGGAGTTTTCATCTCAGCATCTTGATCAGTTCGGTGCGAATGATATTGCCGAAATGCAAAATGATGCGGTCTTGGTTGCCATTCACGATCAGATCGCTGCGGGATTGGATGTAATCACCGACGGTGAACAAACTCGGTTTGATTTCAATCTTTCCTTTTATGGATATATCGATGGCATCGAGTTGGAATCGAGTAGTCCACGGCAATTCGGACCGCCAGCTCATGATCAAAGGGGGAAACATGCAATCTGCGGTGAACTCAACGCGCTCGAGGGACTAGGAGCCGTCGAGGAATTCGAGCGGTTGCAGCGGCTTTCTCCCGAGGGACCGGTGCTCAAAGCCAGTGTGCCTGGGCCCTATACGATGAGTGGTCGGTTGCTGCCCAATCGACAATATCCAGATCGTTTTGCGGTGACCGAAGCTTTGTTGCCGATGATTCGCGATGAATTGGTCGCGCTGGTCGAAGCTGGTTGCCGCGAGATCACTGTCGATGAACCGTCTATGAGTTGTTACGCCTATCGAGAGGATCGAAAACGATTCGTCGATATCTTTAATCGGACCGTTGAGCCGATTGTCGGAAAATGCCGTCTCTCAACTCACTTGTGTTTCGGTAACTTTAAGGGGCATGCAGTGGGGTATCGCCGTTATGCGCCAATGTTTCCCGACTTCCTGGATTTCAAGGTTGATGAAGTTCATGTGGAAATGGCAAGTCGTGAGTTTGCCGAGATCGAGGTGATTGAAAATATTGCGAAGCAAACGGATGTGGCGGTGGGGATCATTGACGTCAAAAGCTACTACATCGAATCGGTGGATGATGTCGCCGAACGCGTACGCCTTTGTTTGAAGTATGCACCCGCCGATCGTCTGTCGTTTGCCCCTGATTGTGGGCTCAGTCAAACCGCACGTTGGGCCGCTCGTCAAAAACTCGCCAACATGGTTGCCGGTGTGCATCGGGTTCGCGAGGAGTTGAAAGCATGATCACGCCAAAGCTCGCCCATGACGCTTTGTTGCAGGACATCCGGGATAGCTCGGCTGAAGATGATTTCTCGGTGTGGTGGCTCGGCCAGAGTGGCTTTTTGATCAAATGGCAGAATTCGTTTTTGCTTTTCGATCCCTATCTCTCAAATTCGCTGACTCGAAAATATGCTGATACCGATAAGCCGCATGTGCGTATGACGGAATTGGCGATTGATCCCAATCGGCTTGATTTCGTCGATGTCGTCACTTCTAGCCATAATCATACGGATCACCTCGATGGGGAAACGCTTACCGCTCTTCGCTCAGCCAATCCATCGCTTCAAATTGTGGTTCCGGCGGCCAATCAACAGTTTGCGGCAGACCGGCTTGAGGTCGAAGCAAGTTGCTTGCTTCCCATCGATGCTGGGCAGTCGAGGATGGTGGGTCCTTTTGAACTCTTGGCGGTGCCTGCCGCTCACGAGACCGTGGAACGAGACGAAGAGGGCCGTTGTAAATTTATCGGATTGATTGCCAAATTTGGATCCTGGACCGTCTATCACAGCGGTGACACCATGTTGTTCGACGGAATCGAGGATATTCTCAAACCTCATGGCATTGATCTGGCGTTGTTGCCCATCAACGGTCGGGCGCCGGAACGTCGCGTGGCCGGTAATCTGTGGGGACGGGAAGCTGCGGAACTCGCGGCGAATGTTGGTACCCAGGTCGTCATTCCTTGCCACTACGATATGTTCGAATTCAATACGGCCACGCCGGTTGAGTTCGTGGATGTGTGTCACAAACTAGGTCAGCGACACCAGGTTCTTGAATGTGGTGAAAGTTGGTCGAGTGCCATGTTGGCCAGCGGTAAATTCAACGGGCTTTAGTCGTCAGTGGCCGCCTTGTCACGCGCCAGTCGGGCCAGAGTCAGTTCGGTCAAGTCACCCGTAGGTTTTGGAATAAGCAACGCGACCAGGTAGCTGACCAGAAAACAGACGATCGCGCCCATCGCGGCAAGCAGCAGACCGTTAACCGAGTAGACGTAGCTCGCCACGATCAACGTTGCATAACTCACTGCGATCCCCGCCCAGGCGTGTAACGCCGTTACTCGTTGAGTGAAGATCCCCAACATGAAGAGGCCGCATAAGGTGCCGCCGAATAATCCAACAATACCCAGGAAGTATGTGAAGAGATATTGGATGTCTTGAGACGCCATCAGGGCTGCAGCAATGGTGCCGATCGCACCCAGTAATAGCGTGAGTCCGCGAGCCACATTCAGAAAACTGGTTTCATCACCGGCCGGTCGAAAACGACGGACAAAGTCGGTGGTGATCGCCGTGGAAACCGAGTGAATGCTCGAATCGAGACTCGACATCGCGGCGGCGAAGACGCCCGCAATGACCAGGCCTGAGATGCCCGGTGGCATTTCTTGAACAATGAACCAAGCAAAGATCTGATCGGTCTTTTCCAGCGGTTCGAGCTGTGCCGGATAACGTTGGTAGAAAACGAACAGGGCCGTTCCTACGAAAAAGAATAAAGCTGAGGCGGGAATCGACAACAAGGCATTGGTCCAGATGGCGCGGCCTGCTTCGGCTTCATTCTTCGTTGTTAAATACCGTTGAATGACTGCCTGGTCGGTGGAATAGGAAACCAGATTGTTGAAGACACCGGCCAAGATGATCACCGCCAGGCCATCACTCATCCAATCCCAACGGAGATTTACAAGTTGCATCTTGTGGCTGGCTTGAGCGTCCTGGAGGATCGTGACAAAGCCACCGTCGATTTGCGATGCGACGACGATGACAGCTGCGATGGCTCCGCCCAGCAGAACAATCGTTTGTAAAACATCGGTCCAAATGACCGCTTCGATTCCGCCAAGGACTGTATACAACGTGCTGAGGATTCCCATCACGAGTATGCACAGATAGACATTCATACCCGTTGCTGCCGACAGAGCGAGTGCTGGCAGCAAAACGACGACTCCCATACGGCCAAATTGGAAAACAATAAACGAGAAACTTCCCAGCAGGCGAATTTCAAGACTGAAACGGCGTTCCAGATACTCGTAGGCGGACGTCACGTTTAGTCTGCGAAAGAAAGGCAGGTAGATGTAGACGATGATGGGGGCGATCGCCAGGATGCCCCAATTAAAAACGAAATAAGTCCAGTTTGTTCCGTAGCTTCTCGCGGGAAGCGCCAGATACGTGATGGCACTCAGCATCGTTGCGAAAATCGAAAGCCCCGCTGCCCACCATGGAACTCGTCGACCCGCCAGAAAAAAGTCGTCCGTTGATTGTTCACGAGAGGCGAAAAATAATCCGATGCCAACGAGGCCCGCCAGGTAGGCAACCAAGACGGACCAATTGATCCAGCCAAACTGCCGCGCACTCTTTTGGAAGGAAATCTCCATGACGCGTGGTGAGCGAATACCCGGTCGGCTTTCCCCGCTAACGATGATCCCACGGCTCCCATCGCTCACGAAGGGAACGGTGACTCGAGAATCGGCAGATGGAAAGGTTCCCGGTTGGGACCAGCGGCCGGTGATCGGGTTGTAAGCTAAAATCCGACTCGGGAAACCAGGATGCTGCGCCGGATCCACATTCAACAATGAACCATCCACGCCCCCCAATAAGATCATGTGAGTCTGGCTGCCGGTAAAGGCTGGAGATGGCGCGGCGGCGACGGGATGCGGCATGTCGTTCAGACGTTCCCAGCTGCCTGCCGAATCTGCGCTTGGCTGATAAACCCAAGTCTCCGTCAGATAGGGAGCGATTCTTTCCGCTTTTCCGTCCGCTGAAGCACGCAGCTCAATGCCTCCAAAAAGATAAAACTTATCGTTAAGGACGCCAGCCACGGATTGCATCCGGCCGGAGGGGAGCGTCGCCAGTTCTTTCCAACCCTGCGGATCACTCAGGTCGAGGCTCCAAAACGTATTGAGTGCTGAGGTGGCGTCGAGGCTGTCGATACCGCCCGCAATGTAGAGTTTGTCGCCAACAAGCGCACCGCACATCTGTGTACAAGGCTGTGGTAGTTCCGGAAGCGTTTGGATTTTGAGCCCGTCCGCTTCGATTGAAAGTCGGTAGACCTCGCGAGATGCCGTTTCGCCGTCGTCGCCGCCGACAAAGATGACACCACTGCTGTGCGTCACACTCACCCCATAGGCTAATGGTTTGGGGAGACGCGTTTCCGAGGTGCTCCAATTGCTTTGCTCGAAATCGAATAGGAAGATTTCGTCATGCCAGATTTTGGTCCCTCCTTGCCAGGGAGGAGCGTCCGGGAAATTGGCACCACCGGCAGCAATCAACTGGTTCTCGTGCATTCCAGCAAACATGCCTGCCAGGCCGACTTTGTTCGGGATCGGTGCAAGCTCCCCCCAGTGGATGATGCTTTCCGGTTCGGAAGCCGCCAGCGTACCGCTCTGAGTCAGCACGCACATCGAGAGCAGAACACCGAAAAATTGAGATATAACTTTTGGAGATGTTCGACGCATGACAAGATTCGATTTGAGATGAAGGCGAAAGTGGCGTACCATGTTGGGCGTTAGGGCTGGACCGTCCCCGGTCAACGCACTATTGTGTCGATGCCGGCACGCATTTGCTACCTGCCCTCAAGCGTTACCCGCTGATTCTTTCCGCTTTCCGTCGATCGGATTTTACTAATGATTCGCCCCACCTTGACTCTCGCCCTTATTTTCGCGGCGTTGCCCTGCGTGAGTGCTGAACCTAAACGCGGATATTCGATTCCAACTCTTGACCTGGCCGATCAACAACATCGCCAGGTGTTAGTGGATCGAGAGCCTGGTCAATACTTGGGACATCCGACTACCGTGTTGTTGGAAGATGGGAAGACGATCATCACGGTTTATCCAAAAGGACATGGTCGCGGTCCCATCGTTATGAAACGGAGCGAAGATGGGGGTAAGACTTGGGGGCCTCGATTAGACGTACCCGCTTCGTGGGCGACGAGTCTTGAGACACCCACGATTCACCGTGTCGTGGATGCCAATGGCCAAAAGCGGCTGATCGTTTGGTCCGGACTCTATCCTGCACGGCTGGCTGTCTCCGAAGATGATGGACAGAGTTGGAGCGAATTGAAGACGGCAGGCGATTGGGGCGGCATTGTGGTCATGGGGAGTGTCGTTCCCTTGAAAACTCCTGGTTATTATCTGGCGATGTTTCACGACGACGGCCGTTTTTTGACGAAAGCGGGCAAACGCGGTCCTTTTCAACTTTTGAAGACATTTTCTCAAGACGGAGGACTGAGCTGGAGCGATCCAGAGGTGATCCTTAGTCGCAGCGATATTCATCTCTGCGAACCTGGTGTTGTGCAATCCCCCGATGGCAAACAATTGGCCGCGCTACTACGAGAGAATTCGCGACAGCGCAACTCGTATCTCGTCTCATCCGACGACGAGGGACGTAGTTGGAGCGAACCTCAGGAATTGCCCGCGTCGCTCACCGGAGACCGACATACCGCCAAATACGCGCCAGACGGACGTCTCTTCATTAGTTTTCGCGATACAACTCACGAGAGTCCCACTCGAGGCGATTGGGTGGCCTGGGTTGGAACCTACGATGACATTGTTAGCGGTCGAGAAGGCCAATACCGAGTACGACTGATGGATAACCATCGAAGTGCCGATTGTGCCTATCCCGGAGTCGAGGTTTTGCCTGATGGAACGATCGTGACCACCACTTATGGGCATTGGATGCCAGAGGAATCGCCTTACATTGTGAGTGTCCGTTTGAAATTATCTGAATTGGATGAGTTAGCCGTCTCATCGGATCCTTGATCCTCAGAGGTGTTCGCTGACCATAGAGATCGCTTAATCGATGAGGTAAATCATGAAACGAGTAAAAACTGCAATCCTTTTGTCAATCCTGTGTGTGGGTTTCGGTCTTGCACCCGCAAAGACCAGTGAGGGCCAAGAAGCGGATGTGAGTCCGTTGCCTCTTAAAATCGAACGGGCGTTCCCGGAAATTCGCCCTCGACGTCCCGTTGTCATGACGACGGCCGACGATGGTACCGATCGACTGTTTATGGTTACCCAACAGGGCGTGGTTCAGTTCATCCCCAATCGACAGGATGTGACCGAAGATGATATCCAGGTTTATCTAGACATCGAATCGAAAGTCGTTTACGACGATCGCAAGAACGAGGAAGGATTACTCGGCCTTGCCTTCCATCCAAAGTACAAGTCGAACGGTGAATTCTTTGTTTACTACACCACGACGGATGAACCGCTAACCTCAGTGGTTTCCCGCTTTCGAGTTTCGAAGGACGACCCGAACAAGGCGGATCCGAACTCTGAAGAAGAAATCATGCGAATCAAGCAACCGTTCTGGAATCACAACGGTGGTACGATCGCTTTCGGAACCGATGGTTATCTCTACATTGGGCTTGGAGACGGTGGAGCTTTCAATGACCCTCAAATGAACGGTCAGAACATTCAGTCGTTGCTCGGTTCCATCCTGCGAATTGATGTCGACAAGAAAGACGAAGGCAAGAACTATTCGATTCCAAAGGACAATCCGTTTTACGGTCACCCCCGGTTGGCCCGCGGCGAAATCTATGCCTATGGCTTCCGCAATGTTTGGAGGATGTCGTTCGATCGCAAAAATGGAGCCTTGTGGGCTGCCGATGTCGGGCAGGATCTTTGGGAAGAAATTAACGTCGTCGTTTCCGGTGGTAACTACGGCTGGAATCTACGCGAAGGTAATCATAAGTTTGGTCTCGTCGGTGTAGAGGCTCAAAACGGTTTGATCGATCCGATCTGGGAATATGACCACAAAGTTGGCAAGTCGATCACTGGCGGTTGTGTTTACCGTGGCCAACTGCTACCCCAACTCGATGGCTACTACATCTATGCCGACTATGTCAGCGGCAAAGTGTGGGGATTGAAATATGATTACGATCAAAAGCGTGTCGTGGCCAATCGCGAAATCTCGACCGCTTCGATCGAGGGTGGCAACGTGCCTGTGATTACCTTCGGACAAGATCACCAGGGCGAGGTTTATCTGTCGGACGCATTCGGACGTATCTTCCGCATCGTTGAAGACAAATAGATCACCGTCATTGATGGAAAATCATTGAACGCGGCAAGAGCCAGCCTCTTGTCGCGTTTTTTGGTGCTGAATCATTGCTATGAATGCAGCCATAAACTGCGTGTAGATATCGTAAATTCCGAAACTCCTAAAGTCGTGTTCGCTGCGTTTCGATAACGTAAGACGGACGCCCATTCGCAGCGACCTGCTTGCGCTGCTTGCAAACGGGTGTATCCTTCCACGTAATGTCGTCTTTCATGCGTCGAGCAGATGCGGAGATGGAATGATGATTCGCCGATCGGTCGTCGTCCTGCTTGTCCTCGGAGTGATTCCAGGATTCTGGCTTCCGAAATCCCTCCACGCGCAGAATTCGCCCAGCGTCTTGCCGGGGGATGATCTTCCCGATCTGATGGCACCCGATGAAATCGATACACCGGAAGAATTGCCGATGGGTGACGCGCTTCCGGAAGGACCTTTTTCCGGCCAGGAGTCGCTGCCTGTGCAGTTGGGTGGACCCGAATTCAATCATCCAACTGCGAGTGAACCTGCTCCGTTGGAGCCGGGTTTTGTCGATCCCGTTGAAGTCGATAGGGAGAGTGAGCTTTCGAGTGAAGTGATTGGCATTGGTGATCCAGATGAAATCCCTCATGAAATAGTCCAGGAACGAAATGCAGCCGGACAGGTGATTGTCGAACGCGGTGTTGCTCAAGACGTAAATGAAAACTACGTCAATCATGGCCCGTGGCGCATGTGGGACGCGGAAGGCAACTTGATTGCGGAAGGCGAATTTCGAATGGGCCAACGATCAGGCGACTGGGCACGTTGGTACCAGCCGACGGATGCGGGAATCTTCGCCGCGCCTCCCTTCTCAATGTTCTCACCTCCGTTTTTGTCCAAAGCCAGTTTCGACAACGGTGAAATCGATGGGCGTTGGACGATCAGTGATCAACACGATCGACTTATCTGTGAATGGAGCTTTTTATCGGGGCAGCGCCACGGAAAGTCGACTTGGTGGTATCCCAACGAAACAAGGATGCGCGAGTTAACCTACGACTATGGAAATCTCGAAGGTGAACTGATTGAATGGGACAGCAACGGAGATGTTCGCACACGAGTTGAATACCAAGATGGTCGTCGTTGGGAAAAGACCACAACGCTCTACAAGAATGGGCAGAAGCAAATGGAAGGTATGGTTTTGCGAGCTCGACTCATTCTGAAAACGCCAGACGACTGGTGGGAAGCAAAACTGGCCGGATATCGACGCGAAGGACAGGATGAGAAACACGGTGAATGGACTGCCTGGTATCCCAACGGTCAGATCAAGTTCACCGGGGAATATCAGAACAATCGCCCGGCAGGTGACTTTTCATGGTGGTATGCCAACGGACAGAAGTCTCTCGAAGGTAGCTACGACGCCGGCGAAAAAACGGGAAAATGGATTTGGTGGCACGAATCGGGATTGAAATCGATCGAAGGTCGATATCTGACAGGTTCGCCCGTCGAACGGTGGATCTGGTGGAATGAGGGCGGTCGTGTGCATCAAAGGATCAACTTCTCTGAGGCGGAACCGATCTACTCTCAGCCCGTGACGACTCCCAATACAATCCCCAAAAAGACGGCACAGGGACTTCCCCATCGCCGTTCGATGAACATTCGTAGTAAGCCTCGGTAGACACCTGTCGTTGAGAGTGATCTCCGGGAAGGGGAGCCGATAACGGGGAAGAGGATCGGTTCCACTCTTTTTGCCGCGAATTCTCACCGCACTTCTAGCGGCCACACTGGCAGACTGCAGCCAAGCCCCTTTTTCGCGTCCCCAAGCTCCGCTACATTCCAGAATCTTGTGCATCTCAGGATCTTGGATCCTCGCGTGAGGATGCTGAGTGTCAGGTACCAAAAAGGGGAGTAGATAGGGCCATGTCACCATCGATTGTGGGCATGATTGACCACGCGCTGTTGCATCCGACGATGACTGATGAGGAGCTGCGTGCCGGTTGTGAACTCGCCAAACAGCTCGGCGTGGCAAGTGTTTGCGTCAAGCCATATGCCGTTTCCACCGCCATGCATATTCTGGATGGGAGTGGAGTCGCGGTAGGAACGGTGATCGGCTTTCCGCACGGCTCGAACCTTACCGAAATCAAGGTGTTGGAAACTCGCTTTGCCTGTGAGCAGGGGGCGAGCGAAGTGGATTTGGTGGTCAATATTGGCAAAGTCTTGAGCGAAGACTGGGATTATGTCGAGGTCGAGATTCGAAACGTTGTCGATACCGCTCATTCGTTTGGGGCCCTCACCAAAGTCATCTTTGAGAATGACTATCTCGAGGACGATCGGTTCAAAATCCAACTTTGTGATATCTGTCGACGAGTCGGTGCGGAGTTCGTGAAAACGTCAACAGGATTCGGTTTTGTGAAACAGTCTGGCGGAGATTACAACTATCGCGGAGCGACCGAAGCAGATGTTCGGTTGATGAGTGAACATGCGGGGGACCAGATGCAGGTCAAGGCAGCGGGAGGAATCCGGAGTTTTGAGGATGCTCAAAAAATGGTGGACCTTGGCGCGACTCGATTGGGAACCAGTGCGTCGGCGGGTATCGCAGCGGGCCAACCCGATTCAGAAAGCTACTAACAAGACGGACTGATGGATCGAAGCCAGATTGAACAAGCTCGCGATGCCGTCAACTCAAGCTGGGATCAGCAGCCTCGAGTCGGTATCATTCTTGGCACGGGACTGACCTCGTTCGCAAATCAGATCGATGTTGCTGTCGCGATCGATTACGATCAGATTCCGCATTTCGCTCGCTCGACTGCCCTGGGGCATCGCGGCCGTCTGTTGTGTGGATTTGTCGAGGGTGTGCCCGTGGTCACGATGGACGGAAGATTCCATCTTTACGAAGGCTATACTTCAGAGCAGATTGCTTTCCCCGTTCGGGTGATGAAAGAGCTCGGCATCGAGTTGCTGATTGTTTCCAACGCCAGTGGAGGCGTAAACCCGACGCTGCGATCTGGCGACGTTGTTGTGATCGAAGACCATATCAATCTGATGTTCGACAATCCCTTGATCGGACCTAATGATGATCGGCTTGGTGAACGTTTTCCCGATATGTTGGCACCCTATGACGCTGAAATCAATCAGCGAGCCTTGACGCTGGCTCGACAGCACAGCTTTCAGGCTCAGCTCGGCGTTTATGCCGGCATGACAGGACCGAATTACGAGACTCGAGCCGAATATCGGTTCTTGCGAACGATTGGAGTCGATGTGGTGGGGATGTCGACGGTTCCCGAGGTAATTGTCGCCCGTCATGCGGGTCTCCGCGTGTTGGCGCTTTCCGCGGTAACGAATGTTTGTGACCCAGATCAGCTTACCTCGACCAGCGGTGACGCTGTTGTTGCGGCAGCCGAGTCGACGGAACCCAAAATGCGTGATATTGTGACGGGCGTGCTACGGACGCTTGATAATTGAAACTTTTGACGTGCAGGGAGGTCGAGATGAGACAGTATCTAGATCTGTTGCAGCACATTCTTGATAACGGTTGCGAAAAATCGGATCGCACAGGGACCGGGACGCTCAGCCTGTTTGGCCACCAAATGCGGTTTGATCTGGGCGAAGGCTTCCCTTTGCTGACGACGAAAAAGTTGCATCTAAAGTCGATCATCCATGAGTTGCTCTGGTTTTTGAAGGGTGAAACCAACGTTGCCTATCTCAAAGAACACCGTGTTCGCATTTGGGATGAATGGGCCGACGAACAAGGCGAATTAGGGCCCGTTTACGGATACCAATGGCGGCATTGGACCGGAGCCGATGGTCGGGAGACCGATCAGGTGTCTGACCTCATCCAGCAGATTCAAACCAATCCCGATTCGCGGCGACTGATCATTTCGGCCTGGAACGTGGCTGATGTGCCGCAGATGGCCTTGCCACCATGCCATTTACTCTGTCAGTTTTACGTTGCCGAAGGCAAACTCTCGTGCCAGCTCTACCAACGTAGCGCTGACGTTTTTCTGGGAGTTCCTTTCAACATCGCATCCTACGCTTTGTTGACCATGATGGTTGCTCAGGTGTGTGGGCTTGAGGCCCATGAGTTTGTCCACACATTCGGCGATGTGCACCTGTATACGAATCATGTTGAACAGGCCAGACTTCAATTGGAGCGTCAACCTCGCCCTCGTCCCAAAATGATTTTGAACCCGGATGTTCACTCAATCTTCGACTTCAAGTTTGAGGATTTCCAACTGGAAGAGTACGAGCCTCATCCTCACATCGCAGCACCGGTCGCAGTTTAGTCGCAGTTTAGTCGCAGTTAAGGAGATCTAGCATGCTGCTTTCGTTGATCGTGGCCGTTGCCGAAAATGGTGTGATCGGTCGTGAAGGTGGCTTGCCTTGGCATTTGTCTGCCGACTTGCAGAACTTCAAGAAAATCACCATGGGACATTCGATCATCATGGGGAGAAAGACGTTCGAATCGATCGGGAGGCCCTTGCCGGGACGCCAATCGATCGTCATTACTCGCGATTCGAAATTGACCTTTGATGGATGTGAAGTCTGTACGAGTTTCGATGAGGCGGTTGCCATTGCGCAACGCCACAGCGATCAGGCCTTCATCATTGGGGGGTGTCAAATCTACGAATTGGCGTTGCCTCGTGTCGATCGTTTGTATTGGACTCAGGTCTTTGCGCATGTGGATGGTGATGTTTCTTTTCCTCAGATCGACTGGGATGGTTGGAAGCTTACCGCGGAAGAACACGGAACTGCTGATGAGCGGAATGACCATGACTATTGCCTGCGAGAATATCAAAGACTCGAGAGCCGTGACGCCTAGGGCCGTGAATTCCGCTCTGCCTGAAATGGAGAGATTCAAGGCTGATGGAACGTCCCGCTTACGCGCGATCGATCGGGAACGTTAGCACCTGTTCGAGCGATTCTGAATTGGTGGCCAGCATCACCAACCGGTCAAAGCCCAACGCGGTTCCGGCACAGGCGGGAAGGCCCGCATCCATCGCCTCCAATAAACGGCTCTTTTCCGGCAGAGTTGCTTTTCCGTCAGCCTGCCGTTGCTCATTCGTCACTCGATTGCGCCGACGTAATTCATCGGCATCCAATAATTCGTGATAGCCGTTGGCCAATTCGATGCCGCGCACGTAGAGCTCGAAACGCTCTGCAACCGCTGGTGGTCCCTGCCGAATTTGGGAGAGTGCGGCCTGGTCCGCTGGATAATCGAACAGAATTGTCGGACGATCTTGACCGAGCGAGGGTTCGACGCATTCCGCTAAGAGCAAGTTGAGCCAGTCGTTTCGGTCGCTACCGATGCTGTCCGGAATCGCGATGTTTCGTTTTTGAGCGATATTTGACATGGATGCCACGTCAGCGCGATGCGGATCGATTGCGAGTTCTCGCTCGAAGGCGGCCTCGTAACTCAATAACTCAGGGCGACCATAGGGAAGGAGTTCCTCGCAAAGGTCACCGAGCAGCCCCATGCCGGATTCGAGATCATCACCGATGCGATACCACTCCACCATCGTGAATTCGGGATTGTGATACCTTCCAGCTTCGCCACCTCGAAAGGCATGAGTGACCTGATAGATCCGTTGGAGACCGCTGGCCAGCAATCGCTTCATGGCGAATTCGGGTGACGTCTGCAACCAGTAGGTCGGACCAGTTTGCATCTGCCGTGGATCGGAAAAAAGTGTGACCGTCAAAGGGTCAAGATGCCGGTCGATGACCGTGTCGGTCGAGAGCAGGGGAGTATCGACCTCGAGAAAACCTCGGGTGGTGAAGAATTGCCGCAAGCGTTGCAAAAGGTGCGCGCGCTGTTGGAGTACTTCACGTGTTGCTGTTGGCCGAAAGTCACTCGGAGTCGACATCAAACGTATTCCTGTCACCGCTCAGCGAGCGATCCGAGTTCAGGCCAGGAGGCGATCTTCACAGTCGCCTATTCCTTGACGCGCTCGACGTACTCTCCCGTTCGTGTATCGACCTTGATCAACTCTTCCATGTTAATGAATGCCGGACACTGGATTTCTGCTCCGGTCTCGACCCTGCAAGGTTTGGTCACGTTGGTTGCCGTGTTTCCCTTTGCACCCGGTTCGCAGTATTCAACCCGTAAGACAACGTGATTGGGTGGCGTCATCGTGATCGGATTGTTGTTGAAAAGTACCATCGAGCAAACCATGGTCTCTTTCAGGTATTTCCAACCATCGTCGACTTGTTCCGCGCTTAACTCGTACTGTTCGTACGATTCGTTATCCATGAAGACAAATGTTTCGCCTTGGCGGTAAAGGAATTGCGCGGCAATTTCTACCACGTCCGCTTGCTCCAGCGTTTCGCCACCCTTATAGGTTCGGTCTAGCACTGTATTCCGCAGCAGATTCCGTAATTTGCACTTGTAGAACGCGTTTCCCTTCCCAGGCTTGACGAAGTTGCATTCGATCATGATGTACGGGTCGCCGTCGATTTGGACCTTCAGTCCCTTGCGGAAGTCACTTGTGCCGTAAGATCCCACTTTGTTATTCCCATCTAAAGAAATAAGATTCGCTTTCTGTCAGAGGCCAAATATGGTACCAATTCAACCCGCGGAGACAAAGTCGACTCTGAGCTACCGTGGTATTTAGACTCGGGCAGGCAAATAAATGGAGTGAGTGGTAATTGACTGGTGCACATGACACCCCCGTCCGAGATTGGCCCAGCATTCACGGTGGAGAGATCCACGCTGATAAGGTCTGGCAGTACGAAATGCGGTCGGCCATTCGCGATTCGGTTAAGCTCTGTGAACTTCTGGAGTTACCCGCCTCGCTCGGAGAACGGGCCGATCGTTCCAAGGCAGGTTTTTCCGTCTTTGTGCCGCAGCCGTTCCTGCGCCGCATTCGAGTCGGAGATCCCAACGATCCTCTTCTAAAACAAGTTCTACCGGATCCCGCAGAAACCACGCTGACAGAGGGCTTTTCGCAAGACCCCGTCGGAGATCAAACCTCCAAGTTGCCACCGGGCGTCATTCAGAAGTATCCCGGACGCGCTCTGCTCGTCGTGAATGGGGCATGTGCCATTCATTGTCGATACTGCTTTCGCCGGCATTTTCCTTATAAAACGGTTCCCCACTCGCCGCGAAATTGGCAGCCTGTACTCAACCAACTCGCTCAGGATACAAGGATCACAGAATTGATCCTTAGTGGCGGCGATCCCCTGACCATGGTCGATGCTTCATTTCGTGAACTCGTCGACCAAATCGCTCAAATGCCACATATCCAGCGACTACGCATTCACACGCGGTTACCCGTTGTGATTCCTAGTCGTGTGACCGATGAACTGATCGCGGCGATTCAGGTGTGTCCCACAACCGTCGTGGTGGTTCATATCAATCATCCTCAGGAGATTGATGAAGCTGTCGGTGTCGCGCTGAAAAAATTGGTGCAGGCCGGCGCGCTTGTCTTGAATCAGGCAGTCTTGCTCCGCGGAATCAACGACTCGGTTGACCTATTAGCCGATCTGTCATTGCGATTAGTGGCGCTACGCGTCATGCCCTATTATCTGAATCAACTTGATCGAGTCGCAGGTGCGGCCCACTTTGAAGTCCCTGTCGCAAGAGGGAAGGCCATCATTAAACAACTCGCAGATCAACTACCGGGGTACGCCGTCCCCAAGTATGTTCAAGATTTGCCCGACTGTGATTCCAAACAGCGCCTCGCATAATCCGAAAGCTGCCTATTCGGACGAGATGAGTCTGTTAACGTCGACTGGGTATCAACAGTGAGATGATCACCATGACAACGCCGCAGATGGCGAGTCCCCAGACCAAATAGATGTAAAAACTCAATTCCGTATGCTTTTGTCGGTTGGCCAGAAATTCAGGCGTGTCGCGATACTCCAAATCCTGGCCACGAAAATAGCCCCACGCCTCCCACGCCTGGACAGGGGTGATCGAGTCCATGGCGACGTCGAGTTCCTCGAACGGTGGAGCCTCCGTCGCCAACGATTGTCGCTGAGGGTTGATGCGAAAGTGTCCGATCAGACCCGACACGATTAAGATCGCGCCAAGCACAAAAATCGTGCCCTTAAGTGGATTCCAGCTAGCTCCCTCACTTGGGCTAGTCGTCTGTGCTTCACCGATCGGTTCCAGTGCACGAATCTCACGTAACGTCGGCGCTTGAACCGTCGCACCGCACTCGCAGATCAATGACTCACCTGCCTGAGGTGGGGTGACCCGAATCGAGCGTTCGCATGCAGGACAGGGAAGTTTAAAGGTTTGAGGCATCGTAAAAGACTATCGTGGCTGGTGACGCAAATTCTGGGACGAAGCGTCCCGACATCCTACGGTTTTAGCGACTTCCTGGCGGATCGTTAATGCCCGTCCAGCTTCCTTACGGTTCGTTATGGAGAATGTTTATCGATTCATTCGAGCTGAAACGATAAGAAATTGAAACGCATTGTTAAAGGGGGTTAAATGAGTGGCCCTGCGCGTGCTTGTCGCATAGGTAAAATAGCCGCAAGTTGACACCAGACTTCAACTCTTCGGAAATGATTTTGCCACTAGACCTCAGAATCCCTGAGATTAGAATACAAGTGCTTACGACTCGTGTCTAAAACCGCGGCAAATGGCAACCGGATAGATCGTCCTGTCTGCATGGGGCGACTCAATAATGGTCCGACGGTCTTACCGAGCAAGCATGACGGATCGACCGAGGCCGGGTGTGGGAGATAGATGCTCACCCACCTAAGGAAATTGGCCCGCAAGGTTGCCGGGATCAGGCGATTCATACCACAGCGACACAGCTTACCTAATACGTGTGATAAGTCACCCAAGGGTGTACTGCTGAGTCACTCAAACCATTGAATTCGGTGTTTTGTTAATTTGGTCGATTTGAGTAAACGATTTGCCCTCGATCTATTTCCTTCGATCGCAATCTTTTGCCAAATCAAGGGTCCCAACCGACGTGTAGTAAATGGGTGGTAGAATTTCGAGGTCCAAAAGCAACCGACTGGCTTGTGAGAGTTCGTGTCCGGCAGCCGGTGCGGTGGTGCAACGCGACGCATTCCAACCCAATGCAACACAACACACCGTATTTCAACACACCGCATTTGGAGTCGCCGTCTCAATAATTGTTTAAGCACGGGGGTGCTTCCTTCCTTTTGTCAACTTCTAGAATTTGGTGAAGGAGCTGGGGTTTTGTACACATTGATCGAAGATTTCGAGGACGACGCAAGGACAACATCTGGCGATGCGTTTGCTGCAGGTGCGTCGGACACTACTGATTCGGACGACGAAAACAGTAGCGGTGACCTTGCAACAGCAGAGATGAATGCTGCTGAGTCAGAATCAGAAATTCCGCGCGAGGAAATTGCTGGGGAATTGGATGCAGAGTCCTGGTCCGATGATCCGGTGCGGATGTATCTGACTCAGATGGGCGAAATTCCTCTCTTGACGCGTAAGCAAGAGATTGAGCTTGCCAAGCGGATTGAGAATACACGCCAGCGTTTCCGCGCGAAGTTACTTGAGTGTAACTACGTCATCCAGTCGGCTTATAAGGTTTTGCATCGAGTTCACAATGGTGAATTACCGTTCGATCGCACCGTACAGGTTTCAGTAACGGATCGTCTTGAGAAAGATCAGATCCTGGGGCGATTGCCACATAACCTGAAGACCCTCGATGTTGTTCTCAAGCGAAACCGTCGCGATTATCTGATCAGTGTCAACAAGCGACAGGCTAAGGCCAAGCGTCGTGCTGCCTGGAAGAGTTTGGGACGAGGCCGCATTCGAGCCGTACGGCTGGTGGAAGAATTGGGTCTGCGAACGCAACGGATCGAACCGATGATTCGCACTCTCGAGGACTTCAGTCGTCGTATCGACGAGTTGGCGGCCAAGATCGAAGCCCACAAGAAAGCCAAAGGCCCCGAGGAAGAACGAGACAAGTGGGTACGCGAGTACCGTAGTTTGTTGATGGCTTGCCAGGAAACTCCGACAAGTCTTCGCAATCGAGTGAAGTTCCTACGATTGGAATACGCACGGTATCAGCAAGCAAAGCGTGAACTGTCCGAGGGTAATCTGCGACTCGTGGTTTCAATCGCGAAGAAGTATCGAAACCGTGGCCTCAGCTTCTTGGATCTGATCCAAGAGGGGAATGCAGGCTTGATGCGAGCCGTGGATAAATTTGAATATCGTCGCGGTTTTAAATTCTGCACCTACGCAACCTGGTGGATTCGTCAGGCGATTACCCGTGCTGTGGCCGACCAGAGCCGAACCATTCGTATCCCGGTCCACATGGTCGAAACCATGTCACGTGTTCGCAATGTCTCGCGACAATTGTTGCAAGAGTTGGGACGAGAACCCACGATCGAGGAAACGGCACGACGTTCCAATACGACCGTCGAAGAAGCAAGGCGAGTTTTGGCGATGAGCCGATATCCGATCAGTCTTGATCGACCTGTCGGTAACAGCGAAGACAGCCAATTCGGAGATCTGCTTCCCGATGGTGGTGCTGAGAGTCCGGCGACGGGTGCTTCCCAGGAAATGTTGAGGGGACGAATTAACAAAGTTCTCAAAACACTCAGCTACCGAGAGCGAGAAATCATCAAGTTGCGATACGGCCTGGGCGATGGCTATAGCTATACGCTGGAAGAAGTCGGTCACATCTTCAAGGTGACTCGCGAACGTATCCGTCAGATCGAAGCGAAAGCAGTCCGTAAGCTACAGCAGCCAAGCCGTAGCCAGGAACTTGTAGGCTTCCTCGACTAACGGTCATAAAGATAGATTGAATCTCTCAAGAACCGAGCTCTCTGATGAGAGCTCGGTTTTTTTGTGAATTTGGTTTTGTCGGCCCAGAAACCGAAGGATTGGGATTCGATGGGCTGTTTTAGGACAACTGGTTTGGGTCCCTACTGGACAGTCCTTTAGGACTCTGATAGGTTCCTCAAATCAAGGCGTTGGTGGTTGGAGCAATCCGTGCTTCGACGATAAGGGAATTCGGTGTAAATCCGAGACGGCCCCGCCGCTGTGACTAGGCGTAAGTTCAGCCTCATCTAAAGCCATTGCCATCCTTTGGGTGGTGAGAAGGCCGGTTGAAATAGCCTGGGAGTCAGAAGACCTGCCAACGTACGTCTTGCAGACTTTTGCGAGGGACAAAAGTTGCGAAGAAGGTTACGAGAGGTAACGCTATTTGACGCCGGATTCACGTTGGGTTGTTTTGCGTAGCTTGTTGCGCGGTCGGCACAACGAAATCTGGACGGGCTTAGTGTCGAATCACATGCGTGATATTGTTTTTCCAGAAGAGCGGCCGCAGCGGTTGGCATTCACCCTGGTGGAATTGCTTGTCGTTATTTCCATTGTTGGCGTATTGATGGCGATGATCTTGCCGGCTGTGTCTGCGACACGCGAGGCGTCTCGGCGAACGAGTTGCACCAATAATCTACGGCAAATCGGTCTCGCGCTGCAGATGTATCACGAGAAGCAAGGCCGATTCCCGATCGGCGGAATTGAATGGCGACCCGCTGGTAATCAAACAAAGCGACAGTTGGCCTGGTCTGCTTTTGTCCTGCCTTTTTTGGAGCAACAAGCGGTTTACGACCGATTGGACCTTTCTCAACCGTTTGACAGTTCCGAGAACGCGGGTGGCGCAGCCGCTGTGATTTCTGTCTTTATCTGTCCTACCAGTGTGCGTGGGACGAGGTTAGTCGATGGTCGCGGGCCTTGTGATTACGGCGGCATCTATGGCGAAAGGATTTCGGGGCCGAACAATCCCCCTAAGGGGACGATGCTTTACGATCGTGCGTTGTCGAGTACTGACATTCGAGACGGTCTCTCAAACACATTGATGGTGGGTGAGGATACTGAATGGTCAGACGGTCAATGGATCAATGGACGAAATATCTTCGATCAGGCCTTCGCAATCAATGCCGCGCCACCCTTTGAAAATGATATTCGCAGTCACCATCCCGGCGGAGCCAACACCGTCTTTGCCGATGGGCGAGTGCGTTTTCTAGATGAAACCGTCTCTCTAGAAGTCCTAAGCTCGTTATGCACTCGAGACGGAGGAGAGGCGATTGATTCATTCTGAGTCTGTTTAAATTATCTGATGCCTTTTATGAACAACTGAAGTTGATGAGGGTGAAATGCTACGTACGACCACAATGATGATTGCTCTGTTGGGATGTTTTTTCGGTCAGCTGAAGGCTGAAATAATTGTTGACTTTGAAGATTTGTCTTTGGATGCTGATTCGGTAGCCCATGCGGATGCGTCTGAGACGCCCTTTGTTAGTCAAGGAGTCGAATTTAACCGTCTCTGGAATTCGGACTTTGACTGCTGTCCAAGCGCTTGGGCGTTGAGCAACAAAACAGATATTGTTACCGCTGGATTTACCAATCAGCATGCTGCTTACGTCTCTCCGCAGGGCGGAGGGGTCGACGGTTCCACGAATTATGGCGTTGCCAATAACTCGTATGCTGGGCATGCACTCGTTTTCTTTCCCGAGCCGACCGCGTTGCTGGGGACCTATGTCGCTAACACAACCTATTCTTATCTGGCCGTCGTTGACGGCAACGATGGGGCCGGTTTTGTGAAGGGGCCGTTTGGCCAAGGTGACTATTTCCGCCTGGATTTTATGGGAATTGACGAGCAAGGTGAGTCGACAGGCACGGTTGAGTTTTACCTGGCCGACTATCGCGACGGAAAAGCAGATGCCGTTTCCGAATGGACCTGGGTCGACCTTACGTCGTTAGGCCCGAATGTTTCTCGTCTTGAGTTTCAACTTGAATCAACCGACGTTGGCGATTTTGGGATGAATACCCCGGCTTATTTCGCAATCGACAATTTGACGTTGGTTCCTGAGCCTGCCGGAGCTGTTTTGCTCTTTCCCGCTTTGCTCTCGTTGGCTGCCGTTCGTCGCAGGTGGGCAGGACGTTAGGTTGGCGTCCAGACTTGAGCAGAAGAATCGGTGGTGAGCTGGCGTCGCGCTTTGATGCGAACATAGGGTGCAACATAGATGCTGCGATGACCGAACGTACCGATCGCAGCATCGGCCTGTGCATGGCAGGGTTCCGTGAGATCTTCGATGGCGAAGCCGGCGCGGCACATTTCCCCGAGCAATTGCTCCCAGCGATGGAGGAATTCGAGCGTTCCCTCTTCCCGATGCAGGCTGCCAACCACCCCCGGTAACGGTCCTTCGCGATAATACGGTTCATCCAGCACATAACCGTTTTCCTGCGGCTTCACCGTGGCCTGTAAGCTACCGGGTTGTTTGTGTTGGCTGACGTAGAGTCCTCCTGATGCGGTCACGCGAGCCACGTGTTGGTAAACCGGCTGCAGTTCGGGAATGTAGCAACTGCTGACGGGGTGGATCACAAGATCAAATTCGCCTTGCTGGAACATGTTGAGCTGGTCCATGGATGTTTCCACCGTCCGAATGTCCAGGCCTCTTTCCGCGGCGACTTCACGATCGAGTTCCAATTGATCGGGGCTGACGTCCACCACCGTGACCCGGGCACCGGCGGCAGCATAGAGTGGCGCTTGACGACCTCCGCCAGCAGCAAGGCACAGAAGATTCTTGCCGTGGATGTTGCCGCCGAGCCAGCCTTTTCCGTCCAGAATACTCAGCGGATCGCGGAATTCTTCATCTTTCGCGGCTCGGGTAAAACATTGCTGATGTTTGGCCAGTTGGTCCCACGCTTCACGATTGTGGCGGGCCGCGCCGGCGTTGGTAGTGCGTTGGTTCATAGCAGGCTCAGTGGCTCTTGTTGTGTGAGGCAGTGTACGGAACCGAGGCCGACGATGAGCGCATCGCTTGGCTGCTGAATTAGCTCCCGATCGGGAAAGACGGATGCAATAATCTCACACGCTTCATCGTCAGCAGGATCCTGAAAGACAGGTACGATCACCGCCCCATTCAGGATATAGAAATTCGCATAGCTGGCGGGCAACGGCCGTTGACCATTGTCGGCGTTAGTGGAGGATGTGATGTTTGGTGAAGGCAGTTGAATAGCCGTCAGGTCGACGTCGTGAGAGCGGGCGAATTCAGATATCCTGCGCTCGTTCTCCTGGGCCATATTGTTCTCGGGATGATTGACCAAGAGTACCGTTTTGGCGTCTGTAAAACGCGCAATCTGGTCAATGTGACTATCGGTGTCGTCTCCCGGAACCTCACCGGTTAGCCAGATTACATGAGGGCTTCCGAGCCAGTCCGCAGCGATCTGTTCAAAGTCTGCGGCGGTGAGGTCAGGATTTCGATTCTGATGGAGTGGACAGGAATCGGTCGTCAACAATACTCCCCCTCCGTTCCCATCAATCGCTCCTCCCTCCAGAACGATCTTCGCCGTGAACAGTCGATGCCCGGTCGCCGCAGCAATGTTTTCGGGAACCTGCGCATCCTGATCGAAGTGTGGATACCTGTTTCCCCAGGCGTTGTACTTCCAGTGAATCATCGCCGGCGGCAGACCTGCTTTGTCCGGCGTCAGAAAGCAAGGTCCATGATCACGAATCCAGGCATCATTGGTGGCGATCGCATGAAACTCGATGCCGGGCACACCGCCGAGAAACGATTCAGCCTGTTCACGATGAGCATCGCAGACAAGCAAGTTGACGGGTTCGAACATCGCGATAGTACGAGCCATTTCGCTATATTGTTGCTGAGCTTCTGCAAGGCAGTTCGGCCATGTCTTTCGGTTGTGAGGCCAACTCAGCCAAGTAGCAGCGTGAGGTTCCCATTCGGCGGACCAGCGATAACCGTGTTCAGCAGGAAACATAGGCTTATTGATCGTCCAGAAATCGTTTGTTCAGTCCGTCGTAGGCATCGATGCGTCGGTCGCGTAGGAAAGGCCAATGTGTGCGGACGACGTCGATCTGAGCGAGGTTGCAGCTGGCCAAGAGCGTTTCTTCCTGATCTTGTTCAGCTTTGACGAGGATATTTCCATTCGGATCGCAGATGAAGGATTGTCCCCAAAACTCAAGCGCGTCTTCATACCCAACGCGGTTGACGGCCGCGACGAATACGCCGTTCGCAATGGCATGACTACGCATCATCGTTTCCCAGGCGGAACATTGACTCTCTCCATATTCGTCCTTCTCCGCCGGGACCCAACCGATCGCCGTCGGATAGAAGAGGATCTCAGCTCCGCTCAGCGCCGTCAACCGCGCGGCTTCGGGAAACCATTGGTCCCAACAGATACAAACGCCCAGGTCCCCCTTAGAGGTTGGGATTGAGACAAAGCCAAGGTCGCCCGGTGTGAAATAGAACTTTTCATAATAGAGTGGATCATCGGGGACATGCATCTTGCGGTAGCGTCCTGCTTCCGAACCGTCGACGTCGAAAACGACTGCGGTGTTGTGATAGATTCCCGACGTTCGTCGTTCGAAAAACGATCCAATCACGACAACCTGGTGATTACGCGCGGCGGTCGCGATTCGATCCGACTTGGGGCCCGGAATCGGTTCCGCGAGGTCGAAGCGAAGGTGATCCTCGCTTTGACACGGATATCGGCTCGCAAATAATTCCTGCAAGCAGACGAGATCCGCTCCCTGCTGTGCTGCAGACTCGATTTGCTGTACGGCCTTCTCAATATTCGCATTTTGGTCGAGTCCACAGCTCATTTGAACAATGGCGACGTTAACCGATGTTGGCCTGTCTTTCATGGTTCCTTCGCTCGTTGCGAACTCCCTTGCGACGTCATCTATCAGTGGGGCACGTCGTGATGGTACCCTAACCGATATGAATCGCAAACCAGAACATGGCTTATTCATTACCGGAACCGATACGGATGTTGGTAAGACCTACATCGCCGCGGCGATTGCTCGCTGCCTGGTGCAGCAAGGCTGCCGTGTTGGAGTCTACAAACCTGCCGCCAGCGGCTGTTATGAACGAGATGGACGTCGCGTCGCGACGGACGCCGAACAGCTCTGGCAAGCAGCCGGCTCGCCATTGACGGTGGATGACGTCTGCCCACAGAAGTTTCTCGCTCCGTTGGCGCCGCATGTCGCTGCTCGAGAGGAGGGCTGTGAGGTCGATCCCGAAAGATTGATCGAGGGAATTGAAGCGTGGGCCGACTACGACTTCGTGTTAGTGGAAGGGGCCGGTGGACTGATGTCTCCCCTGCATGACGAGTTGTACGTGGCCGATGTGGCCGAAGCGATGGGGTATCCACTGGTCGTGGTTGCCGCGAATCGAATCGGCGTGATCAATCAAACGCTCCAGACGTTGATCGCCGCCGCCACCTTCCGTGATGGATTATCCGTCGCTGGAGTTATTCTCAATGATGTTACCGAGCAAGATGGAGACAAGAGTCAGCATACGAACGAGGACGAACTGGTTGCTCGATCCGTCCCCCCGCTTTTGGCTCGAGTCGCTCATGGTGATCCTTCAGCGTTGACCGCGATTGACTGGCAGCGATTGGCACAGCTTGAGCTGCCCTGATGCGCATGAAAAAAGCGGACTCGGCCCCAACGACTTCCCCCGCATGTCGTTGATGCCGATCCGCTGCTTTTTTCAGGACACCGCCTTAGCTGATCACAGCTGCGTTCGATTCCATGCGGTTTTCTGCAAAGGTCGTGTCGATGTCGAGGTGCAAGCTGACGCTCCAACGACCTTCGTGATCTCCACGGACATGCCAGTGAGGCAGGACGGCAACCGATTGATGAACCAGCTCAAATCCACCTTCGGACTGACTGACCGTTTCAATGGGGTGAGTCCAGAGGTTTGTGGGCTTATTGAGATCCAGGCGGACACTCAAGCCGAGCCATTCGTCCGACAGTCCAAAGCTCTGCAAGTTTGCCAGGTCGAGTTGTTGACCGAGTTGACCAAAACGCTCGTCGCCTGAGAAGAAATAGCGGTCATCGGCTCCGGATGGCATGCCTGCAAAATTGAATTCGATTCCGAAGAGGAAGGTTTCATCTTGTGGAAGTCCTTCCAACAGGTAGGCGATCTCCAGGGTTGACGCTCCGGCCTCCAGAGTGAGACCCTTGGTCAGGCGGACTTGGTGAGAGCCCACTCTACCGGCACGCGTTAGCTGGGCTTGGATGCGTTCCGGGTTGCGGCGGAGTCGCGATTCAAACTCGCCTTGAACAAAATCGCCCAATTCCTGGACACGACCCTGGACGACCGATTCGATGTCAGAGTCACAGCTGAAGAAGTGATCGACCATTGAGTTTCTGGGGTACGTGTCAACTTGAATTCGCTGGTCGAGATTCTCTTGTTTGAAGACCACTCGGTCGTGAATGCTCGCGACGCCGCTGTCGTCTGGATTCGCGCCGGCTCGAACCTTTTCATGATACGCTTCTTCGCGCCGCGTTAAGGAAGCTTGAAGGTTGTGACAGATTGACCGGACATCGAGTTCGTAAAGATGACCACCCGAGGCAGGAGCGAGCAGGCATATCAGCTTGTCGTTGCGAAGCTGAATCTCCGGACGAGCGTCAAAGTTGAAGTCGTCGGCCGAGCTTTCGATCCAGGTTGTGGGCTTGCCCATCGCCTGATCCAGCAAGTTGTCTGCTGCAATTAAATGATTGAACACCGCGTTGCGAAGGTGTGGCAGGTAGACGCCGCCAAAGGCACCGTGCCAGTAACTGCAATTGCACTGGCCGCGATAAAGTTCACGGCGAGCCGGAGCCAATGCTTCATCGCTCAGGCCACTTTCGCGAGCAGCTTGAAGACGCTGACTGACCATCATCATGCGACAGTACATTTCGTCGGTTTCCGGATACTTCACTTTGAAGTTCCGCCAGTAACCGCCTCGCAAATATTCGCTCAGCGACTGCCAACGTGGATCCGCTTCCATGTCGTGGGCCAGGTGATTGACTTCTAACTGGCGGGATACGGGTAACGCCCACTCTGTCATCTCTCGATAACTGCCTTCGGGAAGATAGATTTTTCCCGTTGGCGGAACCGCTTGCGTGGCTTCGGAAAGGGTGATCGTGTGTAACCACTCTTGGTTCTCGTTGAGCAGATCAAAGAACTGGCGAAGCCAGCCATTCTCGTATACGTGGCGTTTGGTGTCGGGCCAGGTGCCAAATTTCTCGCCGTCATCGCCAAAGACCATTATCGATCCTGGGAAACGTTGAGCCTGCTCTCGCAAATAGTCGATCGTTTCGTGCGGCTGGGCGAACGGAATCAAATATCTCAGACGTTCGCTACCCGGGAAGATGCTGAGCAGATGACCGTCGTCCTCCGTCACGTAATAACCGTGCAGCTGCTCGTCGCGTAAGCCGGCATTCTTGAAGTGCCGATCATCAAGCAGACTGTACTGAATTCCGGCTGCGTGCAGGTCGCTCGTCAACTGCTGCTCCCAAACCCGCTCAGGAATCCACATGCCTCGAATGTCGGCTCCCAGACGCGATTCCAACCAACCCGTGTAATCTCGTATTTGGCCGATTCGATCTCGCGACGGAATCATCGTCAGGATCGGTTCGTAAAAAGCGCCGCCGACGATCTCAATGCGACCCTCTGAGACCAAAGCGGCGAGTCGATCAAGATACTCGGGATGATGATTGTCGAACCATTCCATCAAGGGTCCGCTGGTGTGCAGGGAGATCCGCAGATTGCTGTAGCCTTCGAACACATCGAGGAACGGTAGATAACTGTCCTCATAGGCTTGCTGGATGACGTGGTCGAAATTGCCGACTGGCTGATGGTTATGAAGCGCGAGGCAGAGATTGATTGTTTGATTCATCGTAGATTTTTTGGGGGGGGAGAATTGCGTTGATGTTGTCTTAATGGTCGGTAACCTACCGGCCCATCAAGTAGATCGGCAAAGTCTTCCTCTTTTAGCTAGCTTTTCTTTTTGAAAAACTTCGGTTGATCGTTAGCGGTTAATATTCTAACGCAATAGAGCTGCCGCAGCCTCGGGCGGAACACTGTTGATGTGGATTCCAGACCCCAATTCTAGACCCGCCAACTGGGAAAGACGCGGAATGATCTCAATATGCCAGTGATAGTGGTCTTTCCGATGACTGTCAAAGGGGCTCGTGTGAATCAAATAGTTGAAGCTCGGTTCGCCTAACTGTTTCTCAAGTTTCTCGAGAAGCCTTTGCATTAGCTCGGATAATTCACTCAGTGAATCATTCGCAAGATCCTCGAAAGAGAACAGATGTTTCTTAGGAAGAATCCAGATTTCAAACGCGAATCGACTCGCAAAAGGGCAATAGGCAATCAGCTGCTCAGTTTCTTCGACGACGCGTTCCCCCTGTTCTCTTTCTTGTTCGAGCAAGTCGCAGAAGAGGCAGGTTCCGAATTTGGAATAGTGTGCTTGTGATCTGTCCAGTTCGGTTTGCAGTGTCGTGGGTACGAAGGGCAAGCCCACCATCTGGCTGTGTATATGTTCACGCGACATCCCGGCGGAACTTCCGCAATTTTTAAAGATCAGGCCAACCTTGATTTCGGGATCGGTTGCATATTGCCGCAGACGTTCTCGGTAGGCCTGAAAAACAAGATGGCATTCTTCCTGGGATAGATCCGTTAGCCGTCGCACGTGCCGGGGCGATTCAATAACCACGTCATGGTAGCCGCGTGATGGCTGGCCTGATTTTGACGATTTCGATTCTGCGAATTCCAATGGCAGCGTTTCGCTGGGATCAATAAAGGCCGGATAGAGGTTGGGAACGATACGAACTTGCCATGGCTCGCCTGAACTGCTGGAGAGCGGTGCCCAGGTTGCGACGGCAGGCGTAGTTTCGTCTTCTCGCCCCGCACAGAAAGCGCAGGATTCCAGTTCTGGCGAATCGGCCGCAGTTCTGATGTCATGAGGTCGTGATGCTCGATCGGCGGCGATCACGACCCAGGTGCCCGAAACGGGTTCGTATCGTCGTTCAGGCACAGACCGTAGCGTTGGCCCGATCGATGGTGGTTTGGTAGAGCTCGACATACTTACGGGCACTTTCGGCCCAGGACCAATCCTGTTGCATACCGGTCAGAACCAGTTGATTCCATTTGTCACGATGATGGCTGTATGTGTCGCAGGCTCGGTCAAGCGTACGCTCCAGAGCCGCAGCTTCATAGACATCGAAGCTGAAGCCGTTGGCCAATCCTTGTTGCAGGTTCGATTCCGAAGCGTCAAGAATTGTGTCTGCCAGCCCGCCCGTCGCATGCACGACAGGTACGGTTCCATATTTGAGACTGTAAAGCTGGTTCAGGCCACATGGCTCGTATCGACTTGGCATCAAAAAGATGTCCGCACCTGCTTCGATCTGATGTGCCCACTCGTTCGAGAATTCTAGTTTGGCCGCGACCCGGTCAGGATACTCCGCCGACAAACGGGTGAAGAGCTCGTGGTAGTTCGGCTCGCCCGTTCCCAAGATCGCCCATTGTACATCGCGGGAGGTGACCCAATGATTCATGACTTGAGCGACCAGATCGAATCCCTTCTGGTCAGCAAGCCTGCCCACCAGGCCAATCAATGGAATGTTCGGGTCGGTCGGTAGCGAGAGTCGTTCTTGCAGATCTCGCTTGCATTTCGCCTTGCCGGCCTGCCAGTTCTCGGGAGCGTAGGTGGAGGCCAGATAATTGTCGGTGGCGGGGTTCCATGCTCCGTAATCGACACCGTTGATGATGCCCGAGAGTACATGGCTGCGATGCCGGAGTACGTTTTCCAGGCCACAGCCCAAAGGTTCCGTCTGAATCTCTTCGGCGTACCGGGGGCTCACTGTATTGATCGAGTCTGCAAATACAATTCCTGTCTTGAGCAGATTCAAGTTGCCGTAGTACTCCATTTGGTGCCAATTGAAATACTTCCAATCAATGCCCGTCAACAGCATGTCCCAGTGCCAGAACTGGCCCTGGTAGGCCATATTGTGAATCGTCAACACGCTGGCCAAATGTTCGTAGCCAGGTGCACTTTCGTATTCGATCTTCTGGAGTGCCGGAATCAAACCTGTTTGCCAATCGTTGGCGTGCACGAGGTCGACGTTCAATTGCAAAAGTCGAATGCTCTCCATGACCGCGCGACAAAAGAATACAAATCGCTCGCAGTTATCCTTGTAATCCTCGCCGGCTTCTCGGTAGAGCTCATTTCGCTCGAAATAGATCGGCTGGTCAACAAAATAAATTGGCACATTGCTATCCGGGAGTCGACCTCGCAGAATTCGACCTTCAACGATCTTGCTGCCGATCGGAATGTCCAGCAAAACGCCTGTATCGGTCAGCTCAATTCCCGCCTTCTTGACTGAGCTGTACGCGGGCATGATCACAGAAACTTCGTGGCCGAGCTTCGCCAATTCAATCGGAAGAGAACCGCAAACGTCTGCCAAACCGCCGGTCTTGGCGAACGGAACAACTTCGCTGGTGGCCATTAAAATCTTCAATTCTCAACTCCCGGTCTAGGGTGATCATTCCAGTGACCCGTTAGATGATGATGGATCGCTTGGAACGCGGGATCTTTGGTTGAGTGAGCACAAACCGGCATGGAAACCTCTGCCTTCACTGTAAAATAAAAGTCAGGCCTTACCAGTAGTACTAACCATTACCATGATTAAAACCCGCTGATTTTCGCTATCTGGGTTATTTTTCCAATCCATCGGAAAGTCGCATTGCCCGATGTAAATGAACCTCATGGATATGAAAAAAACGCTGGAATTCTTTCGCTAGTCGTTACGCTTGTAAGACTCGCAACAAAAAAGCACGACCCGCATCGCGTTGGATTCGGGGGTTTTCAGCGGCCCTTTTCATTGGCAGAGCGGAACTGCCCCATGGAATACACGGGACATTCACAGTGCTTCAGCCGTGTCTTTGTCAAACATGAACTTTGTCACGCCATGGCGAAGATCTCATTCGCGGATTTTCTGACGTGAAACTGGCAAGAGAAAGGTTTGCGTTGGAGAAAGGTTGGTCGATGGAACCTTTGTAACATCTGTATCGTTCTTCACGACCTCTGTCGAATGACGGTCTCTTTTGCGAAGCCTGCATTCCTCAAGGGAATTTTAGAGCCATGCCGAGCTGTGTCCTGGTTCCGAAGCACATGTGGCGCTGCGGCTTGCTAAGCGATTGCGCTCAGCGGGAGCGGTGGGAGTGGTTTTTTCAGCCCGGGAGATGTTTGTTTTAGGCCTGGACTTATTTTGTGGCGACGATCCGTGGACGGATTGCGAAGGCTGGGGTCGCCAAATGGCGCAGCAAGGTTTAAAAACATAGGCGAATTGTCCGAGAACCTTGCAAACGGTGCACTTTGTGATTCCTGCAAAAGTGATAGCGCGAAAACGCGATGGTCATGCGTTATCCGCTGACGAAATCGCCAAGTTTGTTGATGGATACTCCCAGGGCGCCATTCCGGAATATCAGATGGCAGCCTTTGCGATGGCGGTTTGTATTCGCGGGATGAACCTTACTGAAACGACGGTGCTGACGGAACGGATGCTGAAGAGTGGTGACCGTCTCCAGTGGTCCCCAGGCGCTCCCAAAGTTGATAAGCATTCGACGGGAGGTTTGGGAGATAAGGTTTCACTCGTTTTGGCGCCGCTGTTGGCGAGTTGCGGTTTGCAGGTACCCATGGTGTCGGGGCGAGGATTGGGGATCACAGGTGGGACGCTGGACAAGTTACAAGCGATTCCCGGTTTTCGAACCAACCTTACGATCGATCAAATTAGATCTCAGGTCGAGGCTGTCGGGTGTGTTATCTGCGGGACGACGACCGAGATTGCTCCCGCCGATCGAAAATTGTATGGATTGCGAGACGTGACCGCCACGGTTCCTTCGGTACCCTTGATCACCGCCAGCATCCTCAGCAAGAAACTTGCCGAGTCGATTGACAGTCTCGTACTTGATGTCAAATTCGGATCGGGAACGTTTATGGAGGATCCGACAGCGGCTCGAGCTTTAGCCGAAAGTCTCGTGCAAGTTGCCGAACGTCTAGGCGTGCGTACCACCGCATTACTCTCCAATATGAATCAGCCGTTGGGATATTCGATCGGACATTCGCTTGAGGTTCGTGAAGCCATCAATGCTCTGCAGGGAGTCGGTCCCGAAGATCTCAGGATCTTGGTGCTGGCTTTGGGCGCAGAGTTGATTTGTCGACATGATCCGTCATTGGATGCCGATCAGGCCAAACAGAAGATGGATGAGAAGTTGAAGGACGGATCTGCCTACGAGAAATTTTCTGAAATGGTTTCCGCTCAGGGCGGCGACCTGTCACGAGATTTACCCGTCTGTTCGAGTACCCAGGTGCTTGCGACGCGAGCAGGGTGGTTAGCCGACGTTGATGGCGATGGTTTGGGGCACGCCATGATTGAAATTGGTGGCGGCCGTCGGCTGATGGATGATGTAATCGATTACGCGGCGGGTATCGAATTGTTTGCCAAAACAGGTGAATGGATTGATAAGGACCAGCCGATTGCGTTGGTGCATGCTGCTCCAGGCAAAGCGGCGACGGTAACGTCTCAAGTACGAGAGGCATTCATCATCGTCGAGGATGAACCTTCTGAGTTTCGATTGATTGCCGATCGTGTTTCTATTGAAGATGTGGGGTGATTGATGAGTGCCGGGTTCACTGCAGAACAGTTGACACAGGTGGCGATCGAGGCACGACTCAACGCCTATGCTCCCTATTCCGGGTTCCTCGTTGGTGCCGCGGTTTGCGACGAGCAGGGAGAAATCCACTCCGGCTGCAATGTGGAAAACGCCTCCTATGGCCTGACAATCTGTGCCGAACGCGTTGCCATTTGCAAAGCGGTGTCGCTGGGCCGACGTCGTCTCGTGGCCGTGGCAGTCGCTACCGAAGGTGGACATGCTCCCTGTGGCGCTTGCCGGCAGTTCATCGCGGAGTTTGCTCAGGAACTGCCGATCTATCTCGTCGATGCGGTGACGGCTGAGGTCAGCACTGTCCAGATCGAAGAATTGCTGCCCCGGCGTTTTGATTTCAGCTGAGCTCGTTTGTTCGAGCATCGGTTCCATTTGAGCCGGATTCGGTTCCAGGATACCGGCAATGCAGGCGGTCATGAACGTGGTAAGCATCCCGCCAATCATTGCTCGGAAACTAAGTTTTGCGAGGTCGCTACGTCGCCCCGGTGCGATGCTACTGATGCCTCCCAATTGAATACCGATTGAACTGAAGTTCGCGAAACCAGAAAGCGCGTAGGTCAGAATTAATGCGGTGCGTGGATCAGGGGCGCCATCGCCCGTTTCTTGCATCCAACGCCCCAGCCGATCATAGGCCAGAAATTCATTGGCGACGAGTCGGATTCCAAGTAGCTCTCCCGCTCGCAGGCAATCGTCGCTCGGGATCCCCATAACCCAGGCGAACGGCCAGAAAGCGTAGCCCAAAAAGTATTCCATGCTCCAAGTTGTTCCTCGCGTTGTTTGGAAGAGGTAACCGGCCAGGTCGTAGAAGCGATCACCTGTCCATCCCAGCACATCGTTCACCATGGCCAACAACGCCAAAAACGCAATTAACATCGCACCGACATTCAGTGCCAGTTTCAGGCCGTCGCTGGTTCCCGCGGTGGCCGCCTCAAGCACATTGACCGAGTTGCTCTGGAACTTGTTTTCTACCGAGCCGAGCGTCTCGGGTGTTTCGGTTTCCGGGACGATAATCTTGGCGATCATTAAGGCAGCTGGTGCTGAAATGACACAAGCGGTAGCAAGATGTCCTGCGTCGACACCCATCTGGACATAGGCTGCCATAACGCCACCGGCGATCGTTGCGAACCCGCCAATCATCACCGCGTTTAACTCGGAGAGAGTCATTCCTTTGAGGTACGGCTTAATGACCAACGGGGCTTCCGTTTGCCCGACAAAGATGTTGGAGGCGGCCGAGAGACTTTCGGCACCCGACGTGCCTAATGTCTTTTGCATCACGCGCGCAATCACGTCGACAACTCGTTGCATGATGCCCAGATGATAAAAAATCGACATCAATGCAGAAAAGAAAATAATGGTTGGAAGCACACCGAAGGCAAAGGAACGGAGTAGTGCGTTCATCGGCGGCATCGGGTCGTCCGACGGCAGCGGGTTGATCCCAAACAGGAACGCCGATCCCACTTCCACATGGTCGGCTAATGTATTGAAAAGCCTTCCAATCCAGTTGAAGAGGGCTCGGCCCGGCGTTGTTCGCAAAATAAATAAGGCGAATAAAAATTGGAGTCCTAAACCGCCGAACACAATTCGCCAGCTGACCCGTTTGCGATTGGAGCTCATCAGCCATGCGAGAAAAATCATGGTGAAAAGACCAAAGGCACTAATGGCAATCTGCATGAGCTTGATTCCGGATTGAAAAGCAGGCGCGCGTCGATTTGCGATGCGTCGAAATTCCTGGAGCTGACTCTCCCGTCACACAGTTGTAGCCAGCGACCTGGGGTCTCGGCAACGTGGGTTCGGCCACACGGGTTCGGCCGGAGAAACTGACGTAGGTGAACCTTTTTATTCTCGATAGAATCTAGACATCCTACTTTTCCGAAGCCAAGGAGCCATGTTGTCATGATCGTAGTCAACACGGATGCGATTCCCGGCCATCGCATCGTCGAAGTAAAAGGCATTGTTCAAGGCAATACAGTGCGCGCGAAACATGCCGGTCGCGACATTGCCGCTGGTCTCAAAAACCTCGTTGGGGGTGAGTTGAAAGGTTATACCGAACTGCTGACTGAGTCGCGGCAGGAAGCGGTAAATCGTATGTTGAATCATGCTCAACAGCTCGGTGCAAATGCGATTGTCAGTGTTCGGTTCACGACGAGTTCGATCACCTCGGGAGCGTCTGAATTGTATGCCTATGGGACGGCGGTCACGGTTGTTCCCGAAGGGCCCTAGCCAAAAGTAGGTGGGAAACCATGGAAGCGTTATTCGGTCTGGCTTTTGCTGTTTTGCCGGCTCTCTTTTTACTCGGCCTCGGAACTTTCATGGGACGATCGATCGAACGGAAGCATTTCGCGGATCTGAAGCGTCGCGAGGCGGCCGTTTCTCACATCCTCGCGACACAAATGAAAACCTTTCACCAGCCTAATTCGCAGGCTTCACCACCGATGATGTTGGTTTCGGAAGTGGTCATCAGCAGCGACTATCTCAAGTCGTTCGTGGGTGCCATTCAGAATTTTTTCGGGGGTGAAATCTATGGCTTCCAGACGTTGCTTGAACGTGCACGTCGTGAGGCGTTGTTGCGAATCAAGGAGCAGGCGTTGGAACGGGGATGCGATGCCATTTGTTGTGTGCGACTCAATACCGCCGAAATCGGAGGGCATGATCCCGCACAGAAGAAAACCATCGTAATGGTCTCTTTATTGGCGAGTGGGACCGCTTATCGGCGTGGTTCGGTCGAACCTGTGCTGGCCGAAGCGGTCACGTAATAATCGTCGAGCGCATGATTAGGATGGGTCTGGTTGTTGCCAGGCACTCATGCCGCCATCTACAAGTAGCATCTGACCGTGAATGTGCGCCGCGGCATCGCTGACAAGAAAGGCGGCAGCAGGACCCGCTACTTCCGCGCCAGGTACCTCTCCGTTCGGTGTGTGCTGTTGCATCCAATCGAATACGCCCGGTTGATCCAGAGCGTTCGTCGTCAGGGGAGTTCGGAAAAGTCCCGGAGCTAATCCGTTGACGCGAATGCCCATCGGCGCCAGTTCAACACATAACGTTTTGACCATCATCTCGACCGCCCCCTTGGATGTATCGTAGCCTGCATGAG
The DNA here is from genome assembly GCA_002723275.1 of Planctomycetaceae bacterium. GTDB lineage: Bacteria > Planctomycetota > Planctomycetia > Pirellulales > Pirellulaceae. The sequence continues at coordinate 56,617 of PBNZ01000026.1, forward strand.
TTGGCTCGGCGAGGCGACCGTTGATCGATCCGATCATCAGGACGCGTCCTGCTACTTCATCCTTGACCCACTGTCTCGCAAAAGCCTGAGTCAGAAAGAAGTAGGAAAAGACATTCAGACGCATCGTTCGTTCAAAAGAGTCGCAGGTCATTTCCAGGAAGGGCACATCCGCGTAGGTTCCCGCGTTATTGACCAGAATGTCGATGTCCGGCATGGCTTGCTGTGCGCGACGATATAAATCATCGACGGCCTCAGCGGTGGGTCCTGCAAGATCTGCCTGTAACAGGGCGACCTCCACGCCTGCCTCTCGACAAGCCGCTTCTGTCGCCTTCGCTGACTCGTCCAGCTCGAGGCCATGCAGGACGACGTCTCCGCCTGCTCGTGCTATGGCGAGGGCGATTTCCCGGCCCACTCCCTGAGTTGATCCAGTGATGAGTGCCTGGCGGCCACGCAAATCAATCATCGGGTCACTCCGTCGGATAGGTGTTGAAAATACGGTCACCGGCGTCCCCTAGTCCAGGTACGATGAACTTGTCGTCGTTTAGGATTGGGTCCATGGCACACACATAGACTTGAGTGTCCGCGGATTCTTCAGCGATTCTTTGGATTCCAAATTCTGAAGCGATGATCGAAAGAATCTTCGTTCGCTTCGCGCCCCATCGTTTCAATGTTTCAAGCGCCGCGATCGCTGATCCACCTGTTGCCAGCATCGGATCGAGAACCAGAGCGACATCCACGGGGTGACCGTCAGAAAGTCGACTGTAATATTCAACCGGTTCAGCGGTTGATTCGTCTCGGTACAAACCCAGGTGCCAGACCTCTGCTGAGGGTAAGAAATCGAGCACCGGTTCTACCATGCCGAGTCCAGCTCTCAATATCGGAACGATCCCGATCGATTCTGATAGCTGGTGTCCCGTTGTTTTTGCCATAGGAGTTTCGACTTCGACTGGCATTAGGTTGAGATCCTTGGTGGCTTCGTATGCCAGCAAGGCTGCCAGACGACTGACCAAATGGCGGAAATCAGCAGGAGCGGTAGCTGTGGAACGCAATTCAGTGACGTGACGCTTGATCAACGGATGTTCAACTAAGATCGGCGAAGGCATGACTTGATCCTGCAAGTGATAGGGCTGTTGCATCGCAGAATAACGGCATTGGCAGACGGCGGAAAGGGTGGATGGATGAGTCTTTGACAGAAGCTGATCAAAGTTGTTTCAATCTGCTCGGAAATGAGTTCTTCATGAGGGGAATTGCCAGGCATGATGCATCGCGTTCGTTCGAATCGGAAACGTGAATTCGACCAGTTTCTCCAGGTCTTTGGGAAATCGGTGACCGACAGCTTCTCGTCGCGTCACTCTCCCAATCTACTTCCGCAACTCCTGGAGGCTTGGCAAATCGATCGAGACCACTGCCATCTTTCTCGCAAACTTCGGGAGCAGGTTCGTGTCGGGGCCGCTTTGTCCGTGTTGCGTTCCGAATGTTTCGGTGACCGATTTGTCTGGTGGCCCAACGGCTTGCAGCCTGGATGCTATGTTGCTGTCGTTGGTTCGCGTGTCGGAGAAAGATTGTCGTCAAAACATCGGTGGCTCAAGACTCTTGAGGCGATTGTGACGTCTTTGGATCCGCGCCGAGATATATTGGTTTCGTTACGAGGTACCACCTGCGACCCCTTTTGGTCCTGTTTCTTACCTGACACGCTAGTGCCTCTGTTGCGTTTTCTGGAAAGCCCGCAGCTGTCCAAACTCAGTAATGAGATGATCGGTTCGCGTTCCATTTGCCGAGGTCGCAAGATGGGAATGCTTTCGACCATGCAGGAACTCGCTGTTCGACACGAACATCGCGATGCGGCGCTACTGGCCTTTGCGGATGTTGTCGTTGTAACTCGACTGACCGTCGATGGCAGTCTGTTTCCGATCGTCACAAAGATGCTTCAGCAACGACCCGGGCATCTTCCAGTGTTGCTTGCAACCGATGCGGGGGATATTCCGTTGCCAATCGTTGACCAACTTGTTGTTGCGGGAGCACGTGTCTGGTCAAACGCTTCTTTGTTGAGGACAATTCTGTGACTGGTCTGAGATGGCAGGGGGCAATGTTGTGACATTCCACCAGGGCTTGCTACGGTCCGTGGCCGGATGAGAACTGGCACGACTATCTCGATGGGTGTGTGAACCGAGATGCTCCGCGAGAAAGCTGCATCGCAACCTTAGAACAAATTTTGAAAATGCAAACTTTGTTGGCGTCCAGTCACCTCATTCGAAATGAGTATCCCGTCGTTTGTTTTACCAGCCTCGGTCTTTTTCAAGCACTGGCCTCACGTGTCTATCGCGCACATCTGCGCCGCTGGGACTTTGAACCCTATGGAATCTGCATTGCCAGGTGCTATCTCGAACAACGAGGTGCGCGGCCGGTGGTTTACGGAGATGATCAGACGTGGCAGCACCTCTCCGATCGTGAGCGTCCGTTTTTCCAAGCGAAAGGATCAACGACAGATGTCGATTGGAGAGGTGAGTCGGAGTGGCGATGCGTGGGTGACCTGGATATGCGCCAATTATCACCTCGGCAGGCGTTTGTGTTTGTGCCGTCTGCAGATGCCAAACAATCTCTGGCATTGATTAGTCGCTGGCCGATTATTGAAGTTGAGCCCGCGAATTTAACGGACCACAAAACCTAGGGAGACGGTGCTCTCTCAAGCAGCGATTCAAAACCGCGTTTTAATCGAGGGTCTCGCATGTTCGGATGCAATACCGTCGTCAACTTGGCAACTTCTTGAGCTCGATCATAATCACCCAAGGCCCAAAGCGAGTTGGCAATTCCTAGTTTGGCTTCGAGCCATTTAGGAGAACCGGAGGAGGTAAGACGTACAACGGTTCGCCAGGTCTTGAGTGCTGATTTTTGCGAGCCTTCCGTCGGATCGGATGACAATAATTGAGCCAATTGGGTGAGGATTGCGACATTCCGTGGTTGCTGGGTGGCAAGTCGACGGTAGATCTGAAGCGCAGCTTTTCCATTTCCGGCGCGTTTCAATGCTGCTGCTTCATAGCGAGAACGACGATATTCGTCATCTTCACTGAAGGGTTCGAGCGACTGAACGAAAGTGTTGTTCAAATGCAGGATTATTTGTGTGATTGGCTTGTTCCATTTTTGTTGCTCTTGAGCTGCCTCGTCGAGACGACTGAGGATGTCTACGGGGCGATCAACGAGTGGCCACGTGACCTGATTGAATGTTGCAACAGCGGCGTCGAATTGACCGAGCAACGCCTGGTTTAACCCGATCAGCGATTCCAGGGTTGCCTTCTCCTGGGGTGATGCGTTCGGGGAAGCGGCTGCGGATTGCAAGAGACGAATGAGAGGACGAGGCACCTCTGAGCTGTACAATAGCTGAAAGGTTGCGTGCCGCGCCAACAATTGCCGTGAATTAACATTCCAGTCGTCTTCGGCCTCTCGCTGCTTTTCCGCCGCTGACAAGAAATAATTCGCGGCTCGGTTGGCGATCTGATCGCGAGCTGACTGTTCGAGCTTTGGATTCGTAAGCATTTGTTGGAAGCAGCGATTCAAGCTGCCTCGCACTTCTGCGATCTGGACAAACGAATCGTCGACCAGCAGCCATGAGTCACTGGCGTCCTGAAGTTCACCTCGTACGAATTGGATCTGACCAAGCCGTTTGCGAACGGTGTCGGCCGATTGGCCGGTTTTCCAATGACGAAGGTGTTCCCGCAACAATTCTTCGTAATCTGGAAACGCTGAGGAAGATTGTCTGGCCAGCGTGGCAGTTGCGTTGATGGCGAGTAGATGCGCTTCGCTGGACCGCTGATATTTTGGGTCGGTTAAGGCAAGCTCACGAAGGGCTGCACTAGCCGTTTTGTAATCCTTTTGCTGCAGCTCGATCGCAGCAGCTCGCAATCTCAGGTCGAATGCGCGGCTGGCATCACTCAATTCTCTCGCCAGGCTTGCTGCCTTGCGATAGGTTGCTGAGGCTTCGCGAACTCGACCCTGCTGGAATTGAGTCGTGGCGGCGCGAACCAAAATTTCCAGGTCGGATGAATGGACATTCCCCGCTGATAATCCCGTCAGCTGCCGATTCGCAATGGCCACCCAATAGGAGTTGTGCGTCTGCTCCATCTGGCCGACTAAATTGATGGCGAGAGTCTGATACTGGTTGGCTAATTCGGTGTTCTTTTCTTCGGTCGCCTGACGGGCGATGGCCAGGAACGCTCGCAATAAAGTTAGTTCGGCCTTCGCATGAACCGCCGCAGACAAATCAGTTCGTCTCTGGAGCAGGCCTTCATTGATTCGTCGGACTGCTGTTTGGGGCTGTCCTTGTTTCATGGAGAATTCGGCCTCGCTGATCTTCAGCTCGTCTTTCAATTCCTGTGATAAGCTGTCCTGCTCGATTCGCTCGATGCTTTGTCGGGCCTGGTCGAGATTCCCCAAACGAAGTTGGCAATCGATTTCGGCGAGTTGACTTCTGGACTTCAAAGTAGACGTGCCGCTCAAGCGACTCATCGAATTAAATTCGCGTTGAGCCTCCGAAAGTAAATGCACCTGGTCAGGACTGCGAATTGGATAGATGAGCGCCTGGGCTTTCAACGACTCACCAAGCTTGAATTGTGTTTGGTAAAGCAGTTGTCTCAGTTTGAAATCAGAGAGGTGTCGTCCAGCGGCAGCCGTTCGCTGCAATTGTGCGACTGATTTCTGAAGTGTCTGCAGGGCCTCCGATGAGGATCTCAGTCGTTGTAGAGCTCGACGGCGCACGTCAGGGTCTTGAGAATGACTGCCCGTGAGTGATAAGAGTTCGCCTTCTGCAAGACCGATCAATAGATAAGTCAACTCGACGTCGGGTCGTGATGGACGGAGCGAACTCGCTGCGAAGTTCTGCCAATCACGTTCCGCATCCGCCAGAATCTTCGTCTGCTGCTCGGGCGGAGAATTTAGAAATTCGTCTGCGTAGGTTCGGAACAATAATCCATACCAGTCAGCTTGTCGCTGAGCATTATCCGTGTAGGTACCAATCGCGTCTTGGCACAGTAATCTTGCTTGAGCATATAGAGCACGTTCAAGGAGACCTTTGACCAGACGTTCGTCGTGTTCGGATGAGAAACCGCTTCTAAGATTGGTCCCAAGTACACTCAGCGCGATGACCAGAACGGTCAGGATTCTGCCCAGGTTTCTTCGCGTTCGAAATTCCATGGCAAAATGCCCGGGAGTCCAATTCAAAATGGAAGCGGAGCCTCAAACTCTAGCATACCGTTGCCGCATGGGTGCAAAAAGCGGAGCTGGGTTGCATGCAAATACATGCGATCAGCAGGCTCGCCGTAAATCGGATCGCCCACGATGGGGTGGCCCATCCCCTGGCAGTGCACACGCAATTGGTGGGAACGCCCGGTGCGTGGTCGTAAATCCAAAACGGTTTTTTCCTCGTCTCGTTCAACGACGTACCACTCGGTCGTTGAAGCTCGACCCGTCTCGCAAATGCGATATCGCGGTGGGAGCGTGGCTTCCGCAACTCGTTCGATGGGGGCTTCAATCCGGCCGGAATCCGAAGTGACTCGCCCCTCGACCCAGGCGGTGTAGCGTTTTTTGATTTTTCCTTCTTGAAACATGCGTGCCAGCGATGACTGTGTGGTCCTATTTCTCGCAAACAGAATTAGCCCGGAAGTGTCTCGATCGAGTCGATGCACGACCAGGGCTTCTGGGAATCTTTTTTGGATACGTACCAACAGGCAATCTTGTTTGTCCGGAGTTCGCCCAGGCACGCTTAACATCCCCGTTGGTTTATTGACGACCAGCAGGTTGTCGTCGATGGTTTGGACATCGAGTTCTTCGGTGCAGCACGAATGAACAATAGTCATCGGCGGGCTTAAGGATCTACCGACTCGTCAAGAACTACGAGTTGCACATCCAATCCTTTGCTGGTCGGCATTCCTGAACCATGAGTGTCTCCGCCCATCAGGCGACTCGAAAGATCTCCGTAAGCGATGAACAGCAATCCGGCCGGTAATTCGCCAGCAGGGGCTTCCTTGACTGCAACTTCAATGGTTCCGTGTTCACTGATGAGACGAACGCGGCTTCCCGTCTCGATTCCAAGTCGTTTCATGTCGTCGACGTTGACTTGCAATGCGTTGATCTCCGACTGGTAGTTTTTACCAAACTTGCCTTCACTGATACCGCGGCCTTGTTTACTGGTGCGGCCTGGGATGAGGATGAATTCGTGTGCCATAACGTAGTCTGTCAGATGAGGATGAAACGAGGAGTGCAGGTAGATTGTTAATCGGATATTTCTGTCGGCAATAGCTTATCAAGATTCAGGCTGGTAAGTGAGTCTGATTCAATCCAGCCGTCGGTACTCCAGCCTCGAGATCGATTGTATCGGTCGACAAGATCCCGTAAATGTTCAGAGCTGAGCATCGCATCGGGATCATTTTGTGGGTGTGTCTGAAGGAATCGGGCAGGCAAGATGTCGTCAGCGGGCTGCCAGCCCGCACGAATATTGAATAGTTTCTTGGCGGTGATGATTCTCTTGGCGGTAGTCTGCAATTCATCGGTGGTGATATCCCAGCCCGTAACAAGTTTGAGCATCGTGGCTGATTCGGCGAAGAAGTCGTCAAACACTCTACGCAAGAATTTACAAAGGATCAGAGAATCCATCAGAGCGGCCTGGTCTTCGCTGCGAATCGCTTCGGTGATCGAACGGGCATCGGCACGATACCGATCGACGCGATCCGAAAAATCCGCCTCATATCCACCGCTGCGATTATGGTCGGCACCACGCGTTCCCACGGCAAATCCCAAAGCCATTGTTTGAAGTGCACGCGGTTCGTAGCCGGGGATCTCCAGGCCCTTTACATGGGGAGCGAATGTTTCGGCTTCGGGGCCAAACTTTTTCGCCAGTAGCCGACTGCCTTCGGCCAGGTCGTCGCCGATGCCTTCTCGTGAGCCGATCATTTCGATAGCGCGTCGTAAGGCGGTACCGCTGCCGAACTCGAGCCACGGTTGATCCAATAGTTTTCGTTCAACGCATTCCATGGCGAAGGCAATCGTCCCGCCCGCACTAATCGTGTCGATACCTAACTCGTCACATAGTCGTGATGCCTGAAGGACGTCGTCGGCATTACCGACTTCACAAAGCGATCCCAGGGCGAACAGATTCTCATACTCAACACGGACGCCATTGCCTTTGTCCTGGTTCAACTTGTAAACGTGTTCGCAGCCGATGGTGCACGCCACGCAGGAATGCCGAGTTTTGTTGCGTACGTTTCCAAGTGTTTCGGGTGCGAGTTGTTCAGCCTCTTCAAAACGACTGCGTTGAAAGTTGCGAGTGGGAAGTGCTTGCAGGCGATTGAAGGTCAGCATGTTTGCTGCCGTACCTAATTCACGATACTTTGCCGTGGCCGGTCCAAAGGAACGCTTGGATAAATCTTTACTGTATTTATGGAGTGCTGGTGCATCGGCCCAAGGTGTCTGTTGGGTGCCGGCTACGGCGATGGATTTTAAGTTTTTTGCGCCGAGAATCGCACCGGATCCACCGCGTCCCGCGTGTCGTCCGTCGTGCGAAATCGTCGCGAAGCGAACCAGTTTTTCGCCTGCGGGTCCGATAGTTGCACAACGAAATCGTTTACCCAGTCGTTCGCGCAGCTGTTGCTCGGCGGCGGATACTGGCAGCCCCCAAACGTCATCTGCATTTTCAATTCGAATCTGATCATCATCGATAATGACGATCGAGGGTGATGCCGCTTGTCCGGTCAAGACGATCGCGTCCCAACCCGCATTCTTGCCTGCAATCGCAAAGCCGCTGCTCGCCAACGAGTCGTTGTATTGCTGAGTTAGGGGACTGCGATTGATGACCGCGAATTTGGCGCTGGTTGTTAGAGGACTTCCGACGAGAGGACTGAAGGTAAAAGCGAGCGCTGCAGCAGGATCGAAGGCGTCGACCGTTGCCTGTCGCTCCTGAAACATCAGATAGACGCCCAGGCCAGTGCCTCCGAGAAAACTACGCAAGACATGATCCGGAAGCGGTATGCTCTCGTGTCGACCCGTTCCCACGTCGATGCGTAGATACCGACCGTGGTATCCGTGCGGAGTCAGGATGTCTTGCTGTTGTGTCACAATTATTTCGTCGATAAAGCAAGCCGAGTTGAGCGTCGGGAATAGGCACTAACCGCCCGCGTCTGCAGACATAATCAAGACGGATTGTCCCGACTCAATTATTCGCCTGGGGTCCGATATAAATTCCTGGCCATTGATGTTCGCCACATAACCGGTTTGCAGCTGATCGTTCGCGATGCAATCCTGGGCTAGCTCTGGGATTTGTGTGACGATTTGCTGTAACAATTCGCCGAGTGTCAGGGAAGATCCGTCTTCTTCAACATGGATGGTCGCAGTGTCAGCTCGCTGTCTTGCGATGCCGTAAAATTCAACGCGAATGACCATAGCTGACGACGTTAAGAAGAGTGAATATCTAGGGTAAATGGCAAAAAAAACGATGAGTGCTAGGCACTCATCGCTCATCGTAGGTCGGATTGGTATCTGGCGATAGCCAGATTCGTCGGCGATTTTCGCCGTCACTTAGGAGGGATCGGTCGGTAATACCCAGATGTTTCGATATCGAACAGGATTACTGTGGTCCTGAAGGTAAATCGGGCCAGGCTCCGGACCCGGCTTCATTGGAGAAGCCGTAGTGCTCTTCGGCAATTCCACGTCGTCATGAATGACCACGCCGTTGTGGCGAACCGTCATGCGCGGATTGGCAACAACCTTTCCGTCCTTGTACTTAGCAGCCTTGAAATCGACATCGTAGGTTTGCCAAGCCAAAGGAGGTAAGCACATGTTGACATCAGGATCCTTGATCGAATAGATGCCGCCACACTCGTTGTGTTTTCCCTCGAGACCGAAGGAATCAAGCATCTGCACTTCGTAGCGTCCCTGCAGATACAATCCGCTGTTCCCTCGACCTTGTCCGCGAGCGGTTGGCTGATAGGGAAGCAAGAATTCGATGTGAAGTTGGTGGTCTTGAAACGTAGGGAGGCTCGTTGTGCCTTGCATCAGCTTGCCATCCTCGGTCATGCGACCATTCTTCCAATGATCGACGCCCGATCCATCAAACAGTACCGTCGCACCTTCGGGAGCTTTCTTCCCCAGGGTCGGACTGCGGCGTTCTGTCTTCTTGAACTCCCCGGCTTCTGCGCCGTCGCTCGATCGGATCGAGAGCACGCCGTCTTCAAGGACACCAACGGAGTGTTCTGTTCGAATGACAACTCGTTCTCCGTCTCGTTCGCCTTTCGCCTGATGCTTTTCGGATTTATCCCAACCGGCGCCAGGCAGCCCACCGATGTATCCCACGGCATCGAATTTGCCGTCGCCGAGAGCAATAATCTGAATGCCGACATTGACCTCCTGGCCGTCACTGTTCACCTTGCCGACGTATTCACCTTGGACTGGGAAGTCCGCATCCGCTTTTTTCGGATCGAGCGTAGCCGGTTCTTTGGCGGAAAGAGTTGAACAACACAGAACAAATAGCAAAACAAGAGCAACGTGGTTTTTCATGGTTTTTATCCTCGTGGGTTGTCTTAGAGGAATCAGCGGAGGTTTGACCAAAGATCACTGACTTCGTTCTTCAGGCGGGCGACTTCTGATTTTAACTCATCTAACTCTCGGCGCAATTCCCCGATCTCGGCCGAGTCGCTGATTTTCTCCGTGTTCGTAGTCAGCGTCGGAGAGGCAGACGCGGTTGGTGTAGCGGATGGAGCTGAAGGAGCAGACGGAGCTGGAGGAGCAGACGGAGCTGGAGGGGCAGACGGAGTGACCGTCGAGATTTCAGCGGACAAAGACTGTTTGATCTTTTCAAATTCTTCCGGCAGATAAAGAGCATGGGTCACCAACTGTCCTCGGCCTTCCGCCGTCAGTGAAATCACCAGCCCTTTTGTCATCAACGATTGTATCATGGGACGGAGTGCTGCGACGTCGGCGATCGGATCCATCCGTGCCGCCCGTCCTCGCAATTCGCCCACCGTTTGTGTGCCGCGCAACAATAATTCTGTCATCACTGCGGCCTCTACTTTGTCGACACCAAGCCACTCGTACATCATGTGACGATACTTGGCGACACGCCCGCCGCCCTGTACTTCGACCACTGCGCCGAAATGTCTGAGTTCGTCCAGGGCATCCTCGACCTGGTGTGGTTCCAGATTCATCTTCGGCTCACGATTGCTCTTTTGATTGCAACCATTGGTCAGTGCATTCAGGGTCATGGGATAGGCATCGGGAGTCGTCTTGGCTTTTTCGACCAACACTCCCAGCACCCGCCGTAACGCTCTGCTGACCGGCTTCCACTTGGGAGCGGTTTCGGTGGCTTCCGAATCGACTTCCGTTCGAGTCAGGGATTCGCTCATTTTAACTCCGCGTTCCTAGGCCTCTGCTACAACAAGATCGGATGGCAATGCTAAGCTGCGCGAGCCTTGGATTCAACTGCAGCTCGGTTGATTTTCGCGGTTTCGACGCTGCTTGACGGGCGCAACAGAGAATGTCAAGCTCATAGGTCCTTCGTTGATGCAAGAATAAACGACGGGGATCTTATGAAATTTGCCCATCTCACACTCGCTACCCGTGATGTGATCGCGACCGCTGAGTTCTTTGAGTCGACATTGGGTTGGCAAAAAATTCGGCACGATGACAACATCGAAACAAAAGCTGCTTGGTTGGAAATTGGGCCCGGTCAGGAGCTGCATTTATTGCATGTTCCTGATTTTGTTCCCACTCCGTATGAACAGGAATTTGGCCGGCACGTTGCGATCATTGTCACCAGCTCGCAGTTTGAACAGCTCCCCCAGCGATTGGTCGAGCGGGGGGCGACTCTGATCGAGCCAAAACGAGAGACACCCTTCGCCCGTTTTTTCTTTCGCGACCCCCAGGGGTATGTCTTTGAGGTCATCGATGAGGACGGCTATCTGGCCGCAACTTCGTAATGGTTTCAGGGTCGGGTTTGAGGGAACCCTTTTGAATTGCCGAACAGCGTGCTAGAACAAGGTCGAACTTAAATTCATTAGCGAGAGGATCACAGGGTTCATGTCTCTGGTAGCCAAAGCTCATGCGGATCGACGCATGGTAGTATTGACGGAAGGTCATACGGATCCAATCACCGCAAAAACAGCGTCAAGTGTGATCCGCTATTGCCCTGAGCAGGTGATTGGTCTTTTTGATTCGACGGCTGCAGGTGGGACCGCACAGGATGTATTGGGGGTTGGAAGTTCGGTTCCCGTCATCGGGTCCTTAGACGATGCCGCCGATGCCAATGTCTTGATGATCGGGATCGCTCCGCCCGGTGGAAAGATTCCTGCGGCTTGGCGAGTCATCATTCTCGATGCCATTTCTCGTAAAATGGATATCGTGTCTGGGCTCCACGACTTTCTGGAGCATGATTCGGAATTCTCGGCCGCTGCAGCTCAACACGGCGTCAAGCTGGTGGACGTGCGCAAGAACGAAGAACACGACGTTGCCAACCGTCAGGGCATTAATGAGAACTGTTTGCGGATCCAAACCGTTGGCAACGATTGTTGCGTCGGAAAAATGGTCGCCTCGATCGAGGTGACGTTGGCCTTGCAAGAACGCGGGCACGATGCACGTTTTGTGGCTACCGGACAAACTGGAATTTTGATCGCTGGTGATGGCTGTCCGATTGATTGTGTGGTGTCGGATTTCGTGAGTGGTGCCGCAGAAAAGCTTGTGCTGGCCAATCAGCACCATGAAATTATGATGATCGAAGGGCAGGGCAGTCTCGCTCATCCTCGATACTCGGCGGTTACCCTCGGACTGTTGCACGGTTGTTTGCCGCATGGCTTGATCATGTGCTATGAAGCGGGCCGCGAATCAGTGAATGGAATGGAATATGTTTCCCTTACCTCGTTGGCTCATCTCAAAACCGTTTATGAGACGATGGCCAATGTGATGCATCCCTGTCGTGTAATCGGAGTGGCAGTGAATACTCGTTTACTCGACGATACTCAGGCCGAGCAAGAGCGAGTTCGGGTTGAGCAGGAGTTGGGGCTGCCGGCTTGCGATGTCTTTCGACATGGATGCCAACCTTTAGTCCAGGCTGTACTCGACTTGCAGACGGAAGTGATCTCTTGAAATTGCGCCTCCACCATTTCGATTTACCACTGCGGCATGTGTTTACCATCTCCCGGGAATCGATCTCGGTTCAACCAACTTTGATCGTCGAGTTGTCCGATGGTGAGCATCGTGGTTTTGGAGAAGCAACTGCGAATGCCTATTATGGCGCAACTGTAGAGCGAATGGTGGCCGATCTGCGATCGTTACAAGACGAAATCGAAGCACACTCGTCCAGCGATCCGGAGTCCCTTTGGGATCAGATAGGTTTGCGATTGACCGATGACTTTTTCGCGTTGTGCGCCCTCGATCAGGCCGCACACGATTTGCACGGAAAACTGAAGAATAAACCACTCCACCAGATTTGGGGTCAAACTCTCGATCAATGTCCCGTATCGAACTTTACGATCGGCATCGACCGTGTGGAGGTGATGATCGAAAAACTTCAAGAGGTTCCTGGTTGGCCCGTCTATAAGATCAAGCTCGGAACAGCTCAGGATCTAGAGATCATCGAAGCGCTTCGCAAGCACACCGACGCAACGTTTCGTGTGGATGCAAATTGCGGCTGGTCCGCTCAGGAAACCATCGATAACTCAGCGCGACTCGTTGATTTGGGAGTGGAGTTTATCGAGCAACCGTTGCCGGCTGACGATTGGGAAGGTCAACGCCGTGTTTTTGAGAACTCCTCGCTGCCCTTGATCGCCGATGAAAGCTGTATCCTCGAAGCCGATGTAGCAGCTTGTGAACAGGCTTTTCACGGGGTAAATATCAAGCTCGTGAAGTGCGGTGGGCTGACTCCGGCTCGACGGATGATTCGCGATGCCAAGAGTCGAGGTCTGAAGGTGATGGTCGGTTGCATGACGGAATCCACGGTCGGTATCTCGGCCATCGCTCAACTGCTACCCGAACTTGATTATGTGGATATGGATGGAGCTGCTTTGTTGTCAAGAGATATCGCTCGAGGCGCGACGGTGGTTCAGGGTCGATGCCAATTTCCTACAGGAAATGGGAGTGGCGCCGAGCTCTTTGAAGATAACCTGATACCATGAGAAGAGTTGGAATTGAGAGAGGCTGAAATATGGCGTCGATCATCTGGAGATTCCTCATGACGAAGATAATTTTAGCGGCTGTCTGCCTTCTACTAACCTCCGTTTCTACCTGCTGTGGACAATCACTGGAAGAAAAACTGAAAACGATTGCTGACTCTCACAAAGGGGTTGTCGCAATCGCCGTGAAACAGCTCGATACGAATGAATCCTGCTACCTGAATGCAGATCGAGTGATGCCCACAGCCAGTCTCATCAAGCTGCCCATCATGATTGAGGCTTATCGGCAGGCGGCTGTTGAAGATTTAGATTTGCAGAAACTGATCTCGCTGCGCGACGAGGACAAGGTGCCCGGGTCGGGGGTTCTCACCGATCACTTTTCTGACAAGCTTCAACTCCCGCTGATCGACTGTATTCAATTGATGATCGCCCACTCCGACAACACGGCGACCAATCTGGTGCTGGATGAGATCGGATTGCCGTCAACGAATCGGACGATGAAAAGGCTGGGCTGTCCCAATACGCGTGTGAATGCCAAGGTCTACCGCCGAGATACCTCTATCGCTCCGGAGCAAAGTAAGCAATTCGGCTTGGGTAGTACCACCGCCCGCGAGATGGTGCGGTTGCTTGAGCAGCTGGACCAAGGGCAACTGGTGAATAAGGCGTCTTGCGACGCGATGCGCCGTCATCTGTTGACCTGCCAGGATCAGACAAAGATTGCCAGACTGTTGCCACCGGGAGTTTCTGTAGCTCACAAGACCGGCGCCGTCTCGCGTAGTCGTACCGATGCAGGATTGATTGAAGGGCCATCGGGGACGATCGCTATTTGCGTGTTGACAACCGACAATGAAGATCGCAGCTGGCGAGACGATAATGAGGCGAATCAACTGTGTGGTGTGTTAGCCAGAGCTGCCTATGATCATTTCAATCCAACCGCTGCCGCGACTGCTCGGAATCAACCCTTGGCAGTGGGTGCATTTGGCGAAATGGTCGAGTCACTGCAAAGAACTCTCAATGTGCGACTGAAACCTTCTCCCGGACTTTCAGTGGATGGGGATTTTGGACCGCGGACACAAGCTGCCGTCGAGCGGTTACAGACAGAGGCAGGTTTACCAGTGACCGGGCAGGTCGATGCTGCCACTTGGAAAGCGCTAGGTGACCTGGTCACACAGGGGCCCCCCGTTCCTGATCCTGAAGTCGTTAATGCCAGAAAGTTGCCTCGGCAAACAGCGGATTCGTTAGAGGGACCGCCGTTCGTAACCTGTCGGGCTTGGGCCATTGCGGATGCAAAGACCGGCGAGATACTTTGGCATCAACGGGGTAGTGAGCCGCTCGATCCGGCAAGTACGACTAAGATGATGACCTGTTATGCAGTGCTTCAACAGGTTGAGAAAAATCCAAGCTTGCTGCAGGACGTCGTAACCTTTTCTCAAAACGCCGACGAAACGGTAGGCTCCACTTCCGGTCTCAAAGCGGGTGAACAAGTTCTAGTCGAGGCGTTACTGTATGGCCTGATGTTGCCATCCGGAAATGATGCTTCTGTAGCTCTGGCCGAACATTTCGGGGCGAGGAAATTGCAGGCGGAGTCGGTTGATCAGCAAGCTGATTTCTATGCCACCTTCATCCATCAGATGAATGAAATTGCCGAGCAATTGGGGATGCGAGAAACGGTTTATCGGAATCCTCACGGACTCACAGAGGCAGATCACAAGACGAGTGCGCGCGATCTGGTGAAACTTGCGACAGTGGCCCTGAAGCTACCTCGTTTCCGACTGATCGTGAATACACGCCAGTATGGAACGGCTGTGCAGGGTGCTGCCGGCTATACGCGAAACGTCCTTTGGGAAAACACGAATCAATTGCTGGGAATTCAAGGCTACAAAGGCGTGAAAACGGGAACGACCCGGGCCGCCGGGGCCTGTTTGGTGTCATGTGGAGAAAGAAACGGACGCGAACTCGTGGTGGTTGTCTTGGGAGCAACCTCAGGGGATGCGCGATATGTCGACTCTCGTAATCTGTATCGCTGGGCTTGGAGACAAATCGAATCGGGGCAGGCCTCGAAACCGGCACGATCTCGTGTACAGGTGAGCGATGAAGCGCGTCGTTTGCACGAGTCGGCGATGTTGTTTGACGGCCATAACGATCTCCCCTGGCAATTCCGGCAGCTTGGCATGCCATCGTTTGACAAAGTCGATATCAGTCTCCCACAACCAAAATTACACACTGATATTCCGAGACTCAAGCAAGGCGGAGTGAAGGCTCAATTCTGGTCCGTTTATGTGCCGGTCGAAGAGGGCGAACAAGGTCGTGCTCTGTTGACCACTCTCGAACAGATCCAGTTGGTCAAGGAGATGGTCGCCCGATATCCCGAGACGTTTGAGCTGGCACTTACGACGAAAGATGTCGAGCGGATTCAGGAAACAGGAAAGATTGCCTCTTTGATCGGAGTCGAAGGAGGCCACTGCATTGAAAACTCGTTAAATGTCCTAAGGCAGCTTTATTCGGCTGGAGCACGCTACATGACATTGACGCATTCCTCCACGCTCGATTGGGCCGACTCAGCGACGGACGCTCCCCAACACGATGGTCTCAATGCCTTTGGTGAGGAGGTGGTTCGAGAGATGAACCGCCTGGGGATGTTGGTCGATATCTCGCATGTCTCGGTTTCGACCATGAAGGATGCTTTGCGGGTGAGTCGAGCTCCGATCATTTTTTCCCATTCTTCCGCCCGCGCGGTTGCTGATCATCCGCGTAATGTTCCGGATGACGTGCTGCAATTGACGGCCCGCAACGGGGGCGTTGTGATGATCAACTTCTACTCCTCGTTTATCGTACCTGCCTCTGCCAAACGAAGTATCGAGCGATCCAATTATCAACAACAACTCAGAGATCAGGGATTGTCCGAAGACGAAGTTAAACGGGCGATGACTCGTTGGGGACAGCGACATCCGATCGATGTCGGTTCAATTCACGATGTTGTGGATCATATCGATCATGTGGCGAAAGTAGCGGGAATCGATCACGTCGGGATCGGTTCCGACTATGACGGGATCGATGCAGTGCCTGACCAGTTGGAAGATGTCTCTACTTATCCTCGCATCACTCAGGAACTTTTGAATCGTGGATACTCAGCCGAGCAGATTCGTAAGATCATGGGTGGAAATATCATGCGCGTCTTGAAAGAAGCTGAGACCGTTGCCGCGCAAACCAGCGATCAGTAGTGCCAATTCTCACAAACCGGCAGCCTTGCCAGGCACGCGCGGATCGCTGACGCCGTAAAAGATACCATTCGGTGACCGGTAGATGGCCTGCATCACCCCGCCGCGTTCTAGTCGTTGACCGACATGTCCCTGGCCACGCAAGGCATCCAGTATCGATTCTTCAAAGTTGCCCTCGACGAACAGACGGTTCGGTAGCCATTGATGGTGCCAACGTCCCTCACCAACGGCCTTCTCAACCGACCACTCCAAATCGATCACACGAATGATGCCCAGCACCACTTGCGTGATGATCTTGGGACCGCCCGCTGCTCCAAGTGTGAGAATCGGTTTGCCGTCTTTGAGGACGATGGTAGGACTCATGCTGCTCAAGGGTTGTTTGCCGGGAGCGATGGAATTGTTCTCACTGCCAACCAGACCAAAGGCATTAGGTGCTCCCGGTTGGCTCGAGAAGTCATCCATCTCATTGTTGAGCAAGATGCCCGTGCATGGAACGACGACTTTTGAACCGAAAGAGGTATTGATGGTGGCGGTGATTCCAACCCAATAACCCTGCGCATCCGCCGTTGCGATGTGAGTCGTGTGGCGATCGAAAAGATTGGTTTCCCAATCCTCGGGCGTGCCGTATTTGTCGACATTGGTCGCTGATTTGGGGTCAATCTTGCCGGCCAACTGACGGGCGTATTCTTGACTGATCAAGCCACGTGGCACGTCCACGAAATCCGTGTCGCCTAGCCAATGAGCTCGATCGGCAAAAGCAAGCTTCATCGCGTTGGCGATGATATTTGTGAATTCCGCGCGGTCTTCTTTATACAGCTTGCGAAGATCGAATTGCTCCAGAATATTCAGGATTTGTGCGACATGAATGCCGCCAGAGCTTGGCGGCGGAAACCCGATGATCTCGTAGCCACGATAGGTGCTCCGAATGGGTTTGCGTTGCGTGGCTCGATAACATCGGAAGTCTCTGCTCTTGAGGATGCCGCCGTTCTTCGCCATCCAGGACGAGACCAGTTGTGCGTAGCAACCTTGGTAAAACCAACCGACTCCCTCTCTCGCAATCGCGCGATAACTCCTGGCCAGATCTTTCTGGACCAGAATGTCACCTTGTTGATAGGGTTGGCCATCCGGTTTTAAAAAGATGCGACTTGTCGCAGGAAACTTAGCGAGGTCATCGGCGGTTGTTGCAATATTGCGGGCCATGACGCGGTCGATTGGATAACCTGCTTCGGCAACCTTCGCCGCAGGCTCAAGAAGCTCGGCGAGCTTCCGCGTGCCTGCCTTGCCTAAAGCTTGCTGGTAGGCCGCCAGCGCGCCGGGAACTGCGATCGCCAGCGGACCTGTTCGGCTGAGTTCTGCGATCGCCTTACCGTCACTGACATACATGTCTCGTTGTGCAGACAATGGTGCCGTCTCCCGACCATCAATTGCCAGGATCTTGCCATCGGGTTGACGGATCAAGATGAAGCAGCCACCGCCGATTCCTGAATTGTGCCCGTCGACCACACCCAGCATTAAGGCCGCTGAAACCGCCGCGTCTACGGCGTTGCCACCCTCACGTAACACCGTTAAGGCTTGATCGGTTGCAATCGGTTGAACTGTTGCTACCATCCCATGCCGCCCTTCAGCCTCATTGGCAGAGGCTTGAGGCAAGCAGGCAAATACGAGGATCGCGACCACGGCAAGCAAGCGGATCATCCCATGGGCTCCGGATTCTCGAGGGCAAAGCGAATGACGAGCATGACAACTGGTATGCGAGTGGTCTGGCATGCCAGGGCGGGAACGCCTGAAGTTCGAAAGGCGATTATTCATATTATAGGTGATAAGTAAGGACGAGGTCGCAAGTCGATCGTTGGGCTGCGTCGTTTCGTCTTATTCGTCGATCGGCCAGGCCCAACCTGCCGTAAAACCGCCGTCGACGTAAAGGATTTGGCCGGTCATGAACGCTGAGGCGGGTGAGGCGAGAAAGATCGCGGTACCGATCATGTCTTCTGGGAGTCCCATGCGACGTTGGGGTGTGTTTCGTGTGCCCCATTCTTTCATAGTCGGTCGCGACCAGAGTTTTTCCGTCAAGTCGGTTTGAATGAATCCCGGAGCCAAGCCGTTGACTCTTACTCCATCAGCTCCCCACTCAAGCGCCAACGCTTGCGTCATCTGACCCATCGCTGCTTTGCTCATTGCATAAGGAGCGACATTCTTCAGCGGGCGGTCATTATTCAAGGAGGTGATGTTGATCTGACTTCCGGACCGCTGCGAAACCATATGCTGTCCCACCGCTTGAGAGAGCAGAAATGCCCCTTTGAGATTAATGTCCATCACAAAGTCATAATCGTCATCGCTAATTTCGAGTGCCGGTTTGCGACGATTTACACCCGCTACATTGACGAGCGTATCGATACGGCCATGTTCTGCGACGACATCTGCAACGAGAGTCGTGATGTCTTCGGCTTGAGCCACGTCGCAAACCTTACCTATTACCTGACCTTCGAGCTGATCGCTCGTTTTCGCGAGCGTCTCTTCGTCGCGACCGGTGATGACGACCTGGGCGCCGCGCTCGGCAAACCCAGCTGCGATCGCTTTTCCGATGCCCCGGCTTCCACCGGAGACGATGACGACTTGATCCTTGACTGAAAACAACGCGTCGTTCATTCTCCAGTTACTCCTCTTTGGCTGATGTTGACGCTTGCGTAAATCAAAACTCTTTCTGAATTTGCCGACAGTCTTACGACATAATCTTTCCTGCTGCAACCGAACCGATGATGATCGGCAGAAAATAATCGAATTTGGCAGCGTTGCCTGAAGCGTTACGAAGTCCTAATCCTGAGCGGCAAGACGCGGCTGTTGTGAGTGTCGGGAGAGCTGAATATTGACGGTTTGCGTCAGGGGCCGGGGCCCTGGGAATGATACAGAATGGATCCTCTCGCATGATGCTCAACAACGGACGAAATGACCACAAAAAAAGGGAATGGTCGTGCCAGCGGAATCCGAGGACGTTACCATAAGTGACAGCGGTAGTAATGCTGAATACCCTCGGAAGATGTTCACGAAGAATGGGATATCAACTGATTGTGAATTCGTTCTCTTTATCCAATGCGTTGCGAATCGTCGGACTGTTGATCATCGCTGGTGCGGGTCCACTCGCGGCCGAAGAGAATGCCAATCCTCTGACGCTGGAGCAACGGCAACTGTTTGAAAATCAGATTCGCCCACTCCTGGTCAATCATTGTCTCGAATGTCATGGTGCAGAGACCCAGGAGGCAGGACTTCGCCTGGATGCGTTCAGTTGGGCATTGCGTGGTGGAGATAATGGGCCTGCCTTGGATTCAAGTGACTTGGGTACGAGTTTGCTAATGCGCGCTGTGCGGTATGACGATGCGAATCTGCAGATGCCGCCAACCGGGAAACTTTCAGCCAAGCAAATCCAAACGCTCGAGCAGTGGATCGCGATGGGAGCACCCTGGCCGGAGGATGAGCCGGTGCGTGCTGCTGCGGACGACCAGTTCGAGATTACCGATGAGGATCGTCAATTCTGGGCTTTCCAGCCGATTGAACAACCTGCTGTTCCGCCACAACGATCGCTGACAACCTCCGCAAACCCCATCGACCGTTTTGTAGATGCCCGTTTGCAAGAGCAGGGCCTGTCGATGAATCCAACGGCCTCTCGTCGAGTGTTGATTCGTCGTCTTTATTTTGACCTGATCGGATTGCC
Source organism: Planctomycetaceae bacterium (assembly GCA_002723275.1). Classification (GTDB taxonomy): domain Bacteria; phylum Planctomycetota; class Planctomycetia; order Pirellulales; family Pirellulaceae. Next base: position 76,683 of record PBNZ01000026.1, read on the forward strand.
GCCAACGGCTCAGCAAGTGGATCAGTTTGAAAGAGATCGGGCTCCCGATGCTTACAATCGTTTGGTTGATCAATTGCTGGCCTCACCGCGATATGGAGAGAGATGGGGTCGTCATTGGTTGGATGTCGTGCGGTTTGCACAGACGAACGGGTATGAGCGAGATGACGAAAAGCCTTATGCCTGGCGTTTTCGCGATTATGTTATTTCAGCGTTTAACCAAGACAAGCCGTTTGACCGATTTGTGGTCGAACAACTTGCGGGAGATGAATTAGATAAGGTCACCGATGATTCGATTACCGCCACCGGTTTCTTTCGATTGGGGGTATGGGACGATGAGCCGGACGACAAACAACAGGCGTTGTACGACAGTCTCGATGACATGGTTGTCACGACCGGCGCAGCCTTCATGGGAATGACGATCGGATGCTGTCGTTGTCATGACCATAAGTTCGATCCGCTCTCGCAGGAAGATTATTATTCCACCTTGGCCTTCGTGCGAAATGTCAGCTACTACGTCAAACATCATGACGGGAAAGCCGATACGACAATTTTCGCATCACTGCCGTCGGGGCGCGGCAAGACATTAGCGGTTCGCGAGGATGGCGTTGAAGCTCCGCCAACTCACGTTTTAATTCGTGGTAATCCCAAAACACCGGCGCAGGCGGTCCAACCTCGATTCCCGCAGGTGTTTGGGGTGGCGATGCCCGAGTCGATCGCGGCCAGTCCTGGAAATACCAGCGGACGACGTCGTGTCTTGGCGGAATGGATCGTCAGTGGTGAGCATCCTCTGACGGCAAGAGTGATCGTTAATCGCTTGTGGCAACATCATTTCGGGCTTGGCCTGGTAGCGACCCCAAACGACTTCGGTCAGACTGGCATGCGACCGACGCATCCCCAATTACTCGATTGGCTTGCCACAGAATTGATGCAAGGCGATTGGTCGCTGAAACGAATGCATCGTCTGATTCTCACAAGCCATGCCTTTCGGCAGTCTTCTGCATCATTGGATCCCCAGGCGATCCGATTGGATCCCAAGAATCGAATGCTTTGGCGACAGAATCTGAAACGTCTCGAAGCAGAGGTGATTCGGGACTCGATTCTTGCCGCGAGTGGTGCATTGAATCTCCAAATGGAAGGACCGTCCATTTATCCGGAGGTGCCACCCGATGTGATTGGCAGCCAGTCGATGCCGGGGCGAGGTTGGGGGCGATCGCCGCCAGACCAACGCAGTCGACGTAGCGTCTATGTCTTTTCGAAACGCGGATTGCAGGTTCCCCTTCTCGAGTCTTTTGATTTTGCCAGCAGCGAGCAACCGATTGGCCAACGAAATGCGACAACCGTGGCTCCTCAGGCCTTAACGCTCCTCAACAGTGATTTTATCGCCGAGCAGGTCGAACAATTTGCCGATCGATTACTGCTCGGGGCGGGAACGCATGATCCTTCGGCACTGGTCGAACATGCCTATCAGTTGGCTCTCGCGAGATCGCCTTCCGAAGAAGAGATGGCGATTGCCGTCGATTACTTTAAGGCTCAATTGCAGGCCGCTGAATTATCTCCTGCCATTCCCACTTTGACTCCTAAATTGCCATCGGCGCTACATAAGACGTTTATGGATGTCAGTCGTGCCGAGGATTATCTGGACGGGCCACGGCAGGGATGGTCGTACGCTCAGGGAGATTGGCCTCATCGTGGAGATGGTATCCATTGGGTTCGTTTGGAACGCGGGCCTTTTGCCTTATGGGATCAGCAAACCGCTGTTAACGGTTCGATCAAGATGAAGCTCTTGATTCATCCGAATGCCGAATTGGCTGGAATCATTTTTCGAGCCAAGGCCAGAGAAGCCGTGTTTGATGGATACGAACTTGTCTTCCTGCCCGAACAGCAGGAGCTGAGCTTGCGACGAATCTCGGATCACGAAGTGACCTTGGCAACCGCCCCGATGGTGGTCGAGCCAGGCCAATGGTTCGATCTGCAGATTGATTTTCAAAATGAACGGTTCAAGGTGGCGATTGATGATCAGGAGTTTATCAATGTCATCGACAACGAGCCAGTTTTACACGCGGGAAAATTTGGACTGAGGACGTGGGTCGCCGGGTTAAGCTTTCGCGATGTCCAGTTGATGATGGATGAACATCCGTTCGTTCTCACCGGGATCACGAAAATCGAATCTCATGAGCGAGCACGTCGTGTGCTCTGCAATCTCATGTTGAATTTGAACGAGTTTGTCTATGTCGATTAGAGACTTAGTAAGTTTGCATCGACCATCGATGAGTTGGTTTGAAACGGGAGTGTGAACAATGACTGGTTGCTGCGGCGGACGTCGGCAATTTATTTGGGAGTTGGGAGCTGGTTTCGGCGGCGTTGCGCTGTCTTCCATGCTTGATCAAGATGGCTTCTTTTCAAAGCATGCATTCGGAGCCGATCAAGATGTATCCTCAACCCAAAAGCCGCTCGCAGAACGCTCACCGCACTTTTTTCCTCGCGCGAAACGCTGCATCTTTCTGTTCATGTATGGCGGCCCCTCCAACATGGATACCTTCGAGTATAAGCCCGAACTGCAAAAACGCGACGGTCAAGAGATTGACATCGAAATGCGCCGTGGATCGATTCGAAAGCAGAAGCTACTGGCCTCGCGGAGAAAATTTAAACGATATGGCGAGTCCGGTTTGTGGTGCTCCGATGCCTTTCCTGGTATTGCGAAACACATGGACGATATTTGCGTCATCAATAGCTTGTATTCCGATTCGTTTGCTCACGGGTCTGCCGTATTGCAGATGAATAGCGGCCAGATAATTCAAGGTGCCCCCTCACTTGGATCGTGGGTCACCTATGGTCTTGGCACTGAGAACCAGAATCTGCCGGCTTTTGTTGTCATGCTGGATCCACGAGGTGGACCGATCAATGGTGCACCGAATTGGGGCAGTGGTTATATGCCCGCTGCCTATCAGGGAACCAAGTTCCGTACCAAAGGTGATCCAATTCAGGATCTTTCGCCCAATGGTCAGATGACCCGTGCTATGCAACGAGAGCATATCGATGCTCTCAATCAACTCAACGCACAGCATCTGGAAGAACGCCCTGGCTATTCTGAGTTGCCGGCTCGGATCGCCAGCTATGAATTAGCCTTTCAGCTGCAAAACACCGCGCCGGATGCGATGGATCTGCGACAGGAGAGTCGTCGTACTCTGGAAGATTACGGTATCTATGATCCCAGGCCGAAACACAAGCTGTCGCTAGGACCCTCTTATTTCGGACGTCAATGTTTGATCGCGCGACGAATGATCGAGCGGGGCACTCGCTTCGTTCAAATCTATTCGGGTGGCGGACACCAGCAACAAAACTGGGACGCCCATCATGGCATGGAGGAAAATCTTGAGATCCATGCTCCCGAAATTGATAAGCCGATCGACGCGCTTCTGACCGACCTTAAACAACGTGGGTTACTCGAAGATACGCTCGTTGTTTGGGGAGGAGAGTTTGGGCGACAACCGGTTTCGCAGGGCAACAATCATGGGCGAGATCATAATCCCAAGGGCTTTCTTTACTGGATGGCAGGTGGTGGCGTCAAAGGCGGAGTTTCCTATGGCGCGACGGATGACTTTGGGATGGAGGCGGTTCAGGACCGGCACCATATCCGAGACCTGCATGCCACCGTTCTCCACCTCATGGGGCTAGATCACGAAAAATTGACTTATTTCTACGGCGGCCTGGAAAGAAAGCTGACGGGCGTTCGGTCGGCTCACGTGATCGATGCTGCCATCGCCTAGAGATCTGCGATCGCCTGGAAATACGGGCATTTCAGGTTTGATTGAACTTGTCGATGGGCTGCTCTCGACGCTCATTTATTATTCCAGCACGTGCCAATCTTCAAATTCGACTTCACGTTCTGGCAGGTTGCCTTAGAATCTAAGTGTCCATCATCTGTCAAATAGTTTTCCCGCTCCAAATATCTCGGGTTTCGTAATGAATGCTCTGTTGTTTGCTGCCGTTTTAGCTACGGCTAACGTCCCCGTCGCCATCGGTGAATCGATTTCCGATTTTAAGTTGGATGACTTTAGTGGGAAAACCCACGCCTTATCAGATTACCGGGATCGTTCAGTCGTCGTGATTGCATTTCTGGGAACCGAATGCCCGCTGGCAAAACTCTACGGGCCGAGACTGCAAGAAATGAGTGAGCGGTATGCAGATCGAGGGGTCCAGTTCTTAGGGGTCAATTCCAATACCCAGGATACACTTGCCGAGATATCCGCTTACGCTCGGAAGCACCAGATTGACTTTCCGCTTTTGAAGGATGCTGGGAATCGAATCGCTGATCAACTTCGTGCCAAGCGAACGCCCGAGGTTTTTGTTTTGGACCAGGATCGTTCGCTTCGATACTGGGGACGTATCGACGACCAGTTCGGTGTCGGCTACGTCCGTGATGAGCCCACGGGATTCCCGCTGCGGAATGCTATTGATCAATTGCTCGAGGGGCGTGAGGTTGAGCAACCGGTTGCCGAGTCGGTTGGCTGTTATATCGGTCGTGTCCGTGAGAAGGTTGCCGATTCAGAGGTTACCTACAGCAATCAAATCGCCAGAATCTTGCAGAAGAACTGCGTCGAGTGTCATCGTGATGGCGAGATCGCTCCGTTTACATTAAACGATTATGATTCCGCCTCCGCCTGGGCAGATACCATCGTGGAAGTGGTCAAGGATCAAAGGATGCCACCTTGGCATGCGAATCCGGAGTTCGGCGAGTTTGTGAACTCGCGACTGATGAGCGAGGAGGAGAAGAAGCAACTTTTCGATTGGGCAGCTGCAGGTGCACCCGAGGGTGATCCCGCACAGCAACCCGAGCCGCTGACGTTCACTGATGGTTGGAGACTTCCTCGACAACCCGATCAGGTGGTTGGCATGAGTTCGACTCCCTTTGAGGTGGCTGCAGAGGATACCGTTGACTATCAATACTTTGTCGTCGATCCGGGCTTCAAGGAGGACAAATGGGTTTCGGCAGCTGAGGTGATCCCTGGCAATCGCTCCGTGGTTCATCATGCCATCGTGTTTATTCGACCTCCGGGTTCGATCCAGAAGAATGGGATTGGCTCTTGGCTATCCGCCTATGTTCCGGGGCAGATGTCGACCGCCTTGCCGCCAGGGCAGGCAATGCTGATTCCCGCTGGTTCAAAATTTATCTTCCAGATGCACTACACGCCGATCGGATCGGCGCAACAGGATCTGACCAAGGTGGGTTTGGTCTTTGCAGATCCCGCTGAGGTGACGCACCGAGCGTTGACGTTGATCTCCATCAATCGCAAATTTGAGATCCCGCCGCACGATCCTAATTTCCAGGCCAACGCGTGGCTAGAAAATGTTCCTGAGAACGCAACGTTGCGCGCCATCGCGCCTCATATGCATTTGCGTGGCAAGTCGTTTCGATTCGTATTGCACCAGGATGGCGAACAAAAGGTGCTGCTTGATGTGCCCAAATACGATTTTAACTGGCAGCATTCGTATCAGTTCTCTGAGCCGTTGGAAATTCGCGATGGGATGAGAATTGAATGCGTTGCTCACTTCGATAATTCCGAAGGAAATCCGGTGAATCCTGATCCGTCGCAACCGGTTCGCTGGGGTGATCAGACTTGGGAGGAAATGGTCGTCGCCTATTTTGGTGTGACGATTCCGAGAGACGATCAAAAAATCGAGATCCGACAAGAAGGCCAGCGCGATCAAACTCAAAATTTGCAGGATGCGGAGAGGAATGCTCGCCGCATCATGAAGCGATTCGACAAGAATGAAGATGGGATGCTTTCGCGGAACGAGGTACCGAAGGCGATGGCCGTTTTTGCTTTCTCTCGTTTCGATGCTGACGGAGACGATCGGATTTCATTCGAAGAAGCGCGTGAGTATGCTTTGCGGTCAAACAAGTCGGCCAATGAGTAGTTTTTGGTGGTCGGACCGTCGAGTAACCGGGGCTGAGTAGTGTTGTTGGATCTCTTTGCCGAACTCTTTGTGCGATGCCGCTGGGTTGTGGCGTTGTTTATTGTGCTGGTAACGTTGCTCGCAACCTGGGGACATTTGCGCGAGTCCCGGTCTCCCCTCAAAACTCGCTCTGAAGCTCACCAGCAACAGCAGGGATCCGATCAGGAGTTCGAGGAAACAGAGGTTTCTGAGGCGCTCCTGGTCGTTCAGGCCGAGGATTTTTTCACGCCACGGCGAATCGAAGCGTTGCGAGCGATGGTCGATGCTATCGAGTCGCTTCCTGCGGTGGACTCGGTGGTTTGGATCGACCGAATCCCCATCACGAATATGTTTGGCGTTGGCGAACCGCTGATTCCGCCCAACGGTAGCCAGCCAGAACGATTTCAAGCGTCGAAACAGCGCGTGCTTGATCACCCGCTGGCGGTCGGCCAATTGATTTCGGAAGACGGCGTTACCATCTTAATGCCGATTGTGATCGATTGGTTCAATGTGGAATCCGACCAGGATTGCACGACCCAAATTGTGGATGCGGCGCGAGAATCCTTGAGGACTGATGGGGCGGAAGAGATTCAAGTTCGATTGACCGGTGATGTTCCCCTGTTTGTAGCCCAGACCGATGCGCTACATCGCAGCCAACTTAAGTTCCAATTGATCGGGTATGTGTTGGCTTTGGTCGTGACGATCGCTCTCTTTCGAGGAGTGAATGCCGTTCTGATTGTGTCGAGTGCGCCGGCGATTGCAATCTATTGGTCATTGGGGCTGTTGAATCTTCTGGACCACTCAACCAACACGCTTACGAATGTGATCTTGCCAGTGCTGGTCAGCATGATTGGATTGACCGATGGCGTGCATTTAATGATGCATATTCGCGAACGTCGTGCTGAAGGTGCTTCTCAGCCTGAAGCGGCCAAGTTTGCCGTGCAAAAGGTCGGACTTGCTTGCGCACTCACCTCGATCACCACCTTTATTGGGTTTGGATCGTTGACGGTGGCGAGTGCGCAATTCATCCGTGATTTTGGTGAGGCCTGTGCGATTGGAGTTGTGGTCTCATTTTTTGCCGTTGTGACGATCATACCGTGGCTAAGTTGTACTTGGCTTGGTCGTCGGGTTCATGAAGGTTACTCCGGTGATCTGGTGAGTCGCCAGTTGCGGGGAAGTTTGCCCTTGGTCAACGCGATCATGGATCGACCGCGTTTTGTGACGGTAATCGCTGTTTTGTTGACAACGCTCTTTGCCGGAATCTCACTAACGTTGAGACCTGATAATGTCACCAAGAACTCGTTGCCGACCGGCAGCGAGATGTACGATGCGTTGGTGCACTGTGACGAATCGATGGGTGGGATTGATACGGCTCAGGTCGAGATTCGTTGGCCCGACAATCTTGCTGCAGACAACCCACGCATTTACCGCGTCGTCGATCAGACACAGCGACTTCTCGAAAAGGAGCCTTCTTTACGACACCCACTCTCTCTTTGCGACGTCATGGAAACGTTTCCGGAGAGTGAGGCAGATCCAGCTACGCGACTATCCCTTTTGGAATTACTGCCTCCGCCGCTCAAACGTTTGTTTGTCGATGGACCCGGTCGGAAAGCGTTGATCAGTTTTCGGATTCGAGATGACGGTATTGCCAAATATGAGCCGGTGTTTCGGAATATTGAAAACGAGTTTGCCCAAATCACCGCGGACAATCCAGGTTTTGAAATCAAGCTGATTGGAGAGCCGGTGATACGTAGTCGTGATCTTTACCAAGTTGTGCTGGACCTTGCGAAAAGCCTGGGCGTCGCCTCCGTCGTCATCTTCCTGGTCATCGCCATCGTTTACCGTTCGCTCCGACTCGGCTTGATCTCGATTGTGCCAAATCTTTTTCCTCTGGTGTTTACGGGTACAGTGCTTGTCGCGATGGGAGGTGCACTCGATTTTGCCAGTGTTTGTGCCTTCACCGTCTGTCTGGGGATTGCTGTCGACGATACGATTCATTTCCTCACACGCTTTCAACAATCGAGACATCTGCCACTGCGGGAGGCGATCCGCAGTACCTACCTTGGAGTAGGCACCGCACTGGTTACCACCACGGTGATATTGGTCCTGGGCTTCGGCACGACGATGACCAGCGAACTTCCCGATCATCGGATGTTTGCCAGTATGGCTTGTGCGACGATCGCAGCCGCCTTGGCGGGCGACCTGATCTTCTTGCCCGCGCTGTTGGTCTGTTTTCCGGGAAAAGAAAACCGGCTGCCGTCGCAAGCGGATCTCGCGACCTCGACGCGATCAACTCAAAACAGCGATGTCGACCGCGTGAGCTGATCCGATATACAGCTGTCGATCAAAGACCGACCAACTGTGTGTTATTCGTCGCTGTGAGTTCATCGGGGTGAACAGCCAATTAATCGCCTCGCTTTTCTAATAAGTAGGCTTTCTAGAAACTGCTGCCTGAAAAATGCTTGTAATTAGACTCATTGTGCTGACAATGGCGTCTGATTTGTAATCAGATTTCTTACGCGGCGAACGGCCGAATTGTGAGCATTCAGGGAGACTCAATCCATGTCGATCAAGATGACAGTTTTTACATTCGCTTTATCGGCCTTCTGGTTGTTGGCAAGCACGGTCACATTGCAAGCTGAATTGGTCGGCTACTGGAATTTTGATGGGAACGTTGATGATCTTTCCGGACTGGAAAACCACGGTGAATTGATTGATGCCGTCTACTCGGATAATGTGCCGGATGCGATCGGTGTTGGGCAGTCTCTTGACTTCTCCTTCGACACAGACCATGTCTTCATCGCCAATGAAAACGGTGATCTTGATTCGGAAGAATTCACACTGTCCATGTTCATTCAAGATCGCGGGCAGTTTGGTGCGATGGAGCGATTGACCAGCCGTGAAGGTGATACCTTCGAGACGGCTCTTAATGTTTACGGTCCTTTTGGCGGTCAAGGCGAGTACGCTTACTACGCTCGCGCTGGGGGTGGCTGGCAATGGGCCGATGAGATTGCAGCCATTGATGAATGGCAGCACGTTGCCTTTGTCGCGAATGCCGACGAAGAGATAATGCAGATCTACGTCGATGGAGAACTTAACTTTGAATCGGAGGTAGGATGGTTTGTCACTCCGGCCGGATTTATGCACATTGGTAATCGGCATAACAATGTTGAGGGATTCGACGGCTGGATCGACGATGTTGCGATCTGGGATGAAGTTTTGGATCCCGAAGATATCAAGACAATCGCCGAGAGCGGTGTAGGCGCCTTGCTGAATCCGACGAATGGTGATTTCAATGGGGATGGTGTCCGTGATGCGAGCGACATCGACCTACTGTCGGCTGCAATCCGAACAGGGAACGATGCTCCAGATTTTGATCTGAATTCGGATGGATCTGTGAACTCAGCAGATCATCAATATATGGTGGTGGATCTCATCAGTACCTGGTTTGGCGATGCCGATCTCAATGGTGTTTTCAACTCCAGCGATTTTGTGAAGGTGTTCCAGGTCGGTGAATATGAAGATGCTGCTGCCGAAAACTCAGGATGGGGTGATGGTGACTGGAATGGTGATGCAGAATTCAATAGCACTGACTTTGTCGTCGCATTTCAAGACGGTGGTTTTGAAGCGGGGCCGCGAGCGGCTGCCCAAATGGTGCCAGAGCCCCATAGTCTACTCTTGTTGGGCGTTGGTGTTTGCTGGGTCGCTGCACTCTTTCGTCGAAGATCCTAGGTATCGAAAAACTTCGACGTAATCGTCGACTTGCCGGTGATTCAACAAGGCCCGGGCATGCCTTCTACGTGAGGCCTTCCGGGCTGTTCTTTTGTCGGTGACCCTAGTCGCGTGAAATGCTGCCAAGTTCTTTTTGAAAGAAAAAAGTCGGCAGCATTCGTAAACTGCCATTCTTGGCTCGACACCGTCGCCCGCATGTTGGGGCCTTTCAACACTGGGGCTTATTCTGAAGCCGCACCACTCAGAGGCAGATGCAGGAAGGGCATCGTGTTAGTTTTTTGATGCCACTTGTCATCTGAAAATGTTTGCAAAACTACACAGGAGTCAAAGAGGGACAACGTTTAGATGATCGGCGTCGCAGATGGCGACCGATTCTTGTCCTTCTCAGAAGCCAAAACTAGATCAAAATGTATGCCTGTGTTATCGTGCAAGTAGGGACGTTGCATTGGCCTGTAAGGCCGTCTTTACTCATCCACAAGCTCTTTGCGACCACGTAATTGGAGACTGGTTGAATGTCGTTTGGAGGTTTTGGACTGAGCGGACCTAATGAACGTATACGTCATCACCGGACTCGTCTGTCGCTTGAGTCGCTTGAATCACGTTGCCTGCTTGCCGTGACGTTTGTACCGCAAGATCCCATTCTGGATTCGAATGCGACCTATCCAAAGTCGATCTTTGCTGCAGACTTTGATGGCGATAACGACGCGGACATCGTGGTTGCAAGTTACATCGACAATCGGGTTGCCTGGTTTGAGAATCTGGACGGTCAGGGAACCTATGGTGAGCAACAGCTAATTACTGAGACGTCGATTGGAGCGTCGTCGGTCTATGGTGGCGACATTGATGGCGACGGTGACATCGATATTGTTTCGACGTCTGCCGACACTTACGACGCGGACGTGTCATGGTATGAGAATTTGGATGGGCAGGGGACTTTCTCCGAGCAGCGGGTGATTTCGGCCGACGTTTCCGTCGGGGATTCTGTGCATCTCGCGGATATTGATGGCGATGGTGATCTCGACGTCTTATCAGCGTCCCGTTCGGATACGAAAGTGGCATGGTATCCGAACCTCGATGGTGCCGGTGATTTTGGTGAGCAAGAGATTATTTCCGATTTGGAAGATGGAGCCACGTCGGTGGTGGCTGTGGATGTAGACGGGGATAATGATATGGACGTTATCTCCGGTGCACTCGACAGTGATACGATTAAGGTTTTCATCAATTCAGGTGACGGCAGCAGTTTTGAAGAACAGGTAGTCAATAACAAAGCGACATCAGTCACCGCTGTATTTGCAGCAGACGTCGATGGTGACGGTGACCCTGACATCGTTGCGACATCACGAGGTGGTGAGCAAGACTACGACAACACGGTTTCGTGGTTCGCGAATGAGAACGGACAGTTTGGATCGGAGCGGATTATTTCGGTCGACGAGGCTGGTCCGAACGAACTTTACGTTGGCGATATCGACGGTGATAACAACCTCGACGTGGTTGTTGCGAGTCGTATCGGAGATCGAGTCGCCTGGTATCAGAATGTTGGGGGTGGCGTCTTTGGTGCTCCTCAGGTCATTGAAGACGACGCGGATGGTGCGTCGACGGCCGTTCTGGTCGATGTCGATGGGGATCAGGATCTCGATCTCTTTTGGGGATCTCGCTTCGACAATAAGCTTGCGTTACAACTCAACACCGATGGTGCAGGAACCTTTAGCCAGCCTGAGTTACTCACGCGGCAAGGCGCCCCGGGTGCTCAAATGGCGAATGCCGCTGACTTGGATGGCGACGGCGACCTGGACGTGTTGACCGCCTCATTTTCGAACGATCAGATCACCTGGTCGGAGAATCTGGGAGGCGGAAGATTTGGCCCTGCAAATTTGATCACTGATCGAACGAATGGAACTGAGGCCGCTGTGGCCGCCGACCTCGATGGTGACGGTGACCTGGATGTTGCTTCGTCCTCCTACTTTGACGATAAGGTCTCCTGGTACGAAAACCTTGATGGTCAGGGAACCTTCGGGCCACAACGAATTGTCTCGACGGATAAATTTAGTCCCGAGCATGTCTTTGCGGCCGATCTGGATGGCGACGAGGACATTGATTTATTGAGTGTGTCCCGCATCGACAGCACCGTCGTCTGGTTTGAGAATCTGGGGAACCAAGGGCTCTTTACCGCCGCCAAGACGATCACCGATGGTGGTCAGGATGGACCATCGATTGTGCGAGTTGCCGACCTCGATGGTGACGGCGATTTAGACGTGATGTCCAACGGCTACGATGGTACGACAATCGCCTGGTACGAAAACCTTGATGGACTTGGTGACTTCAGCGAAGAGCGTTTGATTTCTGCTGTTCTCGAGATACCAACCAGTCTGGAAGCTGCGGACTTCGACGGTGATGGTGACCTTGATGTCGTTGCCGCATCGGGCGAAGATGACCGCGTGCTCTGGTTTGAAAATACTGATGGGCTTGGTCAATTCGGCGAGGAGCAGGTTGTTTCAGAAGACTTTGACGGGGCCTTTTATCTGGGTACGGCCGACTTCGACGACGACGGTGATATCGACGTGATTGCCGCTGGTATCGTCGCCAATCTCGTTGGTTGGTACGAGAATGACGGCTCAGGTAATTTTTCCGACATCATTGAGATCGATGCCAATGTTCGTGGTGCGACTTCAGTCGTAGCAGCCGATCTGGACGGGGACGGACGCATCGATGCTATGGCGACCTCGAGTACACTCGATCGAGTCACCTGGTACCGAAACGTCGATCAAGATGGTCCTCTAAAGGGTGATTTTAATGAAGATGCGATTGTCAATGACGCTGACATCGACCTGCTTTGTAAGGAGATTCAAGCAGGGGGCTTGGACGATGATTTCGATTTGACGGGTGATGGTTCCGTCAATCAAGCCGATGTAGAAGAGCTGGTCAGCCGCATCATGGGAATTCCTTTTGGGGACTCTGATCTCAACGGGGTCTTCGATTCGACGGACTTCGTTCAGGTCTTTACGCGAGGCCAGTACGAGGATTCCATTGATGGGAATTCCGGTTGGGCCGATGGTGACTGGAACTGTGATGGTGATTTCACCTCTTCCGATCTCGTCGTTGCCTTCCAACGCGGTGGCTACACCGGTAGCGTCTCCCGCGCGGCCGTTTCGAGAGATGCCGCGATTGCCAGTTCTTTAGGAATACGTGACAACGAGACTCGAGAAGAACAGCCGACGCAAGATCGTCCCCAGCAGTTGATTGAGGATGTGGGTTTTGAGCAGCGCGCGATCGAGAGCGGGGGTGTTGATTTCTCACGAGAACGTGCCGCTCCCGAAGTCAGCAAAACAACGACCGATCGTTTGCTTCGAGACGCTGTCGATGCGGCTTTCACTGAGTTGTAGAGTTTGGCGTAAAGCGCCTCACTCTCTCTTGATCATTGTTGGCTGATTCGAAGATGGAACGGCCGTCCCTTGGATCTGCCTTTCGTGAGTGACACGACTGGGTTCTGACATTCACCCGCATTCGATGATTGAGCGGGATTTCAATGGCCTTTCCGACTGATCAGGGTAGCTTCACTCACGCTGTCACGATATCTTCAGGGCGGCGTGACGGTTTCAGTCTGAGTGTTTCACGAGAATCAACTGAGAAAACGCTAACGAGTCGATAAAAGGGTGCGGCGAGTGAGAGACCATTTGGTAGTGGGCATTGCTGGGGGGAGTGGTAGTGGGAAAACTACCTTTTGCAACCGACTGACAGAGTCGGTCGGTGCTGATGCTGTGGTCACTTTACATCACGACTGTTACTACCATGATCTGAGGCACCTGTCGCAGGAAGAACGGTATGCCAATAACTACGATGCGCCTGAAGCTTTGCAGACTGATCTGTTAGTCGAACATGTCCATCAGCTTATTTCGGGCGATTCCGTTGTCATGCCTCAGTACGATTACAGTACCAATTCCCGGATACCGGGTGGGTTTCCATTAGACCCAAGACCGATCATCATCATCGAAGGTGTTTTGGTTTTGGCGGACGAAACGATTCGGGATATTTGCGATCTTCGGATCTTTGTCGATACTTCCGATGAACTGCGGCTTGAACGTCGATGTCGGCGAGATTCTCAGGAACGTGGACGTGACGTGGAAACGATACGTCGCCAGTGGGCTGAAACAGTATTGCCCATGCATCAACGCTATGTCGAACCGTCGAAACGTTGCGCGCATCTTGTTGTACCCGCCGAAGCACCCAACGAAACCGCGGTAAGGATCGTCGGTGGATATCTCTTGGCACAGTTAAATGTGAACCGGGCATGAGTCAAGACACGGGCATCCGTCGTATCGTTTCGATTGATCAGTTCCGCGGATACGCGGTGTTGGCAATGTTCGTCGTCAACTATTGCGGCTATTTGAAAATTGCGCCGGCATTCTTGAAGCATCACAATACTTATTTCAGTTACGCAGATTCCATTATGCCTGCCTTTATTTTTGCGGTAGGTATGTCTTTTCGTTTGACGGTGTTGCGCGAGTTGGCCAAGCCTGATTCGAGCTCTTGGCGACGCCGATACATCAAGCGATCGATCGCACTCGTATGCACTTCTGTCATTATCTACGGTTTGGGAAGTTCCTTTTCCTCGTGGAGTGAGATCGACTGGAATTCGTTCGGGTATTTTGTGGCAAAATTCCTGAAGGCTGACTTATGGGAAGTCTTGGCGATCATCGGCGTGACTCAAATGTTGGTGTTGCCCTGGATTTCTCGGTCCCTGGGCGTGCGTGTGATCGTACTCATCGCATGCCTCGTGCTTCACACCTTGCTTTCTTACGGGTTTAACTTTGCTTTCGTGCAAGGTCGTCCGAACATTCTTGACCAATGGTTAGGGACCACGGGAGCTCGCGCTTGGGACGGTGGTTTTTGGGGGGTGATTAGTTGGTGCGTTCCCATGCTCGCAGGCTCGATTGCCTACGATGTTGTTCGCAAGGACCTCGCGCCGCCTCGTCAGATATCTCTGTTATTGATGATCGGGCTGGGATTAGCGGGACTAGGTTATTCGCTAAGCTGTTTGACAACCTTGTATCCCGTCGATCGTCAGGCTAGTAGCCGACCGTTTGCCGATTCTCCCGTAATCCCGTCACTGCAGGATGCTGGAGATACGGCCGTGGGCCTGGCAGAGCCTCCGTTTTTTCCACCGCCGGAGGGTCGGCCCTGGAACTATTGGATGATGAGTAAGCGAATTGTCAGTGCTCCCTTTGTTCTGTTTGGATCGGGATTCTGTTTTTTGACGTATGCTTGTTTCGTGCTGATTTGCGATCGTTGGAATCGCTCATGGAGTGTGTTTGCCACTTTTGGCAGAAACCCTCTATTGGCCTATGTGATTCATCATTGGGTACTCGTCGCCATGATGCCGCTGTTCCCAGTAGATTCACCTTGGCCCTATGCCCTGTTAGGGTTTGTTATTTTCCTGGGGATTACATTTTTGAGTGTTCGACATTTCGAGAAGCAAAACGTGTTCATTCGTCTATAATGGCACGCGATCTCTGAGAAGCATCTTAATTAACAACTGGATGAATTTTTGGCCTTCGAGTAAATCTGATGAGAATTCTTCTTCCTCTCTTGCTGTGTTCTTCAGCCCTTCTTTCCCTTGACCAGGTTGTTGCTCAGGAGAATCCGAGCGACGACCAAGACTCCGCTACGAAGTCGTTTGAAGAGATCGTGAAAAGGTGCGACAAGATGGATGGCTTGTTCACGCTCTATCAGGATCGAGAATCTGGTCAGGCCTACGTGGCCATCAAGAAATCGCAGTTAGGGAAGGAGTTCATCTACTTTAGCCACACCGTCGATGGGATTGTCAAAGCTGGACAGTTTCGTGGCCAGTTTCGATCTAATGAAGTGGTTTCGATTCGCAAACGCTTTCAGCGACTGGAGTTTGCGGCAGAGAATACAACTCATTTCTTTGACGCGAAGAGTCCTCTCAAACGCGCGGCACGGGCCAACATCAGTTCCGCCTTACTCGTGAGTGCACCCATTGTGGCCGAGGATCAGGCCAAGCAGAACTATCTCATCAAAGCCGACGAATTGTTTCTCAATGAAAGCTTCGATCAAATCAAACCCTCTGAAGATCCGGAGAACAAGGATTCCAAGCAATTTCGTTTAGGCAGTTTGAATGCTGACAAGACGGCTTTCGTGAAATTGAAAAGTTATCCCAAGAATACGGCGCTCACCGTTCGCTATGTCTTTGACAATGCATCACCCACGGCTTCGGCTGGAGACGATGTGACCGACCAAAGAAACGTTAGTGTCACGATTCAGCATAGTTTAATCGAGGTGCCCAAGAACGATTATCGGCCTCGGCGGGATGATCCTCGCGTGGGATTCTTTACACAACGAATTAATGATATGACCTCAACCTCGGCGACTCCCTACCGCGATGTGATTCGCCGTTGGCATCTCAAAAAGTCCGATCCAACGGCCGATCTTTCGGAGCCCGTCGAGCCGATTGTGTGGTGGATCGAGAATACGACTCCCTTGGAAATTCGCGGGATCATCTCTGAGGCCGTGTTGGGTTGGAATGTAGCCTTTGAGGCAGCGGGATTCCGCAATGCGATTCAGGTGCGAACGCAGCCTGATAATGCGGATTGGGAATCCGATGACATTCGTTATAACGTCCTTCGCTGGACGTCATCGCCCGATCCACCGTTTGGTGGTTATGGGCCAAGCTTTGTGAATCCAAGGACGGGTCAGATTCTCGGTGCCGACATTATGCTCGAGTTCACCTTTCTGACGAATCGCTTGAATCTCCAGCGAGTTTACGAGCAACCGAAGGGTGCCAAAAGCGATTTTCAATGCACCTTGGGGCTCGGGCTTCATCAAAGCAATCTGTTCGGTGTCCATGCTCTACGAGCAGCCGGTTACACGCGACTGGAAACCAAGGAGGTACTTGAGCAAGCACTCTATTATCTGATGCTGCATGAGGTTGGGCACACCCTTGGGTTGATGCACAACATGCGTTCCAGCCAGCTGTTGACACCTGATGAACTGCAAGACGCGGATGTTGGACGCCAGCGTGGACTCACCGGTTCCGTGATGGACTATCCGGCGATCAACGTCGCACCGCCCGGCGGCCAACAAGGCTTGTTCTATACGATGAAGCCTGGTCCTTACGATGTTTGGGCGATTCAGTATGGATACCAACCCAGTCAGGCGAATCCGGCCCAAGAAAAAGCTCGTCTGGAAAAGCTCCTGGCACGATCCAGTGAGCCGGAATTGGCGTTCGGCAATGATGCCGACGATATGCGTTCGGCGGGGAAAGCTGTCGATCCGCGGGTGATGATCTATGATCTTTCCGGAGACGCGATTAGCTATGCCGAGGGACGTATCCAATTGGCCAGACAGACAATGGCGAAAATCAAGGAAACGATTCCAAATGAAGGAGATTCTTATCAGGCCTTGCGCAATGCGTTTTTTCTGCTAATCCGAGAACACCAACGGTCGGCACAGGTTGCCTCCCGTTATGTGGGAGGCGTTTATGTTGATCGATCCTTCCACGGACAAGACGGAGCAACGCAGCCCTTCAAACCGGTGTCGCGCGAGGATCAAGAACGTGCAATGCGATTGTTGCGCGAGAACTTGTTTGGTCCCAATGCGTTTGTGCTACCGCCGGAGCTATTAAGTCACCTGCAGAGTCAACGACGAGCCTTCGACTTTTTTAGGGACAAGGAAGAACCGTTGTTGCACGATCGAATCCTTGCCGCACAGAAGTCAGTGCTCGATCATTTACTGCATCCTCGTGTCCTGGCTCGAATGACTGACAGCCGACTCTATGGAAATGAGTATTCCGTGTTCGAGTTGCTCTCCGAATTAACGGATGGAATCTTCAGCGTAGGAGACGCCGGTTATGACACGATGCGGCAAAACCTACAGGTTGAATATGTAAGGCGATTGACCAAGTTGCTTGATCCGGAAGCAGATTCCAGTTCCGATGTTGCACCGCAGTCAGCCGCCTTCTTCCAGTTAGGAAAGATCCGCGATTCATTGCAGGAGATTACCGTCGAGAGCGAGGAGCAACAGGCTCATCTCGAATACCTGCGGTTATTGATCGACCGGGCTCTGACCGTGAATTCCAAATAACGAATTCGAGATAGTTTCAACGCGAGGAGTATTACGGTGATTCGAAGTTTTGCCCAATGGTTTGTTTTTGCGATCGCGATGCTCTTGTGCAGCGGTGTCACCGTACCGACCCTTCTTGCAGAATTAAGGACTGAACGAGTTTTTGGCCCAGAGCATCCCGGAGGACCGTACAAGCATCCAGCCAGCTTCGACCAACTCGATAATGGCGATCTCTATCTCGTCTTTTATGGTGGAAGTGGTGAGTATCAATCCGATACTGCTATTTTTGGAGCGAGAAAGCCACACGGGTCGGACGAGTGGACCTTGCCGAAAATCATCGCGGATACGCCGAGACGATCAGAAGGAAACGCCGTCATCTGGCAGGGACCGGATGGAGTCGTCTGGCTGTTTTATCTCACTCGTTACGGGGAGACCTGGTCCACTTCTAGGATCAAAGCCAAAATCTCCAAGGACAATGGTCATACCTGGTCGGATCCGTTCATCGTTGCATTCGAGCAAGGCATGATGGTTCGTAGTCATCCGATTGAACTGAAAGACGGCGGTTTTCTGTTGCCGGTTTACTCGGAAAAAGGAAACGATACGGAAAGTGTTGGAGCAGAAAGTACCTCTCTGTTTCTTCACTATGACGCGCAGACGGGGCATTGGTCCGAGACGAATCGAATTGGATTCAAGATCGGCTGCCTTCAACCAGCCGTTGCCCGAGTTTCAGATGATTATCTGGTTTGCTACAACCGACGTGGCGGCGACTATCGTCCAGAAACTCGTGGCTTTATCATTCGTTCCGAGTCACGTGACGGAGGGCAGACTTGGTCACAGGGAACTGCTACGAAATGGCCGAACCCCAACGCGGCGATCGAATTCATCGATCTCGCAAGTGGTAATCTCGCACTGATCTACAACGATAGTTTCAGCCGTCGCACGCCCTTGGTACTTGCAATGTCCACCGACGGTGACAAGAGTTATCCCTGTCGGAAAGTCCTGGCCGGCGGAGAAGGTCCGTATGCTTACCCATGTGCGATCCAGGCCAAAGACGGAAAGATACACGTCATCTACACAACAAATCGTCGTTCCACCATCATGCACTGCACGTTGGATGAATCAGACGTGCTCGAGGCAGGTAACTAACGCTTCAGGCGATTAGGTAATTCCAGCGTTTCCAAGCTGTGAATCGTTGAATTTCCGCCGCCCGGGCCATTTCGAAGACTAAGCCGTTCGTTGGCGTCGCCAAGTGCACGGGCCACGAAATACCACATCGTGCATACAACCAGAATGGCGACCGCTAAAGCTGAAAATCCGCGGAAGAGTAATGCTGAACCCAAGCGGCCGACCGGTCTCATCGCATTCTCATAGTTTTCCTGGACGATCACAACGAGCCCGGTATCGGCCTCTGCCAGTGAATCTGCTTTGTCAGGCGCGGAGCCATCACGCGCGGAGCCATCAGGGGCAGGGGTGTCAGTATCAATGCCGTTCGCTCCGCCGTCTTGCATCGCATTGCGATCCAAACGCACGTTTCGGCTGGCGACGATAAAGGGAACGTCATAGCCTGCCTTGATTCCTTCCGGGTGGTTTCCCAAGGGATCCTTGTACTCGCGGTCAGGATTCAGTTCGTTCAGACGCACGCGATATTCAGATGCAGTACTGAATTGAGTATCCAACGTGCGGTCGTCATCAAGAATCTGGCTGAACAAAGGATGTTGCAGGATCACACCCTCTTTTTCACCTTCACGACCATCGACGAGTACATAAAATCGCTCGTTGTTGTTGCTGTCTAGTTGTTTTCCCATCCGGCCGAACTCGACCGTCAGGGCGACGATGCCGAGAAACAGTTCTTCACCTGCCTCGTCTTTCCCGTAGACTGGGGACGATACCGCAACCTTCCAGACATTGGTCACCTGACTTTGAAAGACGGCGGACAGATGCGTGCGACGAATGTGGTCGATGGTTTCAGGATTGTCTTCCGGTTGACCGTGAAAATAGGTTCGCCAGGAAAAGTCCCGTCCAATCGCCGAAGTTTGCTCCTGATCAACAGATTCCCCGTTGGATGAATCCGGGTTGGACGGTGTCTGTCCTCCCTGATCCACTGCTGTTGCGTCGAAAGCAGCTGCGAGATGGATGCCGTTCTTATCGGTTACAAACCAACTGGCGATATCCATCGTTTCCGATTCTTTGAGACGGTCTTGAATCCGTTTTTCAAGCAATGCTCGTTGCGGATGCTGTTCGAGCATCTGGCTCTGCGAAGTGCGTTCGCGAACGCCTCGTAGCTGTTCGGTGAGTGTCGCGACTTCCGGGTCGCTTACAAAATTCTGTAGCTCGGCCACAAATTCGGGATCTTTTGCGAGCTCCTCGACCTCCCGAAAGTAACCTTCGATCTGACGAGCAACGGCCTCCGAAACGAAGTCGGCAGCAAAGCCATTGCCTTCACTGCGACTAATCAGCGACATCTTTTCAGAGGAAGTAACCGCTTGCTGATAACCCCACCAGGCAAAAACGGTTGTGACCAGGAGCATCAGCAAGGGGCCGAGAAATCCCAGAATCAGCAAGGGACGTCGATTCCGAGCTCGATCACGAGCGGCCAATGCATCGACCACACTCTGGACATTAGCGAATCTTTGTTGTGGGTCGATGGTTAAACAACGATCGACAATGTCAGCTAACTGACTGTCCACGCCCGGAATGAAACGGTGGTCACTCGGCGGATCCTGCGATTGAAGAAAGGCCCGATAACGATCAAGTCGCTCACCCAGGTCGCCGTCAAAATCGATTTCCAGCTCATCCTGATTTTCCCGGTAGGGTGGGGCGCCCGTTAGCATGCAATAGAGCAACGCGCCGAGTGCGTAGACATCCCAGCGAGCGTCCGGGACCGCCTGCAAGTCAGCCTGTTCCGGTGCCATGTAAAACAGCGTGCCCAAGGCAGGTGTTTGTTCGTGCGAGAGTCGTGACTGACCAAAGTCAGCAAGTCGAGGACGATTGTCCTGGTCCAAGAGAATGTTGGCTGGCTTCAGATCGCAGTGCAATACGCCCTTGCCATGAGCATGCAATAGCCCCGTGGTAATGTCACGAAAAATCTCTACCGCCTGTGCCACCGTGATCGACTCGTCTTCCTGGATGCGATCTTCCAGCGAACCGTTCTCGACAAATTCCATGACGTAATAAGGCGGGTCCGCTTCCCAGCCCACATCCAGAAGCTGAACGACGTACCGATCAGCGGCGAGAAATACGAGCTTCTCGACTTCGCTCGATAGCAGCGACCAGTCCAGGCCGCCTCGATGGGTGTAAAACTTGATGGCGACTCGGCGACCCGTGTTCTGGTCGATCGCCACCCATACCTCGCCATAAGCACCCGATCCCAAGAATTGTCTGGTCTCGTATCCGGGAATCGACATGGGCGGCCCGGAACGATCGTGACTCAGATTTCGAGAACGTTGTTGTTCTTCGCTCGATTGTTGTTCGGTGCGATCGGCAGTCATACTCAAAAACAATTCGGTGGAATGAAAGGCAATTCCCTCGTCGCTCACGGAAAACTCCTGTTAGGATTAAATGTAACAAAGGTGTTTACGCTTGCAATTCGGCTTTCGTTCGGAGTGAATCGACTCGATGAAATTATCATCTTTTAGCAGCATTCGCTGCACGCTTGTGCTCCTGATGGCAATTCTAGTTGTTCCAGCTTCCGGGTGGGCTCAGGAAGCTACCGGTGAGAAACTGGGTTTGGCTGAGTTTCGGCCTCAATCCATGTTGAAGCTCCAGCAGAAAGGGGTGGACCGGGCACGATATCCAGTCGTCGATGTGCATACCCATTTTGGGTACCGACTTAAGAATTCCAGGCGACGACTTAATGAATTCATTGAGGTGATGAATCGGAACAATATTGCCATCTGTGTGAGCCTGGACGGTTTGCTGTTGGATCGATTTATCGAACACAAGCACTTCCTCGATCAGAAAGATGCTGATCGCTTTGTTGTGTTTGTGAACATCAATTGGCAGGGGCAAGGAAAGCCTGACGATCCCGCCAGTTGGGATTGTCAGCAACCCGACTTTGTTAGACGTACTGTCATGCAATTGGAACAGGCGGCAGCTCAAGGTGCGTCGGGGGTCAAGATCTTCAAGCGATTTGGATTGAGCTATAAGAATTCAGACGGAACGTTGATTCGTATCGACGACCCGCGTTGGGATCCGATCTGGGCGACTTGTGGGCGATTGCGTTTACCGGTGATTATCCACACGGGGGATCCGGCTGCGTTTTTCCAGCCCATCAATGAAAAAAACGAACGTTGGGAAGAACTGAGTCGTCAGCCCGGTTGGAGTTTCCATGGCGACGAGTTTCCTTCACGAGATGAATTACTTGCTGCTCGGAATCGAGTGATCGCGCGTCATCCCGACACGATTTTCATCGGAGCTCATTTCGCAAACAATCCAGAGGATCTCGCCACGGTCAGTCAGTGGTTGGAGCAATACCCGAATCTCTATGTGGAATTTGCCTCACGAATTGGCGAACTCGGGCGACAGCCTTACACGGCAAGGAAGTTCTTTTTGAAACACGCCGATCGAATACTGTTCGGGACCGATGGTCCCTGGCCGGAAACCCGATTGCGGCTTTATTGGCGTTTCCTGGAGACTTTTGACGAGTACTTCCCCTATTCGGAAAAGGAGTTTCCTCCCCAGGGATTCTGGCGAATCTACGGAATTGGTTTGCCCGACGATGTCTTGCGCAAGGTGTATTACCAGAATGCAGTGCGGATCATCCCCGGTGTTCGCCCCCGCCTGGAGAACTCGGGCCGCCTGACGGCTGAGGAGATCGATGCCCTCAAGCCATAGCTCTCGGTACGACCTACCATTCGAACCGGTCAAGGACTAGAATGTCCCGATTCAATAGGGTCGATGAAGGTGAATTGAGGCAGGGTGAAGGTCATGGCAGCAGAACAACAAACCGGCGGAAATCTCGAAAAGTCGCGTCGCGACAAATTACAACGTATCCAGGAAATGGGCGTTGATCCATGGGGCGGTCGTTTTGACGATCGACAATCCATCGCCGACATTCGTGGCCGTATCGATGAGGTTAAATTCCAGTCGGAATCGGGTGAGATTATCGAGTTGCCCGACCTCAATGCCGATCCTGAAATGGATTTTCGGCAGTGGCTGGCCGACCAGGGCAAAGGGGAACTGATCGGGCCCGGCGTACGTGCGGCGGGTCGGATCGTGCTGATGCGCGATACCGGCAAGTTGAAGTTCATCGACTTGCGGGATCAAACCGGACAGATTCAGCTGTTTGTTGGAAAGAAGCAAGTCGGAGACGAGGCGTGGCAACTCTCTGATTGCTTTGACCTCGGCGACATTGTTGGCGTCGATGGCCAATTGCGACGCACGAAAACGGGTGAGATCACCATCTTTGTTGAGAAACTTCATTTTCTTTGCAAGTCGCTTGAGTCACCTCCGGAAAAACATCACGGTCTCAATGATCCAGAACTCCGGCAACGCATGCGATACCTCGATCTGACCTACACCGAGGGTGTCTTGCCTCGCTTCCTGGACCGCACCTCGATCGTTGCCTCCGTTCGCAGGACGCTTACGGACGAAGGTTTCTGTGAAATTGAAGGGCCAACGTTGCATGCGATTGCAGGCGGAGCAGCGGCTCGACCCTTCGTCACTCACCACAATGCCCTCGACATCGACCTCTTTATGCGAATTGCGCTCGAGCTCCATCTGAAACGACTGCTCGTGGGTGGGATGGAAAAGGTGTACGAGTTAGGACGTGTCTATCGCAACGAAGGTATCAGCCCAAAACACAATCCTGAGTTCACGATGTTGGAGGTTTATGAATCGTTCGGCAATTACGAAACGATGATGGATCTCACCGAAAAAATTATCGTGAATGCGATTGGTGCACTTGGACGTGGCCACCAACTTCCCTGGGGCGATGAAACCATTGATTTTTCACCGCCATTCGCTCGTCGCTCCTACAACGAACTCTTTCAGGAATGCACGGGGGTGGATCCTGGCGATGAGACCGCTGTATTATCGCTAGCCGAGAAGCTGGGGCTGGAAGTCGCCGGCCGCCATCCGGATGTTGTTCGAAATGAGATCTTTGAGGAAAAAGTCGAAGACTCGCTTGAGGGACCGATCTTTGTGATCGATTACCCTGCCAGCATCTGTCCGTTGACCAAACGGAAAAATGATCGTCCTGAGATTGCCGAGCGATTCGAGTTGTTTGTGAAGGGCATGGAGATTGCGAATGCCTATACCGAACTGAACGATCCTGATCTGCAGGAAGAGCTGTTCAAAACGCAGCTAGCAGGGCTATCGGACGAGGATTCCATGGCCAAGATGGATCATGATTTCATCCGTGCTTTGCGGCATGGGATGCCGCCCGCTGGTGGATTAGGTATTGGCATCGACCGGCTTGTCATGCTATTGACCAACACACAAACGATCCGGGATGTGATCTTGTTCCCGCTGCTGCGACCCGAAGCCACCTCCTAGTGGCTCGATGTGGCTAGGCGGGAGGGTGTTCATGTCGCGTTGACACCGACGTCTTTCCGCGCCAAAGGACTGGCCATGTACAAGTTGTTGCTCTGTGTGCGATATCTTCGCACTCGTTATATCGCACTCGCGTCGATTATCAGCGTTACCCTAGGGGTAGCCACGATGATTGTCGTCAACAGTGTCATGTGTGGATTCCAGCACGAGATGCACAAGCGATTGCATGGCATCCTGTCCGACATTGTGGTTGAAGCTCACAGCATGGAAGGAATTCAGGATCCCGAGTCACTCGTTGAAGAGATTCGCGATGAAATTGGCGATGACCTCGTAGGAATGACGGCCACCGTCCACATCCCAGCGATGCTGAGCTTTAAAGTGCGCGGCCAATGGATGACCAAGCAGGTAAATCTCATTGGCATCGATGAGAAGAGCTATGCCAATGTGAGTGAGTTTGGCAAGTACCTGTTGCATCCTGAGAATCGGAAACAGTTGTCGTTTGATCTCCACGAACGTGGCTATGACCCACGTTTACGGGAAGCGGGTTGGGCCTATCGACGGATGAAGGTGGCTCAAGAACGCTATTACGAGGAGCAGATGCGTAAGCTCGAGGCTGCTTCGGCTGGCGAGTCGACTCATGAAACAGTCGCGACAGCGACAACCGACGAGGATTCCGGTGACGATTTGCCCTTCAACTTTGAAATTGGGCAGGATCCGTTCCTTGAGGCAGATGAAGAAAACGATGCGAGAACCTTTGATGCGATGACACAGCAGCACGTCGGTATTGTGCTGGGAATCGCCACCTCCAATATTCGACATCGAGCCTCGGATGGCGAGATTGTTGATCTGTTTTTGTGCAAGCCAGGTGACGACGTCAAAGTTACCTTCCCAACGGCTGGAACACCTCCGCAAGCCGTCAGTGCGAACTTTACGGTCTGCGACTTCTATGAAAGTAAAATGAGCGAATATGATTCGACGTTTGCTTTCATTCCGATCGGCCAATTGCAGTATCTGCGCGGGATGATTGATCCGCAGACCGGCGCTGGGGCCGTTAGTTCCATCCAAATTAAACTGAAAGAGGGCGCCGACCTGAATGCTGCTCGCGACAGTTTGCGAGAACGTTTCCCGGCCGAAGTTTTTCCTTACCGTGTGCAAACCTGGAAGGACATGCAAGGGCCGTTGCTGGCAGCCGTTCAGATGGAGACGACGATCTTGAACATTCTCTTGTTCTTGATCATCGCCGTTGCTGGCTTTGGGATTCTGGCAACCTTCTTCATGATCGTGGTCGAGAAAACCCGCGATATTGGAATTCTGAAATCACTCGGAGCGACCAGTCGAGGTGTGATGTCAATCTTCCTCGGTTACGGACTGTCATTAGGGTGTGTCGGTTCTGGTGTGGGTATGGTCCTTGGCTTGCTGTTTGTCGTAAATATTAACCGCGTTGCTGACGTTCTCGAGACGATAACCGGCCGTGAGGTTTTCGATCCTACGATCTACTACTTTCAAGAAATTCCTACGATTATCCAAGCACATACAGTGGCCTGGATTGTTGCCGGCGCGATGTTGATTGCCGTCATGGCCAGTGTGTTGCCGGCGTTACGGGCAGCGAGAATGCACCCGGTGGAGGCGTTACGATATGAGTAAGTTAACAACGGTACGATCCAACGCGTCTGAAAGAGACGCATCGCCTCATGCAGAGCCTTTACGCGGCCCTCATTTCCGCATCGATGCGAAACAAGATTCGCCCAAGTCGGCTCCGACAAAGTGGCTGATGGAAGCACGTGATGTGCGCAAGAGCTATCGGAAAGGTGCCGTTCTCGTCCCTGTGCTGAAGGGTGTGAATGCGACAGCTGGCGACGGTGAATTCATGGCGATTGTTGGAAAAAGCGGTTCGGGAAAAAGCACTTTGCTTCACCTGCTGGCCACGCTCGACGCACCCGATGGCGGCGAAATCCACTTTGAGGATCGTCGGATCGACAATCTTCCAACCACCCAGAGAGACGGGTTAAGAAATCGTGAAATGGGTGTTGTTTTCCAGTTCTATCATCTACTGCCGGAACTGACGACGCTTGAAAACACGATCCTGCCTGCCATGATCGGCTGTTCGGTAACCCAGTTCTGGGGAAAACGGCGGGCTTTGCGGCGCAAAGCTCTCGATTTGCTTGAGCAGGTCGGGCTCTCCCATCGGTTGAAACACCGTCCCAGCGAATTGTCCGGTGGCGAAATGCAGCGTGTTGCGATCGCTCGTGCTCTGCTGAATGAGCCGAAAATCTTGCTCGCCGATGAGCCAACCGGCAATTTGGACCGACAAACCGGCGTACAGATCATGGATCTTTTGCGGTCCTTGAACCGAGATCGGAAGCTAACTATAGTCATGGTGACTCACGACTCGGCAATCGCAAAAGAGGCAGATCGAGTCGTTCAGTTGGTTGAAGGCCGCGTGAGTCATGCCTGATTCGCGGTCGGCAACCTTGGACTGCTTTTGAGATGGATCTCGCGTCCATGTCCCGTTTTTGCTGTCGGTTGTGAGCGATCTACTGCCGGGTTCCGTACTCATTCAATATGATGGATAAGCATCTTTACGGTTAAGTGTGTCAGCATGTCATTGAAGGTTTACATCAACGGGCAGTATTTCGACAAGGAAGATGCGAAGATCAGCGTCTACGATCATGGATTGTTGTACGGCGACGGCGTCTTCGAAGGCATGCGTAGCTATGGCGGAGTCGTCTTTCGACTCGAGGAGCACATCGATCGCCTCTGGAAATCGGCTCGTGCAATTCTGCTCGATATCCCTGTGACGCCCGCCGATCTCGCGCAGGCCGTCAATGATACCTTGGCGGAAAACAATCTCAGTGATGGCTACATTCGCCTGATCGTGACACGCGGTGCAGGAACTCTGGGACTCGACCCCAATCGCACTAGCAATCCTCAGGTGATTATTATCACCGACAAGATTACGTTGTATCCGGATGAATACTACGAAAACGGACTCGAGATCATCACTGCGAGTACCATTCGTAATCATCCCGCTGCCTTGAGTCCGCGCATTAAGTCACTCAACTATCTCAATAATGTTCTGGCCAAGATTGAAGGCCTGAAGGCAGGGTGCATTGAAGCGCTGATGCTCAATCACAAAGGTGAAGTCGCGGAATGTACAGGCGACAATGTGTTTATCGTCCAACAAGGCACTTTGTTGACCCCTGCGATTGATGCCGGGATTCTGCAAGGCATTACGCGGGAGGCCGTGATCGAATTGGCCAAAGATCATTCGATTCCTGTTCGTGAGATTCCGCTGACACGGCATGATATCTTTATTGCTGAGGAATGCTTCCTCACCGGAAGTGCCGCGGAAGTCGTACCGGTTGTGAAATTGGACGACCGAGTTATTGGGGATGGCACGCCAGGCCCGATTACTCGCAAGCTCAAGGAACAATTTGGACGATTGGCTCGTGGCAAGCGTTGATTGAGGCTCGCTGCGATCGGAATGCATGCACGTCTTGATAGCATCCGATTCGAATCGCCAGAATTCCCACTTCAGAGTTTCATAGCTATTTGGCCCAAATCGCCCTGGCGTCAGGATTGCGGTTTCTCTATGATTCGCCGCGCTGAAAAATTGGGCGCAGCCTCAAAGTTGCTAGACCGCGAGACTGAGCGTGAAGATGACAGCGATGATTCCCAGCATACCGATGATCAGCCACCAGAGCGGACGACCAGACCAAGCATGGGTCGTCGACTCGACATAACTACCACAATAGGGACACTCAACAGCCTCTTCATAAATCGACTCGCCACAGTTGGAACAAGTGATCAGTTCCGTTTCCAGATCGTCTTCAACGTCTGGTTCCGGATACTCGAAATCTTCAATCGGTCTGTTGGCGCTATCGAAATCCATGAACGGCATGTCCGTAATTATCGAGCGGGATCCCATTAGTTGAGAAACCGACGCTGAATTCGTCAAGGAGGACGAAGGTGAATTCCATCAAGAACACGATCGTTACCGTTACTTTGCTGGCTGTCAGCTATGGGGCGTACGTCGTTCTCAGTAATCCGCAACCGAACCCATCGGATTTGGGACTCGCCACCGTCCCTGCCACGGACGTTCCCGTATCGGTTGAAATCCCCGATACGGCCTCGTATCAGTCTCCGACTGATGGCGTGACTTCTCCTGGTGTTGGCGAGGCGTCTGTGACGCCCGAGCTGCCCGAAACCGCGAATTCACCTGATTGGCCTTCGAGCACCCCTGTTGAAGTGCCCGCGCCTGTTGACGCGACGGCTGATGTCGGACCTGTCACTCAAGATAATCAGTTGACGAACGAAACATCAGAGTGGGATGGCAATGCCACCTCGGCGGCCGCGAGTTTTACCGCCGAGCCTCAGGATCCAGGAACCTATGAGGTGACCAGTTCAGCTCCGCTGCCCTACGCGACAGATGACGAAGCAGGCGTTAGTACTTCCGCGAGTGAGGCTGGAGATTCAGCCTTCGAGGAGGTATGGAAGCTTGTCCAATCCAGTATTGAAATCGGCAAGCTTGATGATGCGTTGAAGTTGCTATCTGTCTGGTACAACGAACCGACGCTTTCGAGCGAACAAACCGCTCGCTGTGTTCAGACCTTGGACGAACTGGCTGGAACCGTGATCTATTCTCAGGAAAGCTTCATGGAACCCGCCTACGTCGTGCAGGAAGGGGATACGTTGCAGATGATTGCCGAGCGATACAACGTTCCCCAGGATTTTCTCGCACGCATCAATGGTATTGAATCTCCCTTGGAACTCTATTCAGGCGAATCTCTGAAGGTTGTCAAAGGTCCATTTCGTGCCGAAGTGGATCCCGTAAGATCTGAAATCACTGTTTTCCTCGGGCGTCATTACGCCGGCCGCTTCACAGCTCGGATGGGAACCGATATGCCAGCCAATGCCGGGGAATTTGAAGTCATCGTCAAAGAAACCGGTCGTGAATATTTTGATCGGCACACGGGACATCGTGTGAGCCGTGATGATCCGAGCAACCCCTACGGACACCGTTGGATCGGCTTGCGTGGTGACCAGATTACCGCAGCGCACGACGTGGGCATCCATGTTGATACGGGCACCTCCGAAGCCGGCTGCATCGGTGTGAGTCCGGTGGATGCGGATGATCTAACGGCGATCTTGTCGGTTGGGTCGCGCGTGACGATTCGACAGTAAAAACCGTCGAGAGGAGATAACAGCGGAGACCTCCTTTCTCGAACCCAGCTCTCGCGATACGATGGATATTCCGACCGTCGGCTAGTTCGACCGCTCCTGCTTGATACTGCAACGGAACGTCCCATGTCTGAATACGATCGTGAAGCGTTAATTGGTTTGATTCAGGAAAATGCCCTGGAGTTCGGCGATTTTACCTTGGCTTCCGGGAAGAAGGCCAAGTTCTATCTTGATTGCCGTAAGGTGACCCTCGACTCCCGCGGTGCGAATCTGATCGCCGCTGGAATGCTGGAACTGATGGCTTCAGATATGCCCGATGCCGTTGGCGGGATGGCGATTGGGGCTGATCCGATCACGGGTGCGATTATCACGCTTTCTGGACAGAGGTCGCGTCATGTGCGTGGCTTCATCGTTCGCAAGGAAGCGAAGGACCACGGCAAGGGGCGAGACGTTGAAGGTCCCGTCAAACCTGGCGATCGAGTCGTGATCGTCGAAGATGTGATCACCACCGGCGGGAGTGCTCTGAAAGCCGTTGACCGAGCGCGTGAATTTGGCCTCAAGGTGACTGGTGCTCTGGCGATCATCGATCGCCTCGCGGGCGGCGAAGCGGCGTTCGCAAGCCGTGGTGTGCCGCTGAAAACCCTTTTCACCATCCGTGATTTCGGGATCGAAGACTAGCCTCTTTCGAGATCTCT
Source organism: Planctomycetaceae bacterium (assembly GCA_002723275.1). GTDB lineage: Bacteria > Planctomycetota > Planctomycetia > Pirellulales > Pirellulaceae. Next base: position 106,796 of record PBNZ01000026.1, read on the forward strand.
GCTGAAGATCAGCTGGCAATGAGTCGATACCCATAACAGGGGTCTGCGCAGATTGTCTGCGCTATCACGGCAGTCCTCGATTGGGGCTCGACGACTCATGGAAACATCTCTCCATCGTCAATTAAAAGATACCTACGCGGGTGACGGTGCCGAACTCGAAGTGAAGCTGGGCCGTTATCGCATCGATGTCGTTTGCGGAAACGAACTGATCGAGATTCAGCACGGTTCGTTGGCAGCAATTCGTCGGAAGATCAAAGCGCTGTTGGAGGAACATCGGGTCCGCGTTGTGAAGCCGATTGTCGCAAAAAAACGATTGGTGAAGCGAAAGGGAAAGGGGCGAAAAGTTGTTGACCAACGACTGAGCCCCAAACGCGGTACCGTCTTGGATGTCTTCCATGAACTCGTCTATTTCAGCACCGTGTTCCCCCACCCGAATCTCGTCTTAGAGGTTCCTCTGGTCTTTATCGAAGAGTGGAGGTATCCGGGGCATGGTAAACGCCGCTGGCGTCGTGATCGAGATCATCAAGTTGAAGATCAAAAACTGCTTGAGGTCCAGAACACCCACGAATTCCACACCGCTGCTGACCTAGCCGCACTCTTGCCACGGGATCTGCCGCAGCCCTTTCACACTCAGCATGTTGCAGAGGGGCTGAAGATCGATCGTTGGTTTGCACGTCGCGTCGCCTACTGTTTGCGGGAGACTGGAGCGATACAACAGGTCGGCAAGCAGGGCAACTCGCTACTCTACGAGCGAAATTAGTTCGCGCGTGCAAAGAGAATCCGGACAGGATGTGCGATTGAGTGGCTCGGGAATTAGCCCACGATTTCTGCCAGTGTTCCTGTACTATCGCCCAGACTCTGTCGCTTGACTCCCATGATCTGCGCCATGGAAAGCCAAAGGTTTGCGATCGGTGTGCCTTCGGCGTATCGCACATGTTGGCCACTGTCGATAAGTCCTCCGGCTCCGCCCGCGATCAGTGTCGGAAGATTGTTGCAGACATGAAGTTCGCCGCTGCTCAGCCCGGACCCGAGCAAGAACATCATATTGTCCAGCAGGCTACCGTCGCCTTCGGGGATTGCGTCCATTTTTTCCACGAGTCGAGTGAACTGTTCGATGTGGAATCGATCCAATCGTTCGAGCTGCGTGCGTACCGATTCATTGCCCTGGTTGTGGGTCCAGGAGTGATGATCAATGGGTTTGTCAAACCAGCCCTCGACTTTCAGTGGTGAGCTCCATCGTTCAGGTCCCGTCATCAACGAGGCAACTCGTGTCAGATCCGTCTGCAGAGCGAGGATCATCAAATCGCCCATCACCTGGATGAATTCATCACGGTGCATGGCCTGCCAGGGTTTGACCGGTGTTTGGGGATTGAGTCGATTGATTTCGGCTTGACGCTGTTTGACCCGTGAAATCTGTTGTTCCACAGTGCGCACTGAATCAGTGTATTCGTCAAGTTTACGTCGATCAGTGACCCCGAGACGAGGTCGCAGTGAGGTTGCATCTTCCAACACGAGGTCCAAAATGCTGCCGCTCTTCACATGTTCTTCCACGCGAAAGAGGCGGTTGAAAACCTCTTTAGGATCTCGCAGGGAACGAGCAACATGCCCATGGCCATACCATGAGATGTTATCGAAATAGACCGACTCTCGATTGTCTTCATAAGGATTGCAGCTCAGCTCCAACGAACGGAAGGCGGTTTGTTTTCCTGTTTCGTCGGCGATGATTTGATCGATGGTGCGCTTCAAAGGGTAGCCCGCTGGCGATAATTCATCGGGAGACGCACTGCTGAGCCAACAGGTACTGGCCTGAGCGTGGCCGTCTGTTCCGGCAACCTTGATGCGATCGAGATTGCTGAGCATGAGCAGCTTGTGTCGCACCGATTCAAGTGGCTGCAGGGTAGGGCTGAGTTTGAATTGGCGTCCAACTCCCTGCGGATTCCAGGTTGATTGTGCAACCCCATTCGGGATGTAGAAAAAAGCGACTCGACGAGGGGCTTTCGTTTCACTCGCCATGCTGCGGCGATCATTCCCCATGATTTCGAGCATGGGTAACGCCAATGCAGCTCCAGCACCTCGGAGTAACGTTCGACGTGAGAGACAAGTGCGAGTCATTCTTGAACTCCCTTGGAGGATTCCTTGACAGCTTGAAGACGAAATGGACGGCTCTTCACAATCGATCTTACGATTGTGCTGAATTGTCCCTGATCACGAATAGCCTCATCCACGATTTCATCGACCGAGGGACGATCGGTTAACGCGATTTCTCGACTGATCGCATAGCATAGCAGATGCTCGGCAAACGCTCGAATAAACCACTCCGGATGATCCAGAATGGCGTCCTTGAGGCCAACCGCATCCTGAAATTTTGCCTGACCGAAAAGCTCTCCGCTGGCATCAATTTCCAGCCCGGAGTGGTACTGATCCCGCCATCGACCAACTGCGTCGTAATTCTCCAGCGCAAATCCGAGAGGATCGATTTTTGCGTGACAAGACACACAAGATGGATTGACCTGATGTTGAACCAGTCGTTCACGTAAGGTCAATCCCTGAGCGGTGATCGATTCGTCGTCCTCCTCGATCGATGGGATTTCATCCGGTGGTGGAGGTGGCGGTTGATTGAAAACTACGGTTGCAACCCAGGAACCTCGCCGGATCGGACTCGTACGCAAAGGGGAGGAGGTCATCGTCAAGGTTGCCGCCGACGTAATCACACCTCCCTCACGACGATCTTTGACTTGCCGGCGTCGGTAAACTTGTTGATTCGTGTTGAAGCGGTTTCGGTTTTGTCGCTGCGAGAAAGGTTTCGCGTCTGTATACCACGATTGCAACTCGTCGGATCGATAGGTGTAATCGCTGTCAATCAACAGTAAGATCGATCGGTCCTCGACCATGATGCTCTCGAACAATAGGAGTGGCTCGATCATCGTTTGGAGTCCGAACTTCCATTGCTCACAGCCAATACGGGCGTAGTATTCGGGATACCGATCAAAGTCGGGAACCGCAGTGACCAGCTGATCTAAACGCATCCACTGACGTGCGAAATTCTGTGAGAGTGCCTGGCAGCGAGGATCCTCAAGCATACGCTGCACTTGTTGATCGAGTACCTCTGCCTGAAGAATGGAACCGTCACGCGCTGTCTTCAATAATGCTTCATCGGGAATGCTGCTCCACAGAAACATCGCCAGTCGAGCCGCCAATTCATATCCGGTGAGAGATTGTTCTTCTTCCTCGTTCGGTGCCGATTCGACAAGGTAAATGAAGCGAGGCGAAGCCAGGATCGCCGCGACGGTATCCTTCATGGCCGTTTCGAAGGAATCCTCGGTTGCCAGCTTTTGAAGGAAGAAGCCGTGATATCGGTCGAGCGTTGCCGCATCGATCCTTTGACGGAATGCCCGTTCTAGCAATGGCTGTAAACGCTCACGTGAAATCGTCGCCTGCTCGTTGATCGTGGCTTCTGGTGAAATCGTGAACAGCTTTTCATGCGACTCGCAGTAGCGAGTGAATTCAGGACTGCTGACAATTGACTGACCTAACTTCAGAAAACTCTCCAAGAGAATCGGTGAAAAACTTAGCTCGCTTCCTCGATTGTTGAATCCCCCCTCTGCCTGCAAATCGATCGCGAAAGGAGAGACTCCGGTCAGGATCTGCTTCTCAACCTGGTTTTTACCTAAGGTTCGATTGCCGACCATAATCGCCCGAGGAAATCGACCGGACGCCGGCTCAAAATAGGGTTGATTCCCGCGAATGGTCTTTTCGGGAAGCGGATAGATATCTCCCTTCAATTCCAGTAAATCGCGGACCGCATTGCTGTATTCGTAGCGATTCAGTCTACGCATCACCACCGGGGTCGTCGCCGGGTTTTCTGACAGATAACGTTTCAGGTAACTGTCAAAGGTTGCCAGCATGCGCTGTCTTGTCTCCGGCTCCGGCTGATCCTCATCGGACGGGGGCATTTCATGCCGTTCCAAGACGTTTCGAACACGACGCGCAAGCTGGATCTGGTCAAGCCACTGCTCGGCATTCGTCAACTGAGTTAGATCAAGGTCGTTCTCGCCATCCGTATCCTGATGACATTGGTAACAGTATTGCTCGAGCTGTTGATTGAGCTGAGCTGAGCTAAGTGGATTCGGTATCGGCTTCGGTGGGCGACGCGGCATCTCTGGAGTCGAGTCGACAGTGACCACCGGTGGCAAATCTTTGCGGATTAGCTGGATACAGTCGAGGCCAAGTAGATAACGGTTTTTTCCGTAAGGACGAGCCGCATCATTGTGACCGACCAATTTGAAGCTGACTCGCTGGCTGCCCGCCGTGAGTTCCACATCTTCGACAATAATCGGCTTCAAAAGATCAACTCGATCTCGGTAAAGGTCGACCTCTTGGGCCAATACGCGATCATTGACCGTCACTTCAAATTTGCCGTAGTCAGGTGCGACAGTCAGCTGGAAAGAAAGATCGTAGGTTCCGGCCTCACTGAGGTCGATGGAACTTTCAAACGAATCGCCGATGGCACCATCCCAAAGCAGGTGCGCATTGCCGCTCCATTGGTCGCCAAAGGAACGCATCTCTTGGGGGCGAGCACCCCGGGCGAGTGCCAAGTCGACCTCGCCTTCATACCGAAGATCGAGCGGTCCCTTCGCCTCACGACCTCGCACCTTTCGATATTCGAAACGGTTGCTGTCGGATGGTTCCGGGGCACGGTGATTCTCAGCGCCTGAGCAAATCCAGCTACAGACCAAAATGATTAACAATGTCGCGTATCGTTTCATCAACTACACCTCGCGAATTTCCCGCAATCATAACCGATTTGGGATGCAAACTGGTCACTCACTTCTCGACCTCTCTGGCAATTCCACCCAATTGGGCTCGCGGCTGTCCCCAGTCCGTTCATCTTCATTCGAGAAGAGCCTTGCCGGAAGCGCATAAAAAAAGCCGAGGCAAAATGCCTCGGCTTTGATCAGTGTTGGCGATTTTTTACGTTTTTGCCTTCGTGTTGGCTTCTCGTAAACCACGGCTCAGGATATCCCGCAAAAGCGGCGAATAGTCCTCGTAACGGGAACGGTCAGGTGCCGAACCCGAGAATTGATAGATTGCGTCTCGCGGTTTTTTCCCAAGCGAAATCAATGTGGAACTCACCGTTCCGCGGTCCTTCTCGCGAATCACGATGCTAGGACGTCCGGGAGGCGACGGTGGGCGAGCAAAGACTTTACTGGCAACCGCCAGGAATTTCACCGGCGAGTCGAGTGTATGTAAGGTGAGCAGTCGGCGAGCCATCTCAACTCGCTCATCTCGTGGATCATTCAAGTCGCGGTTCGAAATGATGTTCAAACCTTCATGCATCTCGACCGTGTCAATCTCGTTTCCGCCGTGGACAACCCAGCCGCTTTCTGCGTCCACGCAGACAAAATTCGCCCCGTCGTATCGACCGCTCGAGAGTTCTTCCATGGCGACATCCCGTGCATGAACTGCCGAATTGGATTTGAGCAGCTCGCGACAGAGCACGCCCCGAGATCGAGACGGATAACTCGACGACATTTTCCGACGGTTGCAGACGCCGATGACTAAGCCATGCTGATTGACGCCAAGCCAGGTTCCTCCGGCCTGAGCATCAATGCCACAGAGTACGCGTGGTTTTCCCGACTGAATCGACGGCGGCTGCGAAGGACGCTCATAGAATTCTTCACGATTCGCAGCGACCAAAATCGGAGCATCAGGGACCAGCTGGTATTGTATTGCCAACAAACACATAGAGATCCAATCGAGAAACAAACATCCTGTTAAGTAAAAAAATCGAATCCAGTCGGTGGATGAAAATCTGACCCCCCCGGGTGAGCAGCTAAAGCTGAGAGGGATCGGCTTCAGGTGAGCTCTGGAAGTTCATACCTCACGAGCTGTCTCCCATGAATGTACAGATATGGGAATTGATCGGACACCCACTGGCGGGGGTCTTGTAACGGATTTCTAGAAACTCTTTGTGAATAAAGTGGAGCTTTATCTTCTCCGGTGTTTTTGACAGTTAGGAGCTTGTGTATCTCTCGGAGGTTCTGGGTGATAGGGAAATTTAGGACTGTGCGAGGGTGGGGTTACCGTCATCGACGATGGTAAAACTGGACCTTAGGTTGATGAAACGAACGTACGAGGCTCTAGGGCGGATTACCGCAGATCTACCAAGAGCTTCGGGCGGAGTCTGCAGGCCTGACACGAAGAGGCCCCAGTTTCGCTAATCGTCAAGCTTCTTCGAAATCGGGTTTTTAGAATGCCGGATTGGCTTCCAACCCGCGGATTAAAGGTGCATTACGCAGAAACGTGTGAATCCGGGGTATCTCGAAAAACTTCTGATTCTGCTATATTTCAGAGATCATCGCTGTCATAAAACGCTCGATCTCGCTGGGGTATGCGGATCGTTGACGTCAATGGTCTTGTCCTTGCCTTGATTCGGAAGTGTTTATTTATGAGCAGTCCCTCGATCACTCGCCAGCCTTCCAGCCCCGGCACCGTTGCCGACTGTGACGCTGCTCCCAGAAGCAAAATGCGCCGTCTCACGGGTGTGCAGTTATTGGCGAGTGGTAGCTATGTGCCCGAGGAGGTTGTCACTAACGAGGATCTCCAGCAGCTGGGTTATGATTCGGATTGGATCATTCAGCGTACGGGAATTAATACACGTCACCGGACTCCAGCCCATTTAGCCACCAGTGATCTGGCTTATGAGGCATCGCAACGTTGTTTGGATGCCGCCGGAGAGTCGGCCGATGACATCGACATGATTGTGATGGCGACGATGACACCGGACCATCCGGCACCGTCGACCGCCTGTTTTCTGCAAGAACGACTTGGGGCTACTCAGGCCGGCGCGATGGATTTAAATGCGGCCTGTGCTGGATTCATGTACGCCTTGATCACTGGAGCTCAGTTCATCGGAGCACGAACCTGCCGCCGCGTGTTGGTGGTGGGTGCGGACGTGAATACGAGAATCGTAAACCCGAATGATGAGAAGACATTTCCTCTCTTCGGTGACGGCGCCGGTGCTGTTCTCTTGGGTGCGGGAGACGATGATCAGGGTCTCTTGGCATTCACTCTGGGAGCTGATGGTTCGGGGACCGACTTATTGAGAATTCCTGGCGGCGGTTCTCGACACCCCTTAACCGCTCAGTCATTGGACGACGAAGAACAGTACATTCAGATGGAGGGCCGTCCGGTCTTCAAGTGGGCGGTTCGCATGTTGACGGATACCCTCCAGGGTGTCCTGGCTCATGCCGACTGTACGATGGACGACATCAAGCACGTTGTCTTGCACCAGGCGAATTTACGGATCATCGAGGCGGCAGCTGAGGCTCTCGATATCCCGCGAGAGAAAATGCTCATTAACGTCGACCAATATGGGAATACGTCTGCCGGAAGTATTCCGTTAGGTCTGGACGAAGTGTGCGAATCGGGCAGACTTTCTCGAGGTGATCGCGTTCTATTGTGCGGCTTCGGGGCCGGTCTTGCCTGGGGCGCATCCGTCATTCAGTGGTAGAAGATACGCTGCCGGATGCAATGCATGTCTCAAAGCCGAAGGCAAAAAGGATTTTCCATCTCGGTAGGTGATTTCTCATTGGCTTGCCGGATTCGTTGGTTTCATCATCGTTTAGCTAGGCATCGTTTCAGAAACAGAGGATTCGGATGAGTAAAGTCAAGCGTTTACCGGCACGTTCCCGAGTGAAAACGGACGACACCTGGGATCTCTCTAGCCTTTATGCGAGCGATGAAGACTGGCAAAAAGATCTCAAGAAACTGAAAAATCGAATTCCTAAGTTCGCTCAATTCAAAGGACGACTTGGCGAAGGACCATCCGTGTTGGCAAAGTGCCTGAAGTTCGATTCGGATTTCGATCGACTCGCGGAACGACTCGGTGTTTATGCGTTTCTCAAGACGACTGAAGATCAAGCGAATGGCGACCATCAGAACATGATGGGCCAATTCCAGAATGTGGCGTCCCGCGCCGCGGAGGAGGCGAGCTTTATTCGTCCTGAGTTGCTGAGCTTGTCGAGCAGCAAACTCAAAAAGCTAATCCAGTCGCCTCTGTTGAAACACTATCGACTGACACTGAAACGGCTCGTTCGTTCCAAGCCGCACACGCTCGGGGACCGTGAAGAACAATTGTTGGCGATGCAGTCTGAAATGTCTCAGACTGCCAGTCGCGCTTTTCGTCAGTTACTTGATGCTGACATGAAATTCGGCGTCGTAAAAAACGAACAAGGCGAGCAGATCGAGTTGAGCAATGCGACGTTTTCGCAGCTGTTAGTATCGCCCAGCCGCAAGGTTCGAAAAGACGCATTCGTGACCTATTACCAACAATTCGAAGGTCACGAAAATACGTTGGCGGCCACTTTGAATGGTTCGATTCAAAAGGATGTCTATTACGCCCGCGCTCGCGGCTACGATTCCGCACTCCACGCCGCTCTGTTTCCCGACAATGTACCGCAGTCGGTGTATGACAAATTAATCAGTAGCGTTCATCGAAATTTGCCGGCGTTGCATCGCTATTACGACTTGCGACGTCGCAAGATGAAGCTCAAGGACATTCATCATTACGATACCTATGTTCCGATCCTGAGCAATCTGGAATCGAAGTATACGTGGAAGCAAGCGGTCAAGGTGATCATTGAGGCACTGCAGCCCTTGGGTGAGGAATACTGCTCGGTTCTCGAAGCCGGTCTGAACGGTCGATGGTGCGATCGTTATCCCAACCAGGGCAAACAAAGCGGTGCCTTCAGTTGTGGCTCGTTTGATGGCGATCCGTATATCCTGATGAACTACCAGCCCACCGTACTGAATGACGTTTTCACGTTGGCACACGAAGCCGGGCATTCTATGCACAGCTATTTGTCCGCCAAACATCAACCTTACGAGTATTACGACTACAAGATCTTCGTTGCCGAAGTGGCGAGTACCTTCAACGAGGAACTATTGAGCCATCATTTGCTCTCGCAAAGTAACGACAAAAAACAGCGAGCCTATCTGATCAATCGTGAAATCGACGATATTCGTGGCACGATCTTTCGGCAAACGATGTTCGCTGAATTCGAAAAGATCACTCACGGAATGGCCGAAGCCGGAGAACCGCTTACCTTGCAGGCCTTCAAAAGCGTTTATCGCGATTTGTTGGAGAAGTACTTCGGTCCACAGTTTGCCCTGGATGAACAGTTGTCGCTCGAATGTCTGCGCATCCCGCATTTCTATCGAGCGTTTTACGTCTACAAGTATGCAACCGGTTTGTCCGCAGCCATTGCCCTTAGTCAACGTGTGCTAACGGGAGGCGAAGTCGAACTGCAGGACTATCTGAACTTCCTGCAGTCGGGTTGCTCAAAAGATCCACTCGACCTGCTCCGCGATGCGGGAGTGGATATGGAAAAACCGAAACCGGTGAACACGGCGCTCAAATACTTCGAAAAACTGGTCGATGAACTCGATGATTTGCTCTAACCGATTTGCTTGAACGGCCGTTAGAGATCGAATTGGATTCCCTGTGCTAAGGGAAGATCGGTCGAGTAATTGATCGTATTGGTAGCTCGACGCATGTAAGCTTTCCAGGAATCGGAGCCGGATTCGCGGCCACCTCCCGTTTCCTTTTCACCGCCAAAAGCGCCACCGATTTCCGCACCACTGGTACCGATGTTCACATTGGCGATGCCGCAGTCGCTGCCCGTAGCCGAGCAGAATAGCTCGGCCTCGCGAACATCGTCGGTGAAGATCGCCGATGCGAGCCCTTGTGGAACCTGGTTGTGAAGTTCGATCGCCGATTCCAGGTCGGAATAACGCATCACATAGAGCAACGGGGCAAAGGTCTCCGTCGATACGATCTCGGCATTGCTGCCGATTTCGACGATCGCTGGTTTCACATAACAGCCACCGTTGGGTACGCCGTCGGTGATTGATTCTCCACCCACCACCAATCTTCCGCCCTCGGCTTGAGCTGCTTCGATCGCCTGCGCCATCGCGTTGCGAGCTTGGCCGTCAACGAGGGGACCCACCAGCGTTCCCTCCGCAGTCGGATCTCCAATCGGCAAACTCTCATATGCCTTTGTCAAACGTTCCACGACCTGGTCAGCAATCGAATCATGCACAATCAAACGTCTTAAGGTGGTGCAACGCTGGCCACATGTACCGACAGCAGCGAATACGATAGCTCGAATCGCAAGTTCCATGTCTGCCGACGGTGTCAGGATCATCGCGTTGTTACCACCGAGTTCAAGCAAGCTGCGTCCCAGTCTTCCGGCAACGGTTTGGGCGACGGCGCGACCCATAGGAACAGAGCCCGTGGCTGAGATGAGCGGAAGTCGGGGATCTGCAGCGACGGCTTCGCCGACATCAGCTCCTCCAATGATCACGCTCGACAACCCTTCCGGAGTTTCCTCAAAATTTGATACCACCTGACTCAGCAAGCTTTGGCACGCTAACGCACAGAGAGGTGTTTTCTCGGATGGTTTCCAGACGGATGTGTTCCCACAAACAAACCCTAATGCAACATTCCAGGCCCAAACGGCGACCGGGAAATTAAAGGCAGTGATGATGCCGATCGGGCCCAAGGGATGCCATTGCTCCATCAGTCGATGTTGCGGTCGCTCGCTCGCAATCGTCAGGCCATAGAGTTGGCGGCTGATACCGACGGCAAAGTCGCAAATGTCGATCATTTCCTGGACTTCGCCCAATGCTTCCTGGGTGATCTTGCCAGCTTCCCAGGAAACAATCGTCGCCAATTCGGATTTGTAGCGGCGAAGTTGATCGCCCAATTGACGTACGAATTCGCCGCGACGTGGAGCCGGTACCGTTCGCCACTGACGAAAGGCTTCCTCAGCAGATGCGACAACCGAATCGACTTGCGGAGCGTTTGCGGCGCGGAATTTAGTCAGTGTGCTGCCATCAATGGGTGAGGTGGCTTTCAGTACAGTGTTTGCCTGACCCTCAAGTTGCCGAGAACCTTGCCAGATAGCAGTCGTCTCGGATACTCCGAGCGTTTGTAATGCTTGAGCGAGTTTACTGTCCATCACTTTCTCCTGAGTGAGCCCCATGCCCTTAGCGGTTGGCTCCTCGATCGGCATAACGGCGACCGAATCGATTTTCAATAAAGTCGGTGAAATCAACGTCTTCTTGTCGAACGAAGCCCTGAGTGGGCAAGCGACCCTCCCGGGCCAGGTCGATGACCGCGCAGATACCGGAAGCTGTCGTCAATTGAATCGCACTCCATGGTTCTCCGTCAATGTTCTCCGCATAGACTTTGCGGGCGTCGCTCATCTGAACCAGGTTGCCCTTACGCCAACCTGAAACCGTGCAGAAGGTGACAACGACATCTTGGAACGTGATCGGCACCGACTGCTCCAGGATCTCTTTCAGCTGCTCACGACGCTCACTCATCCTCAGTTCGCCAACCAAGAATTGCATTAGATGGCGATGGCCAAGGTAACGAACCGTCTTGTAGTTCAATTCTCGCACCCGTTGGTCGAGTGTCTCACAAAGTGTCCCCAGTCCGCCGGATGTATTGAACGCTTCGTAACGTACGCCGTCGATGGAGAAGTGTTCCAGACCCTCAAGCGGCAAGATATCAATACGCTTTCCTTCGTGAATTGCCTCGCACGGATTGCAGTATTCGTTGATCAATCCGTCTGTTGACCATGTCAGGTTATATTTTAGTTCTCCCGTGGGAAACTCTGGTAATGCTCCAACTCGCATATGCACTCGATCTAACTCATCGAATGATTTCGTCAGGTGGTGAGCTACGATCGATATGAAGCCTGGAGCCAAACCACATTGAGGCATGAAGATTTGACCTGCTACCGCTTGACTGGAAATCTTTCGTACCGCCCTTGTCGTTTCCACGTCTTCGGTGAGGTCAAAGTAACTGCAACCTACTTCCAAGGCCGCTTGAGCCACCTGGGGATTAAATCGAAAACTCAGCGCGGAAATCACCGACTGGCAACCTTCCATGCAAGCCTTCAAGTCTTCATGTTGAGTGACGTCCAACACACGAGTTTCAACGTCCGTATCGGATTGGATACGCGCCAGGGTCGCCTGATCAACGTCAGCGACGCGGACTCGAAAGTCGCCTGATTCCGTGAGGAATTTTGCGATCATTCGTCCAATTTTTCCACCGCCGAGTAACAGAACTTGCTGCATGATGTATCCCAGTCCTATTATTTGATTGGCGATCGTAACGTGAACTTCGCCGATCTTGAATGCAGCGACTGCTGCTTTGGGTGAGGCATACCAACCATAGGTCGTCTCAAAACGAACCTTGCTAAACGTCTTGTATTGACATTTCTACGGGTTTGCACCGGTCACAATGATACTCCGCGACCGATGAATCGTGAACTCATGGGCACAAGGAGCGACAGTAAATGTCTGATCGACTGAACTCCGGATCTTTATGGGAATGTCAGCCGAAGGCCTGGACCTTCGTGCAGAAATCGCTTGAGGATCTCTCAGGACGAAACGCGGTGATCGCCCAATGGAAACAGCGACTTTTGTCCGAGACAGGCACGCGTTTGGTCGATTGGATTGATCACTTGACACTTGGGCATAACGACGTCTCTCACGAACAGTTAACCGAATTGGGCTTTCGTGAGGAAACGACGAACCGTGGAGTCTGGTTCCACGCAGAAGGACTCTTTCCACGTATTCGATACGTTGTCGAAAGTGCGGATGCCGGTGTGGCCATGAAGGTGGAATCGGTTGCGCGTTTTTGCCAGCTCCACCAAGTGTCCGATCTTATTGGGTCTCGTCACGCGGATTTCAAAATGGCGACGGTCGACGCGACGCCTGCAGCTCATCTTTGGGTCGTGGAACGCCATGGTAATCAGACGTTTGAATCCTCCGAACCTACCGAAACCCAGAAACAGGATCTCCGCGCATTCGCCGGAAAGTTTCGTGATCGTCCACGCGATTCGGCAGAAGGTTATGCAGTGGCCAGGCAGCTAGTCACGGAATTGGCGGCGGAGATTGGCATGGATTGGGCCTGCGATCGTTTTTTCGCGAGCGAGAGAGATTATTGGCAGTCCCGAAACAAAGCCGCTCAGATTCAATGGCAACGCCAGGATCGACTCGGAGTTGGTTGGGCTAACCACGATCATCATACCTATCGTTCTAGCCGCGAACATTTCAAAGACTTAATCGAATCCTTTGAGAGCTTTGGATTTCATTGTCGAGAAAGGTTTTACGCGGGAGCTCAAGCCGGTTGGGGAGCTCAGGTCCTTGAGCAGCCTAGTTGCGGTCTTGTCATCTTTGCAGACGTCGATCTCTCCCCGCACGAAGTCGCCGGTGATTTCGCTCATCAGGGACTTGTCGAACGACAGGAGCTTGGCACCGTGGGGCTGTGGTGCCAATTGCACGGTGAGTCGTTTCTAGCAGCCGGGATGCACCATTTAGAATGTCAATTCGAGTTTGATGCCGTGCGAAAGCAGCTGGCTGCAATGGGAATCGAGACGATGACGCCCTTTACCGACTTCGCCTTTTTGCGACAAGCATTCACTCAGGGTGAGCGGTGGATGATTCAACCCGATCGCTTACAAAAACTGGTGGAGATGCAACGGCTTCAGCCCGATCAGGCCAAGGAATTCGAGCGCCACGGCGCGATTGGTTCGCACCTTGAAATCTTGGAACGGAATGACGGTTACAAAGGATTCAATCAGACGGGAGTCAGCGACATTATCCATCGCACGGATCCGCGAATCCAACATACGCCATAGATGATGCATTAGGATGGAGTCACCCAGACGATTGGGCGATCAGCCTCATCGAGTTTGATTCTCATCTTCAATCTGGCTTGGAATAAAACTCGATCCAGTACCCGTTTATAGAAGGTCTGCTTGGCGGGAAACTGAACCTTGGTTTCGGATAACGAGATTCTGGCTGCATTCAGGCTGCGATGGTCGATCAGGAACGGGACCTTCAATCGGGTTTGCAGGACATTAAGTACATCGGCCAAAGGGGTATCCACGATTTCAACCGGCAGTTTCTCGAAGAGCTTCGGGATGGCGTCGCGATCGGGAGCATTTGTTTCCCAACCTACCGGCCACTGTTCCTTTGCTGTTCTTGCGTTGATGATGTTCAAGGTCAAACTTCCCGAGCCATCGGTGGACGGTGCCAGCGCCAAGTTGAGCGGCCGTAGCGCGGCAGCCAATCCCGTTCCGCAACTGACTCCGGATAGCTCATCACGGATCATCGGATCGCCGCGCGTAATCGTGGACACGCCTGCAGCGACTTTGATTGGGATTCCAGTTGCCGTTTGCACGTGATCAACCAGGGTCTTCAGCTTCTCGCCCTTCGTAGAAATACGAATGGTCGGTGAGAGTCGACGAATCGCGGTCTCTAATTGAGGCAGCGACATGCCAAAAAGCTGTTGGGACCGGTCGCTGTCAGAGTTACCTGCCTCGAGTCCCTTGATCCATTGTTCGATTCGGCGACGATCGGACATTCGAAAGTTTTGTCCAGGAACCTGCAAAACTCCATCGGCACGAAGCAAGCCTTGGACGTAGATGCGTTTTGAAGCAGGACCGCCTTCTTCCCGGATATCGGCCTGTTCACCCCTACGTTGTTGTCTCATTCGCAGCGATGCGAGTGGTACATCTTGGAGGGTACGGAGCCAACGCTGAGGGACATCGATCGCGACTCCTTTGGCCGTCAAGACTTCCAGATAAACTCGTGGCACCTCGGTGGCGATCGCTGTCGAGCAACCCATGCTCAAAACGCAAAGAATCCCATAGGTTGTCTTGAGGAGCAGTCGTTGCAATGCTCGCCTCTTCATCGCGTGCCTCCCGATCCGTGGGTCACTACGCAAGGATGGGTTCGATCACCTTGCCGGCGACATCCGTCAATCGATATTGACGGCCTTGAAATTTGAATACCAGTTTCTCGTGATCGATTCCCAAAAGATGTAACAGCGTGGCGTGTAAATCGTTGACGTGAATGGGAGATTCAACAGCATTGAATCCGAGTTCGTCAGTTTTGCCGATCGTTCGACCGCCGGCTACACCACCTCCGGCCATCCAGATCGAGAAGGCGTGACGATGATGGTCACGTCCTGCAGATTGGTCGAGTTTTCCCTGCAACATTGGCGTGCGNCCGAATTCGCTGGCAAACACGACCAGGGTATCTTCCAGCAGGCCGCGTTGCTTGAGATCCTTGATCAAGGCGGCAACNGGTCGGTCGGTTTGTTGGCACTTATTGCGCAGGTTCTTGGCAAGACTACCGTGGGAGTCCCAGCCTTGGTCGCAAAGCTGTACAAAACGGATGCCTCGTTCCACCATGCGCCGCGCCAACAGGCAGTTGTTTGCAAAACTTTCCTTGCCGAGGTCGGTNCCGTACAGTTCATGGATCTCTTTCGGCTCCGATTGTAGATCCATTAACTCGGGCACTGAGCTCTGCATTCGAAAAGCCATCTCATANTGCTTGATTCGCGTTTCTATCTCTGCGTCGCCTGCGTCTTCAAATTGGATTTGGTTGAGTTGATTGACGCTTTCCACGATGCGTTGGCGACTGTTTGAGTCGATACCGCCTGGGTTGGACAGGTAGAGAACGGGATCCCCTTTGCTGCGAAATTCAACGCCTTGATGAACNGACGGCAAGAAACCGCTGCCCCATAGGCTGTTACCGGCTCCCGCAATCGTTCCCGTATTCAAAACGACAAAGCTCGGCAGATTTTCATTCTCTGTTCCCAGGCCATAGCTGATCCACGAGCCAAAGCACGGTCGCCCAAATCGAGCGAATCCGGTTTGCATGAAGAGTTGAGCTGGCGCGTGATTAATCTGCTCGGTATGCATTGAGCGGATCAGGGTGATGTCATCCGAGACCTGGGCGAGATTCGGGAGCAGTTCGGATAGCTCCATCCCTCCTTCGCCATATTTCGANAATGAAAAGGGCGATCCGAACAGCTTTGGGCGTTTGCGAATAAAGGCGAGTTGTAGGCCGTCCCAAAGATCTTCGGGCAAAAGTTGACCATGATGTTTCTGCAACATCGGCTTGGGGTCAAAGAGATCAAGTTGCGACGGAGCGCCTACCATGTGGAAAAAGATCACACGTTTTGCACGAGNCGCGTGATGTTGCGCTGAACTTGACGTTCCACCCCGCGAATCTTGCTGCAGCAAGGTGCTGAGTGCGATTCCGCCCAGACCCAGTCCAGTGCCACGTAGCCAATCTCGGCGGCTCAACGAGGCTTCGGAATGGGTTTCGGAATGGGCAAGGTGTTCGGACATGTCAGTTACGTGTGATTGTTTCATCGAGGTTCAAGAGGGCATTCGCGACACTGGTCATCGCGGCCCAGTGGAGACGGTCTTCGTCGGTAATGGCGTTGATGTTTCCATATTCCGCCGCCAGTTGTTTGACCGCTTCAGAATCTTTCCGGTAACGCTCGAGTTCGGCGATATATAGTCTCTGGAGTGTTTCGATTTCAAGATCGCTCGGTTGCCTTGCAACACAAAGTCGAAAGGCGTGGATCAATTGTTCGTCGAGTTGGTTTGAGGCGTCGAGAGTACGGTGGGAGAGTGCNTTGGCCATTTCGATATAGGCTTCGTCGTTCAATAAGGTCAGGGCCTGGAGTGGCGTATTGGTCGTTGATCGAGCGACNACGCACGACATGCGATCTGGCGCATCAAAATTGACAAAGCTGGGATAAGGCGCCGCTCGTCTCCACACGACATACACCCCTCGGCGATAACGACGCTCATTTTGATCGGCCGTAAAGACGGGCTCATTACGTCCCGTCTGTCGCCAGAGACCTGGAGGTTGCGGAGGATAAGCGGGTGAGCCGGTCATCGATTTCGAGAGCAAGCCGCTAATTTGTAGGGCGTTGTCACGGACCGTTTCTGCCCGCAATCGAAATCTTGCGCCCCGAGCTAAAAGCTCGTTTCGCGGATCTCGTTCCACAAGCTCTGGCGTGATACGCGAAGATTGGCGGTACGTCGATGAGGTCACGATGAGGCGATGGACTGCCTTCATGGACCAGTCGTGTTTCACCAGCTCACATGCNAGCCAATCCAACAACTCCGGGTGCGTGGGTGGATCGGCTTGGGTACCAAAATCCTCGGGTGTCTTGACNAGACCCTTTCCGAAAAGCNCTTGCCACCAACGATTCACGGTGACTCGTGCGACGAGAGGATTCTCCGGGCTGACTAACCATTGAGCCAATCCAAGACGATCGCGTCGGCCATCTGCTGGGAAGGGGTGCAAAATCGCTGGTGTATCGGGCGATACCTTCTGTCCCGTTTGTTGGAACATGCCTCGCAGGAAAATATTGGACTCTCTTGCTTCCTTCATTTCGACCATCACCAGCGTGGTGTCCGGCTTGAGTTGTTCGAGCTGTTGATTGATCGACTTAATCCGTTCCTGCATCTCCTTGATTTGCGGTTGGATCGTCCAGTAGTGGTTTTCGATTCTTGCCGATTCCTGGTTGGATCGTTCCGCTGCTGGACGATTCAAGGCATCGCGGAGTGCTTTCGGCTGTTTCTCTCGCTCATCGTCCGATAGGTTCGATTCCCACTCCGCGATTCCACCGAAACCTTCCTCTTTTTCAATCTTGATCGCCGCTTGAATCTGTTGCAATTCGTCCTGCAGTTCACGCCTTTCGGAAACCACGGTAACCGATTGAGGGAGATCGATGGTTGGTCCCCAAAAATCAAATTGCACGCCGTTTGAATTGTTGGATTTCTGCACTTCCATCGGTGTGTTATTGAAGAAAGCGAAGAGCTGATAGTAATCTTGTTGNCTGAAAGGATCGTATTTGTGGTTGTGGCATTGAGCACATTCAAGNGTGGTTCCCAACCAGACGGTCGCCGTCGTATTCACGCGGTCGATAATCTGGTCAGTGCGATTACCCTCCGGATCGACTCCAGCCTCCACGTTGCAGGTCGTGGCTCGATGGAATCCGGTTGCGATCTGTTGGGAGATGGTGGCATTCGGTAACAGATCCCCAGCAAGCTGCTCGATCGTGAACTGGTCGAATGGCATGTCGTGATTNATGGCTGTGATGACCCAGTCGCGATAGGCCCACATGTCGCGCAGTTGATCGGCCTGGTAACCGTTGGAGTCAGAGTAGCGAGCAAGGTCGAGCCAGGGGGAAGCCCATTTCTCGCCGTAACCGGTCGAAGCCAGCAGTTGATCAACGATACTTTGGTACTCGGCATCCGTTGGATTGGCGACGAATCGATCGACCACCTGGATGGGGGGAGGTGTCCCGACGAGATCCAAGTAGACGCGGCGAATCAATCGTGCCGGTGCAGCGTCTGAACTCGGCTGCAGCGATTCACCTTCGAGTTTTGAAAGCACAAACAAATCAATGGGATTTCTTGACCAGGAAAGGTCTTGGACGCGAGGCAACTGAGGGGGTTGTGGAACGCTGTAGGACCAGTGCTGTTCGGTTTCACCTGCCGGCCATTCGGCTCCAGCGTCGATCCAACGGCGCACGAGAACGATTTCCTCTGCCGACAATCGGCGGTCTGGAGGCATCTGTGTGTCGGGATCATCGGCGTTGATCCGGTGCCAGACCTCACTTTCCTCACTGCTTCCGGGGACGATTCCTGGCGTGCCCGAGTCGTTTGAAAGCAGTGCCGTGCGCCGTGATGTGAGCAGCAGTCCGCCTTCACGGTTTTCAGCTCCGTGACACTCCAGGCAATGTCGTTGCAAAATCGGCTGAATCTGGGTCGCGAAATCGATGGAGGATTCCGTCCCGGACGCAAACGGTGACGCGCAGAATAACCAGGCGGCTGCAAGACATGCGAAGATAGACCGGTAAGTCAACATAGTGATTTATGGTATCCGCAGATGCCCTGCAACGCAAAGCGAGAACCGCTCTCAGAGTCCGGTTTGTGTCGGGCAAAAAATGGCGATCTCGCTCTCTGACGCGACGCATAGTATCGAGTTTGCGTGGTATGATCTGTACCTTGTAAAGATTCGGTGACGGGAGCAAGACCATGCATTGGCTCGATTATTTAGTGTTGCTGGGATACTTTTTGGTGATGGCCGCGATCGGTGTCTGGGCGATGCGGCGCGTGAAAGTCCAGGAAGATTACTTCATGGGCGGTCGTTCCTTTGGCAAGCTGCTGCAGACCTTTGCAGCGTTCGGTGCCGGGACTGGATCGAGCGATCCCGTGAATACTGGACGGACGACGTTTACCAGCGGCATGAGTGGTATGTGGAGTGTGATGTATTGGTTGTTCGTCACACCTTTTTATTGGATTGCCGGTGTCTGGTATCGACGCATGCGACACCTGACCTTGGGTGACTGGTATGTGGAACGTTATGAATCGAAGCGTCTTGGAGCTGCTTACGCTGTCTTCGGTTTGATCTTTTATGTCGTTTATGGATCGATGTTGTTTTCCGCTATCGGTAAGGTTGCCGCTCCTCTCGTCGGAACGGGCACAATTTCGATTGGGGAGCGAACCTTCGGAATCGAATATGTCTTGGTTCCAGTAATCGGAGTTGTCGTATTGCTGTACGGCATGTTGGGAGGGCTGCGGGCTGCCTACATTACGGACTTGATCCAAGGGATTTGCATAATCGTGTTGTCGGTTTTGCTGGTGCCCTTTGGTTTGCGAGCTCTGGTCGACAAATTCGGCACGAATCCCGAGACACAGAGTATGTTGGAAGGGTTTCGGATCTTGCACGAACAACTTCCACCAGAACATTTTCATGTCTTTGGTTCGACCAATACGAGTGAGTTTCCGCTCTATCGGATTATCGCCGTCGTCATCATTAATCTTGTGGGCATCGTGGTACAGCCACACTTTATCGCCACGGGTGGCGGCTCTGCAAAAACCGAAATGAATGCCCGCGTGGGTCTCGTTCTGGGCAACTTTCTCAAACGATTTTGCACGGTCGGTTGGGTGCTCACCGCCCTCATCGCTCTGGCGCTCTTTGCCAATAACCCGGAATTAATCACCGATCCAGACAAGACCTGGGGCGTCGCCTCCCGGGAACTGCTGGGGCCGGGTCTGACGGGGCTGATGTTGGCCTGTTTATTGGCTGCTTTGATGAGTTCGGTGGATGCCTACATGATTGTGGGATCCGCTTTGGTGGTGCGAAATATCTATGCACCGTTCATCGACGCGAATGCATCGGAACGGCAATATGTCATGTTAGCTCGACTGACTGGAATCATTGTCGTCGGGGGTGCCGTCCTTGTTTCGTTGTTTTCGATGGATGTGTTTGCACAGCTGCAATGGACCTGGGTGATTCCTGTCTTGTTTGCTGCTCCATTTTGGGTTGGCATGTATTGGCGACGGGCAACAACTGCGGCGGCATGGTGTACCGTGGCTTTCAGTGCCTTGGTCTTCTTCTTGTTGCCGGCGATCCTTCCCATGATGTTCAGTGGGCTGAGGTCGCAATACCTTGATTCAAATCAAATTGTCGTGACGACAACCGTTCGTCAGGCGGCACCGTCGGACGTTGCCAAGCGAGACGCCGCCATTCTGATCGCCCAGCAAAGCCAGGACAGTCTCAAGTCAGAAATTGCATCGCTGCAGCAACAGCTAGGTGCGGCGACTGCCGACGAGGCCGCGGAATTGAATGACAGTCTGAAGCAAAAGCAAGGTGAGCTTGAGCAGTCAACGATTCCCGCCGCCCTGAATATCGGAGATGAAATTCGTGAAACACAACGCACCGGTGGGCAAAGCGTTTTTTGGACCCGACTTCAGCCGGTCGATGAAGCCGGCAACGCCATCGACATTTCACCTCAACCCGTCGGTGACCCCACGTCGATATCGGCTAAAGTCGAGCAAGTGACTCTGGCCTATCCCGCAGACGTTCGTCTCCGGGGAGAGGGAAATTTTCGACTCGATTTCTTGCTCTACAAACTTGGTGGAATGGATTTTAAGACCAAGAGTAATGCGATTCTGAGTACGCTTGAGTTGCCACCCAAGATCATCTCACCTTTCTTGGTGATGATCCTCTTTAGTTGGCTGACCCGGTCGAATAGTCGTACCGCCCTGGATCGCTACTACACCAAAATGAAGACACCGGTAGATCCCGATCCGGCCGTCGATCGGCAGCAGCTGGAGGACGCCTTCAAGGTTCCAGAAGCCTCCGAGTCCAAAAAGTTGTTCCCGGGGACTAATCTTGAGTTTCAGAGGCCGAGTTGGATTGATGTGGTGGGCTTTATCGTGAGCTTTGCCGTCTGCTTCTTGGTGATCGGTTTGGCCATGGCGCTAGCACGGATCGGCAGTTGAGAGGGGGATTCGCGGCAATTTGTCGATGAATCCCTAATTGCTGCTTACCAGCTTGCTGTTTCCCGTAAGGTTCCCCTGGTTTCTCTGGTCTTCTGTTCGCGATTCGCGGCAGTCGCTTGCAGAGTGGCAATTTGATCGGCACAATAAGGCGTTCGTTCGTACGAGGTTTTGACAATCTGAGGAGTTGCAAATGAGTCGTCTTGTTACTTTGTTCACGGGACAATGGGCCGATCTGCCAATTGAGGACATGTGCCGCAAGACACGTGACTTTGGTTACAACGGCATCGAGTTAGCGTGTTGGGGTGATCACTTTGAAGTCGATAAGGCTCTGGCTGACGATAATTACTGCAACCAGAAGCGCGAACTGCTCGCTAAATATGACCTGCAGTGCGAAGCCATCAGTGCTCACCTGGTCGGACAGGCCATTTGTGATCCGATCGATGAACGCCATAAGTCGATTTTGCCGGAGTACGTCTGGGGCGATGGCGATCCCGATGGCGTGACTCAACGTGCGATTGAAGAACTCAAGAACTCCGCTCGAGCTGCTCAAAAGTTCGGCGTGGGTGTTGTGAATGGCTTCACGGGTTCGTCCATCTGGCACCTTAACTACTCATTCCCACCCGTTCCGCAGTCGATGATTGACGATGGTTTTAAGCTGTTCGCCGATCGCTTTAACCCGATCCTTGACGTGTTCGCCGAGTGTGGCGTCAAGTTCGCACTCGAAGTTCATCCGACGGAAATCGCATTCGATTTGCATACCGCTCAGATGGCACTCGATGCTCTCGACAATCGCGAAGAATTTGGTTTTAACTTTGACCCTAGCCATCTTCACTGGCAGGGTGTCGATCCGGTTGAATTCATTCGCGCATTTCCTGATCGCATCTACCATGTGCACGTGAAGGATGCCATCACAACTCTTGATGGTCGCAGCGGCATCATTGCGAGCCACTTGAACTTTGGTGATCCTCGTCGCGGTTGGGATTTCCGCTCGCCAGGTCGCGGTGGCGTTAACTTTGAGGAAATCGCCCGTGCTTTGAATCAGATCGGCTACCAAGGGCCGCTGTCTGTCGAATGGGAAGATTGCGGCATGGACCGTGAATTTGGTGCTGCTGAAGCATCCGAATTTGTCAAACGCACAATGTGTTTCACGCCGAGTAACGTGCAATTTGACGCAGCCTTTGGAGACGAGTAGGCTGCAGCATCGCTCGAACCACTTAAGTCGTGGCGAATTCGACGATTCGCCACGACTTTTTTTGTGCTTTACGAGCAGCGCATACCATGCATGTCTGCGATCCTTTTCGAAACTCAAGGTGAAAGCCGAGGCGATGCCATGACCCATTCTCGTAAAAGCAATTCCACCCGTCGTGAGTTTCTTGCGGCCGTGAGTGCCGGCGCTGTTCTGGGCTTGGCTGCTCCTGCCATCGTGACGGCTAAAAAAACCGAGCGTCAAAAGACGATCGTTGGTCAGGGTGAACACCAATTCGAAATCCATCACGATTGGGCCAAGCTGCCTGAAAAATATCATTGGCAGACGACGCACAATGTCGCACTCGATCGAGACGGATTCCTTTACGTCATGCACGAAGGACGCGTGCAAGAGTCTGACCATCCATCGATCTTCGTGTTTGATCCGAATGGGGATTTTGTACGTGCTTTCGGGAATCAATTCCAAGGGGGAGGCCATGGAATTGAGGTTCGCGAAGAAGATGGAGATCAGTATCTGTACGTTTGCGGTTATCAACAGGTGAAATCCTTTTCCAAAATGGATCTCAAGGGCAATGTTGTCTGGCAGCGAAACGCTCCCATGGAATCGGAGCTTTATGCCAAAGGCGAAGATACGAAACCCGAAAAGATCTGGGGACGTGATCGCTTCATGCCCACCAACTTTGCCTTTCTACCCGACGGCGATTTCTTCCTCGCTGATGGCTACGGCTCCTTCCATATCCATCGCTATAACAAGGACGGTGAGTGGCTTTCGTGTTTTGGGGGTCCCGGAGACGGCGAGGGTAAATTCAACACGCCACATGGTATCTGGGTTGATGCACGCGATGCCGACGATCCGAAATTGGTTGTGACCGACCGTGCACATCACACCGTGCAAATCCTGTCCTTGGATGGAAAGCATCTGCAAACATTAGAAGGTTTCGGATTGCCCGCGAATATCGATACACTCGGCGACCTGATGTTGGTGCCTGAGTTGATTGCTCGAGTTTCCATTCTTGGACCCGATAACCAAGTCGTTGCTCATCTAGGGGATGACGGACAACGCATTCGAAATGACGAGGGATTTAAAATTCGCGGCGATGAAAAACGTTGGAATGCTGGGAAATTTGTCCATCCGCACGATGCTTGCTTTGACCCACAGGGTAACATTTTCGTGGCAGAATGGGTCTCCTCTGGACGAATTTCAAAGCTCAGTCGTCTCGCCTAAACGGTTGCCAGCTTTGGAGAAAGGGAGTTCCCTGCTCGCCATTGTGAAGCCCTGCAGAAATCGACATCTGCTCGATTGTCATGTCAGCCTATAATGAAAAGTTGTGAAATAAAGATGGTTCTATTCCCGAACGAAGGAATCAACATGTCGATCCGACCACTAACGTGCTTTCTGGTTCTTGGTATTAGCGTGCTTGCGGGATGTCAGCAAGCAACAGAGCAAAACGCATCCAATTCGAATGATGCTGAGCCGGTGACAGTCGCGACTTCCCAGGGAAACAATACTCAAAAAATCGGTGATTCTGCGGATCTTGCCAACGAGGACGCAAACGCTTTCCCCACGATCAGCGGCGATTTGTATGAGGTGGAATACGATTTGACCAAGATTAAACGGACCGACGCAGAGTGGAAGGATATGCTCACGGAAGACCAGTACTACGTCGCCCGCGACCATGGTACCGAGCGAGCCTTCACTGGCGAATTATGGGACAACAAAAGTGACGGTGTTTATTTTTGCGTCGGTTGCGACCTGCCATTGTTTGATTCGACGACCAAGTACCGGTCTGGAACTGGATGGCCCAGCTTCTATCAGCCCTTTAAGAAGGAACACGTCGGCGAAACGCAAGATAACAGTTTTTTCATGCGTCGAACCGAAGTTCACTGCAAACGCTGCGATGCCCATCTCGGTCACGTCTTTGACGATGGGCCTCAGCCTACAGGCCTCCGCTATTGCATTAACTCCGCTGCATTGACCTTTAAGGAACGTGCCGGTGAGTCAGAATCCGTACCGAGCGACCCGGTAGAAGCCAATAACTAGCCGCCGCCTGCTTCCAGGAGCCTCCTGTCCCACTCTGATTTAGGGCCCGTCCGACCCTGGATCCGACCCTGTCATCGTCGAAGCCGATAACGATCTTCGGGGCCTTCTCTGTCCGGCTTTATCGAACCGCAAACATCGACGCTCAAAGGCCTAAATTGTCGGGAATCGTCTCGGCCTTTTCTGCTGCGTGCTTTAGAATGCCGCAAGATTCAACGGGGAACGAGGGAAGAGCAGGCAGGCGGTGCGTGCTGATCGTCCGAGGTTTCCGGTCGAAGAAAATCGGAAATTTCAGGGCCAGATCATGCCATGCGAATTTCTCATTCCCGTGACGTCATGACTTTGCTGCCTTGAGAGTTTGAGGAGTGTGAGTTGAGCGAACCGCTGGTCTTTTTCGCAACGGTCTTAGCCTTGGGGATTGCTGCTCAATGGATGGCTTGGCGATTACGTCTACCGTCCATTCTGGTACTCCTTGCATTCGGCTTCCTCGTAGGGTGGCTTTGCGGGGACGATCCGCAGATTCCTGGTGATACGATCACCGATGAGATTATGACGACGAAGCTGCTCTTTCCGATTGTCTCCTTGGCGGTTGCCGTGATCATGTTCGAAGGTGGGCTGACGCTCCGCTTCCGAGACCTCGACGATTCCGGTAACGCTGTGTGGAGACTGGTCACGGTCGGCGCGCTGATTAGCTGGGGCTTAGCGGCTTTGGCTGCCTACTGGTGTGTGGGCATGGATGTTCGGGCTGCCACACTCGTCGGAGCCATCCTTGTCGTGACGGGGCCAACGGTCATTGCACCGTTATTGCGACATGTGCGTCCCAGCCGCCGAATTGGGTCGGTGATCAAGTGGGAAGGCATCGTAATTGATCCAATCGGTGCCGTCTTAGCCGTGTTGGTTTTCGATGCGATGATCATCGGTAAGTCTGGTGAAGTAGTGTGGGTGCTGGCCAAGATCCTGCTCGTGGGCATCGGACTGGGCTGGGGCACCGCGCTTGCCCTGGCACAATTGATGCGACGTTATTGGATTCCCGACTTTCTGCACAACCCGGTGTTCCTGGCTGCCGCAGTAGGTACTTTTGCTTTGAGTAACCAGATTGCACCCGAAGCGGGACTGGTCACCGTGACGATCATGGGGATCGCCTTGGCCAACCAGAAGTTATTCCCCGTCAATCATGTCGTCGAATTCAAGGAGAATCTACGCGTTCTGCTGATTTCCTGTTTGTTCATCGTGCTGGCAGCTCGGATCCGTATCGAGGACATTCTGGATCTGGGATGGGGAGGTTTCGCCTTCGTGGCCATCTTGATNTTTGTGATTCGGCCCATCGCGACGATTGCCTCAACGTTTCGGAGCGAGTTGAGCTGGAATGAACGTTGGTTCCTGTCGTTTCTGGCGCCGCGTGGAATCGTGGCTGCCGCCGTGTCGTCGATATTTGCGTTGGAACTTGCCGCACATTATGCCCATGAAAAAGGGGGCGATGGTAGCGAATTGATTCTTGCGGATGCCGAGCGAATTGTGTCGCTGACTTTTCTCGTGATTGTTGGGACGGTCACCTTCTACGGCCTTTCCGCGGCACCACTAGCGAGGTTTTTGGGACTGGCTGTCAAAAAACATCAAGGGGTTTTATTCGCTGGCGCATCCAATTGGGTTTTGCCTTTTGCGAAGGCCATTCATGAAGAAGGAATTCAAGTCTTGATGGTCGACACCAACTATCGACACATCTCCGAAGCCAGGATGATTGGCTTACCTGGTTCTTGTGCAAGCGTCGTTTCAGACTATATGGAAGAGATCGACCTGAGCGGTATTGGTCGATTGCTGGCGGTTACGCCTAATGATGATTTGAATACGCTCGCCGTCATGGAATATGCTCCTCTGTTCGGTCGTGCCGAGGTTTACCAGTTGCCGTTCCGTGAGATTGTTGCGGGGCGTCGAGAAACGGCCACGCATAATCGCGGCCGTTATCTGTTCGGGCAGGAGGCAACGCATTCCAAACTGGCGTTCCGCATTGCCACCGNCTCACANATNAAAAAGACAAAGATCACCGACGAGTTTTCGTACGAAGACTTTGTCGAGCTCTATGGTGAAGATGCCGTGTTGATGGGCGTCTTGACCGAGACCAAACAGTTGATGATTGCGACTGCCGGCGCGACATTAGCTCCGAAATCCGGTCAGACGGTGATCGCCTTGGTCAGCCCATCATCCGAAAAATCAGAGGCTTAACACCGCGGTCAAATCTTAGCCCCCGCCCACCGGCGGGAAAATGGCCAGCTCATCACCCTCGGCAAGCACATGTGTNTTGTCCCGTTGTAACGAGCCGTTGACGGTGAACACATGAACGCTGTCGACGTCGATTTCCAACGCCACCAACGCGTCTTTAATGGTGGAATTGTCTGAGATCGTCAACGAGCCATCGGCGGGTGTGCGGTCCTTGAGCACCCCCATCAGTTTCAGTTGTATCCGCATGGCAACCCTTTTTGCTCTGACTTGTCTGTCGCAGTTCTGTTGATCGACTCCAGCGATTACGATTTTGTGTTGACGTAAGTGCTGTGGGATTTGCCCGGTTCGTGAGTTGCCTTGGTTTGTTGGAAGCGGAAATGCCGATTCTGGGTCGGACGACCGAGTAAACTGATCGCCGCGAGCTTTTCAGGAACTCGCGTGGCGATGAACGCTCGTCGGATATCAAACGGGTTCTCTTGCAAGAACTCTTTCCATTCTCCCAGATTTGTTTGAGTCTGGATCATACCCTTGACCATGCCGACATCAGTCAACATGCCAAGGTCGTTAGCCTGGCCGACAAAGATCGCTCCAGTGATCCGGTCGTCGGTCAACAAGAGTCGACGATAGATCGATCCGTCTGGATTATGAATGGTGATCGGGTCGGCCGCGAGATCGTCCCAATGTCCGTAACTGGCACACTGGAGTCCGCAGACGTCCAGCACATTCAGCGATAGACTGCCCGGATAAGTGACATCTTGCCCGGCCATGTTGGCACCGGCTACGCGACCATGGTCGACAGCGGTGGGTTGAATCGCATGGATTTCGTGGTTGCCTTCCAATAGATTTGGACCTTGAGCACAGTCGCCCGCTGCATAGATGCCGGGTACGTTTGTGCGAAGATGATTGTCGACCAGGATGCCATGATCGGTTTTGATCGAGCTACCCTGCACCAGATCCAGGTTGGGCCGGACACCGGTTCCGATTACCACGATGTCAGTTTCGAATTCGCTCCCGTCACTCAAGATGATCCGCTTATCGCCTGAGTCGGTGGCTTCAATCGCCTTGACACTGACTCCAGTATNGACGTCGACGCCTCGTCTCTGCAGCCAATTCTTGGCGATGTTGGCCGCATCGGAATTGAGCATCCTGGGAAGTACCTGCGACTGCTGTTCCACCACGGACAACTTCCAACCGCGTTTGTACATGGCATTNAGCACAATNAGACCGATGAATCCGGCACCGATCATCACCACGCGCGGTTGTGTCAATTGCTTCGTGTCCTCGAGAACGGCCTCGGTTTGAGCGAGTGTCCAGAGATGNTGAACGCCNNGNCCATCGGCGCCTGGGATCGGCAGATCCAACGGTCGTGAACCGGTTGCGATCAACAGNTCATCAAAGTTGACCTGGCTACCNTCCTCTAACGTCAGTGATTTATTGGNTNCATCCAGCTGACTGACTGTACTTCCGATTTTGGCGTCAACTTGCAACTGCGAAAAACTGTCTGCGTCACCCGTNTACGATTGTTCGCGGGGAATCTGTCCGGCCAACCAGTAGGGCAGGGCCATTCGCGAATGCGCCGGTTCGCTGCTGATCAGCGTGATCTTGTCTTCGCTGCTGTATTGCCGNATCGTTTCGACTGCATTTGTCGCCGCGGGACCGCCGCCGATGATGACGAGTTCTTTTGCCATAATCTTTTTAATTCTGATTGATGGGGACGCCGATGTNAAATTGGAAACGTCTNACAGGGAGCTCAANCCNAGCTCTGCNAGTTTGTCGACAGACGGAGTTCCTTCGCTATCCCATCCTCGTTCTTGGTAGTAGGCNTGCAACATCGGTTCGAGGTCGACGGTGACGCCTGCGGAAGGACCACTTTTGTGAGCTTGTTTGGCCAGCCGTTTGGGAATGGAGTCGTCGGCCTTCGTCAGGCCCGCTTTCAGATTCCAGATCCGTTCAAGGTTCCAGGTACGTTCGCCAATCTTGATGAAATCGTCGACCGTAAATGGAAGGCCTGTGGCGGCGGCAACGCTGGGTACGAATGTTTCCAGAGGACCGCCAGCTCCGCCGACAAACATGCAGACACCCGTGTTGTCGTGCGCCGTGGTNCGATTCTGCTCGTTGGCCACCCACTCGCCCTTGCCGTCGGTCGTGTGAGGATCCATCTGTCCGTTGGTTTCNGGGCCAGGGGTCCAGGCTCGCAGGTGGCATCCNCCGCGGNTGCAGGTTGCATAGGCAACGCCCATGCCTTGGAAGCCACGCGGGTCGTAGGCCGGATACTCCTGGCCTTTACTNCCCATGAAGACCTCCGGATGCTTCAGGGTTTCACCCATCCGTTTCGAACCTTCGGCAAGATAATCGCCAAACCCTTCGCGATAGGCGGTGGCCTCGGTCATGCGAATCAAAGCCTCGCTGGAGCCGAATTTCAGCGGAAGCTCGACCATTTGGTCGGTGATCACACCGTTTTCATACAGCTCCATGGCAGCCGCTAAAGTTGCACCCATTGAAATCGGATCCATGCCCAGGTCGTTGCAAAGCCAATTGGCCTTAATGACTGCATCGAGATCCCCGACGCCTGTGTCGGCTCCGAGTGCCCAGGCGTTTTCATATTCCGGACCCTCACCCGCCATTTTCCAATTGCGAGGATGCATGTTGACCAGATATTTGTTCGAGTTATCGCCGAGATGCGTGACTCGTCCGCAGGCGATCGTGCAAGCGAAACAGGCCTTGTTGTTGACCAGCCGCGTGTCCTTGATCGTATTGCCGTTGAGATTCTCGTATTCCTCGAATTGACCCTCCAGGAAATTGCGAGTTGGCAAGCCTCCGAAGGCTTGTGTCATGTCGATGGTCGCGGCGGTTCCCAATTCCGTAAACGATTGACGGCCCGGGTTGTCCTTCATCGAATCTCGCATGTNCCAGACGCTCTTCATGAAGGCTGCGGGATCCGAAATCTCCACTTGCCCCGTGCCGCGGANGGCAATCGCCTTGAGATTCTTGGAGCCCATCACGGCGCCCACGCCGCTGCGACCTGCGGCTCGATGCTTGTCATTCATGATGCAGGCGAACCGTACCTTTTGCTCACCCGCNGGACCAATGCAGGCAACNCGCAGCTGGGGAACGCCCAGTTCGCGACGCAGGCCGTCTTCGGTGAACCAGACTCCCTTGCCCCAATAGGCACTCGCATCCCGGATTTCAACGTGGTCGTCGTAAATGTAGAGGTAGCTTGGTCGCGGAGCCGCGCCTTCNAGAATCAGCAAGTCGTAGCCGGNAAACTTGAGTTCAGGTCCCCAGTGGCCACCGGAATTGGAGGTGGTGATCGCGTTGGTTAACGCGCCCTTGGTCACCACCATGTAACGCGCTCCGCAGGGGACTGGCGTACCGGTGAGTGGGCCCGTGGCAAAGATCAACTTGTTTTCTGGCGATAGGGCGTCGGCCGTTGGATCCATTTCCTCCAANAGGTAACGTGCTCCCAAACCTCGGCCACCGACATAATCACGCAACCAATCCTGGTTGACTTCTTCGACCTGATGTTCGCCTGTCGAAAGATTGACGCGTAGTAATTTGCCAGTCCAACCTGCCATTGTTAATGCTCCGCTGAGATCAACGATCTTCTGAGCCTTGAGATCAACGATCTTCTGAGGCTCTAGTTTGCGTTCGCTTTCTGGTAGCTCGCATCGACCTTTTGTCCCCAATCCGTGAACCAACTTCCTGCNTGGTCCGCATCGACATAGGCGATCGCATCGGTCGGACACGAGTGGGCACAGGCTGGGTCGCCACCGCACAGATTGCACTTGGCTGCCTTGTCGGTCTCCGGCAAAGTCCAGACGGTTCCGAAGGGGCATGCGACTGTGCAAAGATGACACCCGACACAAAGTGAATCCAGGATCACCTTCGCTCCCGTGTTGTCGTCAATCGCGATGGCATTCACCGGGCAGGCGTTCATGCACCAGGCCTCGTCACATTGAATGCACGAGTACGGAGCATAACTGGCCTCCTCGTCAAACACGTTCACCCGAATTAGGCTCTGCGACGGTTGGAAGGTGCCCGTTTGAACCCAAGAACAAGCCAGCTCGCATTGCATGCAACCGGTGCACTTGTCGAGAATGATATTCAGCATTTTGGCCATCCGGCTATTCCTCCCTCGGGTCGTTGGCCTGCAGTTACTCGGGTCGTTGGCCTGCAGTTACACGGGTCGTTGGCCTGCAGTTCACTGGAATCCTGCAACTCGTTGCGGGATTCTGGATTGGCCGAAGTTTACCAAACCTGAGAGTGGCAAACCNTACACGTGAAAACCTCCTCTTCGTACGGAAAAGGAGGCGTTATTGCAGTCTTGGCAAAGATAGCCGCCCTCTCCCCCTTGCTGCTGAGCCGGTGGGGAGAGGGTCGAGCATGCATGATACGGCCGGCGATTTCCGCCAGGCCATGTGAGCCGGTCTAGCGGCGATCCTCGGGACGGGTAGCGACTCGGCTACCGCCCAGGTAGAAGGACGGGTCGTCGATGATCCAGGGCGTGGACCAGGTGCGACCGTCGTCTCGATTGCAAACGTTGAAGAAGAACGTGCGGAACCGTTCAGCGGTGTAGCCGTAGGGCTTCTCTGAGGTCACGTAATCTTCTGCGGTCAGATCGTCGATGCCAGGGCTGATGTAGTAATGCACGACGCCATCAGGGCTGACCGACATGCCGAGCGTCCACCAACCGGTTTGCGTAATCTCGGGACCCTTGAAGTCCGAGCCGTTCCGCCGACCACGAATCGTGAAAAAGGCGGAATCCTCTTCGTGGCGACTTTCGTTCCCGTTGCGGAACTGGACAAACATCCCAGGCCAATAGACCTCTTTGATGAACTCCTTACGCGGTGTCGATGAAAAGAATCCGCGTGAATTCTTCTTGGATTCCGGCACTTTCCAGGCGTGTGTTTGCACCGCGATTCGGAAACCAAAGGTCGGGCCCGACCGATCTTCCCATTCTTCGAANGGAGGCATGTAGACTCGGACCACGCAGTTCGGGCTCTGTGACACCGAGACCGGTCCGCCACGAAGACGACCGTGACAGTTCACAATCAAGTCGTCCTGCTGCATCTTCATTGAACGACGGCCCGGAATTCCCGATTTGACGGTTCGCATGATCAACGAATTTTCGCTGTCGGCCAGGCCGCCTTCCGGCGTGGGAACGACTCGCAAAAAGTCGGGTTGGCCACGCTTGATGCCCTCGTACCACCGCCCGTTTCGGGACTTGCCCGTCGGACCCCGACGTCGCTCGTCGATCTCTTCACTACTCTTGGGGAAGTTGTGAATGAAGGACCAGTTCGGATCTTCGAAGTCGTCACCGACCTGGGTGATTTTTTGACCAGTGCCCGGAATGACCGGGTCAGCCTTCACAGGGCCAGTCGTGACGAGACCAACAAACGATAACAGTCCGGCAAGAATAAAGCTCTTCTTCATGGTGGTTCTGTTGGGCAAGGGGGCTTGGGGTAGGAGTGACGCAGTCGCCATACGACGCGTCCATNCAGAACCTTCATCGGAATCCGCGTTTCCCCTACTGACTTGATTTTTTGTTTGCCGTCAGCCTTGCTGCCTGTCCTCGCAATTCCGCAACCGGCACTTTTTGCCAACAACGCGCATCATCCGGGGAAAACTGGACGCGATGGCGTTCGTTGGTGCGAGAAGGTGAAGTCCGGCGAACGGCGCGCACGGTGAACTGCTATCACTGGTAGCTCTAGAAATGTCTGATTGCATGGTCGGCGAAACGATCCCGACCCCGCCAACAGGCTACTCAGCAGGCAAGCTTAGGATGGCCGTCACCGGATAGTGATCCGATGGATAACGATCGCCCTCATNGTAGCGATCGATCGCCGCCTCCAGAATGGTGAAGTCGGTCGACGCCAAAACCCAATCGATGCGACGACCGCTGCGCCGTCCCCGAAAGCCACTGATTGTGCTGACGTCATTCGTTTGTTCGGGATGAGCCTGACGAAATGTATCTACGAGTTTCACGGGTGCCGCATCAGCGACGAGGATTTGATGCGGTTTTGAGTTCTCGGCCGCATTGAAATCACCCGTGACAATCGTCGGTCCATCCGCCTGTCTGGCAATCTGTTCGCGAATGATGATGGCGCTCTCTTCTCGCGCCTTTCGACCGATGTGATCGAAATGTGTATTCAAAAGGAAAATCGAACGGCGATTCTCCCGGTCAAATAAACGCACCCACGTTGCCATCCTGGGGAGCGACGAATCCCAGCTCTTGGAGGCTGGAACACGTGGCGTTTCACTCAGCCAAAAGTGCCCTTGTTCCAGCTCTTCAAATCGATCCTTGCGATAGAAGATCGCGCACTGTTCTTCCTTCGGGTTATTGGGGATGCGTGATTTGCCGACGTATTGATANCCTGGGAGTTGATCTTGCAGGTATTTGATCTGTAGCGGCATTGCCTCCTGCATGCCGAGTAGATCGGGATCAAACCGTTTGATGGTTTTCGCGACCAGTTCCTTGCGATTTGGCCAACGGTTATCTCCATCGTTGGCCGTGCCATATCGCAAATTGAATGACATCGTGCGATAGGTCGCTGATTGTGATGGGCTTTCCTCTTCGGCGCTCGTCGTCGAGGGGATCCAAGCGAAGCACAGCAGCAAGATAGAATAAGACAAGAAAGCCGATCGCATTTTGGACCTCGCCAGATGGAAGTTGAACCATTTAAATTCAACAGCATTTTAGCGAAANAGCGATTTGAGGGCGACTAATCAAACAAACGATTGAGTTGTTTTTGGACTTCTTCCTGCAAAAAACTCTCCGTACTTCGTCGCAGCACCTTTTGTCCCAGGTTNTTGAGGAAATTGTGATCGACTCGCGGTTGTTTCAAAGTGCCGCGGATCGGGATTTCGATCGTTTGACCGCGGAGACCGGCGAGCCAACGATCCTGGCCCACCCAGCTCTCTTGGATCGGAAGTCTCGCCACTAGATTGATCTGTTCATCAACATCCACCCAGCCTCGAGTCCGGACCGGGAAGTTGCCGATCAAAAGGGTCAAATCTTCGTGATAAATCTTGCCGTTGAGCATTTGGAACCGCACGTTCTGTTCTGGCACGGTGATCCAGTCGCTCAACGATGGTGGACTTTCTCGACGGTTGGCTCTGGAGATCGTCTGGATCTGTTGGATGACGGACAAAATCTGTTGAGAGGTTGCTCCGGGACCGACCTCAGCCGCATGGATTTGCAGTGTCCCTCGAATTTGGCTGGTCGCCGGATTTGCCAAGGGAATGGTGGCTCCGTCCAATGCCACCGAAAAACGACCATGGGCCTCCGTCACATCGGCCAGAAGTGGCGCCACGAACTTCAGCCAGCCGCGACACATTTTAGGCGTGATCTGCACTTGCTCGACGACCTGTCCGGCCTCCAGGTCAACGCGCAGCGGGTGATCGAGTCGCAGACGCGGTGTGATACGGATCCGTCCCCCACGAGTTGCGAGTTCTAGCGGCAAGACAAATACATTTTGATTTTCTAATTTCAAATCCATCTTGCCCGGTTCAAAATCAAAGCCCCAGGCGTGAATTTGTTGCCAGCCGATACCCGCCTCGCCTTGCAGCTGCGGCGAGAGCCACGATGTTGATTGAGACGTCCCCGTTGAAACCGGCAGTAANCGACCGTTTGGAACGGGAGGCGAGGCGGGTCGCAAGGGTCCCGTTATTTTAAACGGGCGAGTCACATGGCCTACCAATCGCAACTGCTCACCCCACGTCGGTGCCAGTCGGGACGATATCTGGTCGAGATTCAAGGAGCTCCGACCCTGGAGTCGCAAACTCGTGGCGCCCCAGGGCTCACGAACCTCACCCTGAAGTTGCACATCGGCGATGGTCGAGTCGAGCTCCAGGTTCTCAAAATGAATCCGCTCAAGTTCACGGGCGACCTTTCCCGCGGTTTGCAAACGCAGTTGAGGTTCGTGCCAGATCGTCTGCCAGTCTCGTCGAACTTCAGAGCCTCGCACGGTTCTGCGGTTTCTCACCAGCCATCGCAGATGTTGGAAATCGGCCTGTCCCGAAAACTGAGTGCCCTCCGAACCTTCATGGAGTGTGAGCAATCCCGAAAACGATCCACTGGGAAGTTGTTGTCGATGTCGATTGGGAACCGCAAGCCACATCCGTTCCAGATCACCACGGTAGCTGAGCTGAACGTTGGGGAAGCCGCCTCGCCGCGGATTGTACGACAGCGACCCAACACGCAACGCTAACGCAGTGCTCGCAAAGGAGCTTTCGGTCAGGGAGAGGGTGGACTGTTCCGAGTTCCAACGGCCTCCTCCCTCGATGCGAATCCGTGGTTCTCGCAAACGCACACCGGGTAGCTCGAGATAGAAATTTCGAATTTCTGCGAAAAGTACGGATAACTGAAAGTTATTTTGCTCTCGCAGGAGTGACAGTCGCGTATCGATGGTTCCCTCGATCGGGGGCACAGGAAACTCAACCAGTCCGCGCAATCGATGTCGCCAATGATTCAGGTTGCCATACACTTCCACCGCAAGCGG
This sequence comes from Planctomycetaceae bacterium, assembly GCA_002723275.1. Taxonomy (GTDB): domain Bacteria; phylum Planctomycetota; class Planctomycetia; order Pirellulales; family Pirellulaceae. Next base: position 141,946 of record PBNZ01000026.1, read on the forward strand.
CCAGCGGTTGCCCTGCCATGGCATCGCGTCGGTCAGCCGGATGTCCAGACGATCTCCGCCCGCTCGCATTTGCAACTTACCGCTCTTCCATTCACGGCGGTCGGATTCGCTGTATTGCATGACGGTGTCAAAGGTGAGATCGATGCTTGGTTCGTGCCAGTTACGTTGCGAGACAGCAACCATCAGATCATTGGCGCTGAGCTTTCCCTGAGTCGCCATTTCGCCGGACGGCAGCGTTTGCCATTGCAACTGACCATCGACGGTGCCATCGAGTCTGAGGAATCCCAGATCGACAAACTGGGATAATTCGCTCCGCAACGCCATTAAATCGGCTCGTGCCGTAAGTTGACCGGCTTGGGTATCTCCCTTCCCACGAAACTCGAGGAAAGTGGATTTTCCAGACAGTTCTTCCAGTCGCCAACGATCGGCGTCGACAGTTGCCAGGAAACGCATTTCCAGCGGTTGCACGAATTCATGACGATTGTTGGGGCCACGGATCTTCAAGCCGCGACTCGTGATCTCTCCGGCAACGGTGCGTTTGGAACCCTCGAGCCGATTCGTCAGTTCCCAATTGAGATGGCCCGACGCGACTTCGGTGTCCGTTCGACGGCGGAGGGTTTCCACCAACTGACGGCTCAGTTCTGCAACGTTGACGCGGCCTTGGCAGGTATAGTGGCTGGTCTCCAGCGTCCTCCAAAGCGAACCGCCAGGCTCAACGACCAATTTGCCGTGAGCGTCGAGGTCCATTAGGTCACTGGTCAGTTTCAGTTGTCGGAGATCAATCTCTAACTCATCTTCCGCAAGTTCGAAACGAGTTTGTAGCTGGTCGGTTTTTAACGTGTCGCTCCCGAGATATTGAGGTGCCTGAATCTCAAGCNGATGCCAACCCAGCTGACCCTGAAGCGAACGTTCTTGATCACCTTCGGTGAGTTCGATTTCCCCAGTAACCGATCCTCGCGCGCGAATTGTCTGGCCGCTACGTAATGCGAGTGTGTCGAGGATGAACAGCGGCATCTTTTTGAGCTGCAGTTGCAGGACCGGATCTCGGGACGTATCGGTTGGGAAGACGGCCGAGCCGTGCATCGTTCCCCAGTCGGCACCGTCGGCAACCTTAGCCTTGGCATCGATTTGCAGCCCGTCTGCACGGACGCCGATCACGGCCTGAAAGGAATCTATCTTCCAGGTAGGCAGGCCATCGGGCACCACGGTTACCGTCCCCTCCTGAATCTGAAGATTGAAGCGAGGAGCTGGAAGAGTAGTTTTCTTGGTGTCGGCGGAAAGGAGGGCTCCAGAAAGTTCGGAGAGCCAATCCTCCCATTCACTCCCGTCCGACCGAATCCGGCTTTCGAAGTGAGGTGCTTCGATCTGAATCAAACCCAGCTGATCGGAAGCTCGACAAAGTTCGAGGAGCGAACGTTGGGTGGTGACTCGCCGAGCGTTGACGATCTCCTGGCCATCGCTGGCGAGAAGTCGAACCTCGCGTAGATCAATTTTTGACCACCAGCTGAAACTCGCCTCGTTACATCGCAATTGCCAGCCCAAGGGATGAGTCATGCGATCAAAAATGGCATGGCGAATCGATCGATAGGTCATCATGTGCGGTAGCATGACCATCAATAGCAGCAGTAGCAGACCGATGCCGGCACACCACCATCGCAGCCCATGACGACGACGGCCCAAGGGCGTCGATGACGTGTTGACCTCTAGTTTCGACTTGGTTCGTCTGCGGAATCGCATGCTTTTGGAAATCGTCGTTGTGGTGGTTGTCTCGCCGCCCCCGTTACTGCTGGCATCGATTTAAAATCGAGATACCTTCCGTGGTTGGATCGACTCGTCACCCACTTCAACCGCACACAATTCTGGCCAGATCGATTGGTTGGACCGGCCGAACTTCCCCTGACGGGGCCATTTTCCCTGAATTGTGAAACAAACGACATGGCACGTTCTGAATTGACCATNAGAGTGTTTGTCGCTGTGACTGAGGGGGTTTGCCGTGGCAAGTTAAGGGAGAAGGGGGAGATCCTTGGCAAGGTGTCGCTCCGCAGGCCCGAAGGTCTCAAGTGCATCAACTCGAAACCGAGTCGCGAAAAGATGCGGCATGTCAATGGACCTCTGCGACCTGTCAAGGATGCAAACCTGCTTACGTCCGAAAACCACCAACATCTCCGCCACGATCCATTACATTGAAGGCCGTGCAGAACGGTTGAATGAGCTTGGACGTTGAGTCGAAAGTCCGATGCCAACGATCGAGAACGATGCCTCGANTCGTTGTTACTCCACCTGAGTTTCATACTCCCTAGAACACGGCAAGAATCACACTCGACGCCCCTGCCATTCTGATCCTTTCTGGATTCGATCGAGAAACTGTGGGGCGAGTGTTTGCTTCCAAATCTTCTTCGAACAATACTCAGGTTCTTTGTGGATGGCGCGAGGTTAATCATGAATTCGAATTGTTCAAGAGCGTCCGAAGATGCGAACTCCTTCAAGTATCTCGTCCGAGAGGTACAAGCAGGAGACGATGATGCGGCTAGGAAACTATTTGAGTCTTACGATAAACATGTGCTGTCTGTAGTCAGACGCTTGAAGGTTGTTCCTCTTGCCANTATCTATTCAACAAGAGATTTTTCTCAAGCTGTTTGGGCGAGTTTGTTTAATGAATTAGACCTGTTAAATGGGGTGCATGAGTCGAGGCAGTTTATCGGACTCATCATGGCGATAGCTAGGAACAAGGTAGCGGATGAGAATCGGCGTCGAACGCAGACTCGCCGGTTTTCTGGAGAGAAAAACACCACACGGTGTGTGCAATCTTTAATGCAACAGGAGAGCAAGGTTCCTGGCCCTAGTGAACTTGCGGTGGCTCGCGAGCGATATAACCGCTTATGCAGCGTTTTGTCAGATACACATTTCAAAGTTCTTAAAATGAAGGTGGCCGGTTACTCGAATAAAGCAATCGCTGAACAGATGGGCTGTTGCGTCAAAACCGTACGCCGGTGGATTTCGTCAATTGCGGGCCTCTAGAGCGTGATGGCATGAGAGACGAGTTATTCCGAAGTCAAATTGATTCCTGTTCCGCGGAAGAAGCAACAAAAAACACTGTTACAGATGCCATTGAGTTATGGCGAGAGTGTGGATGTGTTGACTTCGGAAATCTATTGGAGAGTCATCCACAAATCATGAATGAAAAGTCTCTGCTTCTGGAGTTGGCTTATGAGGCTTATTGTTCATGTCGTGAAAATGGCACGGTTTTTGACATTGTTGAAATTACTTCCCTTGTGCCCGCGATTCGCGATTCGTTATTTCGGCGTATCGAAGTAGACGAATTCTTGCGAGCAAAATTAAGTGGTGGCCCGCGTGCCAATGTTTTGTGGCCTAAGGTCGGTGATTTAATCGCTGGGTTGCGAATTGTCGAACAGATTGGTCATGGAGGAGTAGCGCGTGTTTTTTTGTGTGAGGATGAGGCTGTTGGTAATCGGCAAGTCATATTAAAGCTGTCAGCAAAAGATGCTTTTGAAGCAAACGTTATGGGGAATCTTTCCCACAACAATATCATGCCGGTTTTGTCTGCGGTGCATGATGACGAACGTGGTTTGAGTTGCCTTTGCATGCCTTTCTTTGGTCGGTCCACTTTGCGAGATGTAATTGATCACGTGTTTCGGGATTCCCGGCCGAATTCTGGTGATGACGTATTGCAGGCAGCTGTTTGTAAGACGAAGCCGACTGATAAGTACCGTGGGTTTAATCGAGCAAACCCGATTGATTTCAAGTCAAGTTATGAGGTTGTGGTGCTTTCGATCGCTGTGCAGTTGGCGGACGCGCTTTGCCATGCACACCAAGTTGGAATCACTCACGGAGACCTAAAGCCTTCCAATGTGGTCATCACTCCTGACGGTTTCCCGTTGCTCATGGATTTCAATTTGGCGGAAATCCGTAGCAAATCCAATAACGCTGTTGGTGGGACTTTGCCCTATATGCCACCAGAAAGAATCATCGCGTTAATGTGCGGTTGTGGGGTTGGGGGAGTGGGTGAGACTGCGGATGTATACAGTTTCGGCGTGATGCTATTTGAGTTGCTAGTAGGTCAAAACCCATTTGCCGATATTCAAAAAACGACAGATGCCTACAGCGCGATGAGTCATGTTCTATATAGGCAGCAAGATCAAGATCGCTTGAAAAGACTGCTGGGAAAGGAGTTCAATACGGCGCTTATGGAGATTGTTGCTACTTGTCTTTCTTTTGATGTTTCGAGGCGTCCGCGTAGCATGCATGTTTTGCGAGACGCTTTGTTGCGGGAGCTTCAGGTAGACGAACGTTCTCGAGGTTCGGTCACACGCAGGAAAATAGCTGGTATTGTGTCTTTTTCTGCTATTGCGTGGATGATCTCGATTTCATCTCGTAGCCTATTTAAAAATCACGCTTATCGTTCCGGGGTTCAGTTCTTCCTCGCAAGGGAATTTCGAGCAGCGAGAGATAGTTTTGAAGACTGCATAATGAAGCAAGGCGGTTCTTTTGAGACTCATTTCGCGGTGGCCTGTGCTGGGTTGCATGAATATCATCGTAGTCAGGATTCACAGATTCTTAATGTAGTTGAGAGACACCTGCGTTTGGCAGCGAGATTTTCAAATGATCCCCGCGTATTATTAGGGTTTTCAGAGGTGCACCTCGCGAAATTGCAATATCAATTGGCAGTAGACGCCTTGGAAAAGGTGATTGATAAGGGCCTCGAATCGATCGCTATATGGAACAATCTTGCATATTCTTATTTGGGTTTGAGTCGCGAATTTAGTGGGGGATTCCATTGCCATTGCCTTCGGAAATCGCTCGATGCCATAGAACGATCGTTAGGCTTTGATTCAAGTAAGATAGAACCAAGGTTTAATCATGCGATTATTGAACTAGCTCTTCATCGTGCGACGCGAGGAGATTTCGTGCCAGAAAATGGCTTGGAATCAATTCGCATAGTTGCGAGTAGCAGACCTGTTGAACCAGTTCTTTTCTGTGGTGCATGCCTGTCTGCAATTGTTGCTCAAAATGGGAATCACGACGCAAGAAGTGAGTGTTTTCGATATCTCAAACGTTGCCAAGAAATTGGTGTCCAAATTGATAGTTTTATTAAGCTATATCCGAATGTGCTCGGAGACTTACCTGTTGAGCCTCTAATGAATGATACAATTCCGAGTTCCGTATCCGATGATTCGAAAATAAACCGAGTGATGTTTTCCGGGAACCTGCTTGCTCCCAATAGGCTTGATGTATGAAAAATAACCCTGACGACATATGCGCGCGACCCCAGATCACGGAGCAGGGGGGAACGCGTCCGCATTCGGCTCCGCTTTATTTGGCTTCGGTTTATGAATGTCGAGATCCTGAGCAGGCATTGAGTTTGTTGCGTGGGGATGAGGTGGGTTATGTTTACCAGCGCGATCGACATCCGAACTCGGACGAGTTAGCTGAAAAATGTCGACAGTTGCATCAGGCGGAGTGGGCTTTGGTGACCAGTTCGGGGATGGCTGCCTTGGCCTTGGCGGCGTTGGGCTCTTTGCAGGCCGGTGACCACGTGGTGGTCAGTCATCAGGTTTACGGTCGCAGTCTCCAGCTGTTTGATCGGGAGATGTCCCGTTTGGGAGTGCGGGCCAGTGTTGTGGATACCCAGTCCCTGGATGAAGTGCGCGCCGCTGTCGGTTCGGAAACTCGCCTGCTGTTGGTCGAGACCATCAGCAATCCCATGTTGCAGATCGCCGATATCTCTTCCTTAGCCGAGATTGCTCATGCCGCAAAGGCTCGGCTGCTCGTCGACAATACTTTTGCATCGCCGGTCGTCTGTCGTCCGTTGGATTATGGTGCGGATCTGGTCATGGAAAGCATTAGTAAGATGATAAATGGCCACAGCGATGTGATGCTCGGTCTGTTGTGTGGCCGTGATGACAGCGAGCCTCATCTTCGTGATCAGCTTTCTGTGTGGGGCCTGGCAAGCAGCCCCTTCGACTGCTGGTTGGCCTCTCGAGGGCTAGCCACTTTGCATCTGAGAATGGAACGAGCCTGCGACTCCGCTCGCAAACTTGCCGATTTGCTCGCCGCTCAGCCAGCGGTCACGGCGGTTCACTATCCGACTTTGTTGAACGCAGCGCAGCAACAGTTGGCGCAGCAGCAATTTTTAGCCGATCGTGCCGGATCGATGCTCACCTTTACGCTGGCCGAGGGACTGGTTGGGGCCGAACGATTCATGGCAGCCGCTCGAGAAATCCCATTCTGCCCCTCTCTGGGAGAGGTTGCGACGACGATCAGCCACCCCAGTTCGACCAGCCATCGTGGGCTTTCTGCGGAGCAGCAACGTCATTTGGGGATTGAAGAAGGGACGTTGAGGCTTTCGGTCGGCACGGAATCACTCGATTTCGTGCAGGACGTCATCATGACCGGCCTGGCCGCCGTTTGAGCCGCCAGGCTCGAACTCCCTTGGACCGAAGTCCAAGACATGATATAGTTTATGCTGTCTAAACTAGCAGAAACGCTTGTTCCGACTTTGTGGGACAACCATCAAAGAGACCCCTATGTCGAATAAAGAAGAAGCTCTTGAAGTTGAGGGAACCGTGACCCAGGCGCTCGCAAATACGCGTTTTCGAGTGCAGGTTGACGACGGTCCCGAAGTTCTTGCTCATGTCGCCGGGAAAATGCGTAAGCACTTTATCCGAATTGTTCCCGGAGACCGGGTCAAAGTTGAACTCTCGCCCTATGATCTCACCAAGGGCCGTATTGTTTACCGCGAGCGTTAACGGCGTAATCGGGCCGGTGCTGCCGGTTTGTGGGGCCTTAGAAACCCTCTAATATCGCGGTAAACTCCCTCATTTTCCTGAAACTCTCTCCGGAATCTAAAGGTACAATTCCTAGGTTCTGACACCGAATTCGTTCGGTCGGAGTTCAGCAACCCATGCCAATTTAAACTTTTGCGAGTCCATCCGAAGGAGAATCCAGCAGTGAATGCTCTGTTCCGCAAGTCCGTTTTCCGACGTTTTGTGCCGGCCGTCTGTGCCGTCGCCCTGCTGGCGACCTCGCTCCAGGCACAGAAGCCCCTGGCCGTCGTCTCGATAAAACCCTCGGATCAGCTCCTCAAGGATGTTGATTATCTGTTGCAGGCGACCGGCACCGCTCCCATGGCCGCGTTTGTCATGCCTGTTGTCAGAGAATATCTCCAACATGTCGACGGTGATCGACCCATCGGGATGGCTGTGACCATCGATGAAACGGGTTCAGAATTCACCCCGATGGCCTTCGTACCCGTCACCGATTCCGACGCGTTCGTGGCTCAGATCGAATTAATGATGGGGCCCGCCGGCGATGCTGGGGGTGATGTCAGAGAGTTTCAAATGCCCGACCAATCCGTCTTCCTAAAGGAACAGGATGGCTGGCTGTTTGTGAGCCAGACGGCAGAGGCACTCGAGAATACACCCGAGAATCCCGCTGAACTGCTGCAAGGTCTTGACGAATCCTATGACCTTGCCATTCAGGCAAATCTCTCGAACCTTCCTCAGTTCTACAAGCAGATGGCGATGGCCCAAATCCAGGCCGGCGTCGAACAGGGACTGGCAGATCAAGACAATGCCGATGCTGCCGAAGTGGCAAAGATGCAGATGGAGCAGATGCAGCAGCTGATGGATGACGTGGATGTGATCACCTTCGGCTGGGCCATCGATCCCGCCAAGAAAGAAACCCACATGGATTTCTCCATGACGGCGGTTGCTGGGTCGGATATGGCCAAGCAAATGGAACCGATGGCGAAAGTTTCGACCAAATACTCCGGTTTCCTCGTTCCTGGAGCAGCGATCTCGGGTAACCTGTCTTCCGTCATTCCAGAGGACCAGATCGATCAATTTGTGGCCAGTCTTGACAGTGCCGAACAGTCGGCGTTGACTGAAATTGAAAACGACGAACAGTTGCAAGATGATGCAGCTCGCGATGCCGCGAAAAAACTCGTCAAGATGTTCGTTGATATCGGTCGCAATACCGCCAAAACAGGCAAGATGGACGCCGCGATGTCGCTCGTCTTGAAGCCCAAGGCGATGACGATGATCGCAGCCGCCCACGTTGCTGATGGCTCCGAAGTTGAAAAGGCTGTCATGCAAATCGTCGACATGGCGAAGAACGAACCCGAATTCGCCGCCGTGGACGTCAAGTTCAACGCGGGCGTCCACAATGGTGTGCGACTGCATACCTTGGCCATGCCTGTTCCTGAAGATGAGTATTCCAGTCAAGTCTTCGGCGACAAGCTGAATCTCGTCATCGGTGCCAGTGACGAAAGTGCCTATGTGGCCGTCGGTACCGACAGCATGGAATATCTCAAAAAGGTGATCGATAGCTCGACCGGCAGCGCTGGTGAAGCGGTTGATCCCATTCATGGACGTATCTCTTTGCTGCCCATGATGGAATTCGCCGATTCGATCGAAGCGAATCCCATGATCGGTGCGATGACACAAATCCTCGAGCAAAGCGAAGGTAAGGACAGCGTTGAAATCCGAGCGTCCTACAGCGACAACAAGATGACCTATCGCTTGACGATCCAAGAGGGTGTGCTGAAGATGATCGGCCAGGGTGCCCAAATGGCCAATGGCGGAGGTTTCTAACTCGAAACGCTTTGCTGAATCAATTCAAGAAAGCACCCGCTCTTGTAGCGGGTGTTTTTTTATGGGGGAAGGGGACGGACTTGTTGGTCAGCGAATGGGGCGAGGCCACGCTTGTCGGAGTCCGCTCCTTGCGCTAAGATCCCTGCAGGCAGTAAGCAGGTGAGTTGAAAACAGGTGCGTTGAATGAGAGAAAAGCTGCGAGTCGATATCGCCGGCCATGCGATCACGGATCTGGTGAGTGAATTCGGAACACCGCTGTACGTTTACGATGAAGCACCGATCCGCCGCCGCGTGGAACAACTCGCTTGCTTCGACACGATCCGCTATGCCCAGAAAGCCTGTTCCCATCTGGCCATTCTGGCGATGATGCGGCAGGCGGGTGTGTTGGTCGATGCGGTGAGTGCCGGTGAATTGCTACGGGCCATCGAGGTTGGCTATACCGCCTCCGGAGATCCGCCACCGATCGTTTACACGGCCGATATCTTCGATCGCCCCGCTCTTGATCTCTGTCGTGATTTGGGCATCCATGTAAATGCCGGTTCGCCCGATATGATTCAGCAGTGGGGAGAGCTGGCACCAGGTCAGGATATGACGCTCCGTATCAATCCAGGCTTCGGACATGGGCACAGCCAGAAAACAAATACGGGGGGCGAACATTCCAAGCATGGAATCTGGCTCGAACAGCTTGAGGATTGTTTGGTTAGCATGGACCAATATGGAATGGCCGTTACCGGTGTCCATATGCACATCGGATCCGGCTCTGATTGGGAGCATCTGTCGCAGGTCTGCCAGGCTATGGAGTCGGCTGTGGAAACCGTCGGTCGGACCGTCCGGACGATCAGTACCGGCGGCGGATTATCGATACCCTATCACCCCGATGACGCCGAATTCGAGCTGGAGCCGTTCTATGAACGCTGGTCAGCGACGCAAAATCGGCTGCAGGATCGACTCGGACACTCGCTTCGGATGGAGGTTGAGCCGGGCCGTTTTCTTGTCGCCGAAAGTGGTTATCTGATCGCCGAAATTCGAGCCGTGAAACAGATGGGCGGGAATCTCTTCTATCTCGTTGATGCCGGCTTCAATGATCTGGCTCGACCCATCCTGTATGGTGCCTATCACCCGATGAGCGTCGCCCCGGCGAATGGACGACCCGCTGAGCGGCGGGTGCATGAGGTCGTTGTGGGCGGGCCGCTCTGCGAATCCGGCGATATCTTCACACAAACCGACGGCGGTTTTGTCCAGCCGCGACCGTTGCCGACCGCTGGCGTCGGAGATTTTCTCGTCCTGGAATCAGCCGGTGCCTACGGCCAGGTGATGGCCTCCAACTACAATTCCAAGCCCCTAGCCGCGGCGGTGCTGCTCCGAGACCAGCAGCGACATCTCATTCGGCGGCGACAGACCCTCGCTGATATGTGGTCCGATGAACAGCTTCTCCCCTCCGAGACCCGCGATTGAACCGGCATTCGACCGATTTTGATCGGAGAATTGGTTGGACGAGCGTCGATCAATAAGTATAATTGGCGGCTGTGCTCGTGAAATCTGTTACGAAGTCCTATCTCGTTACTGCCGAATGGTTTGCGGCCTTTCCACTTGTTGGCTTCGGAAGAAACTATGGCCAAACAACGTCCTCGCAAAAAACTCCCCAGAGAGCTTGCTGTCATCAACGCCGATAACTGCACGGGGTGTGAGTCCTGCCTGGAGGTTTGTCCGGTGGATTGCATCACGATGAACACGTTGCCTGGAACTCCCGGGATCAAGGGCAGTCAATCGTGGTGCGAGATCGATCTGGAACGCTGTGTGGGCTGCGAAGTCTGCGTCCACATTCCCCAGAAGAAGACCAACCCATATGAATTGTTGGTTTGCCCTTGGGACGCAATCGAAATGGTGAAGACCGAAGACGTGGCCCAGGTGGTCGCCCAGATCGGCGGTCCTCCCGAATACATCCATGAAAACTGGGATCGTCTCGTCGGGACCGCTCAACATTTGGCCGAACTCAAGGCTAACGCCTAGTCGTTTAGCTGTTTGAGGCACTTCTGCATGTAGCTCAGACTGTCCCGTGTGAGCGCTTCGATGCCGGGTTCATAGTCGAAGACTTCGACCGAGACCCATCCGTCGTAATTGATCTCTTGTAGCGTCTGGAAGATGGGCACGAAATCCACGTCTCCCATGCCGGGACCTCGTTTGTTGGGATCGTTGGCGTGGAAGTGAGCCAGGTGTTCGCGACTGTCCTTGATGATGTTGGGGATCGGTTTCTCTTCGCTCGACATGGCTTTGACATCGAGATGGAGGCGTACCTGGGGCGAGTCGATCATTTGGGCCAATTGAATACCGCTTTCCGCGGTCAGCATGAAATCGCCTTCGGCAGGTCCCAGCGGTTCGAGCGCCAGCGTGACCTGGTGATCTTCCAGCGCGGGCAAAGCTGCACGAATCACCTCGGCGGCGTAATCCATGGCCTGATCAAGTGTGACATTCGGCAGTAAGTTCCGCTGCAGCGGGGATCCGAGAACCATCACGCTGCCATTTAAATCTCGGCACAGCCGCGCTAGTTCTCGCATGTATTCGCTGGTTCGTTCGCGTACAGCGGCTTCGGGCGAGGTGAGGTAGTAGCCTTCTGTTTTGGCCAAGAGCCAATGCAATCCGATCGATTCGAGCTGATATTTTTCGAGCAATTCACGAATCTCAACGCGACGGCTTTCGGAAACGTCCATGGCGTCGGTCCCCAGCGTAAAGGGGGCGAATTCGATGCCGGTGTATCCGACCTCACGCGCATGCTCAAACGTTTTTTCGAGCGGCCAGTCTTGATAGGTTTCGTTGCAGATTGCGAACTTCAATGTTGAACTCCTTGAGTGGAAGAGTTTTGATCGGGGGATGAATCTACAGGCCGGGGAGGGAAGGCTGGTCTGGAGCTTCCTTCGACTTTCGAGCCCGTTTCTTCTTCGCCGAAGAAGCATCTAAACGTCTTCCTTCCGCCGTGCTCGGCGCGCTGGTCAACGGTTCGGCGGCTCCGTCCAGCGGATCGCCCTCCTGAATCCCTGACAAACGTTGGCGAATGTTTTGAGCGTATTCTTTGGAAAGCTCGAAGCCGAGATATTTTCGGCCAAGCTTTTTCGCGACGGCCAGTGTCGTACCGCTGCCGCCAAACGGATCGACGACAAGTTCCCCAGGGTTGGAGCAACTGCGAATGATGCGACCGAGTAGCTGTTCTGGCATCTGGCAGCCGTGCCAACCGGCTCGCTCCTTAAAAGTTCCCGCAACGCGGGGAAAGTACCAGGTATCCTCCTCTGCCGAAAAACCTTCCGGCAAGTCCTGCGGCCTGAGGATCCAGGTGTCGTCCGGCAAGCGTCCGGCTGGATTTGCCCGCCGATCGCCGTAAACGAGTTGGCGTGCCGAGGGAATGCGGATGGCGTCCACGTTGAAGGTGAAGTTTTCTGCATCCTTCACCATGTGGAACAGATGTGCATGGGAGCGGCTGAATTTGTTCTTGCAGTTAACCCCGAACGTGTAATACCAGATTACCCAACTGCGGCAGGTCATTCCGAATTTCTGCTGCATCATGACTTTCATTTCGGCAGCATATTCATCACCGATGGCGAGCCAGAACGTACCGTCGGGGCGTAACGCTCGATGGATTTCCGTCAGCCAGGTTTCGCACCATTCCAGATAGTCTTCACTCTCACGACGGTCATCGTATTCGTCGTAATCGTAGCCGATATTGAAGGGGGGATCGGCAAAGGCCAACTCGACCGAGTCGGATTCGAGCTGCCGAAGTCCCTTGACGCAATCACGGTTGTATATGGCATTTAAGCGGGGCACGGGCGCGACACCTCCTCTAGGCCCTGCGGCAAACGGTTGCCGCTTCCTGGCAAGTCGACAATGTATCACAAGCCGCAGTCAGCGACGACCACTTACCACCCCGCCGATCGACCTCGCGGGAACCGTTGGCCAACAGAATTCGCCCACGATTTCGGCGAAAACACAGATCCGATGATGGGTGTGTTGACGATTTTGACCGCCCGCCGACGACGGGTGATTCGAGCTGGCGAGTGGCGGCGGTATGGGGCTTGGCCGCTGCCTGGCTCATTCGGCTGGAAAATCAGGACAATTGTTTCAACCTTCTCGATCCATCCCATGTTCGAACGGATGTTTCTGATCCGGCTCACCCGAGGTAGCAGCTTGCCTGCCGCCGGCTCTCAGGCGACGGGCTAGAGTTGAGTGAAGCATGGTTATCGGATTCGAGTCTGGAAGGGGATCGAAAGATGGATTGGAAGCGTTTTGCGGTTGCAGCCAACTATTATGGGACGCTGCCGTGGCGACAGTTGGCCAAGCGAAGAGCCTGTGATCAGGGGCTAGCGCCGATCTGTGTCCTCTCGTATCGTCGTGTCGCGCGGAGTTTTCCCTGTGAGTGGTCGATGGTGCCGGACGTCTTCGAACAGCAAATTGACTGGCTCCAGGCGAACTTCGAATTGATTTCGTTGTATGACGCCCAGCATCGTTTAAGCTCCGGCCGCAATCAACGTCCGGCTGTTTGTATTACTTTCGATGATGGATATTCAGATAATTGCAACTTCGCGATTCCCTTGATCGTTGAGCGGGGCATTCCTTGCACCTACTTTGTCGCTTTGAAAAACGTTGCGGAACGTCTTCCCTTTCTGCACGATCTGCAACGCGGCATCCCCTTAGAACCGAATTCGGTGGAACAGTTGCAACGGATGGCGGGGCAGGGAATCGAAATTGGCGCTCATACTCGAAGCCATGCCGACGTCGCGAATATTCAGGATCCCCACCGATTGCTGGATGAAATTGTGACGGCTGGTCAGGAGTTGAGCATGCTCATCGAGCAACCGGTCAACTATTTTGCCTTTCCCCATGGCAGCTTCACTCACCTGACTGCAGACGCATTTCGGATGGCCCGTGAGGCCGGCTTTTCCGGAGTAGTCTCGGCGTACGGTGGATACAATTATCCTGTCTCCGATCCGTTTCATCTGCAACGGATTCACGCAGACGCTGAAATGCTGCGCTTTCGCAATGCGGTCACCGTTGATCCCATCCGAGTTGATAGGCTCGGAAGATCGGGTTTCGACACTCTCACGAACGATCTCATTTCTCAAGAAGCCTAGCGCGGCAGTGACCCGCATCTCCTCTCTGGCGGACTTGGCGGACTTGGCTGAGTGTTCGGATCAGGTTGAGTGGATGGGTATGGAAGACCAGTTGCCAACTGTGAATTAGCGCCCATTCCGGTCGCTTTCCTCTGGCGGTGGTAGTCTGGGGATAGGAACTACTTTGTTTAGGGGATACCATGTGTAATGGGTCGGTCGACTGGCACCGGGCCTGTTATTTTACGATGCGGTGGGAATCATCTTTTCGGCGGCGCTATGCGATTGACGGTCGAAGTATTGTCGTGGGTCGCAAAACTTTTGAGCGGGGCGAGTGCGCGCTGGGTTAACTGCCATCCAGATACGTGCCAACGAGTTTACTTTGCTAACCACACGAGTCATCTCGACGTGTTGGTGGTGTGGGCATCGTTGCCCGCCCATGTTAGACGGGTGACCCGACCTGTGGCCGCCAAGGACTACTGGGAAAAGGGTTCGATTCGACGGTATCTCGCCAAGTCATTCAACGCGTTGTTGATTGACCGCAAGGAGATCAAGGTTCATCGAAGTCCGGTGGATTTGATGATTCGAGAAGCGGGAGATCAGTTTTCGTTGATTGTCTTCCCTGAAGGAGGAAGGAATACCTCCGGAGAACTGGGGGAATTCAAAAGTGGTCTCTACTACCTGAGTAAGAAGCGTCCTGACTTTGAGTTGGTACCGGTCCATATCGACAACATGAATCGTATTTTGCCGAGAGGCGAGTTTTTGCCGGTGCCCCTGCTGACGTGCATCACCTTTGGAGCTCCCATGTGGTTGGAAAAAGGCGAGTCGAAAACTGATTTCCTGCAACGAGCTCAGGAAGCGGTGCGACGACTGAAGGAAGTCTAGCAAGAGATGCATACGTTCGAGTACGCCATCACGAACCTGTTCGCCTGGGCCGAAGCGCCGCGGCTGAGCAGATCCACGCTCATCCTCCTGGCGACGATCCTCATCGGTCTCGGGGTGACCTATCTCATTGGTGTGCTCATTCGGCGCCAGCCCGATTCGACGATGAATCCGGCGATTGTCCAAGCATTCAATTCGAGAGTGCGGGCCTGGTGGTTGATGTTCGTGATTCTCACCGCAGCCTTCCTGTTAGGAAATACGGCCACTGTTATCCTCTTCTTCCTGATCTCGTTTTGGGCGTTGCGCGAATTCATCACGCTCACGCCGACGCGAATGGGAGACCACCGTACGCTCTTCTGGATATTCTTTCTGTTCGCCCCGTTGCAATACATTTTGATTGCCTGGGGGAACGACTTTTACGGCCTATATAGCATTGTCATTCCGGTCTACGTCTACCTCTTCATTCCGGCGCGGATTGCGCTGGCGGGCGACTATAAGCGATTTCTCGAGCGAGCGGCCAAGATTCAAGCCGGCATTCTGATCTGCGTTTATGCGTTGAGTTACGCTCCCGCCTTGCTCTATTTGAACTACCAAACGACCGCCAAAGAGCCCTGGCTCGGAAGCAGTGCGGGAGTGCTGCTATATCTGATACTCATCGTACAAATCGGCGATGCTATGCAGTATGTTTGGAGCCGCTATCTTGGTAAGCGACCAATCGCCCCGGCGATTAACTCGAGCCGAACCTGGGAAGGCTTTTTCGGTGGGACGCTCACAACGACGCTGGTGGGAGCCGTCCTCTTCTTCGTGACGCCGTTCAATCCCTGGGAGTCCGCTTTCCTGGCGATGATTACCGCCGTGATGGGCTTCGCCGGAGGGATGACCATGTCCGCCATCAAGCGGGACCGAGGCGTCAAAGATTATGGCACGCTTGTCGAAGGGCACGCCGGGATTCTCGATCGGATCGATTCGCTCTGCTTTGCCGCTCCTGTCTTTTTCCACCTCACTCGCTTCTGGTTCACCGATGCGGTTGCGATCTAGCCGTGCATCGGGATCGAACCTGGTCGACAGTCACCGTTGGGCCTTCATGTCGCCCAATGAATTCGCTCGACCTGACGCAACCGATCACCGAATGATGCGATTCTGCGTGGGGCCGTCGAAGTAGAGGGGCGGAGGCGACGGTGATGTTGCAGCCGGATCTGGGGCTTCTAACAGTCGGCGGGCATACCAGCTCTTTCCTGTTGGAAATACCTGGTCCGGAACGCGAGCGGTTAGCTTACCTGTATCGGTATCGATGAGGGGACGAATCGGTTGCGATTTCGGTTGAGCCACCGGCCTGATCGGGCTCACAGGAGCCGCCACTGCCAAATCCTGCGAAGATGATGCCGTCGTGGCCGAGGTATTTGCAGAAGCCTGAGTTGCAGTGCCTGTTGAGGCAAGTAATGCGGGGCTGGAGCTGTTCGGTGAGACTGGCGGGCTGCCTTGTTTGACCCATTCGACCCAGGTCAGTTGAAGTTCACCTAAGGTGCGATAGCCATAGAATTGTTGGACGGCGAACGTCCAATTCCCAGTATCCATGCCGCGTCCGACGAATTGCACAAACTTGGGTTTACCACCCTGGGCAATCAGGTAGCGTGCGACGGAATAGCCTTGTGAGTACAACGGCAAGATGTCGCCCGGATACTCCGTCATGGCAAACATCTTATTAAAGGGGATTCCTCTTTCAGTCTTGAGGAAGCGGATGAGCCATTCCTCTTGTTTACGGCGTTCTTGATGATGTTCCACCGTGGTACAAGCGCCTTCATCCGCCCAACGCGGTAACGGGCGTCCAAAGTGCGTTGCAAAGATCGTGTGCGTAATTTCATGGGGCAGGACCGAATCGAGAATTCGTTCTCGAGAGCCCTGAACTTCCATATCCCAGCCATACGGGACCCGCTGTTCAAACATAAAGCTTGTGCGGCCGCCGGCACCCAGTTGCGGGTTGACTTTGGCGACGAGAGGGCAGGGGCGATGCCAAGGCGGTAGCTCTCTTTCGAGCCACTCGTAGGCCAGGTCGCGACGAAATGTTTCAGCGGCCTGTGCGATCTCGTCCGCCAGAGCCTGAGTTGGGGCAGTCACGATAAAGTTGCGCGTACGAGCACTTGCTCCTAGCGCAGGGAGAAGCGCAATCAAGAGGATTAGACAGCGAGCGCGAGCTTCCATGCTCCCGGATCCCTCCATGGTGTCAGTTGTCTCGGTTCTCGCATCCGTGCGAGAGTGGCATGGCCAACAGACGGGATGTTCCGCAAACTCCGGGCCAATTCGTGGCTTTTCGGGGGTCGCCTCAATGGAACAGAGGTTTTGAGTTTGCGAGACAAGTTGGGACTTGCCAACCGGACTCTTTCAAAGACCGTCGTTGTAAATGTTTCAAGCGGGGCGAAGAGTAGACGAAACCTTTATCGGCAACTAGACCGGTTTTGAGGATCGTTGCCGGTGCGAGAATGTGATCAAGGGTTGGAGCGGTTGGGCTGGGTTAGAAGCTCCAAAAGACCGTCATTTCCCGCGGGAAATGAATGCTCGCTCAGGTTTTGGCGAGTGACCCATCGAAACGGAGCATGGGGCTCGTTCGCTATCGTTGCTGGCACACAACGATAGAAATTTAAGACGACAGTGTCGTGATCATACTGATGACGCGTTGTCGGGTACTCGCCGACCACGGAGACATGGAGGCCCGTCTCCTCCAGGCACTCACGAACGGCTGCATCCGCCGGGCTCTCATCGGGCTCGACCTTGCCACCGGGGAATTCCCAGTACCCCGCCAACGCCACTTCTGCTGGACGTTGGCCGATGAGAAAGCGATCGTCGTGTTCGACAACAGCGATCGCAATAATGGTCGGCATCAGATCCGCCTTGTGATCCACCGCCTTGTGATCCCATTGGAGACAAGACCGGGGATGGGATGATTTGCTTATTGGGCTGCTTGGACTTCGTCGAGCAGTCTTCCAGGCGAGCCCATGATGTTATAGCCGCCGTCGACATGAAGAATCTCGCCCGTGATTCCATCGGACATGGAGGACAGTAGATAGCAACCGGCCTTGCCGACCTCTTCGTGCGTGATGTTGCGACCGAGCGGTGCCATCAGCGAATACAAGTTCAGCATCTCTTCGACGCCGGCAGCGCGACCGGCGAGCGTGCGAACTGGACCGGCGCTGACCGCATTCACGCGAATATTGCTCGGCCCCAGATCGAAGGCGAGGTATCGGACGCAAGCGTCCAAGGCTGCCTTGCAGATGCCCATGACGTTATAGCCGGGGACCGCTTTTTCACCGCCAAAGTAGGTCATGGCCGCGATCGCCCCGTTTTCATTCATGATGCCGCGGGCCGCATTACTGACTGCCAATAAGCTGTAGGCGCTGATGTCCATGGCCAGCTTAAAGCCGTCTCGGCTGGTCTCGACGGTATCTCGATTGAGATCATCACGATCGGCAAAGGCGATCGAGTGCAGCAAAAAGTCGATTTTGCCAAAGTGTTCGGCGGTGACGCTCATCACCTCGCGAATGTTCTCGTCGTTTTGGACGTCCAGAGGGACCAGGAATTTGGCCTGCTCATATTTGTCGGTCAGGAGTTTGACGCGGCGTTTATTTCGCTGGCGTTCGTCATCGGGACGATCTGGCAAGTGAGAGAATCCACATTCGCCGCCTTGCTCCATGATCTGTTTTGCAATCGCCCAGGCGATTGAATGGTCGTTGGCGACACCGAGAATCAAGCCTTTTTTGCCTTCAAACAATCCCATAACTCAAATCTCCTCACTAGCCTCGCGTATCCGCCGAGGCGATTTCCGACACGACTGGTTTCGCTCTCTTACGTTGGGGGTGCGACAGTGATGCGTGCATTCTAGATGGGTCCGCCCGACTTGGGAAAGCCAATGTAAAAGCATATCGCCCCACGATTCTGTGTCCATTGCCCCTCTCAACAACGCCTTGTCCCCACATCGCCTTGTCCCCACATCGCCTTGTCCCCACAATCGGTCCTTTGTGGTGGCGGCCGCTATCGCCTATGATGTCAGCGTTTGAAAGTCGCTTTGGTCTCATTGCAAGGACAGCCACAACCGCATGGAGCTGAGCCACGAAATAAGGCGTATTCGGTCGTTCCCCTCGGCCCTCCCGATCGCTCTGGAACTGCTGGTCGAGCAGGCTCAGTACGCGGATCGCGACAGCTTTTTGAGTGACGTGTTGCCGATCATTGGTGACGCGGTGTCGGCCGGCCGAGTCGAGCTGGTCGAGGCACAGCAGGGACGCTGGCAGCAAATCGCATCGGCGGGAGCTGCTGAGCAGGGTGTGCTGCCGGATGCGTTACTGGGAGATGTGTTGGATGTGGAGGAGATCCGAAGTCAGTCTCCCTGGTTGGCGGCCCCGCTGCAAACTCGGCCCGCCACGGGCGAAATCCTGATCGCCAATTTTCAGGGTGAGATCACCGAAGAAATTCGCAGCAGCTTCGACGTCTTTGCCGCCGCTTTGGGCGTCTCACTGAAACGCCTTTTGATGCGACATCGAAATCGACGTCGTTTGGAAAGGCTCGAGGCGATTCTCGAGATTGCCGGTCAGTGGAACCAGAATCTGGAGACAGAGTCCCTGTTGCATCAGATGGCGGAAACCTCCACTCGACTACTTGGTGCGGAACGAGCCAGTATTTTCATCTGGGATCGACCTCAAAGGATGTTAATCGGCCGACCTGCGCTAGGCGTCGAAGAAGGCGAACTCCGGATTCCCGATAATGTTGGCATCGTTGGAGAGGTTGTGCAAACCGGTGAAGTGCGACGCGTCGACGAAGACGATGCGACCTCTGCCATTCATCGAGAGGTTGATCGGGAATTAGGTTTTGAAACCAGGACGTTACTTTGTGTTCCCTTGACGGGCCGCAAGGGCAAGGTTCTCGGCGCGTTTGAAATGATCAACAAACGGGATGGCAACTTCTCTCCTGAAGACGAAGCGGGCTTGATTGAGTTGGCGGGGCACGCAGCCATTGCGTTGGAAAACAGTCAGCATGTTGAAAAGCTATTAGAGAGTCGCAAACAGATCGCTCAGCAAGCTGCCGAGTCGGTTCAGTTGATCGGCGACACTCCCGTGATCCAGAAGCTACGCGATACGATTGCTCGAGTTGCCTCGACCGACCTTGCTCTATTGATTCTGGGCGAGAACGGAACGGGGAAAGAGGTCGTCAGTCGCATGGTGCATTATCTGAGTGATCGGCGGGACGAGCCGTTTATCGCCGTCAACTGCGCGGCGTTAACGGAGACCTTATTGGAAAGTGAACTGTTTGGTCATGAGAAGGGCGCCTTTACCGATGCTCATGAACCGCGGGCTGGGAAATTTGAATTGGCGTCGGGGGGAACCTTGTTCCTCGATGAAATTGGCGATTTGAGTTTGAGTGGTCAGGCCAAGCTACTACGGGTGCTTGAAGAAAAGGTAGTCGTTCGTGTGGGTGGCTCGCTCCCGATTCCGACGGATACGCGAGTGGTTGCCGCAACCAATCAGAATCTTGGCGAAATGGTGCGGGACCGTACTTTCCGTGAGGATCTTTTTTTCCGATTAAATGTGGTAACGGTCGAGATGCCGCCGTTGCGCGAACGAGTCGAAGATATTGTGATCCTGGCGGAATTCTTCCTGCACGATTTTTGCACCCGAGCCCATCGCACTCCACTGCAACTCACCGAGGAGGCCAAATCTCGCCTGCGACGGCATGCCTGGCCTGGTAACGTGCGGGAGCTTCGCAATTTGATGGAACGACTTGCCTTTTTGACTCAAGGCGAGAAGATCGATCGCGAAGATCTGGCGTTCATCATTTCTCCGGGGCGAACGGGAGAATTGGATCCGATCTCACTCGATTTGACGCTGACCGACGCGACGAAGCAGTTCCAAACCGACTATATCCGTAAGCACATTGATGCGGCGGGTGGCAATATGAGCGATGCGGCGCGTCACCTGGGTCTGCACCGTTCGAATCTCTACCGAAAAATGCGTCAACTGGACATGCCCACCGGCGACGAAGAGCCAACCTAGCGGTTCGATCGTGGGAGCTCAGGCAATCTTTGAGTTCCGATAGAACAGAAACGCTTGATGGGTGAATGGATAGCGGCCAGCTAGGTCTTTAAGTCGACGGCTCGCTTCCGGGGATTTCCTTGTTGGCGGAGTGAGAACGGGCAATCGGTTCCTGGTACGGATCGCCCAGCAGCTCTGATCGCCTTCTTGCTGGATGGTTAGCAACGGCTTGATAGTAGGACGGTGTACTTTTTTTCATCGATGACTGTCGATCTTGAGATGCCCCTTCTCGTTGGCGGCTGACTGTGATGATTAGGTAGTCTGTTCTTGCTTGGGAGCGACAGGAATCGCGGGATTTCATCCGGCGGCAATGGTGATTGGGGGGGGCCGCTTTTCTTCGTCGTCGCAATCCACTAAACTTAGCGACTCGCAAGTGGCGATTTGCCAGAGGCGACCGGAGAAAACCAGGCAGGGATTAGCCTTTTCTGGTTTCCGGATTTGACCGTTCGGGAAATTGCACGAGCGTTCGCCCCCTTAGCTCAACTGGCAGAGCAACTGACTCTTAATCAGTAGGTTCAAGGTTCGAGTCCTTGAGGGGGCACTTCTTCTCTCAGCACCGAATGGCGTGCAGCAGCATCCAGCGGCAATTCTTCGGCAAAACTGCCGTCTTT
>PBNZ01000027.1 GCA_002723275.1 Planctomycetaceae bacterium
GCGAGCGTCGTTGCTCTGGCACCGACAGCGGGTTATGGCGATTCTCGACTCGGGCAGAAGGTCGATGACTTTCAACTCCAGAGTCATCTGGGACGTGACTGGTCACTCAGCGACTTCGATGACAAGAAGATCGTGGTGTTGGCATTTCTAGGAACCGAGTGCCCGCTCGTGAAATTGTACGGTCCTCGCCTGTCGGAGATGCGAGAGGAATTCGCGGATCAGGGCGTTGAATTTCTGGGCATCAATTCGAACACGCAAGATAGCCTGACGGAGATGCGGAACTTTGTGGACCGCTATGACATCAAGTTTCCGATGCTCAAGGATTTGGGCAATACGGTTGCTGATGCGGTGAAGGCCGAACGGACTCCCGAAATCTTCGTATTAGATTCCAATCGTGAGGTGCGCTACCACGGTCGCATTGACGATGAGTATGAGGTTGGCTTCCAGAATGGGCGTCCAGAGAAAACCGAATTACGCGATGCGATTGAGCAATTACTGGCCGGGGATCCCGTGACAACGCCTGAAACGAAGATTGTGGGCTGTCATATCGGACGTGTGAGCAAGGTTGAACCGACCGGTGATGTGACCTTTACCAACCAGATCTCACGCATCTTCAACAAGCGTTGCGTGGAATGCCATCGACAAGATCAACTCGCACCTTTCACTCTCGATAACTACGAAGATGTATTGGGTTGGGAGGATACGATTCTTGAGGTGATCGCGGATAATCGGATGCCTCCGTGGTATGCCAATCCGGATCATGGTGTATTCAGCAATGATGCACGACTGACGGATGATGAAAAAGAACTGATTCGCAATTGGGTTGCCAATGGAATGCCGGAGGGCGACCCCGCTGATTTGCCTGAGAAGGTTGCGTTTGGGGACGGCTGGCGAATTCCGGAACCCGACCAGGTTCTGTATATGTCAGACGAACCCTTCCAGGTGCCTTCCAGTGGAGTGGTCGAGTACAAGTATTTTACGGTTGATCCTCAGTGGGACGAAGACAAGTACATCTATGCTGCGGAAGCACGACCGGATCAAAAGAGTGTGGTTCATCANATCATCGTGTTCGTGACTCCGCCCGACAGCCGTCGTCCTGACCTTCGCAACATGTTGGTAGGTTATGCTCCGGGAAGCACGCCTGTTTATCTCAAAGAAGGAACGGCGATTCATGTTCCGAAGGGGCACAAATTGGTTTTCCAGATGCACTATACGCCGAATGGCTATGCGATTGAGGATCGTAGCTATGTCGGTTTCTGTTTCGCCGATAAGGAGGATGTGACTCAACAGTTAGCCGGTCGAATGGCAATCAATCCTGGCTTCCGGATTCCGCCGAATGCGGAAGCCCACAAGGTTACCGCCGAATATTATGCCGCCAGGGATGAGAAGCTGGTTAGCATGACGCCGCACATGCACTTGCGGGGTGATAAATTCCGGTATGAGGCGGTCTATCCCAATGGTGATCGAGAGATCCTTCTGGATGTGCCCGGCTACGATTTCAATTGGCAGCAGGAGTATGTCTTGGCGGAGCCGAAATTGTTGCCTCAGGGTACCCGCATCATTTGCACGGCCATTTACGACAATTCAGAGAACAACCCTGTAAATCCCAATCCGGATAAAATGGTGCGTTGGGGAGATCAAAGCTACGAAGAGATGATGATTGGCTTTTTCTCAACGTTGCCCGTCTCAAAAACGGAATCGACGCCGAAAAGCACCGATNTCGCAATTGATCCGTCCGGCAAATGGACGTGGGAAAAGATCGGTCGATTACCCGCAGGGGACGTGGAGCTGACGCTGAAGAACGACCAATTGACCGGAATCGCTTCGACTCGCGGTGAGAAGGTGCCGATTGAAAACGCCGTCATCAANGGAGATCAACTAAAATTCTCGGTTTCCGNGGCTCAGTGGGGAATCACACTCGATTTTGAAGGCAAAGTNAGTCAAGATAAGGTCGTCGGAACCATGTCCGGTTCCGTCGCGGCACAGGGCTTCAAGTTTGGACCGTTCCCATGGAACGCAGTGCAAGCCGATTAAGGATCGTGCATGCACTGTCATAGGAAAGATTGAAAGATGAACATCCGGCATTATGGCACCGTTTTTTTGCTGATCGTTTTTGCGAGTATGGCCTCGGCAGAGGATAAGGCGAAAGCCGATCCCTCGGGCACTTGGCGATGGGATTACGAGATGAATGGTGAGTCGTTTAACGACTCGATGAAACTCGTGTTGAAAAAAGACGGAAAGGTCGAGGGGAAGTACTTTGGTCGTGATCGCACGGCAAAGATTGAGGATGGTAGGTTTGTCGACGGAAAACTGGAGGCAAGTATCTCACTCGATTTCGACGGCACCGACGTAAAGCTGACCTTTTCAGGACCGGTGAAAGGAGACGAGATCGCCGGAAACGTTAAGGCTGACTTTAACGGTGAGAATTACGAGTTTCCCTGGGAGCCTAAGCGAAGCGTCAAGCTCGAAGATGTTGTTGGTACCTGGGAAATATCCATCAATGCCGGTGATACGGTGCGAGAGCCGACTGTGACCATTGCCAAAAAAGAGGGCAAAGAAGAATATGAAGCAACTCTCGTGTCCCAGGATGGCAACGAAGTCAAACTCAAGGATTTGAAAGTTGGCGACAATCACCTGGTGTTTTCCCTTCTGACTGAATTTAATGGCGGAACACTCAAGGCCGATTTTAAAGGCCGTCCTTATGGTGACAAAGTTGCCGGTTCTGTCCAATTCGATTTGGATGGCCAAACTGGGGAGGGATCATTCAAGGGCAAACGAAAGGCCGACAAAAAGAAGAAAGACTGATTGTCCTGTACACAGTTAATTGAAGCTTGTTCAAGCAAGGTCGATGTTCAATCTGAATCGTCGGCTTTGCTTTTTTCGATGGTATCAAAGGGGTTTGAGATGTCGCGAATTGTTTGGATGGCGTTGTTACTTTGCATGGTAAGTGTGCAGCCTGTAGCTGCGGATCCGTTTGTCATAACGCCCGACGTGATTTACGGGCGGAAGGACGGCATGGCGCTGACCTACGATGTCATTCAGCATCGCGAAGCGAATAACGATGCTGCCGTTGTCTTTATGGTGAGTGGCGGCTGGGTGTCGAGCTGGCAACCGCCGGAGGATATCGTGAAGGAGGAGCTCGCGGACACCATCTACGGACATTTCCGAAAGCTTGTCGAAAAGGGCTACACCTTATATCTCGTGCGACATGGTAGCTCGCCGCGGTTCAAGGTTCCGGATGCCGTGGGCGATGTGCGACGTGCGTTGCGTCATATTCGACATGGAGCAGTGGAGTTCGGCGTCGATCCCGAACGCATTGGTGTGATGGGAGGCAGTGCCGGTGGGCATCTTTCCCTCATGCTCGGCACCACCGGCGACCAACCTTCGGAACGAGTCAAGGATGACGTTGATCAACAGAGTGCAGAGGTTGCCGCGGTGGTCGCTTACTTTCCACCAGTTGATTTGCGTGATGTTGTGGGTCCCAGTATTCAGTTCCCGGCTTTAAATTTCGATCCTGATGAGGCTCCTTCGGTTTCTCCCATCGATTATGTGAGTACTGGTGATGCTCCGACCCTGCTCGTGCATGGGGATCAGGATAAATTGGTCGAACTGAGCCACAGCGAACGCATCCATGAGGCCTTCACGAAAAATGAAGTTCCTTCGNAATTGATCGTGATTGAGGGCGCTGGCCACGGTTTCGAGGGGCAGGATGCGAAGCAGGCTTCGGATGCGCTACTGGCATGGTTTGATGCCCATCTCCTGGAAGAGAATGGGGCTGATGAGAATATCCAGGACACGAAGCTCAATAAGGGAAAAACGGCATTCGATGACTATATCGCAGCACCCGATGACAGCTACGAGTGGGAGGTCGTTCACAAAAAAGAGGGACTTTTGACAACGACGTACGTCATCGATCTGAAGTCACAAACCTGGCTGAGCCCGGATGAAGTCGATCGAAACGTGTGGCAACATTGGCTGACGTTAATCGTTCCTAAGGCAGCAAAGTCGAACAAAGCAATGTTGTTTGTAAACGGAGGTGGAAACGGAGGCGATGCGCCAGACGGTGCGGATCCAATGATCGCTCAACTGGCAATTGTGACAAAGTCGGTGGTTGCAGATTTGCGCATGATCCCGAATCAGCCTTTGGTCTTTAATAATGATGGTAACAAACGAACCGAAGATGATCTGATCGGCTACACATGGGATCAGTATTTGAAGACGGGCGATGTCCGATGGCCGGCAAGATTTCCTATGGTCAAAGCGGTCGTCCGGGCAATGGATACCGTCGAGGCTTTAACGGCGGATACGGAAAACGCACCGAACATCGATGAGTTTGTTGTGGCGGGTGCGTCGAAGCGTGGTTGGACAACATGGATGGCTGCGGCGATGGATAAGCGAGTTGTCGCGATCGCACCCATTGTCATCGATGTGCTCAACGCAAATGTTTCCATGAAACATCATTATTCAGCCTACGGATTCTGGGCGCCAGCCATTGGTGATTATGTACACCATNAAGTCACTCATCGAAGAAATGATCCGCGTTACGCGGAGCTTCTTCAATTGGTCGACCCGTTTGCCTACCGAGACCGATTGACGATGCCGAAGTGCATTATTAATGCCACGGGNGATCAATTCTTCCTGCCCGACTCCTCTCAGTTCTACTTTGATGAATTGCCCGATGAGAAACATCTTTGTTACGTGCCGAACAGCGAACACTCGATGAACGGTACAGATGCCCTGGATGCTCTCGTCGCCTTCCATTATTCGATCATCAATGACAATCCGCGACCGGAGTTCAGTTGGACATTTCCAAATGATAACACCATTGTGGTTAAGCCGGAGACAAAGCCCGCGAAGGTACTTCTCTGGACCGCTACGAATCCGAATGAACGCGATTTCCGCGTGGATACGATCGGTCGAGGTTACAAGAGTCAGGAGCTGAAGCCGAACGAGGATGGCACGTACACCGCCACGGTCAAGGATCCGGAAAAAGGTTGGTCCGCTTACTTCGTGCAATTGGAGTACGACGTGGATGCCCCTACCGCCTTGAGGTTAACGACGCCAGTTCGGGTCGTTCCGGACGTGTTGCCCTTCAAGGATAAGATCGCTCCGCTCTACGATGAGGAAGCGGAAAAGAATTAAGCAGGCACCCGCGGCGTTTTGGGCCGCGGGTTTGAAAACAAGGGCAACGCAACAGAGACTATTGTTGCTGTTGCCACATCTTGAGACGGTCGGCAAGTTGATCGGGGCGTGCGACTCCTGTCGTCGACAGTTGTTGGATCGTGATCGAGGCAACGAGATTGCCGATCAAGGCAGCCTCAGGTAGCGTCGCTCCCGCACAAAGTGCAAGCACCGTGCCCGCCGTTGCACTGTCGCCGGCCCCTGTCGGATCAATGGCGCCCTCGATGTGCACGCCTGGTACTGCCGTCCAATCCGGGTTGCTGACCAGCATGCCTTGCGAGCCGCGCGTGATTACCACCGGAGCCTGATTGCGGGTATGAAGTTTTTGAGCTGCTTCCAATAGCTCGTCGTTGTCGACGACCGTATCGGGTAACGGTTTCTCAATCCCCGCCGCTTCGTATTCATTGGGCTTGATGATCAAATGGGTGAAATCCTGGATTTGACATCGGCTGTCGGCCCAGAAAATCGGTCGCTCTCGGGTCGCGGCTAATTCGGAAACAGCTTGACGAACACGTCTGGTGACGACACCACAGTTCTTTTCCTCAACCTGGTCCAACACGATCAAGCTATCAAGCTGATTAACCATTTCGTGGATCGAACGAATGATGAGGTCTTCGATTTCAGCAGGCGTGACCGATCGATTCTTCGTATCGTAGCGAGAGTGCTCGCCGGCAAGTCCTGCAACCGTTGTGTCGCGAGGTTTCAGGTAGGTAGGCGTCGCTCGTAGGTCTGTCTGGTGCAAGTGCGTCGTATCGCAGCCGAGTCGATGGAGCTCTTTGTTGAGGTCGTAACCCTCGCCGTCATCGCCACGAAAACCGAGTGCATAGATCGATCCCGTTCCCAATGCTTGCAGGTTACAAACGACAGTGCCCGCGGCNCCCGGGCTGCAGCGAACCTCGGTTACCTGATGCGCGATCTTTCCCGTCTCCACACTGGGCTCCGCCAGCTCAGGGGAAACCTCCAGATATTTATCCAGAAAGAAATCTCCCAGCACTCCGATGCGAGCCTTTGGGAAATCAGAAACGAGCTGCTGGAGCCTCTCCAGCGTTAGGCCGACTTTGTTCACGTTAGGTCTCCGTCGAGATACCGCGTGAGGGTGAGCAGGAAGTCACGATTATCTGCTTGCAAATATCGCATTTCACCGCCCATCCGACTGAATGATTTGTTGTACCGCAGGTAATAAGCTGGATTGTCTTCTGGTGGCTCGCCACGAGACCAGTCCCAGGTTGATTTGGCGAGGTCGTTGATAAAGATAAAGTGATCGTCGATGTGATCGTTGTTTTGAATGGCAATGTTCTGCGAAATCGACAGGGATTTTTCGAAGACCATCGGACTCATAACGGCCGAGCCAATCGAAATATAGACACCACCTTCGATCTGACTGACCGAATTCGCAAAGGAAAGAAAATCGCGTTCAGCAGCACGCCCGAGAGCTGCACAACGGTTCATGGGATGGTTATAGATGATGTCATGGCCGATCATTGGATGGCCTGTGAAGGGCACGGAGTGCCGGTAGGCACCAGCCTGAATGCTGAACCGTTTCCACGGATGGGCGATTTCCATCCAACCAGGTTCAAGGTTGAACTGTTGGATGACGGCGAGCAAATCGGCGGCCGCNGCCGCCTTTTCGGGGGCCGATTCGATCTCTTGTTTCGCAACCTGGATCAATTCTTCCGCGTTGGGGATCGTGACTCCCTCGCGTTCGATCATGGCACCCACGGATGCACCGTATCCAAGCCCCTCAAAGGCACCGATGTTCAACGCCAGGTTAATGAAGAAACCGGTATCTTCCCAGTTGCCAAATCGTCCTTCATTCACCATTTGCTCGACGTCTTCGCAACTCTTGCCCTGGTACGCAAATTCCCAGTCGTGAATGATACCCGCGCCGTTCGTGGCGAGATGAGTGACCCAGTTATGTTCGATGAGATGCAAGAGTACTGTGCCAAGACCATTCTTGATGGCATGGGCGCCGAAGGTGATCATCACCGGCTTGCCGGCCGACCGTGCACGCTTGACCCGCTTCGCTAACTCCTCAACCAGTGTTGTGGAACTTTGCGGAAGATCTTTCAGCGGTGTGTTTAGCGGCACGTGATCCTGTTCGATGATCTTCTTGTTGGGGCGTGAAGAGAGAGGTTCCATTTTCACGCGGAAACGATCGAACTGTGGATAAGTCATGGAGTTGCAAATTTCAGATAGGGTAGAAGGGTTGAGGCATGTCCATAATCGGGGATCACGATGTCCGCTCCAACGCCGATTAGCCGTTGGCGTTTCCAGGGATCCGAACGGCCGCTACGTCCGCTTTCGTCGCTTGCGACGGCGACGGCGGTACCGCCAACAGACTTAATGTTCTGGATTTCGACGTATCCGTCTCCAAACCCCAGCAAGGATTCGCCTTGAATGCTGTGCTCGTTCAGAATTCGCTCAATCACCTGAGCTTTCGAGAAGGAGCGAAAGTCGTCGACCGCTCCGTGAACGTGCGGTCCGAAATAGTCCGAGAGGCCGAGTAGGTCGACTTCTTCCTTCACATAGTTCTCGTCGGTTCCACTTGCGAGATAAAGCTGAGCACCGGATTGCTTTAATCCATCCAGTAGCTCGAGACTACCGGGCACGAGATAACTTTCCGGCTGGATTTCTCCCGTGCGAAGAGAACTGCGACGCGATTCAATGTGTTCCATCAAGCGGTCGTGGTACTGTCGCTTGTATTCAAGCGGGTCTTCCGCTCTTCCCTGACGCTTCTCAATCTCTTCGACCAATCTCATCATTTGATAGATCGTTTGTTTGCCATTCAACTCCATTACGAATTGATAGGCAAGTTTTTGCAGGTCTTCCACTGATTCTTCGGTGCCCGTCTTTTGCAGAATCTCAACCATCATCGGGACCATGATTTCCGGCCAACCCTCGCGGATCAGACTCAGNGTTCCATCAAAGTCGAAGAGGACGTGTTGAGGTGGTTTGGCTAATTGCGGTGCCCGGACGATCTCGATTTGAGTATTCGAAAGAAACTCCGTCGTCACGTCACCGCCAACCGTCTGCTGATAATCTTGTTCGTGTTCGGCCATCCTGGTAGCTCAAATGGGACCATCGAAATGCGTTGATGACTGGTTTTTTAACAGTCAGGGCGGAAGAGCGTCATTTATGCGTCGCAAGAGTCAGGGTTAGCTGCACCGGCGTATCGTTTGACGACGATCTCAAGTCAATATCCTGGCACGGCAAGGCTGCGTCTGCAAGCCGGTTTCAGGCAAGCGCGATCGAGATGGCGGGTTCTGCGGGATGGGATGCAGTTTCTGGCAGTCGAAGCATCGCCGAATCCTCAAACGCTAACCGCAGGCTCGCCAGCCGTGACGCGTCACGTCGATCATGAAATAAGATCCAGAATCGGTTTTCCGCTGGGGAGAATCGGAATCGGGCGTTGTGATGCATCGCGTAGCAAGTGATGATGATTGATGCCCAGCACATGATAGATGGTCGATAACACATCTTCGGGTGAGAAAGGTTTGCTGGTCGGGTACGCAGCATGTTTGTCTGTTGTGCCGATCATTTGGCCCATTTGAAGGCCGCCACCGGAGAACAAGGCGAAACTCGCACCTGGCCAATGATCGCGACCGGCATCTTTGTTGATCTTGGGAGTGCG
This sequence comes from Planctomycetaceae bacterium, assembly GCA_002723275.1. Classification (GTDB taxonomy): domain Bacteria; phylum Planctomycetota; class Planctomycetia; order Pirellulales; family Pirellulaceae. The sequence continues at coordinate 8,813 of PBNZ01000027.1, forward strand.
ACCAAACTCGCCCATGACATTGACCAAGACGTGCCGATCCAAACCGCGTTCAAACAGATCCGTGACTAAGGCTGAGATGGCTTGATCCAATCGTGGCAACGTTACGTTTCGTTGGAGATTGAAATTGTCGGCATGGGTGTCCCAGCCACCACCGGATAGACAGGAGACGAAAGTCACGCCTGATTCCACAAGNCGTCGCGCTAGGAGACAGTTCTGGCCGATGGACGTGCGGCCATAGCGATCTCGTAATTCCGCAGGTTCACGCGTGATGTCAAAGGCCTCGGCCGTTCGNTCGTTGGTCACCATTTCGAATGCTTCGCGGGTGAATTGATCCAGGCTTTGCAGGTCCCCGCGATTGTCCATGTCACGACGCAGTCGATCGAGTTGCTGCATTAAACCACGGCGCTCGTGCACGCGATCGATGGAAGTCCCCTTTTGCAGGGTCAGATTCGGAACGTGATAGTTCTTATCGTTTGGGTCGATTTGGGTCGTAAACGGGCTGTAAGCCTGACCGAGGAAACTCGAATGCGCGAAAGCCTGGCAGCGTGGAACCGATACATAGGCAGGCATCCCGCCAGCGTTGGCGCCACGCATATACGCTACGATCGATCCGGTCGACGGGTGCTGGTTCTCACCTGCGATCGCCGTAGGAACGTCATAGCCAGTCTGTAGGAAATGGGAGCCCGGTAAATGCGCTGGATTTGAGTGAGTNACGGAACGCACAATGGAAATCTTGTCCATGACCGTGGCGATTTGCGGAAGCAACTCGCAGATCCGTGTGCCAGGGACGTTTGTGGAAATCTCATTGAACTCGCCTCGGATTTCCACCGGCGCGCGTGGTTTCATGTCGAACATGTCGATATGACTTGGACCACCACCAAGAAAGATTTGGATGACCGCAGTCGGGGGGGCTGTTTCAGCAGCTCGAGCTCTCAAGCCGTTAGCAAGCGAGAGCCCGCCTAACGCCAGCGTGCCGACCTTCAGTACCTCGCGACGCGAGACACGGTCGCAATGCCGAAACGTGGAGCCGTAGAGATCGNTCATTTTACCCCGCCGATGACAGCATGCTCGGGAAATGGTCCGAAGCCGCTCGATCGCAATTTAACGGTATCTGAGGGCTGACTCAAGCGCGAAACCGGTGTCTGCGGCCATCGAGTTGTCAAAGTAATATTGAGTTGCCGCAACATCTCAATAATCGATACGAATTATCGGGATTTCTTCTTTGGATGAATAAGTATTGGAACCGGCAACCGATTGATGTGTCCCTTCCCGGCCGGGCGTTTAACAGGCTTCTGTCGCGTCTCGGGGCAAGGTTATTCCGCAACGCTCGGGAAGCCAAAGAGGAAATGGGAGACTAGAATAGGTTGGTCGATGTTCGTAAACCGATTTGCGGCGGATGTTGTTGTCTCACTTAGCAGCCGACGCGCCGCTCGGGAACTGGAAACACGCGAATCAAAAAATTCTTTAAGATCGTCGGAGTGCGGGCAGGGTAAAAGTTGAGTAATAAGCTGAATAACTCGGGGATGCGTGTGTTGTTTGCATTCAAAATCCTGAAACGAATTCTCCCCATTTTCATCACGCTGCTCGCAATCAGTGCCGTCAACGCCGAGCCGCCTACGCTCCGGTTGCTCACCTACAATATCCACCATGGAAGGGGCGTCGACGGTCAATTGGATTTGGAAAGGATTGGACGTGTGATCGCCAATGCCTCTCCGGATATCGTCGCCCTGCAAGAGGTTGATCAGCGAGCCAACCGGTCAGGGCGTATCGATCAATTGGCTGAACTTGCCAAGCAGGTTGGAATGCATGGTCGTTTCGGACCCAATATCAAATATGACGGCGGACGTTATGGGAATGCAATCCTTTCGCGATTTCCATTTGTGCGCACCAAGAATCACCTTCTGCCAAATGTGAAGAGAGGCGAACAGCGAGGTGTTTTTGAGGCTCATTTGAAGCTGAACAACGAGACAAATNTAGTGCTCTTGGCAACGCATTTTGATCATCGACGGGATGATCAAGAACGNTGGGAGTCGGCGGCCTTTATCAATGGCATCTCGGTGAACCTGGGGAAGGAAATGCCTCTGGTTCTCATGGGCGATCTCAATGATTTGCCGACCAGTCGTACGCTGAACAAACTTACGTCCTTCTGGAAAATGACTAATGATCAACCGCTGGCCACGGTTCCTGTCGATATTCCAGTGCGCCAGATCGACTATGTGATGGTTGCGCCCGCTCGGCGATGGCAAGTCGTTCGGGTTGAGGTATTGGATGAACAGATTGCATCCGATCATCGCGCACTCTTGGCGACGGTCAAACTCAGGGATTCTGCTGCCCCCTGATCCTGGCCGGATAAGAATCCGTTCTCCTAGCGCCTCTGGGACGCATCGCGATTACCGTCTATTACCTGTTTCTGGATGTTGGTCGTCTTTCGTTGTCGGCTCGTTGACGGCCTGATGCCAGCGTCGGAATGGCAGGGTGAGTAACCTTCCAAGACGATTGTGATCGCCCGGATCGGGAAGGCTGTCGATTCCGTAAACGAGCTGTTCTGGATCAACCTGAGCAAAGGTTCCAAGCAANCGATCCCAAATTGAAAACACATTCCCGTAGTTCGTGTCGGTGAGTGGCTTTTCCTGATGGTGGTGCACCTTGTGCATGTTGGGGGTAACAAAAATCCACGATAGGTATCGATCAGCACGACGAAACGAACGGATATTGGCATGGGTGAACTGGGTGAAGAAAATCGAGAGCAACTGATAAAGGAAGACCACGCCAATCGGGATACCACCAATCAGCACGGCGGTAAGTTGGGAGGAAAGACGAAAGAGGGTTTCGAAAGGATGATGGCGCAGACCCGTAGTCACGTCCACGTGTCGGTCGGCATGGTGAACAATGTGGAATCGCCAGAGGGTTGGAAGATGGTGTTGGATACGATGAATCAGGTAACCCCCGAAAAAATCCAGGAGGAGTACTCCGCATACCACATGGAGCCACATGGGCAACTGAACGAGATGTAGCAAGCCAAACTGGTTCGCGGAGGTAATTCTGGCTGCTTCCACCACCAAAAGGCCAAATGAAAAGGCAACGATTAATTGCAGGATGGTGAGGCCAAGGTTGAGTGCCGCATGTTGGATGCGTCCCCGACTCAGCTGAAATAAGGGCACGGCGCCCTCAAGGATCCAGAATAGAACGAGCCCGGTCACCAACACACCACTGCGGTATGAACTTGGCATGTTCTCCAGATATTGAATGACGCTTTCCACGAATGTGTGCTCCAGCGTTCAGGCTGACAAAGGGGAGGTGTCGCTACTTACTATTATACAGGCTAGTCAAATCCCGCGAGATCGTCGTCGGAGGTTTCTCGTTAACTTGTCGCTAGATACCCGGTCGCCAATTGTTGGAATTCGGCTACCTGCTGTTGGACCCAAGCTTCGTCGTGTCCAAGTTCTTTGGCCATGATTCGGGCTGCCGGTTCGGCTGCTTCGGAAGCCGCTCGTGCATCGAGCAACAGAGCTCGGGTCCGACGGGACAGCGCGTCCTCCAAGTTCTGGGCCATCTCATGGCGAACGCCCCAGGCGATTTCCGCTCCGCTATAGGGGAGCCGTTCGTGGAGCTTCTTCTTAAGGCTTGCGTCTGAATCAGCAATCTGCATGACCTGACGTGCTTCGGAGCCGTAGAACTGAAGGTGGTCTTCCTGAGGCAGCTCCTCGCGGGGAATGGCCCCGTGCAAGAGCAGGTCTTCGGTGATGCATTTATACGGCTTGAATTGCCCCACCTCGATGACACGAGAAAGCGTGTCTTCTGCCATTTTGCGATAGGTCGTCCACTTGCCTCCGGAAATGGTTACAAGACCACTTCGGCTCACGAATATTTCGTGATTGCGAGAGACCGACTTGCTATCTCCTGATTTTCCACCGGGGAAAACGAGCGGACGTTGGCCCGCAAAAACGCTCAGCACATCATCGATGGATGGATCCTTCTCCATATACCGCGAAGCGTTTCGCAGGATGAATTCGAGTTCTTCTGGCAGGGCTCGCGGCTCTAATTCCGCCTGCTCCATGGGAGTGTCGGTGGTGCCGACTAATGCCCGCTCGTGCCACGGGATCACAAATAAGACTCGTCCATCGTCGGTGTGAGGCACCATGATCGCATTTGTGCCGGGTTGAAAGGATCCATCAAGGACTAGGTGGACCCCCTGGGCCGGCTCGATCATTTCAGTCGACGCCGGGTCGTCCAGTTTTCTCAAGCGATCTGAAAATACTCCCGTCGCGTTCACCACGACCTTGGCTCTTATTTCAAACGTATCGCCACTCAGTGTGTCCCGGACTGAAGCGCCTGACAGTCGCTCTTGTTTCTTCAGGAAGCCTGTGGCTTCGACGTAGTTGACAATTGTGGCTCCGTGGTCAACGGCGGTTTGAGCAAGTGAGATGGCCATGCGAGCGTCATCGAACTGCCCGTCGTGATATTGGATGCCGCCGATGAGATCTTCTTGCTGGACGTTCGGGATCTTCGCGACCGTCTCCGCTCGATCTAAGTAGCGACTTTTTTCAATATTCAATCGTCCCGCCAACGCGTCGTATAACTTTAAGCCGGCGCCGTAAAACGGCCCCTCCCACCAATGGTAACGGGGCACAACGAAGGCGAGATTGCGAACAAGATGAGGCGCGTTTCTGTAGAGGATACCGCGTTCTCGCAGCGCCTCCATGACGAGCGAAAAGTTCAGCTGTTCGAGATAACGAACTCCGCCGTGAACCAGCTTCGTACTGCGACTGGATGTGGCTTTCGCGAAATCGTGACTTTCAACCAGAGCGGTTTTGTAGCCACGGCTTGCAGCATCGACGGCAACCCCGAGTCCTGTGGCTCCACCACCCACGACCAATACGTCGAAGGATTCTGCGCCCAACCGCGTGAGCATCGGGGCTCGCTTCATGAAACCGTCCTGTTCCCCAAAGTGAGCCGTCTGTTGCGAGACAAACGTAACTATGCAACGCAGGCGTAGCGGTAGCAGGCATCAATGCTTAACGCTGCTTTTGCGCACCGCTCACGAAACTTGCGTTTGATGCAGTCTTAGATCGTGAGTTGCAAACGACGCTTACAACTCAATAAGGTTTTCCAGTCGGCTAAACGACCGTCACCGTTTCAGCTCGCGGACCCTTAGGACCCGAACCTTCGGTGTACTCGACCGTCTGACCTTCTTGGAGATTATCGAACTCGCTGTTTTGCACCGCTGAGTGGTGGAAAAACAGGTCGCCGCTTTCAGCTGCGATAAATCCAAAACCCTTGTCACTTACTAGCTTCTTAATTGTGCCCTGTGGCATCGTAGACCGCTCCGTTTCTTTCGTTTCTTGAGCCACGAAAGTGGCCATACACTAAGCAAGGAGTTTAGTCGATTCGGGCTACGCTGAATAGCTCACTAGGCGGATTTGGCAATTTCCATCCCAAGGCAGCACCCAAAGGGTGCTGCCCTCATGTCTTGCTAGCGGAACAGGCGGATCGGCAACAACACGGTATCGATCACGTGAATCACCCCGTTGCTTGCCTGGATATCGGTGGTGATCACCTTTACATTGCCATTCAGGATCACACCGCCTTCGGTCACTTCGACGTCTATATTACGGCCTAGTAGCGAGGAAACTGAATCCTGGGTGACGATTTCACTAGACGGAATTGCTCCATCAACCGTGTGATAAAGCAGGATCGATTCGAGAATTCGCGGTGCGAATCGTGTCAGCAGGGATACCAAGCCCCGAGGTAGCTTTTCGAAGGCGTCATCGGTCGGTGCAAAGACGGTAAAGTTTCCCTCGCTTGCCAGGGTTTCATTCAGGCCAGTCGCCTCCAGGGCCGCAAATAGCGTCTCGAAATCCGGGTTGTTGGCAACCAGATCGGTGATTGACGTTTCCGATGCATCCGGAGGCAGGAGCACGGCATCGATCACATGAATGATTCCGTTGGCCGCATACACCGGAGAAGCAGAGACGGAGATGTTCCCGTTCAGCACGACGTTACCGGTATCGACGGCGACCGAAATATTGGGCCCGAGTTTGGTCGGAACACTCGTCCGCTCTGCTAAGTCCTCCCTGAGGATTTCACCGTCTGCAACGTGATATAGGAGAATGTCCTGCAAAGCACCCGTCGGATCCGCGAGCAGCTGATCGAGTACGGCTGGGTCGATCAGGTCGAAAGCCGCATTGGTCGGTGCGAAAACGGTAAAATCACCTTCAGAATCTAGCGTTTCGGCGAGCCCAGCGGCGACGACGGCAGCTTCGAGAGTGCTGAAGTTGTCATTGTCAACCACGATCTCTGTGATCGATCCAGGCGGGATCAGGACTGCGTCGATCACATGCACAACTCCATTGGCAGCGATAATATCCGCGGTTGTGACGAGGACCGAATCATTGAGAATGATCCCGTCCGCCGTCGCGGTGACGGACACACGTGATCCAAGCAGAGTTTCCACAGACGACAGTTGGGAAACGTCGGATGAGAACGCCTCCCCTGCCACAACGTGGTAGCTAAGAATTTCCGTGAGAAGCCCCTCGGGGTCATCGAGAGCTGCCTGCAGGAGTTCCGGCGGAAGTGCCTCAAAAGCGCTATTCGTTGGTGCGAACACCGTGAAGTCTCCACTCGAGTCGAGGGTTGTTGCCAGACCCGCTGCGACCACTGCCTGTTCAAGAATGGAAAAATTGTCGTTGTCGATGACGATGTCGGCGATGGAGGGAGGCGGTAGTAGGACCGCGTCGATAACGTGGACCACTCCATTGGAGGCTTCAATGTCTGTCACCGTTACGTTCACATTGCCATTCAGGACGACGCCTTCGGCGGTCACATCAACGGAGACGCGGCTACCAAGCAGGGTCTCGAAGTTCGAAACCTGTACGATATCGGCAGCAAAAATCTCTTCACCGGCGGTGTGATAGAGAAGAATGTCCTTCAGAGCACCTGTGGGATCCTCAAGTAAGCTCGACAGCGTTCCCTCCGGAAGCGATTCGAACGCTGAGTTTAGGGGAGCGAAGACGGTGAACGATCCCTTTTGAGCCAGCGTATCGGCCAAGCCTGCTGCGATCACGGCCTCCTCGAGAATCGAAAAATCAGGATTGCCGACTACTAGGTCGGTGATCGATGCAAGGCGGGGTTGCAATGCGCCGCTCTCTTCAAGACTCGCCAATATCGACTCGATACGGCCCGCGGAGTCTTCGACTTCCGACTCAAAGTTGCGAACATCCGGATCCTGTGCGAAATCGCTTGCGATCGCCTCAAGGCCATCGGTGTTGCGCCCACCGTCTACCCGCACGCTCTTCGCGAAGGCTGAATTACTGACCGAGACCGAGTCATCACCTCGACCTGCATAGACCCGGGCCGATCCTTCAATGGTCAAGCCGTCCAGGCCCAGGAAGTCGGAGGAGGCTCCGAGTGAAATCGAAGCTCGATCACCGTGCACCGAGTTTAAAATCAGAGCCGAGTCCCGATCTTCGCTGCCGAAGTTGTAGTTATAGCCGGTGTTAAGCACGGTGTCGTCGGCGACGTGCGAGTCGATGATGGCCACCTGGTCGTTGCCGGTCGTGCTATACAGACGAAGATCATCGCCGGTCTCAACGCCCTGAGCGACAATCTTGTCTTCGCCACTGCCTGTGCGAACATAAAGATCGCGATGCAGGTCGATGTTGCGTACGCTGATTGTGTTGTCGCCGCTCGAATCGTAGATGACTAGATCACGAGCCGTGTAGCCGTCGGCAGCCACAGCCTCCACGACGACCTGATCATCTCCCGAACTGGAGTAGACTTTGATTCGGTCGCCGGCCGTGACGTTTGATAACAGAATGCTGTCGTCTCCGCGGCTCGTGTTGACATTGATGTCATCTCCTACCTGAAGGCCGAGCAGTTCCAGACGATCGCCACCAGATCCCAAGGCAACGTGGAGGTCGTCCGGAATCGATCCTTCCTCGGCAAAGAGAATCAGCGGCTCGGATGAACCGTTGACCAGTGTGCCATCTTCTCCGCTGAGTCGAATTCCCTCTTCCGTTGACGCGATGACAAGGGCGTTGTCGTCCGAGTCGCCGTGCACTCGAAGGTCTCCGTTGCTGATACTGACGGCGACATCGCCAGCTAACATGTCTCTCTGCTCGAGAGATTCGAGCCGAAGTAGGGAGCTTTTGAAATTTGTTGAACGATTTGAGGAACGCATGGACAGTCCTTTCAACAACGGGCTTTGGGCAACGGACAACGAGGCAATCCGCGTTTTGTTGCGAGACTGTAGATTGACGAGACTGATCGGCAAGAGCTTTGTCGCCCTAAATCCAATCAAGTTCTTGAATTAAGTCGCTCGAGAAGTAGATGCCTGACCCCAGATGAGTGGTCAGGATTTTTGGGAAAGTTATGTTTCGTCGATTGAGGCAAGAGATGGGGGGCCGGCGAATGAGGGGCCTTATCAACGGTCCTCGCCAGAATCCGTGAAATTGCTGGGTTAGACACTTGGAGTCTGCTGATCAGGAGGATTGGGATGTTGTTTGGTGCCGAATGTCGGCTCGCGAAGTTTTTTGATATNCACGGTCGGGTTCGAAGTGATGAGCCAGGCTCGCCGTTTGTAGAGAGTAAAGTTCCAGAACCACTCGGAGAGCACGAGTAACTTGTTGCCAAAACCAACCAAGAACATGACATGGATAAGGAGCCAGGAAATCCATCCGAGAAAGCCGCCGAAATGTCGGTTCCCGATGGCAGCAACGGCATTGCCGCGGCCAATCATTGCCATCGATCCCTTGTCATAGTAGCTAAAGGCTGGGCGAGGCGGTTGTTTGCCTGCGATTTCATTTGCAATAATCCTGGCAACGAAACGGCCGGATTGGATAGCACCCTGAGCGAGTCCAGGCACGGGTTTGTTGGTCGTTGCATCTGCCGCAGCTGCCGCGTCACCGATCACAAATACCTCGGGATGATTGGGAATCAACATGTCGGGACCGACAACAATGCGACCCGCACGGTCTAATTCAACGCCTAATGTTTTAGCGACCGCTTGTCCCTGTACTCCCGCTACCCAAAATACGTTTTCGGAATCAATGCGTTCGGTTTCCAAGTCGATTCCTGTGTCGTCCACGTCCGTCACGCGACTATCCAAACGAATATCGACTCCCATTCGATCGAGCACATCGTGGACCTTCTGAGATAGGTCTTCGGGCATCGCCGGCACCAAACGTTGGCCACCGTCAACGAGGATGACTCGGGCAGTTGACGGTTGAACGCGGTGGAATTCTCGATNTAGCGTTTCCTTGGCAACGTCCGTGATTGTACCGGCAAGTTCGACACCCCTGGGACCGCCGCCAACGACGACAACAAAGGNAAGTTTCGCNCGACGGGCCTCTTCGCTCTTCTCCCATTCAGCCTTTTCAAAGGCAAGCAAGATTCGTCGTCGTACCTCGAGAGCATCGTCAATGGATTTAAGGCCAGGTGCGAATTGCTTATACTCGTCATGCCCGTAATACGATTGTCGCATCCCCATTGCAATCACCAGGTAGTCGTAGCTGCATTCACCTCCGTCAAACTCGACCGTCTTCTGGTCAAGGTTAATGCTCGTGATGTCGCCAAGAGCAATATCGACGTTTTTCTGGTCCGCAAAGATCTGTCTCAACGGAGCCGCAATGTTGGATGGTTCCAGTTCTGCCGTTGCCACCTGATAGAGCAAGGGTTGAAATAGGTGGAAATTGCGGCGGTCGACGAGAACCACTGAAGCGGGCGAATGACTCAAGCCCTTGGCGACATTGATACCGCCAAAGCCGCCGCCGATGACTACGACTCTTTCGTGTTGAGTTTCTGGAATCATGGGGCTCGTTTCTTCAGACTTTTGGCGTCTTCGGAACGTTGGTCTAACCAGAAAGCTAACCGGTCAGTCGGCCATGTCCAGTTGGGCACCTGGATTTGTCGACGGCGTGAGGAGGCGACCGTCATTGTTTTGTATTCCAGAGGACGCTCGATCCATTTCCTACTCATACTTTTCTCATCGCGTAGAGGGATGAGCCTGTTGATGAGTGTGAGCATCCTGAGAGGCGGCGTCCCAGGGAGATTGGTTTCTGGAAATTGAGTTGAATAGTGCGTTTTCTGGTGGAGACGCCACTCAGCGTGAGAATGGTTCGATTTCGCGATATGAAAAGATTGCTGTGGAAGTCAGCAGATCGAACGCTGCTGTCTCTCGATTTGTTGATGACGATTCAGACGCAGTTGATCTATTGTGTGCAATCGATCCAGCTGCAGTCGCGCGACTGCAAGCGGTGCATGCAGTCGCAGGAAAAGTCGAGCAACGGGGGGGGACGGAATTTGTCTTGCAACTCGTTTCAACTTTATTTCGTCAGTTTCACGAGGCGATACAGAAGATGGAAGATTCATTATTCGGCAGGGCCATCGAATGATATGTTGGGACGCCAAANGAAATAGGCTGCTAGTTGCTTTTCTGGCGTGGCTGGGGACGTGGTCTACACTCTCTGGCGCTGAGCTTTCCGTCGGTGAAGTGACGCTGGCGAATTTTTCGAGAATTGAGAGCTCCCAGATACGACGCCTGCCTCATTCGATTCCGACCTATGTCGGATCGGGATCCATTTCACCCAAAGATATCGATGTCGTCGACCTGGTTCCCGACAGATTGTTGGAGGGGTATGCCTATCTTTCACAGAATCATTGTCCGGATTACCACACGCCAGGTCCCACCGATTTTGACGTGACGGGCCGTTGTGTGAAGTTCACGGTGTCGGCTCGGTTGCAGCTCGACGCAATGCACGACTTCAAGGCGCTCGGTTTAGATCCAGGCAAGCCTTTCGTTCGTGAGTTCATTACCGCCTTGATACCTGTCGGCGGCGAGGCGGCCCGACGAGTAAAGCGTTCGGCCTTGAGTCCTAATCAGACGTTGATGGACGCCGTGTTGGAGAGCCCGACTCGATATGGCAATCTCTGCACGGTCACGCGTTTTAATTTGACGAAGAGCGCCTACGAGACGGAATTTCAACTCTACAAGGCTTACATTCGTTGGGGCTGGATCAAGGTCGGCTATGACTACACGCTTTGGTTAAACCAGGGTGCTCAACCTTCGACGCTTGACTTTGAAGGTCCAAATGCTGCGGCTTGGGTCCGTTATCCTCAATTCAGTGTCAAGATTCCCTGTATGGCGACGTCGGAGGACTCTGGCCTTTTCTGGATTCTCGGGTGTGAGTACGCCAAGTCGGGTATCACTCTGCCGGAGAATAATGAGAACGCATACGTTGTCAATCGACTGCCGTCGCTCATCGGCAAATTGGCCTACGAGACGGATCGAGTGCATATCGAATTAACCGGTCTGTATCGGTATCTCTTGGCAAAGGGAGTCGATTACCGATCCTCGGTCTGCGGTTGGGGTACGTCGGCGAGTGCTGGAATTCAGACCTGGGGCAAGGATCGTTTTGTCATCGCAGGGAACCTGGGTGAAGGCATCGGGAACTATAACGAAGACACGTTAGGTTTGAATCTTGATGCGGCGTTTCGGTCAAGCACAGATCCAAATCTGAAGTCGATTCCTTCCGTCTCTGGTTGGGTCGGCTATGAGCATTGGTGGGCTCCCTATTTGAGATCCTCGACAACGTTCGGTTATGTCTACATGGACTCCGGTTTTATTGAGCAAGACAACTCTGACGGGACCTATCACTACGCAAATTACGCGTCAACAAATATCATTTGGAGCCCCGTGCCCTACGTGGATGTAGGGGTCGAGTATTTATATGGTCAGCGGCGGGTTACAAATTCCACCAAGGTTGACGGGCACGTGTTGGGGGACAATCACCGAATTCAGGCTACGATTCGTTGGCGATTCAGTAATCGACCGTAAGAGTTCATTACGCAGCACATTGCCCCGATTGATCTGTTGCAATCTGCCCCTGGCCACGACATCGATTGGTGGTATTCGGGCGTCCACATTGTTTTGTCAACTCGCGATTCTAATTCGTCGCCGGATCGAGCGGGTGCGACGCCATCTTCCATCGCTTGTTTTGCCACAGCCAAGCCGATGTGGCGGAATACCTCGCGAATATTTGTAAGACGCGGCAATAAAGAGGCTGAGGTGTCGGTTAGGGCAGGGGGTTTTTCGTGAAGTGCGAAGGCAGCTGCCATAAACCACTACAGTCACTGGACCGCGGAACCCTAATAGAGGAAAAAGAAACTCGCAATAATGCAAATTGCGAAAGGCAGGAAACGCATGGTCTCGGTCCAAACTTAAGGGGCGTTGGTAGTTGGAGTGGGATCCGTTGAGATCACTGGAGAAGGATCACGTCGAGTTAAAAGGAAATCGACGATCAAATCGAGCTCATCAGCATCCATGGACGTCGCAAAGGCCGGCATGTTGTATCCGTCGTTGTTGATTCGAATGATCAGGTCGTCACGCGTAAGACGACTTCCGATCAGCGTTAATTCAGGACCACGATGGCCACCCTGGCCGCTGATGTCGTGGCAGTAAAGACAACCCTTCTTGTGCACCAACTCGGCGCCCTGTTCGATACGTGGTTCGGTCGAGGCGATGACCTCGGGCGTCAACGGCTTAACACCAAAGTCGGGGCTCCACGGCTTCTTGTCTTCATAAATCGTCAGAATCAAGCTTGGATCGCGCGGTAGCTCTTGCAGCAGGCGTTTATCGTAACTGTCGATCCAGTCTTGTTCGACGGCGGCCGCCGGTTTCTGGTACTCCGGCCCGACCTTGAAGCCATTGTGCACATAGTCTCGGACACTGCCGGTATAAGCACATCCGCTAGCGTAAAATGCGGCAAGACAAAGAAGTGTCAGGGGAACCGCGTTTCTGTTTGAAAACGCGGACCATTGCTCTTGGAATTGATCGCTTGCCATGTCCGTTTCTATTTGGATCGAGAATACGGATCGAATACGACGAGTCCGTTGCTACTGAGACAGGTCGGCTATTGAGTGGGCAGGCTGTAAGGGTTGTGATGAATTTGTGCGCGTGGCAAGATTTCGCGACAAGGCTCGAGTCAGTGCTGTCGTCGCGGTGCTATCTGGCTGGCGACTTTCGAGCGTATTTGGCAGATCATGAATACGACAATCCCGGCGACGGTGGCGATGAACAACACACTGCCTAGGTTGACGAAGCCTCGCTGCTGCTGCCATACGATTGCATAACCCAGGAAGCCGGAGAGGAGTGCGTAATAGAAGAATGCAGGTAACGTCTTCCGAATGACGATTCCCTCTCGACCTACGAGGCCGACGACAGCTGAGGCTGCCACAACATTGTGGACGCAAATCACGTTTCCGGCGGCGCCGCCGACAGCCTGTAAGGCGACGATCCACACCGGGTCGACACCAATTCGTTGCCCCACCCCAAATTGGAAGAGAGAAAACATCATGTTGCTCACGGTGTTACTGCCCGCGACAAAGGCTCCAAAACCGCCAATTAGCGGTGCAAAGAGTGGCCACGCAGAACCGGTGATTGCCGCAATTCCCTCCGACAAGACGATCGGCATTTTGTCATAACCTGCCGTGCCGTTTGCTGAGTTGATGAAAACTTGAACCATCGGAATCGTGAAGACCAAAGCGACGGAGGCGGCGGCGATCGTGCGAGAGGCACGCTTCCAGGCCGCCCCGTATACACCAGGTCGCATACCCGTAAAACAAAGGTGAATTAAAAACGTGATGATAGAGACAGCGATGAAGATGGTGCCGGGTGAGTACAAAAGCTCGACCTTGATGTTGATCTCGGTGTTAAAAAACTGTTCTTGGGTCATCGTGAGTGTTGACCGAAGAAACTCGTCGATTCCTAGTTGGGGCAAACGGGTAAGCACGAGTAATACGGCGACCAACAAATACGGAAGCCAGGCGACGAAGAGCCCTGTCTTGGGGCGGTCCGGAGGATCCAGGACTTTCAGGCTTCCAATCCAATCCGGCTCCCACTCCGATCGAGGTGCGAATTCCCAGGGTTCGCCCTTGTCAGGCATAAACCAGCCAGCACGCGCCGCACTCACGACAATGATCAATCCGGACAGCCCACCCAGGATCGAGGGAAATTCAGGGCCGAGAGTGTAAGCAACGATGACGTAGGGAATCGTCATGGAGACAGCGGCGAAGAGTGCGAATTTCCATATCTTCAGCCCTTCACGCATCGTTCGAACCGGTCCAAAAAATCGAGTCATCATCGTCACGACGATCAGGGGAATCAAAGTTCCTGCGACGGCATGCAGGCAGGCAACCCTGAATCCAATCAGCGCGAGGAATTCAGGGGGAAGCTGTCCACCGCTTGAAACGTAACCTAAGGATTCTGCATAGGCGAGCACGTTAGGGTCATCCGTTAAGCCCGTCCCCACACCAACCAGAATAGGAGTGCCGAGAGCGCCGAAGGAAACAGGTGTGCTTTGGATTAGCATCCCGGATACAACAGCTGCCATCGGTGGGAAGCCCAGCCCCACCAGGAGTGGCACCGCAACCGCTGCGGGCGAGCCAAAACCAGCAGAGCCTTCGATGAATGAGCCGAACAGCCATGCAATGATGATCACCTGGACTCGACGGTCCGGCGAAATGTCAAAAAAACCCTGACGAATGACCTGCAGACTGCCGCTTTCTCGCAAGGTCTCCAGTAGTAGGATGGCTCCAAAAATAATGTAGAGAAGCGTGAATGCGACCACGAGGCCCTTGATCGAAGCGGCGGCTACTTGAATCCCTGGGACTTGCCAGACGAACAAGGCCAGGCCAGCAACCGTCGCGTAGGAAAGCGGCATTGCCCGACTTGCGGGCCAACGCAACACGACAAGAAAAACTCCGACGACGATGATCGGTAAAAAAGCAAGAAGTGCCAGAACGAGTGAGGACATGATGGTTCACGCAACAAGTGATGGAACGCTTGGCGGATTCATGCCGCCCCGAATCTGGCCGAAGTATACCAGGGTGACACGACCATGGCATCGCGGAATTCGTTTTGCAATCTCAGGCTGGCCGTGAACGGATCGGTGGAAGTAACAATGTATGATTCCAATGATGGAGAGTTGCCACTTCAGCAAGAACGGCGGCGATCTAAGAGGACAAGTAAGACGGGTAAGGCCAGGCTGATTCCGAAGACTGGTTCAGGGACCAAGATCGCCGCGTTGTCGTCCCCATAACGGTTTCGTTGAAGCGCAATCACAAAATCACGGCTGGTGAAATCACCATCTCCATTCCAATCGCCTTCGCTCCAGCCTGAGTTATTCGGCTGTTCATCTTGATATTCGCCGGCTTGGAAAACGATGACCAAATCCGCAGATGTCCAGCGTCCGTCGAGATTCGCATCCCCCAGATTTGTTTGAAAGATGTTGTCGATCAAAAACAGTCGGTCCAGATTATTCAATACGCCGTCACCGGAAAGGTCGAATTGTATTTCTCGGGACTCCTCTCGGGCAAGTTTCGTGAGAAGGTCGATGTCGGCCGAATTCAATGCACCATCACCATTGGTATCGCCGACCGTGGTCGGTGTTGCGAAGAGCTTCATAATCACGCCATCAAAAACATCGTTCTCGCGTGTGATTCCGAGCAGGTAAACGTCGCCGTCCGAGTCCTGGTTCACTGAATGAATGTTGTAGGGCAATGCGCCACCCTGCGGATCGATCAGGGCGTGGTAAGGTTCCCCGGTAATTGGGTCCCCATGAAATAGGCGACCGATAAAATCGGCAAAGATGATCTTGCCATCCAGTTTCGGCAAGCTGTCGCCTCGAAAAGGAACGGCGCCGACCACGGCGCGGCCTTCATCTCGATCGTATTCGATGATCGGTTCGATAAGGTCATGGGCCTGGGCGACATCACCCCGTCCGTTTTCGTCAAAGTCAAAGTCGTCGGAAACCTCTCGTGTCCGGCGGTCGAAGAGGTAACTGCCTTCTTTCAGGTTCCAGCCGAAGTTTCCACCCTTTGTTATTCTTTCAACGCTTTCTATGGAGATTTCGCCAGTTTCAGAAGCATACATATCACCGGTTTCGAGATCGAAGTCAATGCGGAATGGGTTTCGCAATCCATACGCATAGATCTCGTCCAAGTTACTCCCCTCGCCATCAACGAACGGGTTGTCGTTGGGAATTCCGTATCGGCCATTGGTGCTATTTGTTCCTAACGGATCAATGCGAAGTATTTTGCCAAAGACATTGCTTAACACCTGTGAGTTATCCGACATCACCGGTGGAACGCGGCCACCCACGTTGCCATCGGCCGAAGAGACGTAAAGGATTTCGCCGTCATCAAATAGGAGATCGCCAAGATTGTGATGCCAGCCCGGTTGCTGGACACGCAAGAGAGCTCGCTTACTCGCAGCACATGCGCTGAGGCAGGATTGGGCATCGGTGGTTTCGAGTGTGTATTCGTAAACGGCTTCCTGGTGGTGGTCACCGGGGATAATGGACTCAACAAAGTCTGAAACTCCTGAGCCACTTGTTTCAGGTTCGATGGTGTAAAACTTTCGATGTCCGAGATGAAGCGGATCGTTAAATTGAGGGTGGAAGGCGATTGAGGTGAGCCCGTGCGCACCTCCAAATTCAAAGTTTGGGCTGTAGGATGAACTAGCGGGATTGAGCAGATCGAGAAATGGTCGATCCGGCATTCGGCCTGCTGCATCAATGCGGTAGGCGGTGCCCCCATAATTGGTCAGCACTAAATCTCCGGATCCGTCGGGCACCTCAGCCAGATCCGTCGGCCCCACTCGCTGAGTGAAGACAGGCGTCAGGAACTCCTGTTCAACAGGAAGACCGGTGACAAATGAACTCAGGTAGACCGAGACATCTCCTGTCGGGATGGGCGGCTTGGGAGTCGCTATCTGCCCTCGAGCAGGTGCGATGTGCAGTTGATTTGCGGGAAGCAACACAACTGCCAGGCATGCAATTGCGAGATATCGACGAAGGTTACACGCTGACGGCTGCAGCTGACTGCCATCAAAACGTACTTCGACCTCAAGTGAAGTAGATTTGCCAAGCTTTTTGAGTGCCTTACGGAAATACATCTTCAAGCAGGATCACGAGTTGCTGATAAAGGGACCGCCTGTTCATACTCTAATTCGAGTACGGTCCTCCGCGATGGACTTCTGCAAGCAAATTAACACGAATGTCGATTTGTCACCAATTCTTTACGATTCAAACTGTCAATCAAATTGAAAAACGCAAGAACGAGGGGATCTCGTCGAAAGAGTCTGTTCATGCGTAGCTATCCGGCACAGAAGAAGACAAGGCGGCAAGTTCGATTGCTTGTTGATTCCAGCAATGTTGTTGAGCCGCCAACGGACACCCGGCTCGGACGCTTCGTAAGCGATGCAATTTGAAGGAGGCAGGTATTCCCTTCCGGAACGGTGTAGAATACTGGGCGATTGGTTTAAAAGTTCTGGAGAAAAAAATGTATTTCGGAAAGCCTATTTGCTGCTGGTGTTCGTTAACTGTTCTGGCCATTTGGACTCTGCTGGGATTAGGTATAGACAAACGAGTCACGGCAGAGAATTTTCGATCGCAACCTCCCAACGTCGTATTGATTCTGGTCGATGACCTCGGCTGGATGGATCTCGGCTGTCAGGGCAGCGACTATTTTAAAACGCCAAATATAGATGCGTTGGCGGCGAGTGGCATTCGTTTTACCGACGCCTATGCTGCCTGTGCCGTTTGCAGTCCAACGAGAGCGGCCGTGATGACTGGAAAATCACCGGCTCGCACGGGAATTACGGATTGGATCCGAGCTCGTTTTCAACGCGGCAATCTCGGAACGCCTGATCAGAACCCAACCGATTATGTGGGTGGGCCCAAACGTAAATTGCTTTGTCCGCCTAATCCGTATTGGATGGAACATGAAGAGGAAACCGTCGCTGAATTACTCAAAGCACGCGGTTATCAAAGCTGTCACATTGGGAAATGGCATCTGGGTGATCCGGCATGGTACCCGACGGCCCAAGGTTTCGATCGCAATATTGCAGGCTGCGATCTCGGCCAACCACCTTCCTACTTCGATCCCTATTTTCATCGTCGCTATAACTTCGACGGCCAGTTAACACCTCGAAGTGAAGGCGAGTATTTGACGCATCGGGAAGCTGACGAGGCGCAAAATTTCATCGCCGAACACCATGACAAACCATTTTTCCTGTTCTACTGTCCCTATGCTGTTCATACGCCGATTCAGGCGATTGATGACGTGACAGAGAAATACCGTCGGGAAGGCAAGACTGAGGTGAAGGCGAAATATGCCGCCATGATCGAAAGCGTCGATGATGCAGTTGGAACGATTACCGATGCGCTCGATGCTCATGGACTTACCGGACACACTCTCATCATTTTTACCTCCGATAATGGCGGGCTCGTTGGTCCCACAGACAATAAGCCCTTGCGATCTGGAAAGGGCTATGCGTACGAGGGCGGAATTCGAGTTCCGTTAATTGTGAAATGGCCAGGGGTTGTTATGCCCGGAAGCGTCTCTTCGGTACCAGTCACCAGTGTTGATCTGTTTCCCACGATTGCTGACGCCACCGGCACCTCGTCCCAAAATACTGATTTACTGGATGGTCACTCGCTTGTGCCGATCCTGCGTGATCCTTCGACGGGTCCCACACCGCGATCACTCTATTGGCATTTTCCCCATTATCGTCATGCACCTGGCCCCTATGGAATCGTACGCGACGGGAACTGGAAGTTGATCCGATGGTACGAGGGGGGACATGAGCTCTACCACCTCAAGGATGATTTAGGGGAGACAACGAATCTTGCAAGCGAATTGCCCGATCGAGTCAAGCTGATGCAGGCAAAACTTGATGCTGAACTTTTTCGTGTCGGCGCGAAAGAGCCCCGTGTGAATCCCGCTTTCCAGGCCGAGTAAGTTGGGTGAGCCGGACAATGCAGTTGAAGGCGCGCTGGGTCAGAGGTCGATGAGCAATTCATCGACTGCGAGCGGGTTGAGTGGTTGACGAAGGACGAGAGTCGTCGGCGATTCCCCTTGTTCGATCGTTAGGTTATACCACGGAGGCTGCTGAACGGTGGACAGGAGAGGTGCTTCGAGGCAGCACTGCTTAACTGGATCGGGTTTTGTTTCTGAGGCGGTTGGCTGTTGCAGGTGGACGGTCCAAGCAGCCACTGCAAATCGCCCAATAGGCTGAGCCGCCCGAAGGTAATTTCCGGCCTGAAGCGCAAGGATGAAGTCGGAGCTGGTGAAATCACCGTCGCCGTCCCAGTCCCCCTCGCGGAAGGTGGAATTGTTGGGGATGCCGTCTTCGAACTCCCCTGCCAACAGGACAGTGACCAAGTCGGTTGAATTAAAGACGCCGTCCAGATTTGCGTCGCCGGGGTCCGGGGTGGTCAGGAGGATCGCGTTTCCGTGCCGCTGCGCGAGATAATCGCGATCGTCCGGTGGAATGATCGTCCAATCATCTCCGGCATCGACCCGGTCATTCACACCCAGCTCGACAATCAACTCATTGGATTCGTCACTGAGGCCGAGCAACGTGTCGGGATCGAGCTGCAAAAGCGTCTCATGTGAGGACGTCAGGTCGATACGTTCGATACTGTTGACCTTGCCAGATATCGTTCGTAAATCAATCGTCCCGTCCATTGGAAACCGGAGAGTGTCGATGCCATTGCCAGCATCGACATGGAGGAAATCGAGCTGATCGATACTGATTTCGTCGTCTCCTTGGCCCGTTCGACAAACATCACTCGTGGCGAGACGCGAGATGGTGTCATGGCCTGTACCGCTCACGATCAGATCGGGATCGGGAGAGGCTTCGAGATTGTCCTCGAAGGGAGTTCCCAGGTGCGTGACGTTCCCGAGAAAATCGTCTCCGAAGAACACATAACTGTCTCCGGCCAGGCTGCGGGTGTTCTCTGGCCCGTCGGCAAAAAATGCGCCGAGAATCCAATCTTGGAATCCATCGCCATCAACATCACCCGCACGGCTTACGGAGCGACCGCTTTGGTCACCAGCTCTCGCCCCGTGAATACGCATGCCGGAATAATTGACGTCGGCTAAGTCCAAATCAGTCTCTGGCCAATGCGGCCCGCCGTAAAAAAGATACGTTTTCCCGGCAATACTTCGAGTGTCATTCAGCGAGTTCGCGGTTTGTGAGGCCATGGCCACATCAGGAAAACCATCGCCGTTGATATCGCCCAGGCCTGCAACGGAGCGTCCCTGTCGGTCTTTGGTCGCTTCGCCGTAAAATCGCGTCACGGAAGGGGGATTTTGGCGGAGATCAAGAATGCCATCTTCCGGTTGATCCGCGCGTCCAAAAACAACATAACTCTCACCAGCAATGGTGCGTTCATTGTTTATCGAATCTGCCGAGTAGGCACCAATTAGAAGATCGTCGAAGCCATCGCCATTGATGTCACCTGCATCGCTGATCGCAGCACCGGTATCGTCATACGGATCATTTCCGATGATGGTGATCGTGGAATCTTCGAGAGCACCAAGTTTCAGCCGCTGTGCAGACGACCATTCCCGTTGACCGAGGACGATATAAGCCATCCCATGAATGTCTCCTCCGGTAGGAGGATCCGCATTCGGTGCTCCGATTGCAAAATCATCAATGCCGTCGCCATTGAAATCACCCGCCTCGCTCACATTACGCCCGCTCTTGTCGAAGAAGGTTGCACCTTCAAACGTAAGGACGCCCGAATCCTCGCCCAGTTCAATCGAATCTGGCCAGGTTGTACGTCCGAGGAGCAAGTAGCTTTCTCCGATATTGAAAACCTTGTCGGGGATGCTCGCATACGGGGCGCCGATGATGAAATCGTCGAGGCCATCGCCGTTAACATCGCCGGCATGGTCCGCAGCAAGCCAACCGCTGTGATCGCCCGGTCCTGAGCCGTTGAGAACGACTCCAATTCCTTCCAGATTGTTCAATTCGATATCTGCGTCGCCAATGTCAGGTCGACCAAAGATCAAATAGGTCTCTCCGGATAGAGCATAGCGGTTGTCTCTGCCATCAGCGCGTCCAGCGCCAATTAGAAAATCGTCGAATCCGTCTCCATTGACATCGCCAGCCGATGCGACGGTTTTGCCACTAGCGTCCAGTGTTTCGATGCCAATCAGTTTGATTCCACGAGTTCCCAGATTGGCCAGGTCAATATCGCCAGCGGTGCGAAAGTCGCTGCTGCCAAACAACAGGTAACTGACGCCCGCTTTTTCAGCTCCTCCAAGGCCGGTGGCACCCTCCGCACCGATCACAAGATCATCGTATCCATCGCCATTCACATCGCCTGCATCCGTGACCGACCGGCCGCTGAGATCGCCAGCGTGTGCACCGAAAATGGTCACCCCCAGATCCTGAATCTCCGCGAGATCGACTTCCCTGAATAAATCTTGTTCATCGACGCCTGTATCCCCAGTGAGCAAATACCGATGCTCCAATTCCTCCGGTAAAGGAAAGAATGGGCGAATGCGCCGATATCGGTGTTTGAGGCGAGGATTGAACATAATGAATGAACGTGAGGATTCTCTAGGACGGTTCGCCGATCGAAAGCGTGCGGTGAATTTCTTCGTTTTGTAAACCGATCATCATCGGACGTCGCGACCCGGGCAAGCAGGTGACATCATAGAGTTCGTTCACCAATCCATCGAAACGTAACCAGTGAACTAACTCAGACGTGGTCAGATCGATAATACACAGCTGGCATTGCGCCTTCATTTTCCGTTCGGATAACTCATCGTCAAGTTTTAAGCCTTGGAAAGCCTGATTGTCTCGAGGTTTTGAGGTGGCGACTAAGGCATAATTTCCAATAAAGGACATGCCCCGCAGAAATCCTGGACAAAAAGTCAGCGGCTCAAATCGACCGCTTGCGAGGTCAATCTGTCCAAAGTGGCCCGTCCCTGCATTCAGGATCCAAAGTCGGTCACGATACAGACGAGGCGAATGAGGCATGGATAATCCCGTGGCCACGGTCTCTTGCGATTCGCAGTCAATGACGATGCCGCCCTTGTCACGCTCGGAACGCCACCCTTGAGCTGAATCCGATGCGGATACCGCGCTCACATATTTCGGCCCTGCTGAAGTCATGGCCAGCCCGTTGAGATGGCAGCGATCGTCGGGCGCTAACTTGGAAATGAAGGAGGGTTTCCATACGGGCGTGAAACTGTGAGTCTCATTCGTGGAGGCAAGACAACTGAATAACGTATTAACGAAGACAGGCCTGTTGTCTTGACCCAAGTGAATGTCATGGATATCCAGATCACCTGTGGTGTAGGCGGCTTGGGGGACATAAACGCGGTCATGTCCTTGGTGGTCGTTTGATTGAACTGCGTTTTGGAATCGCCAGAGCTGGTAGAGAGTCGACATCCAAATGGTTTCGGCATCATCGGATACACAGAGGCTCATGCACCGATTAAAGGTGCGTTCAAAAAAGCTGAATCCCTGTTCGGCATTTAAGCCAATGAGAAAACACTTGCCGACCTCATACGTCGTCA
Organism: Planctomycetaceae bacterium; assembly: GCA_002723275.1. Lineage (GTDB taxonomy): Bacteria > Planctomycetota > Planctomycetia > Pirellulales > Pirellulaceae. The sequence continues at coordinate 31,190 of PBNZ01000027.1, forward strand.
CGGCCAGGCTGGTCTTGGCTTCCCACAACCACTGAGCGAGATGAGGAGACGATGTGTATTTCAGAGATTTGCGAGATTCCTTTAGGAAGTGCATAGAGTGTCTCATTCAGAAATGAATTGCGCCTAATTCAGTGTAATTGATGATGACCAGATCGCGAGAATTCTAGACTTCAAGTTTATCTATTGAAACAGTGTTCGCGGCCTTGTGCAAAGGATATCGCTGGAGAGGCGGGCGTCGTTGATCTGTTTCACCGGGATTTCGGTCTGCCCGCCATGAAAGGAATCGCGAACATCGCTCCGATCACGAAACCACCGATGTGAGCCCCGTAGGCAATGCCGGCCGCGGTTCCCCCGCCCGTAGCCAAGCCACTGACGACCTGGAAAAGGAACCAGAGACCCACGGCGACGTATCCGGGGACTTGAGTCACGACTCGCAGTAACAGGACCGTGACTCGCCGTTTGGGGTGGAGAATCAGGTAGGCGCCCATGACCGCGGAAATAGCCCCTGAAGCTCCGAGGCAGGGGATTTCAGCGTTGGGGCCCGAGGTGTTCAGTAACACGTGAGCGAGCGACGCGACAATACCGCAGAGCAAATAAAAGACGATGTAACGAAACGGTCCCATGTCGTGTTCGATGTTGTCACCAAAGATCCACAGGAACCACATGTTACCCATAAGGTGCATTAAGCCACCGTGCATAAACATGGATGTGACCAACGTGAGGTAGACCGGAATGGGGGTCGGCTGAAGCCCGGGGGTTTCATATTGATCAACGTGGCCGTGTTGATTGGTCTCGCGGACGATGCGGTTTTCGGTGACAAGGTCACGATCGGAGACGATTTCGGCAGGAACGGTCGAGTAAGCGTAGGTGAATTCAGTGTTCGCGCCGCTCCCCTGCAATACAAAAAAGACAACGACATTCAGAAGGATGATGGACCAGGTGACAATCGGGATCGAAGATCGACCGGAATTGTCATCAGAGAGAGGAAGCACCATTACCGTTACCATCCATGCAAGGAAGATTCGTGCCGATTGCAGGGCTCATCGATATTTCCACCGAGAACCTGGTATCTATTCTATCGACGTCTCCCGTTGCCTCTAGTATCCGATTAAGAGGTCCGATACAGCAATCGCCTTTACGCGGTATGGCATACGATCGACGCGAGAAAGCGAATACATTGCCTGATGGCGGATTGGCCGGGCATGAAAAACCGGCAGCAGACGCGAGGTCCGGTGCCGGTTCAAAGGTCATCAAACAATTGGACCGAATCAGTGCGTGCCTGGGTTACTTGCGACGACGCAAGGCGACCAGTAGCAAGGCTCCCAGTAGAGCCATCGATGCGGACGCGGGTTCAGGAACAACCTGTGCAGCCTGCCTGGGGCCCTGTTCGAACCCGCCTCCAGCAAAGGCCGTTACAAAGTCACTGCTGTTGAACTCTGCATCGCCGTTCCAGTCGCCATCGGCCCAACCTGCATTGAAGGGTACGCCGTCTTCGTACTTTCCACGAGTGAAGACCAAAACAAGGTCACTGGAATTGAATTGACCGTCCAGATTCGAATCACCGAAGTAGGTGAACTTCAATTCATCGACCCAGATCGCCCGATCCGCATCATTCACGAGGGAATCAGCGTTGAGGTCGAATTCCGGTAGATTTGTCCCGGCTCGAACTTCTTCACTTAGCAGATCGATATCGATTGCGGTCAATAGCCCGTCATTATTGAAATCGCCCGGGACCACCGAGGTTGCACCCAAAACACTGACGTTATCAACGATCAGCGTCGAGTCACCACCTTCAAGGGGACTTGCCTGGATCAGGAGTTCCATCGATGCGGATTCTGCAACAAAGGTCATCTCATAGCGGTACCACGGTTCGGTACCGCCAACCGGTTCGACGATTCCGTCGAGGCCTGGTTCGGGGAAATCTTCCATGAAGTCTCCGTCGATATACAGTTCACCGATGGGAATGTCGCCACAGCAATTGCGGGCGTTTACATCCATGCTCAAGGTGTANTCTTCGCCGACGACGAGGCCTTCNACAACTTGCCCGAGGTTGGCTGCNCCCTGGAGAAACGCCACGGNNGTGTCGTTATCGCCATTGTCTCGGAAGGGTGCATTGTTTCCACCGTCACCGCCAGTGTATCCAGGCCAGACGTCGAAATCTTCTGGGTCTGTCTCAAAGTCGCCGTTCTGGACAACATTGGTCGCTCCACCGTCGGCGAAAAGCCCGATGTTATCGAGCAGTAAGGTTGCGTCACCGCCCGCTGCTGCCATGCCGAAGAATTCGAGAGACAGATTGGACGATTCGGCTTCGAAGGTGTGTTCGGCGAAATACCAAGGTTCGATGCCACCCACCGGGAAAATTTCTTCGGTGTATTCCGAGACATCAATCTCGGAACCATTCAAGGTCAAACCACCGATCGGAATATCTCCGCAGCAATCACGGGCATTGAACTCCCAACTCAACGTGTAGTTNGTCCCGACGGAAAGCCCCGTAATGTCCTGTGCGATTCCTGCGTTCCCCTGAAGAAAGGCAACGAACGATTCNTTTTCACCGTTGTCACGGAACGGTGCCTCGCCGGAATCAACTGGATTGATGCCGCGTCCGCCGGTGCCAATCCAGCTATTGATGTCAGGAGGGTTGCTCGGAGCAAACACAGGGTTAATTCCACGGCCCCCAGATCCAAACCATTCTGGGACCTCATTCGGNTTNGNGTCACCNGCGTCATTCGCGCCACCNACATAACCGGGCCAGACAACGAATTCTTCGACGTCAGTCTCAAAATCACCATTGATCACTAGCTCATTCGCCAGCAAGGTGGGGGCAGTGAATAACATGGCAACCATGGCCATGATGTTAAGAAATGTTTTCATCGTGGGACCTCGTTGTTGAAAACGGAATTTCCAGATAGGGCGATCCGATTTTAATCGAGCGGTGAGCCAATGTCATGGCTCAAAGATGACGTAAAAAAGTAATTGAAGATCGCCATTCTTGGCAAGCGATTTCCGTGTTCAGGAAATATAATCGAGGGGAAACCGTANAATTCAGGTGTGAAATGGTGTGTCTGTGNCAGCGAATCCGATTTGCCGCCATCCTGATGACCACCTGCGTTTCGACTCAGATTGCGCAGGGGAACGTCGAGTGGAAAGCGGAATCGTTTAACGNCCGTGCCGGCCAGGTTCTTGCCGTGCTNGGNAAGCAGCTCGTTGCGNNAAAAAAAGTTTACACAGACGCACCCCCTCTGCTCGCCATCTTTCCCTCTCGCGAAGAACGTATCGAACAAAGTGAATATCGAGTTCGGCGCAGAAAGGGCGATCCAAGGTCCATCAACGGGATTGACGCCCTGAGGAACGCTTGGAGTCAACTATTCCAGCTCGCGTCGCTTGAACGAGTCAAATTCAAAGTCNTTGGTGTCGAGCTCGGCGTTGATCAAGTGAAGACGGATGTCCTGGCGTCACTGGCGGGAAGCTCTCAGAATTCCCGCTGCGAAGCTGTTTCTAAATGGCGGATTACCTGGATCGATGATATCGATGGAGACGCCAAACAACCTTTGCCTCGTATCCAAAAAATCGAGATCCAAGAGATCGAACTGGTTGAGGTCGATAGCCCGGGTGGAAAAGCAATCTTCTCAGACCAGACGGAGGCCTTGTTCCGAAATACGAACTCTTTCCGTCAGCAACTTCAATTCGGACAAGCCCATTGGCAACGACGTATTGAAGTCTTTCATGGCATCCTCAACGCCTCGCAAAACGGCGCGAGTATTGCAGATGTCAATGGAGATGGGTGGGATGATCTTTACGTTTGCCAGCCAGGCGGGTTACCCAATCGACTCTATCTGCAACAAGCCAACGGGACCGTTGTTGATGCGACCGAAACCTGGGGAGTCAATCTCCTGGACAACTCTCACGCGGCGATTTGGGCAGATCTTGATAATGATGGGGATCAAGATTTGTTGCTNACAACAAGTACGGCTTTGTTGGCGTTCGAAAACACGGGACGTCGTTGTGAGCTCAAGGGAGTCTTCAAGCAGGTTCAAGATGCCTACAGTCTGGCCGTTGCCGATTATGATCAAAATGGATACCTGGATGTTTACGCCTGCGGTTATTTTCCAACGGGAGCCGACGTCGAATCATTACCGGTTCCCGTTCCCTATTTCGACGCCCGCAATGGTGGGCGGAATGTTTTACTGCAAAATNTAGGGCAATGGCGATTCGAGGATGCAACCGCCTCCAGCGGCCTAGGGCAGGACAATCGCAGGTTCAGCTACGCTGCTATCTGGATCGATATCGATCACGATGCCGATCAAGATCTTTACGTTGCCAATGACTTCGGCCCGGATCAGCTCTTTCTGTGGAACGGCCAGCAATTCGAAGAACAAGGTTCCGAATTCGGAATTCTACATGGTGCCTTTGGGATGTCGGTAACCGCAGGCGATGTTAATCGCGATGGGCAAGATGACCTTTACGTCGGCAATATGTATTCGTCGGCCGGAAACCGAGTCACCCGTCAACCGGAATTTAGGCCAAGTGATTCCGCAGCGCAACGCGAGCGATTTCGACGTTTAGCGGCGGGAAACAGTCTTTACNTCAATNTGAATGGNCAACAACTCAAGGAACAGGCGGCCTCCGCTGGCGTCGACATGGGACGATGGAGTTGGGGGGCCAATTTCGTCGACCTGAACAACGATGGCTGGGAAGATCTCTTGGTCAGCAATGGCTACATCACGGGAGAAATTCCCGACGACCTCTGAAGTCAGTTCTGGCGGCAGGTCGTGTCGCAATCGCCCGCAAANGCAGAGGAAGCCAGAAACCCTCAACCGGGACAGTCCAGCTATCGAAGTCAGTTAAGAGAACTCGACGACATTCTTAATCACGGTGGCTCGCTCAGTGGTAACGAACGGAACTGTGTATTTTTAAATCTGGGGGCATCGTCCGGTGCAAGGTTTGCAAATGTCGGAAGTGTGACCGGACTGGATTTTACGGATGATGGACGAGCCTATGCACTCTCCGATTGGGATCAAGATGGCGATGTAGACGTCTTTGCCATGAATCGGACGGCTCCTCGAATCCGCTTCTTGCGCAACGATTGTCAGANCAATAATGATTTCGTATCGGTTGAGTTGCAGGGAACTCGCGGCAATCGAGATGCGATCGGGGCGAGAGTCACCATCGAAGTGGTCTCCGCCGGTAAAACGAGTCGACTCCATAAGGTGTTGCGAGCGGGGGAGGGGTTCCTGTCTCAAGCCTCGAAGCGCCTTGTCATCGGGNTCGGACAGGTCACTCAGATAAACCAAGTTATCGTGGAGTGGCCGAACGGAACGAAAGAGAGCTTTTCGAATGTTCAACCTAATGAGACATACCGGCTGATTGAGGGATCAGGCATCGCCGATAAAACATCGCGTGAACAGAAGATTCCGCTTCGCAGTAAGCTTTTTGAGCCACCCCCGCTGAAAGAACAGGCGGCTGTATTGCTCGCCAGCCGAATTTCGCTGCCAGCGCTCCCGTACCAGAGGATGGATGGCAGCGCCGCAGCCATTGCTTCCCCCGGACTTCCCGGAAAACCAATCCTGATCAATCTCTGGGCAACCTGGTGTGCTCCCTGNCGTGAAGAATTGAAGCGGTTAGTTGAGCTGCAAAGGGAAGATCGGGACCTGGTTGTGTTAGCCCTTTCCGTCGATCTGNTGGATGATCAGGCGGGGCCCGAGCTTCAAGAAAAAGTACGAAAAGTTGNCAAGCTTTATCAGCAACNGGGTATGTTCGGGTTTGCTTCTCAGCAGATGGTCGACCGACTTCAATTTATGGATGATTTACTGTTCGCACAAAAACGACCGCTGCCCGTTCCAACCAGCTTTCTGATCGATCGAAAAGGTGCTTTGGTGGCGATATATCGAGGAACCGTCGAAAATGACGTCATTCGGAACGATCTTTCAAAACTCGAACTGGTCGGCAAGGCACGCTACGATGCCGCATTGCCCTTTGGCGGGTTNTGGCAGCAACCGCGAGCACAGGGTCCCCCCATTCGCCTTGTGACACAGATGGCTGTCGCAGGCGAGTTGATGGACGCGGCCCAATACCTGCTCAACAACCAACAGAGCATGAAACGGCAGCAAGGCTGTGCGAACCTGGCGGCAAAACTGGCAAGTCGCCTCTCTCAGGAACCGACATACCGCCGAACGTCGGAAGGACAAATCACCATCGATTTGTATCGATTGGCGGTCGAGCAGGATCCGGACAACGTACCGGTTCTCAACAATTTGGCTTGGCAACTCGCAACCGAAGGCCAAGATGACGCGACTCGACAAGAAGCCGTNAGGTTGGCCAGAAAGGCCGCCCAAATCACACGGTTCAATTCTTTGAGCGTACTCGATACGCTGGCGACCGCTTATGCAGCGGCAGGGCAAACCAGGGAGGCGATTCTCGTCTATCAACGTGCCCTGGCGCTGGCGATCGAGCAAAAGGATCCAAACGCCGATAAATTTCGCGCGTCCGTCAAACGNCTTCAGCAAGGTCGTTGAGAGACAGGAAGCNAGTTTTTANAGGTAAATCAAGCCGATCAGNTNACGGCGCCGTTCTTTGTTGGTAAGCGACGCTGTTCAGCTTTTTNNACTTAATAAAATNCANATATTCCTTGCGACCCGCACTNGCCGCCACTATNCTGGGNTCNANANCACGTTACCTGTTNANCCCAAGNTAACCCNNNTAAGAGTACGCTACTGACCGACCACATTAAGGACGTCGCTNTCGGGCCCCAGATTTTTGTTTGGGGTGCGTGAGCAACGTCCTTTTTTTGTTGGTCCAAGCAGGAGGAATTAAAATGGTTTTCCAGTTGCGATCGCTTTTGGTGGTCTGCCTCATGCTCGGCACATTGTCAACCGTTTCTGCAGAGCCCGTTGTTGTTAACGGCGACTTTGAGAACGANGTTCTAGGATTCACCGTTTGGCCAGGCTATGTTGGCGGCGGCAATCCAGAGCAGATTTCCGGTTGGACCGGCGAAGGTGGACGTGGTATCAACCCCGTCAACTTAGATCATGATAATCCCGCACCTTTCCGGGATAACGGTAACAACGACACGCACGTTGCCTTCCTCCAGGGGACCTCATCCATCTCCCAGACTGTAAGCGGTTTCACCGTAGGTACCGACTACGTTATGACGTTGGATTTCAATTCTCGAAATTGCTGCGGCGACTCCCCGGTTGGTTACGTTTACCTGAATGACATTCTCGCGGCTGATACCAGTGATGTTTTCGGTGGAAACGGAGCTACTCCTCCGGTCGGTGGCGATGCTGATTGGTATCCTGCCGCCATCGAATTCACGGCTCCGACCGAAGAGATCGTCGTCAAGATCGCGACGGCACCCGCTGCTGGTGGTGACTCGACGTTCGTCGTTGACAACGTTGCTTTCTCCGTCGTACCTGAACCGAACACCTGCATTTTGATGCTCTTCGGTCTGCTCGGATTCATCTCCGCCGCACGACGACGTAAGTAGTCATTCGATTTGAATCGACTTAGAAGAAAAGCCCAGGACATCCTGGGCTTTTTTTGTGGAATAAATCAGGTCCCTTTGAGTCATAAAACATTTGATAAATTCGCGAGTCATCGCGGCGTCGTTTAAGATAGTTTTTTACGGCAGTTGTCACATTCCTTTGTATTCGTGGGCAAAGTGGGAAGAGACGAAATGGTAAGGCGGCGAAGAACAAGGGCTCGTGTGGGTGAATTACTGGAAGACCGAAGGGTTCTGGATAGTACCGTTGTTTTCAACGAGATCATGTACCATCCGGCCGACGGAGACGCCGCGACGGAATGGATCGAGCTGCATAACCAAATGGCGCTCGACATGGATATCTCAGAGTGGTCCATTGACGAGATCGGGTTTCGCTTTCCGGAACGGACGACAATGCCTGCTGGCGGATATGTCTTGATCGCGAAAGACCCGAATCAATTCCAGGATTTGCCGAATCAGCTGGTTCACGGCCCGTTCACGGGCAGGCTGGATAACGGCGGCGAGACGCTCACGCTACGTAATTTCGGCCAACGAGTGATGGACGAGATCTCTTATAGAGATCGTGATCCCTGGCCCGCCGCCGCCGATGGTGCGGGAGTTACGCTGGCCAAGCGTTCACCGCAGACAGCAACGGAACAGCCGGGGAACTGGACGAGTAGTATCACGATCGGAGGAACACCCGGAGCGGAAAACTTCCCCACCGTCGATTCAACGCCAATTGCTCGTGGCATGGTGGTGCCGGACGCATCGTGGAGCTACGAGGCCGACGGGGCGGATCTGAGTGGCATCGATTGGCAAGTTGCAAACTACGATGACTCTGCCTGGGCGGTTGGTGAAGCGCCGTTTTTCGCAGGTGAATTTCCCACGCTTCCCACGCCCAGTGCCGATGGCGACGCTCGCGTCGGTGCAGCCATCTCGATTCAAAATCCCAGCTTTGAAATGGGAACGAATGATGGAGTTGGCTACGGAGACATTCCAGGCTGGACGACGCTTGGCTCGACCGGGATTAACCCAACGTCCACCGGTACAGCTCCTTTTTTGGACAATAGTACATCGCCAGATCAAAAGCAGGTTGGATTTATTCAGGGCCGAGGATCGATCTCGCAAGTCCTGAGTGGTTTTGTACCAGGAGAGCAGTATTGGTTGGAGCTGCACTACAACGCTCGTAACTGTTGCGGCGGTAATCCTTCGATTACCGTGAGCCTCTCTGGGGCACTGTTAGTACCGCCAACGCTCGTCGAACCGATCGGCGGTGATGGTGACTTTTATCGAGCGATCGTGCCGTTTACCGCGACGGCGGACATCGCCCAATTGTTAATACGAAATGTTGGGTCCGTCGGCGACCATACGCTGCTTTTAGATGCAATTTCCATCGTTCCCGCCCATTCCTCGCAGGTGGTGATGGGGAATCCGAGTTTCGAGGCTTCCGGCTCGGTTTCAAGTGTTGAACCGTTCTCAGGTCCGATGGTCGGATGGCAGTACGCAGGGCAGGGCAGTTACGGCGTCGTGAGCCAGTCTGGCTCGGAGCTGGGCGACGTGGAAACTCCTGACGGTGGAAACGCTGCCGCACTCAAGGGAAAAGGTTCGCTGCGACAAACAATTGACGGATTGATACCGGGGCGACGATATCAGTTGCAGCACCGATATCGCGAGGGCAATGGAGCGGTCCAGCCGCAATTGCGTTTACAGGTTGGCGACCGATTACTGCAGGACGCCCTGATTGATGTTGCGAACCCTGGGGATGAGTTCCAGTTGTTTTCGCAGCGTTTTACCGCAAGCCGCGAATCCATGGATTTGATCATCGAACAGCGAGTTGATGACCCACAAGCCGTCGTCATTCTCGATGACCTAATCATTCGTGAAGAGGCATCCGTTCTGGAAACCGAGCTTCCCTTGGGGCCGACGACACATTATTTCAGGCACGAGTTCGATTATGCCGGAAATCCATCTAAGACCCAGTTGATTCTGAAACACTTTTTTGATGACGGAGCGGCGGTTTACCTAAATGGCGAGCCTTTGTTCCGCTACCACGTTAATGAGGAGCTGGATGCCAATTCACTCGCTACCGTCGGGATTGGTGATCCGGCCTGGAGCTCTGAAGTGGAAGTATCGTCCGCGGCCTTACTGCGCGGCACGAATGTGATCGCTGTTGAAACTCATCAAGCGAGCGTTGCTGATTCTGATATGGCCTTCGCACTCGAGTTAATCGGGAACGAAACGCCGCTTGATCCAACTCAGGCTTCCTTGCCCCTCGTGATCAACGAGGTAGTACCGAGTGCCAACGAGCTATCGATAGAACTCTGGAATCACGGTCCCGCCCCGATCAGCCTGGCCGATCTGCGACTCCCTGTTGGTGATCAGAATCTAGAGTTGGCGGGTGCGCAAATTGCAGCCAACAGCTTCTACGTGGCAAGTTTTGCTGGCGAGTTTGATCAGGATCGGCTGATTAGCCTGGTCGATGTCTCGGCAAATCGAGTGCTGGATGCTGTCCACATTACCGACCAGATTTTAGCGCGTGATGCCGCCGAAGACACCCACTTTTATGTTGCCAATACGGCAACTCTGGGCACCCAAAACCAAGTGATGTTTAATGACGCCATCGTGATTAATGAGATCATGTACCACCAGGTTGCATCCTTTGGACGGCCCGCGATTCCACCGACCTATAACTTGAATTCTCTCCTTGAGCTCGACAGTATCTGGCGCTATGAAGAGTCTGGTGATGGGCTGCCGTCGAATTGGCACGAGCAGGCACATGCAGTGGGTGGAAAATGGCAGGCAGGCAAAGGATTGCTTGGTTTCGAAACGGGTCGGGTGATCTCACCGGGAATTGGCACCGAAGTAGCCGACACAAATATTATCACTTACTATTTCGAAACCGAAATAAACATATCCGCTGATGATTTGGCCAACGCTGAAGAGATGCAAATTCGCCATGCAATCGATGATGGAGCCGTGTTCTACCTGAACGGTAGCGAGTTTTATCGCTTCAACATGCGCCAAGGTCCGATCACTCCTGAGACAACGGCATCCGTAAGCGTCAATAACGCGGTGCTCAGTGATTCGGTTTCATTTCCCGTCAGTCTTTTACGTGAGGGAGAGAATCGAATATCCGTTGAGTTGCATCAGCGAGCGAGAACCAGTTCCGATGTGATTTTCGGATTAGAGCTAGCCTTGGCCACCATCGATTCGCCAGGGGAACCAGAAATTCCCTTTACCGAGAATCCTGAGGAATGGATTGAACTCTTTAACCGTAGCGCAGAGCCTGTTGATCTTGGTGGATGGGCATTAGCAAACGCGATCGATTATGATTTTGCCGCTGGAACGATACTCGAGCCCGGTGGATACCTCGTTGTTGCCAAAGACCCAGCAACGCTCGCCGAAAAATATCCAGCTGCACGAATTGTCGGCCCCTTTGATGGGCGCCTTAATAATCGTTCCGAATTAATCCTCTTACGTGATGCATTGGGGAATCCGGCGGATGAGGTGAACTATTTTGATAGCGGTCGTTGGCCATCATATGCTGACGGTGGCGGATCAACCTTGGAGTTGGTCGACCCGCGTAGTGACAACTGCGTGCCTGAGGCCTGGTCCGCAAGTGTTCCGGATGAAAATCTAAATTGGAAGGAATACAGGTTTCGTGTGCTTGGCGAAGAAGCTCGAGGCTTCGGAGCGCCAAGTGGATTCCACGAGTGGATCATCGGACTGCTGGATTCGGGTGTCGTGTTATTGGACGACATCGAACTGATCCAGGACCCAGATGGTTCGGCTCGTTCACTCATCCAAAACGGCACCTTTGAAGGTGACACTCTTGGCGATTCACCCGCGGAATGGCGGTTTGTCGGCAACCACGATACGACTCACGTTGCTGTCGATCCCAAGGATCCCGCAAACCAGGTGCTTAGGCTCGAAGCGTCCGGTCCCACAGAACATATGAGCAATCATGGCGAGACAACTTTTGCCGATCGAGCGCGTGTAGCGGACGATGTTTACGAAGTTTCCTTCCGAGGTTTGTGGTTGCACGGTTCTTCTCAATTGAATTCGCGAATTTACTTTGCCCGTGGGACGGCAACGACACTGTTGGAACGATCCGACCGGCAGGGCACTCCCGGCGCTCAAAACAGCGTCTACCGAGAGAATCAGGGGCCAGTCTATTTAGACTTTGGACACGATCCTCCCGTGCCTCATTCGAATGAACCCGTCGAGGTGAGCGCTCACGTTGAGGATCCGGATGGTGTATCTCAGGTGGTTTTGCATTATTCCGTGGCAGAGGGCCCCTTTACCACCGTGGTTATGGACTCCCAAGGTGACGGTCAATTTACCGGGACTATTCCAGGTCAGTCCAGGAACCGAACCGTGCAGTTCTATGTAACTGCGAAGGATTCCCTGGGCGTTGAAAGCAGCTATCCGTCCGCGGGGGCTGAGTCTCGAGCTCTCTACACTGTGGCGACGCCTCTCAGCAATGATCATGGACATGGCATCCGGATTCTGATGACTCGCCCCGACATCAGTAAATTACATCGTGCCACAAACGTCATGAGCAATGGACGTTTAGGGGCAACTGTCATCTACAACGACAGTGAAATCTTTTACGACGTTGGAGTGCGAATGCGAGCGAGTGGCTATGGCCGTCGTGGTTCACTTGCAGGATTCAATATTCAGTTCGACCCGATGCAATTGTTCCGAGGTGTGCATAAGACGATCGCATTGGATCGAGGTGCCGTCTTCTCCAATGGCAATGGCTCTGGTGTTCGCGGTGTACCCGGGGCGAGTCCCCATGAATTGTTGATTTATCAGATTGCAAATCACGCCGGTGGAATTGGGGCGATGTATGACGACATCGTCTTCGTGGATGCGCCACGCAGCGCTAACACGGGAATGGCGTTGCTCAAGATGGCAAGGTATTCCTCCGTCTATCTTGATTCGCAATTCGAAGACGGCAGTGATGGCACGATCTTCAAGTATGAATTGATCTACCACGCCACGAATACTTCGAACGGGCAGCCGGACGGCATCAAGAATGCGCCAAATGCTGTCATTGGAACCGATATTCGCGATCTGGGGGATGACAAGGAAGCCTATCGTTGGAATTTCATCATTAAGAATAATCGAACGCGGGATGATTATTCCGGCATCATCGAATTGGGGAAAACGTTTTCAACTCGTGGAGAGGAATTAGAGACGCGTTCCGAGGAGGTGATGGACATCGAAACATGGATGCGAACTTTTGCACTCCAATCTCTGGTTGGGACCGCGGATACCTACAACATGGGGCTGGCTCATAACCTTGAGCTCTTTCACCGACCCGACGGGAAGGTGATCCCATTGCCCTGGGACGTCGATCATGGATTCTATTATTCGGTGCGGTCAAAATTGACCGGCGCTGGCGGCTCCAATTTAGCTCGTATTATCAACCTCAAATACAATCAGCGGATCTTCCACAAACATTTGTTGGACATGGTGGAAACGACCTATAACACCGACTACCTCGGTTCCTGGGCGAAGCACTACGAAGAAGTGACGCAACACGAGAATGTTGGGACGTTTTTCACGAATTATGTTGATGGTCGTTCCTCTTACGTACTGGACCGTCTGCCCGCCAAGATTCCATTCGAGATTACGACGAATGACGCCGCGCCACTAACCGTCGATGATGCCCAAGTAGTGCTCGAAGGAAAAGGCTGGATCGACATTCATGAAATCAGCGAGAAGGATTCTGATGAGGTCCTCCCCACCAAATGGCTGGATGATGAACGGTGGCAGGTCACCGTTCCACTTCGTGGAGGCGAGAACCCTGTTGAATTGGTTGCCACGAACCTTCGAGCAGAAGAGGTCGGAACGGCCTCGATCAACGTAACAAGCACCCTGGTTGATCGACCCTTGCAGGATCATCTCCGTATCGTGGAGGTCATGTATAACCCGCCGGCCGTTTCCGCGAGTGAAGCCGCTGTGGACCCCAACTTTGACAAGGATGATTTTGAGTTTGTTGAGCTGCTCAATACTTCGGATGCCGACATCCTGGATCTTAGCGGAGTTCAATTCAGTGAAGGCCCTGCCTCTCCTTTCACCTTTGAAGGAGTTTCGGTCTTGGCACCGGGAGGTCGCCTTGTGCTCGTGAATAACCCCGTAGCATTCAATACTCGATATCCAGGTGTTCCCATTGGCGGAATTTACGAGGGCAATTTGCGGAATAGCGGCGAGCGATTACGGCTCCAGATGAACGACGGTTCCACGATCGTAGATTTCGAATATGGCGACGATCTGCCCTGGGCGACGGCCGCGGATGGACAAGGCTCGAGTCTTGTCTTGAGGAATCCTTCCACAACCTCGATTGATGCACTCGGACTCGCCGAAAGCTGGGCGGCCAGTGCGATCTCGGGCGGAACGCCGGGAACTGAAGGTGGCGTTCTCGGAGACACAACGGGAGATGGTGTCGTTGATGCGGCAGATATCGACTACGTCTGTCAATCGCCCGGCGACCAGGCGAATGATCTCAACCGAGATGGCGTGGTCGATACACTCGATGTTGAATTCCTCGTTATCGAAATCCTCGGTACGACAGCCGGAGATGCAAATCTCGATGGCACCTTTGATTCAACCGACTTCGTAACCGTGTTTGTCGCTGGTGAGTACGAGGACGGTATCGCCAAGAATTCAGGATGGGCATCGGGTGACTGGAACTGTGACCAGGAGTTTACTTCTGCTGATCTGGTAACCGCCCTGATGGCTGGTAGCTATACGGACGGCGCGCCGCTAGTCTCTCGCGAAATAATGCCGGGCCACGATCGTTGGGATGACCTTTGGCAGGTCAGCGAGGAACACGACGGGCGGCAGGAAGTTCCGTGGCGAGAGACGATCACACGAGACAACGCGCAAAATCAACTTCACTTGCGTGACCTCGCGTTCGATGATTTCGAACAAGATTCACTCTTCAACGAGGCAGATCACGGCGCACAGGTTGAAGATGAGGATTGGTTGACAGAATTGTCCATCACTGAGTTAGCTCGCCACGAAGAACGGTCACTGCATGGCCTGTAAGCTGAACTCGGTCCTCGACAACGTTGGTTCGAACGACACCGCCCCGTGGGGAAGCTTGGAAGGCGACAAGTTCCTTCCGCTGAAGTACCTCTGACCAGTATGGCGCAAGACAGCAATGAGCAGATCCCGTAACCGGATCTTCGTCGACTCCTGTTGCCGGTGCAAAAAAACGGGAGATGAAGTTGTACTCTTGACTGGTGGATCGAGCTGTCACGATCACTCCCCGTAAGGGAACCTGAGCCAATTGGCGAAAGTCCGGCGTTAAATCCAACACTTGAGCTTCTGCGTCGACCACGAGGATGGCATCATACGTTGAGCGACCAACGTAAGTCGGAGTTAGGTCGAAGGCCGACAACAGTTCTGGCGGAGCTTCATAGGGTTGCGGCGGCGTGGCTGGGAAATCGAGCCTGATAGCGTTACTCTCAGGGACACTGGTGGCCGTCAGAATCCCGCTCCGGCTTTCGAACCGAAGCGTTTGCTCGCGCCCCGCGATTTGTTCCTCCCACAACGCGTGCGCCGTCGCGAGGGTAGCGTGGCCACACAGATCCACTTCGACCAATGGGGTAAACCAACGCAATGCAAATCCGTCTGCAGTTTTGTGAACAAAGGCCGTTTCCGACAGGTTCATCTCAGCGGCAACATTCTGCATCCAAATCTCAGAGGCGGGAGCCTCCAGGAGGCAAACCGCTGCGGGATTCCCCCGGAAGGGGCGATCTGTGAAGGCGTCAATCTGCAGGATTCGCGTCATCGGGCTCGGCTTCCTCTGATTTTCGTGCAAAAAATGTAACGAAATTTATAGGTCGACTCGGTACAAAACCGTCAATCGTGATCAGGCATAAAAAACCGCCCCTCGATCACGGCGGTGACGGCCAGGCGACGGTGTTTTTCTGGCGATTTGCCAGTAACATAAAGGTTACGGATTCGTTCCCCTTCTGCGACCTCGACTAAGCGGTACTTTAGCAACAGGCATGGCAAACGCAACTCACGTCGCGAATTCTCCGGGCTCCCAGGGAGTGTCCAAGCTCGTACCGTCCAGCGGATGGATTATCGGGCCAAGGGAGGACTTTGTCCTGTTTCTTGGTACGCCGATCTTCCTCATCGTTTTGTTTGGTTTTGCGCAGACGTTTTGGTCCATCGCTGGATTGAGTGTCTTTGCAACCGTTTTGGCGATGGGCCACTATCTGCCAGGACTCATGCGAGCCTACGGAGACCCGGTCTTATTCAAGAGATATCGGTGGCGCTTTATCTTGGCGCCTATCTTCTTTTTGTCGACCGCACTTTACCTGTCGGTTCACGAGTCGCAGGTCTATTTCCTGGTGGTCGTATGCTGGGGAGCGTGGCACTGGCTCATGCAGACTTATGGCCTGGTTCGTATTTACGATGCGAAGGTCAAGAACTTCGATGCGACGTCAGCGCGTCTTGATTACCTGTTGTGCATAGCCTGGTTCGGTGTTCTCTATTGGCAAACCGATGGCGCAGCTGGCGTCCTCATGAGATATTATCGGGCAGGCGGATGGCTGCCCGGCGACTTGGCGGGAATAGGAGCGCAGTTTTGGTTCGCTGCGACCATGGGGATATCCGTCGTTTATGTGATCCACATGGTCAAGAAAATACGGGCTGGCCAGCCGCCGAGTGTTCTGAAGATCGCGTTGTTGCTCGTTTCATTCTTTTTCTATCTGTACGCCTTTGGCTATTCCTCGAGCAAGCTGGTGGCATTCGGATTGTTCGAGGGTTATCACGACATTCAGTATTTAGCCATCGTTTGGATTTTTAATCGGAATCGAGCGTCCCAACCGAATGCCGGTGGTTTTACGCGGTACTTATTCCGGCAGCGTTGGCCGCTCGCAGTGCTCTATATCGTTTTGTGTCTTGGGTTCGGCAGCTACGATTACATCGCTCGATCGATTGACGAGGAAGACGTTGCCAGGTTAGCCCTGGGATTAATCACCGGTTTTGCGCTCATTCATTTCTACTTTGATGGGTTCATCTGGCGGATCCGCGAACCGGAGACGCGCAAGACACTCGGTGTTGATGGCACGGAAACGATGCGAAGTCGTCTGATGTCGCCGGGTGTACGACATGGTTTGTTATGGTGCGCAATCCTTGTTCCTGTACTGGTGCTCATGTCGTGGGAACGTGCTGGTGGTGCGCGTAGCGATGTCGACGCGTGCCGGGCGGTTTTGGGCGCACGGCCTGATAGCCACAAGGCCCATTACTTGTTGGGCAGCGTCCTGTCCGAGGATGGCGAAGTGGACGAGGCGATCGTGCACGTGCAGGCCGCTCGTCGCTTGCGACCCGGTTACGATCTTTACGAAATGCTGTACGGAGACCTTTTGCTGGCTAAAGGACCACTCGACGAAGACGCCCTGGACGAGGTGATCACCAGCTATCAGAGCGCTCTTTCGACACGGCCCAATGTCGCGAATCTGCGTCGCAATCTTGCTACGACGCTAGTCATGCGAGGCCGCTATGAGGAAGCAGTGCCGCACTTCCAACGCGTGATAGAACTCAATCCACAGGATAGTAAAAACTACGTTGAGCTGGGCAACCTATTCGCACGGTTAGGCCGGTACCAGGAGGCCGAGAAGAGCTATGTGGATGCAATTCAGGTTGATGCTGACAACGCAGATGCACATGCCATCCTCGCCCTTATCAGAATGCAGCAAAACCAACCGGCAGCGGCTTTTCAACACTTTCGCCGCGCCATTGAAATAGATCCCGGACGCCCACGCGTTATGGCCAATCTTGCGATGGCCTTGGCGACAACAAATGTCGTCCGGTTTCGGGATCCGGTTGAGGCAGAACGTCTGGCGGATGCCGCCGGTGAACAGCTCACCGATCAGGATCGAGCCATTTGGTTGGATTTAAGCACGACTTACCGAGCAATCGGAAAAGAGACCAAGGCAGATGCTGCCGCAGCCAGAGCGACTTCACCCTTGAATTGATTTTTTAAGGTAGATTCAAGAGAAGCCATTTCCCGCGTTCGATGGGCCCAGCAGTGGGCCTCCGTCCTTTGTTGTTGTACCCCATGAAGACTTCCTGTTTCTTGTATCGATGTGGCGTCGCACTCACTCTCTTTGCTTGCCAAGGACGGGCCGCTGTTGCCGATATATCGTTTTCTGATATGAGCGCGAAGTCAGGAATTACGTTTCAACACAACGATGGCAGTAAGGGTGAATATCACATTGTGGAAACGATGTGCGCTGGCCTCGCTCTTTTCGATTACGACAACGATGGAGATGTCGACATTTATTTTCTGAATGGAAAGGGGGACGGGCCTGGGGCCGCAACCGTTCCTGCCAGAAACCGACTCTACCGAAATAATGGCAACTGGCGATTTGTGGATGTCACAGAGCAGGCGGGTGTGGGGGATACTGGACATGGCCTGGGAGTGGCCGTAAGCGATTACGACAACGATGGGGACCAAGATCTTTACGTCAATAATTATGGTCCCAACCTCCTCTATCAAAACCAAGGCGATGGCACGTTTAAGGACGTCACTCAATCAGCAGGCGTGGCGAACGGAAATCGAGTCGGAGCTGGAGCAAGCTTTCTGGATGCGGATGGCGATGGTGATTTAGATTTGTTCGTTGCCAATTACATCAAGTTCTCGCCGGAAAAACATGTGCCGCGTACGAAAAGCGGCTACCCAATTTACGGAGGCCCTTCGGATTACACGCCAGAGACGGCTACCTATTTTCAAAATAACGATGATGGCACTTTTACAGATCGTAGTCGAGAAGTTGGCGTCACCAGACATGCCGCGCCGGGCATGGGAATCATCAGCGCCGACTACGACCGTGATGGGGATACGGATGTGTTTGTTGCCAACGACGGTCAAATGAATTTCCTCTTCGAGAATGATGGTCAGGGTAACTTCAAAGAGGTCGGCCTCCTTCGTGGCTTTGCCTATGACTCGGCGGGACGCGTCCATGCAAGCATGGGCGTCGATTGTGCGGATTTCGACAATGACGGGTTTCTTGATTTTCACGTTACCTCGTTTCAGCAAGAACTAGCGACGTTGTATCGCAACATTGGCGGACAGTTATTGGAGGATGTGACTCGGCAATCAGGGGCAGGTATCGGCACGCGTGCACCGGTTACCTGGGGAACCGGTTTCGCGGATTTCGATAACGATGGAGATAAGGATCTGTTTGTCGCTTGCGGCCATCTCTATGATCAAATCCACAAGTTTGACCGGACGTCAACCTACGAAACGCCAAACGTGCTTTTTGAAAACATCGGAAAAGGACGTTTTAAAAACATCAGTGCAGAGGCAGGGCAGGGGATGCAGATTCAACGCTGCAGCCGTGGAGCGGCATTCGATGATCTTGACGACGATGGTGATATTGATGTTGTCGTACTCAATCTGCGGGGAAAACCGACCTTGTTGAGGAATGATTCCAATAACAATAATCGTTGGCTCGCAATCGATCTCCGTGGAACTTCATCGAACCGAGACGGTGTCGGAGCGAGGGTTGAAATCAAAGCGGGTGGTGAATCGCAAATTGCTGAGGTGCACAGCGGACGCGGATATCAGGGGCATCACGGATCACGCATTCATTTTGGCGTGGGGGAAAACAAGACGGTTGAAAGTGTGCGAATATCCTGGATCGGCGGCGCATCACAGATCCTTCAGGAAGTGGATACAAATCAGGTGATCCAAGTAGAGGAAGCCTTGGCTGATTCTAAAATCAATCGTCTGCAGGGGGAGAGTAAGCCATGATGACCCTCCTTACACCGTGTCGCCTTCGGTTGGCATATTTGCTCCCGTTCGGGTTTGTCCTGATGTTCTCGATCTCGTTAGTTTCACCGCTGAACGCTCAGAACGGCGATACCAGCGATCCGTCGTCTGACGAGGTTTTGCGCCAAGCCGATCAAATTCGACAGGAACAATATCGCTTGGGCGAGTTGGTCTTGAAGGATTACCCCGATAATTTCCATGCCATACGCCTGATGGGATATGTTCACAGCAGCCAGGGCAATCTGAATGAGATGTTCAAATGTTGGCAACGCTGTGCCGATTTGGAACCTGGTCGTGCCGATGTTCTCGATCAAATGGCAAAGCATGCCATGCAGGCGGAACGTTACAAGGAGGCAATTGAATACTGGAAGAAGGCTTTGGTGATTGATCCGAACCTGCCCGATGCTTATCAGTTCATCGGCGAGTGTTTGCTTAATTACGGGCGACCCGTGGATGCGCGCAGATCGCTAGAATTAGCAACGAAAAAGGATCCGAAATCAGCGGAGTCCTTTTATTTGTTGGGAGAGGCGTGGTTTCAGGCGCAAGAGTTTGAAAAGGCAAAACAGGCCTTCGAAAAAACCGTCGCATTGCAGCAGAACCATACGAACGCCTATTACGGTCTCATTAAAACCTGCGCCAGGCTGGGCCTCTCTGACGAGATGGCAAAATATGCGCAGGCATTCCAACAACTCGAAGCCGCCGCGTACGACTTGGACCAGCAGAATCGTCGGGAATTTGATGATTTGGCCAGCATGCGGCAGAAACTTGCCAATACCTATTTTGATGCCGGTCGAATTTATCGTGAACAGCGGCCTGAACAAGCCGAGAGAATGTGGCGACGTGCGACGGAGCTTGACATTGCACATGTCGGTAGCCGAGAAGCGCTGGCTGGACTCTACATCAAACAACGCAATGCGGCGAAGGCCATTGAACAGTATGAGGCTTTGGCTCAGGCGGTGCCGACGAACCCAGCCTATTATCGGCAACTTGGACTCTTTTATGTCGGCATGCGAGATTTCTCGAAAGCCGAGCAGGCTTTGAAGACTCTGATCAAGCTGAGTCCACAGGATCCCATGGGTTATCGCACGTTGGCGCAGGTCTATTTGAATACAGAGCAAAAGACAGACTTAACGCTGAAACTTGCCACAAGGGCTACGCAGCTTCAGCCGAACGCAGAAAGCCAGTTCATTCTCGGATTGGCGCTCGCTCGAACCGGACAGAGAGAACAAGCCATCAGAACTGTCCAGAAAGCGGTTGAGTTGGCTCCGGAGAAGACGAGCTATCAGCGTTTTCTGGAATCACTCCAAAGGGGGAGCCGGGCTGATGATTAAGTCCTTCTTCTTGGTGTTTCGAATCGCAGGGCTTTTGATTACCGCGTGCGTGGGCCTGAAGGTGCCGAATGTCTGCGTTGCCGAGGATACTCAAATCAAGTTTACGGACATGACTGCGCAGGCGAGACTCGAATTCAGTCACGATGATGGTTCCGATGGCCGACATTTTATCGTTGAGTACGTCAGTGGTGGCCTTTCTCTTTTCGATTACGACAATGATGGTGACGTCGATATCTATTTCCTGAACGGCGCGCCGGCTGCTGACCAACAGCGCAGGGCCAGGCCCAATATGCTCTTCCGAAATGACGGAAACTGGCAGTTTACAAATGTCACGAAAGAGGCAGGTGTCGGTGACTTGGGGCACGGCCTCGGGGTTACCATTGGCGACTACGACAACGATGGACATCAGGACATCTACGTCAACAACTTTGGGCCGAATCGCCTCTATCGCAATAATGCAAACGGCACATTTCGCGACGTGACCGAAATCGCGGGCGTCGCCAATGGAAATCGCGTTGGTGCGGGTACTAGTTTTCTGGATATCGACCAGGATGGCGACCTCGATCTCTACGTTGCCAACTATCTAGAGTTCTCCTATGACAAAACGGTCGACCGGACCTCGCAAGGCTATGCCGTCTATGCAAGTCCGCTTGATTACAAACCAGACCCGGATACGCTCTATCGTAATAACGGCGATGGGACATTTACTGACGTGAGTGATGAGTCCGGCGTTGGCGCCCATCGTGGATATGGGATGGGACTTGTTTGCGCGGATTACGATGGAGACGGCGATGTCGATGTCATTGTGGGCAACGACGTTGGTGCAAATTTTGTTTTCCAGAACGATGGGAAGGGGAAATTCAAAGAGGTCGGTTTATTGACCGGTTTTGCATACGATCGAACGGGATCAATTCAAGGCACAATGGGAGTTGATTGCGCCGACTTTGATAATGATGGCTACTTTGATTTGCACGTGACCTCGTATCAGAACGAACTGGCAACCTTGTATCGAAACGTCAATGGCGTCTTTATGGAGGACGTTACAAATGTGAGCGGTGCCGGCTTAGGGACAAACAGGGAAGTGACCTGGGGAAACGGCCTCGTCGACTTTGACAATGATGGTGACCAGGACATCTTCATTGCCTGCGGCCATTTGTATCCCAATGTTGAGAAATTCGACGATCAGACCTCCTACAAGGCAGAAAACCTGGTTTTTGAAAATCGTGGCAAAGGGCGGTTTGTGAACGTGACCGATCAGGCTGGCTCCGGGATGAAGGTCAAGCTGAGTAGTCGAGGAGCTGGATTCGATGATTTAGACAACGATGGAGATATCGACGTCGTCGTTTTGAATTCACGTGCAGTGCCGACATTATTGAGAAACGACTCCGCCGCTTCATCGTGGATCGAGCTCCAACTTGTCGGCGATCGTGCAAATCGATTTGGCGTTGGGGCGAGAATCGAGATTCTCGCCGATGGCAAACGGCAGTTTGCTGAGGCTCGCAGCGGCCGCGGTTATCAGAGCCATTATGGTTCGACGATTCATTTTGGATTGGGCAACGCCACAAGTGTTGACGAAATTAAGGTGCTGTGGCCAGGTGGCAATGAGACGCGTTTAAGTCAGCTCCCCGTGAATCAACGCACGATCATTCAAGAGAAGGATTGAGTCGCTCACTCCCACGAAAATGAGCCTCTCAACCTGGCTTGCGGCCCATTTCGCACCATTTTAAGCGAGTATCGGTTCGATTAACTCGCCGTGAACATCGGTCAGTCGATGGTGCCGACCTTGGAATTTGAAGGTCAGTTGCTTGTGGTGAATTCCGAGACAATGGAGGATGGTCGCGTTGAGATCGTGAACGTGAGCAGGATCCTGCACGATGTTGTAACTGTAATCGTCGGTTTCCCCATAGGAGGTGCCTGGCCTGACGCCAGCACCCGCCATCCACATGGTAAAACAGCGAGGGTGATGGTCTCGCCCATAGTCGTCGACGGTTAAGCGACCCTGGCAATAGACCGTTCTGCCAAATTCACCTCCCCAGATGACAAGAGTATCCTTCAAAAGACCGCGTTGATGCAGATCCGTTACCAGACCCGCAGAGGCGCGGTCGGTATCCTTGCATTGAACTCTGATCTGTTTGGGCAATTGAAGGTGTTGGTCCCAGCCACGGTGGAAAAGCTGTACAAATCGAACATCGCGTTCACAGAGACGCCGCGCTAACAAGCAATTGAACGCATAGGTCCCAGGCTTTTTTGCATCTTCTCCATAAAGTTCAAATGTATGGGCTGGCTCGTCAGAAATATCAGTCAGCTCCGGCACGGACGTTTGCATTTTGTAGGCCATCTCATACTGGGCGATCCGTGTGCTGATTTCAGGATCTCCCGTTTCCGCCAACTTTTGTTCGTTGATTTTGGCAAGGTCGTTCAGGAAACGTCGTCGCAGGTCTGAATCAACTCCCTGGGGATTTGAAAGAAAGAGAACGGGATCGCCCACGGAACGAAACTTGACGCCGGCGTAACGGGTTGGAAGAAATCCACTTCCCCACAATCGTTCGTAAAGCGGTTGGCCACCACTTCCTGACACCATGGCGACGAAACTGGGCAAATCATTGTTCGCACTGCCCAAGCCATAGGAAAGCCAGGATCCCATCGAGGGTCTGCCAGCAATCTGTGAACCGGTTTGGAAAAATGTAATCGCCGGATCATGGTTGATCGCCTCGGTATGTAATGACTTCACGAAACATAATCGATCGGCAATCTTGGCCGTGTAGGGCAATAAGTCGCTAATCCACGCGCCGGATTCTCCCCGCTGGGCGAAAGGAAACATCGAGGGAGCTACGGGGAAGCTTGATTGTGTCGATGTCATGCCCGTCAAACGTTGACCTTGCCGAATCGAATCTGGAAGCTCCTGTTTGCGCAAATCAGCTAATTTCGGTTTGTAGTCGAAGAGATCAAGCTGGGACGGTGCACCCGATTGAAATAGATAGATGACTCGCTTGGCTTTCGGTGAGAAATGAGGAAGATTGCTGCGGCCGTCCGTATTTGCCGCTGCGTATGCCCCGTCCGCATTCAACAACGAGGATAGTGCCGCGACGCCGATCCCCGTAGCGGTTTGACCGAAGAAATGGCGCCGCGTTGTCGTAAGCAAATGGCTATTCAATGGATCCATGAGTTATTCCTTGGTTAGGACTTCGTCCATATTCAGGATTAAGCTGGCGACCGTTGTGAGTGCAGCTACATCTTCAGCAGCAAGTTTTTTGTTGCGCGGAAATTCACCCACATTGCAAAGCTCCTCGGCAGCCTGTGGGTTTGCTGAAAACGCCTGATGGTAATGTTGGTGTCCCTCCAGCAGGACATTCAATTCAATCGCTTTCGGATCTCGCGCGGTTGCTCGACGATACATCGTTCGAATCCGTTCCTCGGTGGTACTATCCGTTTCCGCTAAAACGTCTTCGGCAAAGACACGAGCCGCTTCCACAAATCCTGTTTCATTCATGAGTGCCAACGCCTGTAGCGGCGTGTTGGTGCGCGATCGCTTGACGGTGCAGGCCTCCCGCGCCGTGGCATCGAAGGTGACCATCGTCGGTGGGGCCACCGTTCGTTTCCAATAGGTGTAGAGGCTTCGACGATAAAGGTCGTCGCCGTGCGATTGATCATAGTTCGTATCTGTGGCGATCTCTTTCCAAAGCCCTTCGGGCTGGTAGGGGCGTACAGATGGCCCGCCTAGACGATTCTTCAAAAGTCCGCTCATGGCGAGCGCCTGGTCCCGTACAGTCTCCGCGGGCAGACGAAAACGAGGTCCTCGCGACAAAAGTCGATTGTCGGGGTCTCGTTCTCGCATCTCTGGGGTTGTCCGCGAATCCTGTTGATAGGTTGCACTCATCACGATTAGCTTTTGAAGAGCTTTGACGTCCCAGTCACGATCAACGAATTCTGTCGCGAGCCAATCCAGCAACAACGGATGACTTGGTAACTCGCCTTGAGCTCCGAAATCCTCGGTTGTCCTCACGAGACCGACGCCAAAATACATTTGCCAAAAACGGTTGACTGCCACTCGCGCAGTGAGTGGATGGTCCCCCGAAACTAACCACTGGGCAAAGCCCAGGCGATTCCGGGGTGCATCAGCGGGCAAGTCCGGAAAGACTGCTGGCACGTCGGCTTCGACGAGGTCAACTGGCAGGTTGTATTGCCCTCGTGAAAGAATGTGGGTCTTGCGTGGTGTGCGCCGTTCTTGCATCACCATCAAGGTTGGAAGTTCTGCGATAAACGCTTGCCTTGTTTCTTTGAGTTGTCGAAGGCGAGCGTTTGCTTCTCGAATGGGTTGAGGCGCCAGTTGCCGAATATAGTAGGTCTTGAGCTTGGCGCTTTGCGCCTTCGTACGGCTCAATCGCGGTATCGCGAGAATTTCTTCAATCGTCTCTGCGGTAGCGACGAGCTGGACTTCCGAAGCGGATAGGTTGCGATCGTAGAGCCTTACGTCATCAATGGTCCCTGAAAAATCGTGGCTTCCACCACCAATTCGTACCGGCTGCTCAGCCGCGCCAAAATCTTGGTTGAGGAAGTCGTGGTTGACCTGTCGTTGTTCGAGTTGACCGTCAATGTAAATCTTAATCCCGTGGGATGTCCGTGAACCGTCGTAAGTTATGGCGACATGTTGCCATTTATTGAGAGGAAGCTGACGCACGGTAGTGATACGCATCGAATCATCAAGCCATCGCTTCACTAAATTGACTTCCAGCTTTCCGTCCTGCAAATGCACGTAATAGCCATCAGCCTGTGCAACCGGTGTCATGCGCGAGATGATCGTCCCGGTACCTGCGGTAGGATGGATCCACGCGGACAACGAAAAGGCATCGAAGTAATTGAAATTGGCGAAGTCACCGGCTTCAATAGAGCCTTCACCTTTGAATTCTGCACCTCGGTCGATCGCCGCCTCAACGAAACCACCATCTGTCCCTTGGAAGCTCGCTACCGGAGTGTCTGCAATTTCATTTTGAAGGTTGCCATCCAAAAGAAAATGTCCCACAAGCCCTTGAGAGATGGTCCAATCGGCTGCGGGTTTCTGATCAACGCTGGACTGCCATTCAGCGAATGCCGATTCGAAAGCCCCGGAGAACTCAGCAACGTGCGTTGAAACGGTTTCAATATCTCGGTCGAGTTTCGCAAGCTTTTCCTGTTGTTCTTGGGTGGGAGCCTTGATAAATGGCGGCGAGTTGCCTTCCTTGATCGCGCGACCAAACTCTGGAATGTTGTTGAAGAATGCGTAAGTCTCATAAAACTCACGCTGTTCAAGCGGGTCATATTTATGGTCGTGACATCGGCTGCAGCCCATTGTCAGGCCTTACCACACCGTAAACGTCGTGTCGACTCGGTCGACCACATATTCGACCTGATATTCCTCTGCAATAATGCCACCCTCGGCATTGCCGCGGTGATTTCGGTTGAAACCGGTCGGGATAAGGTGATCTAAAATGTCCTGCGGGAATACGTCGCCACCACGCCAAGCCGGACCCTGCCCTAAATTGTCGAACTTTGTCGATGCTTTCAGACGTTCTGGATCGATGAGTAAATCACCCGCAAGTTGCTCAATGGTGAACTGATCAAAGGGCATGTTTTGATTGAAGGCGTCTATCACCCAATCGCGCCAACGCCACATGTATCGAGGGCCGTCGTTCTGATATCCACTGGTATCGGCATAGCGAGCGGCATCCAGCCAAAGCAATGCCATGCGTTCTCCATACCGTGGAGAATCGAGCAAGCGGTCGATCACTTTTTCATAAGCGTCGGCGGATTGATCCGCCAAAAAATCGTCGATCTCTTCTAGCGTCGGCGGCAAACCCGTTAAGTCGAGACTTACGCGCCGCAATAATTTGGTACGGCTGGCTTTGTCGGTGGGTTGGAAACCACGTGATTCGAGTTGAGCCAAAACAAAGTCATCAATGGCATTTTGACGCCATTGCGTGTGTTTTGTGGGAGGTGGTTCTGGTCGAGTCGGTGGCACAAAAGACCAATGTTCCTCCCATATAGCACCTTCATCGATCCAACGGGCGAGCAGCTGAATCTGACGATCGCTCAAACGACGGTCGGCGTCCGGGGGAGGCATTTGGTAGTCTGGATCATTTGAAGTGATTCGCTGAATTAATTCGCTCTTCGACGAGTCGCCAGCCACAATCGCCGGTGCGTCAACAATCTGGGTGAATGCACCCTCCTTTGTGTCCAGTCGAAAATCAGAAACACGTTGCTGCTCGTCCGGACCGTGACACTGAAAACAAGTGTCCGATAGTAATGACCGTATCTCACGACTGAAATTGACTGCGGCCAACTCATCGGCATGAAGCCCATGGTTAAAGGTCAAGCAACAGACCAAGGTGAAGATCAGACAGCAATTCCGGGGTCGAGTGAATGACATTGAGGAAGCTTTAGTCCAATCAAAGGGTGGCAAGGGAAACTTGGCAGCAATGTCAATTTTGTCACAGGAATTTTCGAAAGTCGAGTTAGTGAATCAAGGAAGTGCAAGATACTCAACGGACAGGCAATGGTTGAAAACCGACGAATAGGGCTTTTCATTATATATTCAGGATTCCCTCAGGGGCCTGCTGGCCTTTTAATAAAGGTCCCTTGTTGTGCCAGCTCGATCAGAAGACGAGAGGAGAATTGAGTAGAAATGCAGTGATACGGCAATCGAATTCCCGCAAGAGTTCTCAGCGATGCCCTTTTTTTCCAAAAGACGCTGGCCACGGATACAATCTTAGAGGTCTCGGCGTAGCCGGATATTTGAGTTGTCGTGGCACGTTTGCCCGTAGGGTCCGCTCGGGTCATTTGATTAAGGGGAACGATCATGGTTACTCGCCGTAAATTCCTTGCTTCGACTGCTGCCGCCGCGGCATCGTATTCTTTTCCTTGTCACCGGGCCTGGTCCGACGAACCTGCTCTCGAAAAAACGATTAACCGCGCGCGTCGTGCGTTACGGATCTCCGACATCAAGNTGAAAGAGATTCTGTTGCCTTTTCATTCCTACAACGCATTGAATCTTNAGCGTTACCATGGTNCTGGTATTCAGGCTCGCAGCGTCTACAGCGTGCAGACCACTGCAGGCTTCGAGGGGATTGGTGAGAATTGGGGCCGGGCCTATTTGCAGGAAGAGGAGATCGCCAAATACATCGATACGGACCCCTTTGACTGGCTCGGCGACCCGTCTTGTCTACCGTTGAACATGGCGNATGTATGATNTGATGGGCAAGTTCTTGGNGTTGCCCGTGTGGAAATTGATCGGGCCCAAAGTCCGTTCTCGCATTCCAGTCGCTGCCTGGACGGTGTCGTTGCCTCCTGAAGCGATGGCACTGGAAGTCAAAAGCGTCTCCGAACGTGGTTACCACTGGCTCAAGTACCATGTCGATGAGGTTCAAAATGTAATTGATCAGACGATCGCGATGCAGGATGTAGCGCCGCCAGGCTTTCAAATTCATTACGACTTCAATGCAAACTCGACCTACGAAAAAATCGCTCGCGTGATTCAGGAACTCGAAAAGTTTCCGATTGCCGGGCGGATTGAGGACCCTATCGTCACCACGGATCGATCGGGTTGGAGGCGATTAANGGCGGAGTCAAAGCTTCCTCTTTTGGTCCATCACGGGCCGGCAGACTTTATGGTGGATGGTCTCTGTGNCGGCCTTATGGCGGNTCATGCNCCTATCGGTGCAGCCGCCAAGACGGCNGCGGTTGCCGAGGNAACGGGCATTCCGATTATGCTTCAGCAGTGTGGCGGTACGATTAATCAGTCATTTCTTGCCCACGAAGCCGCTGTATTCAAAATGGCGACGATCGACCATGTCAATCTAGCCCATTTATGGAGCGAGGATGTGACCGCGCAACGCATACCGGTCGACGATGGGCACATCACCGTGTTAGATGAGCCAGGCCTCGGACTCACACTCGACAAGAANAAAATTGAAGAGTACGCCTGGANAGGAGCCCCANACCAAAAACGTTTCCTCGTCCGGATTCGATATAAAANTGGTCNTANCATATTCTGCCGGCATGATCCAAAACCGGGATCCCAGGATAATCTTCGTTNGTTGGAGCNGTTGTTGGGCAAACCTGTTCCAGGTCCTGTTCCCGGCTATGAAAACGATGTCATNACAGACTTTTGGGATGATGTTGAATCTCCTGAATTCCAGCGAAGATGGAAAGAGACTGAGACTGGGCCGCTCGTGATTGGCTCATAATAGTGACGATTTTCGTTAGACTAATCGTTTTGATGAATTCGGATCCTGCATGTTGCTTGAGTCGACGCTTGGACGACGGCGAAAACCAGCAACGCTTGGCCAAATTCCTCTTCTAGTAGATTCGCAACCACACCAAGTCACATGAATAGAGCCCTTCAATACAAAGTTATCTTCTGCGTCCTGCTGCTAGCTGGGACTGGCTATGGTCAAAGAGAATGGACTCGTTTCCGCGGACCGAACGGGAGCGGTAGCATTAGCGACGCTTCGATCCCTACATCATGGACCAACCAAGATTACAACTGGCNGATTGATCTTCCGGGGATTGGCCATTCATCCCCCGTCATCTGGANGAAACGAATCTTCGTGACTTCCGCGGATCCAGAATCAGCTCAACTTTCCATATTTTGCTTNGATGTGGATGACGGTGGTCAATTGTGGCGCAAGGACATTCAATCCAAGACCCATGGACAACATCCAAGTAGCAGTTACGCTGATGCGACTCCCGCGGTCGACCAAGATGGTGTGATTGTGTCATGGACGACTCCAGAGTCTTACCATGTCATCGCTATCGAACTAACAGGACGTGAAAGATGGCGCCGTGACCTCGGGCCCTTCGTNGGAGCCAACGGAAGCGGAGTATCTCCGATNATCGTGGATGACCTGGTTCTCATTCCTAATGATCAAGACGACGTGCAGTTACTCACTCGTTTGATGGGAAACGAAAATCCAGATGCTCCAATTGGNAAAAGTTGCGTCATCGCTTTGGATCGNGGCAGTGGTGATATCCGCTGGCAACTACCTCGGAAAACAACCCTGGCCTCCTACGCCACACCCTGCATCCGGGAAACTCAAAACGGATCCAAAGAATTGATCTTGATCACTGAGGCNCAGGGAGTATCGGGCGTCGACGTCACCACGGGAAAAATCAATTGGGAGGTGCCAGGTCTTTTTTCAGCCCGATGTGTTGCGTCTCCAATCCTCGTCAAAGACCTGGTCATCGGAACCGATGGGGAAGGAGTCAATGGATCATTGCTCGTCGCTGTAAAGGTGGGAATTAGCGGCATCCCAGATGCNCGGACATTGGCCTATGAGGTTAAACGAGCCGTGCCATTGGTGCCTACCCCCCTGTATCACAACGGTCTCCTGTTTCTTTGGGCAGATAATGGAATCGTCTCGTGCGTAGATGGAAAGACGGGACAGGTTCATTGGAGAGAACGCGTTGGGGGAAATTTCTACAGCTCGCCTATTGGAGTGGGCAAACATGTTTTGTGTGTTGCCCGAAATGGAGAAGTCGTCATGTTANCCGCGTCAACGAANTATCAACTGATATCCCGGATNCCATTGGAACAAACAACTTTTGCCACACCGGCGGTTTCTGATGGAGTTCTCTACCTGCGATCAGAGTCGCGACTCCATTCCCTAGGCGGACGCGGACAGTGACTTNTCATGCCTGTATAAGAGTGAGGCTCAGTCGATCAGGGAAGATCAGATAACAACGCGGATGCACGCCGCCCCTGCTCGCCATGGGGGTCGCGTTTCGCGATGCGGGACAAGTGATGCCTGGCCTTANGATCGCCAGCTCGTGCCTGCTCGATGGCTTCGTCGAATCCCTGGTCGGAATAGGACGCATCTCGCGGCACGACGGGGTTGTCAAGTTCGTGCCAGTAGAATTTGCCTTCGTCAGAGGACCAATCCGCGTAGACATCTTCCCAGGAAAACGGCCTGAAGTTGCTCAGGTGCGGAGTCAGCATGTGCTCTGCGATGGGATCTCCAACACGCTGATACCGGTTGTCCAGTGAAACACGCAGTCGATCCTCTGTCAGATTGGGTAGCGCCTGATGAACGGTTAACGCTGGNAAGATCAACGTNTCGCCGATTTGATAATCTGTCGATCTCCAGTCAGTTCCCAATTCACCATAATCCTCCGAGTTGAGATGAAGGCTNCCGGCGCCCAATGAAAAATGGTGTTCCAGAACTCGACTGACTTTGTGCGAGCCTCTGAGCACGGCAAGCCCACCGAGCTCGCGCGGACAATCGCCTACGGGCGCCCAACAGGTCAGGTTGTGAAAGGTCCCTTGGAAATGCACAAAGTCTTGATGGACCGGGGTTGTGTGATCGGTGTATTTGGGAAACCAGAGTCGGGCTACCTTTTGAGGCTGCGGCATCACCGGAGCATCCATAATTCGTCCCAGCATGGTCATCACTTCCGGCCAATGACCTGACTGGTGGAATGACTGAAGTTTGTAGACCTCGTGATACACATCCGTATACGCAAGATCGCCCTCGGTACAACGTGCATCCAGATTCGCGATGCCATCAATCGGATCGGTGTTGGGGATGAGCCAACCGCCCTGTTGCATGACGGTCAACATTTCGCGACGCAATTCAAGCATCTTATCCGGGTCTTGAAGCTGCCGAAAAAATAGATAGCCGTCTTCGTCAAGTCGATTGCGGAGCTCTACACCGTCGTTCGCTGCATCGTTAGAGGCTCGCAGCTCTTGGAACTCTGAAACTGCCATTTCTTTCCCTNAAATCAATGATTACTGCGGATCATGCCTATGAACTGTTGGCACCAGCGAGGACCATCAGGCACCTTGGCTGGATTGCTGTTGCTCCGTGAAGNATAACAACGATCGCCGAATCCCATCCGCTAACGTCGTCAGCGGCATTTTGGGAAACGCTTCAAGCGNGGCCTTGTCATTCAGGTCACAAACAAAAAGATTTTTGGCGACGTCAGCGTCAATATCTAAATCGACAGGGGTGATGCCAAGCTCCGCAGCCACGTCCCGTACATTCTGTAGGAATTCCGTTCCCTCGACGGTCTGACCCCGCAGATTGAACACACCGTAACCTTCAAAAGGCTCGATTGCGGCTTGCGCGAAACCAGCTCCAACATCGTCCACGAAATGATAATGCTCTCGGCCCTCGTAGGGCATACGAAATGGCTGTCCAGCGGCGACGGCCTTGAGAGCTGTCGTCGGCGCAGCAGTGAGTCCCTGATCACGCCCCGGTCCGTATGTCGTTGCAAGTCGCAAGCTGACGGTGGGAATCCCAGTCTCACGTTGAAAGGCCTGCGCCATGCCCTCTCCGGCGACCTTCCAGTAACCATAGAGGTTCGGCGGCGACATGGCACTCGACGTATCAACGCCACTTGCGTCGTACATGCGGCGTGGTCCGTAGACCGCTGCAGAGCTCGCAAACACCACTCTTTCTAAATCGTTAGGACTCTCGGCGGCTGCCTGCAGCACGGCCATCGTTCCGCCCACATTGACCTGCATTCCTCCCAGGGGTGACGCATCACAGTCGGGAGTCTGGAATGCTGCCAGATGAATGATCTGCTTGGGCTGATGATCTCGCAGCACCCGTTTAATGACGTCGATGTCAGTCACTTCGCCAGCGATCAAGGTAATTCGGTCATGCAACCGTTCATCGATCCGAGTCATATCACTTCGACGGCTGAGGCCGATAACTCGATCGACTCCGTTGTCGAGTAAAT
The DNA here is from genome assembly GCA_002723275.1 of Planctomycetaceae bacterium. GTDB lineage: Bacteria > Planctomycetota > Planctomycetia > Pirellulales > Pirellulaceae. The sequence continues at coordinate 63,516 of PBNZ01000027.1, forward strand.
ACCGTATCGTGGCTGCGCCGATGCAGCCCGTTGGGCCAGTAACAAAAACTGCACTCATAATGGCCGCTTTTCAGAGGGTTTCGTGGATGTTTTTGAGAAGGTCATCATATCAGCCGTAGGGTGACAGGGGTATCTTGTGAGCTGACGAGCGAGATGTTGTAAAATAACGGGTACCGCAGATTCTAATAGGCGAAATCGATGTTTGATATTCATAAACGGCGACGTTTTCGACGCGGCAGCTCTTTACTACGATATTGCGGCTGGTTGTTCGCAATCGCGATCATGCCATCTGGCGGACTGTGCGCCGTCGATGGGGATGCACGACCGAACATCATTCTCGTCGTCACTGACGATCAGGGGTACGGCGATTTAGGATTCCACGGAAACCCTGAGATATCGACGCCCAATCTCGATACCTTCGCACACGAATCTCTTGTCATGACTCGTTTTTACGTTGAACCGATATGCTCACCAACCCGAGCTAGCCTACTGACGGGACGTTATCACATGCGGACGGGTGTACTCGCTACGTCTCGAGGAGGAGCCCGCATTTTTGGCGATGAAGAGACCATTGCAGAGGTGCTAAGCGAGAACGGATACCGCACGGCTATTTCTGGCAAGTGGCATCTCGGGGACAACGCGCCATCGCGACCTCAGGACCAAGGATTTCAGCACGTTCTTGTCCATCGTTCGGGTGGCGTTGGCCAGATTCCAGACGCTGATGCCACGTATGACCGACCTGTCCTGTGGCGTAATGGTCGACGCGAGGTCGCAGAAGGTTACTGCACCGACCTCTTCTTTGAGACGGCCATCGATTTCATTAGGGAAAATTCCAAGCATCCCTTCTTTCTTTACCTGCCCACAAACGTGCCGCATACACCGCTCTCGGTTGACGAGAAGTATTGGAAACCCTTCGCCGATGCTGGTCTTCCTGAGAAGACCGCGAAGCTATACGGGATGATGAAGAATCTCGATAACAATTTCGGACAGTTGATGAAGACACTCTCGGACAATGATCTAGTAGAAAACACTATTGTGATTTTCATGTCAGATAACGGCCCAACCTCAGGACGCTATAACTTCGGGTTACGTGGCTCGAAGGGGAGCGTTTACGAGGGTGGTATCCGCGTACCCTTCCTCGTACGTTGGCCGAGACGAATTACTGCGGGAAATAGCCTAGACCGTGTCGCTGCTCACATCGATCTGCTGCCGACGCTCGCCGACGCAGCGGGAGTAACTCTTTTCACCCGAAAAAGGATCGACGGCGTTAGTCTGTTGGGACTTTGGACGGGTGCCATCGAACCCAAGGTCTGGCCCGCGCGAAACGTTTATATTCAGACGGACAAACGTATCCTCCAGAATCGTTATCTGAATGCGGCCGTTATCAATCAACGGTACAAGTGGGTTTCGCATGCCGGAATCAGCAAGGTGGATCGCCTGGACGAAACCAAGGTCGAGCTTTACGATCTAACTAACGATCCGAGTGAATCGCAGAACATCGCGTCGGGTTCTCCGGAGATTTCACGGGAACTCGCCACTGGATACGAAATATGGTTCGATAAAATGCAGCGAGATCGTGAATTTGCGATCGGTCCGATTGATATCGGAGGCGAACTCGAGAACCCAACTTATCTTTGTCGTTATCAGGATGCGCAAAATCTGACGGGACAATCGCGAACCGATGGCTGGCAGGTGCACGTCCGGCGGACCGGTCGCTACCGCCTGACGCTTCAGTGGCCCGATCATGATGGCGGAGCAATGGTTGTAAACTGGCAAGGAAAACACGCGGCCTATCCGCTGGGCAAGGATGAACGCAGCGCTGATCTAACCCTTGAAGCTGGTAGAGGTCTGCTTGAAGTGAACTTCCAAACGCCAGCAGGAAGGAAGATCCAACAACCATGGAACGATAAAACAGAAAAGGGCGACGTTTGGGTCGAACGAATTACCAAGTAAAGAGACAAGAATATGTTGACATCACTGTTAATCACTATCTCCCTGTTGGTCGGTTTTGATCAAAATGCTCCGATCAAGACCGGACGATACACCGTCACGCAATCCTGGTCGCAAGAAAAGGATTACCGACGACCCTACTTCGTGCGAGTTCCGGAGGCATCTTCGAGCAAGCAGCTTCCGGTTGTGATTTTCCTTCATGGCAACGGCGGAAATGCGAATGATTCCATGAATCATTTTTCCCGCCGCTATCCACGAATTTCGTCCCAGTACATCATCGTGTGCCCGGATGGTTATCGTCGCAGTTGGAATATCGTTTCGGAACAGTCCCAGGCGGATGACCTGGCTTTCGTAGAAACGATCGTGTCGGAGATTGCAAAGCGTCACAACGTAGCAAGCAATCAATTCAGTATTGTGGGCGTGTCGAATGGGGCGGCACTAGCAAATCAGATTGCGATCGAGAGCGAGATGAAGCAAATCAGAAATCTAGTGACCAGTGTGAGTCAATTGAACGTTTACCAGCATGATGGAAAAAATTTCAAAGCAAGGGGCAGGGGAAATCAATACAAGAAGGTCGCGCGGCCAATCAAGGGAAGACGGTTGATGAATATCTCTGGAACTCGCGATCGACTGGTGCCCTACACCGGAGGTGCTTCACCTGCGATTCCAGCCAAGGGTGGAAAATTAGCATTTGTCGATGCGGAAGAATCGACCTACCTGTGGGCCAAGCATTTTGGGTATACGGGGCAGCAACTACGTGAGCCGACGCGACACGACGGCGAGCTCGAGGTCTATCGCTACCTTGACGGGGATGTCGTTCATTACAAAGTTGTTGGTGGTGGGCATGGGGCAACCGGAGCCATCAGCGAAGCCGTCCTCCTGGACTTCTTACAGGGCGGGGACGATTTTCGACGTTAACCAAAACCGGTTCGTCTGACCTCCGTCGCGCTACTCGCGTCTAGGGATATTGCCCATCGGCATCTCGGTGAGCTTGGCTCTGTCGGTAGGATTCGAGCCGTTGCTGAAAGGCTTGTTGCGCTGCTGGATTTTGATTCTCGACCTGTTTAAGGGCTGCTCGCAGGCTTTTTTGAGCCGCTGAATAGTCTCCTGATTCAGCCTGGGCAGCGCCCAATAAGTCTAAGGTCAACGGATCCTTCGCGCCTCGGCCAGCATGAAGTCGAGTTGCCAGTTCTAAGGCCCGTGCCCCGTCACGAATCTCGTCATTCGGGCAGGTCGCAAGTAACCAGGCTAGGGCAAGCGACGATGAAAAGTCTTGCGGATTCAGCGAAAGGGCGATTTCAAGTTCCGATTTTGCTACGCCAAACTGTTTTGTCGCCAACAATGAAGCGATATACGCAGATCGAAACCGTGGCTCCGAACTCGAATCAATTGCCTGGCGAAAATGAGGGATTGCCGCCTCAAAGCGGTTACTTGCACTCAGGACAAGAGCAAGATTTTGGTGCGCTCCTTGCGATCGGTCATCGACCGCAAGGGCACGCTCAAAATACTCGATCGCCTGCTCAATCTTTTGCGCCCGAATCGCGAGCGTACCAAGGTTAATGAGAGCATCAAGATGATCTGGCTGAGCGTCCACCGCGTTGAGGAAATGCTGCTCAGCGTCCGCGAGATCTCCGGCAGCGGCCGAGGCAACGCCCAATGCAAAACAAGTGTTAGCTAGTCGCTGATTAATCGCTTGCCGTGCCTCGTCAGAGATGTCCTCCGTCCGTTGAGCTGCCATTGCTTGAACGTCGAGATTGAGAAAGCGGAGATAGTCTGTATCGAAACCTTCTTGGCCAAAGGCTCGGCCTAGGGCACCCAGTGCCAATCGCCGCGGTGCCGTAATCCATCTGCCTTCAAAGGGAGTTGCGAACTGACGCAACTCTTGTTTGCCATCTGCTCTCGCCTCAACGGCGGCGACGAGGGCAGCAGAATCAGCTGGACCGTAAATGATCGACAACAAGGATCCCTGCGGATCCACAAACAGGTTCATTGGTACAGAAAGCGGTGGCGGTTGATTGACCAGGAGGCTCTCCAATAAACGTAGTTTGTCAATCAGTTCGGGAGTTGCCATTCCCCATGGAATTGGTGAAGGCGACTGTTCGATTACCTGTCTTGCATCCGAGGCGTTTGTGGCATGATTTGGGTCAAGACCGTCGACGGAGAGTGCGAGGATCTGAATACCAGAATCCTTCAGTTGAGCTTGCCCGCTAGAGAGCTCCTTCAATTCATCCTGACAGCTGGAGCACCAGCTCGCCCAGATCACGATCAGGTGATGCTTTGCCGGGAGATCGTTGACAGTGGTGGTTGCCCCAGAAACTGTGTTGTAGGAAAGGATTGGCAGTGGGATGGGACTCGCCAAGGTTAATTCACTTGTTTCCACGGGCGCATCCTGTGGTTGAAGCGATGTCTTAAGACGAATTGAACGCGATTGCTCTTCTCGGATCGAGTTCGAGCTGCCTTCCGTGAGCAGATAGCGATGATTAGCCGCAAGGCTCCCAAACTCTTCGGATTCGCCGTTTGGCCACCGGACCAACACCGAGTCGACGGTTGATACGTCGCCCAAGCCAAAGTGCAAGACTTTGCTGGATTGAGAAAGATATGCGTCACCGGCCGTCAGTGTCTGTTGTTGTATAGGTCGACCTTCGTTTTTGATCGTGACCCGAGCGCCGATCGCGTCACGATTCGATTGGGTGCCTTGGAGGCGAAATGCAATGAATTGATTGCCAAGATCTGTCTGCGAGGTTTGATTCAGCATGAGGCGTAGACGAGGCCCGGTTCGGTTATGGAGCCAGACATCAAGATCTCCGTCGTGATCCCAGTCCGCAACGGCAAGAGCACGGCCATCATCAGGAAAATCAAGACCCGTGACCGCTGATACATTTGCGAAGGAATTCAGGCCAGGCAAGTTCAGGTAGGCACAGTTTCGTTCGCGTCCGCTAAAAGAATGTCCCTGACGTAATAAGCTTGCCGTATTGCGCCAAGCGTCCCGGTAGGGATCCGAATCGCCTGCTTCAGCATCCGGTGAACGCGACACCACGTGTCGCCATACAAAACTTCACAAGTCATCAATCTTGGCGTTGGTGAGATATCCGTTGCTTATCAAGAGGTCAGGCCACCCGCTATTCTGAATGTCGGCGAATCGGGATGCCCATGCCCATCGGCCCATTGCAACGCCTGCTTGTAAGCTTACGTCCTCGAAATTGAACTTCTGGCCGGTCGATCGATTGCGGAACAGCGTATTTCCGCGAGCCATCCTTTGCAGATGTTGCGTTGTGGCTTCAGGAACTCCCTGCCGAAAACGATCCTGAAAGGTAATCCGATTACCAGCGGAAGAGAACATATTGCCAACGTAGAGGTCCATCCAGCCGTCACGATCATAGTCGCCCCAACTGACGGACATTCCAGAACCATGATCCACTACGTCCGCGAGCCTTGCGATGTCGATGAAACTACCTTCGTCGTTCCGAAATAGATTGTTTGGCCCGAAATCATTAGCGACATACAGATCAAGGTCGCCATCGTTGTCGAAATCCTCCCATGACGCAGCCATTGTGAAACGTCGATTGTCGTCATCGAGCCCGACTTCCGCCGTCACGTCTTGGAATTCAAAATTACCGGTATTCTTCAGGAGACGATTGGGCGCGCCGTTTTTGGCATCGTGGTAGGGCAGAGGGAAGGGGAGTCCTCGTTCGGTTGGATTGCGACGTCGCGTGTCATAACCGCAGATATACAAATCCAGATAACCGTCGCGGTCATAGTCTGCCGCGGTGATGGAAAAACTGTCCGTTCCCAGATCCAAAGAGCCGCGTCGGCTAAAACGACCACGGCCATCGTTTTCTGCTATTTGCAATATCGGATCGGTGCCAACAACCAGATCCTGATCACCGTCGTTGTCCAGATCGATCAGCAGAGCGCCGACGGAATCGTCGAGATAATCAACACCCGAATTCGATGTCAAATCCTTCAAGGTTCCGTCTGAACGTTGAACGTAGAGCCGATTTGGCAGCCCTCCGGCGTCGCAGACATAAAGATCTTCCAACCCATCCGAATTGACGTCGCCAATCGCCATTCCATGATGCCCGAATTGACTGATGAGTTCCTTGGGAATGCGAGGGAGCCAAGATGGAATCCCCGGCAGAACTTGACGCGAATAAAATTCAACCTCGTGAAATGCAGATTCTGTCGCGTCAATAAATAAACGCCCCCCGGGTGCCTTGAGTGTCACCTCCTCAGCATCACGGACAATAAGGGCAATGAGCCGTGGCGAATCCGACTGACTCGCTGAAATGTCCCACACGCAATCCCAGATTGCAGTTTGTTGGACACTTCGGTTCGCGCTGAAATCCGACGCCTCGTAACGAATCGTCGTCTCAGCTTGGCCATCGTTTAACTGGATGCCAGTAATCTTCAACGCGATTTGACGCTCGCTATATTTCCCATCAGGAATCAGGTTCCCAAGCTCATTAAGAAGCTCAGAAGCTGAGTAGGTCTTGAGTGTTCCAGGACCGTTCTGGCGTCGTACATGAAGAATCGCATCCTCATACGCCGACTGCATCGTACGCGCGTTAGGTAGTCGACTATCGACGCGTGCCGCGACAAAAGATAATTGCTTGTTGGCTGGCTTTGGACTTGAAAGGCCTGATTTAAGTTGATTGAGTAATTGCTGAATCCTTTCAGCCAATTCTTCACTCGACCAATTATCGCCACTGAAATCTTCTCCCCCGTCGATTCCCACATCAATGGCGGTTACGCGCCGTGATGGCAAGGTCGGGTCAGCAGTAGGATCCTCTGACTGACTTGCGACAAAGAGATACATACAGCCAATCAGGATCGCAATGATTACCAGCCATCGAATGGTTTTAGTCTGGTTTTTCAGACGCATAGCTCTTCGTCTGTAAACATGGGAATGGAAATATCACCCGTCAATCATAAACGCACGTTGATGTGAGTAGGGTACTTCCCGTTCATTTTAGTTGTGGAATCCATCACGGGTGTCATCATCACGCGATCGAGTCCGTTTATTCTTCTTAATATCGCGAATAGAAAATGCTTGCTGGAAATAGGCGTTCTGGATAGACTCTCACGCAGATCAAAAACGCGACGATAGGATGTTTTAGTCGCATGTAGCTACCTATGACGAATCTGAAATGGAGGTGACTAATGAAATGTTTTGGCCTCGCGGTTGTTGCAATGGCCATGGGTGTATTTACGGTTAATTCCGTTAACGCCCAGGATGAAGTTCTTTACACGATTGGCAAGACAGCAACTGCACCCGTGATTGATGGCTTGGGTACGGATTCCGTATGGGAATCAGCTCCAGCTCAAACAATCGATGATTTCTTCGAGCTCCCCGGCGATGATCCAACGGAAGGTGACGAGGATTTCCAGGTAAGCTGGAAGGCACTCTACGACGACACGAATCTCTACGTGTTCGTTGAGGTCGGTGACGATGAAATCGTTAACGAAGACAACTGCAACTGGCAGGACGACAGCATCGAGATTTATATCGACGCCCAAAACTTGGATGTTGAAGATTATCGTCCGGATGCAAATCCTGAGATCCCCGCCTATCAATTAACGGCAGTCGCCGGCGACAGCATTGACGCATTTTGTGGCGAAGCTCGAATTCCTGAAGACAGCACTTCGGTTTTCACCTGGGGTATCAATTCGTACGATGCTCCTGATCCTTTTGATACGGAAGAGGACTCGACTCAATATCCGCAGGGTGCTGACACAAGCGCTTCCGTATTGACCGATACCGGTGCTGTTCCGGCTTACACGTACACTCTCGAAGCTGCCTTCCCTTGGGAGGCGATCGAAGAGACGCCCGAAAACATCATCGCCAATGGCGAAATGGGCTTCGGCATTGCCGTCAATGATGACGACGATGGTGGCGGACGTGACAGTCAATGGATGTGGGGTACTGACAGCGGCGACCTTTGGCGCCGATCCGACGTCTTCCCCTCCGTTGCACTCGAAGAAGGCGGAGTTGCGACACCGGGTGATTTTGATGGCGACGGCGAATTGACCGCAGCTGATATCGACGCTCTCTCCCAAGAAGTCGCAGCGGGCACCAATAACGTTTCCTTCGATGTAAACGGTGACAACCTGGTTAACCAGGCAGACCGCACCGTGTGGGTCGAAAATCTGAAGAACACTTGGTTTGGTGATTCAAACTTCGATGGCCAGTTCAACAGTACTGACTTCGTCACCGTTTTTGTGGCTGGTGAATATGAAGACGGCGCAGCTGGGAACTCTGGTTGGGCGACGGGCGACTGGAACGGCGACATGGATTTTGACAGTAGCGACTTTGTTGCTGCTTTCCAGGGCGCTGGCTTTGAGGCTGGACCGCGTGCTGCAGTTGCTGCAGTCCCCGAGCCTTCCAGCATTGTTTTGCTACTCGTCGGAATGTTGTTCTGCATTCGACGACGTCGCTAAACGATGATGCAGCGTTGCCTTGATGGCAGGGTTGCATTGAGAGCAATCACGGAAAACGCACGCGTCCTAAACCGGCACGTGCGTTTTTTATTGCATTAATCGAGCCTCGACAAGATCTTCCATAGCATGCATGACTCTGTCGGCCAAGCATGCCAGCCAGCCTCTAGTGATCGTGCTCTGCGAATATCTTGTGTTTCTCGTTGCCGCCAGCGTAGATGTAGGCGATCAAGTCGAGAATCTCTTCACGAGACAGTTTATTGGCTAAACCCTGTGGCATCGTTGAGGTGGGGAGCTTAGTGCGATCTTCGATGGAACTTTTTTGCAGCACGGTGGGTTCCGGCTTCGCAATTGGATCGACAATCACGCTTACCGTATCCTTGTCCTCACTTACAATGAGTCCATTCACCAGGAGACCGGAATCGAGTTCAAACGAATGGTTTTGATACTTTTCATCGATCTCGTTACTCGGCACAAGAATGGAACGTAGGATGTGATGGGGATGTTGCTTATCACCCTCGAGCTTCGCCAGATCCGGCCCAAACTCGTGCCCTTCGCCATTCATACGGTGACAGGAAACGCAACTGGCAGCCTTAAAGACATTCTTGCCCACTTCGAAATTGCGTTGATTCGACGTATCTTCGTCGTGATGATGATCATGCGCCGAGTGTGGTGCAATTGCCTTGACTGCTGCGGCCAAGTCATCGAAGACCCATTCCGTGTTACGCTCGTTGTACTTGAGTAATTCGTCTCTCAACTCCAACGGATTAGCAGCCAGATAGGCTTCAGGATCTGCTAGGTAAGCCTTCAGGTCAGCGACTACATACAACGCCCCGTACATACGTCTCCAGTGTCCCGGGTAGGTACACACATAGGGGTAAATACCCGGTTCCGTGGGAGCCTCAAAGCTAAGGGCCTGGCGGTCGCCGGGTTGTAGCAGTTCGCTACCGAGTAGCACGTTGTCTGATGCAGGAATGTAATGCCGTTTAATGGCATCAGGATCTCTTGCAGTCGATTCGGCGAGCAGGCCAACTTCTTCCAGGCTGCCCGGCGTCACGATCGCAAAGTTATGCGGCATGTTATCGGTATTGCTGAAGATAAATTCGACCGGCTTTCCAGCTTGGACTGCCAACCGCTCTTTATCGTAAATCATTCGGTGCGGCACGGTACCGATTCGAATAACCTGCACCGTCAAGTCAGCCAGTTGCGACTGCAGCAATCGAGCTTCTTCGGGTGGCAGTTTGGCGGCCAGAGCATCGGTCAAACGCATTGCATCAAGTGCCGATTGACTCGTGCGCAGGCGGGCTGGAATCTCGCTCACGTGCTCCGCTAGTTTACGGGCAATGGAGCGAACACCATCAGCTGGCCATTCATCTTGCGGAACAGCGAGCATTGCCTTGACCACTGCATTGTTGTGGCGACCCGATAGGATAAGATCGCCGAAGATTTTAAATTTGTCATCCGACATGCCAGGCAGGCTTGAAAGTGCTCGTACGGCAACATCCTGAATCGTGTCCGAACCACTCACAAAAAGTCGATTTTCAGGAATGGCCTGTTTGCGAATGCCCGGTCCTGCCCACGACACTTGCAGACCGTCCTGGCCGCCATTGTCATAATAGGTGACGACAATCTTGTGCATGCCAGCTGTTAAATCGATTTGACCACCGACCTCTCGCATGCCATGTGCACCGTCGTTTTGAACGACTTGCTGGCCATCAATGTAGAGGCGAGAGCCGTCATCCGAGTTGGTGAAAAAGCTATATTTACCAGGCCGATCAACCTGCAGGCGGCCGGTAAATCGTAGAGCAAATTCATCGCGGCGACCGAGCTGGGGAACATCAATGCGAATCCCCGAGGCAACGCCACGGTTCTTCGGCTTCAGTGCATCGAGTGTCTCGATGGCGACGTTTTTCGGAACCAACTCGAAATAATCGACCTGCACGCCAGGTTCTTCCAGCTGAGATTCCATGTTAGTGTCACTCGAGGAACCGATGGCCAGTGGACGAACGTGGCTATAAAGACGTTGTCGCAATTGATCGTCGACAATCGTATTCACGGCCATTAAGGCATGACGCAGATTGTTTTTGTCTTGCTTAGCAACCTGAAAAGCTCGCTGCCCGTCATTGTCGGCGATCATCCAAGCGGCGAAACCAGCCTGACGCGTCTCAGGAGATTTCCCCTGTGTTGCCAAAGCTCTGAGCTCAGTCAGGTTTCCAGCCAATTCGACTCGTGGAAGTTTGCCGAGTAGATTATTGAGTTCGACAAGACTTCCGGGATCATCGGCGCCGTCTTGTTCCTGGATCAAATTGAGCATCAAGTCGACTTTGGCGATTTCACGAATGCTTGCCAAACCCTCCACCGCTTCGTTTAAGCGATCCTCTGGAACCTGAGCTCGTTTGAGAATCGCCTGGAATACAGCTTCGCTGCGATCGAGCTTTAAAAGATCTTCAACAGACGCGTTTCGTAAAACGTAAATCTGGGCAGCCTTTGAAAGCGGCTTGCCTTCGCGAGTTGCGTCTTGAACCAGCTTGTCCACCTGGATTTGATTCCGTGCATACGCAAGAACCGTTTCGAGTTCTGGGTCCAGAGGAAGTCCAGCTACCTCGAAGATAATTTCTGCAGCGTCGAGACCCTGGAACGAAACTGCCGCCTTGACGGCCTCCGCTCGGACGAGCCCTGACTCGTCGGTTGACGCTGCTGTTAACAGGGGCTGCCAATCGGTGACTCGATTGCCCCATTCTCCGAGAGTTCGGATCGCTGCTGCTCGAACACGACCATCTTCAGCGCCACGATACACTCGTTCGAGAATCTCCATTTTCGGAACACGATGTTCCTGGAATACCCAAAGACATTCCAACATCGCTTGTGCCTGATCGGGTTGCGAGGGATCAAGATTCGCAGCCCAATCGGCAGTCGCTTTCACGACTTCATCCGTTGGCCGTCCGCTCAATTCGAGACGAGCACGATAACGGGTTCCGTTTTCCTTCGCAAAGAAGGCCTTAAGTACGGTTTCAATCGGCTGACCCTTGAGCTTTACCGGTTCCAACAACGGCCGACCGGGATACGTGATCCGATAGATTCGTCCGTGCGCGTCGTCGCGGTTGGGGTCGCGGATATTGTGTTGCATGTGGCCAATAAGTGCATTCGACCAATCCGAAACGTAAAGCGCTCCGTCACCACCGACTTCCAAATCCGTCGGTCGGAAATTCGGATCGGTTGAGACGACGATCGGTTGGACTTCGTGAGCCGTGATATCGGCCCCGTTATAACGCACTTCGTGCTGGAGAACGCCCAAAAAGCCGATCGTATTACAGATCAAGAAGTTTCCATTGTTCTCTTCTGGAAAATGGCTACTGGAAAGTATTCCTGTCGCCGAAACGGGACGGACCCGTTTCTTAAACCACTGTTTATTCCCAATGCCTTTACCAATATTCACATAGCTGCCAGTACCGCCGGTGCCATCGTTCACAAATTGGTAACCCCACTGGTCAATGACATCTCCGTGCGGGTTCGGTCCAATTGGGAAATGAAAACTGATTTCAAACGTGCGCGGATCAAAGCGATAGACACCTGATTGCGTCGAGCGGAAGGTCTTTGTTGGAGTTTCCATATTCGTTACATGGAACACGCCTCGGGACCAATACAGAGCACCGTCCGTACCAATCACCATCGCGTTGGCAGTGTGGTGCGTGTCGGCACTCGAAAGCCCCTGTAGCATTCGCAATTTAAAGTCTGCGCGATCATCGCCATCCGTATCCTTGAGGAACCAAATTTCCGGTGGCGCGGCAACCAACATGCCACCTCCCCAAAACTCAAATCCAGTAATGCTGTTGAGATTGTCAGCAAATACAATGCAGCGATCCGCGACACCGTCTTTGTCGTCATCGGGCAAGCAGATAATCCTGTCTTCGCGAGCTTCCGTAGGCTTCCAGTGGGGATACGATGGCCAAACCGAAACAAAAAGTCGACCGTCGGTATCGACTGCCATTTGGACAGGATTAACAACCTCGGGAAACATCTCTTCCGACGCGTATAGATTGGCCTCCATTCCGTCAGCCAGCGTCATCTTTTCGATACCCTCTTCGGCGCTTAGATAGGGGAAACGCTCGCCTTCCAACGGGCCCGGCCGGTTGGTCTTCACTTTGAGCAGGGGTGGTAGGTTGTCATCCTTGACTTCAGAGTCCTTGCCTTTGGCAACCGCCCAAATGTGTTTGTCACGATTCGCAGTCTTCACGTCAAAGACTTGCATCTCGCGTTGCATTACATCGTAATTCGATTGTCCAAACCAGTTGAGACTCGATCGACCACCGTAGACGTTGTATCCATCCACAACTCGATATCGGCTGAACCAATGCAGATTTTTGTCGAGAATTGCGGTGCGTATTTTTTCCAGTTCTCCCTCATCCGACATCGGCGTCGCCTGGAACAGCGCATTGGTGATGATCCCAGCGAGTTCGCGATTACCTCGCTCCAAAAGATGAATACCATTCATCGTCATCGGTTCTGACGACGCGGCATATAATGCCTGTGTTGGTTCAAACAGGTCGACGAACATGATACCCTTCTGCTCGCATATTTCCTGCATTGCGTCGCCATAGGCAGTCAGCTTCGCATTGTTTTCGGAGCCATCGGGAAGATGTGAGCTCTTCAAATCCTCGTGGGCGATCGGAGAAAAGAAGACAATCTTTGGAGCGTCTTCTCCATTGTATTCTTGACCCAACATACCATCGATGACCTCAGCCAGGTTCTTGCGGAAACTCTCTAGCCCAGCCTCACCCCAAAGTGCTTCGTTGTAACCGAAAAAACAAAGTACAACATCCGACTCATTTTTGGTTAGCCATTGATCCGGGCTCCCAAAATTTTGCGACCGGGGACGATTTTTAAGTTCGTCGCCGGAAAAGCCAAGATTGCGAATCGTAAGATCATGGTTTGGGTGTAGGGCCTGCAGATAGGTTTCGAGCCAGCCATGATGCTGTAACCGATCGGCCAACGCGTTGCCAATGATGCTAATGTGATCAGCTTGCTCGAATTGCAACGTGTCATCGGCAGATGCCGCGTAGGATGTGAAGAGGAGAAGGAGCAAAACCACGAGACAGTAACTGAAATTAAATCGTTTCATGATTCCATTTATAAAATTGATAGAGACAAATGAGGACACGTGCTGGAATAAAACAGTTTCCTTTGCATAGGGATAATCATATCCGGAAAAGTATCAAAAAGCCTGCATTTAGCGATTCGAAAGATGCAGAATTTTCGCCCAACATGAGAGATGAATAGGCCTTTGAAATCCGTATGAGGTGGATCGCTGCCGGTCGCCTGGGTGGAATAGGAAAGCAAGATGGAACCCGGGATCATCGAGCGAGATTTTTATTCGACCGTCGTTTTTGTACAGTTTTGAGCGATCGAGTCCAGGGCCCCAGTTTTTGTAAAAAATACGTCAAAATCTGAAACTACAATATTGGAGTTGAACTCCAGGTTCCCGTAAGTTTCTTCAGCTATCAATTGTGCTTTTGAATGCTCTTCTTAAGACCAGTCATAGATTCCATCTAAGCTTGGCGTTTTCTATTCGTCGTTGAGCAGCTGCGATTGATTGGATGAATCCGACAACAGTGCATTTGCCCGCAAGAACCGGAGATTCCAAATGGTGCTATCGCTGCTGATCCAAACAGAACGGGTCGCATATGAAAGAGCCGGTGACGATCTCTTCCGACGATTGGCCCCAAGTGAAGCCGCTCTCTTATTTCTGAGCAAGACTCAGTTCGGGTAACAAGGCCGGCGAGCTATTGATACCTTGGCATTGCTAATCCTCATCTACCATCCTGAATCGACGAAACAGTCCGATGGCAAAGCGACTTAATCCTAAAATGACGATGATTGCCAAGCAGGCCGCCAGAATCGGTAACACCATTGAAAGGATGGATATCGCCAACGCCGAAAGCCATTCCACCGTCGCAATGAGCGGATTCGCGATGCCACCTGTCACCGCCGTTGAACTGAGCCGAAATCCAGTCAGACCTGTTTTTACCGTCCCAGCAGCACCACCGCCTGCAATCACTGCAAGCGTCCACTGCATCAGCGGCTCCATTTCAATGATGCACGCTGCTGTCACCAGAATCCCTGCAATCGCAGCAGCGGGTGTTGCGACAGTGTCCAAGGCGTTGTCCACCCACGGCACGTAATAGGCGCCAATTTCCACGACGGTGGCGACACCAAAGGTCATCAGTGCCGGCAACGTGCCTAACCAGCTAAAACCATCACTGACCGGTATCCACTCGTAATAGGCACCGAGCGACAGCATAAACATCGGCACGAAGACGCGAAATCCGCAGGCAGCGGCCAGGCCGAGTCCTAAAGAGAATGCGAAGATCGTATCACTCATCTCAACTCCCTCAATCGCTCGAGTTCTTAGCGACCGGCATTCAATCTTCACGCGCGTCTGGCAGATCTTCGACTATGAATGGAGCCAGCGAGTTAGCGCTATCCATTGCTTCGTGCTACAATTTCGCCCATTCGAATTATATGCGACGTCGCGAGAAGCAGGTTGGCTGAGTAGCATATCAGAACTCAGACTAGCACGTCTGCGCTGAGATTCCATCACCGGGCCTTACAAACACACCCAGAAAAGATCAGCGATGAAAAAACCTTTCGTTCAGATTGCCCTGGATTACCCAAGCGTTGAGGAAGCTCTGACCGTCGCCGAAATCGGTGTCGCAGCAGGAGTCGACATCCTGGAGGCCGGAACGCCCCTGATCGTTGCAGAGGGTATCCGTGCAATTGGCGAGTTAGCTCGCGCCTTTCCCGACATGCCAGTACTTGCCGACTACAAGACGATGGATTCCGGATTCAAAAACGTGCAATTGACCAAAGCCCAGGGCGGTCATTACATGACCGTCTGTGCCAATGCACCGGACGCGACCGTTCAATCCGCGATTCGCGAAGGAAAAACATCGGGAATTCAAGTCGTCGTTGATACGATCGGAGTCCCTCAACAAGCGGAACGGGCCAAAACGTGTGCCGACTGGGCGTGGACTGGATCTATCTTCACTATGGAGCCGATCAACGTCGCTCTGACAGCACCCGCGACACCGTCATGTGGCTCCCCGAGGTGCTTCAGACCGTCAATATTCCGGTGGGAGTCGCCACCTTCGACATTGAAGACGCTGTCCGTGCAGCCGAATTAGGAGCAGACCTGGTTGCCATTGGGCACCCGCTGATCGGCGTGGATGACGATTCTCGCCGTCGACTCGCCGAATACGTGCAGGCGGTCAAGGAGGCCTATCGCCCACGAAACTAATTGGGGGAGTCTTCGCTTCTCCCTGCTGCCGACTTAATCCCGATCGAAACTGCATCAAAAAAATGGGGGGATGCACGCAGATGATCCATCGACAAAACTATGCCAACGCAATTGCGATCCTGCAATGACCTCATTCATCAGTAATATCCCGAAAAATTGTGTTTTATTCGGAGTCAATATGAAAACCTGCCAACCACTTCTACTCACAATGTCGATTCTTGCGTTTTTCGCCGTTGGCGTTCAGGCTGAAGAGACCTCCCCTTGGCGAGCTCATGACCTGAATCGACCGCTTCCCCCTTTGGTGACCCCCGCATCGAGTACGGCTCCTGGACGACCACCCTCCGATGCCATTGTGCTTTTTAACGGCAGTGATCTTTCGGAATGGGAATCGAAGGGCGATGGTCCCACAAAATGGCTATTGAAGGACAAAAACCTGATTCCAACTCCGGATGCTGGATACATCCGAACTCGCAAGGCATTTGGTGATGTGCAATTGCACCTTGAGTGGTCAGCTCCCAGTCCTCCCAAGGGGAACGGACAAGGCCGCGGGAATAGTGGCGTCTATCTCATGGGACTTTATGAGGTACAGATTCTCGACTCGTTTAAAAACAAGACCTATGCGGATGGCCAATGCGCCTCCTTGTATGGACAAAATCCTCCGCTGGTGAATGCGTGTCTTCCTCCGGGTGAGTGGCAGGCTTACGACATCATTTTCCGTCGGCCTCGTTTTTCTGCGGATGGCCAATTGATTTCACCCGCCATCATGACGGTTTTTCAAAATGGAGTGTTGGTCCAAGACCATTTCAAGTTATGGGGACCGACAGAGTGGCTGAGCTATGAGGAATACGAAAATCATGCCGACAAGTTACCGCTCCGACTTCAGGATCATGGAAATCCCGTTCGGTTTCGAAACATATGGGTTCGTGAACTCGCGGAGACACCCGTCTATAGCGGTTTAGCAACGGTAGCGCCGAAGACAGATGTAGAGCCTGATACGCTTGAAAAGCTAACCGGCAATTTTATTGGCGAGGATGGGACCGAATACGAAGTGCGTCTCAACAATGGTCAATTACAACTGGGCATTCCCGAACGCTACTTCGATCTGGTACCCATCACACAACACGAATTTAATTTCAAACACACGTTTGCCAAAGTCACCTTTGATATCGATGACAATGGCCAACCAAGCGGACTTGTTGTGAATGTCATGGGCGAAAAACGCCCCGCCAAGGCCAAGTAACTTTCAAAATCTGATTAAGGACGGGCGGCATGATCTGGATACTGTGCATGTGCGGCGTTTTGGTGGAGCAACCGACTCGAGCTCAAAAAGAGCTCTTGAAAACCTTCCGAGATGAATTCGTTCAGATTACGCCTGGGGAGGGAAAATACCCAGCAGCATTCACGCAAGGTCGAGACGACGGGACGCAACCGAACGAGAAACCGGCCCGACAGGTCACCCTGAAGCATTCATTTTGGATCGCCAAATATGAAGTGCCTCAGAATCTTTGGGAAGCGGTTATGGGCAGCAACCCAAGTCGCTGGAAGGGGCCCCGCAATTCCGTGGAAATGCTCTCTTTCTCCGAGGCGGAACAATTCTGTCGAAAGGCCACTGAAATGATGAGGGCGGCTGGCCTGATCGAAAAGGATCAAGTCATTCGTCTCCCCTCCGAATCGGAATGGGAGTATGTGGCTCGAGCGGGTACCACCACGCACTATTCCTTCGGAAATGACCCAATGAAGTTAACCGATTTCGGCTGGTACACCGGCAACGCTGCCGGCAATGATCCACCGGTAGGTGCCAAACGGCCCAATGACTGGGGACTCTATGACATTCACGGGTATCTTTGGGAATGGACAAGCGATCATGGTAACCCGTCGTACCAAGGAGCTCCAACCGACGGAACGGTTTGGGCCACGGGAGACAAAGCAACTCGCGTGCTGCGAGGTGGGAGCTGGACTGATGCTGCCGAACAACTCACAAGCAGCTACCGTCAAATGGCGCCGGTTGATACCCGTGGTCCCAATGTGGGCTTAAGATGCGTTTTGGCAAAGGAGTGAATGATCGCCATTAAGCAGGCTGGAACGAAGGAGCAGGTCAGGGGCTATGCTTTCGTTCGCTGCACGCGACAAGTAGAATCGACGATTCTCGGAAAGGAATTGCAAGACTGGTTGTTGGACCGATCCGGACAAGAACAACCGAAAAGGCGCACAACTTTTGAGCCCAAAAAGCTCTCTGAATGAAAAAGGTGAGGATTCGACATGTATCCACTGTTCGTCATGACGATTGGTATTCTCTTAGTCATTTGGATGATCATGTGGCTCAGAGTGCATGCCTTCATTGCGCTCATTACAGCGGCGATGGTCGTCAGCTTCCTTGCCGTGGAACCAATCTATGAGGGCATGACTCCGGAGACATTGGCAGCGACTCCGCTCAATGAACTCCCCGAACCGGACGGCTATCAGATTGCCTCTGATTCGATTAGTCGTGTCGCGGTTGCTTTTGGTGAAGCCTGTGGAAACATCGGCATCGTGATTGCGCTGGCTGCGGTGATTGGAACGCTGATGATGGACAGCGGAGCCGCCGATCGAGTCGTCCGAGCGTTCATGAAATTGCTAGGTGAGAAACGCGCCCCCATCGCCTTACTCGGAAGCGGATATGTCCTTGCAGTACCCGTTTTCTTCGACACGGTCTTTTATTTGCTCGTGCCACTCGCGCGAGCCTTTTACCGACGCACCGGCGCGAACTATTTGAAGTGCATTCTGGCGATCACCGCTGGCGGTGCAATCACCCATACGCTCGTGCCACCAACTCCCGGCCCGCTAACCATGGCAGCAACCCTCGGTATCGATCTCGGGAAGATGATCCTTGTCGGTGCGATCGTTGCCCTCCCGGCAGCCATCGCTGGAATCATGACTGCCTCGTTTCTCGACCGCCTTTTGAATATTCCGATGCGAGAAATTGAAGGCCATGAGGAACCGGATCCGTTAGATGAGGACCAGCTGCCTGGGCTGTTCGTCTCCGTATTGCCCGTGATTCTTCCCGTGATCATGATCGCTTGCCATACCGCCAGCGGCACGCTCGCTAATTCAGATGGGACCGCAATCGGTCAATTCGCCGCCGAGGCAAATCATTACACTTCAATTTTTGGCAACCCCAATTTTGCATTGCTGGTTTCGACAGGGATTGCCATCTGGGTATTCCTTAAGCAGCGCAGTCCAACCAAAGAGGCGTTGGCGCGATTGGTTGACATTTCCTTAATGAGGGGCGGTGAAATCATTCTCATTACGCCTGGCGGTGCATCGTTTGGCGCGATGCTGAAAGTTGCCGAAGTTGGTACTGCGATCAGCAATATTGCCGAGAGTTGGTTTGGTGGCGGACTCTCCGGAATCCTTATGCTATTTGTTGGCTTCGGCATTGCCGTTGTCTTGAAAGTGGCTCAAGGTTCCAGCACAGCAGCAATGATTATCACATCGGCGATGCTCGCCCCCATCGTCCTCGACCCCGAATTCACTCTTTCATATGACACCGTTTATCTTGCAACAGCCATCGGTGCCGGGTCGCTCGTCGGCTCCTGGATGAACGATAGCGGATTCTGGATCTTCACCAAGATGGGTGGCTTGACCGAAGCTGAGGGACTCAAGACTTGGACACCCCTGCTTGCCGTCTTGGGGATCGTCAGCATGGTGGTGACGCTGATCCTCGCGATCATCATGCCCCTGACCTGACGTCCAGCGTTAACGTTAAATGAATGCCACTTTGGGCCTCCTTGGATGTAAAGAGATGATAACGGAATCTCTTTGTATTGAGTGATTTACAGGGGCTTCGTTGTTATCCGCGACGCCTTGTGTACCATAGCCTCTTACTACCCTGCTGCCACCATCGATGGCCGACGCCATCAAGGATTTGTCCTTGATGGGTAACAGGGGATCGCGTCCCCGGTTGGAACAGACGGGCATGGCCGACAAGTCACAACTCACTTTGTGTCGCATCTACGGTGGCGACGAATTCAAGACGTCAACGAAGAGTTTTCGCTGGCACACCGGTTCGGAATACACGGCTCTCGAGGACTCTAAGGTCGAAAAAGGTCAGGAG
This sequence comes from Planctomycetaceae bacterium, assembly GCA_002723275.1. Lineage (GTDB taxonomy): Bacteria > Planctomycetota > Planctomycetia > Pirellulales > Pirellulaceae. Next base: position 83,288 of record PBNZ01000027.1, read on the forward strand.
ATTGTCGCGTATGACGCGGCCACTGGTGAACGATCTGTGCTCGTCTCTGCTTCAGAGCTTATCCCTGACGGCTTGGACACACCGATCAAGGTCGAGGATTATTCGTTCAGCAAAAATTCTGCCCTCGCTCTGATCTACACGAACTCAAAACGTGTGTGGCGAAAAAACTCGCGTGGTGACTATTGAGGGAAATCTGTTGATCATTCATGGCACTGGGGATGACAACTGCCATTACCAGACGTTCGAGATGCTGCTGGCCGAATTGATACGCCACGACAAGGACTTTTCCATGATGGCCTATCCCAATGGCACGCATGCCATTCGCGAGGGAAAAAATACGACAATGCACCTTCGCCGTCTAATGACCCAATATTTATTGGACCATCTGCATCCGGCCTCTAAAGGCAGCAAAAGGTAAATGCCGTTACCAGGCCTGAAGCCCGCTGGCGACAAGCACCGATCGTTGCACTGCGAGATCGTGATCATAGGAAAACGGGAACTCTCGTTTGCCCTGGATGGCAGCCCCCAACTCTTCCCAGGCACCATGGTACCTGCCTTTTGCGGGTTGCAACTCAACGGTGTGGTGTCCCTTGTCGAAACCACCCTTCGGCTTGGCTAATGTGAGTTCAAGATGCGGTGGCTCAAGTGGGCGTATCACAATCGTTCCCTGATCGCCACAGACGATGAATTGTCGTCTGCGATTACCCTGAACCTCAACCAACGCACTGCGAATGGTTGCCGTCGCCTCGGGATACTCAAAGACCGCCAAAGCGTTGTCCAAGAGGCCATCGTCACGGGTTGCACGATTAAACGCCGTCACCTTTTGGGGTGGACCCATGATGTGTATCAACGGATCGATAATGTGACAGCCCAGTTCAAACATCGATCCACCCGGGTACTCCGTCAATTCTCGACGAGTACTGTCGTTGACGGTTTTGCTCATGACGGCGTCGATTTCGAACACATTTCCAAGCCAGCCTTGCTTAACCGCCTCAAAGAGAAAGCGGAATGCCGGGTTATAACGGTACATGTATCCCATCTGGATTTTTAGGTCTTTTTCGCGGGCGGTTTTATGGAGTTGCACCAGATCCTGCAACAATTCGCCAGCCGGTTTGTCGAGGTGGATATGCTTGCCCGCATCAACGCAACGCTGAGCGGTGGGCAGTAGATCGCGCACTTCCGTTTCAACGGCCACAACCTGTAACCCAGGCGTGGACAAGAGTTCTTCTTCGGTGAGCCAAGGAAGACCGCGATACAACGCCGTTTGGCTCAACTGTCGCCGTCGATCGGCATCTGGCTCGACGACGCCAACGACATCGTAGAGGTCGGAAAGATCACGGCAAGTTTGCAGCTGCCCCGAAGCGTGGGCGTGTGTCGTCCCAATCTGACCCACCTTGATCTTGCCCGCTTGCGTACTCGCCTGAGCCGTCATGGCAACTGCCGTTGTGGCGAGTGAGCCCTTAATGAAGGTTCTGCGTTCGATCATGATTTCTCCCTAGGGACGTACGGCGGTACCGTCACGTCTACGTATTGGTTCCCAGTATCCCGGGTGGTCGGGCAACGGGTATTTCGCTGCCAACTTTTCGTCCATGTCCACCCCGAAGCCAGGGGCTTCATTAACATACATGTAGCCATTTTTAATCGTTGGGCTGCCCGGAAAGACTTCCCTCATTGCATCGCTGAACTTAGGCCCTTCCTGAATACCAAAATTGTGGATGGCTAAATCCAGGTGTGCATTGCAGGCGTGCCCCACGGGTGAAACATCGCCTGGCCCGTGCCACGCCGTGCGAACGCCAAAGCATTCGGAAAGAGCAGCCAGTTTCCTGGCAGGGGTCAGACCACCGATCTGAGACAAATGCACTCGAATGAAATCAATCAAACGTTCGCTAATCAGATTCACCCATTCGTGTGGATTATTGAAGAGCTCGCCCATGGCAATCGGACACGCGGTTTGCTGACGCAACTGTTTGAAGTAGCCATTTTGCTCAGGAGCTAGTGGGTCCTCGATGAAAAAGGGGCGATACTTTTCAAGTTCTTTGACCAGGCCGATTGCTTCGATGGGTTCGATGCGTTCGTGAACATCATGCAGAAGCTGAACTTCGTCACCGACCGTTGCTCGCATATGCTTAAAGATCTTCGGCATCATTCTCAGATAGGGACCTGAGTCCATATGCTGGTCCTGCGGCTGCCCAAATCCGGCTCGTCGAAAATCTGGAGCTCCGGATAAATGCGGTGAGCCGTAGGCCCCAAGTTGCATGCGTACATGACGAAAGCCCTGTTCCATATGCTCTCGAACACTGTCTTCCAATTCCTTCATGTCGTCGCCGCCGGCATGAGCATAGCAGTCCACCGCAAAACGACACTTGCCACCTAGCAGCTGGTATACCGGCATTTGAGCCCGCTTACCTTTGATGTCCCAGAGAGCCATGTCGAGACCGCTCAGTGCGTTATTCAACACCGGCCCGTTGCGCCAATAGGAACTCGTATAGGCGTTTTGCCACATGTCCTCGATGTTGTCGACGTCGCGATTACGTGCAAAAGGATCAAGGTATTTGTTGACGGCCTCGACGACTGCTAACGGCCGCTGGTTAAAGGTCGCGCAACCCAAGCCATAGAGCCCTGGTTCCGTCGTTTCCACCTTGACCACGACCAGGCGAATATTCTGGGGAGCGGTTGTAATCGCTCGCACCTTGCGGATCCGAATTGGGGCCGAGCCTCGATTTGTCTTTTCAGAAACCTGTGCCAGCGACTGATTGTTGGCGGCTAAGAGACCAGCTCCTCCAAATGCCGCTGCGATTCCCTGCAAGGTTTGTCGCCGCGATGCGTCGAAATTTGATGGTCGGCTCAAGATGGGACTCCCCTTTGTTGGTTGATTTGATGGATGTCATTGGTTTGCAATGCGGTACATCGCCTTATCGGTTCGCAGATAGAGCGAATCGCCGACAGCTGCCCCCGTCGCCATGAACATGCCGTCGAGCTTATTCCGAGCCAGTACTTTGAACTCGCGCCCGGGCTGTAGCACGGTGGTTTCTCCCTCTTTGCTGAAGAAAAAGAGCTGATTGTCGGCATAGATCGGGGATGCCCAGTGACTGCCTCCGATCCTTTTCTGCCAGACCTGCTTTCCTCCCTCCGCCTCAACGCACGTCACAACGCCACCGTCGTCGCTGATCAAATAAATCAAACCGTCCACCAGAATCGGTGACGGTACCTCGCCTACCTGCTTGGCGAACGTCCAACTGATTTCCGGTCGCATCGGATCCGAATGGTCAATGGCAAGCAGGCGAGATTTCATGAATCCCGTAGCGATGTACGACGTGCCGTTGTGGAATAAAGGCCGGGCGGAGTTCGAAAAGCCTAACTGGCCATAATTCAGTTTCCAAAGCTCTTCACCGGTATCCGGGTTGTAACCATAAACCCAATCAGCTCCCGGTGAAATCAATTGCATTTCGTCTCGAAGTGAAACGAGCAAGGGAGTGCAGTACGCCTTTCGCAGCTGAGGATTGCTGTGAAGCTCGCCTGTGCGTTCCTGCTTCCAGGCAACTTCGCCGGTGGTGGCATTAAGGGCTGCAATGTATTGAACATCACTGCCATCGCAATTAAAGATGATCAGGTTGTTGTGGAAAACAGGACTACTACCTGGACCATTTTCATGGTTCAAATGCAGTTCGGTGTTCACCCACAAGCGTTCACCGGTGGTCGCATCAACACAAGCGGTCCCGTGCGTTCCAAAGTGACAATACAAGCGATCTTCATGGAGTACTGGTGTGGGAGTTGCGTAACTATTCTGGACATGAATCGGATCCGGTTTTTCCTCCGTGATTAACGGGATCTCGTAAAGGATCTCACCGGTTTGATCGTCGAGACAGATCGCTAAGAGTTCGAGCTCGTCAAGAATTAGCACGGGCTGCGAATTCGTAATGGACTCCATTCGTCGTTTACGTTCCTCGGGAGACGATTCCTTCATTCGCGACGTGGTGATCCAGATTCGTCCTTCATCGATCACCGGCGAAGACCAGCCGCGTCCAGGGACGGGAGTCTTCCAGACGACATTCTCGGACTCGCTCCAACTGGTTGGAAGATTCTCTGCCGTTGCAAGTCCTTGTCCCCCCGGCCCACGCCACTCTGGCCATTCGGCAGCCATTATCTCGGTGCCGACCGTTAAACCAACCGTCAGAATCGTGAACGGAACAAAACAACACAGAAGATAGTTGCGAAGCATTATTCATAAACTCTCGTGAGGTCGATAATCGAGCAGGGCCGTAGCCGCAAGAACGACGCAATTATATCGCAAACAATTAGCGGCGACAGCTTTTCAGCGGAATCCACTTCTCAAAGGAAAATGAAGCGACTAGCTGTGCGTTCATGAGTTTGGAGCGAGAGCTTTCACAACTCTATCACACCCCGAATTGGGTGGATTCTCATGGGTTCCGAGAAGAATTTGAAAGAGGAAAAGACAGGGACTCTTGAAAAGCAGGCGAGTCATTCGCTGGATGGTTTTGCGGTAATCACACGTCCTCGCCAGGCCACCGCCCCCCGAAACCACCAGAGATACAGCGATGATACATAACAGCATGTCAGCGGCAAAATTGCCAAAGGAAAAAAGATCGCCTTGCGCCAGTGGATTTGACAAAGCCGTGTGGCAAGCCCTGTCATCCCGAGTTGAGTGGCATAGGCCAATAGGCCAAGCACGCCAAGGGGCCATGAATGCTGCGATAATCCCCACCCTAGACACAGGAGAGGTGCCCCGAAGAAGACGACCGGAAACAACACGGCGGGCAGGACCATTGCCTTGGACCTCACAGAACCCCGGATGTTTTTCCTCAGTCCCCAAAAGGCATCAACGTTATTTTTGAAGAGCCTTACGGTGAGCAATTCTGGCGCCAGTTGGAACCGTGTGCGGTAACCGTTCCTTTTCAAATATCTCGCGAACTCGACATCATCAAGCATTTCAGTCTTAACCCCGTCGTAGCCGCCAACGGCGTTAAACACCTCGCGTTTTAAAAGAATAAAGGCACCCGCTGCAACGGCGTGGGGGGAGCCGTCTTCATTGATCGACGGAGGCATAAATCTTACGGTGCCAATCACGAAACAATGCGGCAATAAGGCATTTTCCCAAAACGACTCACACACCCAGAGTGGGCAAAGACTTATCAGGGCGGCCTTGGCCTGCTCTCGATTGCGATAGGCGGTAATTAAGCAGCGTGGTTTCATCTTGGAATCGGCGTCACAAAAAAGCAGATCGGGCGCCGAGCTTTGGTTAGCCCCTTGCTGCATCGCATTCACCTTGCCAAACCAGCCTGGTTGAAGCGGTGGATTATGGAGCACAGAAACACGAGAGTCCTCCGCGGCGAGCCGATCAGCGATCTTCGGCGTTGCGTCAGAGGACTGATCATTGACGATGAGAATCTTCAGCTCAACGTCTTCTTGTGCCAATAGTCCACGAATGGTGGATTCGAGGTCCGCCGCTTCATTGCGTGCAGGGACAACAACATCAATGCGAGGCTTCACCTCCGACGCATCACCGGCGACAAGAAATCCGATGCTTCGAATCGTTCGCAGGTAGACGACACCAGAAACGATCGCAAACAACATCACGGCGACGCAACAGGAAATGATGACCCAAGAGAACATAGGCGAGTCGAGCTATTCCTCGATGAGCTCCAGCTCCCAACTAATCTCGATGCAATTCCGAACGGATTGGTATGCCGGGCAAAAATCGGCGTAACTCTCCAGGACTCGATTGACCGCTTCTTCGCTACCGCGTGGAGCCTTTAACTGGAAATTCACGCGAATGGCTGTGATTTGCAAGACGCCATTCACATCCCCGATGTCTCCCTCAACTTTTGCAAACAAATTCTCGGCCGATGAAATCTGCCGCACATCCAGTGCGGAACCCAGGGTGCCGACCAGTCAGCCAGCGACACCGGCGATCATGTGGTCCAAGGTGGCCGGATATTCGGGACCGGGAATCTCCCGCCCATACTTCTGTTGATAGAATTCCTTGATGCCACCGTGAATTCCAAATGGGATCGTCCCATCAAACCCCTCTATCCTGGCTGTCCGATGAGGCCCTGCATGCTTGTGAATGGTCAGACGACTTGTGTGTGCGACGGTCATAATCGGTGACTCCGTATCGAACTGTGACAATGCAGTGAGAGCGTCTTTTTACCAGAATGAGGATGAGTGATGAAGGTTGCAGGTCATAAGTTCCCACGACTTCTTCCGCTTGAACTATTCCTGCCCGCTCGACGCTGATTACCCAATCCAGTAGTTTGTTTTCCTGAAGAACAGCTGCCTCGAAAAAACGCCCGCATCGGGATCTGCAGAAACAGCGTTGCGGAATAAAAACTGGTCACTCGCACCCCGGAAGGATGATCATGAAAGCTCAAGTGCTCAATGCGATCAAGCAACCGCTCAACATGGAACATCACGACGACCTATCCCCGGACAATTCCGAGGTGGTGATTGAGATTGTCGCGGCAGCCTTGAATCGGCGCGATTACTGGATCACGCAGGGGATGTATCCCGGAATTGGGACTCCTGTGACCTTAGGATCGGACGGTGCTGGTCGTGTCGTGAGCTGCGGTTCCGACGTTTCCGATTTGGCTGCGGGTGATGAAGTGATCATCAATCCTGGTTGGAGATGGGGTGACAATCCGATGGTCCAGGACGAAGCCTTTCGTATTCTCGGCATGCCCGACAACGGTACCTTCGCAACGCAGTTAGTCGCGCCGCGAGAACAGGTGTATCCGAAACCGCCCCACTTGAATTGGCATGAGGCCAGCGCGCTCCCGTTGGCAGGGGTTACTGCTTATCGTGCCGTGATCACCCAGGGTAAACTATCCCGCGGCGAACGCTGCCTCGTCACCGGGATCGGCGGCGGTGTCGCAACCTTTGCCGTCCAGTTTGCCGCAGCATTGGGAGCTGAGGTGACCGTGACCTCCTCGTCGGATGAAAAGATTGCCAACGCCGAGCGTTTTGGCGCCACAGCAGGCTTCAACTATACCCAGGACGGCTGGACGCAGCAGGCTCGTGACCGTATCGGGGAATTTGATTTGATTATCGATGGAGCCGGAGGAGCAGACTACAACCAATTAGTTGATCTCGCCGCTTTCGGTGGAAGGATCGTCAATTACGGTGCCACGGCTGGGCCACCTGCCAAGTTTGATCTTTTCAAGCTGTTCTGGAAACAACTCAAACTTACTGGATCGACCATGGGATCTCCGCAAGACTTCCAATCGATGCTCGATTTCGTCAATGAGCATCAGATTCGGCCTGTTGTGGATGGAGCCTACCCCCTGGAGGGCGTGAACGAAGCACTTGATCGAATGAAGAACAGCAAGCAACTCGGCAAAATTATTCTTGAGGTTTCGTCGATCGGCTAAAACAGCACGCAAACCGGCTCAATCGGGCGAGGAATCGGTGTCAGACATTGTTGCGTATCATGAAGCAGGGCATGCCTTTGCCGCATTTTATTTGGGGGCAATCGTGCACCGTGTGACCATCACTCCTGATCGTGACGATGGCCCCGAGCGTTATGGTGATACAGAAATCCATTGGCCGCGGGATAAGTTTGACCCCGCGTCCTTCACGCAAAATGCGGTTTTCGTCGCGCTCGCTGGACCTGTCGCCGAAATGCTCTATCGCGGCGAACCCTATCACCCAGGGTTTATTCCTGAATGGTCCAATGATTGGCGAGTTGCCTGGGACGCCGCTGAGGGCCAAATCAGCGAACCTAAGCAACGTCTCTCATTTCTCGAACGCCGGGTCGTCGAGATTTACCAGTTCCTCGACGAGACCCGGAACTGGGCTGCCGTGGCGGCTCTTGCCGACGAATTGCAAGCCCATGAAACCTTGGAACAGGAAGAGGTCGCCTCCGTCGTGTCGGTTTGGCTTCCCTAGCCTTTTGCCCAGCAGTCAATTACCAGAACATTTGTTATCCTGAGCATGTCTTTTTCGGCAATTCAACGAGCCCTCAACTCTCATCGAATACCAGGAATGCTTAAAAATGAGCGAACATCGCGATGCGGATGCCGTGCCCGAATTCTTCCAACCGGCTTACGGTGCCAGGCTCATGTCCGAACCAATTCCCAAGAACAGCATCAGCGATCCGTGCCTACCACCTCAAGTGGTTTATGACTTGATTCGAGACGAATTGATCCTGGACGGAAGCTCGCGGTTGAATCTGGCCACCTTCGTGACGACGTTCATGGAGAAAGAGGCGAAGACCCTCATGGCCGAAACGTTCGACAAGAACATGATTGACAAGGATGAATATCCGCAAACAGCTCAAATCGAACAGCGTTGCGTGCGGATGATTTCAGAACTTTGGAATGGCCCCACAGAAGATCAGGCCACGGGGTGTTCCACCATCGGTTCGAGCGAAGCCGCCATGCTCGGCGGCATGGCGCTTAAATGGAAATGGCGAGCACAGCAACGCGCTGCGGGCAAGCCAACGGATAAACCCAACATGGTCATGGGCATTAATGTTCAAGTCTGTTGGGAGAAGTTCTGCCGTTACTGGGACATTGAACCCCGTTTTGTGCCGATGGAAGGAAATCGTTTTTGCCTTTCGGCCGAAGAAGCTGTGAAGCGTGTCGATGAAAATACGATCGGCGTCGTTGGCATTATGGGCAGCACTTTTGACGGCCGTTATGAAGACATCAAGTCGATCAGCAACGCGCTTGATGAGTACGAAAAGTCGAGCGGACTCGATATCCCAATTCATGTCGATGGCGCCAGCGGTGGATTCGTCGCTCCGTTCTTGCAGCCGGACATTGAATGGGACTTTCGGCTCCCCAGAGTCCACTCAATCAACGCTTCCGGTCACAAGTTCGGTCTCGTCTATCCAGGCGTCGGCTGGATTATCTGGAAGAATCGAGAGGCGTTGCCCGAGGATCTCGTATTTCATTGCAACTATCTCGGTGGCGACCTGCCGAACTTTGCCCTTAACTTCTCCCGCCCAGGCAATCAAGTCATTGCTCAGTACTACAACTTTTTGCGTTTAGGCCGCGAGGGATATCGACGCATCCATCAGACCAGTCAGGAAGTAGCGCTTTACCTGTCAGGATCAATCAAGGAAATGGGACCCTTTGACCTGATCTCGGATGGAAGTGACATTCCTGTCTTCGCCTTTACGACGAACGATTCAGCAACCTTCAGCTCATTTGATATGTCTGACAAGCTGCGAGAACGAGGCTGGCTCGTGCCGGCCTATACGTTCCCCAAGAATCGCGAAGATATTGCGGCCATGCGTTGCGTTTGCAAGGAAGGATTCACCCATGACCTTGCCGAATCACTGGTCAAAGACATGAAGGATGCGATTGAGTTCTTCAATTCGCGCCCCGATCACGTACAACGGAAATTCGGTTCGGCGTTTCATCACTAAACGAACATCTCAGGGAGTGTGTGCGACGAAAACGCGAGGCCTCTTCCGATTAAATTCACAGGCACGTATTCATAACGATTGAATTCGTGTTTGACAATAAAACCTACCGCATCGCCAATAAAGGTAGATAACGCAACATCTCGTAAAATCTCATGGTGAAAAACATTATTCCCCAATCGCCCATGCGGCTGAGGGGAACCCAAGTGACTGGAGTGAATTCATGAAATTAGGTTTTGTAAGCGCGATTTTGCCCGAATGCAGCGTCGAAGAGGTCTTTCAGACAGCTCAGACGATCGGTTACGACTGCGTGGAGATCATGTGTTGGCCACACGGAAAAGCCGAAAGACGTTATGCAGGCGTCACCCATGTCGATGTAGACGCAGATGCGGGAGCCAATCGAGAACAACTCGCCAGGCTTGCTGAAGAGACGGGCGTTACGCCGAGCGGGCTTGGCTATTATCCGAATGCACTTGCTCCGGATGCAATAGAGGCTGAATTGGCTGCAAACCATATTCAAAAGGTCATTCAAGCGACCGCTGACCTGGGCCTGACAAACTTCAACACCTTTATTGGTCGCGATTGGACGCGGTCCATGGACGAGAACCTTGCACGCTTTGTCGAAGTCTGGAAACCGATCATCGCCTTGGCCGAAGAACGTGGCGTCAAGGTCGGCATCGAAAACTGCCCAATGCTGTTCACCGCGGACGAGTGGCCCGGGGGCAAGAACCTTGCAATTAGCCCGTCTGTTTGGAACCGCATGTTCGAGGCGATTCCGAGCCCGAATTTTGGGCTCAATTACGACCCGTCCCACATGATCTGGCAACACATGGATTATCTAGCGCCGATGCGAGATTTTGCGGACCGCCTGTTTCATGTGCATGCCAAAGATGTACGACTTGACAAGCATCGATTGGATCAGGTGGGCATCCTGGCTCATCCCAACGACTACCATGTGCCAAAACTGCCGGGCATGGGAGATGTGGACTGGGGTAAATTCTTCTCCACCTTAACCGATACCGGTTATAACGGCCCCGTTTGTGTCGAGGTTGAAGATCGAGCCTACGAAGGTTCTCTAGAAGCTCGAAAGGCATCGCTCGTACAAAGCCACACTTATCTTCGCAACTTTGTTCCAAAGAGCTCCTAGCCAAGAGCAAGCTCACTCGCAATTTCACCCATCCGTCCATCATCGCCAACAGAGACGCTACACCAAAAATTGTCATGACGCCCTTCCATACACACGGAGGTGGCGGGTTGGAAATGAACAACTCCATGTCGGCGAAACCCCAAAAACCTTCTAGGCGGGAGAAACCATGGCTGCCACTCCTGGTCGCCCAACTGGCAACGTGCATTATGACAATGCTGATCGAGTCATCCTTGTCACAGGAGGCGTTACGGGAATCGGACGGGCCATTGTCGACCGATTCCATCAAACCGGTGCGACGGTCTTTTCTTTCGATGTGACCCCTAATGATCACGAGAACTCCGATCGCAAAACATTCCTGAAAGGCGATACGGCCTCATTTGATGTTTGCAAGGGTGCCCTAGAAACCATCCTCGATCTCCATTCTGGAATTGATGTCCTCGTTAATAATGCTGCCATACAACCTCCGAACTCCTATCGGTCCATCGATCAATATGAAGAGCAACTTTGGCAGCGTATGGTGGATGTGAACCTGACCGGGTACGCAAACATGGCACGCGTGGTCTTGCCTGTCATGAAGCAACAGGAAAGCGGCGTGATCGTGAACCTCGCGAGTGGACAAGGCCATCGCACAGCTCGCGGTGTACCCGCCTATGGGCCGATCAAGGCAGCCAACATTATGCAAGCCCGTCAATGGGCGGTTGAATATGCTCGGTCTGGTATTCGCGTCGCGTCAGTCTCTCCCGGAGCCATCGATACTCCTATGGTCAGAGCCTCACTCGCCGCGCAAGGCGGTGCCGATGAACTGGCAAATCGGCATCCCCAAGGAAGAATCGGCTCAGCGCATGAAGTCGCCAATGCTGTCATTTGGCTGTGCAGCGATGATGCTTCGTTCGTCACCGGCACCGATCTCGAAGTTGATGGAGGACTTGGCGCGTTTGGTGCGTTTGCCGATCCATTCTAGTTCTTTGCTCAATCCGTAGGTGCCTGAAGTCGGATCCAGCCAACCACATAATTATCAGAATTATGTTCGGCGCATTTACATCGATCTCTGTTTTCCTGCTGAGATTCCATGCGCAAAAATCTTTCGCCATTTCTTGGCCAAAGAAGGCATGAAAGCTTAATCTCGAAAGAATCGCCGAAACGAATGCTTGAACAACCAAGAATCGCGCCTTCCTGGGAAGCTGGGTAATGCCTGCCGGTTGTAACGGCTCGTCCGGTACGCCGATCGCGAATCCACACCTTTTTGACGCTGTCTCCCAAGTTCACTCGCGTGCGGTTTGTTAGCTTGGCGGAAACTGTGCTTGATCGTCTTTAACAACCTGCCATTCGAGGCCCCTTCCATGAACGACATCGTCACAAGACTTTGCCTTTGTGCGCTCGCCTGGAACGTAATGCTGCAGTTTTGCACGACCGTTTCGGCCGACGATCCTGCTTTGACGCCTCAGACGGCTCGGGTTGATGGATTAACGGTTTCCGAACAAATCGAGCAGTTGAAAATGGCGAGGGAAATTATTCAAAAGTGCGACAGAATTGTCGTGGCCATGAAAGAACAGCAATCGGATGGAGCAACGATTCCTCGTGAAAACTTGAGGCAGGTGATCGACGCTTATCGACCGATCATTGAGGAGCTACAACGCAAAGGTAAGAGCCTCAAGCTGGCGAACCTGGAGTCGGGAGCGGGTCGAATCCCGGAAGTCACGAATATCGTCGTACTCTCTCTTGGCTATCACGATGCCAACGGCTTTCAAACCATGTTGCGGCTGTATGAACAAGATCGCGAAAAGGCCGTCGAATCACTCGAGGAATGTGAGCAACGTGTCCCACGAAAGTGGACGAGTCGAACTGGAACGTCATCGGTGATTGCGGAAATGCTCAAGCTCGAATCGAAGGACGTCACGATTCGGAGGCTCGACAATGGAAAGGTTCTTACTATCCCACGAGAAAAGCTTTCGCTCAACGATCGGCATTTCATGAATCGCTGGAAACGCGAGCCTGAAAAAGGCGAAAACCTCCTGCAAGAAATCGCCTTTGAGAAACGCATTGACTGATCGAATGATCACTTGGTCTAACGGCAGCATCCGTTAGCTCAGGATGTCATGGAGCACATTTCCGTGGACGTCGGTTAAACGAACGTCACGGCCGGCATACCGGTAGGTCAGTCGTTCATGGTCAATGCCCATTTGGTGTAGCACCGTCGCCCACAAGTCAAAAACCGTGCACGGATTCTCCGTCACGTGATAGCCATATTCATCAGTGGCACCATAGGTTGTTCCACCTTTCACCCCTCCTCCCGCCATCCAGATGCTAAATCCAAAGGGGTTGTGGTCACGCCCATTGCTACCCTGCGAAAACGGGGTACGACCGAATTCTCCCGCCCAGACAATGAGAGTCTCGTCGAGGAGTCCTCGGGACTTGAGATCGCGAATCAGGGCGGCAATGGGTTGATCGATCTGATAGGCCATTGCAGCGTGCCCGCGTTCCAGATCGCCATGTTGATCCCAGGGATTCGCAGCTCCACCGGCTCCTATTCCCTCCGTTAGGCAACTCAATTCAACAAATCGCACCCCTCGCTCAACAAGCCGACGGGCTAGCAAGCATTGCCGAGCATAGGCCGCTTTTTGACCATCCTTTGAATCAACCCCGTACAGCTTTCGCGTGGCAGCGGACTCCTCAGAAATATCACAAACACCGGGAACCGAAGTTTGCATGCGGTAGGCAGTTTCGTAATTCCGTATCGCTGCCTCCACGTCTGCGTTACCGGTGCGATCCGAGAATCCCTTGTCCAACGTGCCTACGACATCGAGCAACTGTCGTTGTGAATTTTGAGGGATCCTAGGATCGATGTCACGAATGGCCGGTGTTTTATCCGCCTTCACGATCGATGCCTGGTGTTCAGCGGGTAGAAACCCACTACTAAACAGACCGATGCCCCCGTGAGGCGGCACAGCCCCTCCGCTTTGGAGCACAACAAAGCCAGGTAGATTTGCATTTTCAGTCCCCAACCCGTAACAGGTCCAAGCACCAGCACTAGGGTGCCCCATAAATGGAAACCCAGTGTGGATAAAATAGTTGCCCTGGGCATGTTCATTGACTGGACTTGTCATCGATCGAACAACGGCAAGTTCGTCAGCGACGGTTGCGAGTTGCGGGAACATCGAACTAATCGGAATCCCGCTTTGCCCAGCTGGCTTGAAAGGGAACGGGCTGGGCATAATATTGCCGTTATTGTTGAACTGAGTGCGTTCAACCTTCATGGGCATCGGCTTCCCGGCTTCAGCCGCAAGGCGAGGCTTGGGATCAAATGAATCAATGTGAGACACTCCGCCAGACATGTAGCAAAAGATGACGTGTTTTGCTTTTGCTACGTGGTGCAATCCCATCGCTAGCTTGTTGGTCAGTCCAGCATAGGAACCGTCCGCCATTAACCCCGAGAGCGCCAGCATGCCGAAACCTGTTGAGGTTTGTTGCAAAACTTCTCGCCGTGAAAGGAGCGGTTGTCTCTTCATGGTCGTTCCCTTGAGTATCAATCGAGGTAGATAAACTCTTTGAGATTAAAAATGGCGAGGGCGATTCCGCGCCACATATCGTGTTCCGAAGGTGGGTCACCGAGGTTTCCCGCCTGACCATCTGGGGCAGCTCGTTGCGTGCGAATTTCGTCCGCTTGCTTTTGCTGCGCCGCGAGATAATCTACGAACGCTTGTATCTCTCCAGGGGTTGCCTGTCGGCCCAAAGCTCGTTCGAACATTGACTGAATGGCTTGAGCCGGTTGTTGCGCTGCGTTATCGGACAGGGCTTTATCGGCCCAATGATTGGCGATCCGAGTAACAACTTCTGAATTCATCATCGTCAACGCTTGGGCCGGAACGTTTGTGATATCACGTCGCCCCTTTGTCGCAAATGGAACGGGCGCGTCAAAGGTGCTCAGGAATTGATCGAGTGAGTTACGACGACAGGCGACATAGACACTGCGGCGATTTGAGTCTGAATTGGCGTTAACTGCAGGCCCAAACATCGCGAAATCAATCATACCGGCCGTACTCAATAACGAATCGCGGATCGACTCAGCATCCAGCCTGAGCACGTGTGCATGCGACAAGAAACGATTATCGGGATCGGTCTGCTCGGCAAGCTCGCTCGCGCCTGAACTGCGTCTCCAACCCTCAGCCGTCAGCATGAACGCCAGCATCTGCTTAATCGACCAACCATCGTTCATGAACTGATTCGCGAGGAAGTCAAGCAATTCTGGGTGAGACGGAATCTCCCCGAGTCGGCCGAAATTGTCAGGCGTTCGCACGAGTCCCTGGCCATATGCATAGTGCCAAAGTCGATTGACAATCACGCGCGCGGTGAGTGGATTCTTCGGATCGACAAGATTTGCGGCTAACTCAATGCGCCCACTTTGAGCCGTTTCATAATTGGTCGCGTCGATCGCTGAAAGATAACGGCGCGGAATCGGTTTCAGCGCTTTCCGGTGATTTCCACGCTCATACAAGGGTTGATCGAACGCATCCGCTTCGGCCAAACCTGGAACTCGCTGCGGCAATGGCACCTCGGCCTCGAGTTCCCGATAACGTTGAAAAAGATTTCGAATCTCGTTCGGATATTCGCGTGGGAGCTGACCTGCCTGAATCAGACCGTCAAGAAACAATGCCTCCTCATCGGAAAGCTTCGCGGACCGCCAGTTGCTGAGTAAGACTTCCAACGTAGTCGACAAATATCGTTGAAGGTCTTCGACCGTCTGGGGCGAATCATCCGAGCCCAACAACGGCAATAGTTCCGCCAGCGTTTGGTTCGTCGGCGGGGCAGACCCAAACGGCCTCAGCACAGCCCTTCGGATCCCAAACCACGAACGGTCTGAATTCCGAACCTGTAAAGGCGCATCACGTGCGGTTGCGAGTTCGAGATGAATTTCATCGCCTTGCCAGTATTTGACATTGAAACGTTTCCAGTGCCATTGATCGTTATTGATTACCGAAATTGGATAGACCGTGCCATTACGCGGGTAGTTTTGAACCGCATAACGAACCGTGGATTTTCCATTCCCTTGAATCAACAGCCACACATCGCACTCCTCCTCCAGCATGATGCGGGGGGATGTGAACACGGCACTGTGCTTTGTCGACAGAGTGTTGGCATGGATTCCAGCTGGAAGAATTCGAATTTGTGGTTCGTCGCCCTCCATATCAACGATCATCAGGTCGCCCGCAGGCAAAACGCCACCACTTGGGAGGCCATTACCGTAAGCAAACCAGCTATCGGAAGCCTCCCGGGTTGTGAGATCCCAATCTATAAGGTTTTTCTTCTCATTTTCGAGAGCTGCATCTGATTCGGCGACAAGCCTTCCCTTCCAATCCGCCCAACTATCCCCCAATGATGCCTCTTCGCTCAGGCAGTCTTTGATGAGTTGCTGGAGAGGTCTGAGATCGTCACCTTCGGGCGGAACGATCAGGCTTGATGTGATCTGTTCAACTGAGTCGATCCAATATTCGGCTAATTGCTCACGAAGCTGTTGTTTCAATTCAGTCAGATCGCCCTTGTTGGTCTCTTTTTTTTCAGGCGTGTTGACGTCAATCAGAGCGGGCCGGCAGGAAGCCAACACGCCAAAGAGGGCGTAATAATCTGCCTGGCTGATGGCATCGAACTTATGGTCGTGACATCGCGCACAGGAGACCGTGAGCCCCTGAAATGCCTTGCTGAAAACGTTAATCATGTCGTCGGTAAATCGGACTTTTTCATCCAATGCATCCGTCGGCGCAAAGCCGTGAAATACCATGCGCCAATGAGCAGGGCCGATCGCCGACTCGTTCAGCTCAAGGTCTGCATTGATCCGAGGCTCTGTCAGCAAGTCTCCCGCCACGTGCTCTCGCAGGAGCTGGTCATAGGGAACGTCTGCATTGAGAGCACGAATCAAGTAATCGCGATAGCGATACGCATGAGGTATCGCAGGATCGCCTTCGGAACCGTGCGAATCGGCATAGCGCACCCAGTCCATCCAGTGTCGTGCCCAACGTTCACCAAAGCGATCAGAGGCCAATAGTCTCTGCACCTGAAGTTCAAATGCATCGTCTCGTGAGTCCGCAATGAATTCGTGCATTTCAGCGGGTGTCGGAGGAAGCCCAGTCAGCACGTAACTGAGCCGCCGGAGCACGGTTCGACGATCGGCGGCAACAGCAGGCTCCAATCCTTCCTGAGAAAGTTTCTGATCCAAAAACCTGTCGATGGGGTGTTTCGCGTTGCCGGCGGGAGGAGAGACCTGCTGGGGCGGTTGAAGACTCCACCATTGTTTCCGTCGTTCAAACTTCGCGTCCCAGGATGTATTCTCTGCAAGCTCTGTTTCGGAAGGTGGCTGATCGCGCGGATCTGGCGCATTCATCTCGATCCACTTCCGAAAATCAGCAATTGTTGCGTCGGACAGACGAGGGCCGTCTGGAGGCATTTCGAGACCGTCGATTTCATGGCGGATCACCTTCAACAGCACACTTTGTTCGACGTCGCCCGGAACGACAATGGTGCCTTGGGAACTTGCCGAACGGATTCCGTCGCGGCTATCCAATGCCACATCCGCTTCCGCCGTTTCAGTACTGTTGTGACAGCTATAGCATTGTTCGACGAGTACCGGACGGATTCTTGTCTCAAAAAACTCTTGTTGATCCGTCGTGCGATTTTGCCCCAAAGCAATTTGACTCATCGACAACAGCAGACCGATGATCAAATAAGCCTCGTTTCGATTCATCGAAGAATGCATAATTCGCTTGATCTCCTCGTCCTACTAATAACGGGAAACATCTTTTTCTTCATTGTCAGGATAAAGCTCTGAAATCACCGCGGTCGCACGGTTCCCCAACATTTGAAGATCGCTGCCCACGGCCAAAAACTGCATCCCTTCCGAGGCCCGTTGAAGCGCGGACGGAACACTCATGGCATGGATTCCCGTGGGTGTTCCTACTTCCTTACCAATTGTAATTACCTCTTGAATCATTGCTTCATGTTCTTCATCACTCGGAAAAGCACCATCGGAAGTCCGCATTTGAAATCGGAGATCGTTGGGCCCGATGAAAATCGCATCGCACCCCGGCAGGGAATAGATCTCTCGGGCGTTTTTGACCCCTTGAGGGCTTTCCGTCTGGAGCACGACCAAAATCTCATTATTCGCTGCCTGGTAGTATTCGCCAACTCCTGCGCCAAAATTCATGGAATGCATGCCACCGCCTGCGCTGCGATTTCCCTCCGGCGGGTATTTCGCCGCTCGAATGGCGATCTCCGCCTGTTCGACGGTATCAACCATCGGCACGACGATTCCCCAGGCTCCTGCATCCAAGGCTCTCTTAATGTAATGATGAGACCCCTCCGGGATCCGTGCGAGCGGGATGCAACCAGCATCCGCGACCGCTCCGAAAATCGACGTGGCCGTCGACCAGTCGATGGCCGAATGCTCCATATCGAGAGTCAGCCAGTCGAAACCAAGTCGCGCGAGTAGTCGGCTTGCGTGAAGATCTCCTAAGGACAGCCACGTCCCAAAGGTTGGCTTGCCCTCCTTTAATTTTTTCTTCGCGATATTGCTTCGCATGATCCATCCGTTGTTTACGATTCAGAAACACTAACCTGTTCAATGAAATCGAAGTCAATCTCTTGATTGAGGTCGATAAATGGCAATTTTGTCGTTGGAAGCTGCATGACTTCGAGGTACTTCTGCAGGGCGCCGGTGTTAAACACCACGACACGTTCGTTCGGTTGTATCCAACCTTTTTTGCGCAGAGACTTCAAGGCTCCGAGACACGCTCCGGTTTCCGGGCAGACCGAGATACCTTCAGCGGCAGATGCCTGATTCGTCCATGCTGGGATCTGGCCATCATCGACAGAAATCGCAATTCCACCGCTCTGACGCACGGCATCCAAGATCATGAAATCACCCACCGCCACAGGAACTCGTAAGCCGCTCGCACAGGTATGAGCATTCTCATGAGGATCGGCAAAACGCTCCTCATTTCGGTAGGCACGAGCAATCGGTTCGCATCCTGCGGATTGAACGGAGACCATGCGAGGCATTTTATCGCTGCGCAGCCATCCTAGAGCGAGTAGCTCGTGAAACGCCTTCCACATCCCAATCAATCCGGTCCCACCGCCAGTTGGGTACAGAATTACATCAGGCAATTCCCATTGAAATTGTTCGGCCAACTCCAACCCCATCGTTTTTTTGCCTTCGATGCGATAGGGCTCTTTTAAAGTGGACAGATCGAACCAATCCATGGCGGACTTGCCCTCTCTCACAATGCGAGCACAATCGTTGATCAATCCGTTGACTAGATAAACGTGGGCTCCTAATGATCTCGCCTCATATTGGTTGATGACAGGAGTGTCTTCTGGCATGAACACAAAAGCTTCAATGCCGGCTCTGGCCGCGTAAGCAGCCGTTGCACCTCCGGCGTTGCCCGCCGTCGGAATAGCAACTCTCTGAATCCCAAAATGGCGAGCCATTGAAAGCGCCATTGAAAGCCCACGACTCTTGAAGCTACCCGTGGGCAGCTGAGACTCATCTTTAATCCAGAGGTTTTCGAGCCCGAATTGTGCTCCTAGTCGGGGGCAGGCAAGCAGGGGACTCATGCCTTCACCGAGGGTAACCTCCTCGCCCCAGGGTGCGGGCAACAGCTCGCGGTATCTCCACATGCTGTTGGTTCGACGAGCTACGTTTTCTTTTGTCAGTGCCGCTCCCACGGCCTCCAGGTCGTACCGGACCCATAATGGCCGACCTTCGTGGAGCGTCTGAATCTGTTCAGCTTCCAGATGAGTGCCGTCAATGGCACTCTCCAGGTGTGTTACAAAGCCCGCCATCTCGTCTCTTCCCGAATTCTGGCTTGTCTCAGTCTTGTTGACTATTTCTGAACAAGACCCTGCTCTGTCGCAGCCTTTTGCGCTTGCTGCCGTTTCGACTTGCGATAGCTGCCAGGAGATATGCCCATCTTTTCCTTGAAGACCTTACTCATGTATTCGTGATAACGAAAACCAGACATCTTCGCGATGGTTGACAATTTGTAATCGGTTTCATCGAGAAGACGTCGTACTTGATCGAGTTGAATTCGACGAAGTTCGGACTGTGGACTACGTCGAAGCGCGTTGTGGAATCGCCTCTCTAGCGCACGACGTGAAAGAGCAACATGTTCGGCAACTTCCGGTACAGTAATACCGTCGCAAGCATGTTGTCGAATGTAGCGGCATGCCTCGGCCACCTTTTCGTCTTCAATGGCAATAATGTCGCTGGAATGGCGAGTCACAATTCCATTGGGTCGCACCGTCGTCAACGGCTTGGGTTGTGGCCCCCCGTTCATCAATTCGTTAAGTATCTCAGCCGCTGTGAACCCGATCTGTTCCGAGCGATGCTCCACACTGCTAAGCGGTGGATTCGACAAAGCACATAATTCGGCATCGTTATCAACGCCGACAACCGCAACCTCATCCGGAACACTCAAGCCTGCACGCCGACAAGCATCCAGGACTCGAAAACCCATGACGTCGTAACATGCCATGATTCCAACCGGCTTCGGCAATCGATGCAACCATTCTGCCAGCCTGTTCTGGGAGGCCTCCCAGGTTGTTTCTTCTGTTTCATCGGGGACCTCGAAGGACGCGATCGTGGCACCTTCTTGTGGCCCAATCATCTGCTGAAAACAGTGTTCTCGCGACTTCGAAAAATTGCGATCCGTAAAACCCACATAACCAAAATTTCGGAACCCCCGTTGTGAAAGATGTTCAGCAATCTGATCTGAAATGATCTGGTCGTCGGATCGAATGAGCGGAATGCCGCCAATCATCTGTTCTCCGAGATTGACGATAGACGCACCGCTTGCCTTTGCTATGGCCATCGAACGATCGCTTGAATCACGAATTAGAATCCCGTCACCGCGCCAATTCTTAAGCCAAGGGGGCACTGGGTCACCAAGCGCTCGTTCATCCACGTAAACAGACCACGTGGGATGCAGCTTCAAATACTCAGCGACACCACGAAGCAAACCTCGCCCATAAGCTGTTGAGGTCTCGATAAAAATTGCTACGTGCGGTCCCTTGCGTACCATCGGAATTCCCTCGGATTCTTTCGCGTCAACAAAGCTTCAGCGTGTTATAAGTTTGCGGCATTATTTCACATCAGAAATGCGAAAGCCACGATTAACCGATCAAAAACTTTTGATTAAAAAAGAATAATAAACCGCCGCCAGCTGATTAATCTTAGGCGGCGGTGCTATTCGGCAGAGTGGTTAAATCACGGCAGAAATCGTCCGTTTTACCCTGTCATGCGCGAAGTTGTGAAAACTCGAGAAACACCAGAATCAAGTTAATTTGCGCAGGGATCCTCGCGCAATCGCCGTAAATCCCTGTTTTGGGTGCACGCCTAGCTCTTTCGACGCAAATTGCTCATCATCGCCACACGCTGTGAAGACTTGTTGCGGTTCCGTCGAATCGTGGAAAACGAAACCTTGCTCATATTTCAAAGGTATTCTGCTTTCAAAGGACAACGGTTCGCGCAGGGTAACGTAAAGCGAAGAAACCGCACGTTCGAAGAAGATGATGTGCACATTACAATCAGCGTTCTTCATGTATCGCCCATGAAGAAACGCTCGGGAAAGCAATGACGATGGCCAGGCATTTAGAGACAAATTTTTTTCATCATCGTGGTATTGCTCCCAGTCCCCCGTATTTACGCTGAGACCGACTCGCCACAAACCAGCCGACGAAAGGCATTATCGGAAATCCGTTAGGCTTGGACCCATCATAATATCTGCCGCGACCAACATCTTTCGGTGGTCGTGCAACATGGAATTGAAGAGCAGGGGGATGATCCCTTTGGTTTTAGGAGCCCTTCGACCGTGAACACGATCTACGGACGGTGGTGGCATCCCGCGGATGACAAGGCTGGAAAGAACCCCGTTGAAAACAGCCCTCTCGAATGGACGGGTGAATACGAGGACGGCCTGGGTAATCCAATCCGATACTCGCCTACGCAAATCCCGAGGACCGCAAGGACGAACTCACGCGAGCCGATGGTTATGGCATCGTTTGATTTGACAAGTCGAAGCGAACGATCACTTTTGAGAGTTGGCCACGGTTTGCCGACGTACAAGATGGCGACGGCGCCCAGTTCCCCGGTTAGCCCATTGCGATTCGCATGGAGGACAATCACGGTCGCGAACCGATTAGGTATCTATCTGAAATCGCCTTTGACGGTACGGATCGTCTTGTCTTTTAAGTGATCGACCAGTCGACTGGCGAGATCGTTTATACGTTCCGGCACACGGCACCAAAATTCCGGGCACCTGTGTACAAACAAGGCAGTTACACCGTCGAGTTTGGCAAAGATCGCACCAACGAAAACATGCACAAGGCTTGAAACCCGCGCGATAATCCTGACGCAATCGCCATAGAGCTCAATCTCCGCGCAAACATCCACCGGCCACGGTATCGCGCAAACACCAATACACGGTGCACCCAAGCCAATTAACAAGACTCAATTTCCTTGGCGTTCGCGGAAGACATCTTCCAATCCCTGATCTAGCGGTTTCACCCTCAAATCTACAAATGATGCCTGGCCGGCCTTAGGACTTGGAAAGCACCGCACGCTTTTCCTCCAACCATCAGCGGCATCGAACCAACAGCTACCAGGTCTCCCATGTGAAGTATCCGGTGTTGCATGGTTGTCGGTTGGCCGGGTTAGCCTAAAATAAACGCTCTGCTCTCTACTTTTTGTTCTTTATCTCAGGGAATCAAATGTCACATCTCGGGATCGCCGATGCGAATTCTGCCGATCAACCCACGGACTCCGACATTTTTTTAAATGATGTGCTCCATGGCCTACGGCACAGGCCGCGTCACCTTCCATGCAAGTATTTTTATGATGATCGCGGCTCAAAATTGTTCGATGCGATCTGCGAACTTGATGAATATTATTTGACTCGCACAGAGCTAGGGATCATGGAACGATACGCTCCGGAAATGGCTGAGGTAATCGGTCCCGGGGTCATGCTGGTGGAATACGGCAGCGGGAGCAGTATCAAATCCAGGCTATTGCTTAATTCATTGATCGAACCGACGGCCTACATCCCGGTCGACATTTCCGAAGAACATCTTAATCAGACAGCTTCCGGATTACGTTCCGCCTATCCTGACCTGGAAGTCTTACCGGTAGGTGCTGATTTTACGGAGCCCTTTGCACTTCCCGCACCCAGTTCTCCGTACAACCAAATTGCGGTCTACTTTCCGGGCTCAACCATTGGTAATTTCCAACCGGAATTCGCCGAAAAACTGCTTCGCCAGATTGCAGCCCTCTGTGGTCAAGGCGGCGGATTGCTAATTGGCATCGACTTGCAGAAGAAAATCCCAAGCCTTGAGGCAGCCTACAATGATTCAGAAGGCGTCACAGCAGAATTCAATTTGAATCTTCTGCATCGGATCAATACAGAACTTGGAGCAGATTTTGACACAAATCAATTCAAGCATCTGGCCCATTACGATGTCGAACATCATCGGATTGAAATCAGTCTGAGTAGTCAATGCGACCAAACGGTGACGGTCAATGGTGAGCAATTCCTCTTCGCGAAGAACGAAGAAATCTGCACAGAATATTCACATAAGTATACAATCGAGGGATTCGCCAACATCGCCCAAGAAGCGGGCTTTGAGTTAAGCAAGGCCTGGACGGATCCGGATGCGATGTTCGGTGTTTTGCATTTAAACGTTGTTCGCTAGTTGATTGAACACGGCCCGGAAACTTAGTTTCAAAACTACGGGGGTGAAGGATGTCCACAGTTGTTCATTCCAAGGTTGATTCTTTTCTCAAACTGCTCGAGGACTATGCACGGATTCGCGCCTTAACCGAGTCATTATGTGAGACATTGTCGGCCGAGGATTGGGTGATTCAGTCCATGCCTGATGCCAGCCCGACGCGATGGCACCTCGCGCACACCACGTGGTTCTTTGAGCAGTTCTTGCTTCAATCACGAGCGGATTACACCCCCTTTAACCCCAAGTTCTCCCTGCTATTTAATTCGTACTACAACTCCGTAGGTGACCAGTTTCCACGGAATCAACGTGGGTTATTGTCACGACCTGGCCGTGACGAGGTCATGGCGTATCGCGCCTATGTCGACGGTTGCCTTCTGAATATCTCTCCGCAGGATCATGCTGACCTTGATCGCTTCTATCAGATCCTTGAGATCGGCCTTCATCATGAGCAACAGCATCAGGAGCTGCTGCTCACGGACATCAAGCATGCTTTGTCCCTCAACCCACTCGATCCGGTATTCCGCGACGATGGTTGGCATGAAGACGCCGGACGCGAGTCCTTATCTTGGATACACATTGAACCTGGTGTCTATTCTATTGGACACGGCAACAGCCGCTTTGCTTACGACAACGAGGGTCCCGCGCACGACGTGATGCTCCATGGCTGCCATCTTGCTCCACGCCTGGTAACTTGCCAAGAATATCTGCAGTTCATGGAGGACGGGGGATATCAACGGCCTGAATTATGGCTGTCGCTCGGTTGGCAGCAGGTCCAGGCCAACGGTTGGCAGGCGCCGCTGTATTGGGAAGAGGAGAATGAAAAGTGGTTTCACTTTACCCTATCCGGTCGAACCTCGATTGATCTCCTGCAGCCGGTTTGCCATATCAGTTATTTCGAGGCAGACGCCTTTGCACGTTGGGCGGGTCGCCGGTTACCGACCGAACAGGAGTGGGAAGTTGCGGCGCGCCCATACGCAGGAGGCGGCAATTTTGTCGATCACCTGACGGCCTCTGGAATCACGATCCATCCCCAACGCCTTGGCTCCGATTCGGCGCAACCTTCCACACAATTCTTTGGTGACGTTTGGGAATGGACATCGAGTCCCTACGTTGCCTATCCGGGTTATGAACCGCTTGAAGGAGGCTTGGGAGAGTACAACGGCAAATTCATGTGCAACCAGTTTGTCTTGCGGGGTGGTTCATGCGCGACTTCATCCGACCACATTCGCCCAACGTATCGCAACTTTTTCGGCCCCGATGCTCGTTGGCAATTCACCGGCATTCGACTTGCAAGTGACGAATAGCCCGTTGCTGCACAATCTTTCTCGCTGTTTTAGACAGAGCGTATTCCCATCACCGAGCAGCATGTCGTTGATGGCCGAACTCGATTCATTTCTCTCGGTCGAGTCCCGGACACACAGCCACTCGCACCGCTGATTCCGCAGCATCAATCGCATCGTTAACACGATCAAGCGAGAACTTCTGCTCAACGAGCGATTCGAAGGGGAAAATGGTTGAAGCTGTCGCCAGGAAATCTACGGCCTCTCGCAGATCGTCGGCGCGATAATTGTGAACACCTTCAATTCGATTAAGTTTACGGACTAGTTGCTCCGCGGAAATCTGGACTGGACGGGCAGGGAAGACGCTACCAACAAGAATCAATATGCCGCCGACGTTGAGACGGCTGACGGAAGCCTCAATCGCATCGGGAATCCCCGACATGTCAACAATGAGGTCCGCAACATCTTGATCGACCGCCGATAATTCACTGGCGGTCTGGGTTGCTCCAAATTCTTTCGCCCAGCTGCGACGTTCCTCTTGTGGGTCAACAACGATCACCTCTTTGGCACCATGATGCCTTGCATACGCGGTTGCTGTGATACCTAGCATCCCGGCACCCACAATGAGTACCGTTTGGTCATGACAACTCTTTCCTGTTCGAAAGGCTGCCACAACGGTGGCAGTCGCGCAATTGGCTGGCGCTGCAACCGAAGTCGGTAGCTCGCTGGGTAAGGGCACGATCGTTGCGCCCGCTGGAATGATTGCGTGTGACGCAAAACCACCCATCGGACGTTGATCGTTGATTTGGGTTTCGTGCCCAAATTTTTTCAGTTCACGACATTTTTGAGTCACACCGGCTTCACAACGGTCGCAATTACCGCAACAAGCGATGATGGACCAGGTAACTCGATCGCTTATTTTGAGCTCCGGTTGGCCTTTCTGTAACTCCGGAGACATAGCTCGCAAGTAACCAATCGCCTCATGCCCCAAGACTGTGGGGCCGCCCACGGGCCGTCGTCCACGAATGGTATGGAGATCACTGGCGCAGATCGTACATTGCTCGATCTCAACAAGCGCTTCCCCCGCTTGCAACCGCGGCATCTCCTTTTGTTCCAGTGAAAGTGCATCTCCCGGCTTTGCAAACACGGCCGCCGTTGCTCTCAAACCATCCGTCATGAATCACCTTTCATGGCAAGCGATGAAGGCTCCGAATCGGGAAGAAACCGGTAGTAGTAGACGGCGAGGCCAATCGAGATGGCAATGCAAGTCGCTGCGATGACATAGGAGGTGATAATAAAGAAACGAAGGAAGTCGATCTCGGGGGTCAACCAAGAGCGAAAAATCATGATCGCGACATAACCAAGATATCCAAAGGCGTCAGCGAGATACATCAAGTAACCCAAGTTTGCCTTTTCACGAAATGCGGCGATTAGCCGTTCGAAAACAGTGGTGTGATAAGCGACGTATGGGACATAGGCACCAAAACCAACAAGCACCATGAACGAAAAGGCTGGCATCGCTCCCCTTCCATGAGCCATTAAGCAGCCGATCACGAGCAAAAAACCAGCTGCGACCAGAGCGAGAGACATAATAAAGGCCGCGCGGTTCGAGCGAATCTGGATCGCAGCGCCGTTGAGCACCACCACGCCGAGCATGACCAACATTTCCGACTTGGCGAAAATCGATGGTTCATCGCCCTCTCCAAGCCCTTGCCAAATCTCAACTCCAAAGTCATCCCGTATACTTCGCATGATTGTGATCAGGACAAACACAATCAACAGCCCGAACAAACCAACAAAATGTCGCCGAAAGAAATCCATCCGCTGATGGTGACTCATCGAGACACGCTCCGTCCGATGTTCGACGTCAGTTTTGGACGGGGGCGGTATTTGATTGAGCATCCACACAAAAAGCAGCAACGGTATGACAAATATGAGCCCCGTTAGGAAGGGCATCCAAAACTCGGAAATCCCATAGTCTTGTATCAGACTCCGACCAACGGATTTGACCACGCCGGAAGAAACGATGAAGCTTGCGCACAGTCCGGCCGAAAGGGCTTCCGTCATTCGGCGCCCTTCCAGATATCGCAGCACTAACCCGAACACCATCCCGAGCGGAAGTCCATTCAGAAAGAGCATCACAAAATTGTAGGGAGCGGGTACAAGGCCAAACAATAATAGGAAGAGCTCGGCCATGCTGATCAGAACCAAGATGCTGATCGCACGCTTCGAAGGTGACACCTCTGAAACGTATTTGATTCCGATGAACTTCGATAAGGTGTAACCGATTACTTGAGAGGTGATCAGGACAGTCTTGAATCCGATTCCTGCAAGTTCCATCCCCTCAAAGGTGGCGGCAGAGAACGGCTTTCGGAAAGCATACATGCAAAAATAAGTGCCGAAGGCCGCGATAATGCAGTATGTCGAAAACCAAACAGGGCTGGCATATTCAAGCCGCTGTTTCAAACTCGATGTGCTCATATTTTATTCCCTACTTCGAGAAGGCTGCGTAAACCTTAACCTCCAAATCAGTCGATCGAAAGCGTAGCGAACAGGGCGTTACTCAAGGTATCCAACACCTTCAGCGATCCGTGATTGACTTGTCGAGATGATGCAGGTCTATCAGGAGGGATATCCTCTTTATATTTACTGCTGACTATGCATCCGGACACGCCCTCGCATTTTTTTATTCCTGAATGGCTATTTTATGACCATTACCGGGACGCTTGTAAGCGAATTCCACTTTGCACACTTGACACCAAATGCGATATCGCTCGTACCGAAATCCTCTTCAAACGCAAATCACCCTAATTCAAAATGCATTCATGTATCCCTCACCAACCGACGAAGACCGTGCATTCAGAGTGTTGGCAATTGAAAAGGGAAACGGATAATCTCCACGAGCGACTCACGAACTTTTTGCGACGAACTGTAGCGCGAGCAACTTTCACACCCATCTGTTTTCATTCGCTTAATCACGATTTACCGCATGCGTTGTTTTAAATGTCGAACGACCTAATGAATTTCCCTGAATTGGAGAATTGAACCTTCACCAAAAAAGCTGTTGTGGGAAAGCTACGACCTTTTCGGTCGCGTTCGTCTTCGAAGTTTGGCTCTCGGCAAGAACTGCCATCCTCGCATTTACACACCCTCAAACACGTTTCATCAATGAGCAGCACAAAACTACTCGAACAGGCCACGTGCTTGTTGCAGCCGACAACCAACGTGATCAAGGCGGCACGCAGAGAAAATCTCGGTATCCGCTAGAGATAATCCCCGAAGAAAGAGCAAATTAGCCTTTAAAAGGATCATTAACACCTCGTTCTCTCCCACCAGCATTCTGCCATTTCCACCGAACACGAGGATTTTTTACCAGATTTTGTTGGATTTTTCCTCACTCCGAGGAAATAGAATGAGACCGTTCAGGCATGTTGACTAGGAAAGAATCAATATTGTAAAAACTAATAGATAAATGAACCATAAAGTTATACAGCGGGTGCCAGTAAACCCCGCTTAAAACAGACGCAAGGTTCTTGCGTTTGGGCTGCAGTTCATGATAGTTCGCGAGGTCTTGTGGACCTGTTTTTGGGGCAGGGGTATCCTCTGCAGATTGCTGAGAAATTCTGGATACTAGATAGCTGGCCATTGACAACTTTGATCGTTCGAAATACATATAACGTAGCCAAATCGAGACCAGATCGTTTTCGATTTCAGCCAGCCAGCAGACTCAATTTAGCTAGCCTCATTAGGGTTTTTCGCTGGTCCTCGCTCATCGATGTGACCAGGGTTTCTGTTTTAGTACCGCTTGAATTTTGCTTTAGCCATGGTCATTAATCGTTATGCCTGGTTCTGCGTAATCGCATTTAATTCTGCGTTTTCTTGGTGTGCGTTTCGCCCTGGCGGTCGGGTGTGCCTGGTTTTGAACGCTGCCCTTTCCGATAGGTCTTTCTGATTGCAACGCATGTGGCTGTAAATATGCAAGAATCAAGATATAACTGACAGACAACATCCAAAGGCAAATCCACGTTGTTTTGCCTTTCGTTCCATGAAACCTTTTTTCTACCAGGTGATAATATGCCAGCTTTTTTAAGGAACATCCTTCTAATACCGGCAATCGCATTCCTCGTGTTGCCAACACTCCAAAGTCATGCCGACGAAAATGCAACAACACACGTCGACGAGGCGAAGTTAGACGGACTTAAATGTTTCATCATGGTGAAAAAGGACGTCAAAGGCAAAAAAACACTCGAATACAAGGATGGGACGCTTTACCTCTGCTGTTCATCCTGTGTTAAACGAATTCAGAAAAAACCTGAAAAATACGAAGCCAATTCTAATCGCCAACTTGTTTACTTGGGCCAATATAAGCAAACACTCTGTCCACTGACTGGAAGTGAAATCACAAAAGATTCCCCCGAATTCAAAGTTGACGGCGGAGTTACGGGAGTGGTTAATGTCCACGTAGCCAGCGAAGGCGAAGTTAAGAAATTAAGCGAGATGGATCTCGAAGCTCAGGTTGAGGCACTTTTTGGTCCAGAGGGTTTCGCCAAAGGCAAATTTGTTGTCGTGAAGGCAACACCTGAAAAATAATTCCGGATCCAAAACATAAACTATTACAGTTTCTGAAATGGATAAAGGTAAATCGGAGCGAGATAAAAAATCAGGTCATGATCGATGGCATTTGCTTCTTTGAGTAACGATCACAGCTATCGTTGCTTCTGTCAACGCGACCAAGACAGCAAAAGTTTTCGGTTCACTGGCTAATCTCGCTTCGAAGTCGGAATTTGTAAAATTTGCACGAATTGAGACCGGATAATCGTTGCGAATTAGTCTCACTTCTTTCTTCAATGAGTTCTAACAAACTCGCAGTGCCGTAGCATAAAAAGTGTTTTAATTAAGCCACACTGCTCCGGCCATCATTCGTTGGAAAACCGGACCTTTAGATAATTGGCCTCAATCTATTTTCCGGCGAAACATAAGATCACAAGAGCCACGTGATCTTTGCTAGTTCCTCATGTCAAACGGTTGCCATTGCCTGCCGCCAAGCATTACGTTTGGTGACAGGGATCGGTGAGTTTTCGACGAGCGTCTCTAATTGGAACTAACTCGCATATTGAACCCCGAAATTGTGATTTAATTCATAGTCTTCGGTAGAAAAGCTTGGCGAGTTCATGACGGTTCAGTACTTTTGGATCGAACGAATTAACAACGAGTGGGGGAATCTTGCGATACAATACTGGCAAAATACAAACCCAGTAACAGGACGCATGTCAGTTTTGACCTCGATCGAAAGATGCAACTAAATGACTCGATTAATTTCACCGTGGATTAGCTGTCTTCTGGGATTGTCATTGCCAAACAGCATCCCTGATTGTCTGGATGGAGCGGAACGGGAAAACCGACCTAACATCATTCTTGTAATGGCTGATGACCAGGGTTGGGGCGATATTGGTTATCACGGTGATCCGCTGTTAACGACACCCAATTTTGATCGAGGTGCCGCTGCGGGATTACAGTTCGAGCGATTTTATGCAGCGGCTCCAGTCTGCTCCCCAACTCGAGCGAGCGTACTCACCGGCCGGCATCCGAATCGAAGCGGGGTCTTCAAGTGGGGCTATTCGTTGCCAACCTCGGAGAAAACGATTGCCGAGTATCTCCGGCAGTCCGGTTATGCAACTGGACATTTCGGAAAATGGCATCTCGGATCGGTTCGACGCAGTAGCCCCGTGCACCCCGGCCACCATGGTTTCGATCAATGGGTTAGTGCTCCAAACTTTTTCGACAATGATCCAATCCTGAGTCATCAGGGAAAGGCAGAGCAACATACTGGGGAAAGTTCGATGGTCACCGTCGATGCTGCCCTGAAATGGATCGAAGGGATCGCCGGATATGACCTTCCCTTCTTCGCTGTCGTTTGGTTTGGCTCGCCCCATGTTCCCCATGAAGCGAACGACGATGATCGAGCTGCTTATGTGGATGCGCCCGAGGCCAAACAACATTTCCTCGGCGAGATTACCGGCATGGACCGAGCCTTTGGAAAACTACGCCTCAAGCTGTCGGAGCTTGGAATCCGAGACAACACTCTTGTGTGGTACTGCAGTGATAATGGCGCTCTTCCTCGGGTCGGGAATACCGGTGGCTTCCGCGGACATAAAGCGAAAGTCTACGAAGGGGGCCTGCTCGTACCGTCCTTCATCGAATGGCCTGCCGGTATCGATTCACCGCTTAAAATAGCTTCCCGTTGTTCAACGTGCGACATAGCCCCCACCCTAATGGAGCTTGCAGGTATCACCCCTGATAAGGATCCTGTCGTGGATGGGGTGAGCCTTGTCGATCTCATTCACCAGAAAAAGACTCAGCGGGAAAGTCCGATGGGCTTTTGGGATTTTACAATCGGCGGAATCAAGACGCCGTCCGCAGCCTGGATGGGAGAGTTGCTCGAGGAACAGGCCAGGGGAGGGGACCTGCCACCGCATGTCTCTAGCGTCAATGCCAATGGGCCTCGGAAGCCTCTTTTCACCGAAGAACGTTATCCCGGGCATGCAGCATGGATCGACGAAGACTGGAAGCTCCATCGAATCGAAGCGAATGATGGTACCGTCTCCTGGGAATTATATGATCTTTCCGACGATCCCCACGAGACACACAACGTCATCGACAATCAGACGGATCTCGCCCATGAAATGCGAGAAGACCTTCAGCGGTGGCTCGCATCGGTCGCGAACAGCTATGACGGAGATGCTGTCAAAAGCCCCGCGTCTGAGACGACTTCGCCTGAGTAGAGTTTTTGGAGGCCGTCTTTCGCAGGTGACGGACCTATCTTCCCGTCACCTGTTGTAAGAGAGATTCGGCCTCGGTCGCGGCATCCGTTTCAGGATACGATTTGATAATCCGCTTCAAGGCGAAAATTCCTTGCTTTCTCGTCGCCGGCACACCGAGCTGCTTTTTCGCGTTGTCTAAACCGTTGTTCGCCAGGGTGACTCGACGTTCCGCCTTTTCTTTCTCTTGTTCGGAATTGATAACCGCCTGCAACTCAGGCTGCTTTTCCAACCAAGCACCTGCCTTTGTGAGCCGTTCGGGTAGATCATAACCTTGAAAGCGTCTTTGTATTTTGAGGTAAATTCGGTACGCACCAACCCGATTGCGTTGTCGACCAAGTTGCCAAAAACGAGCCGCGTCTTGTTCGAGTGCCTTCATGACCGATTCCTCGAATTGGGATTGTGCGGCATCGGCTGGAATATCTCCAAACTCAAGACCTCGCCAACTCGATTCGAGCCCAACAGGAACGCGGTTGCGTGGAATCTTCCATTTCGCGTCTTTCAACACAGGTTCAATACTGCGGCCCACCTCTTGGACCGATCCTCTCGTCAATTTGCCCTCTGGCGTAAGCACTCGTGCTTGATAGATATTCTCGAGACTTATCGTATTGACCTGCGCTAACTGCTCAAATCCGCGATCGGTATCAACAATGACAGGCCACGTTATCTTGTTCTGCAAGACGTAACGTTCCAGATTGTTGCGATCGGTGCCCGAGTTAACCGCAATGAAGACGACCGGCTGATCCTTGTATTTCTGAGATATCTGAAGCAAACTGCTCCACATGGAGGTGCAACGTGGTCAGCTTTCTTCAAAGAATAAAAGGTAGGCAGCCTTGTTCTGGATTCCCAATTGAGAAATGGGCTGCGAATTGATCCAGCGCGCCGGTTCCGTGGGAAATGCAAAATCAGCGGCGTTCAATCGATTCCCAATGGATTCGGTCGATAACGCGGAAAAGCCTAGTAGTCCAAACACAACCGCGAAAATCCGCTGGTAATCTGAACGCCACATGTGAAAGCCCTTCTTTTGCGAGAACTCATGAGTCCGAACAGCCGTTTCATCTTCATTAGACTTCAGACTTCCCTTTTCGTAAACGAAATAAATCGTAATCTGGGCGGATGTCCGCCATAAGTCATCCCATCGGGGATTTTGCATTCGGTACCACAAAAACAGTCATGAGAAGTAAACAAACCCATTCACCGTAACTGTTCCCAAGGCGTGCGCGGAAAACAATCTGAAACTCCAGGGCAAGCATCTGGATCAAATCACGAACTTCCCCAAGAACCTAATCATTAGATACGATAACTCAGTTCGATATCGATAACTGCGCGTTTGACCTTTGTAGATTCAATCGCGATTCCACTAGATGGATCATCCATGAACCATCATCAGACCGGATTAACGCGGAAGCCACTAAACCCTAGAAAAATCATTCTGCAGTGCGACGATATCGTGTTTTTTCTTGTGGATGTTGGCTGCCTTCTCGTGACGATGTCTGGACAAACGACTGCTTTTTATTCGGCCTTGAACTCATCCACAGCGATACTACCTGCGGTATTGGCCAATCAGATCAGTGCATCGCTTACGGCTTCCTTTATCGCCGTGCCTTTTGGACTCATCGGCCTGGCCCTTGCCGTGATCGCCAACACGCGAGCCCGCTAGTAGCATCGAACCTCTATCCAGAAATAAAGGTTTCTCACGTCAAGCAACTCGCAAGCTGGGTGCAAAGAACAGCTGTTAATCTGATGGGAGTCGTCCTATTCCCTGATTACTTCAACGCCACTCAGAACTGCCGTTCCAGCGCGCGATGGCAAACGGAGCTCAAGTTCGTCTCCTAGTAAGACAGAGCGGAATTCACGAATCACGGTCGTCCGTGGTTGGCCTGCTTCTCGAACAATGTCAAATTTCTCTTCGACAAGCCTGCCATTGATTAGGATATCGAAAACTCTTTCGCCTGCCTTCAGTTCATTGGGTTCGGCAAAAACAAGGCGAACCGTGTGCGGCGTTCCCGCCTTCGCGAGGGGAGCGACGTCGCTGTCGTCCTTCGTTTTGACAAACAGCCGAGGTGCTCCAG
The DNA here is from genome assembly GCA_002723275.1 of Planctomycetaceae bacterium. GTDB lineage: Bacteria > Planctomycetota > Planctomycetia > Pirellulales > Pirellulaceae. The sequence continues at coordinate 116,758 of PBNZ01000027.1, forward strand.
CCTTCGAGCCTTTGAAAGCCTGAGCAACACGCTTTCCATCGCCCCGAATGACGAACGCCATTGCATTCCCTGGTTTCCAATCGTCACGTTGGATGATCTGTTGTACGAGATGAGCGACGCTTGGACTGCGTTCCGCCTCGCCGGCACGATCTACCTTCGTCCAAGGTGGCGGCGACCAGCGAACCGAACCCATTGTGTTGCTCTCGGAAATCGATTTAGAGCCTTTGAATTTCTTAGCGTCACCACGGTTCACGATAGCAATCGTCAGGTTCGTAGGCTCCGAGTTCGTCTCATCGCATGTGAATTGCAGATAAGCTTCCTCGATAATGGAATCCTTGGTGAGAGTGACATCCGAGAAACGGAGACCGATGACCTGATTGTCACCATCGTTGGTCAACTCGAGGTCACTGCTACCGGCCGAAATTTCACCATCGGGCTGCTCTTCGGCGTCATCTTCCGTGGAATTAATACGGAACCCACGTCCTTCCTTGGCATTTTCGACGTGAATAGAGAGTGGTAATCGGATGACGTCGAAGCCCTGGACCCCGGAAGCGGCAACCCAGGGAAGAGATTCTCCGGAATACCGCAGAGTGTGGTCGCAGAAGAATTCAGACTCACCGTCAATATTCACTTGGATATCAGGCGAGTCGCCGCCGACGATCGGATAATCAATCCACAGCGTCCCGGATTCATCAATTCGATCACCAGGGGCGCCGAAATTAACACCAACACGGTGAATATCCTTGCCTGGTTTCGTCAAACGCGCCGTGTGGTTGACCGTCCACATATCCATTTCTGGCATGTGGACCAACCCAAGTGAGGTTTGGTTTTGGTAGGAGCAACTACAGGTCCGAGTGTAATCCGGTGCGTTGAGAATTCCGTTGGCGACAACCAAATTGGAAGTGCATCCAGATTTAAAACCTCCCAGATTTCCGGTTCCACTCATCGTATTCAGATCGTAGTACCCTGCGGCACCGGAACGGAACGTGAGGAAGTTTTCACTGGCAATGATGTTATTGCAACCGTAGGCTCGACAAACCTGCCAGACCTGCTCCTCCTGCGTGATTGGGTTGGTGATCATCCGAGTAGTACCATCGAGCAGGTTAAATGCCCCGGCCGATAACTGATACGAGTTGGCATTTGTCAGAATCGTATCGTTGTGCAGGATGCACGGTCCCGAATAGGCTCGCTTCAAGTCTCGCCAGCGCACGTCACCTGTGACGGCATCGTAGACAGCCATACCTTCTCCAACCTCAGTGCTCATCCGGTCACTTGCTCGGGCCCCAGCGAGGAGCAGCACATTGTGTTGTTTCGAATAGCCGAGCCATGTTCCGAAGATATCACCGGTTTGCTCCCAAACCGGTGCCCCGCCCGCCGCATCAAAGCAGACAACTCGATAGGTGTCCGGCGGATTGAGACCTCGCCGCTTAAGCTTGTCCTCAACCGGACGCGGCAGTTTGTCGAGACAGTACACACGACCGTCTCCAGCAACAATCCCATTGTGAATAAAACTGTGATTCGAATCGACACGCCACAATTCTTTCCCGGTATGACGATCAAAAGCAATCAGGGCGCGACTTGCCGATCGATCGTAACTCTTCGATCCAAATCCCTTACTGTTACCACCCAGTTTCGCATCTGCCTCGAAGGTCAGTTCATGCCGTTCTCGGTAGTTTGCAAATCCAATTCCCCCAAGCAGCAAGTCTCCATAAACGCCGATGAATCCCCATTCGGACTGATCGGGCATTTGGATAAAGCGAATCGTTTCGCCCGTTTGAACATCAATGACGTGACAGCGATCTCCCTCTAATAAATAAACCGCATCCTCAGTCGCCACGTAGTTGGTACCACGTCCGTTAGCGCCAGGGATATGCACCTGGTTATAAGCCGGGTTTAAAGGAGTGTCTTTGTAGGTCTCATCGTAGTAAACGTCGTAGGTTCCCAGATCTTCGAATTCGCGTTTCCAAAGGACCTGGCCCGTATAGACGTCCCGACAATTGAGTGAGTTCATTCCTTGAATGAAGAGGCGCCCACCAATGACCTGTTCCGGAGGACCATGGCCGTGACGTGGCAGGACGTCCATGTTGGAACTGCCCCCAAACCAGAGGATCCCGAGCGGCAGTTTCACGCGACTATCGTCGGACTTTACCGAATTCGCAATGTCGCCATACTGGTGAGTCCAGTTGCCAGAACCCGTTAACGCCCCCACTCGTTCCACTTGATCCCACCCCGCAAGTGCCTTAACTTCTGCTTTTTCGAGATCTGCTTCCCGCAACAAACTCAGTAAATTAGAGTCATCTGCGTTCCGTAGACAGATCAATTTGCCGCCATAGGGGCGCAACGAAACATAGGCTCGTCGAAGATCGTTGACGGTGGTTCCCTGATTCGGATCGTCAACAATGATCATCTTTGCCACGAAGGCTGGGCCCTGGAAACTACTCACGTCACCCGTATGAAAGGTGATCTGTTTCCCCAACAGGCCTGCCCGATCATATTCTGCACGCAATCTTTCTAAGCGATCGGCGCCCTCGAAGACCACAATCACCTGTGCGTCCGTTGTCCGGACAAATTCACGCAATCTCAATTCATCCGTGAGGCCGAACCAGAGTACGAATCCGCGAGGCATGGATCCCGCTGAAACCAACTGCCTCGCAAAGTCCTCGTGCTTTGGTGTCGCGGATAATTCCACCGGCTGAGCCTGATGGAGCACGGGATTCGTCGCGCGTTCCCCGCTGTAGACGAGAATTTTTCCACTCAGTGTTACCGCAATGAGACGTTCTGATGCTGCGAGCAAGCGGACGATGTCTTCATCGGCATCAATTTGCCAACTTACGCGAGGTTCTTTTCCGGAGAGAGATACACGAGTGATCTTCCCACCTCCAGCAGCGAACAGAGCATCGCCGGCCAGGATGAGATCCCCACTTCCATTAACGTCCTTCAACTTCCATTCTTCATCTTTGGAATCGCGTTCATAGGCAACAAGTTCAAACTTCGCGTCGCCCTTCTCCTCAACAGCAATAATGAGGTCATCGGTCAGAACCGGTTCATTCGTCTGGAACGAGGTTTTCTTTCCTGTTTTCAATTCAAAACCGCGGACTCCTCGCCGACGGGTATGGACGTAAAACTCGTCCTCGTGTCCCAGTACCAGGGCGCCGCCCGTTCCCTTACCTCCTTCATTCAAATAGTAGTAATCTAACTCGCCGGTGTTCCGATCAAATACTGCCGGAACACTACGGCCCCCCGGCACGATTAGTTTGTCACCAACGACGACAAAATTTCCCTGCGGTGCGACGCCTGCAAAGGAAGGCGCGCTGTGTGGCTGCTTAATGTAGGAGGCTGCCGTGCCATCATTCTCCCACTGCACCTCGCCCGTTTCTGCATCTAAGGCATAAATGAACGTCCCCATAAACGGCCAGATACTTGCAGCGAAGTAGACTGTGCCGTCCGCAATTACCGGGGCTCCGCGCGCCGGCCACGCCGAGACAACTCGCTCGTTTCCAATCGCCTTTTGATTTGACGGACCTCCGCGGAACTTCCATTTCAGAGATCCGTTATCAGCTGTGACGCAATAAAGGCATCCATCGTCGCTCGTAAAATAGACGTACTCGCCATCCATCACAGCGGGAAAACGAACTGGCGCGTCCGTGTAAAATCTCCAGATTTCATCGCCCGTCGCAATGTCGAATGCCATGACCTTATCGGAGTCATTAAATCCAACGACAAGACGCCCGTCCTTCACGACCGGTTCGAAGATGCGATCGTAGGCCATTAAATCGTGGTTGAGCGGATCGTCCCAAACGGGTTTACGTGCCGCTTCAACCCGTGACCATGCAGGGTGGAGTCGCTCGGGCAGCTTCGCGGCACTCGCCGCAGTTCGCCCCGCGTCACTTCGCCACATGGGCCAATCACCGGCAATGCCTTGTACGGCCGTTGAGTGAATGCCAAGGATGATGAAAGCGCCGATACAAATCCGTTGGACGAATTGATGAAGCATCACAGATAGTTTCCCTCGATTAAGGCCAGCATCTAATTCAGGGCAATTCGCCATGCCTGAGCCTCTAATTGTGGCTCCTGAACGACCCTTCCCGCCACCATTATTTTAATACTTCACGGGAACAGCGTCGACGTCTGACCCTCAAGGCCACCAGCAATTCGCGTCATCCGCAAAGTCCAAAACGCTCTCTCAACCTAGGAAAAGTAATTTGACGTCGCGTTTTTATCCTGCTTCACGAAGCGGTTCGTTGCCCCGGACACAAAGAAGAGGTGAGACGATGGAGCATATAAGAAGATTGCTGAGGTGAAACTTGTCCCAACTTATTCCCTGCCTGCCAAGACAGATTGCCTGCCATGGTGTCAGGACTCGTGCTCCAGCAAGAGCATCATCCCAGGGTTACATTTCATCCTCGTCGTAACCACGACCGTCGGACTGTTGATAGTACCGATTTCCGTGCGGACCAGGTCGAGCCAACTGCGCACGGGCTTGAATATCGTCGAGTACGATTCCCACACACCAATGGTCGGACATTGATGGAATGGGTGAAGCACTGCGGTCACGAAAGACCCAAGTTTCATCGCCATTCTCATCTACGGTTTGGACTGCAACATAGAGGCTGATCTGTTCGAATGGCCTCGTTTCAGCTGACTTCGGATTCGAAGGACAGGTCAAAAAAGAGGGTCTCGGCTTATACATGGGAATTCCGCTGAGAACGATCTCATCGGGTTCCCTCGCGAGAATCGGAAGCAATTCAACCGGCCATGCCTCCGGCGATGGATTATGTCCTTGAAGTGCGCGGAAAGTCCTCAGAGCCGTATCAAGCCGTCGAAGATTCTCCTGACAGAAATGGGCTCGCGCCTTTTCTCGGGATGTGTAAACAGCAGGCAGGAGCAACGCTAAACCAATCGTGATGGCGAAAATCACCACCACGCATTCGATCGGTCCAAAACGTTCAGTTTTCGACGTGTCTTCCATCATTCAGCCATTTAAAAATTTTGATTGAACCAGATCAGCCCACGAAAACCTTTTCTGAACCCAATCGTATCCACTTCTGCCCTGCAGGAAAATATCTCTCCGGTAAAACGTGGAAAACCCGCAGTTCATCACCGAAACGCACCAACGCCCCCGTAGACTTTGCCTTTCCTACCAACGCCACCAGCCAGCACCACCGGGAATCACACCAAGGTTGCGGCGATAGGAGTTTTGCCGCTGTGCATAGGAGCTCTTGGCGGGCCCAGAACTACTAGGGCCAAAATAACTTTGCACATTTCGGGAACCGTAATTGCTGCCACCTACGGGCGCCATCGCCGATTTTTGGGAGGCAACGAGTTCATTCCGAAGATTCATCGACAGTTGGCGATTCTTATCGGAAACTTGTTGCATCGCGATGAGTGATTGATGCTTGCGTTCCAACCGCCGCATGACTTCGATCAATTGACTGGGGGTCATTTTCGCAACGTCAGCCTGAAATTCAGCGATTTCAGAATCACTATAAATCGCTTGAACTTTCAGATAGTCACGTAACCATGCACGGGTTGCCTTCCATTCCGGACTGTCGAGCATGGCTCGCAATTGCCGCGTCTGGTTGTACCATTTTTCAAAGGCGTCATCCGGCATCTCTTTGATCTCGCTGATCAGTTTCTGCAGATCAGCAGGCTTCAAAAGCAACTCATCTCCTGCATAGGCTTCCAGCCAGTTTAATGCGTCCTGTCGCTCCTGAGCGATCGTCGCCGCGTCGGCTGCCTTGTCCTGGGCCAGTGCTGGCGTCGAAACAAAGAGTAAACAAATGAAAGGAATCGACCATTTCGTTAAACACATATTCACACCTATGGAATCAACACCCTTGATTGTTCGGATGATAAAAAGTCTTCGATTGTTATTTGCCAGGCTTGGCGGTGCGATTGTGTTTTGCACCGTGTTCAAACCGCTCCATCACTTCGCGCCAGTTCGTGAGTTTAACGCCTTCTTTTTTCAGCAGTTGTTTTGTCTTTGGGTCGGCGAGTAATTTAGCATCCCACACCAACTGTTGCCATCGAGGCGTGATCTGCTTCAGGGTCTTGCTTGAGGTGGCGGGCGAAAACATGATTTGCGTCAGTCCCGGCTCGAGCTCAGCAATCGCCGCAGCAAGCTCCGCCTGCTTCGCCTCATACGTTTCTGTATCTTTCAAGAAGACAATTTGGTCCAATTTAGGAAGCGGATACCGCTCCATCAGCATTTGCATGTCTTCGGAAAATCCAAAGCCTTCCCCATCAAAGCGTTCGATGTGATCGGGTGTCAATTCAACGACCACCGCCGGCACCCAGTACTTTTCAGCAAGATTCAAATACAGGTCGAGCAAATCGGGTCGCATGAAAAGCGTTCCCATACCCGTGATCAAGTGTGTTGGCTGAATACCGGCCATGCGAGCCCGTTCAATCTGCAAGACAAGTTCTCGTGCCACTTCGTCCCGGTCAACACGTACAGCTGCTTGATGCGGGCTGGGCCAAAGAAATCCATGAGGATCGACCAGCGTCGAACCGATCGCGTCACTCGTCAAGGGACGCCAACGATAGGGACCGTCTGGGCTATTTAAGGTAAGACACACGCCAATGTCGTGATCTTGGTTGTCACGATACCAATCCGCAAACCCTTCCACCCATGGGCAGGGAACCATCACGCTCGCAGAGGTTGCCTGGCCTTTGGAGAGAGCGAAGACCCCAGCCACGTTCGTTTCGTGAGCAGCTCCCATATGAGCCGCATAGAGGATAACCACCTTCGCGTCCGCCGAATATCCAAGTCGCTGGGCCCAAGTTTCAGCGCCACAGCGTTGTTGCTGCAATGGTGAGAAAAGCAGCAATAGGCTAAGTAGCCAATACCTCATTTGTTTCATCTCCAATTCCAATCGTATGCGGCAAGACGCGTTGATCTCACGCACTTCAACGGCAGACGTTTCTTAAAGGGGTAACGTTGCTAATATTCTAGCTTCTGCATAACCGTTGAGAACGACATTGGCATTTTGCGAACGGCGGCTGTAGCGGTTATGCAGACTGAGCCGGCCGGGGCGAACGCCAGCTTCCTCTACAACTCCGCCCTCAACGACTTCTCCCACTAAATTGCCCCGCCGAGGGTACAGATCCTCTATAATCCGGTCTCAAATAGCCGCGTTATTCCCAACCAGACCGGTCGTCAGAAGCCAGCCTAAGTGAGACCGGAACGGATGGCGTGGGGACCACAAACATAAGCTGCCACTGGCTGTTCAACGACTAATCCCAATCCCCCACAACAGGACTGTCGACGCGGTACGAGCCAATCAAAAATACCCTGAGAGATAATCATCATGGCCACACGCAAATTTGATATTGCCCCGGATCAGAGTGAAATCAATGCACTCGATCGTGATCTCCGTTTCTATCCAGCCCAGGTGGAAGATCCGGCGGTTTTGACGCAGGAACAAATCGCGCAGTTCAATCAGGATGGTTATCTCAAGGGCCTATCCATCTTCGGCTCCGACGAAATTGATGGCATACGCTCCTATTTTGATGCGTTATTGGAACGGACTCTTGCCCAGGGTGGCGACAGCTACTCCATCAGTTCCGCACATCTGCGACTGCCGGAGGTATATGACCTGCTAACCGACCCTCGCATTGTCAATATCGTTGGCGATCTCTTAGGAGAGAACCTGATTGGCTGGGGCTCGCACTTCTTTTGCAAATTGCCGCATGATGGCAAGACCGTGGCATGGCACCAAGACGCAAGTTACTGGCCTTTGAGCCCATCAAAGGCGGTTACGGTATGGCTCGCCATCGACGAAGCCGATCTTGAAAATGCCTGCATGAAATTTGTAGCGGGCTCACATCACGTCGGTCATCTGACCTATCGTCCCAGCGATTCCAGCGAACATAACGTGTTGAATCAATCGATCGACAATGCAGAAGACTATGGAACGATAGTGAACAACGAGTTGAGTGCCGGCCAAATCTCAATTCACAGCGATCTTCTATTACACGGTTCGGCGGCGAACGACTCCGACCGTCGTCGCTGTGGGCTGACGCTGAGATATTGTGCGGCGGATGTCCATGCCCACATGGGGTGGAATGAAAAGGGAGTTATCGTACGTGGTGTGGATTCCAACCAGCATTGGTCGAACCTACCCCGACCTCAAGCAATCGCCGAATAAAATCGCGTCAAACAATACTCAAAACAGATGGAAAACACATCAATGGGTCACATCGTCGCGTTCCTGGCAATATTTATTGTCCCTGGTGTTGTGATTGGGATTGTGATTCTATTCGCGATGGATCGGTCCAGGAAGATCAATCAAGCCTGGGAATCCGCTGCGAAAACCTTAGGACTTCAATACAGCCCATCGGCGATGCTCAAGAGTCGCAATATATCGGGCGATCTGCACGGATTTCACGTCTTGATCGACATCTACACGACTGGATCGGGAGACCATTCGCAAACCTACACTCGTTTTCGGGTTACCTACCCAACTCCACTGAGTCTTGGCCTCCGATTGACCCGCGAGGGTATGTTGACCTCCGTCGCAAAATTTTTTGGATCCCAAGACATTCAGGTCGGCGACTCAGCTTTTGACGACAGCCTTAACATCAAGGGTAATGACGAATCATCCACACGCGAATTCCTGAATCCATCGCGAAGGATGCGGATCCAACGTTTTCTCCGTAGTCATTCGGACGCCACCATCCAAGATGATTCGATCCACTGGAAACATCGAGGCACGATCTCGAACTCAGGATTACTCGTGAACAGTACCCGCGCTATGTTGCGTCTGGCATGGCACCTTACGGGAGATCGAGAATCCGACCATTTACTCAATGAGGCGATGCAATTGCAGAATGATGGACTCCCGGAAGAAGCCTTACGCGTGATTGAGGCAGTTGTCGTAAAACCAAAAACCTCCCAGGAAACGCCGCCCATCATCGCTGAGCCCGTCGAAGAAAAAATTATATGGGCGGAGTTGAAATACATGGAGGGTGAGACAGCGATTGCCCATCAGCAATTTGAAGAACTCAAAGACTTAGACCCAGACGATCCAGAAATTGAAGAATGGACCGATCTCACTCGCGACGAAGTCGAATCCCCTCCAGCAGAACACTCCAAGCCCGCAACTGACTTCTCCATCAAGGGCTTCTGCGATGAACTCTTTGGGGAAAACACAACCAGTTTTGAGATCAACCGCACGTTTGAGGCTAGTTACGCAGGGCACGAGGTATGCTGGGCGGGAGAGCTTCAGAAGATCGAGCGCAATTATTCGAATTTCCTTTTCAAAAACAGCACAGGCTACAAGGCGACCTTCAAGATTGACGAGCGGGCTTCGTCCTTCTATGGAAGCCACGCCGTGCTAGCCATCGTCCGTTTTTCAGATGATTTGGCCGAAAGCTTGAAGCAGCGACAAGGTGAATCGATCAAATTCCGCGGCAAATTGATCAAAGCGGACGGCCTAATGCGTAACGTTTATCTGGATCACGGCCAATTGTCATAGTCGGTCAGGCTGGAAGGAGTCGTGCATGCGGTACAGCCATCACGTGCTATAGTTCCGCATGCGATCGTCTTCACTTAGGTCGAGAGTTTTCGGCATTGATACACGTGGCTTGGCCGCCTTTCGCATTGGCATGGCCCTGCTGCTGTTGACGGATCTGTGGCTACGCGCTACCGATTTAGAAGCCCATTACACCGATCTAGGGATCCTGCCGCTCAATGTGCTTCAGCGGTTGACTGACGGCACGGGTTTTTGGACTTTCCATAGCCTTCACGGCTCTTCCACCTTCCAACTTTTCATGTTTTCATTGGCTGGCATTTTTGCGTTGGCCTATCTCTTCGGCTACTACACTCGCTTCGCCGCCATCGTTAGTTGGATATTGTTGCTGTCGCTGCAATACCGAAATCCCTATGTGGTCAACGGTGGTGATGTACTGTTGCGAATGTTGCTCTTTTGGTCAATTTTCCTACCGCTTGACCGACATTGGTCACTGGCCAGCCGCAAGACGACAACGCGCGAAGCGACGACGGTGTTGAACATCGCTTCCGCTGCTATATTGCTACAAGTCGGGCTGCTCTATGTAATGGCTGGCTATTTCAAACTGCAGGGCAGTTGGTATGACCCCAACGTCCTTGCAGGTATTTTTGAATCAGACCTGTACGCGAAACCCCTCGCCCATTATCTCGGAGATTACCCACGCCTACTTTCGGTCGCGAGTTGGATGGCGCTTGTCAGTGAACTGGCATTGCCGATCTTAATCTTTTGCCCCTACGGGACTCGCGGCGTTCGCCTCTTCGCATTTGCCTGGTTCGTGACTTTTCACATCGGCATCGAACTGACCCTGACCGTAGGGCTGTTTTCCTTTGCCAGTTGCATAGCTTGGATTCTGTTTCTGCCATCCACAGCCTGGGACCGAATCACACAATTTTCCGCATCCCCAACACCCAACGAAGAAGCATTGCCACAGCGATCCTGGCCCGAAACACTTGTTCAAGCATTTGTTGCCGTGTGCTTTGCTTTCGTGGTATGGGTGAATCTTACATCCGTACGCGAACCCTGGGCCGCATCATTGCGAACTGAGTGGGTCAATGATTTAAGCGTGATGACGGGTATGCGGCAAAAATGGAGCCTGTTTTCCAAACCGCTCGCAAAGGACGGTTGGTTCATTGGAGTAGCACGGCTCGCTAACGGAGATACTGTCGACGTATTTCGCGATGGGAAAGCTGCAGACTGGGAGAGCTATAGCAAACCGCAGTACGTGTATCGCCAGTTCCCAAATCATCGCTGGCGAAAATACTATTGTCGAACGCTCACTTCCACACGCGTGAATCTGCGGAACCCATTGAGTCACTATTTGATTCGAAATTGGAACGAAACGCACGACGCCGATCAACAAATTGAGGCGTTCGAACTGCACTTCATGCAGGAGATCGGGCCCGACGAGGAAGGAGTCGAACGCTACCGCCAGCGATTCTTTAGCGACATTGACCTGTCGGAAACAGGCCAAACTTAGTTAAGCACCGGTCGATCGTCGGTCTTGCACTTCTAAAGTTGCAATGAACTGTCACGAATGACCGGTCTTGGTTTTCGTTACCCACCGAAGCTCGACATTATCCGACTCGGCGGAGGATTAGCCAAGGCCGAAAGCCTTGTCCATATTGTCTGACACCTCTTGCAGCCGGTCCGCGTTTCCGCCGCCCACTTCGGCCGCAACCCAGCCCGTAAATCCGATATCGCTCAATGCCTCTCGAACCTCTCCCCAGGGGAGATCACCCGCTCCGATTTTGGTGAAGCGATTGTCTTTTCGAGAAAAACCTTTCACGTCGAGTTTGACAATACGTTTACCGAGCGTGCGAATCCAAGCTCCAGGACTTCCATACTTCCAGTGGTTACCAATATCAAATTGCATGCCCACCCATGGCGAATTAAATTCATCCACGTATTTCGCGAATTTATCGGCCGTCTGATCAGCGGGCCCATCGTGATCGTAGAGGAATTTGTTCCAGACGTTTTCAATGGCAATATAGACGCCGTATTCAGCAGCAACGGGAATCGCTTTCGCAATATTCTCAATCGAGCGAGGCCAGATTTCGTCTTCCGGTCCGTCATCGCCATGCCCTACCACAAGCAAAGCGGTGTTGCCGCCTACCGCGTGAGTGTCTCGAATTGCATTCTTGAGGTGTTCAAGTGCCGTGGCACGTTGCTCCGCATCTGGGCTTGAGTGGCGAATTGACCAATGCGTCGAGATGACGGTGCCGTCCACTGGAAAATCGGCCTTGCGACTCGCCTTTATGGTTTCTTCCACATTCATCCCCGGCGAATCCATTTCGATACCATGGAAGCCAGCGGCCTTAGCAGCAGCGAATCTCGTGGCCAGATCACCTGGCACATTGACCATCCCAATTTTGAGCGTTTTATACATTCGGTCTTTCAAACCATGATCCTCTGCTGCAGCGGCAGTCGAGCCCAAGGACGATAACAACGGCCCCGCAGCCAGCAAAGCGGCCGATCCGCGGACAAATTGACGACGAGAAAGGTTATGTTGATTGGTCATTCGGAGCTCCGATTCGCAAAATATTGGCCGCTGAAACATTTATATGGCAACCTTTGATAAGCGATTCGAAGCTCCTTCGCAACCAATTACGCGCAACGGATCATTTGTTCTCAGCAAACTGGGGCAAACCGACTACCATGACAATCATGGACGTTCAAAATCCCTCACACGGCATACCCAAATATGAAAAACTCAATCGGACTCTCGATTCTGCTCCTGCTTTGCATCGCATCCACCTCCATTGCACAGAAACCCAGGCAATACAAACGCATCCATCAGGAGGCGTTCCGAAAGATTCTCAATGGACAAACCGACGCGGCCCTAGCTGAGCTGTCCGAATTCCTGGAAACCTATCCGGATGATGAAGAATCGCATTACATGGCCGCCGTCGCATACGCCCAGCAAGGTAAAACAGAAGACGCCCTGGACAGCGTATCAACGGCACTCGAGAAGGGCTTGCCTCCAGGACGAATCGTGGGGGGCACACTGACGGGGCTCGAATCGCTCGAAGACACGGCACTTTATCAAGAATTGCTCAAAGGTTTTCAAAACAAACTCGTACATGGTCCCATGCTCGGAAACATTCAGGGCGAAACGGCAGAGATTTGGTTGCGGACCGCTCGCGAGGCGAATGTGCAGGCCGTCGCGTCGGTACAAGATGATCCGGGAACTGAAGTCCGCTCTTCCATGATCCGTACCGATGCACAACACGATTACACGGCAACGATCCAGTTAACGGGCTTAACCCCTAATACCACCTACCAATATTACGTCCTCGTTGATGGCAAGCGAGACACAAGCCACACACCGACGCTTCGCACAACGCATGCTCAAGGCCAGGCGATTCAATACCGGATCGCTTTTGGAGGTGGTGCCGGATACGTACCCGAACACGAACGTGCGTGGAATACGATTCAAGCGACGCAACCTGATGCCATCTTTTTGCTTGGCGACAATGTCTATAGTGACGACCCAACGTCACCAGCGATGCAGCACTACTGCTATTACCGTCGCCAATCGCGACCCGAGTTCCGCAGTCTCCTTGCCTCCACACCCGTCTACTCGATTTGGGACGATCACGACTTCGGCACGAATGATTGTTCGGGCGGCCCCGCGATTGATGAGCCCATCTGGAAACGCCCCGTCTACAACGTCTTTCGAGATAACTGGGTAAACCCGTATTTCGGCGGAGGCGACGGGCAACCTGGATGCTTTTATGACTTCTACCTGGGTGACATTCACTTCATCATGATCGATGGTCGTTTCTATCGAGATCTCAAGCCCGAAGACGGTGGAATGCCAACCATGTTAGGGCCCGTTCAGAGAGCATGGCTGAAAAATCGAATCCGTCATTCGAAAGGCCGCATCCTGGCACTCTGTTCGCCCGTACCCTGGGTTTTCGAAGCCAAAGGAGACAGTCGAGACACATGGAATGGGTTTAAGGACGAGCGGAAAGAGATCTTTGACGTGTTGAGCACTACGAAGAAGCGAGGAGTTGTCCTGATTTCCGCCGATCGCCATCGGAGCGATCTCTGGAAGATCGAGCGTCCCAACGATTACCCGCTTTATGAATTCAACAGTTCGCGACTAACAAACCAGCACGTCCACAAGGAGATGCCCAAGGCCGAATTCTCCTATAACAAGAAGCAGTCATTCGGTCTGATCGATTTCGACACGACGTTGGACAACCCCACAATCACCTATCGAATCATGTCGATTGACGGTGAAGAGGTCTTCTCGAACACCATCGAACTCAACGAACTACAGTAATCCGACACGACGGCAACGGCTCGGGGAGGGGCGTTCCCTGAGCCGCATTTCCTTGCCATCGTGATCTGGATCAGACCCAACCGGGAATCGTTCGTAGATCCACAGTTGCTTGCTGATGTCGATGAATCGGAGGTATTTGCTTGCCATTTTCCAACTGGCAATAGACAAAGCGATATTCCGGTTGCGGATACGCAACCCCTCGCACTTCCTGATCTTCTGGACGCATCATCAACGAAACAACGCGATAATCTTCCAATACACAATATCGCACCTGTCGCAAACGCGCTAATCGAACGGCCTCTGCACGTGCCCAACGCATCGGGTCTCGTAGCGGCATGACATTCTCCTTACCAAATCGATGCCAACAGATGGTTAAGTTCGTGTCGACTTAGCCCTGTCTCCCAATACCATCGATAATGCCAAGTGCCATCGCCGTTCACCCGTTCGAACTCGTCGACTCGGTAACCTGCTGCCGTGCGCAGAATGACGATTCTCCGATTGCCCTTCGTATCGATCTGATCAATCGCATGGGCCTTCATCAAGACACCCTTTCAAGTTCGTCGATGTGAGCGACCGCCACCACCGCGCCTCATCAGCGGCCATCGAACGATTCTTCGCACACAACGACGAAAAAAGAGGAGACAGTGTCGTCGCCAAAATCCCCTAAGGTGGGGACCAACGGTTTTCCCTAGAACGAGGGGAAGTGAACTCCCGGGTGTGCTCTAGACAACGCCGTTACTTTTTCGATAACGGGATCCGCCAAATTGAGCAAGCAAACTGCCCATGAAATTCAAAAGCGCAAAGAAGAAAAGCACATGAGAAATCAACCGCGACACGCGATTGCGGTCGGTCTCGATACCGATTTTTGATCGAGTGACCTTGTAGACCGCAGCGTAATTGAGAAACGCAAGTTAAGCGAACGCCCTCGCTATAACTAGCTTGCTACGCCTTGCAGAGGAACGGTGCAAACGCCTTCGGCGTCCGGGTGCGACGCAAGATCGATGTAGTTTGGTCGATCGGCTGCGGTAACGGCTCGGTAAGACGAAATAATTCGCCCATGGTCCAAGAGAAATACGCCCGGCATTCGGAAACCGTCGCCTTCCAGCGTACCGATGCCATGCCCCTTCACGAACCCTGCCATCAAACCCCGCCAAAAGACGTGAAAACCAAATAGTTGCTTCAGAGATCCTCGCTCGAGTCCGAACGCTTCGTACAGAGCACAATACGGATCTGAGAAACGATGCACGTCGTCAAGCCTCGTTTTTAACGTCATACGAGTGGCCTGCATGGGCTCACTCATGTGAATGATCGCTAGT
This sequence comes from Planctomycetaceae bacterium, assembly GCA_002723275.1. Lineage (GTDB taxonomy): Bacteria > Planctomycetota > Planctomycetia > Pirellulales > Pirellulaceae. The sequence continues at coordinate 131,874 of PBNZ01000027.1, forward strand.
TGAACGCCCAGCGATTCTATTTGAATTCGTTGTCGGGCGATATCATCAACCGCCTCTCTACAGAAGGTGCAGCCCGCATGACGCAGGAAGACGACTAACGTTGGCTTTTCCTCCGAGAGTCGTGCGAGGGTCGCTCCGCGGTGGCTTCGGACATTGTGAATCGCTTCCTCGAATGACAAGCGCTGTCGGAGCCCAGCTACCGAACGACTCGTATTCGATGATATCCGAGCGGTTTGATAAAGGATCGCTGCAAATGGTAGCCACCATACCAAGTCGTTAAACACGATGATCCAACCCCAAGACCAAGGCAGGTTCTGTTGCGTGGCCGCGGACACAAATCCGATGGGGCCCAAGATCTTTCCCAGCAGACCGACGAAAACAATGGGCCAGTGTCGTATCGGATCGCCAGCTGCAATCAGATATCCCAGACCGTAGACGCCAACAATCATACCAACGCACTGCCAAATCTGCGGGTACACCGGCGGAGTCATATTGAGCCACTCAAAAAGAGCAAGTGGCTTCAAAACTACCCAGCTTCCCCAGATCAGGTTATATATCCCGGCGGTAACCAGAACGGTATGCATCCATTTGAGATGATTCGCTTGTCGGGAATTGCTCATTTATCGGCTCACTGGGTCGGGAAAATGGCTCGGTGCATTCCCATAACCGTTACATCACAAGGCGGTTAACAGAAACAACGCGAATCAGCCTAAGACATTACGTAAATAGTTACATGTTAACTACTTACAGGATCGCCAATCTGGACAGACTTCATCATTGATTCAATCTCGAAATCGCTCGTGACATTGTTGACAATTCTCCCGAATATTCGCGAATTCTCGGCCTGCCTGCTCTGAATTACCTCGTTCGAGCGCATTTTCGAGCCGTGATACGTGTTCCGCAGCTTGGCTCATCATTCTCCGAAACTCATCATCAAACTCATCGCTTGCATGTCTTCCTGATACCCGCAGCCCATCCCCCAACAGCCTCACCCGTTCAACGTCCCGAGCGCCGATTGGCTGCCATTTTTTGCGACTGAGTTTTTCAATCTCCCGCCATGATCGGTCGATCTGCGCCATGGATTCGGCGAGATGGGCTGGCACTACTGACTCCTCCAGCTCTGGTAACTCGCTGTCACGGGATGGAGATACAAAGTTCTGAACGGAATCCCAAAGTCCTTGGTAATGCCTGCTCGTCCCGGCGAGTTTCAAGAACTGAGAGCCATCGTTGTGGCTGAAAATCTCCGCAGCGATGCACGCCAAGGCGGTGGCTGCGGGACCTCGATGCTGCCCACGGTGGCAATGGAAATAGATTGATTTGTCGGTTTCCCGAATGGCACGCACGATCGCGAGCTGCTGCTTGCGTTCCATTTGACCGTAACCGATCGGAATATGCACATAGCGCAACCCGAACTGGCGTGCCAGCTCAACATTAGGTGGCACACGATCGACACTGACCAGTGTTTGAATTCCTTGATCGGCGAGCCATTGATAGTCCGTTTCCTTAACGGGCTCACTTCCTGAGTAAATCCCATCGCCCACCAGCAGAACATTCTCTAGGTTTGAGGAATCACGGATCGGACGCGCAACATGAGACTTCGTGGTTAAATCACTTTTCTCACCACCCACGACCGTAACCGTCAGCAACAAAATCGCGCAAGCAACCTGCATGCACTCGCGCCCCAGATTGCCCATTTGACTCATGCACACTCTCTTCATGCTCGCATTGTACCGCCGTTTTGCGATCAGGGACAGAATCCTCGTCTCACCGACCGCTCTAGACACCGAGCTTGGCTGTCGAGTACTGTTCGCCGTCTAAATTTCGGTCACAAAAGCCCTGAGGCTCCGGCTGCGTTGAATACGACGAAATCACCCATGACACGACCATTGACATTGACCACTCTGACCCTGGCATGCTTTTCCATTTTGACCTGCAGCGTTGATCTGGCAGCCGATGAAGCTGTCTTTGCGGTCCAATCCGAGGCCCCACCACGAACCAATCCAATCCGACAGTCGTTGGTCGAATCGTCTGCGCCAACACCGGCCCCGAATCCAGCAAAAACTCAGGACGCCACCTCCGAAACCGAACAAGATATCCTGCTTACCGAATCGTCAATCGATGCGGCTATTGATTCGATCAAGGACTCTGACGCTCTTGACGAATCGAAAAAGGCATCTGTCCTCGAGCGACTCCAAACCGCCAAAAAGTGGATTCGTGAGCGAGCTGATGTGAAGAAGCGAATTCAGCAATACCAGCTTGATATTGAAGGAGCTGCTGAACGCGTTAAACAGGCGAAGGCACAGCTGAAAAAAGCTCAGGCGATCGAACCCATTACGATCCCGCAAAATGCGAGTGTCGAGTTTTGCGAAGAACAACTCAAAGAAGCCCAAGATCGACTTAAAAAAGCACAAGCACGCCTGACGAGTCGCGAGGAAGAGGCGAAGGGAGAGCGTAAAGCTGATCTCGCCAAAATCGCCGTCGATACCCGACAACGTTTAGAGAAGGTCAAACAACAGTTAGCTCAATCAGCGGGCGAGGATGCGTCCGCTGAAGCCCAGAATGCACGTCGACGGGAGATGCGAGCGAGGATTGCATTATTGCAGGATCAGCTTGACCTGTATTCGGTCGAGATTCGACGCTTCGACGCCTTGGTGGAACTGTTACCCTTACAGCGTGACATTGCCAAACGCGAAAAGGTGGCATTGGAAAAACACGTTGCCGACATTCAAGCGATCGTCGCGAGCAAGAGAGCCAAAGAGTCTGAACGACTCGCGCAGGCTGCTCGGCGGGAAGCCGAAAATGCCCATCCTAATCTCCGCGAACTTGCCGAAAGAAACACCGTTCTTGCCGAACGTCATCAAGAGTTAGCAACTCGCATGACGGCCATTCTTGCGGAAAATACATCCTTGGTGAAACGGATCGACGCTCTCAAAAACGCCTCCCGAAAGGCATCGGATAGTGTCGAAAAAGCAAGCCATTCGACGACCGTGGGACTGATGCTTCAGAAGCAGCGATCCGAACTCCCGGATACGCACGCTTGTTATCAACGCATCTATTTTGTCGAAAACGAATTGCCGGCGGTCCACCTAGAAGAGATGGCCTATGCCGAGGAAGCATCTTCACTCGTCGACTTGAAAATCGCCGCCGATAAGGTGCTGAGCGAGATGACCTCTGCACCCGATGATCCCCACCAACAACTTCTCGAATCGACGGCCCTGAGTTTATTAACGACGCAGCGAGACCTGCTTTACAAACTGGAAAAGGATCTCAAGGAATATGTCAATCGACTCACAAAGCTTGAGATCGGCAATCGGCAACTGATTCGACAGACCAACGATTTTTCAACGTTTATCGACGAGCATGTCTTGTGGATTCGTAGCGCCGACCGTTTCGGCAAAGCAGAATTAGCGGCGACGGGCGAGGGATTGACTGAGATCCTGTCGACACGCGCCTGGCTCTCATTAGCCCGGCACTCCGGCTTAGATGCATTCCGCCACCCCTGGGCTGCCGGCCTCGTCTTTGGGGCGGTCGTGGCATTGATTGTCTTTCATGCGAGACTCCGCCGGAGAATCTCAAAGCTTTGCACCACGAAGAGTTATACCGCTGGCTTGCGATATTCGCCGACGATCCAAGCGATTTTCTTAACCGCAATCGCCTCGGCAGAATGGCCCGTACTCGCCTATTTCTTTGGGGTTCAGATGAGTCGTGGCGTTGATGCGTCCGCGTTTGCGCTGGCAGCTGGACCGGCGATTCGTTACGTCGCAACAATGCTGTTTCTCAGCGCATTTATACGAGAGCTCTGTCGCAAGGGCGGCGTGGCCGAAATCTATTTCAATTGGCCAGCACACGGCAATAAAATTGCACGTCGTGAAACCTGGTGGCTCGCGATTCTGGGGCTGCCTCTCGCCGGTATTGTGGTATTTACCAGCCTTTACCAGGATGGCAAATGGGATGACTCCCTAGGGCGGATCGCCTTTGTATTAGGAATGTTCGTCTTGGCGGGGTATACGCACACGATGATGCGAGCCAAAGATGGCGTCCTGCAAGAGGCAATCTCCCGATCGCCCGCGAGCTGGCTTAATTTCGTCCGCCGCCTGCTGCTCGTGCTGGGTATCGGCATCTCACTGTCACTCGCCGTCCTTGCCTACGTGGGCTTCTATTATTCCGCTCAACAACTGGCCATCAAATTGCAGGCGAGCCTAGGCATGGCTTTGGGCGTCGTCATTTTCCACGCATTGATTACTCGTTGGTTCTTGGTCAAGCGTCGCGGTTTAGCGATGCAACAAATCAAGGAGCGACAACAATTGAAGGAATCCGGTGAGGAACACACGGCTGGCCCACCTGTCCCCATGGACCAGGGTCCCGATCTATCCGCGATCCACAACCAGCTTCAACTACTTTTACGGCATGCGGTAACCGTTGGCGTCCTTGTCAGCATGTGGCTGATTTGGGCTGATGTCCTACCCGCCCTGAAGGTATTGGACCGAGTCGAATTCTGGCGCAAGTCGGTGCAGGTGGTGGAAGACCGTGAAAATGCAGATGGTATTGTCCAGGCAGAAAAGGTTTGGGTCGACGTCCCCACAACGCTTCGGCATGGTCTGTTGGCTGGACTGTTGCTCCTCGCAACTTTGGCGCTCGGAAAGAATCTGCCAGCGCTGCTCGAGATTACCGCGCTCAAGAAACTTCCACTCGATCGCGGAGGCCGACATGCCATCTCGGTAATCTCACAATACGTAATAGCGATAACAGGCGTCTTGCTGGCTGGACGCGTCCTGAACATCACTTGGTCCAGCATTCAGTGGTTAGTCGCCGGTATGACCGTCGGCCTTGGATTTGGCCTCCAAGAGATTTTTGCCAACTTCGTGTCAGGTTTAATCTTATTGTTTGAGCGTCCGATTCGTGTTGGCGACATCATAACCCTTGGTGATGTCACCGGCACAGTAACCGACATCCGTATTCGAGCGACCACGGTCACCAACTGGGACCGCAAAGAACTGATCGTTCCAAATCGAGAACTGATCACTGGCCGGCTACTCAACTGGACTCTGACGGACACGACCAACCGCATCGTGATCAATCTTGGCTTGGCTTACGACACCAACGTTCCAGAAGCACGAGAAATCATCCTTAAGGCCGTCCGTGACCACGAAAATGTTCTAGCTGACCCCGGCCCCAATGTGACCTTTGAGGGATTTGGGGACAGTTGCCTCAACTTTGTCGTACGTGCTTATGTCGCCAGCATGGACGTCAGACTTTCAACGGTTCATGAACTGCATTTACGGATTCACGAAGAGCTGCAACAGCGGGGCATTGAGATTCCGTTCATGCAGGTCGACATGAATGTGCGACAGCTTCCAGAAACGGCTCTCGCCAATCCACCGCTGCCGGTTAAACATCCTCAGCGGCCGGATGCCGCCTAAAAAAAAACGGCATCCTTGGTTATGCATCGACAGGGAGGGCTGCGTCCGCAAATTCCCGTTGGATTGCGCGAACCTCTTCCATGTTTGCAAGGAATGCATCGAGAACCAGTGGGTCGAAGTGACTTCCGCGACCTTCCTCGAGAATCGACAGGCATTGTTCTTCGGAATAGGCAGGCTTGTACGGCCTTGGACTGGACAAGGCATCATACACGTCCGCGACTGCGGTGATTCTTCCCTCGATCGGGATCTGTTCCCCCTTGAAACCAAAGGGATATCCTGTGCCGTCCCAACGCTCGTGATGCGTTTCGGCAATCACCGCGGCGGTTTCCATAATGGGTGAACCCACGAGTCCCCCGGCGTGAACGCCACGGTTTGATCCATCAAGCTCGTTATCGGTTAACGGTAAAATAATGTGTTTACCGAAAGAACAATGTTGCTTCATCAGGTCGAACTCACTCTCAGCAAGCTTCCCTGGTTTCAACAGTATCGAATCCGGAATGCCAATTTTCCCAACGTCGTGTAGCTGAGCGGCCTGCTCAAGAAGGTCGACTCGTTGGGAATCAAAGCCGAGCGCGGTAGCGATGATGGCCACATACCGCCCGACACGAACAACGTGGTGCCCCGTGTCGTCGTCTCGAAATTCTGCGGCTCTTGCCAAACAGTACATCGCCTCCAGACGTGCCGCCTCCAACTGCGAAGTACGTTGTTGCACCTCCTGTTCAAGGCGGGCCGAGTAATTCGAAAGTTGATCGTGAGCTGCCCTAGCAGTGAGTGTATTTCGAAGTCTTAATAGCAGTTCACTGGGATCGACAGGTTTTGCCAAAAATTCGTCGACCCCCAAATCCAGAGCCAATAACTTTGCCTCACGATGATGGGACGCCGTTAGGATAATGACAGGGATATCCTTCAATTCTTCGTCACTGCGAATCTGCTCTAAGATATTGAACCCATCCATCCCCGGCATCATCAAGTCAAGCAACACCAGATCCGGTCGTCGCATACGGACCAGCTGCAGCACCTGAGTCGAGTCGGTCGTGGTCGCAAGATCATGGTACCCACCCGCTTTGAGATAGTTGGTGAGGAGATCCAGATTGATCATCTCGTCATCCACCATCAGGATTTTGGCATCCTGCAATGACGACTGAGAATTGACGGGGCCAACAACTGCCGAATTGGCTATGTGGAAATCCGTCCCTGGACTTAATGCCTCCGTTGAATCGACATTTTGTTGATGCGTAAAACTCATGACCACTCTCAAATAATCGACTCGATAGGCTTCCAGGGAGCGCGCACGCGTATCCGAGGCAAGTCTAGCTTGACCACGCCAGCGAAGCGGACTCCGAGCCGCTTTTCTCGTGGAAAATCGCACCGAGTGAGTCAATTTGGGAATTAGCTCTCGGCGATCAGAGATCGTCGTTTCAGGTCGGTGTAGGCCAATGGATTGATGTGCGTGGGATCTTTTGAACCGAGATGCCGCATAATCCGCACAACGTGCGCGTGGCAATTCTCGATAAAAAGCTTGAATCGAAGTTGAGTTCCCGCCGCAGCGGTACCCGCCATGTAGACCCCGGATAGATTCGTCTCCATCGTGGTCGGATCATGATTTGGCGTTTGGCTCGCTCCTTCTAACTCGACGCCAGTTCTCGCGAGTAACGACCCATCCATCCGATAGCCAATGAGTAGCAATATAAAATCAAACGCTTCGTCGAAGTCCGAGTCTGGAATGATCGCCAGATCATCACCGACCGGACTGAGTGTTACGTGGGTCCGGCTGATGCGACTCGGCACGGTCTGAGGGAAGAACTTAATTTCATCGTGCCGGATGAGCCATTCGATTTCCGGCTTCAACCAATATTTGATGGAAGAATCTAACTCGGATCGGCGATAACTCAACGCGACCTGTGCACCCGCACGATAACATCTAACCGCAGCCTCTGCCGCCGAATTACGACCTCCGACAATCAACAGTTTCCGACCGAAGTAGGGGTGTGGTTCATCAAAATAGGAGCTCACATGAGGTAGATTCGTTCCCTCGACAGGAGTCTCGCCGTCAAGAGTCAGGGGGCGAGGACCGTGCATGTCGCCAATCGTGAAGATGACGTGCCTGGCACGATACGTCTCTCCGCCATATGGACAGCTCGTCTCAACCTCATACCGGTATTCGCCCTCACAGGGAGATACACGCGTCACCCGTTCGTAGGTGCGAATCTGCAAGCCAAATTGCTGCACAATCCCCAATAAGTAACTGATGTACTCTTCCCGAGTCGCCTTTGACTGGTCAAGCGTCCTCAAGGGGACCCCGCAGATGGCAATGCGTTCGGGCGAACTGAAAAAGCGAGCCTGCTTCGGAAACCACGAGATCGTATGGGCAACCTGACGTGCTTCGAGATGCACGTACTCATAGCCGGCCTCTTGCAAGGCCACCGCCATTTCCAGCCCGATGGGACCGGCCCCAATAAGTAGAACGTCAGTCGTTTTCATGTCTAAACAGTCTACGTCGGCTCCGCCCAATCGCCAAGGGTTCTCGGTCTTGACGCAGTGGGCTGCCATGCCCCAGATTGTTGAGACCAACGCTCTTTTTCTGCAAGGATCATTCCGATGAACGTCCAACGCTGGAATCCCAACGACGAATGGCAATCACTGCAACGAGAAGTGAACCATCTCTGGGATCGTTTTCTGGAACGGATCAGTTCCCGTTCGAGGAACCCCGTTAAATTCATTCCCAGCGCCGACATCGTTGAGTCGACACAGAACATACGCGTCTACCTGTCTCTGCCTGGCGTTGTCGAAGAGGACATCGATCTCACGGTCGTCGATCAGTCACTGACAATCCGAGGCGAGCGGGAGAGCCCTTACGACACAGAGCGACAGTCACCGCGTGCAGTGGAAGAACGTTACGGTTTCTTCGAACGCAAGTTTAATTTGCCCGTGGAGGCCGATCTGTCCACACTCCGAGCCACCTACGACGCAGGTGTGCTGACAATCACCGTGTTGAAAATCCACCGTTCTCATCAATCGCCGAATCACTAGGCTTTTTCAACGGAAGTCAATCTGGTGCTATCAGACGATCCCTACGAACTTCTTGGCGTCACCCAGGATGCCTCCGATGAAGAAATCAAAAAGGCATATCGCAAACTCGCGCTCAAATACCATCCTGACAAAAACGCGGACAACGAAGAGGCAGCCCAAAAATTCCGGAAGATCTCCGAAGCTTACGAAGTCCTTTCTGACCCCGAAAAGCGTGACGCCTACGAGCAAGGCGGAATGTCAGACGTAGAACAGCAAGGACACCAAGGATTCGAAAACGATGAGGAGATTTATGCTCGCTACCGCGACATCTTCGGTGATCGTTTTGGCCAACGATATTATCAGCAACAGGCTGCTCCCAGAGCGGGTCGAGATCTGCGTTATTCCCTTACCATTCCTTTCCGCGATGCCGCTCTCGGTTGTCAACGCGATTTGAGAGTCCCGATCGAACACACATGCGAAAAATGTCACGGAACGGGATCGCGAGGAGGTCAAACTGCAAAGGTCTGTCAGACCTGTCATGGTTCCGGCCATGCGTCCCGCCATGGCGATCGTGAGGGCGGTTTCTTCTCGGTGAGTTCCGCCTGCCCGGACTGCGGTGGTACCGGATATGAAGCGGTCGAAGCCTGTCCGGTGTGCCATGGATCGGGACGCGTCGCCCAAGAAACCAATATCTCGGCCAAAATTCCCGCCGGAATTGAATCGGGAAAGAGCTTACGATTAACAGGGCAGGGGGAAGCCGGCGTCAATGGCGGTCCAGCCGGCGATCTGTTGTTTGAGATTGAGGTGGACTCCGATCCAGAATTCGTCCGTGATGGCTTAAACTTAAAAAGTGACCTGAAAGTTCCTGTTCGCATCGCGCTGCTCGGCGGAAAACTTGACGTACCAACGTTGCGCGGCACGGGAACAATCACGATTCCCTCCTGCACATCGTCAGATCGTGTTCTGCGGATTCGCGGCCAAGGAATCAGGACCAAGGATCAAGCGGGGGATCACCTCGTTCGTGTGGTGATCACCGTACCGGAAGAGATAAATCAGGAGACTCGAGAGGCATTAGCAGCCGTTGATTTGTAGACGTTGTCCAAAAATTGTAGACGACGCCCATTGCCAATATCAGAGCACCCCATTCGAATAACCGTCAGGTTCCACATACTTTTTATGGCGAAAGCGATGAATCAAAATCCCGCTGCAATCCAAGACACGCACCTCAAAACAATCGGCTATTTTCTCTGGATCTTCGGTTTCCTGGGAGCCCACCGGTTTTATTACGGTCGTCCAATCACCGGGACAATCTGGTTCCTGACAGGCGGACTATTTTTGATCGGTTGGATCGTCGACTTTTTCTTAATTCCATCCATGGATCGAGAAGCCGACTTCCGGTATACGGCCGGCCCCTTTGATTACAACCTCTGCTGGATCTTCCTGACTTTCCTGGGTGCATTTGGGATTCACCGTTTTTACCTGGGAAAGTGGATTACCGGCATCATCTATTTGTGCACGGGCGGACTATTCCTGTTCGGCATCCTCTTCGACATGATTACGCTGAACGATCAGATCAGCGATGAGAACGCGGCGTTGGCGCGATAAAGCGAAACGTGAGACTTCAACGTTTATCCGGTTCAGGGAGCCAGGTTCCGCGCACTGCATGCTTCGACTTCAGATAATTTTCGACCAGCTCATTGACGGCGTCATCGCTTTCATCGACATCCAATTGAAACCATACGCCAGCTTCGCCTTTTTTGGCAACGCGAACTCCCGCAGCAAGTCGCCCTCGATGGTCTCCGCCCGCTCGATCACCCGCCAATAGCGCGGCGACCAACCGATCAGTAAAACTACCCTCTGCCCGCTCGTAGGCCTTGGCCATCTGCGTAATGACCTCTGACCCTGCGAGCGTATTGCCTTGGCACGCATAAAACCGACCCGTCATGGCTCCCCAATACTGACTCCCTTTAACGGCATCGGTCGGATGATGGACTGCAGTGTTTCCTTGCATGTCGATAATCGACAGTTGCCTTTGTCCTGGATGGCGATCCTGACGTAATAACTCCGCAATGATCACCTCGACAGGTTTTCCCATCGCAAGCTGTTCGAGCGCCATCGGCCCCCAGGCGGGTACATGATAATGTTGGGTACAGAAGGCACCGACATCTGCCTGAACATAGGGAACAACTTTGCCGACAGCCGGATACTTGCTCGCCACCGCTGCGCCACATTCGCCCGTTTGTGGATCCACCGCAACAATCGAAAACGTTGAAACCTTAACTCCATCGGCGGCTACCGGGACCCTGAGATGCATCAAAATGGCAACCACAAAAACTGTTCGGACCGTGATTGCCTGAAACCGCTTGTCCACGTTTAGGCACCCTTCAATTTATCTCGCGAGACGACCGATGCCTTCCAATAAGTCCGCCAACGAGCAGCAAGACGACTCGGTTCTTCCGCGAGCAGATGTTGGCCCTGTTCGATCGACTTGGCTTGCAGCTCTTTCTGATACATTTTAGTTAGCGTTAGAAAGCGCCCCAAAACATTGGCGTCGAGAGACGACGATGCCTCCCCAAGTTTTGAACGTAGCACAGCCAAGTCGTGATCTTGACCCAAGATCGTTCCCAACTCTTTTCCAATTTGTCGATGTGGACGCAGAAGGCGAGACGAAAACTTTCGAAGTAGACGAGTGTGATACCAGTGGTACTTGACCCGTTTTCGCCATTCATGGAGCACTTCTTCCGTCGGATCATTCGTGGCTTGCTCAAGCCCCCGGCGAGCGCGTCGATAGGTTCGGACCAATCCGCCGCTAATCGCGTCGAATCCTTCACCTTCAAGCTCCCATTGGGGGATACGTTCAGCGGCCGCTTCCAATTCCTGCGAAATTGAATTCGATATAGCGACAAGATCCTGCTCGCCCCCAGTCTCATCACGCCGCTGGATCTCGAGCAAATCTCGGATGCTCTGGAAGCGATGATCAGCGGACTCCTCTGGGAAACGTTCCACGATCCGATCAAAGGCCTCCAGCAAGGCCTGGGCATCACGCAACGAAGAAAGTCGTCGAGACAAATCGCGATAGAACGCGTTTTCCTCCTCAAAACGGTCTTTCAACGAACCGCGGACGAGCCTCAATAAAGCTCGCTGTTTCTTGCACCGTTTCCGAATCCGATGAATGGCTTCGTGTCGATCCATCGACTCATCGTGAGCCTCATGAATCGCCAATTCAACCTGTTTCAGCGCTATTCGATGGACCGCAGTCGGCACTTCCTCGTGAAGTTGGAAATGATATTCCATACAACTGATACTCAGCTTTCGAGATTCCTCGCGACTCCGCCCTCAGATCGCCTTCCGTTGGCGTCTCCGCTTTGCCGTATTCCGCGTCTCTGAAAAGTCTATTTGACGGTGTGTTTCAAATCACAAACTTGCTTGGTAACACTTTAACGCCCCGCCCATGGAGCGGCCGATTTAATCAGTAGGCTTTCAATTGTAATCGTAGCAAAACATATTCAATCTGCGAGTTATCCGAACGGATATTTTATTTTCGGTATTCCGGAGTCGAGGGGACCACGTCAATCAGCGACATCTTTGCTATATTTTCCCCCAAGCCCAGACCGTCCCGCGAAGCACCAGCTCGCCTCATCCGCCAGCGGTCTTCCGGGACATTTTCGCCTCGGTTCGGGCGTAGCCCCTGCCACCGGATTAAAATTGCGATGATTTTTCGAAGGCTCATTGTTTTACTCGCTCTGTTCTATTCATCGCCATTAGCGGCCGCAGTCGCTTCACCGATCGGTAAACCGGTCCACGATTTTAGTTTGAAGACCCATCTCGGGAACAAAATCAGTCTCTCGAAGATCAATAGCGAGGTTGTCGTTTTGGTGTTTCTGGGGACGGAATGCCCATTGGTCAAACGCTACGCCCATCGACTCTCCGAAATCCAACAAAAGTATGCGTCTTCCGGCGTCACGTTGCTCGGGATTAATTCAAACTCCCAGGACAGCGTCTCGGAAATCAAGAGATACGCCGAAAAACACAAAATTTCATTCCCGATTCTGAAGGATCTATCGAACGCTCTCGCGGATCGCTTAGACGCCCAAAGAACACCCGAAGTATTTGTCCTCGATGCCGATCGCAAGGTTCAATACCACGGTCGCATCGACGATCAGTATCTCGTCGGTCTCACGCGCACCAAAGCAGATCGCGAGGATCTGCGAATTGCATTGGATGAATTACTTGCAGGCAAATCTGTCTCGGTTCCCGAAACGATGGCTGTCGGCTGTCACATTGGACGTTCGACGCGCACGGCGACGAGCAGCGAGATCACTTACCACAAAGACATCGCTCCCATTCTCAATGCCCGTTGCGTTGAATGTCACCGAGGCCAGCAGGTTGCTCCCTTTCCACTCGCGAACTATCAGGATCTGGTTGGATGGGAAGACACGATTGCGGAAGTCATACAGGAGGGAAGAATGCCTCCTTGGTTTGCAGACCCCGCACATGGTGAGTTCATCAACGACGCACGTCTCACGGACCGAGAACGCGAGCTTATTTTGACCTGGATTGATAACGGCAGCCCCGAAGGCGAGGCTGTTAATTCCACGCCTGCTCCATCCTTTCCTGATGGCTGGCGTATTCCAAAGCCTCATGAAGTCGTTTACATGAACCAGAAAGGCTTCGAGGTTCCGGGGGAAGGTATCGTTGACTACCAGTATCTCGTCGTCGATCCCAAGTGGGACGAAGACAAATACATTGAGGCTGCCGAGGCGCGACCTGGTAATCCTGAGGTCGTCCACCACATCATCGTCTATGTCATGCCTCCTAATGCAAGGACCTTTAATTTCGATCTGAAACAGCTGCTGATCGGGTATGCGCCGGGGAGTCGCCCCACGCGACTTGAGCCCGGCACGGCGATGCGGGTTCCTGCCCGTTCAAAATTACTTTTTGAAATTCACTACAACACGAACGGTGTGAAACAGAACGATCGCAGCTATGTAGGCTTTCGTTACGTCAAAAAAGAAACCGTCAAAACGTTGGCTGCGACCGGTCTTGCGATCAACACTCGCATTTCCATACCGCGTCACGCCCCCAATCATCGCGAGATCGCCGAGTACGTTTTCCCAGAGGATCAAACTTTGTTGAAAATGACGCCTCACATGCATTTGCGAGGCAAGTCATTTCGATACGAGGCATTTTTTCCGGACGGAACAACCGAGACTCTCCTGAATGTTCCTCGGTTTGATTTCAATTGGCAGCTCGATTATGAACTTATAGAACCGCGATTAATGCCAAAGGGTACAAAAATCCGCTGCATTGCCCATTTCGACAACTCGCCTGAAAACCTCGCCAACCCAGATCCCGATGCAACCGTCCGCTGGGGCCTGCAAAGCCACGAAGAGATGCTGATCGGATGGTTTGGAGTGCTGACTCCCTTTTCCTCCGAATGACTAGGGATATTTGCACTCTGACCGCTCGTCGTTTCACCGGCGATCGCTACAGTCTCAACAACGTAGAGATCTGGAATTCGTCTATCTGAGCCGGTGCATGATGCCAAAATCTTTTGTTCCCTCACTCCGCGTACGCGTCGTCAATGACGTCCCAGCCAACGAAAAAGGCGACGGAAATTTTGTGCTGTACTGGATGACGGCCTTTCGTCGCGGCACTTCAAATTTCGCCCTACAACGAGCGATTGAAATCGGGCAGGAACACAACTGTCCTGTTCTGGTCTTTGAAGCCTTACGAGTCGGATACCGATGGGCGAATGATCGCTTGCACCATTTCGTGATTCAAGGAATGGCAGACAATCAGGCCTTCTTTGCGAAACGTGGAACAGCCTACTACCCGTACATCGAGAAGAGCCCCGGTGACGGCTCGGGACTACTTGCAGCGCTCGCAAAATCGGCGGTGGCGGTGGTGGGAGACGATTTCCCCTGTTTTTTCCTCCCCGCCATGACCCGCGCGGCAGCTCGGCAAATCAAGTGTCGATTCGAACTCGTTGACAGTAATGGGCTATTGCCCATGCGTGCGGCCGATAAGGTATTTGTTCGAGCTCATTACTTTCGTCGCTTCCTCCACAAAAATCTACGCCCCCACCTGGTCGACGTCCCCGACACAGATCCACTTTCGCGGTCGACGTGCACTCAGGCAGCTGAAGTAGCACAGCATATCAAAAAACGATGGCCATCGGCCGAGGTCGATAAGTTGGCACGAGATGCCAGTCTTCTGAATTCCCTCCCAATTGACCACAACGTCCGTCCTTCGGAAATCAAGGGAGGCGTCCGGGCGGCACAAACTCTCCTAAAACAATTTGTGCGTCAACGACTCGACGCCTATGACGTCGATCGAAATCATCCCGATTCTAACGGGTCGAGTGGATTCTCCCCCTATTTGCACTTTGGCCACCTGTCCTCTCACGAGGTTTTTTCTGCGGTGATGAAAGCCGATGGCTGGCAGCTTGACGACATCTCAGACAAACCAACCGGAAGTCGAGAGGGTTGGTGGAATGCCTCGCCATTTGTCGAAGCATTTCTCGATGAGTTCATCACATGGCGGGAACTCGGATACAATATGTGCTGGCAACAGGCCGACTACGACCGCTACGAATCCCTGCCAGAGTGGGCTCAAAAGACACTCCACGAACACGAGCGTGACCCCCGAGAACATCTCTATTCGCTCGAAGAATTCGAACAGTCCCAAACCCATGACGAGCTCTGGAATGCCGCACAACGGCAGCTCGTCCTCGAAGGTCGGATTCACAACTATCTGAGAATGTTATGGGGGAAAAAGATCTTGCAATGGACGCCCGACGCACGCACCGCCTTACGGGTCATGATTGAGCTCAACAATAAATACGCCTTGGACGGCCGGAATCCCAACTCGTATTCTGGCATCTTCTGGGTTTTGGGCCGGTATGATCGTGCTTGGGGCCCCGAACGTAAGATCTTTGGCAAGGTTCGCTACATGACCTCCGAAAACACAGCCAGAAAAGTGCGACTCAAACAATATTTGAAAAATTACGGCTAGATACGCTGTAATTGCATCTTCAAGCCTTCAGAAATGGTGTCCCGCAAGCCGAAACCACATTGATAAACACCTAGTTTTGCAGCTAAAATAACCGTTAACAGGATTTAAACCTCCCGCCGCCCACCTGGGGCCCGCACCAATGCTCGCTCGTTCCACTCTGGCTGTTAGTCTTGGGTTACTCCTCGTCACGTCCGCATGGGCCGAGGAAAAGATTGATTTTGCGCGTAGCATCTTACCGCTTCTCTCCGACAAGTGTTTCAATTGCCACGGGCCAGATGAAGCGAGCCGCGAAGCAGGTCTGCGACTGGACGATCAAGAAAGTGCTTACGCCGAGTTAGAATCCGGTGATCGCGCGATCGTTCCTTTTAATCTCGCAGAAAGCGGCATTATCGATCGGATTTTGACCGACGATCCCGACATTAAAATGCCACCGCCGGAGTTGGGTAAAAGCATCACGCCCGAAGAACTTGAACTTCTCAAGTCATGGATTGATCAAGGGGCTGAATGGTCGGGACACTGGGCCTTCGAGTCGCCTGAGTTATCACCAGCGCCGAACGCGTCTTCGCCTTGGCGATCGGCGAATAGCATTGACCAGTTTGTTCACGCCAAACTCCGCGCTGCGAATTTAGCTCCTGCGCAACGAGCAAATAAAGAAACTTTGATTCGCCGAGTAACGCTTGATCTCACTGGTTTACCGCCGAGCATTGCAGAGGTTGACGAATTTCTGGCGGACGCTTCGCCGAACGCTTACGAAAAAGTTGTCAATCGCCTCTTGGACTCAGTTCGATATGGCGAACACATGGGTCGAATCTGGCTCGACGCCGCGCGTTATGCGGATACACACGGATTACATCTAGATAATGAGCGATCTGTATGGCCTTATCGGAATTGGGTCATCGATGCGTTCAACCGCAACCTCCCCTTTGACGAATTTACCGTCCAACAATTAGCGGGAGACTTGTTGCCCGCACCCAGCCTGGATCAGCGAATCGCAACGGGTTTTAATCGGTGCAATGTGACGACCAGCGAGGGCGGGTCAATTGACGAGGAGTATTATGTTCGATACGCGGTAGACCGGGTTGAAACGACTTCGACGGTTTGGATGGGTTTGACCGCAGGTTGCGCAGCCTGTCACGACCACAAATTCGACCCTTTGACCCAGCGCGAGTTCTACCAACTATTCTCATACTTCTACAGCCTCACGGAGAAGGCTATGGACGGTAACGCCCTGTTACCTCCACCCAGCGTCAAGGCTCCGAGCCGGCTGGACACGATTCATCGCAACAACCTTGAAACGCAACGAGCAGCCGTTGAGAAACAACTCGCGGAGCTGCACGCTAATATCGACTACCAAGATGCAAGCAATGACATCGTGCTTCGTTCATTGACGAAGTTGGAGCGAACGTGGTTCGATGACAGCTTACCCGGCGTTGTTCAAACGAGCGGTGATGGAGAGTCGGCATGGAAATATGTTGAAGCGCCTGACCATCCCGTGTTTAGCGGGAAGAATTCTACGCGACAACAGTCCGACGGGTTGAGTCAACAGTATTTTGAGAAAGCAAAACAGAAACTCAAGGTTGGCACTCATGACCGATTCTTCACCTACGTTTACCTAGATCCAAAGAATCCCCCGGAAACGATCCAGTTACAATTTCATCGTGATTCGTGGGATCACCGTGCCTACTGGGGGGCCGACAAAGGCTACAACGCAGGAAAGAAGGGAACGACAAACCACCATATGGGCGACCTGCCTGCGACCGGTGAATGGGTTCGACTCGAGGTGCCTGCAGGCGATGTGGGATTGAGCGTTGGAAACGAGATCGACGGCTGGTCCTTTGCTCAGTCTAACGGAACGGTCTATTGGGATAAGTCCGGCATTATCTCCGTTCTTCCTCTGAACTCGTCACAACTCGAATCACTCAACTTGTGGACGCAATTCCGTGAGCAAGTACGGCACCCGGCATTGCCGAGCGAAATCCAAGCTGTGCTGGATGTAAAGTCGGCTGAGCGATCGGCGGACCAACAGGCATCGCTTCGAAAGCATTTCTTCGAGCAGGTCCACCCGAGCTTCAGCACATCGTTCAAACAACCGTTGGCAGATCAAGCCTCACTGAATCAACAACTGGCCGAACTCGAAAAATCGATTCCGGCCACGCTTGTTATGGAGGACCTGCAAGAGCCGCGCCAAGCACACGTTCTTGAACGGGGAGAGTATACGCTGCCGCGGGAAAAGGTAGACTCGCAAACGCCTGAATGGATTCTCCCTCGTGATGAGTCCGGCCCCGCGAATCGGTTAGGCTTAGCTCAATGGCTCGTAAATCCCAAACACCCACTCACTGCTCGCGTTACCGTAAACCGATACTGGCAACACTTCTTCGGGACCGGCCTTGTCAAAACATCAGAAGACTTCGGCATTCAGGGCGAGTATCCATCGCATCCCGAGCTGCTTGATTGGCTCGCGCTCGACTTCATTAGATCGGGCTGGAACACCAAGAGAATGCATAAACAAATTGTCATGTCAATGACTTATCAGCAGTCATCACACTTCGGCCCGGACAAACTGGCCGTCGATCCCGAAAATCGCTTATTAGCTCGGGGCCCGAGTTACCGACTCGATGCTGAGGTCATCCGCGACCAGGCATTATCCGTGAGCGGGTTATTGGTGGGTACAATCGGTGGCAAAAGTGTCCGTCCTTACCAACCTCCCGGACTTTGGAAGCCGGTTGGTTTTGGAGGCAGCAACACCTCCGTATTTAAGCAAGACGACGGTCCTAATCTTTACCGTCGCAGCATGTATACATTCTGGAAGCGAACAGCACCTCCTCCGTCGATGTCGACCTTTGACGCACCAGACCGCGAAACTTGCCAAGTGCGTCGCGCCCGTACGAACACGCCATTACAAGCTCTCGTCTTAATGAACGATGTGCAATTCGTAGAAGCCGCTCGAGAATTTGCGGTTCGCGTGCTCACGGAGGGCGGAGATGATGTGGAGACTCGACTTATCTTCGCTTTTCGCACAGCTACCTCACGCCGGCCGACTGATACAGAAATCCAACGGCTGAAACAGCTTCTGGTAGAGTACCAAACAATTTTCGAAAAATCCCCCGAAGCGGCGGAGGCGATCATCTCCAACGGTGATTCCAAGCCTAACGGAGATGTTGATCCAACTGAGCTCAGCGCTTGGACGATCATAACTCACTTGCTTTTGAATCTAAGCGAAACTGTGTCCAAAGCTTAGAAAGGCACAAAATGAATCCATTGCGGGAATCCGAACTCGTTGAAACACGCCGACATTTTTTTGGTAGAACCGCTACTGGTATTGGTTCAGCGGCTCTTGCCTCCTTGGTAAATCCCGATCTGTTTGCGAATACTTCATCATCATCTGCCGCCACAGGCGGTCTCGACGGTTTACCCCATTTTGCACCCCGCGCTAAGCGCGTAATCTATTTGTTCATGTCGGGCGCACCGTCTCAACTCGACATGTGGGATTACAAGCCAAAGATGCAGGATTGGTTTGACAAAGACCTACCGGAATCCGTACGGAACGGTCAACGAATTACAACGATGACGTCGAAGCAGAGTCGCTTTCCGATCGCTCCTTCAATGTTTAAGTTCAATCAACACGGCCAAAATGGGACTTGGATTAGCGAAATTCTTCCGCACACAGCGGGAGTTATAGATGAACTTGCCGTTATTAAGACAGTCAACACAGAAGCCATAAATCACGATCCCGCAATCACCTACATCCAGACCGGTAGTCAATTGCCAGGGAAGCCAAGCGCGGGTGCCTGGCTTTCCTATGGATTAGGCAGCATGAACGAAAATTTGCCGAACTTTGTCGTGCTGCACTCCACCGTCAACGGCGGATTTGGTGGACAAGCGCTCTACGCACGACTCTGGGGCGCTGGCTTCCTTTCCACACGGCATCAGGGTGTCAGCCTGAGGTCCAACGGTGATCCTGTACTTTACCTTTCAAATCCTTCCGGAATGAGTCAGTCCATGCGGCGGCGCATGCTGGATGAGCTAGCCGCGTTAAATCAAGAGCGGTACGCCGCTGTCGGTGATCCGGAGATTCAATCCCGTATCGCTCAGTACGAAATGGCCTATCGCATGCAGACATCCGTACCGGAATTGACAGACATCTCCGACGAATCGGAAAGTGTCCTTGAGATGTACGGACCCGACGTGAAGACACCCGGTACATTCGCTGCAAATTGCTTACTCGCGAGACGACTTGCTGAACGAAACGTCCGCTTCACGCAAGTTTTCATTCGGCAATGGGACCAGCATGGCAACCTTCCTAACGATATACGACGGCAATGCGGAATTATTGACCAACCCTGTGCGGCTCTGATTCGCGATTTGAAACAGCGCGGCATGCTGGACGACACACTCGTCATTTGGGGTGGTGAATTTGGCCGCACAATCTACTGCCAAGGAAAATTGACGAAAACTAATTATGGGCGCGATCACCATCCTCGTTGCTACACGAAATGGATGGCCGGTGGGGGTATTCAACCGGGAATAGTTTACGGCGAAACGGACGATTTCAGCTACAATGTCACCGATAAGCCCGCCCATATCCATGACCTGAATGCAACCATCCTGCACTGCCTGGGTGTCGACCACGAACGTTTGACCTACCGTCATCAAGGTCGCGATTTCCGTTTGACCGATGTTCACGGAAATGTCATTCAGGATTTACTTGCATAGGGCGATTGGAACAATTCCGCTCGAATCCAAGTCACCGCCAGCTCCTGCGCAGTAAAATCGCACAAGGAACATCGACCACGCTGTTCCTTCTTGCCGATCTCGTGCGCTACGGAATGACAACTTCCTGGCAACGGAATTGGCTTCGGCTTCTTGCTTTGACAAAACCGGTTTTCATTCCTTTGTATTGATCGCCTGACAACATGAAATTCTTTTTGCTTGCTACCTGCATTGCGATTAGCTGCAGCACGGCACTGGCCAACTCACCTACGATCGCATTCAAGAACTGTCAATTAATTCCAATCGACGGTCCTGTTATTGAGAACGGGACGCTGATTGTTTCTGGAACGAAGATCAAGGCAATCGGAAAGAATGACGAAACCCCAATCCCCGACGATGCAAAAGTGATTGATGTTAGCGGCAAGGTGATCATGCCAGGCTTGGTATGTACCCACAGCCATATTGGCGGACCTGCCGCGGGAGATCGCAGCGGACCGATACAACCCGGAGTTCGCGTCCTGGATTCGCTCAACATCCTCGACTCCGGTTTTCGACGGGCGCTTGCCGGTGGTTTAACAACTCTAAACATTATGCCGGGATCGGGACACCTCAGCAGCGGCCAAACGGTTTACGTGAAACTTCGTTTTGGCGACGTCATGCCATCCACAATCGAGGACATACTTTATGTCAATGACGAGGGTGCACCTCTTGGCGGTTTAAAAATGGCCAACGGCACGAACTCGATGCGAGATGCTCCCTTTCCGGGAACTCGGGGACGTTCTGCCTATCTGGTCAGAGAACAGTACATTCGAGCTCGGGAATATCACAGCAAGATCGTGGACGCCGAGGGTGATCCTGCAAAATTACCTCCGCGAGATCTTCATCTTGAAACCCTGATCGAAGCGATGCAAGGCAAGCGAATTGTTCACCACCATACTCATCGCCACGATGACATCATCACGGTTCTTCGTCTCTCGAAAGAATTTGGCTTTCGAGTTGTGCTGCATCATGTGAGTGAAGGCTGGAAGGTCGCGGATGAAATTGCGGCAGCGAATGTGCCCTGTTCGATGATCATGATCGATTCACCTGGTGGCAAGCTGGAGGCTCGTTACCTGCGATTCGAAACGGGAAAGATTCTTGAAGAAGCAGGGGTGCGTACTGCCTTCCATACCGACGATCCAATTCTGGATTCTCGTTACTTCCTACGGAGCGCCGCGATCGCTGTTCGCGCGGGCATGTCACGTGAAGCAGCTCTGGATGGACTCACGCTGGCCGGTGCAGAGATGCTAGATCTCCAGGACCAGATCGGCTCACTGACCCCCGGCAAAGATGCTGATTTCATTGTTTTGAATGGTGATCCGTTGAGCATTTACACCAAGATCCAGGAAACTTGGGTCGGGGGCGAACGAGTCTTTGACCGCAGCGATCCGGATGATCGACGTTATGCGGTGGGCGGTTATGGAACGGGCCATGACCAATCGCCCTATTTCTGCTGCTACGATCAAAAACAACAAGGAGGTTCAAAATGAAGTCTCACTACCTCCTAGTCCTGTCACTCACCCTCTCCGTCGCGTGGTCCGCAAACACCTACGCTCAGTTGGCGATTCACGGCGACATCATCTACACCAGTGCGGGTGAATCGATCAAAGATGGGATGCTTGTCATCCGAGACGGTAAGATTTCTACCATCGGCAAAGCATCAGAGATCCGGGTACCCGATGGGTTCCGGACGATCAAAGCCGCCGTCGTAACTCCCGGCTTAATCGACTCCCATTGCACGGTAGGACTTTCCGGGATTTTGAATTACGACCATGACCAAGACCAAATCGAACGATCTTCACCAGTCCAACCGCAGCTGAGAGCTCTCGACGCCTACAATTCCCACGAAGAGCTTGTCGAATGGGTTCGCAGTTTTGGAATCACGACGATTCATACGGGGCACGCGCCCGGTGAATTAATTTCAGGGCAAACACTTGTTACGAAGACGATCGGAAACACGGTCGACGACAACCTGCTATGCGAAAGTCGAGCCCTGGCAGCGACGCTTGCATCCGTCGCACTTAAGTCAGGTGCCTCTTCTCCTGGAACTCGTGGCAAAATGATGGCGATGTTGCGTGCCGAGTTGATCAAGGCACAAGAGTACCATTCCAAGGTGCAAGCTGCTGAAGCATCGGAGGAACAAGATCCGCCACCCCGTGACCTTCGCCTGGAAACGCTCTCCAAAGTCCTTGCTCGAGAGTTGCCACTGATGATCACCGCTCATCGCGCCCAAGACATCAACAATGCCTTACGTTTGGCGCGCGAATTTAACATGGAAGTCTGGCTCGATGGTGGAGCAGAGGCCTATCTTCTGGTGGATGAGATTAAACAGGCCGGGGTACCCGTCATCGTTCACCCCACAATGATTCGCCCTAATGGAGAGTACGAAAACTTCAGTTTTGAGACCGCGGCAACGCTGGCCAAAGCAGGGATCCCCATTGCACTTCAGGCTGGCTATGAAGCCTACGTCCCGAAGACCCGCGTCGTCCTGTTTGAGGCCGGAATGGCCGCCGCCAATGGATTGAGCTTCCAGCAAGCGTTGAATGCAATCACGATCGATGCAGCCCGTCTCCTGAAAATCGACGATCGAGTCGGATCGCTCGAGGTCGGCAAAGATGGAGACGTCGCGTTATACGACGGAGATCCGTTCGAATACACCTCTCACTGTATTGGCGTCATTATCAATGGTAAGGTCGTCAGCGAAATCAAACGATAAATCCCAAGAGCTCGATTGCATTTGGGAAGATGATTCGTGTTGTTTCGCAGCGATTGTAAATTGCAAGAAATTGATGGCATCCGGAGATGCTTGACCAGGCCTTACCGTGGACTCCATCTTTCAATCGAGATATAGCGAGTTTATGCCTTTGCATGTTTCCTGAAGGGGCCCCAACAGTCGACGAGTGCTTAGTTACCAAATTTAAGTTCCCGAAGTCGGCTGATGCTCCATTGCGAGAAAACGCCCAGAGACTTGAGCGATGAAGAACAGAGAGATCCCCTTGGTTTAACCTCCGGATTCACCTTGGTCGAATTATTGGTGGGGATTGCGATTATTGCGATCCTCATCCTGCTACAGCTTCCGGCGATTAATGCAGCAAGGGAGGCAGCTCGGCGGTCGCAATGCCAGAACAACATTCGACAACTCGCCTTGGCAGTCTAGAATTACGAATCAGCTCGTCGCCGCCTGCCTCCAAGTGCGAACATCGATCTCACCCTGACAGAAACAGGCAACAACGGTTCCTGGGGCATTCATGGGCGCATTCTGCCTTATCTCGAAGAGTCTCATTTATACAGCCAGGTGAATCTGGAATTGGCCTGGGATCACCAAATGGTAATTGACGCACTGCGCGTTCCCATTGATCAATGCCCCTCGGATCCAGGGGCTGGGATCCTCCGAGATCCAGGCAAGGGTCGAGCAAGACTTTATGCCACGAATTACGGATTCAATATGGAAACATGGTTTGTCTTTGATCCGGCAACCAAGAAGGGAGGCAACGGTCCCTTTTATTCCAATAGCCACCTGAGACTCTCCAAAGTTGTCGATGGAACCAGCAAAACGATGCTCGCCTCTAAGGTGAAAGCCTGGCAGCCGTATACAGGAAATGGTGGTCCGCCGACGACCAAGATCGCAAACACCGTCGAAGAAGCGGCAGAGATTGTGAAGTCCTGAGTTCAGAGCAAGAACACCGGTCATACCGAGTGGCCAGATGGTCGCGTCCATCATATGGATTTCACAGCAACCCTGGCCCCCAATTCATTCGTCCCCTTCAACAATGGCGAGTAGATTGTCGATGCCGATTTTAATTCCTGGCAGGAAGGAAAACACGGACGTAACGGCTCGGCTTCATACGCGATCATCACTTCCCGTAGCCACCATCCAAGACTGGTGCAGACCGTGATGCTTGATGCCTCAGTTCACGTCGTCACCGACAATGTTGACCTTAAGGTTTGGCGAGCGTCCGCAACTCGTGCAGGTCGCGAATTGAATCTTTCACTCGATCCTTGAATATCGTCGAACGCCCACATGCCGGTCCAAGGTAGGTGACTCGGCAATCATTCCTGGATCCGCCCCCACTCGCGCTACGATCTGTTAGCTTGATTGCTCAATACATCTCATGATCTCAGCTTGTAGTCTTGCACTTATTTTCCAAACAGTTTCTGTGTATCGACCTCGGACGGAAGGCAATTTTTTTTTGGGGGGGGGATCTGAGCCTCGCCAGACGATCCTCGGAAATTTGAGACGCTCACTCACAGAATCCACCTTGAACCTTCCAGAGCTGCTCGACTAACCTAACGATATCGTATTTACTGGCCAAGAACGTGGGAGAGGCAAGATGACCACACAGTCTGCCGTTGATCTTCCGGGGCAGCATCGTACCCATATCGCGTTGAAGGTTTCGAACCTTCAGCAGTCACGCGAGTTCTATAAATTGCTTCTAGGAGTCGCTCCATCGAAGGAGCGAATCGGTTACATCAAGTTCGAACCGGCCGATCCCTCGGTGAATTTGACATTTAATGAAACAGATTCTCCCACCGAAGCAGCCTCGATTTCCCATCTCGGAATTCAGGTTAAATCGATCGCGGCCGTCCATGAAGCAATTGAACGATTTCAGTCGGCCGGTATTCCCACGACCACTGAGGAGCAGACGACCTGCTGTTACACCGTCCGAGATAAGGTTTGGGCCACCGACCCCGATGATAATCCATGGGAGGTATTTGTTGTCCTGCAGGACGACGTCAAAGACGAGCTTTATCAAGAGAACGGTTGTTGCGCACCCGAGCTGGTGATACTAGTCGCCCCTCAATCAACCGACGGGAAAAAATGATTTTACTGCGGTGGCCCAGAATCATGGCATTCCTTCATGATTCGAATGAACGTGCAACCTTCCAGGCGAATCTCGACATCCTTAGTTCCTGAGTAAGATGCAGCTTGATTCCGCAAACAGATTGATTCGAACCTGGCTCATGTTTTTCCCGTAAACCCACTGTTACTACTGCTCCAAGAAAAAGTCATGCTTTACGAAACACATTCCCACACGCCACTTTGCAATCACGCCACGGGAGAACCTGAGGAATACGCCGAGGTTGCGCACTCGCGCGGATTAGCTGGATTGACCGTCACCTGCCATAACCCCATGCCGGACGGTTTCTCGAGTGCGGTGCGCATGACGCCCAACCAATTTGATGAATACGTGGATCTGGTGGCTCGGGCTCGCGATAACATGGCAGCGACGACCGATGTGCGCCTCGGGCTGGAGGCGGACTATTTTGCCGGACATGAAGCTTGGCTCGAACGACAATTGGCGTCTGCAGATTTCAACTATGTGCTCGGCTCAGTCCATCCTCAAATTCAAGAATTTCGTGATCGATATTGGAGCGAGGATCTGATCGAGGTTCAACGCACCTATTTCAGTTTGCTTGCCGACGCAGCTGAAACAGAACTCTTCGATTCACTCGCCCATCCCGATCTGATCAAGAACCACACCGCCGAAGCATGGCAACCCGAACGGATCATGGACGATATTTGCCGTGCACTCGATCGAATCGCAGCCACCGGAATTGCCATGGAAATCAATACTTCGGGACTGAATAAAACCATTCAGGAGATGAACCCATTTCCGGCCATGCTGGTCGAAATGCGAAATCGCCAGATCCCGGTAGTCATCGGATCAGATGCGCACGTGCCATGGCGTGTGGGCGATGGTTACGAACAGGCTCTTTCCATTCTTCTGGAATGTGGTTACGACGAAGTTTGCTTTTTCCTGAACCGAGAACGCCAGGATATTTCCATCAGCGTCGTACGAGATAAGCTTTGTGAGGTCGCGGAATAACGACACCGGTCGCTGATGTCACAGGATGCCTCGCATCGGTTGCGAGGGCAGCAAGCATTTATTGACATCCCGGATTCGGGGGCCCGTTCACCGATGGCGAAAAAAGGTGATCAACCACCCTCTCATGGCTTGTAGAATCCTTGAGACTCGATGCGCAGCGCACGATTGAATTTGCTCGAGGCGTTTTCCCAGGCAATACGCGCGGTTAATTCTACGATGGCTTCATCGCTAAAATGCTCCCGCAATCTCGCAAAAAGCGCATCATCCACATCCTGGTCTGTCAGGGTGATTCGCTCGGCATATTCCAGAGCCACTTTTTCGAGATCGCTAAAATCATCATTCGAACGATAATGCTCAATCGCCTCGATTTTCGAGGTAGGAATTCCTGTCTTGCTGCTCACGGCAGCATTGACGTCTTGTCAGAAGACGCAGTGATTCAGTTGCGCGATTCTTAAGTTAAGAAGCGCACCCAGGTCGGCCGCAATCAGTCCCGATTGATCGAGACCGACCCACATCCCCGCTACGCCACGAAACACAGCAGGGCAGTGTGCATAAATTTCGAAGGGTGCTAAAGGTTGCCCCCAGACCTTGGCCTGCTGGTCTAGCAGCCTGGTGACATGTGATTCCTGAGAATCCTTTAACGGTTCAATCCGCGCCATCGACTTGGTCACTCCTTTGGCCTCGTTAAAATGATCTATCGACTTGCCATCAGCCTGAAGACAAGATTAAGGACGAGTGTCAGAGCAAGGCTTCCGATGATTGAAATATGCAATTCAAATAAGAGGTTGAGACCGATCAGAACCAGGACGAATACACCTAATTGGATCAGGATACTTTGACTCACGCGAACATTCTCCAAATACAACAACCACTCTTTTAGGTCACCGAGCGAATGGTGTAGGGATCTCGATATTTTTTGGTCAGCATCGCGTTGGCTTCATCGCAATTATCAAAGAGCTGAGTATCGTGATTGAAGTTCAACCGGCCCTCGGTGCGATACGCGATTTCCCCAAAATGTACCAAAGCACATGAATTGTGAGCAATGTCAGCTGCTGAACGCGTCTTGCGATCACGGCTTCTTACTGAATTAAGGAATTCGGCCATGTGCTCGGCATATCCTCGTGACCCGCGAATCTCTTTCCCCTCGGTGGGACCAGGCTTGCCCTTGGGCCCCAAAAAGACGCTGAATGCGCCGCGACGCGAAAAGATCATATAGCCTTCGGTGCCGTAAAACACATTTCCGTTATCGAAACCATGGATGCCATACGAAGTAAATGGATAGTTTTCATAGACCAGCAGGCGACCGTCGGGGTATTCATAGGTCACAACCATGTTGTCCGGATATTCACTTGCGTGACCGTGCAACATCATCCGATTCCCTCGCGCGGTGATTTGAGAGGGCACCGTATCCACCCCGAGTCCCCAACAGGCCATATCAAGATCATGAATACCATCGTCCCCAATTTCGCCGTTCCCATAGTCGCGATACATTCGCCAAGAACCGTGAAAACGATGTTTATTGAATGGACGCTTCGGAGCCGGTCCTAGCCAGCGATCATAGTCAACGCCCGATGGTATAGCACTATCGGGGACAGGTTTCGTGACGCCTCGCATCTCGGCCGTCCAGGCCTTGGCGACTTTCACATCGCCAATGATACCTTCCTTCAACAAAGCTTCGGCCTTACGCGTCACGGGACTGTTACGCATCTGGCTCCCTTGCTGAACAATGCGACCATATTTTTTGGATGCCTCGATGACAGCATGCCCTTCGCTATACACATGAGAGATCGGCTTCTCAATATAGACATCCTTGCCTTCAGACATCGCATCAATCGCAATCGGTGCATGCCAATGGTGAGGCGTCCCAATAATGATGGCATCGACACTTTTGTCTCGAATGACATCCTCGTATTTCGAGGTGCGTTGCGGGGAGCTTTTCTGGAATCCAGAAATCATCGAGTCGATTCGATTGAATTGCCCAGGGTCGACATCACATAGCCAGTTGAAGACAACATCCTCACGGCGCGAAACCAGGCCACTGACATGGTGTCCCATGATTCCCCCACAGCCAATCACTCCGAGATTGACCTTCGTGGGATTTGCGGCGGCGGAAATATGCACTCCCCCCATCGTCGAAACGGCAGCCGTAACAGCAGCGGCTTGAGCTGATTGACGCAAAAAACAGCGGCGTGTGGTTTTCGTATTCATCTCAAGCCTCTCAGCGTTTTGACGGGCAATAGATTTGACGCGNGGCCCTATTTTATCCCGACCGAAGTCCAGATCGCCAGCGAGTTTTGTGAAATATCCCAACGAGACNTGGTTGGATCTCAGCGCAACGTAATATTGGGAAATGCGCGAAGAGCAGTGAAGGGATAAATCGGCAGAACCACCGACACTCTTCGCCTAGGGCATATCGATCACGATCTTGACTGCTTCGTCTTCGCGCGTGCGGTGCAATTCATAGGCATCGAAGACGTCATTGAACGGAATTTCATGGGTCAATAATGGATCGACATTAATTTCCCCGTCGGCAATGATATCGAGTGCAATGCGTGTCGAAGTCTGATCCGTTTCACAAGTAGCACCGACGATCGTTGTCGAACGACAGCATTTGTGAAAAAAGTCCTCAAAATCAAATGAGATGTATTGCCCGCGAGGGTACCCGAAAAACAGGATATCCCCATATTGCTTTACGAGATGTACGGCGAGATTGATCGAGTCAACTTCGCCAGCGGCTTCAATGACAACATCGGCCAATTCACCATCGTTCAATTGCCGAACCGCCTCCTGTGCATCGACCTCTCGATTGTTAATCTGATGTGTCGCTCCAAAGTGCGCTGAGTTCTTCAATCGAAAGCCTTCAAGATCGAGTGCGATCACCTTTCGTGCCCCCAGCCTGCGCAGGTGAAAATTAAACCACAGGCCAGCAGACCCCTGGCCAATGACAACCACGGTTTTGCTCGCGACGCTGGGCAATTTTTGTGAGGCATAGAGNACAGTGCCCAACTGCTGGGCCTGCAACATTTGAACGGGCGTACGTTCCGATCGGAGCGGCAGTACATGCTCAAATGGAGCGAGATAGAATTCTGCCATGGCCCGGTGACCCGGTGCTAAAGCGAGGACATGGTCGCCCTTTTTGAATTCCGGATGGTTGGGTTCGATCTCCTCAATCACACCGACCATTTCATGGCCCGTGGTGCCAGGAGGAAAGGGGTATTCATTCGGATTCGCATGGTAGAGCATCCGGATGTCACTCCCACAAAGTGACAATTTCGATGGCCGCACGAGTGCGTGCCCGGGTTGTAACTCAGGTTTTGGCGTATCAACAAAGATTACCTTTCCGGGCTCAATAACCTGCACAGCTTTCATGGATATTTCCTTGCGATCCTGACCACTCAAATGCGCGATTCTTCTTTTCGATAGACGGACAACGCCAGACCATCGTATTGAACACTTAAAGACAAGCGTCCGTCGTTCGAAATTTTATCCGTTTTCGGACCGTGTTGCAGCCTGACACGNTCGAGAAAAAACAGATTCGCTCCGCAGACCCTTAACGGTTGCGCATCATGGATTCCACAGCAGTCACAAACTCCTGCGGAGACAGCACCCCATCTTTGTTTTTGTCATGAGGCAAACTGAGCGGCCTAATCGTCCATGGCAACTCAGTCAGTTTCGTCGATCCATCGTCGTTAATGTCGAATTGCAGCAAAAAATCTTCGGCACGCCCCATTAAACCATCACGCTCCGCGTCCTCCGGGATGCTTTCGCGGGGAATCGCCACATCGAAATATCCGATCAACATCTCTTCCCAGCTTTGATTTCCCCATTCCACCTTTTCATCCGGCTTTGGGTTGGCCGGATTCTCAGCGGAGTTGTCAAAAGAGGCGATGCATCGAACGATGGCATCTGCAGGCAACTCGAGGGGCTGCATCAACTGATATTGCGTCTGCCAATTGAAATCGTAATTGGGTACATTCAGTAAGGTCTGCCATTCTTCCGAACCTGGAAGACGCAATTCATACCTAAACGCCCTCCCACGAAGATGCATGTGCGGCATCATCGACAACATTTGGGCATTTTGCCGAACACGCGTCCTGGCACGTTGCTCAAAATCCCCATCGTGAGGAGGAATCTCCAACAACATTCTTTGATAGGCACTGCGAGTCTTCACCTCATGAGTGACCTCGGCCGGATCAGCCGTTACGAATCCAACCTTCGTATTGTCCTTTTGCACCGTACCGACCGGCGTATAGTGAATTTGAAAAAGCAGTTTCGAACCGGCCGATATTCGTTTTGCCATCCCCTTAGGAAACGGCTTGGATCGTAACCCTGGGACATAGGCGGCTAGAAAACCGTTGATGCCACCCCCGAAACCACGCGGCAGATTATCCTGTGGCACCTCGAACACCAGGGCATGATGGACGACTGCAAAGTTGCCCGGCACAATCTCCAATGCTTTGACCCACGTGTCCTCCGTAAAGCCGGGGTCTACTTCAAAATATTGGTAGCGAACGACGCCTTCTGCGGGAACCTCAAAAGGTTCGTCGCGCATGTTCACGACGATATCCGGCTCCGTCGGTAGTCCCCAACCCTTTTTGAACGTTTGCATGGGGGGCAACATCCCCGGATCACCTTCCGGCGCTCCCGCCGCCACCCAATCGAAAATCATTTGCCGCTCTTCCTGGCTTAATCGACGATCGTTTTTGAAGGAACCATGGGCCGGATCCGCATGCCATGGTGGCATCCTCTCATCCTCCACGACCTCCTTAATCGTATCCGCCCAACCTACCACTTCTTCGTAATCATCGAGTGCAAACGGCGCGAACTCTCCATCATGATGACATTCAACACAACGTCGCTGCAGGATTCTGGCAATCTGATTCGAGTAGGTAACGAAAGCATTTGCTTGCGGTTCAGTGATTCGACCGATATAGCATCCGACCGAATCCAACTCCGGCTGAGAAACCGGCTGTCCGGAGATAAGCTCCTCAAGAGCTATACGCAGATCTTCTCGGGTCGCAACATCCCGTACAAATCCCACACCGTATTGATCGTCAATGCGTCCCCAATAGCGGACGACTCGATTCTCATCCAACAGAAACACTTCAGGAGTGCGCAATGCATCAAGCTGATCTGCCAAAGCGTTCCCGATGTCCTTCAAAAAGGGAAAATCAAATTCGTGCAAGCGCACGTAACTTCCCAAATCCACCAACGAATCCTGGCGATTCGAATTGATCCCCACAAACTGGACGCCCTTTGCCTTGAAATCATTAGCAAGCTTCTTAAGACGAGGGGCATAAAGCTTGGCGAGCGGACATTCGGTCCCCAAGAAGACGAGCGCGACAAACTCACTGTCCTCAAAATCACTCAGACGATGCGAGATACCCTGAACATCTTTGAGTTCAAATTCTGCCACCGTTTGCCCGACCCGAGAGTCGGCTTCAGCAGAAGNAGTTACCGAGCAGGCTGCCAAGATGAAGAGGAAGCACCACCTTGCGAATACCCATCGAACCATCACACGCTTCTCCTGCCTGAGTTGAACCATCGCCTCTTTCCTGAGGATCGTCTACCTGGGCGAGTCGTAACAAGGAAATTATCGCCAAAAACCGGCCTGAAATCAGTGCGATTCCCGACNTTTGGAAGGTTTTCTTTTTTGTCTCCAACGTAACCCCGGTCAACGCGTGTAGACCGCTGCCTTTTCGAAACAACTACCCTGCAGGGTGTTCGCAAGTTTCAAATCGTGCGTCAAGATCTTCATCTCAACGGCTTAATAGGGCAACAGCCTGAGAGCGATTACGACTTGAAAACCCAGTCGACGAGAACCGAGGAGATAGCGGTGACAATCACGATGCCAACGAGGTTAAGCCAAAAGCCAGCACGGGCCATTTGACGCATCGTCACTCGCCCCGACCCAAATACGATGGCATTTGGAGGCGTGGCAACTGGCAACATAAAGGCACAGCTAGCAGCGAGTGTCGCTGGCACGACCAGGTCGTAGGGGTGGATGCTTAATCCGGGGGCCAACGCTGCCAGAATGGGAACGACGGCAGCGGTGGTCGCAACATTCGACGTTAGTTCTGTCAGGAACACGATGGCCGTGGTGACCACTAACACGAGGATGATCGGTGGAACGCCCTTGATGTACCTCGAAAAGCTACCCAGGAATTCAGCGACGCCGTTCGCATCGACCGCTGCAGCGAGACTCAAACCGCCGCCAAAGAGGATCAGAATACCCCAAGGCATTTTGGCAACCGTTTCCCAATTCATCACAAAGCGTCGTTCTTCCCCGGGCACCGGAATGACGAACAGCAGAGTGGCGGTGACCATCACGACGCCCGAATCCGTCAAGCTTGCAAAGGGAAAGAAAGGTTCACCGCCAGTCTCCCAATGAATCTGCTTGATCAGGGGAAGAAAGATCCACAGGGCGGCAGTCAGCAGGAACACTGCAAGCGTGACGGCCTCCCCGCGGTTGAACCCCCCGATATTTTCCAGCTCCTGCTGAATCAACGCTTTCCCCCCCGGAACTTCTCGAAATCGGACGGGGTAAATTACTTTGCAGAGCAGAAACCAAATGGCAGGCAGAAAAACAAGTACCAACGGTACTCCGATTAACATCCAACGCGCAAAACTCACATCGATCCGATAGGGTTCCGGAATATTGTCTCGCAAATAACTGATCAAAAATACATTGGTCGGTGTTCCGACAATGGTCATCATCCCACCGACCGAGGCGGAATACGCAATCGCCAGCATCAAGCAAGTTGCAAAATTGCTTTGGCACTTCGGACTAATCAGGTTGTTGTCTTTGGAGACAAGGTGAATGACGCTAACGGCGATCGGCAACATCATTGCAGTAGTGGCGGTATTGGAGACAACACCACTAAGGACTGCAGTAGCAAGCATAAACCCGGCGAGCATGGCGCCCGGCCTCGTACCGACCCAATTAAGGGTGACGAGTGAGATGCGCCGATCGAGCCCCCAANNCCCCATCGACAAAGCAATGATAAAGCCTCCGAGGTAGAGAAAGATGAGCGGATGACCATAACTCGACGCCGCCGTCCGGATGTCGGCAACACCCAATAACGGAAACAGAGCGACCGGCAACAAGGCCGTTGCAGAGATATCGATCGCTTCACTCAGCCACCAGACAGCCATCAAAGTCAGGACTGCGATGGTCGCCTTTGCCGAGCTCGTCAGGAATGCCGTTGCGCCATCCGACCCCATGTATTGATCGGGAAGCAGAAAATACATGCAGACAGCCAATACCGGGCCAGCAATCAGCCCAATATCTTGCAAACTATTAAGTCGAACTCCGTCTGTTTTTTTCTTGTTCACAAAATCTGCCGCAATCCATCATCCCACAAGCTTCGAACCCAATCGAAGGACCCATTGTAATACAAACACCTTGAAAAGGGAGTTTAGCGCCAAACTATAAACCCATCCAAATCTCAGCTTTGGTTACGGGGACAGAGTTGGCAGCAAAAACCCCACCGCGACGGATGATTCGCAAAACATTGGAGCCCTGCCGGGGTTTCATGTATCAGAATGTCATCGGTCGCAGATGTTCAAGTTGTCGTTTTCCCAGCTCGCAGTTACAATCGGTGTGCCCGCTTTTCCTCACGTTTACTTGGCATCAGGCCACCCGCGGGAGTACTGATGGATCACTCGACGGTCATTTTGAAGACCTCACATATTCGAGAGGTTGTGCGACAACGTACAACTCATGTCTCGATCTTCATTCTTTCACTTACGATTCTGTGTCTATTCATCGCGAGTGAACCGCTTTGCGCCGCCAGTCACTGGGAAACGGAAAAGCTCTTCTTTTCGGGCGATTACCATCGCTGCGAAGAGATCGCTAGCCAGGAAGTTGATCGTGGTGTCTGGAACGAGCAATGGCCGTATTTATTGATCGAGTGCCTGATGGTTCAAGGCCGTTATGCGGAGGCAGCCACGGTCTTCGAGAATTCGCTGGAACGATACAGCAATCGCATTGCCTTGCGGATGAAGGGCTATGAAATCTACCGCATGCTTGGTCAGCCCGAGCAATCGAAAGACAACCTCGAAGAGGTCTATCGACTGGTCAGTCAGTCCCCCTGGCGATATTCTTCGTCACGTGACCAGGTGACGCTAGGACGTTTTTTCGCTCTTCAAGGTGAGGACGCAAGAGAGATACTTGACCTTATCTATGACCGCGTCAGAAAACGGAACGAGCGTTACACGGACGTCTACATTGCTACCGCTGAACTGGCTCTCGAGAAACACGACTATAAACTAGCGGCGGAGAATCTAGAAACCGCAGCCAAACTTGAAGAGGACAACCCCTACATTTTCTACCTTCAAGCACGTGCCTGGTTGCCAAGTGATGACGAGCGAGGCAATCAAGCATTGGGACGTGCCTTGAGTATCAACCCCAATCACATTCCGTCTCTCCTACTCCAAGTTGATTACTTGATTGACGCCGAACGTTACGCAGAGGCCGAATCCATTCTTGAACAAGTCCTCGCGATCAATCCCTTTCACCCGGAGGCCTGGGCTTACCACGCGGTGATCGCACATTTGGAAGGGCATTACAAGGGAGAATCAGCTTTACGGTCAGTTGCCTTGTCAACCTGGAAAACGAACCACCAGATTGATCATCTGATCGGCAGGAAACTATCTCAAAAGTATCGATTTGCAGAGGGCGCCGCTTACCAACGACGTTCCCTTGTTCTGAAGAATGATTTCACGCCCGCACGCTTCCAACTCGCCCAAGACCTACTTCGACTCGGCGACGAGAAAGAAGGCTGGAATCTGGCGAAAGAAGTCCAGGCTCAAGACGGCTATAACGTGGTCGCCTTTAATTTGATGNCGCTCAAGGACGAACTCGATCGCTATCGCACGATTACTGAAGATGGCTTTATCGTTCGGATGGAGGCTAGGGAGGCGGCGATTTACGGCCAGGATGTGATTCAGTTGTTACGCCGTGCTCGCGACGCACTTGACACCAAATACGACATCTCGCCGGAAGGCGCACCGGTCATCGTTGAGATCTTCCCGCGTCAACAAGATTTCGCAATTCGCACCTTTGGCTTACCCGGCGGCGCCGGTTACCTCGGCGTTTGCTTCGGTCGCGTGATTACGGCAAACAGTCCG
The DNA here is from genome assembly GCA_002723275.1 of Planctomycetaceae bacterium. Taxonomy (GTDB): domain Bacteria; phylum Planctomycetota; class Planctomycetia; order Pirellulales; family Pirellulaceae. Next base: position 167,029 of record PBNZ01000027.1, read on the forward strand.
GCATCTCAGGGAAGCAGTCCCGCAAACTGGCAGTCGGTGCTCTGGCACGAATACTGCCATGTTGTCACGCTCTCCAAGACCAACAACCGCATGCCGCGCTGGCTGAGCGAGGGCATTTCCGTTTACGAGGAGCGACTCGCGAACCCCGCTTGGGGACAGCGCATGACGCCGCAGTACCGACAGATGATTCTCGGCGGACTATTGACTCCAGTCAGCCAACTCAGCAGCGCGTTCCTGAGGCCGCCATCACCATTACATCTGCAATTTGCCTACTACGAATCCTCTCTTGTCGTGGAATACCTTGTTGAACAGCACGGTCTGGATATCTTGCGTCGCGTCCTTGTCGACCTGGGTGCGGGAGTGCCGATCAATGAAGCACTCCAACGATACATTGGCCCACCGACCACCATCGACAAGCTTTTCGAGGAATATGCGAAGGAGCGTGCCCGAGAACTGGCGACGGAACTAAGTTTTGATGACAGTGTGGTTCCGGAACAACCGGATCCGGCAATTCTAGCTACAATGTNGACCGAACATCCCAACAATTATTTCCTGCTCAAGGAACAGGCAAACAGTCTCATCTCCGAAGAGGAATGGGAGCTTGCCAAAGAGCCCTTAGAAACGATCCACCAAGCTTATCCGAACGATACGACGGCTGGCAACGCGGCCGGCCTGCTCGCACAGGTTCATCGTGAACTCGGTGACACCGCTAACGAAGAAGAATACCTTTCCAAGCTGGCGGAAATCGATGACGACGCCATTCCTGTCTACACACGACTGATCGAACTCAGTGAAGCCCGTCAGAATTGGGAGGCGATGGCCCAGAATGCCGAACGATTGCTTGCCGTTAATCCCATGCTGATTCTGGGGCAGGAGAAACTTGGCCAAGCGGCCAAACAACTGGAAGATCACGAGCGACAAATTGCAGCCCAGCGTGCCTTGCTTGAAATGAACCCCGCCGATCCCGCAGCTGCTCACTATGAGCTTGCGGTCGCCTTGACCCGCCATGGTGAACTCGAGCAGGCGAAGCGGCATGTGCTCATGGCCCTCGAAGANGCTCCTCGTTACCGAAATGCCCAACGGCTATTGCTGCGTTTGATTACCGATCGACCAGACGTTGAGGAGGAACGTTGATGGATACCCGACAACGGCTGTCGAAGCTCTCGAGTTTTACCTGGCAATTGCCGAAGATGCGTTTCCTGATCATTCTTGTCTGCTTACTGGCCTGCGGCCTTGCGACGGCACAATGGGAGCGTAGTGGCCGAAGAGGCCGTGGGGATCGCGACTTCCGGCGAGGCGTTCCCATTTGGGAAAACGACCCGGTCGTGCCAAAAGACACCTTCACCTTTGTTCGCCTTCGTTACGATTCACACGGTGGATATGGACGGCGCGGAGGTGGATGGCGAACCGATTACCCCGATAGCGATCTGAACTTTTCGCTCCGCTTGCAACAACTCACAACCCTCAAGGTCAATCCCGATCCAATCGTTCTTGATCTCACCGACCCCCGCCTTTTCGACTTCCCTTTTATCTACATCGTAGAACCGGGGCGTCTCTATTTTTATGACGATGAAGTCAAGGCGTTAAGGAAATACCTGCTCAACGGCGGCTTCCTGATGGTGGACGACTTCTGGGGTGAGTATGAGTACCGGAATTTTCGCGAACAGATCAGGCGAGTCTTCCCTGACCGCCCCCCCGAGGAAGTGCCCTTAAATCACGAAATTTTCAACTGCGTTTATCAACTCAAAAAAAAGCCGCAAGTGCCGTCAATTGACATCGCACTTCGCGGCCAATCGCGCGGCATCACCTGGGAACCGAGATATGAGTCGGACACCAGCACACCCTATTACAAGGCGATTAAAGATGACCAAGGTCGANTCATGGTCTTCATTTGCCATAACACAGACCTCGGAGATGGCTGGGAACGGGAAGGTGAACAGGAATGGTACTTCCGTGAGTTCTCCGTCAAAAAGGCCTACCCATTGGGCATCAATATTGTCACTTACGCCATGACTCATTAATCAACATCGAGCCCTGACTCCTGAAGCTATGCTTCCTCGAAACGAGAANAAGACGTGAACACACCGATCGAAACATTCGACCAAGAAAAGCAAACCGTTGAATTAATTCAGGACGGTCGCGAACGAATCTACGCAGAACTGTCGAAAGTGATTGTCGGTCAGCACGACGTCATCGAACAACTGTTGATCGCGCTTTTTGCAGGCGGCAACTGTTTGATCACGGGCGCCCCGGGCCTCGCCAAAACGCTGCTCGTCCGATCCATTGCCCAAGTCTTCCATCTGAAATTCCAGCGTATTCAATTCACACCCGACTTGATGCCTTCGGATATCACTGGGACCGAGATCCTGGAGGATACCGGCGACGGTCGCCGTCAGATGCAATTCGTCAAGGGTCCAATCTTTGCCAACGTAATCCTTGCTGACGAAATCAACCGCACGCCTCCGAAAACTCAGGCCGCACTGCTGGAGGCGATGCAGGAGCACCAGGTCACGGCTTCTGGTGTTCGTTATTCGCTGGATGAACCCTTCTTCGTACTTGCAACCCAGAACCCAATTGAAATGGAAGGAACCTACCCCTTACCGGAAGCTCAACTTGATCGATTCATGTTCAACGTACTCATCGATTACCTTCCGGAGGATGAGGAACTCGCGGTCGTTCAACAGACCACGTCAGGCAAACCCGAAGCGATCGAGCCGTTATTTTCGGGCGAGGATGTATNACGATTCCACGACGTCGTCCGGCGTGTTCCGGTCGCCGAGGACGTTGCCCGTTATGCCGTTCGTCTCTCTGCAGCGAGCCGCCCAGGCCAGCCGCACAGCCCGGACTTCGTTAACGAATGGATTAGCTGGGGCGCCGGACTCCGGGCAGCACAGACGCTTGTCTTGTGCGCGAAGGCTCGAGCGGTGTTGTCCGGTCGTGCCCATGCAACCTTTGAGGATATCCGCACCCTGGCGGTGCCCGCATTGCGTCATCGAATCCTCGTGGGCTACAAGGCCGAGGCCGAAGGCATTACGGTCGACGATGTGATCACACGTTTGTTGGAGTCGGTTCCAACGACCGAGTAATCAACGATGAATGACCCAGCCTCGTTATCGTCTCAAACGCGTCCGACATCTTTCGTCGACGCTGCAACCGTCATGCGCGTCAAGAATCTGCAATGGCGCGCGAAAACGGTAGTCGAGGGTTTTTACAACGGGCTTCACCGCAGTCCATTCCATGGATTTTCTGTGGAGTTTAGCGAATACCGTCAATACGCGCCTGGTGATGACCCACGATATCTGGACTGGAAGCTTTACGCTCGCAGCGACCGCTACTATATCAAACGATTCGAAGACGAAACGAATCGTCGTTGCTACCTGCTGCTTGACCTCAGCCGTTCCATGGCTTTTCAGTCGGGGGATTACACTAAGGCAGATTATGGTCGCACACTCGCGGCCACTCTTGGTTACTACCTCACCCTGCAGCGAGACAACGTCGGTCTGCTCACTTTTGATGAGAAGATTGGAGATTATTTACCCGCTAGGCATCGCAACGGTCACCTTCACCAACTCATGGGAATGCTGGAACGGAGCACCGCGGGCGAAGGCACAGACCTTCTCGGGCCCCTTGATCAAATTGCCCGCCTGGTTGTCAAACGCGGCTTGATCATTTTGATCTCCGATCTCCTGGCACCGACGGACGAACTCCAACGACACCTTGGTTACCTGCGTTCACGTGGGCATGAGATCATGCTCTTACGAGTCCTGGACCCTGCCGAAATAGCCTTTGAATTTGATGAGTCCTCGACATTCCGGGACCTGGAAAACTCACGTGAAATCTACATTGATCCACAGGTCGCACGGGAGGATTACCTCAAACGCTTCCAGGATCATTCCGATCAACTCACATCCATCTGCGCGAACATGGGGATTGATCTTGTCACCATGCCAACTGATTCGCCGCTTGAGATCGCCTTGCTGGAATTACTCACGGCACAAATGCGACAGGGCAAATCAACGCTTCGGCATCGAGCACGTCCGGAGAGGAGGCAGACGCCATGAGTTTTCTGGCACCGCTTTACGCGCTCGGACTGTTGGCGATCAGCGCCCCCATCATTTTCCATTTGATACAACGCCGCCCCAAAGGCGAACAAACATTTAGCTCCCTGATGTTTTTGTCGCCGTCTCCACCGCGACTGACGAGGCGAAGTCGGCTTGACAATTTACTCTTGCTATTGCTTCGAGGCTGTGCGTTACTCTTGCTCGCGATGGCCTTCGCCCGGCCATTTCTCCGATCGCATTTACAGGACAGCTTCCTGCCCTCGCGCGACATCGCAATCCTCCTCGACACGAGCGCCAGCATGCAAAGGGCAGAAGTTTGGGATCAAGCAAAGGCCGAGGTCATCAACGTGGTCAACGATCTGCAACCGCACGACCGCATCACCNTGCTAACCTTTGACACCGGCCTTACCCGCGCTTTGGACTGGACGAATCCACAACTCGTGACTCCAGCGCACCGAATTGAGTTGGTTGAAGATCAATTGACATCGATTCAACCGGGGTGGCACGAAACGAACCTCGGCGCAGCCTTGACCCAAACACTTGAACTGCTTCAGGATCAAGAAGTAGATCAAGCGGCAAACGGAGCCGCAAACGCCCAATTAATTGTGGTAACAGATTTTCAAAAAGGCAGTGACCTCACAGCTCTGGCTGGCAGCCAGTGGCCGCAGGGGATAGGAGTTGATTTGCGCATCATCGCCCCGGCTGAAAGCTCCAACGTGAGCTTACACCGTATCTCGTCGTTCGAAGAGTCGGATTCGGACGCAATCCAGGTTCGCGTCACCAATTCTTCGACGAGTGAAACTACAGAATATCAACTCCATTGGCAGGATGACCAAGGGAACGAAATCATCAACAGTGAGAAAACAATCCTCGTACCAACTGGCCAGCATCGCACAATCGATATCACTCGTCATCCGACCACCTCAGTGCTTGCCGTCAAGGGCGACACCACCGATTTCGACAATCGCATTTATGTGGCTCAACCTTACCGAGGACAACAGAGGCTGCTCCACCTGGGTCTCGATAGTGATGACGTCGAGTCGCTACCGTTTTTTGTGAAACGAATGGATCTCAGCACTCCCCGCTATGAGGTCATCACGGAAGCCCAATGGCCCCCGAGCNAACTCGATGAACTCGAAGCAACGAGCTGTCCTCTCGTGATTGTGGCGCAGGTCCTGAGTGAATCAGACACAACGGTCTTACAACAATATGTGAAAAACGGCGGGAAGGTTCTGATTATTCTCGACCAGCAACACGCAGAATCAAACGGCGCGTCGGACGCAATCGCTCGCCTCATGGATCTGGAAACGGTTCAGATCAGTGAGGCTGAGGTCGATGACTACGCCATGCTGCAAGACATTCGCTTTGAACATCCCCTGTTCGCACCTTTTGCCGACACGCGATTCAACGATTTCACCAAGATTCGCGTCTGGCAACACCGTCTTATCGAGTCGGATCATGAACACCCCTGGGATCCTCTCATTCGTTTCGATAATGGGGCACCGGCATTGGTACAACGAGATCTTGATGAGGGCACGATCTGGATCCTGACCACGGGCTGGCAACCGAAAGAAAGCCAACTCGCATTGTCCACCAAATTCGTCCCTCTCTTGTCAGGTATGTTCGATAGCANGATTGATTTAGAATCGTCCACGGATGATTACGAGGTCGGTGACGTTGTTTCCTTCGCCGACGCACAGGAGTCGGTCGAGGTGATCGCACCGACGGGTGACACGTATCGCATAGAAACGTCCCCGTTCGAGCTGGATACAACCGATATCCCCGGGATTTACATGGCGTCGGTAGATGGCACAGCTCGCCAATTTGCAATCAATTTGAGTGCACGAGAAGGTCAGACAGACGTCATGGATCCTGTCGAGCTCGAGCAACGCGGCATCGTAATCCAGGATTTCCTATCCGAGGCCGAACTAACTGAGAATGATCGCCAACTCAAGGACGTCGAGCTCGAATCNCGCCAGCAGATATGGCGTTGGCTGATTCTTGGAGCCCTCGGCTTCCTTCTTGCCGAGAGCTGGCTCTCGGGTCGTCTTTCGCGNCAGACAGTTCCTTCGACATCAGGAGCGACATAATGGATCTTCAATTGATCAGCCTATTGCGTCGCACCCAGTCGCGCCTCATGGGCTATCGACGATGGATCGCCATCACCATTGTTGGCCTCGTCGCAGCCAGTTTACTGGGCTTATTGATCATCTTGCCAGCAAATGTGGGGGACACTGCTTCACAAGGATTGATCATCGCCGCGATTACCGGTGTCGCTCTCATCATTGTCTTGATCGTGACTCGGCGTTCGCGTGCAGATCTCGAGTCGACGGCTCGTCGAATTGAAAAGCACTATCCCAGCCTCGAACAAAGGCTTGTGACAGCCATCGATCAAACCTCACAATCCCCGGAACACCGAGGTTATCTCCAGGAAAAGGTTATCCATGAAGCCGTGATGCACGGCCGCACCCATCGCTGGGAGCAGGTCATTTCGACAAGACAGCTGTTTGCCGCGCGAGTCGCAGGCCTGCTTTCTCTTTTACTGGTCGGGCTACTTTCGGCCCGGCTCGTCGCCACCCATACACCACGGCTTCCCAACTCTTCTACCACTGAAGAGTCCACACCGACCAGCTCGAACAATTACGAGATCGTTGTCGACCCCGGCAACGTCAACGTGGAAAAGGGAACAAATTTGATCGTTGTCGCGCGATTCCCTGCCAGGCTCCCGGAAACTGCAACGCTACAAATGGTCAACCAAGCAGGGCAAACCTCGCAATTGCCAATGAATCGCAGCCTGGATGACCCACTGTTTGGGATCAATATTTACGAGGTCAATGAACCCCTCGAATATTCGATTCAGTATGACAACTTGAACTCCGAAACCTATCGAATTGATGTTTTCGAATTCCCGGAGCTACTTCAAGCTGACGCTCACCTTGAATACCCCGATTACACTGGCCAATCCGCCAAGACAATTGCCGACGCGCGACGAGTTGCTGCCGTGGAGGGAACCGAATTGACATGGATTTTTCATCTCAACAAAAGCGTTGAGAAAGCCACCCTTTCCACTCCATCCGGCGAAACACTGGAACTTACCGCCGATCCCCAGCAGCCTTTGCGTTACCGCGCAACGATCCCCTTGACGAAAAATCAACGCTGGAAGCTCCAACTTGTCGATTACGAGAACAGAAGCAACAAGACTCAACCGGAACTCATCGTCAAGGTAACGCCTAACAAACCGCCTCAGGTCAAACTCAAAGCACCTCGGGATTTACGCGTATCCCCTCTTGAAGAAGTTACGCTCGAAGCGACCGTCAGCGACGATTTCGGCGTGGAACGTTTTGGAATCGCTTACTCCATCGCAACCACCCCCTTGAACGAAATCGAATTGGGCACAGATGTCCATCAGCGTACTGAGGCAACCGCAATCCACCTTTTGGATTTCGAAGCACTCGAAGCCGAACCAGATCAACTGGTCGCCTACCATTTCTGGGCTGAGGACTTCGGGCCCGAGGGGGAATTGCGACGAACTCGAAGCGATATGTTCTTCGCGGAAGTACGTCATTTCGAGGAAATCTTCCGGCAAGGCCAACCCCAGNACGGGCAACAAACTAACCAAGAACAGCAACAACAAGGTGGATCCCCCAATTCACAGCAGGCCGAAGAGCTCGCCGAACTGCAAAAGCAGGTCATCAACGCCACCTGGACATTGATTCGCCAACGCGACATNGACAATATGCCTGTGAGTTTTGCCGAAGACACACAAGTCGTCTTGGAATCCCAACAATCCGCTCTGCCATTGCTCGAAGAACTCGCCGGCAACCTTTCCGACGAGGAATCGATCACCCACGTTAACAACGCGCGCGATACGATGAACCGCGCGATTGATCGCCTTACCACCTCTGCCAACGACCCGAGCAGCCTGGATGCTGCGATCCTCGAAGAACAAGCAACTTACCAGCACCTGCTTCGACTCCGTGCGCGCGAATTCGANGTCGTACGACAGTCCCAACAATCGTCGAATTCCAGTAGTTCGTCTTCCAGCAATTCCAACCGTTTCCAACAACAACTCGACGAACTTGAACTCGAGGACGACCAGCAACGATACGAGACGCAAAGCGAGGCTCAGCAGCAACAAGCCGAATCCAGCGAACAACGAGAAATGCGGCAGGTCATTAGCCGCCTGAAGGATCTCGCCCGACGCCAGGCCGATCTCAACGAGCAGCTCAAAGAGCTACAAACGGCTCTCGAAGAGGCAGATTCCGACGAAGAAAGGGAACGACTCGAACGGCAGCTAAAACGCTTGAGAGAACAACAGCAAGAACTACTCCGCGATTCCGACGAATTAAACGAACGCATAGAAGAGGCAAATAACCAGAGCCAAATGGAAGAAACTCGCCAGCAACTCGAGCAGTCGCGAGAACAACAACAACAAAGTTCTGAAGCACTTGAACAACGCAATGTTCCAGAAGCTTTGTCTGCGGGAACGCGCGCCGAACGACAATTCGAGCGAATGCGTGACGAGCTGCGAGAGCAAGCTGCCGAACAGTTCACGGAGGAAATGCGGGAGATGCGTGAACAAGCCCGTGAACTTGATGAACGACAGCAGGACATCTCCTCCCAACTGGACGAGGCACAACAGAATCCTCAACCAGGCCTCAGGCCGGCAACTGAAACAGATAACCTGCAAGACGCCTTGTCCGAACAGCAAGAGGATCTTGGCGAATTACTCACGGAAATGGAACAGACAATCACAGAAGCTGAAGACGCCGAACCGCTATTGGCACAGAAACTCTACGACAGCTTCCGAGAGGCCTCTCGAAACCAAACGGACCAGAACCTGGAAGCAACGAGCGATCTGCTCGAGCGAGGACTCCGCGATCAAGCGAGACTTGTTGAATCGATTGCGTCAGACTCAATCTCAAATCTACGAGAAGGCATCGAAGAAGCCGCCGAAAGTGTTCTCGGTAATGAGAGGGAGTCGTTGCGTAGAGCCAACACGGAACTTGGGGAACTCATGCGCGAACTACAAAACGAAATAGACCAGAACAGCCCCGACGAACAAAACGGTCCACAACAGGACCAACAGCAACAGGACCAACAGCAACAGGACCAACAGCAACANGNCCAACAGCAACAGGACCAACAGCAACAGGACCAACAGCAACAAGGCCAGCAGTCATCACCTGATCAACAACAACGCCGTGATAGCGGGGGGCTTTTGCAATCGATGAACGATAGCCTCGGCACCGGGCCTATCACCGGTGATGATTTCGGTGAATGGTCGGATCGGTTGCGTGATATTGAAGAAATACTTGAGGACAGTGAATTGAGCTCGCGTGCAGCTCAGATCCGTGATCGAGCACGGGGGTTCCGACGTGAATTCAAGCGAAATTCGGAAGAACCTCAATGGAATCTGATTCGCGAATTGGTAGCGCAACCGCTGAGTGAACTTCGTAAGCAGGTCGCTGAAGAACTTATTCGACGTTCCGGCGAACGTGAGCAACTTGTCCCCATCGACCGTGACGCTATTCCCGCTCCCTACCAAGACAGAGTGCGGCGATATTACGAAGCGTTAGGGCGGGGGGATTGACATGACAACCATTATCTGGGGTGCTCCAAATTGGCTTTGGCCGTCATTATTGATCATCGCTGTCCTTATCGTGGTCCTTGCATGGTCCTACTCAAAAGGACCCGCCCAACGTGGCGTGCGTATCCTGGCAGCTACTCTTAAGGTACTTGCCGTTCTCGCAATTTTGATTTGCTTGCTCGAGCCGTTAGTCAGTGGCACTCGGCCACGACCAAAGGCAAACGTGTTCGCCGTACTGATCGACAATAGCCAAAGCATGACGATTGAAGATCGAGGACTACCGGAACCCGTCGAGGTCCGTGACTGGCTCGGGCCGGAGCCACCGCCTTGGAAAGCACGGCTCGAACAGGATTTCGACTTACGGATTTACAGCTTTGACCGAAACCTGCGGCGCGCGGACTCAGCCGATGACCTCCAGTTCCAGGGCAACAGCAGCCAACTTGCCGAAGCCATCAAAACTCTCGATGAACGATTCCAAAATCTCCCCATTGCCGGTGCCTTATTGATCTCCGACGGCAACGCTACAGATCTCATGGATACTACGAATCCGCGGTTTCCCATTTACCCGGTCTTCTCCGATGCTGAAGTCAGCGTTGACCTTCGACTCGAACAGGTACGGATCAATCAAACCAATTTCGAGACATCTCCGACCACCATCGAGGCAACACTGGCATTGGAAGGTGAATCGCAAATGACGGCCATTGCCGAACTCTGCGATCCAACTGGCGAGGTGGTCGAATCGCAATCCGTTGAATTAGGCGGCAAAGGGCAAACGTCTAATGTACGATTCCGCTTCCGACCTGCTCAGACTGGGCTCTCCTTTTACCGGCTCAACGTATTCCCGAAGGGCGAGCGAGAGGAATTTTACCGCGGTGAAACCAGGTCAGAGGCGACACTCGCCAATAACACTCGGGCGCTAATGATCACTCGCGGTGGCGGTCCATACCGC
>PBNZ01000028.1 GCA_002723275.1 Planctomycetaceae bacterium
CTCCTTGATCCATTGCTCCGCCGTGCCGCGACCGTTGTAAAACTTCACGACGTTCTTCGAGTACTTGTTCATGTTGGTCACGATGAACCCGACGCGGGGAACAACTCACGCACGTGCCATTCGATCTTCGCAACCACGCGCCGCGCCCGCTGCCACGATTTGGCTTGATACTGGAAGCTGTGATAGAAGACCTTCGGCTTATGCGACGGACGCCCCACAGGTCGGGTCAGTAGATGCTTGATTTCCCGCTCCAGCACGGCATTAGTCCAGTTCCTCGCTTGGGGTGAGCAGTTCAGCAAGTTGGAGCAAATCGTCTGTCGGTAAGGAGTCGCGGAGAACGATGGCGAGCCTTTCGAGCCACTCAGCGTGCAGCGATTCCGATTTGCTGGTGCAAACCCTGGTGCAAACTGCGGNAAGTAATTTGCTAAGTTCTTGTAAAACCGGTAGTTGCGATTCATCGCCTGCACGTTCGGGACGCAGAGGTCGCTGGTTCAAATCCAGTCGCCCCGACTCGAAATTAAAACAGCTCGTCTCACTTAATTGCGGCGAGCTGTTTCTCGTTGAAGAGCAAGGGTTTGCGCTGTTTTCTCGGCTTGTATCTTCGGTTCAATCCATTCTTCGAATCTCGACGCGTTGGAGCAGTGATTTCCGTAACATCTTGTGCGCGAGCCGTTTAGAGAGTTCAAATCCCGTCGCCACTTCCAAGAGACTCGGACGGTGATGACGGGAATCTCCCGAGTCGGCGACCGTTGTCCATTGACGGCGGCGAGAGGCGTTTCTAACTACAGAGGATGGTTTCACCGTCGCGAGTTACGGTCGAATTCAATCTGCTGAAGTTGATGCAACCGCCCGCACGAAAGAATAGACGTAATTCGCGTCCGTCTCAGTCACGCGTTGTCACCGCTGCGTTTAGCTTCCGTCAGTTTCGTGTGCGTTCGACCTCTCCGAGGACGGAAGCGATTGAAGGAAATTTCATCGCCGACGGACGGATAGAGCAATGGGCTGAGTAGGGATTACGGGCGTTGTGCTCTCAGCAGGTGAGGCAGCAATTTATCGAAAAGCTGTTGCTGAGTCTTGAGCACGCTGGCGTACTCGAGCCGGCCAGCGAGGTTGTCGCGTTCCAGCGGATCGGTTCCATAGTCGTAAAGTTCGACGGCGATGGGCTCCTTGCCAAATACGGGTTTGTTGTTGCTCAGGTTAGCGTTGCGCTATTTTAGGTAACGATAACGCCGCGTCCGGAGTGACCAGCCCATCGTGGCATTCTTGCCGCTTCTGCGAACCATCTGGGTGATGGTTGTAGTCGAGTCGCCAGCGGTAATACGTCTGTTCGGTGACTTCTAGCAACTTGCAAAATTCGGGCACCTTTTGCCTTTGCCAAGTTCCACATCGGCTTTGCGCAGCTTGGCAAGGATCTGATCCACTGTGTGACGTTTCTGAGGCATTCTGAAAGTCCTTGCTCGGGCGTTACGCCCGAGCAGAATTTTTTCACTCACAATGGTGCAATTCGATGGGGGAAGATCAGTTGCCATTAGGCAAATGGACAGGCGGTTATCCGGCAATTTCTATTGTGCTCATAAGCCGTCCTGCAGTGTTTGCGTTCAGGCCCGAATGTGCGAAAACAGTTCTTACTATTTCACAACGAAAGTAAGTGTTGGGACCGTGCAATTGAAACGAATCAAGCTTTCCGAGAAGTTCTCTAAAATCACCGAACATTGGCGGCCTAAAATCGTTGCCGAGCTTAATGGCCAAGAACTCAAGCTNGTCAAGTTTCAGGGAACGTTTCCCTGGCATCGCCATGAATCCGAAGACGAGCTCTTTCTGGTTTGGAAAGGTTCGATGCGTATCGAGTTCAGAGATAAAGTTGTTGAGCTAACGTCGGGAGAACTGTGTNTTGTGCCTCGAGGTATCGAGCACAGGACTCTGGCGGATAGCGAGGCAGAGGTACTTGTATTTGAGCCTTCGGACACAAGGAACACAGGTGACATTATCGACGATGATTTCACTGCCCCTGGAGGCATCAAGATATGAGAGCTGAAGAATTTCGAACCAGACCATGAAAGCTCGTCAATTTGACGTCTGAACATTGCTTGTACACAGATCAATTTGCAAGAAGCCACTCGACGATCGCCTCAAGCAGACAGATGCAGGCAAGCCACAACGCAAAACGCCCAGGAATATGTGCCAGGTCATTGTTTATTTTGAATCAGAGCTATCGGATTTGAACATCGTACGAATGCGCATCGCAAGCCGAGCGACAAACCAAGAAACATGGCAAGGATACTCACAGAGCTTAAGAATGAACCTGACAATCGAGGGCTAGAATTCCTGGTCCACCCAATGTTTGATCCTTTGATCGGCTCGAGAGGCTCAGCGAAATCCAGCATCGCGAAGATTCTGTGATGAGAGCATGGTTTCATTTCAGGGGAGATTGTCACCCCGAAGCAAAAGTAGATCAAGATGGTTGCCGACTCTTCTCCCCGAAGTGGTCGTTGCCCACGGACGGGTGCGAAGGGAATCACTATGTTTGTAATGGCTACGAATTCGTGAAATTGTAACTAACGCCTGTTGTCTTTTTCGTATCATGAGTGAGCTAGTTCGCCTAGGACAATTTCCAAACGGCATTCTAAATCCGATACATTATTTAACGGCTTTGAAAAAAGTCGCTGCCGTATCTAAGAAACACGGCGCACCTCATTCGTAAACCACTCTGATGACGCGCTACTCAAGGTCCACCATGAAACCAACGAGCCTAAAAAGTCGAAGTGCTCTTGCCCTTACCATCCTGCTGGTCTGGCTGCCTCTGACAGGTCAGGCTCGCGACATTTCCAACGGGTGGCGTTTCAAGACGGGTGACGACGTTGCCTGGGCACAGCCCGATTTCGATGATGCGGACTGGAAGCCGATCGAGGTTGGTAAGCCATGGGAGAAAGCGGGCCACGAGGACTACGATGGCTATGGGTGGTATCGCCTACGAGTGAAGCTGCCGAAAGCGGAGAGCGAGAACGCCTACTTTAAGCAATATCAGAGACTGATGTTATTGCTAGGAGCGGTGGACGATGTGGATGTGACTTATTTCAACGGTGTGGAGGTGGGCCGGACCGGCTCGGTTCCCAATGATGCCCAGGGCCATTACGAAACGGTCCGACGCTACGAGGTGCCTGCCGAACTCATTCAGTGGGATGCTGAGAACGTCATCGCTGTGCGTGTGTATGATAGTGACGGCGACGGAGGAATGTACCAAGGGACACCGACGTTGTCCGTGCCCGTGTGGACCGATTTCGTCGAAATCAACATCGACCCTGTCCAGGCCGACGGGATCTACCCAGCCGGCGCGCCAATGGATATCTCGGTCACAATACGAAACGCGGCGTTTGAGTCGATAGAGGGCACGGTTCAGTTTCAAGTCGGGAGCGATACCTGGCTGACCGAGGAACGAGAAACCTTCGCCGATATTTCCAGGCCCCTCCTGCTGTCTGCTGAGCAGTCGCACACCGAGACTCTGAAATTCGAGCCTCCGGCAGCCGGCTTCTACCAAGTCATTTGCACATTCAAACGCGACGGTGACATCACACCCATCTCGCAATCGAGGATGCGCGCCTATGCACCGGAGAAGATGGTTCGGTTACCCGATCCACCCAAGGATTTGCGCGCGTTTTGGGATCATACGATTGCGGAGCTTGCCAACGTTGCGGCTCAATACAAAGTCGAGCCGAGTCCGGAATGGAGTACCGAACAGACCGATTGCTTCCTCGTGGAAATGCGCAGCCTCGGCAATGTTCGAATTCGCGGGTGGTTGGAACTGCCGAAGTCTACCGGACCGCATCCTGTGCTGTTGAGGGTGCCAGGCTACACCCAGGGCATGCTGCCCACCCAGTCGATACCCGATATGGCAGTATTCTCGCTCAATATCCGAGGCCACGGAAATAGCACCGACGACGAGCCGGCATATCAATGGTGGGGGCCTGGCGACTATCTCCTACGCGGACTGGACGATCCGCAGAAGTTCTTCTATCGCGGGGCCGTCATGGACTGTCTGCGGGGAGTGGATTTCTTGGTGTCGCGACCCGAGGTCGATATCAATCGCATTGCCGTTACCGGAGGCAGCCAAGGAGGGATGCTCTCATTCACCACCGCTGCGCTCGACAAGCGTATCGCGCTAAGCGCGCCGGACATCCCCTTCGTAGGCGACTCCATGAAGGGTTTCAAGATAACAGGTTGGCCGGGGATGGTCCTTCGGCACTGGACGGGTCGAGATCCGAAGAACACGTGGGAACGGGCGGCCGCGACCTTCAGTTACGTCGATCCGAAGAACCTTGCTGGATGGGTTGAGTGTCCTGTCCTGATGGGCGTCGGCTTGCAGGACACAGCGGCCCCTGCGCCAACCGCGTTCGCCGCCTACAACCAACTTCGCGGCCCGAAAGAGTATCGCGTGTATGCCGAAGCAGGCCACAGCACGCCGCCCGAGCATCTAGAGTTGAAGATGAAGTGGATCCGGGAACAGTTTTCTATCGGCACANATCGCTAAATACNTGCCTTTGCAGATGATTCATCCTCTGCCCGCAACGATCGCGGTACGGATTCCGTATTCAAGAACCTCGAGTCATTTCGTTCAAGAAATGGCCAAAAGGCAAAGCTATCCAGTGTTAGCGATGAAACTTCAAGGCGATGCGAAGCGGGATATCGCCTCCGCGGACACAACTCACGAATGGTCGTCGAGATTGCTTCCAGCAAAACCCGGATAGGAGTTCATCCATCTTGACGCGNGTTCGCCAACGAGCTCGTACCGGAAGCGAACGGTGCAGGCAAGCAACAACGCAAAACGCCCTAGTAAATCTGCCAGGGCGTTCTGTATTTCCGAATCAGATCTGTCGNATTCGCAAATCGCACCGATGCGCGATCGATCCAACTTATTTCCGGCGACGCAAGCCGAGTAGCGACAGACCAGCCAGCATAAGTAGACTTGTCGTAGCCGGTTCCGGAACAACTGCGGTCGCAGCCCGAGGACCCAACTCATATCCACCCGCGGTGAAAGCGGCAACAATGTCACCACTATCGAACTTCAAGTTGCCATCCCAGTCACCTTGGGCATAACCGGCATCTTCGCCCGTCTCATACTTGCCTTCCGTGAACACTTGAACAAGGTCAGTACTGCTGAACTCACCATCGAAGTTCGAGTCACCCACGTACGAACCTTGCAGCTGGTCAACCCAGAACAGGCGGTCAGCTGCGTCCGTCACGCCATCACCATTGGCGTCGGCAGTGTTTTCTCCGCCGATGATCGCCTGTGACAAAAAGTCCAAGTCACCAGCGTCAAGGGCACCGTTTTCGTTGTAGTCACCAGGAACAGACGGGATCAAGTTGAAGTCCATATCGTGGACGCCAATGGATACCTCGCCTTGAACCTTGAAGTCATCAATCAGCCCGATAAACCCGTTCGTTCCATCATCGCGACCACCAAGCGTAATATGACCGGCGAAGCTTCCAAAATGGTTGGGGGGACTCGGATTAATGTTACCGGCGACGCGTACACCGTTGAGATAAATCTCGGCCCCATTCCCACCTCGGTAGATTCCAAGATGTGTCCATTCGTTAAACGCGACGAGGAATTCTTCTTCGCCTTCTTCACATACGTAAGGTTTTTCCGGCTCTTCGGCTTGCGAGCAATTCAGGTCGCCAACAGAACCTAAGTCTTCAAACTGCCAAAAACCATCTTCGGTGATGTTGACGGATCCCTGCTCCCTTCCCGACTGCCATACGGTTTGTTTTTCACCGTTGTTCTCTTGGGGATAGANCCAGGCCTGTGTCAGTAAGTTGTAACTCTCTGAGACATTGCCTTCGACATCGTCGCCGTTCTCGAAAGCTCTTGGATTCACGTAAACGCCTCGGGACCCACCTCCAGCATCGAAGTCATCGAAGCGAGTATCGCCGTCGAATTGGATTGCCAATTGACTCCCGATTGCGGGGCTGTCAAACGCAGAACCGTCGGAAACGTCGACGTACAGTCCCTGGCCTTCAATCGCTGAAAGTGATGGGGCGACAAGCGCAACATCCTCGACGACATCATCAAGATTGCCTGAAGGCAACGGCCGTGCTTCAATTCCTGAGACTTCAATCCAAAGGTGACTGCCCCAGCCAAAATAATCATCCGCGTTTTCATGAAGCAGCGTGTCGGTGATGTCGATCAGCTCGGTTGCTGCACCTCCGTCGGCTCCTTCCTCGAAGTCGTAATGTCGTGTGGTGACGGTTGCACTCAGCTCCGAAACCGAGCAAATCAAGAAAAACGAGACCAGTAAAAAAGTACAACGCTTCATGTTTACACCCCAAGTAATAATCTCAAATCGGCTGAACAGGGAGACCACTATCCTCCGCCGACTCGCACTGGCTGTCAACAGAAGTGCCAAGCCAAACAGTTTTTCTCTTGGGCGCCTCATCCAAAAGGATCACGTGCCCGGCATCTCTGTCGNGCAGGCCCTTGATCAGGGCCTCGACTGTTCAGTATCTTTTACCTAATCGCAGGAGGCAGTTGTAATCCCTTGCCATCGCGACCGTGCGGAGATCACCCGAAAATGTTTTCGTACTTCAGGTGAACTCCATGTGACCGTCGCTTTTTCGGTTGCCCAATTCCGACCTGACTGTCAATCCATGGCAGGAGGGATTGGAAACCCCGGAATGACTTGGAAGAAAGCAAGCCGCCTATCGCTTCAAGGATGACGAGTATCTCGATGCTTGTCGAATGTTGTGAACGGATAGCGTTTAATCGGTCGGTGNTGAAAAATTTGGNTTCTTGCANCACATCGTCTGGGCCACGGTCGATGATACNGAGCGAGTTTACTTGATTAGGACACATCCCGCATGATGAAGCAGAATCCACGAAGATGCGATCTTGATGCGCTCCGAGCCTTTGCGATGTTNATGGGGATCGTGTTACACGGTGCCATCTCTTTTGCACCGGGTCATAACNTCTTGTGGGGCGTTCAGGATGTCNGGGCGAGTAACTGGTTTTCCCTCTTGATAGGCTCCACTCATGGGTGGCGAATGCCTCTCTTTTTCCTGGTGAGTGGTTTCTTTACCACCATGCTGTGGAAGAAAAGAGGCATGGCGGCACTGTTGAAGCATCGGTCGCTGCGAATTTTACTACCTCTGGTCATTGGNATGTTCACCCTCGTTCCTTTGAATTGGATGGTAAGTATCTACGTTNNTTCGCATGAGTCTGAAACCAATGATTCGACACAGGTTGCTTCAAAAGTGACGAACTCGATGGACGAANCAGAGNCGGAAGAGCAGGACGNAGTCGATATTTTCGAGGCAATTATCTTCTCTAACATCGCCGAAATCCAGCGTTACATTGACCAGGGTGGGGACCTGAATCGGAGGGATCCATTTGGCTCAACTCCGCTTCAGGTGGCGTGTTTTTATGGTCGAAGCGAAGCGGCCATTTCTCTGATGCGAGCAGGGGCAGATCTTGACGCAATAAACGACAGTGGCGAGACGGTCGAATGGTACTTGGCAATCGACTGGGAGACGACCTCTGACATTGCCTCTTCGTTTCAAATACCCATTAACAAAACAGATGTTTTTAACGAACGGCAGAAAATCTCCGATGTCTTGGCAACAGAATTCAATCGTGATTCGGAGGTCATGACAAGTTCAGGTAACGATTCTCAGACGATCTTTGGGGTACTAATTTTTTTTCTGTTCTACCTTCCCGTTTGGCTCTACCTTTGGTTTCTGTATTTTCTCTGTTGGTTCGTGGTCGGTTTCGCCATCATAGTGAAGCTGGCTTCCTCATTGAAAATCCCGAGTCTGCCAAAAAGCTTAATTTCGGGATGGCGCCGCTATATCTGGTTGATTCCGCTTACCGCAGTGCCTCAATTCTTCATGACGCAACCGATGGGTTTCGGTGCAGACACCTCGATGGGTTTCCTCCCTTTGCCCGCAGTGCTTGCCTATTACGCCATCTTCTTCGCTTATGGGGCGTTGTATTTCACCTCCGATGATGAACGGGTTGAGGTGGGACAACTTTGGTGGTTGAAGCTGCTGATCGGGCTCGTCGTGATTTTTCCGTTGGGAGTGATGCTGATTGAGCCGAAGGGATTCCTGGATCGCGTCTTGTTCAGCGTGGTGCAGGTCTCGTACACGTGGTTAATGTGCTTTGGTTTTCTAGGCCTGTTCCATCGTTGTTTCTCGACCTCTCGAGCGTGGATNCGCTACGTTTCCGACGCATCCTATTGGATGTATTTAGTCCATGTCCCAGTCCTCATTCTGTGCCAATATTGGGTGAGTCGCTGGGATGATCCGGCCATTCTGAAATTCACCTTTGTCTGCACATTTACCACTGTGGTCTTAATGGCGAGCTATCAGGCTTTTGTGCGTTGGACCTATATCGGCCTGCTTCTGAATGGCCGAATGGTCCCCTGGAGAAAGTCNNATTGAACGCGGATGCACAGCAGGGGTTNCAATGTTTGTGACTTGACCACACCTCAGATCACTGCGGTCTCAAATCACTGCGGTCTAACCTCCNAGGTGCTACGGCACGAATGCGGTCATCACCCACCCATTCGAAAAGCATCAGCCTCCTACCATCGGCATCAGTTCGGTGGCAGAGTTGAATCGCAATTACGACGNCGTTGTCATCGGCGGCGTGCATCAGCAGCGTACTACTGTGAAGATGGGAAAGAAAAAGNAACAATCGCTGCCCTACCACCCCGACTNNNGCAAACCCCGGTNATGAAACTCACAGCCCAACACGTTNAATCGTCGCCGATCGGAAACTTGAGTTTTCACGTGGAAAATCAATTCGAAGCAGCTCAAATTGATCCTTCTGCTTTTTCTGCTTCTGGTTACGGGAAGAAATCCTCGCGTCCCCTTTCCAAGGATCCTGTTGCTCGAAGAGAACATCGTCTAAAATTCGNCCAGGACGCTGAGCTGGGAGCTCGATGTCCTCATCTCGTTGGCCGTACTTTTTCGGACGTTCAACTGTCGTCTCGGCAGCCAAAATGCTGTCGCGGGTCTACCAGCTGACGTTTCCGGTGCGCAACGCGGACGCTTGTGAATAACCTATCGATTCCGCATCCCAACGAACCAATCCGAATGTCACTCCAGAAGTCCAGGTTTTGTCATGCTTAATGAACNGGAAATTCGCGAACTGGTAGCGGCCCACGGGGCTGCAGTCAATGAAGGCCGGCCGATCAAACAACTGATTGCCGATGGCGACCTGCCGCGACTCAGCGGCTGCACGGTGCTTGAGGGCAAGGTATCCGACTCTGTGTTTGGCGACGATCTGAAAACAGCGTGCGGAAAGCCGATCCGCCTGATGTTCCGAAATAACCGCATCTCAACCCACGATGTAAACCGCGGTGCGATTCCTTTCAAGGACCAAGTCTTAGCCTTCAATCACGACCACATGCACCGACTGGTGAAGCC
Source organism: Planctomycetaceae bacterium (assembly GCA_002723275.1). Lineage (GTDB taxonomy): Bacteria > Planctomycetota > Planctomycetia > Pirellulales > Pirellulaceae. The sequence continues at coordinate 9,424 of PBNZ01000028.1, forward strand.
AGTACTCGGCTCCTCACAGTTCAACGTCGAAGGTCTTTCGCCTGCTTCCACCGTGATCCCGGCCGAGAATCTGAATCTATTGATGGTCGAAAACGTACTCAGGCTTTTCATGGCAGAGAGCTCGACCTCCACCTCCCTGTATCAGCATTGGCTGGTCGCAAAGGAAGAGGGAAAGAGCGTCATGGATTATGCCGGCCACCAGCTGGACGTCGCCGCTCTCGACCCCAATGGTCGGCTTCCCTACCTCATGGACACTCCGAGTACCAAAGAGAAGGTCGACCGCACCACCGATTTGGCTTATCTCATCGAAAGCGGCGCCTGCACGGCAGGACAGTACGCCCAAATGCGTAATGCCTCTCTCATGGCGTTTGGTGTCGTGACTCAGTACCTGTCCGAAAAGGGAATGGTGCTGGTTGATACGAAGACCGAGCACGGAATCAACGCGGAAGGGCGAATCGTATCTGCAGATGAGCTGTACACCATGGACTCGTCGCGTTTTTGGAGGCTCGACGATGAAGGGAACGTCCTCACCCGCGACGGCAAGCCAGTTTCCTTTTCCAAGGAATTCGCGCGTGGCATGGTCAAGGAGAAAGGTCAACAATTCACCGATGAGCAGGCAAACGAAATCTCCGTCCGCTACATCCAAGGGTTACAACACATCACAGGTGAGGCCTTTGAACCGGATCTACGACCGCGCGACCAACGGCTNACCGAATCCACGAATCTGATCCTGGATCAATTGCTATAACCATGGATCACGAGTAGGTGTGAAACTTCAAACAGTTTCCGCTTTGGGTGGGTCATCCTCATTGCCCACGATTGAAGATGGTTTGCACCGATCGCGTTTGGTGCAAACCTTGGCAAAAGCTGCGGCTTGCCATTTGCTCAGGCATTGCGAAATCGGCAGTTCCAACTCATCCACTGCACGGCCGGCACGCAGAGGTCGCTGCAACCGCTAGGATACGCTCTTTGGAAATATTGCCAGAATGTCTTCGACATTGGCAAACCAGAGAGCTCTTTGTGAAATGCGAGCTGTGGCCTAAACGTCTCAACGAGTCGGAATAAGGAATGGCGGATGTTGCTTGCCTTGAAAAAACTTCGTACTGGAATCGCCNATCTATTGATGAGCGGAGTTTTGTTCTCATCTGTGCTCCTCGCCGAACAACAGGAAGGCGANCAAAAAGATGAGAAACCTTTCTTCAAGATGGAAACGCTTTTCGTCAATCAAGGTGACCATCAAGACATTCGTCTTCCCAAAATTGTGGTCGCAAACGACGGGACCCTGATTGCCTTTGCGGGTCTGTCTCGTTTTTATCGTGTCAGCAAAGACCAAGGAGAAACCTGGTCCGACATCCAGACGGTATCTGCTGAATGCGCAGGAGGAAATATTCTTCTTGACCGTACCACCGGAGACATCCTCATCCTCGATCCGGGGCCCGATGTGATCGCATGGCGCAGTCAAGACAAGGCAAAAACCTGGCAAAGCCAAAAGGTCGATTTCCTTCCGAGTCAGGGTGACTTCGGCGGAACCATGGGGAGTGAGACCGGCATCACTCTGTTGCATGGCAAGCACCGAGGACGTCTGATCCTCCCTACGCGATTTGCTTCTCCGGAGAAACGCGGTAACGAAGGTCTGGCCTATCATTACAACTCGGTTTACTACAGTGATGATCGCGGTAAAACCTGGCGGGCAGGCGCACCAGTTCAGTCNGGAACAGGCGAAGCAGCGGTCGCTGAGCTTTCCGATGGAAGCATCTATATCAACTCCCGCGCGCATATGTCGAGCGACGATCGCCGCCGTATCGCCTGGAGCTACGACGGGGGCAAAACCTTTGTCGACTGGAGCGCGTCGGATGAACTCTTCGAGACATCAGGCACAGAGCCGAACTTGCCTGACAGAAAGAAGCCCAGTTATGGGACAAGCGCGGGACTCACTCGCATGCCTGACGGCACGACAGAACACGAAGACGTCCTGCTCTTTTCCATCGCCANTGAAGGATTGCGGTATCCGCGAGGCACGGTTCCGAAAACCGATAACATTGTTGACTGGACTAAAATCATCGTCATGGCCAGTTTCGACGGCGAAGAAACATGGCCCGTTTCACGTCACATTCCTCATGGACTCGGCGCTGTCTATTCGTCGATTACGGCGGACCAGGACGGAACGATCTATCTGCTCTTCGAGACCAGTTCGAGGGCAGGAAGAGTGGACGACGTGACTTTTGCAAAATTCAATCTGGCATGGCTCAAAGAAGGTAACCCACCTGACTGGACCGACGGCCTAACGGGTGTCACACAAGCTGACTGACCCAAGGTTGCCCCTTCGTTAACGGGCATTCGGTACATTTCCCACCCCGCGGAGGCGCGCCCTGCCGAAGGTTCCGCGATGGTATAGNCCTCAGCATCAACGCGGTGATCGTCTCCATTCTTCAGCAAGCTAATGCAAGGCTGACAGGTCCAAATCGGCAAGAAACTGTTCAATCTGCTCGGACTCGTGGTCCAAGTCGGTCTGGTCATCCAAGTCGTCCAAGCTTATGTCGTCAGCAAACAGCGCATCGCGACTGAGCGATGCGAGAACGGCTGCACGTCGTGCGACAAGCTGCTGCAAACGTGACTGGCTCGCAGAATCGTCCCCTTGCTGGCTTGGTTTGTGATCGAGTTCAATCGCAGCACCTACCTCGCTGACACCCGGTGAAGCATCCGCGGATCTAGCGGGTGGGGCGCCCACGTATCCCCCGTCAATGAACGCATCCACATAGTCAGTGGGATCGAAGCTCCCATCACAATTTCAATCGCCCTGCTCCCAGGTTGTGGGGACGCGTGACGGGACCAGGTAGCGACCATCGANAAAAACATTAACGATATCTTCGGAATCAAATGTTCCATCCAGATTCGCGTCGCCATAGCTCGTTTTCAAAAATTCGTGGACCAGGGTATCCAAGTCGCCTCGATCAACCTGGCTATCGTTATTCAAGTCGAACGCCAGACTCGGGCGTGNGGTGTTGATTNCCTCGCACAAGCGATTGATATCATCAACATCCACCGTTTAGTCACCCGTGAATTCACCGATCTCAGAACCGGGAGGATCAGGTGGATCGACAACTTCGGCTCCCACTCGCCAAACATCTAAACGCAGATCTCCACTTTCGATCGACGCCGTCACGTAATCACCCTGAACACGCGGCACCTCCGGAAGACGAACGATGTCGGACGCTTGACGAGCAATCTCATTGCCTTGCGGTAAGTTGTCGACGGTGTCGATTGCGCTGCCGAGTGGCGTGAGATTGCCGCCGTGAACGTTTACGGCCCGAGTGGTTAATTACAGATGCCGGTCGTCATCGATGGCACCCGAAACAACCCACGAATTGGTGATGTGATCAACGGCAAGCGATTGAATATCACCCATCTGAGGCCCCGACCCGACAATCACTCCCGGACCGGCAGACGGTGGTGTAGATCGACCGCACCGATCTGNGGTGAATAGCTTTTGGAAACTGTAATCGTACAACTCTGAAGCGTTATAGATGTCCTCCTGCGACTGCTGAATTCCAACCACGACAGTGTGTCCACCGCGTCGCGCTTGTCCTACATGGCACTGCGTACAGATCGGCACGTCGATCAGTTGCCTTTGCTCATCATAGACACTGCCAACTCGGCCGTGTCCGCCTTTCCATCCGTCTTGTCCCACGTATCCATTACTGCGATCGAGCTGGGAGATCTTGGGCGGATCCAAATTCAACGTAGTCGCTTCAATATTGTTTTCGGAGCGGGTGAATCTGCGGTCACAGACCATGAAGAAAACTGGGCCGCCGAACCGGTGCCAACGCCCGCGACCAGAAAGGATCCGACAAGAGTGTTTGGTGCCCCACCGAGGTGAACCACGTCCAGCTCTCGCAGTTCACCGGATGGACCATCCACCTCACCCGCAAAGATGGTGACCACACCGCCGTCTGTCTCCTCCGAGATAGCAACAAACGGACGATCTTGCAAAACGACTTCAGAATTCGTGACGCGCTCGGCCATGCTGGCTTNGAGCACGTTGGCGACGAGATCCCCCGCCAACAAAACCTTCGGTTCCAAAGTTTCGCCGATGAATTTGCGGCGATGACTGCAACGTTTGTACTTCAAGATCATAGAAGCTCCCCATCGAAACCATGGCTTTACCGTTTCTCAGTAGAATGACCATCGATCGACACGGGAAACGTCGCAAAATTGTGCGGATGTAGTAACCCGACGTGGGAACCAGAGATCGAATCCCTGGATCACACCTCAGGTTGCGAGTAGATGTAAGTTGTTGAGCTAGAGCTGTTGTGTTGCGATGGACACACGCTTGCCGTTGTCATCCCTTTAAACGACGTGCAAATGGGGACCGGTTTCAGAATCCCCCAAAAAGTTTCCAACTTTCCAGATCTTCCTCACTTCTTAACGAATTCGGGTTTCCACAACATCCCACCGCCAACTAATCATCATCTACGCACAATATGCTTTTCGGGAACGTTGCTTAGACCGGCAATTTATAAAATCCCTAGCCGCAAGATCATAAGACTCGACGCCCCCGTTAGTTTGCAAACAGGGGGTGACCGAGATACTCTCTAGTGCTAGATCTCGAAGGTCGGTTGGGGATGATCTCCGATCCCACCAACCCCACCCAATACTCAGCACGCTGAGCCGAAGTACTGGTTCTAGTCACGAAAGGAAGGACGAATGAACTTGGACGTACAAAAATCGGTAGACCTTAGCGCGATCATCAAGAAGCCATACTGCCTCCTTCTTGCCATGGTTGGACTCGCGATAACAAGTGTCGCGACCGCACAAGATGTCGCAGAACAGACAGTNAATTCTGCGGTCAGCGATGACATCAAGCGGATCTATGGTGCCGCAGATGCTCCCAACATCCAGAATATGCCAATTGGAGTCTTTGATTCTGGGACCGGTGGACTCACCGTGCTTGAAAAGATTCTGACGATTGACGCATTTGAGAATCAAACGAATCAACTAACGCCATCGGGAGACGGGAAGCCAGACTTTGCNAACGAGTCATTTATCTTCCTGGCTGACCAGGCAAATATGCCTTATGGCAACTATCCGGTTGTCGGCAAAGAAGAATTCCTGGAAGAACTGATTGTAAAAGACGCCTGGTTCTTAATGGGCCAGAAAAGATTTCGCTTGGATGATTCCGGTGAGAGCGGTGAGCGGTACACAGAAGTCAAGAAGGCGTCCGTCAAGGCAATAGTCATCGCGTGCAATACTGCAACAGCATATGGGCAGGATGATATCGAAAAAGTCATTGACGACGCCGGCTTGGACGTCAAAGTCGTGGGAGTGATCGACGCCGGAGCAAAGGGCGCTGTTGAATCTCTAAAGGGAGAAGACGGTACGATTGGGGTAGTACCTACCAGAGGGACAGTTCTCTCCGGAGCATATCCCATCGCGATCAGAAGAATTGCCGATTCCAGCGGTCAAGCTCAACGCATCGAAGTCATTCAACAAGGGGCCTTTGGCTTAGCGGGGGCCATCGACGGCGCTGCTGAGTTCATTCTCCCCGACCCAAAGAACAACAACGCTAGAAACGACTATCGTGGTCCCTCCATGACACACCCTGAGGTGACCATTAGGCAGGACATTCTAAACCGATACGACTTCGACTTTCGTGGAAATCGAATGCTGTACCGAGACAGCCAACAGAAGCCGAGCGAACTACAGTTAAACTCCGTAGATAACTACATCGCTTTCCATCTCGTTTCACTCATGGAACAATTTCGCACCGATGAAAGCTTACCTCCTTTGCGTGCAATCATTCTCGGTTGCACCCACTTTCCATTTTACAAGGACGTTTTCGACAAGGAGCTTGAACGACTTCGAAACTACCAGGAAGGTGATGAGTTCATTTACCGCAAACATATGGCGAAGAAGATTGAGTTGATCGATCCCGCCTATTTCACGGCACGCGAGTTGTATCAGAGTCTGGCTGCTGACGCACGAGTCCGTCCCATCGGCAACACACCAAGAACCCGCGGTGAATTCTGCATCACCGTTGCTTGCCAGGATGGAAAAGATGTTCAACTGAATGCGAGTGGCGACTTCACGTACGAATTCAAGTACGGCCGAAATCCAGGCAAGGTTACTTCAAATTTCCGTGCCGTTTCACTCGATGCTCGGACTGTTGACGAGTCAGTGCTCCAAAGGTTACAGAAGCACGTACCCAACGTCTGGACTCTCATGAAAAAGGACGCTCATCAACGGACGATCTCCGACGAATCAGATACCAAAGAGTGATCAGAAGAAACCACGACCTACATTATCTGTTTGACTCGGCCCTGGGCTGGTTCTGGTTGGAAGAATTTGTCTTCGTCCTTTTCGCAGCCCTCTCTTTTTCTCTTGCCGCTTTCTTGGCAGCTCGCCTTGCTTCACGAACCCGAGCTCGTTCGATTTCCCGAGGTGTCAACGTCGTCTCATTCTCNGAAACAACTTTTGGTTTCGGAGAACTCTCTCTGCGTTTGGGACCACCCGTGATCGAATCCGGCATCTGTACAATCCATTTTTCATAGGCGAGGCTCAACTCCTTAACCTTGTCGGGATTGCTGCGTACGAGGTTCTTCTGCTCCGCGAGATCAGCCGAAAGATTGATCAGTTCCAAACGTTTTTTTTTTCGAGTGCAGTTTCCAATCACCTCGGCGGACCGCCCAGTCGTCCGTGCGTCCTTTGCTCCAAAACAGCGTATCGTGGTGTTGCGTCGATTCGCCAGTCAACAAAGGCAGAATGCTTTTCCCGGTAAAATCATGCTCGGCGGGCATCGCGCCGATGGCATCCAGCGCTGTCGGAAGGATATCGAATGAAATGATGGGGGTATCGACAGTCTGCCCCCCTTTGACCTTCGACGGCCATGACACAACGAAGGGTGTCCTGATTCCACCTTCATCGAGCGATTGTTTGAATCCACGCAACGGTGTGTTGTCAGCACTCATCGCTTTTGCTCCACCGTTGTCACTCAAAAAGAACAGGAGCGTATTCTCAAAGATCCCTTCGCATTTCAGTTTACCGACCACCTGACCGACTCCATCGTCGAGATGTCCGAGCATCGCCATCAGGACGGCGCGTTCCTTGCTGATCTCAGGAAACTTTGCCTGCATCGCCTTGATATCTTCGTCTGGCGCTTCGGCGGGAGCGTGAACTGCGTTGTAGGCCAGATACAAAAAGAACGGCCTTTCCTTATTTCTGTCGATGAATGCGATCGCTTCTTCGGTAAGCCGAGTTGTCAGGTACCCTTCATCATTGATTCGTTTCTTATTGCGATAGATTGGCCCCAGAAACTTCCCCTCGGCATCGCTGCGCAGGTTAAAGTAACTGTGACCACCTCGGCCCATGAATTTGTAGCACTCGTCAAATCCGCGGTTTAACGCGTGCCATTTTAAATCGGGATNATCTTCGTCGAGCCCCAAATGCCATTTGCCGATCGCAGATGAAACATATTCATCCGGCAAATACCCTGGAAATATCTTCTTCTGAGGATCGAATCCGCGACCGCCGTCACCCGCGGTGTAAACTCCGACGCTCTGGGAATAACCGCCTATCATAATGCCGGCCCGAGTCGGTGAGCAAACAGAGGCACTTGTGTAGCCCTGCGAAAAGAAGACGCCATCCTTTGCCAAAGCATCCATACACGGTGTCGAAACTTCGGCGGAATGGTGAGGGTTCAAGCTGATATCTGCATACCCCTGATCGTCCGTCAGGATGACAACAATATTGGGGCGTTCAGCAGCTGTTAACTCGGCATGATTTCCTGCCAAGGCAATTGAGGATAGAAAAAAGAAGAAAACGAATTTCATGATAGGCAATTGCCCTGAAGAAGAACTAACGCGGAACGAAACCTAGTTTGGACGCAATCTAAGTAAAATTCTGGTCAAAAGACATAACAAATCACTGCAATGGATTTTCGATAGGCAGCATGCATTCACATGTGAAAAATCGTAGTTCAACCTAATTTCCAGCCGTTAATTATGCGCGATCCAAGGCGAGAACTCGTTGTCATTTTTGATGCAAGTGTCACCATATCAGCTGTTGCAGCGGCCGAATCCCGAAACAGGTGATGGTGGAAAATTCTCCTACGTCTGTGACCAGTAAAGACAACCGCCAGCCGCATCCACTTCTCTCTTGAGGCCAGTCTGGTACGAATGCCTTCCGCCACCGCGACTTAAACTTTTTACGCACTGTCAAATACGCATAGGCAAAAGAGTAACCCCGGAAATGCACAGGAAAAACTTTACAATCATCTCCGATGATCTTTCTGAAAAAANGAATGTGCCGAGTCAAAACCCGATCTTCTGTATATTTTCGTCGAGCTTTGCAGGTTAATGAACGAAGAAATGACTGGCGAGATATTTTCAGCGGCCGCATTATTTTTACTTAAGGCAGCACCTTCATGGTTGTGTCGAACGTTCACCACATGCGAATTTGATCGTGAATTCGAAAACCCGCTGCTGTGACACTTTGCCGCACCTTCCTTGTAGTGCCTCAACTAGTCTTCTTGGAGGGACGCAATGGCAACTCGTAAAATATTTATAGCGCTGCGACAAACAACAATGAAATCGCTTGACTGTACCGACTAGAGTATTTGTACGACCTGTTCAATTGCTTTGTCCTGCTGAAACTGAGCAGTGACTATCAAAGCGGCCCCTAACGACTGTAAATAGTATGGTTTCCAGGGTTAAGAACAGTACTCTCACCGGGCTTACCCCCTCGCGATTTTTGACACTCAAGATATAGTAAACTTATTCGCGATAATGCCAGCTATCGGGGGTGACACGCGTCGTGCGGTCAATCGCTCCTAGCCCTGCCAGCATTCCCAATGCCTCTAGCACCTCATCGTTTTCAGCCGAACGAGAGTGTTGAATCGAGTAATCGATGAACGGCTGGGCCGCTTCGGACACGCAAGCTCATCTTGCAGAATTTAGAAGTGCAAAAAGTGCTTCGATAATCTTCTGTGGAGCATCCCGGAGCATTCCAGCGATGAGTGCTAGTCTTCGTCCTTACGGGACGACTGATTGAGAAAAGCTTGCCAAAGTNGGCCAAGCTCTCTTCAGGTTGGACGTAATGATTCGCAGCGTGGAGAGATAGATGCAAATTAAAGCACTCAAGGTTTTTTGTGATGTCGTCGAACAAGGTAGTTTTTCAAAAGCAGGCACCATAAANGGGGTTTCTCAGTCAGCAGCTAGTCAGCTCGTGAATCATGTTGAAAGCCAATTTGGTGTGAAATTCATTGATCGATCTTCGCGACCAATTCGTATGTTCCCGGCTGGTGAAATATTCTACGAGCGGACGCGAGGCATTGTGGACCAATTTGAATCCTTACAAAAATCTCTGAATAAGTTTATTCAGGAAGATTTAGCCGTAGTAAAAATTTCATCGATTTGCTCCGCGGGACTCGGCCAAATCCAACAGATTATTGATAATTTCAAAGCGAACTTCCCAAACACAGAAGTAAAAATCAAGTACGCCCAACCAGATGAAGTTTATTCCCTTGTTGAGGATTTCGGGACTCATTTGGGCATCGTCAGCTATCCACGAAGTTGCCCTTCATGCNAGACAACTGTTTGGCGAGACGAAGAAATGATTATCGTTTGTTCACCAGAACATCCGTTTGCAAGTCGAAAAAGCTTAAAACTTACCGAACTTAACGGTGAGGCTTTTGTCGGTTATGACAAGCAACTTCCTATTAACGAAGCGGTCTCGAAGGCGCTCCGACAAGCGACATCGAAACCAGACATCGTGGTTCGATTTGACACGCTGGAAGTCATGAAGCGAGCGATTGAGGTCAACACGGGTATCGGGTTACTTCCAAAACCCGAAATTGCCAATGAAGTAACGCGAAAAACACTGGTTGGCATTCCGATTGAAGGGACCCGCCTCACGCGAACCCTTGGAATCGTTACTCGCAACGGATGGGAGCTACCGGCCTCTGCAAAAAACTTTTTTGAGTTCCTGATAAACGTTTCCGCAGAACCATCGGTGGCTGATCCCATGCGCAATGACACTCAGTTGAACCGGGCAAAAGGCCATCCAGCAGTTGTTAGCTCAGATGAAAATTCGGCAGTTCAAACAGCTTCGGAGCGAGTTGTTTAACCTGAGCAAGATCAATCAGAGTTGGCACTTCACACGAAAAAAACCAACGACAAGAGGTGTTTTCTGACGCTTTGCAAAGAAAGGACGAGCACGAATCTGCTTAAATATAGTTTATTTCGATGAAGCTTGGATCGCAAACCGGAGCCTGTAATTCAAGCTCAGCAGTCCGCTTCGGCGTCACTGAACTCAGGAGTTTTTTTGACTAGGCAACAACTACATCACGAGTCGACCTCCCAAAATTGGGGTCTCTACGATGCGACTGTTGAACACAGCGCGTGCGGCGTGGGATTTCTTACACGCAAAGACGGTCAGCAAACCCATGAGCTTCTCCTCAAGGGTCACGAGGCGCTCTGTGCAGTACCACATCGCGGTGGCATGTCATCGGAAGGTGTGGGTGACGGGGCGGGTGTGTCTGTTGACATTTCACTGGGGTATTTTCGAAAGCTTGCCGGGATCCAACTCGAAGCTGGCTCGTTCGCCGTTGGTAATTTCTTTTTGCCTGCTGACTCTTCGCAACATGCTCGAGCTAAACAGCTGATCGTGGATGTGCTTGAAAAAGCCGGCTTCGAAATAATCCTCAATCGTGATGTTCCTGTCAACAACAACGCCATCTGCGAACGTGCTGTTAAATGGCAACTTCCTATTCAGCAATGGGTTTTTTCTGCTCCAGACGGGGTTCGGGATGCAGCTTTGGACTCCCTAATACACGAATGCTTGCTCACTATCGAAGCGACAGTTTTTCCAGACAGTGCGCTTGAAGGAATGCACCCCCTTTCGCTCTCCGCTCGACTCCAGGTATTCAAGGGAAGGTTAAATTCTTGGGAAATCATTCCGTATTTCCAGGACCTAAGCGATCCGGACCACACGGTTCACACGATGTATTTCCATACGCGTTTTTCAACCAATACCGATCCGCATCCTTCCATGGCACAACCATTTCGCCTGATGGCTCACAATGGCGAATTGAATACTGACAAAAAAAACCGACTGAGTGAGGCAGCAATCGCACTTGCGAGAAACAAAGCGATCGTGCGTCCGAAGGGTCAATCTGATAGCTGTCGACTCGACCAGACCCTCAACGCCAGGATCTTCGGTGAAGGTGTGGACCTGGTGACCGCCGTGGTCGCGATGATGCCTCCGGCATGGGAAAACGATTCACACATGTCGCCAGACGTGCGATCGATGTTGGAATATTTTTCACTCTTTGAAGAAAAAAATGACGGACCTGCTGCACTCATTTTTGGTGATGGAAATGTAATCGGTGCGAGACTTGATCGACTCGGATTACGGCCACTCCGGACAATCGAAACGAATCAGTACCTAGCTGCGATGTCGGAAGCAGGTCAAATTCATTTCCCAACCGAATCGGTTCTGCGTCGAGGTCGAGTCGAGGCAGGAGGCATGATTTATTTCAATCATGCAGAGGGAAAAATCTATCGAACCGATGAAGCACTCGAGCAGCTCGCGTCGAAAGCTGATTACGCAGATTTACTGCGGAAAGCCAAAATCGACGTTGAAGATTTACCGGCCCCGACCGCCGATCCTAAAAAAGCGGCGGGACGTTACGCCGGCGACCTGGCGGTTCCAGCTCGTTATGTCGCCTACACCCACAACCAGGAAACGTTCAAATTTTTGATGGACCCGATGCTACAAAATGGGGTCGAGAAAGTTTCGGCAATGGGTTACGGCAATGCGATCAACGCACTGAGCGACAACGAGGGTGGCGTTGCAAAATACTTCAGCCAACGTTTTGCTCAAGTCACGAATCCCCCGCTTGACTCTATTCGCGAAGCTGATGGCATGACTCTACGCGTTGCCCTTGGAGAAAAACCCCACCAAGGGAAATCTCGCAGTCGCCAGATCGTCGTAAACTCGCCCGTGCTACGGATGAGCGAAATCCTCAAAATCCAAGCACAAACTGAAACTCCGTGGGACAGTTTCGATATTCTTTACCGTCCAGTTTTCGGCGACGAAAAAGCGAACCAGAAAGCTTTAGTCGATGCAATTGATTCCCTGGGCGATCAGGTTGTTAATTTCGCCAAAAACCACGGTGGCGTGGTTATTCTCAGCGACCGAAACATCTCGACCGAAATGGCCGCGATTCCTTCTACACTTGCTGTGTCAGCGATCAATCAGCGTTTGATCGAAGAGGGCCTACGATTGAAGGTTTCGTTAGTATTGGAAAGTGGGCAAATCGCCTCATCGCATCATATCGCTTGTGCATTAGGTTTTGGCGCAGCAGCCGTATACCCCTTGGGGGTACGTTTACGATCGGAAGAACTCTTCGGTAAGGATGGTGCAACAGAACCTTACTTCAAGTTCAAAAAGGCTGCAGAAAAAGCCCTCATGAAAACCATGGGAAAGGTTGGTCTTTGCACCGTCGAAAGTTACTCCGGAGGAGAATTCTTCGAGCCGAATTTCTTGGATACAAACGACCCCGTCTTCGCGAAGTATTTCCCGAATATGAAAACACCGGTTGGGGGTGTCCAATTTAACACAATCGCGCAGTCGGTTGCTGATTGGCATGAACGAGCACTTACGGTCAAGGCAGAGAGTGACATCCCTAATCTTGGTCTTTTTAAAGAACGATCAGAAGGAGCTGGCCACAGCTACGGCGGGATTGCTGTACGAGGCTTTGTTGATTTGACCGAGGAGCCAATTTCGTTTGCGGAAGGCGAAGGTGAGACAGATCCTTTTCGATTACTTACGCTACGACAGCTGGATGATGCGTTTTCCATCAATGAAGATAGCTATGTCAATACAAGTTTTGAAAAACTCACAACATCGCAAGTCGACAACTTCCAAATTACGAGCGGCTATCGCACCTTTATTCGTATGATGACGGAAGAACGGCATCGCCGCCCAGCGGCATTACGTGATGTGCTCGCATTTCCTGGAGACATAACCTATCTGGATACGGTCGAAGATTTTAAGCGGGAAATGACACTTTTTAACCGGGCAGGCAATTTAAACTTTGTCATTCGAGGAATTGAGATAACGGGTGTAGAATCACCAGACAGCGACCAGAATCAGACCACATCACCACACGAATATCTCCTTAAGCTTACGGGACCGAAGGGCAATGATATCGGGCGTCTCGACGCTCTGGCTCAGTCACTAGTGGAACGTTTCGGAGACGATATCCAGGGACATTATTTAAGCGGCAGAGCTCTCAAAATACGCGTGAAAGGCGCAGCATTAGATTATGTGTCCCGCTTACGATCAGGGCGAAACCCGGTTGACCTTTCACAAGTTCAAGCCGCCTCAGAAATCACATCACGTTTGGCATCGGGCGCAATGTCACATGGAGCTCTCGTAGCCACAGCGCACGAAGCAGTCGCTCACGGTATCAATATGACTGGAGCGATGTCCAATTCCGGTGAGGGTGGCGAACATATTTCACGCTACGGAACCATTCGATCCAGCCGCATCAAACAGTTCGCTAGTGGTCGGTTCGGCGTCTGGGCGGGATACCTCGCCGATCCAAATCTCGAAGAATTAGAGATTAAAATCGGCCAAGGGGCAAAGCCGGGTGAAGGCGGTCAGTTACCCGGAAAAAAGGTAACCGTTGAGATCGCTGCTGCGCGTGGTGGAACACCCGGTGTAGAACTCATCAGTCCACCACCACACCACGACACTTACTCGATCGAAGATTTAGCTCAACTCATCCATGACTGTAAAGCGGCACGCGTCCGTGTGATTGTCAAACTTGTGAGTTCAGAAGGCATCGGCACAATCGCTGTGGGAGTCGCGAAGGCGGGTGCCGATTTGATCAACATTGCAGGCAACACAGGAGGAACTGGAGCCGCTTCGGTAACCTCGCTTAAGTACACCGGAAGAGCGGCGGAAATTGGTATTGCAGAAGTACACCAGGCATTATGTGCGAATGGAATTCGACAGAAAGTGTTACTTCGTTGTTCGGGTGCGATGCAAACTGGCTCAGATGTCGTGAAAGCAGCTTTGTTAGGCGGGGATTCATTTGAATTTGGCACCACAGCTCTGATGATGCTGAAATGTGTGATGGCCAAGAATTGTAACGTGAAGTGTCCTGCCGGTCTCACAACCAATGCAGAGACCTTCGACGGTGACCCGCGTGCGCTGGCCCAATACCTTCTGAACGTCGCTCACGAAGTTCGTGAAATCCTTGCATCGCTGGGCCTACGTTCTCTTGAAGAAGCGCGCGGTCGCGCGGACCTATTACATTTGCTCGATCATCCATCGTCGGTAGGGCAATTAAATCTTCGAAACATGCTGAGTCGCGTGCCGGAGAATGAGGTGATCGACCCTGTTTATTTGGAACGAAATTTCTCCATTGATGACGAACTCATCAAGCAAGTGAGACAAGAGATAATCGAAGGCAATAAACAGCGGGTTGACCTACGTCTCAGCAAGCCTTTATCGAATCGCAACAAGACAGTGGGCGGACAGCTGGCGATCGATATCGAAAGAATCCTAAACCACGAATTGAAGACGCTTCCAGCTGCCGCGGAACAAGAACATCGCGGTCGTCGTTTCCTCAGCCCAGACGTAGTAAGAGTTCACACCTCGGGATCTGCAGGTCAGAGCTATGCTGCTTTCTGCAACGACGGCATGGTTATGAGCCACACCGGAACGTGCAACGACGGCGTCGGCAAAGGAGCGTGCGGCGGCACCATCATTGTTCGAGCTCCTAAAGGCAGTAGTTCTGCTGATGGCGAAAATGTGCTCATCGGCAACTTCGCTTTGTTCGGCGCTACAGGCGGGCGGATGTTTATCGAGGGACAAGCTGGCGACCGTTTCGCCGTCCGTAACTCCGGCACAGCTGCCGTGGTCGAGGGTGTCGGGGACTTTTGTTGCGAGTATATGACCAATGGATCCGTTCTGAACATCGGGAGCTTTGCAAAGGGATTTGGCAACGGAATGTCTGGAGGCTTTGCCTACCAGTATGATCCACAGCAAAAGCTGCCGGATTTCATGAGTCATGACTCGGTACTCATGGGAAACCTAACCGACGGTAGTCCGCAGGCAGCGATTCATGAGGACGCGATCAAACAGCTACTTCAATTACATGTCGAAGCCACGGGTTCAAAGAAAGCCGAATGGCTTCTGAAGGATTGGGAAACCTCGCGACTACACTTCTACTGGGTGATGCCGAAGGCTTTGATTCAACATCAAGATGCGACCGCAATCATCGAGGGACGAACACGAAAAGAACTTGTCGAGGAATTAGCAACATCATTGGCTGCACACCAAGTCGCTTTATTGAAATCCGCCTGGAAAAAAGGGGAACCAGTCATCAATGGAGCCGTACCAAAGTACGGTGAGACCGACACGGACAACATGTTCCAATTGCTAAACCGTTTCACGGTTCTTGAAATGGCCCAAACGATTGCAGCCGAACGAAGCGAAATGGTTACTGAGAATCAAGATACTTTAGTAAGGAATCTTGTGCTCGCGGAGGACTTCCAGCTGATGTCGGCATTATCAAAACATGCTCGCACTGCGATAGAAGAATATGACGAGCTAGGAATTGCCACCTTAATCGCAAACAAACGTCTTGGTGATTTTAAGCGAGCCTTATCGCTGCGGACGACCACACCGATGGAAAGTCCAGGCACGTACGGGTGGATCGCACAACAAGATGAGAAAAATCAAAATGCCCTAGGGAAGATCCCGAGTTTCGACGAACTTTTTGCTCGGAATGCTGTACCCGATGCAGTTACCAGAACAATAAAAGACTCGAATGCCACTCTTCCCTCGGGAGGGTAATTCACATCCATCGAATAAACGCAAGAATCAGCTTTACTCTAAGAACATGGAAATACCTTACATCCCCAAAGACGCTCCATTTTCTGAAGATCAGCGAGCGTGGCTTAGCGGCTTTCTCGCAGGCCTCCACTCGCGGATTGCCGTCATTGAAAACAATACGAGCACAGCAACCACGGTTCAAACAAAACCGTTGGATATCGTCTACGGAACACAAACCGGTAATTCTGAAGAGTTAGCGAACGAAGCGGCTACACTCGCAAAGACTAAAGGTTACCAACCGCGTGTTGCAGGACTTGATGCTGTGAGCATGGATCAGCTTTCCCAAATGGAAAGCCTCATTGTCGTCATTTCCACCTACGGCGAAGGAGAAATGCCGGACAACGCCCAACTTTTCTGGGAGGCGTTATCCGCAACCACAGCACCGCGTCTTGAATCACTTAATTTCGGTGTTCTAGCCTTGGGTGACACCAGCTACGAACACTTTTGCCGCGCTGGAAAACTGATCGATACTCGCCTCGAACAACTGGGGGCAAATCGTCTCGCAGCACGACTTGACTGCGACGTAGACTACGAAGAAACAGCTGCCGAGTGGTTGCGATCCATTATCCCGGACGCGGGCGTATCCATTGCGGATCCAGAACCTACCCCAGTGAAAACGGGCTGGTCCCGAAAGAATCCGTATTCTGCAAAAGTAATCGACAATCGCGTATTGTCAGGTGAGAAGTCTGCGAAAGAAATCCGACATATCGCTTTCGCTTTGGGTGACAGCGAAATGACCTACAAAACGGGCGATGCGCTTGGCGTCGTACCGATAAATCAAACGGATCTGGTCGAAGCGTGGCTGGAGCGGCTCGATGCTGCCCCCGACACAGCGATTCCAAACCAAGACCTGACGCTTGTAGAATTGCTCTCGCACAAACTTGAAATTTCCACTCCATCACATGAGCTGTTAGAAGGAATCAAGCCACACGTTAATGACGATGAATTGAGTCGTGTCATGAGTGTCGGTGACAAAGAGGCAATTGATTCTTATTTGTGGAACAAAGACTCGCTTGATCTACTGAATCTTGCACCCGACCTAAAATTCGACGTTGCCGAAGTCATCAGTTGGTTGAAACCGTTGCAGTACCGAGCGTACTCGATTTCCTCAAGTCCAAAAGCGCATCCTGGTGAGGTACATCTGACAGTTGCGGCAGTACGATGGAATTACAATAGTCGACCTCATCGCGGTGTCTGTTCCACTTATCTCGCTGACATGGTACCCACGGGCGAGACCGCTGGTGTCTTCATGATGCCGAATAAACTGTTCGGTGTCCCGGAGGATGACACGGCTCCCATGATTATGGTTGGCCCCGGAACTGGGATCGCGCCCTTCCGTGCGTTCCTCGAAGAACGTCGCGAGCTGGGAGCCAGCGGTATAAATTGGCTATTTTTCGGCGATCAACACCGAGCAGAGGATTTCATTTACGAAGACGAAATTGGTGAAATGAGTTCATCCGGCTTACTAAATCGTCTAGACCTTGCATTTTCTCGAGATCAAGATGAAAAGATCTATGTCCAACACCGGATGCTGGAAAATGGCAAAGACCTGTATGGTCTGCTGCAAGAAGGTGCTTATTTCTTCGTGTGCGGAGATGCTCAACGAATGGCACGTGATGTTGATTCAGCTCTGCATAAGATCGTTGAATCACACGGTGGAATGTCAAGTGAATCGGCAACTGAGTACGTCAATGATCTAAAGCGTGAAAAACGCTATGTTCGCGATGTGTATTGACTCAGGTACAAAACCGAATTGATCTCTGTTCACAAAACACAAAAGCTCGGTCCGGCAAAAGGTTTGTGAACCCAAGTCATTAACAACCTTGCAACTGAAGAAGACTCAGATGCAGCTCTCGCGAACAATGAATTGGATATCACGCTGCGGACCACAACTAAATTTAGGGACCGCATCACACGATCAATAGGTATTTCAGCCGACACAGGCATATTTCTAAGCGATAATGTTCTGGGACTGACCCCATGACCAGATCAAAAATTTAAATTTGATCGACAGTTTCCGATTCAAAAGACGGCTTCAATGCAAATAAATCTCCGCCGCAAGTTCACACCCGCCGTGTGTATCAATCAGCAACGCACGTCAAAGCGCTGTCTTACAAATTAAAGTCCTCGGCTTGCAAGTCCACCTCTCGAGACGACTCCGGCCCGTCATACCGATCAAGGCGTCAATCAATCCGCTTAGAAAACCTGCAGTGATCTCAACGAAAATCACGAATTTCAGCTGCAAATCTAGTTAATCCAGCCCACCGCTTTTCTTCCGTTGGCTGTAAGTCGGGCCAGCGACCACGAGGGGTTCCACTCAAGTGATACGACCACTGAATTCACGCCTGGCACTCGCATCAGTCGCTCTTGAATCCCTTCCGTGACGCGTCCGCCACCTTGAGTGACGAGAAATTCGTGAACGGGTCTTCCAGGGTGCGGCATCGTCACAGTGACGTTGGCAACACCTGCTCGAACCTGCACATCATAGACGTAGCCAAGATCAACAATATTACTGTCAACACCGTAAAGCTGATCGTCCTTGACTTCTCGTAACAGATTCCAGATTTGATCTTTTGGACCTGATGTCATCGCGGTTTCGCCGTCACGGGCAAGACTTCCTCGACTCGCCGCTCGTTGAATCGGCCGGAACATGTCCGTGCTGACCTGCAGAGGATTCGTCCAGCGATGCCGCTCTTGTTCGACATGCTGATGAGCGTCGTCTCCCCATGCGAACAAAGAATATGCATTTCGCTGCGTAAATGTGGCACCTGCTGACAAATCCGTCTTCTCAGCGGGATACCTTGACCAAAGCTGTCCGTGTCCGTCGTATTGTAGTGTCGGGGATCCTCCATGGCTGATCTGCGGGTGGCCTTTAACATCGTGTTCCAACCACAACGCTATGAATGCATCGCGGCTTGTTTCGTTGGCAAACCCGACACCCCATAAATTCTTTTGATGCTCACCCGGGACGGGGCCTTCATGTAATTTTCCAGCGGCGTCGACCCAAAGAGACTTCGTGTAGGAGTACCCGGAAAAGACCCATTCGTCATCCCGCATTGCTTCAATTCGAAAGTCGACCAACGCCTCCATGCTCGATTCCTTGAAAAACGTGGGCAAGCCAGCCCAAAACGAATAGGTCACATCCAGATGAAATCGAGACGGACTAATCAGCGGATGAATGGGGCTCCAAGGAAAACCCCAGCGGCGAATCTGCGTGCAGACAGGGCCATGAATCACCTGAAAGTTACGGCAATCCGCCCAGTTCTTCATTCGCAGTTTTTGGTAACCGCCCTCCTCGACATAGTCATGAGCCCAATCGATCGTCGGCGGCTCTCCATGCCCTTTGCCACCTGCGTAAAGCTCCAATCCATGCTGACGTTTTGAAATGAGTCGTTCGAGCTGCCCCATCTGTCGTGACATTTGAGCGACGAAAAACTCATTTTCGATATCGAGTTTCCACTCTTCGCCCCGCGTCTCCAAATCGGTAACGTAGTGGGGACATTCCGCATAAGGATTTCCATAGAAGATCAAATAGGTCGCTTCACCATGAGCATCGACATTTGCAAGAAACACCAATTTACAACCGCGAGCTCCATCGGACAGCCGAACATCCTCCAGCACTTGAGAGGGCACTTCGCTGAGGGTGGCATTCTGTTCAATACGAGCAACTCGAATTTCCCGATGAGGATCGGTAATTTCATGGTCTCTAAAGCAGACGAACAATTCGACGGGTTCGCGTTGACGCGAGATTCCAACCGTCTCGAACAACATCACCGGCTTACAACGTTCCCACCCTTCAGCCCAATCGGCCCATGGCTTTGGCAGCTCGCTAGCCGCTATGGACTCTCGAATCCACGGCTGCGACTCAACAGACGGTGCTGCCGACTGCCGATCAAATTGGATGGAATCCTTAATGGAATCGGCGAGTGATTCAACCAGTTCCAAACGGTTGGAAGCATACGCCCGACGGAGCAACTGCACCTTTTCTTCAAGGGATTCGGTACGGCGTCTTAGTGGCACGTTGGGATTAGGCATGTGAGTGCTCGTCTAGACAACAGATTGGATGGGCAGCCACTCACGTCGCAACTCACGTGAGCTAACTGCGAGCAAATGTCGATTCGCGAGGAACGCGATATCGCACCTTCATGTACGGAGTGGAAATTCGTTTACCTTTCGCCAGCGATTGCACACCCGCTTCGACCAATCCACCTGTCAGCAAAGTTCGCTCAACCGGATAGGGCGACTTCCCCGTCACAAATGTCTCCTCGGCCTGCTCCATGAGCGCGGCAGAATAAGTCACGTTGGGGTTAGGCGGCAGGTAAAACAAGGTCGATAACGGTTCTTCTCGATCCTTCAATCGGGCAGCAAAGGTGAAATCTCCCACCAGCCCGTTCATCAACAGCATGGTCCCTTTCAATCCATCATTGTATTCGAAGCGATAGACGATTGGATCTTTAACCCACTCCTGCATTTGTTCGATCGTCGGATAACGATGGCTAAAGCTTTCGGGCTGAGCAAGCGTTTGGCTCCGGCTGAGACAAGACTCAAATAACTCAGTACTCCATCCGCCCGCCTGCCACGAACCAGACTTCATGGCTCGCCAAACGGCGTCACCTCGAAGTGCCTCGACCCACTTCACACCGGTCTCCCCCCCTGCTCTCCGTTCCGCCATACATTGAATCACTTCCAAAGCATGGAAGTCATAGCTGTCGATCCCGCCCATCGCAACACACATGACTTCCTCAACGTTGGCGTCATAGGGCATATCGATCGCAGGCATGCGCCAGGTCACGGGAAGCGACGAACCCGCGGAGTAGCCGAATTTCAGCTCGTGCGAGGTATCAACCATCTCTTTGGCCCAGGCCCACTTCCACGACAAGTGCTTGTCGTTAAACATCGGAGCCGTCTTCCCATCTTCACGATAGACCTTCACCACCTCTTTAAAGAATTCAAATCGTGGATAGAGCGTTTGCTGGAATTCATTTCGCGGATACTTCCCATGCTCTCCAATCACCAGCACAGCATCCACTGCGAGTTGGTCTCCACCGCAGCGTAACGCTTCTGGAATGCTCGGATAGATCTTAAAGCCGAATTCCTTCGCACGACTTTTGCTCAGATCGTTTTCAGGCTGCTGATCAACATAGGCGGAGACAACTTCAAAGGGCGGGTGATGCCAACGACCCTCGCGTGGATAGCCGACAAGGAACCGTGTGCCCATATGCCATGCGTGCGAATAATAACGCCATTCGGTGGTAATGATGGCAAGCCGCTTACGTTTCGAGCTATCCGTAGACCATGCGTTTGCACTCGAAGATAAAGCCCCCGAAGACAAAGCACCCATGGCGGCCAAAAAAGATCGTCGATCCAACATCACTGCGCTCCGAAAACATGTTGCTACGTATTCGTTCAATAACCGCTGGAGAATTCGACGTCGCTAAAGCAATTCGCCGATCGGTTTCGCACCACCTACGATTTGGTGCGGTCTCCCATCACGGTCTTGCAGCACGAGACTGCTTGGTGGAATGCCCAGATTGTGATACAGGGTCGCGAATATATCTCGATAATGAACAGGTCGGTCTCTGGGTTCGCTGGCATGGGCATCGGTCGAGCCAATCACCTGTCCGGTTCGCATACCTCCACCAGCAAGGAGAGCCGATGCAGCTTGCGGCCAGTGGTCGCGCCCTGCGTCCTTGTTGATTCGTGGAGTTCTGCCAAATTCACCCCAGACAACAATCGATACATCGTCCAGCATGCCGCGGTTATCGAGGTCCCGAACCAAAGCGCTCAGGCCCATATCGAGCATGGGAATGGTAAACCGCGCCTTTTTGAAGTTGCCCTGGTGCCAATCCCAGTTGTGGCCACCACGACTTTCGCGTTCAAGCGGCCAAGGGCTGAAAGCAAGCGTGACGCAACGAACTCCGGCTTCCACCAAACGGCGAGCCACAATGAATTGCTTCAGCAACTCGGGGCCTCCGTTCACGGGAATCGCTGAATCGCTGATTCCATATTCACGACGGAGCGAATGATCTTCACGTTGCCAATCGAGAGCCGCTCCCAGTTTGCTGGAGGTCAATATCCCGAATGCCTGCGTTTGAACCGCATCCATCCCGTCCAGCGCGCCACTGTTATCCAGATCACGCCGCAGTCTGTCGATGCTGCGATGCAGTTTTTGACGATCCGCGAGTCGGCTGAGTGATATGTCATTGAGTACGATATCGGCCGATGATTCTTGTTGCTTGCGAAGTGCTTCGCCACTCATTCCGGACTTGTAGACAATGTCCGTTCGCCGTCGCCGGTTCGGTTCAAAACCGGCGTGACCGATCCCAAGAAAACCTGCCTGGTTCAACGATGCTCGAGTGGTCGATTCCGCGTTCTTCGGCGAGAGACTCACGAAAGACGGTACGGCAGGAGAAACCGATCCCTGAATCTTGGACACAGCCGCCCCTAAAGAAGGCCAACCGCCCTGGGGGAACTGACCAAACGCCTGTGAATCTCCTTGTTGCGGATGCGTTTCCCAACCGGTGAGGCATTGGTGAAGATTATGATCGTCGCGAGCGCCGTGGAGAGATCGGACAACGGCATACTTGTCCATCAGCGCGGCGGTCCGCGGCATGAGCTCGGTGATCTCGATTCCCGGAACGTTCGTGCGAATCGGCGTAAACTCACCACGAATTTCAACGGGCGCGGCTGGCTTCATGTCAAACATGTCCAGCTGCGGGGGGCCACCGGGCAATAAGATCATGATGACCGACTTGTGCGAACGCTGAATGCCGTGCGTCTGCTCTGCACGCAACAGTTGCGTTAACGTAGCTCCGCCAAGTCCGAGGCTACCAATCCGTAAGAAGCCACGGCGCGACAGGCCGTCACAAAACTTGCTTTGTTGACCCAGAATTGTGAGCATCGAGTCTGCCCTCACCAGGAATGGACCGATTGCGATTCGGTCAATATAGCGGTATCAAGTGACGGCGACAAACAACATTAGCGGCGACACAAGAGGAAACCACAAACCGGTTAGCCCTAGCGGGATTTTTGACCCAATGCCGGAAAATGTTGAAAGGATTGATTTTACCGGGACGCCGACGCTTACCCGAATCCCCAGGAGGAAAAGGATTGCAGACGGCACGCTGAAATCGCTGGCCTGACTCTCATAGCCTCCCCTATTGGAACGGGATCTCGATCGGGACAATCACTCTCTTTCAGCCCATGACAGAAGGTTTCACCCTGCCCAATCAACGGTGGTCGACCTGCGTTGTTCGGGCGATTCAAACATGCACATTTTGGAGTTATGGTTGACGACAGAACTGAATTCGCGGCATACACTGAATCGACAGAACAATGTCA